>CP076040.1:2400000-3600000 GCA_014529675.2 Opitutia bacterium ISCC 52
CGTGTAGAAGAAGCGTGCCTTTCTCATGAGCCCGTTGCTGCAGCTCCTCATCCTTCATGTGGGTATAGAATTCCAGAGAAGTGGAATGCATGCCCGACATCAGACTTGCTCGCGATGGGCCACAGAGCGGGAACTGGCAATGGGCATCTGTAAATAAGGTTCCACGTGCAGCCAGGCGATCGATGTTAGGAGTTTTGGCTTGGGGATGGCCTTTGAGTACCGCCGGCCAGTTGTTTAAATCATCAATGGAGATGAAGATTACGTTCGGCGGCGTGGCAGCCGAGCAAAGAGCGGAGAGAAGAGAGCAAAGAGCAATGTAGAATGGGAGGAGAGACTTGTTCATAAAATTAATACGACAGGATTTAGCGGATCCGTGAGGATAGAAGCGATAGTTTTTCTGATAGCTCAGCTGTATAGACACTTGGATTTTGGTTTTGGACTAAAGCGATCCATTCCGGCCTCAAATCATCCATACCACGATAAGCCCCAACCAGGGTAGCCACAAAGGAAGCCACCGTGTCGTTGTCCCGACCGTAGTTGACTCCGTTTTCTACGGCAGTCTGGAGGCCCAGCTTCATGGAATAATCCGCTATGGCTAGTGGCACGCTCAGCATTTCTTCACAAGTACACATCTCATAACCGGTTCCCACCGCAAAAGTTTCATGAAGGGCTTTAACAAAATCGATGTAATTGGTCCGAGATGGATAGTCATCACGTCGCTGAAAGCGATCCGGCAACTGAAGCGCTTCCACTACCTGAGGCTTCAGAATCTCGACAGTGTAAGCTCCTTGGTCATATAAATAGTCCACCAAACCACCACTCAATAGATTCTTTCGCACGCTATCTCACTCACGACCTCCTAGTCCATCAGCCAGCAGTGCAGATATAAAGGCCGGGTAAACCGGAGCGTTGCCAATATCTAAAAAGTTCATGCCCAGAAGGTACCGAAATGCTTTATCGGGTTCTCCTGGAAAGTAGGTCGCCAAGGGCAGCAATGTAATCTGCCCAATCGGCCACTCTTTCCCTTCCTGATAGGATCCATCATGCCACTCCGCTTTAAGATTTTTGTCTAACGGTTGAGCTTCCCGATCAACCAACTTCCAGTAGCCAGTTGGCTCTTCGTTTTCATCCAGCAATTCCTCTCTCCGCGCAGGTGGACTTAAGAGTTCAGTTTCGGGAATCCGCACGGAAGTAGACAGCTTGGTTAGCTCCCACCAAAACCACATATCTAAAAAGCATTCTTTGAGCACATCTTTATCAGCATCCACAAAACGGGTACGCGATTGACGGTACTTATGAAATATTTGTTCTGCCAGGAACAACTGGTCCATCACTCCTTCTCCCCTGAAGTCCAACATGCTCTCGGCAACAAAAAGGCGCAGCCTTGAATCATCGGTATAGGTACCAGAACTAGCCCCTTGTTCGTAGACATTCCAATGCGACTGATACCAACGACTGTACGGCGTATCAAACGCATCAACCCATCCTCCCTCCTCAAGAAAAGTCTGCGATGCTTCAGTACTACGACCCTCATGAGGCCCCGCAAGTGCATCAGCCACGGCCGATCCCATGAGCATACCGAAGATGCGATCTGCCCGATGCGGACGGTCATCTTCACGGATAAGAGCACAGCCCATTAGAAATGCTAACGAGATGCCTCCTACCCAAAATCGCAAAAACAACCTATATTTCACCCAAACAAGCTAGGGTTATCCCCCAGATTCCTCCAGACTTTATAAACTTAGTCTGATAATTCTTGGACAAGCGCACCGACATCGTTTCAATTTCGAGTATGAATAAACTTCTCCCTTTAATCTCTCTTCTCATTTCTCCTCTCCTTATGGCCGATTCGATTGACGTATTTTTTGGAACTGCCGGAAACCAAACCAAAGGCATCTACCATTCCACCTTTGACACTGAAACCGGAAAACTAGGACAGCCCTCTCTGGCAGCAGAAATCGGTTCGCCCGGTTTCCTCGCGTTTGGTCCAGATAAGGAGTTTCTCTACACCGTAGGTAACGATGGTGAACCCTGCGTCGCTGCTTATAAGGTTGGCGAAGGCGGAAAACTCACTGCGCTGAACACAGAACCTATTGGCGATGGCGGCGGTGCCCATATTTCCGTCTATCCTTCCAAAAAGTTTCTTTTGACCGCTCAATATGGTGGAGGCTCAGTTGCTGTCTTTCCCATCAACAAGGATGGCTCGGTGGGCAAACGTTCTCAGTTGATTGAACACGAAGGCGGCTCAGGCGTGGTCGAAAGCCGACAAAAATCTCCCCACCCTCACTGGACCGGTTACTCGCCCGATGGGAAGTTTGCTTTTGTGCCGGACCTCGGTCTCGACCAAATCGTCATTTACAAAGTGGATGAGCGCAAAGGATCCATCAGTCATCACGGGCACGCCCAATCTGTTCCAGGTGGTGGTCCACGTCACATGAAGTTTTCTACCGATGGAAAATACATCTACCTCCTCAACGAGCTCACCCTATCCGTAACCACCTTTGCCTACAATGCCAAGGCCGGCACCACAGAACGACGCACCACGACTCCCGCACTCAGCGAAGACGCCAAGGCTCGTCAGGAATTCAATTCATCGGCTCAGATCCTGGTGCACCCGAATGGCAAATTTGTTTACTCCTCCAACCGCGGGGACGATTCCGTCACTCTTTATTGGGCCAATCAAAAATCAGGGCACCTGGCTGCCAAAGATGTCGAGAACGTCCGTGGAGCATTTCCTCGGAACATCAATCTGGACCCCGAGGGCAACTGGCTTCTCACCGCCGGACAGCATTCGAACACCGTTACCGTTTTCGCCATTGATCAAAAGACTGGTCAGATGAGCCATCAGGTAAATAATACGATCAACGTACCTGGACCCATTTGTATTTTGTTTAAGGAATAGGCGAACAGATGTTGTTGCTAAAGCCATATGCACAACTATTGGGTCGAAAAAAACGATAGGAGATCAGTATAGCCTATAAGTTTAATATGCCTTTTGGTGCTAGGGCTCGATGCCGTGTCGAGGCAAAGCCGACATCAACCACGAGTCGCTCGTCAAAAAATCCCGGACGGTTTTGGTGTTGTCTCTACCTTCCTTGAACCGGCGTTCCATCCCTACCTATTTTCTGATATCTCACACTAGCTTTTTTTCCTGAGCTACCTTTTCGCCTGATCGAAGCTGGATAAGGCTCAATTGAGGTTATTCTACGGAGACTCATTAAGGGATTCCCTGAAGTAAGTTCTATCCTCTCGAAATTCCAGGCTATCCACGACACAGTTTTCGGTGTACCAGCCAGTTATTTCTTCATATCGTGAAACGCAGTCTCTTTTTCTCTTTTGCCTTATTAGTTTGCCTCGGCTTTCAGTCCATTTGGTCGCAGAGCTTTGAAAATTTACCACTCGTGATTGCCAAGCGCGGTGACGAAGCACCCGGCAGTCAATTGCCCAACGGCACCTCCGACCTGATATTCAATGCGCTATCCGCACCCGCCGTGACAGCCAATGGGCGACGGGCTGCCTTTGTCGCCAGCCTGACCAGCGGCATCAACAACACAGAGAACCGCAAAACCATCTGGTTTGCCGACCTGCAGGAGGACGGCTACCACGACCTCAAGCAAGCAGCCGCCACCGGCATGCCAGTGCAAGGCTTGAGCGCCGAGGACGAAGGCAAGGTGCTGAACCTGGGTACTATCAGCCCTTTCGACCTCGACAACACCCGCAACCTTCCGCCCATCGCCCTGGATCCCGAAGGACGCAACGTAGCATTTATAGCCCGCCTAAACACCCAGGAAACGGTGGGAAAAGGTTCCTCAGGCGACCCGGCTGTATTTATAGCCAGCGATTCGGGCATTCGATTGGTGGCCAAAGAAAACGAAGAGTTCACCGTAACGATCAGCTCCGACTTCGGTTCATCCGATGAGTCTTTTGTGCTAAGAAGGTTTTTTGCCCTTCAGTACATCAATAGCCGCATGGTATTTCTAGCTGGTTCCCAGTTCACCGGAATCGGCGTCTTCGAATATGCCGGAGGCAGCTTGAACCCGCTCTTCCTCTCCCCGGGATTCAACCCCAATGCTTATATGGATCCCACTCAAGGTGAGATCAGGGTTAGCAGTATTGGATCCCTTGGCCTGAACAGCAACGGAGCACTTGCTTATTTAATCAGTGGCACCACCAAAATAAATGCCGAGATTAACGGCAGCCGATTTGTCGATGCCCTTCGGTATCGCCCCTCAGTTGGACAAAATTTTGTTTCCGTGGCCAAATCATGGGACTCACTCCCCGGAGATCCTACCCATTTTATCAGCGGATTTTCCGATTATAGTTTAAACGAAGGAAAGGACATTCTCGTAAGTGCCAGGCTTGGCGTCTTCGATGGCGACACACCCATCTACCCTACGGATCAGTTTGCGATTCTCCACTACGATGCGGATGCCCTGGAGTTGGAACCCAACCTCATCGCCGTCACCGGTGATGTAGCCGAGGGCCTACCGTTCGATGGAGACCGAGGCATTATTAACCGCCTCGAAGCCGTAGAAACTGCGAGCGACTACACTACTTACTCTGCCTATTATCCAGGAACAGAAGGCAGCTTTTTGCCGCAATACGCTCTCTATCGTACTAACTTAAGAGAAGCCAGTCCCAGTGAACCAGTCTTCTACGTGGATGGACTGGCCAATGTAAATGGAGTCGGCACGGTAACAGGCATCCTAAACTACCTTCTGGGCCCGCGGGGCGACCAGTTAAAATTACAGGATCTGACGAGACTCATGTTGAAATTCCAAGAGATCTATTAGGGAGAGCCATTCAACTGAGTGTAAACCCAAACATTGGCGAGGCAGTGGATCTGATTACCGACATAGCCTACCAGGGGTATCTCCCCATCGAGGCCCGGTATGGCAATGGATTAAGTTCCTCCAGCAACCGAAATCAGCTGGGCCGAGTCGATCAATGGAGAGTCTCGGACACAGGGAATGACGATCTGCTCAACCGACAGATTACCTATACCCCAATCGGCTATCATAGTACCGTAACCAATGAGAATGAAGATGTAACCAACTACTTCTATGACTCCGCTTATCGTGTAATTGAGGAAGAAACCGTGAATTCCGACGGAAGCACTAAGGAGAAAATCACTTACGATTACGACGATGCGAATAATCGAACCGCAGTAACTTTTCAGCTAGGAGAAAGCCCTCCTGAAACCAAAGACTACTCCGTCGACGAACTAAACAGCTGCACAAAGATCGGCTCGCAGGTATTGACCCTGGATGCTAATCGTAATCTCACAGACGATGGAACTTTCCGTTACAGCTACGATGCATTCAACCGTTTGGTCGAAGTGCGTGACCAGGAAGGCAACTTGTTGATTCAGTATACTTACGATGCATACGACCGTCGCATTCAGCGTATTAAAACCGAGGCAGATGGCACGCCGGTTTCCAATCACCGCTATATCTACGATGGAGGTAATCTCATCGAGGTATGGGACGCGGATTCAGATGAGTTAGTAACCAGGTATACATACCTAGATGGACAACTTATTTCCAAAACAGACTCAACAGGAACTTACTACATTCACACCGATCCTCAAGGACATGTCGTAGCGGTCACCAACGAAACGAGCGAAGTTACCACCAAACAAAGCATTGATGCTTTTGGCAATCGCACGGTCGAGCAAGGAGAACCCTTCGAATTCGGTTACCAAAGCTGGTGTGTGGATCCAACAACCGGATTCAGTTTTGTGAATGGCCGTGACTATAATCCAAAAACCAGACGAACCATTCAAAACTCGATGGTCAACCCGGTGATCGGTTCACAGCCACAGTTACATTTCTTGTATTCCGCTGGAGGCTTGTTCTCATTGACAGCTCCCGTGCCGATTCCGATCGAAGTCAATCCACTGGATCCACGAGCACGACTGGATAATTTCATGAGCAGCCGAACCACAGATGCCATCAATCCGCCTGGGTTAAGTCTACCTCGACGAACTTATACAGCCCCGCGCCCGCATCCACGCTTCGATGATGACGATGATTTTGACGACGATGACCGTCCCGCCCGTCCGACCTACTTTCGACCACCCGGTTACAGTGATCGACCAGTTGTAAGCTCTATCCTTAAGGAGGTGGGATCAGCACTGGTTATTGATTTCAATTTTTATAATCCGATAGAACCGGAAATCCCACGCCTGCCTATCCGAAACAACCTGGCGTTTTCGGCAGATCTAATCACCGAAAGGTTTCCAATCGAGAACAACTTTGCATTCTCAGCGGATTTAATCTCTAATGATCCGCTACTGTCTTTGGCTGAACTGGCGTTTATCTCAATCACCGAATACAATTTTGAGAATCCGCCAGAACTGGTCCTCAGACCGGTTGTTTACAGGCCGGTAGTTAGGAAACCGAAATACGTCAAAAGTATACTGGGCGATGTTAGAAGCTCATTGGTAATCCCTTAGAGCCTAAAGATGATCTCGATAATTTACAGGATCGTTTAGGCGGGCCAAGCGGACCTGATTTGCAAGTGGCACAAACCAATCCGGTAACGGGGCAGCACTACACTCAAGGGCCAACTCGTTCATTTGTGGATACAGCTCTTCCCCTTTCTTGTGGAAGTTGCGTTGCTTGGGTTTGTTGGATTTCAACCACTCCGATTTTTCTTCGCACCAGGTTTTCATGCGAGATTGGGAGGGTAGCTCAAAACCTCCCGCAAGCATTCGGGCGAACCACTTCGCCTGTATCTCAAATAAAGGAAAGGGGATCACTGCATAGGGTAGTCCGACGAATGCAATGGTGGGGTGCGTTGGAGGGATTAATTCTTTGTAGAGCGGATGTACCCAATTATCCACGACGTCAATAATTCCATCTTTAAGGAATGGAAAAGAGTAGTGATAGCCGGTACAGAAAATGAAGGCATCCAAGTGATTGATCAAATTTCCGTTCTCCAATTTCAAATTTCCATTTGTCAATTCAACTGGGGCGCCGCACCTCTGAATACCCTCCCCCACATCTATGTCCGAATGTTCCTCCGCACACCAGTATACCTCTTTGGCTACTTTATTGATTTCCAAAGATAAATCCAGCACTGAGGCTGCAGCTCCAAAAAGGGCAACTCGTTTCCCTGCAAACGGATCAGCCACACGATAGTTGTGACTGTGCATCAGGAGCCCATTGAACTCATCCATGCCCGAGATATCAGGAATCCGTGGTTTGGCGTAGTGACCATTACAGACGATGACTGCTTCGAAGGTTTCCTCAGGGCACTTTTCAGATGCGACCAACCATTTCCCTGCTCCGGCAGACTGAACGGAAGTGACTCCATTGCCAAAGTCGATGACGGGTCTGAGTTCAAAATGATCCGCGAAGTCTTCCAGATATTTACGCACCCGTTCATGGCTTACGAACTGGGACACGCCTTCCTCCGTTTCGAACGGAAAGTCACGATAAGCCATAAGCTTCCTAGGCAAGTTGGTTCGCAGGCTTTTATAAAGTGAGCCGTGGAGAGGTTGCTCTGGATTTTGCCCAAGGAGGTCGTCTTCAACATCGTCCGTGTATTGCCATACTCCTCCGACCTTGTCCGATTTTTCGAATACGCGGACTTCCAATCCTTGCCGCAGACACTCCCGAGCGGCTACCAGCCCAGCGGCACCGGCACCGATCACGGCGACGCGCTTTTTAGGAGGACTCTGCGTGGGTTCAGTCAAAACAGTTCGACAAGTTGGGGCATCCCGCTAATTAATCAAGCCCTTCACTATCCTAATGCCCCAGTATCTACTTAGAATCATACTCTGTTTATTTCTCCCCACTATCTTGTGCGCGCAGGAGCGTGTGCCCTGGACCAGCTCCAAAGTGACGGGATCACCAGAGCCACCCCCACCCTATGTAGCGGAAACTGTTTGGCCAAATATCACTTTTGATCGTCCCCTGGACATGACCCTGCTGGAATCGCAGGACCGACTGTTTATCACTGAGCACGATGGAAATGTCTATTCACTGCCGGCTGATCTCAGCGAACGTCCGGAAAAAGCGGAATTGGAGTTTGACGCCCGGGACACAATACAAGGTCTACTCCGTCTGCTGGGGCTCGAGTTTCATCCGGATTTTGAGAATAACCGAAGGATGTTCCTCTACTATGCCCTGAAAACGACCACCAATAACAAGTTCGAATTAGAGCTGAGTGAGTTTCAAATGGATGCAGAGGGAGGCTTGGTCCCCAGTAGTCAGAAATCATTCCTTCGCTACACCGGGAATGGTCACACCGGAGGGGATATCCAATTTGGACCTGACGGCATGCTCTACCTTCCCATCGGTGACCTGACGCCTCCTTCCCCACCCGACGGCAATTTGTCAGGTCAGAACATGAGTCACCTGGCTGGTAAGATTTTGCGGATTGATATCGATAAGCAGGATCCCGGACTGCCCTACGCAGTTCCCAAGGACAATCCCTTCATAAACCTGGAAGGCGCTCGCCCTGAGATCTGGGCCTATGGATTTCGTAACCCCTGGAAGCTGTGCTTTCATCCTGAATCCGGCGAGGTCTGGACCGGTGACGTCGGCTGGGAAATTTGGGAGATGGTTTACCGCGTCGAGAAAGGCGGCAACTATGGATGGTCTATCATGGAAGGCCCGATGCCGACCAATAGCGGTCAGGACTCTGGACCTTCACCCATCAGCCCTCCCACCGCTGCCTACGATCATATCCAAGGTGCTTCGGTGACCGGTGGATACTTTGTAACCAGTCCACGGATACCAGATCTACAAGAAAAGTATATCTACGGTGACTATGTAACGGGTAAGGTGTGGGCATTGGACTGGGATGGTGAAAAGGTTGCCAGCAATGTGGTGATCGCCGATACACGGCAGGCTATCGTTACATTCGGCCAGGACAATCAGGGGGACTTGCTTTTTGCAGAACTTCTAAACAATACCAGCCTGCAACGTCTCATTCCTAATCCCGCCAGTGACCGCTCTGATGAGTTTCCCCACCGACTGAGTGAGACCGGTATTTTCACCAACGCATCTTCACAGGATGCTGCGGACGGCGTTTACGGATTCGATATCCATGCTCCTATCTGGCATGATGGTTACGAAGCCGACTACTGGGTGGGTATGCCCAACAAAACGGGACTGGAAATACGGCCTGACCAACGTCGAGGATCTCCCGTCATGCAATACGATAATCCGAAGGACATGGTCCTGGCGAAAACCATTCATAAGAATGGCAACAAGGTAGAAACCCAAATCCTCCATCATGATGGTTACTGGAAAGGTTACAGTTACCAGTGGAACGAGGAGCAAACAGACGCCACCCTCGTAGATAAGGGTGGTTTGGATACAATGATCGATGGCAAAGCTTATCGCTTCCCGGCGCGCGATGAATGTGTTCGCTGCCATGGCAGTAACTTCAATCGCCCCCTTGCCTTCTTTCCGGGGCAGATGAATCTGGGTAAACAACTGCAAAACTTTAATAAGCTAGGAATCATCGATGATAAATTTGTGGAGATTGCTGACAAAATACCGCTGACCAATCCCTACGACGAGTCGCAGCCGATTGATCTCCGTGCCCGTTCCTGGCTCCACTCCAATTGCTCTCATTGCCACAAGGTATCCGGAGGCTCCGGCTTAACCGCACAGATGAACGCCGCCGTTCCAAATTCGAAATTGGAACTGATCAACTACCCACCCACCAAAGGGTATTTTGGCTTGGAAGGCGCTCCCCAGATCGACCCGGGTAACCCATACAACTCTATACTCTACTATCGTATTGCGACCCGTGGCGCCGGACACATGCCCATGGTGGGAGTAAGAACGATTGATAAGGAAGGCGTTAAATTGATTCATGATTGGATTCGCTCCATGGATCCAGAAAAACCGATCGCCAATGCTTCTACCGAACCCAAGAACGTCCAGGAAGCGTTGGCGCTCTACCACGCCATACAATCGGGTGAGTTGAGCGAATCCAAAGCGAAAAAAGCCGTTGCTGAATGCATGCAATCCAAAGATCCTTTTGTCATCAATTTGTTTGCCCTGTTTGAATACAACTAATTCCCCATCTATGCCTCGGATCCTTTTTCTATTATTTCCCCTACTGACCATTCAAGCTTGGTCGAACGAACGCGAGCCATGGACGAATTCAAATATACAAGGCTCCCCCGAACCACCGCTGCCCTATCAAACCGAAGAGATATGGCCACATATCGAATTCGAAGACGCGCTGGACATCACCCTTCTCAGATCAGAAGAGAAACTTTTTATAAGTGAACAAAAAGGTAAGCTCTGGATACTACCAGCCGACCTGAATGCACAACCCGAGAGAGCAATTCCAGCTGGAGACCTAAGCGAGCTTGCTCCGCACCTCGCTAATCTATATGGCCTGGTCTTCCATCCTGACTTTCAAGAAAACCGGGAGCTCTATTTTTATTTCCAGATACGACGCCCGGGTGAGGAAAATAACATTCGGATCAGCCGCTTTAAAATGAATGATCAGCTCCAACTGGTCCCAGGCAGCAAAGAGAATCTCTTAGAGTTTCCAGGCAGCGGCCACAATGGCGGTGACATGCACTTTGGGCCCGATGGTATGCTTTACTTTACAGTGGGCGATTTAGACGCCCCGTCACCACCGGATAAGTACAATGTCGGCCAAGACCTGAGTAATCTCGCCTCAACGGTTGGTCGCATCGATGTAGATAGCAAAGACCCAGACCTCCCTTACGCCATCCCCAAGGATAATCCCTTCGTTGATACTGCAGGAGCACGCCCCGAAATTTGGGCCTATGGCTTTCGTAATCCCTGGAAGATGTGTTTCCGTCCTGGAACCAATGAAATTTGGCTAGGAGATGTCGGCTGGGAAATGTGGGAAATGGTTTACCGCGTTAAAAAAGGTGGAAATTATGGTTGGTCAATCATGGAAGGGCCAGTGCCATTGAAGCCGAACCAGAAACAAGGCCCGACACCTATCATTCCGCCGGTAACTTATTACGGTCATACGGTCGGTGCATCGATAACCGGAGGTTATTTCTTAAACAGCTCACGACTTCCAGATTTGCAAGGCGCCTACATCTACGGTGACTACAATAGCGGAAAAGTGTGGGCATTGAAATGGGACGGAAAACAGGTTAGTAGCAATCGCCTTATTGCTGATACTCGAAAACGCATTGTCAGCTTCGGCCAGGATATAAATGGAGACCTCCTATTTATTGACCATCCAGACAAAGGGCAACTGTACCGCCTCATAGCTAACGAAGGCACAAAACAAGTCAGTAACTTCCCTACACGATTAAGCAACACTGGCCTTTTCAAGGATGTTAAATCGGAATTACCCTCTACCGGAGTATATCCATTTAGCATTACATCACCCACATGGCAGGACGGAAACGATTCCAGCTACTGGGTGGGTATTCCTGGAAAAGGTCGCATGGAAGCAGCTATCGCCTACCGGGACGAGCTCCCATTACTTCGCTTAAAAAAGCCTAACAACACCGTACTTGCAAAAACCATACACAAGAATGGCAAACGCATAGAAACCCAACTATTACACTTTGATGGTTTTTGGAACGGCTATAGTTACCAATGGAACGAGGAACAAACGGACGCAAAGCTGGTTCACAAGGAAGGCCTCGATACGGTAATCGATGGTAGCCGCTACCGCTTTCCAAGTCGCGACGAATGCCTTCGGTGTCACGGTAGTAATTTTTACAGCCTTCAAGCATTCCTGCCCAGTCAATTAGACAAAGGAGACCAATTAAATCAGCTTCTTGAACTAGGGCTCATTGACAAGGAATTCAAAACCATGGCTCATATGGAAAACCTGGCCGACCCTTACGATGAGGATGCACCTATTGATCAAAGAGCAAGATCCTGGATTCATTCCAACTGCTCCTATTGCCACAGAACCTCAGGAGGAGCCGGTGTCACATCCATGTTCAATGCAGCGGTTCCGACAGATCGTATGCGCCTGGTAAGCACCTCCCCCGAAAAAGGAACCCTAGGCCTGGACGAAGGCTTCCTCATTGACCCCGGCAATCCTTACAATTCGATTTTCTATTACCGCATCGCCACCAAAGGCGCAGGCCACATGCCCATGATCGGTCCAAAGACCATGGATAAAGCAGGCATTCAGCTCGTTCACGATTGGATACGTTCCATGGATCCGGAGAAAGAGATCCCTAAACCGTCAAAAAATCCGCAATCCGTCGGCGAAGCACTTGCACTTTACAACGCCATCCAGTCAGGTGAATTGAACAAAGCTGATGCCGAGCAGGCGATTGCGAATTGCATGAAGTCGTCTCTACCGTTCGTTATAAATCTTTTTGCCGGGTTCACCTTAGATTGACTCCATTTAAATTTTACCGAGCGGGAGCAATAAATTATTAGCTGCATTGACTCACGCTCTGGATTCCTAATCGTGAACCCATGGCCCTCAATGTCCTAGGAGAAGAACTCATCGCCTGCAGCGAATCACCCATGACCGGATATTTCCGGAATGGGAAATGTGATACCTGTGCGGATGATCGAGGTATGCATACCATCTGCGTTCAGGTGAACGATGAGTTTTTGGACTTCAGCCGAGAAAAAGGAAACGACCTTATCACGCCTATGCCGGAGTACCACTTTCCTGGTCTGGTCGAAGGCGACTTCTGGTGCCTCTGCCTGCAGCGATGGATCGAAGCTTACAAGGAAGGCGTTGCGCCACGAGTCAAACTGGAGGCTACCCATATATCCGTGTCTGAGTTTGTAGATATCGAAGTGCTCAGAGAATTTGCGGCCAAGTCGTGATTCAGGAGATCAATAATAATCTTCGCTTTTCAAAATGGATTGGATGACTACAGTCGTACTCTATGCATACCTCCCCAAGAATCAATTTTCTTCGAAATACAGCCTTGTTTCTCTGCGTTTCCCTCACTGTGACTTTTGCAGCTGAAGACGACCCTTACCTTTGGATGGAAGAGGTCGAAAGTGAAAAGGCTCTAGCCTGGGCGAAAGAGATTAGCGATCGGACCACAGCCGAGTTTGAAGCGGTTCCGGAGTTTCCAGCTATCCAGGAAAAGCTCCTTGAGATCTATAACTCGAAGGACCGCATTCCATCACCCGCTTTACGTGGCGAGTATATTTACAATTTCTGGCAGGATCCCGATCACGTGCGAGGTATCTGGAGAAGGACGTCCTTAGAGAGTTTCAAAACAGAGGATCCTGACTGGGAGACGGTGCTGGACATCGATGCTCTCGCTGAGAGCGAAGGCGAAAATTGGGTATGGAAAGGTACCAGTTTCCTGAAGCCTGAGGGCCGACATGGAATGATTCATCTATCGCGAGGAGGAGCGGATGCAGTCGTCAGTCGCGAATTCGATGCTGAAAAGAAAGCGTTTGTAGAAGATGGATTTTACTTAGAAGAAGCCAAATCACGCGTGTCCTGGCTCAATGAAAACACGTTGCATGTAGGCACTGATTTCGGTGAAGGCTCGTTGACGGATTCTGGCTATCCAAGAACAGCCCGCATATGGAAACGCGGTAAGCCCATCACGAAGGCATCCACCCTCTTCGAAGGCTCCGTTGAAGATGTTGCCGTAGGCAGTTACAGCACGCATACACCTGGGGGACGTTACGACATGGTGCAGGTTTCTCCCGAATTCTTTACAGGGCGAAGCTATATCAAATTGGGAAAAGAGCTGGTCAAACTGGATATTCCGGAAGATGCGGAGTTCGAAGGGATATTTAAGAAGAGGCTACTCGTCTATCTTCGATCCGATTGGGAAGTCGGTGGTAGTACTTATCCGCAAGATGCATTGCTGTCGATTGACCTCTCCGCCTTCTTACAGGGAGAGCGAACATTCAGCATACTCTTTGAACCGGAAGAACGCGTGGCTTTCAATCAAGTTACCAGCACGAAGGACCATCTCATATTCTCAACCTTGGATAATGTTCGAAGCCGACTCTATAGAGCTTACCTGAGTCGCGGCCTTTGGATAAAAGAAGAGATTGCGATGCCTGGATTGGGCACAGTGAGCCTGGGAAGCACAAGTGAAACGGATAACAGCTTCTTTTTCACCTACACGGATTTCCGGACTCCCTCGAGCCTCTACCTTGTGGAAGATGGAGGAGCTCCACAAAAGATTAAGTCTTCACCTTCTTGGTTTGATTCAAGCGGCGTGGACGTCGTCCAGAACGAAGCTACTTCCAAGGACGGAACTAAGATCCCCTATTTCCTGGTCACTCCGGAAGGCTTCGAAGCCGATGGCAACAACCCGACCCTACTCTACGCTTATGGAGGTTTTGAAATCTCTCAAAAACCTCAATATTCAGGATCCGCAGGAACCTCCTGGTTAAACAAAGGCGGCGTCTATGTCGTTGCAAATATCCGCGGCGGCGGAGAGTTCGGACCCAAATGGCACCGGGCGGCCATGCAGGAAAAGCACCAAAACAATTTCGACGATCTTATCGCAGTAGCCGAGGATCTCATTGCTAGAAAGGTAACATCCCCAGATCACCTTGGTATTCAGGGTGGATCCCAAGGCGGATTATTGGTCAGCGGTGCTTTCACACAAAGACCGGAATTATTTAACGCAGTCGTGAGCGCCGTCCCCTTAGCCGACATGAAACGCTTCAACAAGCTCCTGGCTGGGGCCAGCTGGATGGCCGAGTATGGAAATCCGGATACAGACGATTGGGAATACATGAAGCTCTGGTCGCCTTATCAAAATCTCAGCCCGGACAAAGAGTATCCAAAAGTTTACTACTGGACCAACACACGCGATGACCGCGTTCATCCCGCCCACGCTCGTAAGATGGTAGCTCGTCTTCAGGAATACGGAAAACCCGTCTATTACTACGAGAACACCGAAGGCGGTCATGGAGGCGGCGCCAACCTCAACCAGCGTGCCTACACTGCAGCCTTGTCTTACGCTTACCTTTGGAAGATGCTGCGCTAACAGGCCAAACTGGGGCTTGGCAAAAATCCTATCCGCAGCCTAAGCATCTCCTACAAAATTCACCTTAAGAATATTCCCATGAAACTTCTAAATCGATCCCTTCTATTCCTCCTCTTTACGGTAACATTTCTTTTTGCCGATAGTCGTCCCAACATCCTCTGGATCATCATTGATGATATGTCGGCGAACCTTTCCTGCTATGGGGAAACGGCTATTGAGACGCCACACTTGGACAAACTGGCCCAGAATGGCGTTCTCTTTTCTCAGGCCTACGTAACGGCTCCGGTCTGTTCGACCAATCGATCAGCATTTATTACAGGCATGTATCAAACGTCGATTGGCTCGCATCATCACCGAAGTGGACGTGGTGAGATTAAGATTCATTTACCCAAGGGCGTGCGCCCCGTCCCCGAGTTATTTCAGGAAGCCGGTTACTACACCACGATTACCGGTTGGCCCAATCGTAGTAGAGACACCTTGGGTAAAACAGACTACAACTTCGAATGGGATCGCGATATATATGATGGTCCTGACTGGAGTAAACGGAAGGATGGTCAGCCCTTTTTCGCACAGATCCATTTGCCAGGTGGCAAGCACCGCTCAAGCACTATGGAGGGTAACAAAAACTTTCGCGAACGCATCAAAAGGGACTTAGGAAGCGTTACGGACTTATCCCAGGTCAAACTCCCACCCTACTATCCAAACGATCCTGTCTTAGTTGATGACTGGGCCGCCTACCTCGACTCAGTGCGACTGACTGACAAATTTACTGGAGACATCATTCAACGATTAAAGGATGAAGGCGACTATGAGAACACCGTGGTGCTCTTCATGACCGATCATGGCATCAGTCATGCACGGGGAAAGCAGTTTCTTTACGACGAAGGGTTACACGTACCGCTCATCATTGCAGGTCCGGGTCTAGAAGCCGGACAAAAGCGAGATGACCTGGTTGAGCATATCGACATCGCTGCCCTCTCATTGGGATTGGCCGGAATCGATATTCCCAAGAAAATGCAGGCCAAAGACATTTTGGCTGACGGCTACAAGAAACGGAATACCATCTATGCAGCTCGTGACCGCTGTGACGAGACCGTGGAACACATGCGTGGATTACGCACTCAGCGTTTCAAGTATATCCGCAACTACCTGTATGAGCGCCCTCACCTGCAGCCTAATCGCTACAAGGACAAAAAGGATATCATAATTGCGCTGCGTGCTGCGCACAAGGCAGGCTCCTTGAACGAAGCCCAGGAAATGATTTTCAACGCACCCAGACCCAAAGAAGAGCTCTACGATTTGAAAAATGATCCTTACGAAATTAACAACCTGGCAAACGATCCCAAATACAAGAAGCAACTGGATCGATTCAGTAAACGGCTCGATACATGGATCAAAAAGACTGGAGATAAAGGCCCCGAATCAGAAGCCAGATATGATAGCGACATGGCCGTTTACATGAATTCAAAAAGCTCAGACCCAGGAGCGAATGAAACGCTTACCCGAAACATCGCCCTCATGAAAAAGTGGGCGGCCGAAGAGAAGTAGGTATATAGCCCAGCTTCTCTGCAAGAACGCTAAGAGAGCAATTGATTCTCAGAATAAGGAAGCTTTTTCGAGTCATTGAGAAATCAATGCGCCCAGAATGATAAATTACATATCCTGGCCGTTAGGACTCGAATACTGAACACAGCTAACTACTATCTGCTATATAATTGAATTATATATTGCAATATAAATCACCTTAATGAAACACTTTTGAAACATAAAAAGTGATTCTAATATTGTTTAAAGTTTGTGATTACCCTGAAATGAATCGCAGATAGAAAACATTATGAATTCAATATCAACCAAAAGAGATATCTCGTATGAACACTAACACATCACAACGGAACGGTTCGGCGCTGCGAAGCCTTTTGAAAGGCGATGGGCTGGCTAAGGCATTTTTTCTTACGGCTGCCTTTCTCTCCTTTGTCTTTTCCGTGAGCTTATGGTTTAAAGGGTATAGAGAAGAAGGACTATTCGTAGGCATCTGGGTGCCGTCCATTTGCTCTGCAGGAGCACTAATCTTAGCCGGACGAAGACATGGATGATCAAGTTATTCTAGTAGCTGGCTGCGTAATCTCCTTTCTCTTTCTGGGGGGTGCTTACGGTGTGTTGATTGGATTTTTCAAAGATACCACTCAATCAGGATCCGACAAGAACTCTGACGACTAACATTCAACTCAAACTGAAATGAATATTTTATTATCAATAACCCAAATCATTGCTGGACTGTGTGTGCTGAACGTCTGGACTCGGAGAACCAATCGTCCCACAGCATGGCGAGGCGGCGAATCAACCTCAATGCAACAAGAATTCGAAGCTTACGGCCTACCATTCTGGTTTATGAAAGTAGTTAGGTGGACAATAATCCCCTTAGCATAACTACTCATAGCGGGTGTATGGCTACCCTATCTTACAAAACCTGCAGCAATAGGTTTAGGACTGCTCATGCTTGGGGCTATAACCATGCACATGAAAATCGAAGACCCACTCCAGAACCGGTTGCCGAAAACGGATTCTCCTTCATTTGGGCAGCCCAATAATCGTCGAACAGTTGCTGAAGGTCTTCTGCAACCGAACCGTAAGACCCGACGAAAAAAATCATAAAAGCCAACACAATAACAAATAGTCGATGAAGAGTCATAAGCATCCAGAGAAGCTAGGGTTCCAGGTATCTTCAGTTCAAACCATAAAGACGTCCTGCGACTAGATCAGCGACTGAGAATTCCCAAACGGATTAATCCCCATGCGAATCTGAAAGGTGTGAGCAATGCTCTTGGCCGCCCCTTTCGCTTGATTCGCTTTTTCCCCAACAAACAGCTCATCGACGTTCGCGATGAATAATCCGACCCAGCGCTCAAAATGTTCGCGATCGACAGGTAGATTTATGTGCTTCGCCATGGGATTCCCGTGATAATCTCTTTTGCCAAATAACATATTACCCCAAAAGGCATACATGGTTGGTAAGTGCTTCGACCAATCCTCCACCCTTTCATTAAAAACCGGGCCCTAGAGATCGTCCTCCCGGATGGTTTCATAGAAAGTGTCGACTAACTGCTTGATATCATCGTCGCCAGTTATGTCGGCAACAGGTGTTTGATCACTTGACATAGGGAACGTAAGTTGGTTTTGGAACAGCTTGTACGCATTCCTCCATACTGCAAGAGAGGGAGGTAAATAAGCACTAATCTATTTGAGGTCGCAGTTTCCGAATCGCTTGCTGAAATAAGCCGACCGCTCTCTCTCGATCCTCATTCGACTGATAAACCCCGGAGCTTTGATAAAAGTCGGCAAGCGCCTCAAATGAGCGAACCATGATCTCAGCATCTTCAGCCGAGTGTACTGGTTGATCCCCTACAATCACTCGAATAACTCCAGCATGAGCCATGGCATCGAAACCCTGAGCTTCAATTGCCGCCCCTTGCCCCCAGGCTGAAATCCACCCACTTTCCGTAATTTCGATATCCGTCTCAATCGACCAACGATTGACACCGTCAATCTTACGTTTCCTCACATTGGCGGCCAAGTCCTCACCATCCTTAACAATCATTAATTTGCGCAAGCGTAAGGGCGAGTGCAGGGCTGCCCGAACAGTAACCGTTCCTCCACCTTCAGGTAAGTAAAGCGTTCCTCCCATACTTTGGCCTTCAACCTGAAAGTCGATCATCGGTCCTCCCGATATGAATGATCGTCCTGCCCTCATGGCTTCTTTAAATCCGTCAAAACTCAAGTCACCTCCCGTATTCACGTAAGTGCGAATTGCTCCGAACATAGGTTGCCAATCGTCCCTGTATGGTGAGTTCGGCAAGTCAGTCCCGGCCGCCATGGGAAGAAAGATGCCACAGTTCATGAGTCGGTACCAGTTCTCAGTATCGTAAATAAATCCGTTGCTTACTTCCCAGAAGTCGACTGCTCCCATAATGGCATCGGCCAATGAAACCGAATGCCGGCCCAAAGTTCCGCCATGCGCTACTCCGGCAAACCCGTTTCGATTCCGCGCTTCTTCGAGCACGTCATACAATGGAGGATAGTTTTCATTCACCGCTGGCGTTCCCAATCCTCCCGTAGAATAAGGCAGAATAACCTCATCCAGACCAAGCAGGTTGATATGACCTTGTTGGTTATCACGGTACTCCTGCCCGGGAATCAACATGTGATCACCATCCGTCCCCTCGCCTGCTGAACCATAAGCAAACTGACTCGACCAGACACCGGGTGTCATCCCGCCCTTGAGAACCATGAAGTGCCCTGTCTCAAGCCCATCGGCTTCAAACATGGAGAACCATTTTTCGTCGTCCTCAGCAGTCAAACGATCGAAATGCAAATGCTCATCAATGGCGATCCAACCGTCTGCTTTGAGGTTCACCCACCGCTCGAGCTCAATAGAAGCATTCGTTTCCTGACCGCTTACCGCTACCGATACGGACTCAGCGAAGTATTCAAACCCTTTGGCAACCGACACCGTTACTTCCTTGGTTCCGGCAGGCAGACTGACCGCGACCGGACCCAGACCTTTTGAGAACTGCATGGTTGAGCGATGATTACTTCTCAGATGAATCGAAGTAAAAGAGATGCCGTTGTCGCCGACCCAGCCAGGAAAGTGGGGTTCACCATCCACTTGAATGCTGAAACGAGCTGGCGTTGGACGACCAGTGTTTCTATCCAGAATGTCGATGAAGAGTTTTAGCCCATCCGGTTCTGCAATCTCGTTAAAGCTGTGCGTTACGGGAGAGTGCTCATGTGCCAAGGTAACTCCAGTAAGCAAAATCAGAAAAGTGGCCAAAGCTAACCCAGGTAAATAATGATTTAATTTGGTTACTGGAGCGGTGAAGCGCATACCAGAGATTATCCATTGAGGAGATTTGGGCATCAAGCTCTATTGTGTAAATGATACAGGACCCAAGGAATCATAATATAGGTAACAGAATCTTTTACTATGGAGAATCTAACCAAGTTAGGGCAAGAGCGTCCTCGCTCTGCCGTTTCCCGGGGCGTACGCTGCGACAGAGCGAGGACGCTCTTGCCCTCCCATTCTACAATTGTTTGCATAGCATAAAACCATTGAGATTCTATTAAGCATACTTCAGATTCATACATTCTTCTCTAGAATGAACTACTCAAGATTCCTCCTTCTATCTCTCATCTTTGCCATCTGTTGCAGTACAAAGGCAGCGAAACCCAACTTCGTCTTCATTATTGCGGATGATGCCAGCCACTTTGATGTCGGCTGTTATGGTGGTCAGGCCTATACACCCCATATGGACGCCTTGGCGAATCAGGGTATGCGATTTACCCAATGCTTTCAATCGTCACCCACTTGTTCTCCTACCCGCCATAATATCTACACCGGACAATACCCGTTCAAAACGGGTGCCTACCCGAACCACACCTTTGCTGCTCCAGGAACAAACAGCATCGTTCAATACCTGAAACCCTTAGGCTACCGAGTGGCTCTGAGTGGAAAGACGCACATCAAACCAGAATCCGTTTTCCCATTCGAATATCTCAGCAAAGGCAACAACCCGGACTTCGATGCAGTTGAAAACTTCATCAAGGAGTGTGAATCAAGTGACACACCCTTCTGCTTGTTCCTTACATCAAACGAGCCCCATGCCCCCTGGGATAAAGGAGACGCCAGTCGCTACGATGCGAAAACCATTGATCTCCCCTACACCTTTGTTGATACGCCAGAAACACGAGATGCCATGACCCGCTACCTGGCGGAGATTACTTATTTCGATGATCAAGTCGGGCAAGCACTAAGCCTCCTGGACGAATACGGCTTGTCGGATAACACGATGTTCATCGCAACCACCGAGCAAGGATCAAGCTTACCTTTTGCAAAGTGGACCCTCTACGATGCGGGTCTTCACACAGGATTCATAGTGAGATGGCCGGGCATGGTTGATCCAGGAACCACCTGCGATGCACTTATTGAATATTCAGATGTCGTTCCGACATTCGTAGAAGCTGCTGGCGGGAAACCTGCATCCATTCTGGACGGGAAGAGCCTGATCCCTTTGCTCAAACAGCAGACCACTGAGCACAAAGACTACGTATTTTCACAAGCAACCACCCGAGGAATCATCAATGCACCCGAGTATTTTGGTATAAGGTCCATTCGGTCACAGCAATTCAAATACATCTGGAATTTTACGCCAGAGGTTCAGTATGAGAACGTGGTCACGATTCGCGAGGACACCAAATGGGGGGAAAGCACCGTCTTTAACTCCTGGAAGCGAGCAGCCAAAACCGATCCTGATGCAGCCGAAAAAGTACACCGTTACCACTTCCGCCCCAGTGAAGAGCTTTACAATATCGATCAAGATCCTAACGAATGGCGCAATCTAGCCGAGGTCCCCGAATATGCAGCGGCAAAGAACCAGCTGCGTGCTGAGCTCCTTAAGTGGATGGAGAAAACGGGAGACAAGGGTCAGCAATCTGAACTCGAAGCTGACCTCCACAGCGCTAAAATGTTAAACGCAAATAAGAAAGGCTAGTGGCAGATTCGGCCTGAATCGTTCGATTAAAGCTTTCATCGGAGCTGCAATTTTGCTGTATTCACAGTTTCCTACTGAAACTCAATCAATCATATGCCTGACCCCATCATCGAAAAACAAAGGGAGATGCTTGTCTCGGCCGCCAAAGAAGGCAAAGGCGCATCAGTAAAAACTTACATGAAGCTCTCAGGCCCTGGTTGGCTGCAGAGTGCGATCACCCTGGGAGGAGGCTCTTTGGCCGGTAGTTTATACCTGGGTATCATCGGTGGCTATGAACTGATGTGGTTGCAACCCTTGATGATGATATTCGGCATCGTGATGTTGAGTGCCATCGCCTATGTATCTCTTTCGACCGGCGAACGCCCACTGGCTGCTTTAAATAACCACGTGAACCCAGTTTTGGGTTACGGATGGGCTGTGGCTACACTCATGGCCAATATGGTTTGGGCCATGCCACAGTTCTCTCTGGGAACGGCTGCCATGCGGCAAAATCTCGGACTTTTCTCCGGCGATGGAGGGGAATACATCTGCGCCATCATCTTGTTCGTGATTGGGGTATTTGTTGTGTGGCTCTACGATGCCAGCGCTAAAGGTTATAAAATCTTCGACTATGCACTGAAAATCATGGTGGGGATTGTGGTCCTTAGTTTCTTTCTTGTTGTATTTGCTCTGACGTTCAGTGACCAAGGCCTGCCTTGGGGAAGAATCTTCGCTGGATTTATACCTAAGCCAAGCATGCTGTTTGAGCCTGCTTCATCCTTAAGCCCATTAGTAGCAGCGTCTTCGGCTCCAGAATATTGGTCCGACCTACTGGTCTCACAACAACGTGACCGCATGGTGGCTGCTGCCGCAACCGCGGTAGGTATCAACATGACCTTCCTGCTTCCCTACTCACTGCTCAAACGAGGCTGGGACAAAGATTTCCGCGGATTGGCTCGTTTCGACCTGGCAACCGCACTATTCATACCTTTCCTGCTAGCCACCAGTTGTGTGGTCATTGCAGCAGCTTCTCAGTTTCACGCTAATCCTGAGCCAGGATTAATTGAGGTTCACAGTGGAAGCACCGTTGAAGTATCACCCAAACTTCAAGCAGCCTATGAAGGCAATCTTTCGAGCATGCTTTCAGCCACAGGAGGTGGAGACGCAACAGCTTCCATTATGGGGGCTCTACCCGAAGCCGATCGTCTTTTGGCCGCAACACTTATTCAACGTGATGCTTTCGCCCTGGCCAACTCGTTGGAAAACCTGGCTGGTCCAGGGATCGCCCAAATCGTCTTTGGCATCGGTGTAGTTGGCATGGCTATCTCTACCATTATCATTCTGATGCTCATCAATGGTTTTGTGATCTGCGAACTGGCAGGTAAGCCCACCAAAGGGAAACTCTACTTCATTGGTTGCCTACTGGCGGGAATCGCCGGTGCACTCGGTGCTCTCTTCCTCTGGAGTGGCAAGGCGCAGTTTTACCTGGCCGTTCCAACCAGTCGATTCGGCATGGTTCTTCTACCGATCGCTTACATCGCCTTCTTCTTCCTGATGAACAACAAGAAGCTTCTTGGAGAAGCTATGCCTCAAGGAACATCCAGGATCTGGTGGAATATCATGATGGGTATCGCAGTACTTTTGGCTCTCACAGGCGCCACCATTTCGCTCCTGAATGACAAGGCGATGATTCCGGGCACAGGTATCTCAATCAAAAGTATAGCTTTTGTGCTCCTGGCCCTACTTGCGGCCTGGGCTTTGATCATCCATTTCAAGCGAAAAGGTAGTGGAGATTCTCCATCCTCGGCATAGCCGCTCAAGAAACTTCTCCATACCCAGTTAATTGGACGTTAACCAGCAAAGTCTTGGACCTTGCTGGTCCATAGCTTTTTGAAAACTGCTCAAACACTTCATACTAGTAGATACTCACAATGTAGCCTGAGGGCATGGGATAATGGATCAAATGCGCTTGTAAATCCCGCGCCTCACCCGGTCCACCTTGTTAACTTAAAACTGCTTGGCTCACTCTACATTAAAGCAAATCGCTACACCATGGACGTCTACTACGTAGGCACAAATTCCAGTACTAGAGACAATTTCACCATCTCCAAAGGAAGCTATTTTAAAACACAGACCGAGGTTGATAATTTTTCAGTCACCCACGGGACGGGCGCTGTGAATGGAAATCTTACCATCCTGGATGACGACGACGAATCTGATCCCATCGTCGACCTGGACGGATTAAGTGCACTCAACTATGTCGGGGGAGACTTCATCATTGAAAATAACGCTGCTCTTGCCAGCTTCTGTGGACTGTATCCACTTTACGATACAGGTAGCATTGATGGAAACAGTTTCATATCCGGTAATATTGCCAATCCAACCACAGCAGATATACTTGCCCGAGGACTCTGTGAAACCTACGAGGATTATTACGATTGGATGGCCTCTTTCTACCTGGACGCAACCAGTCAATAAGTCATTGGCTTCTCAGCGGATCCAGATGCAGACCTTATAAGCAACCTTCAGGAATGGGCTTATGGACTAAACCCAAATGACGCTAACACTAGTGGACTTGAATTGGTCGGGCTTGGACTGACCACCCCAGACCTGCCAGTCGTTTACCCCGCATCTATATCAACCGGAGTAGATTTTCGTGCGGTATTCGGAAGGCTGATCGATTGGGACAATCAAGACTTGGAGTATAAGGTTCAATTCAGCAGCGATTTGACCACTTGGTACGATAGCGCGGAAATTCCAACCTATCTGGACACCAACGGAACAATTGACCTGGTCAGTGTTCCCTAACCATTTTTTCTGCCCAATTTTACCAAAGCTAAATTCTTTAGAGTCGTTGTATCTTTTGCTCCCTAACATCAGGTTAGGTTAATACTAGCCACTAGGCTTGGGAATCAATAGATGACTTCCAATACGGAAACTGAACTTGAAAGGCCTCGGGAAGATCCGTATCAAATTTCAAACGCTCTGCCGAGATGGGATGTGTAAGTTCTAACTTATGAGCGTGCAGTAAAACTCTTTCTACGGGACCCGCCAATTTCATCCGATTTGGACGATACCCATAAACTTCATCACCGAGAATAGGAAAACCGAAATCAGAAAGATGGACACGAATTTGATGAGTGCGGCCCGTATGAAGATGGCAGCGAATAAGGGAAATGCCGTTCTCACTTGAACCCAGAAACTCCCAGTCCGTATGAGCAGGTTTTCCATCTTCTCGAATAGTCATTTTGTGCCTATGCGTGGGATTGCGGCCAATCGGCTTTTTAATCGTACCAGACAGTCGGTCGGGGATACCTGCAACAAGAGCAAGGTATTCCTTAATGACTTCTCTTCTTGAGAAGGCTCCTACCAGGGCCTCGTAAGCTTTATCCGTCTTTGCCACAACCATGACACCCGAAGTACCACGATCAAGACGGTGAACGATTCCTTGACGTTCAGGACCACCCAACTGACTCAGATTTCCCTTACAATGATGAAGCAAGCCATTTACTAAAGTGAGACCTTTCGTCCCTGCTCCAGGGTGCACGACAAGGCCTGCTGGTTTGTTCATAGCTAGAAGATGTTCATCCTCAAATAGAATATTCAATGACAAGTCGACAGGCGTAAGGTCGAAGGTCTTTTCCTCCGGTAGTTCAAATTCAACAGAATCACCTTCAAGAAGCTTCGTCGATTTGCTCGCAACTACCCCGTTTACTTTCACCATTCCTTCTTCAAAAGCTCGCTGAACATGGCTTCGAGTCGTATCAACCAATTGATTACTCAACCACTTATCAGCACGGATCTTCCCTACTCCAATTTCTACTTCCAAGACTTGAGACATAATCGCCGATGCTAGAGCTGGCTTTCTATGGCAGCCAACTCATCCAACCACACTCTCCGAGTCTGGTCATCAACGAGGGCAGCATCAAAACCGTTCCGAACAACCTGCATAACTTCCTGTTTTGTGAAATCCAGATGAGTCATCAAAAGATCGAATTCGTGAACCAAGTCATTTCCAAATACAGTGGGATCGTCAGTACTAACAGTAACCTTTGCACCAGCATCAAAAAACTCGCGAATAGGATGCTTTTTTACGTCGAGAACGGATTTGAGCTTAACATTGGACACCGGACACATATCGAGGACCACCTCTTCTTCCAGGAGGCGCTGAAACGTAGATTCATCCTGAATGGCACCAATTCCATGCTGGATACGTTGGCTTTTTGTGAGATCAAGAGCCCGATTCACATCAGCGGGGCCTTCAAATTCACCGGCATGCGCTTTAGCGCACTTACCAGCTTCCTGAACGTTCCTCCAAATGTCTTCGGTCCAATCCCCCCAAGGGATTGTTTCGTGCCCGTGCATATCAATCCCATCCAATCCCTCCCAGGTATGAACAGCATCCAGTAATTTCGCCATATCATCGCGGTAATGATCCCGAAGCATCCCCAAAAATACTCTGACTTCCAATCCTTCAGGAACAGCGGATTTGATGGCATCTAAAATGTCAGGACCCGTGGCACCAAGGGCTTCAACAATACCTAAATGAAAACTCGTTTCAACGTAACGGACGTTTTGATCCAGGTGTCTCTGAAATACGTGCTTGGCGGATTCATGATATCGTTCAGGAGAGGTGTAATAATGCCCTGCATAACTCAGGATTTCGTCCTCGAATTGAGTGAAGTTGTGGTAACGAAAATCTGCCGCCCATGCTTCAGGAGTATAATCAAATTCTCCTGGGAATGTCTTCTGAAGCAATTCCCAGGGTACCGCCCCTTCGATATGCAAGTGCGTCTCCGTTTTAGGAAGTGACTGAATAAATTCAGAAATCCAAGGCTCTACTTTTGCACGACTCATACTCCTCTAGGAATTCCCCATTAGATAGTCGGGGTTGAGCTTTTGTAAGCTCTCTGAGAGGAACAATCCGTCTTTGCGAATTAACTCTCCATCAAAGTAAATTTCACCTCCACCGAACTCAGGGGTTTGAATACAGACCATATCCCAGTGCACCTGCGAACGATTCCCATTGTTTGCCTCTTGGTAAGCCTGACCAGGAGTAAAATGAAATGAACCGGCGATTTTTTCATCAAAGAGAATATCACGCATGGCGTGCGTAATGTAGGGATTAAATCCAATTGCAAATTCTCCGATAAACCGAGACCCGGCATCCGTATCGAGAATCTCATTCAATCGACGTGTATCGGAGCCTGTAGCTTCAACTACCTTCCCTTGCTCAAAGACAAGACGGATATTATCAAAAGATGAACCTTGATAGACAGTAGGTGCATTAAACTGAATAACACCCTCCACACTATTTTTAATCGGGCACGAAAAGACTTCTCCATCAGGGATATTACGAAGCCCTCCACAAGTAACAGCCCCGATATCCTTAATTGAAAAACGAAGGTCGGTCCCCTCCCCTTTGATCTCAACTTTATCCGTGCTTTCCATGAGCTCCTTGAGAGCTTCCATACCCTCTGTCATACGACCGTAATCCATGGTACAAACGCGGAAATAGAAGTCCTCGAAGGCTTCCGTGCTCATTTGCGCTTGCTGTGCCATCGCAGAAGTTGGCCACCGAAGAACCACCCAACGCGTCTTTTGTACCCGATAATCCTGGACGGGCCGATAATTAGTCATGGCTGTCTGCATACGTTCACCAGGCACATCGGAGGTTTCGAAAATGTTATGCGCGCCTCGCAATGCGATATAGACATCAATACCCTGCATTTGCTTAAGTTTGATATCTGAGTCATAGGCATATTGTTCGTCACTGGCTCCCATCAACAGCTCTCGGGTAACCGACGCGTGATAGTTGGAAGCGAAAGGAATACCACCTCGTTCGCGAACTGTGCGTATGAGTGCGATCACCATATTATCGGGCACATCAAAGGCTTCAATAAGCACCTTATCGCCTGCTTTTACAATCGTAGAATGACCAGTAAGGACATTCGCCAAATCAAAATACCTTGAATCCATAAATGAATAATCTGTGATGAAATAATCTAGCCTCGACGAATCTCGCTCCCCTCGAAGCGCACCCGGAAGGAATAAATGCGTTTCTTGAGCAATTCGATTTCCCCTGTCTCAAGGTTTACTTTCGCTGGGATATTTTTCTTCTTAATATCAATTGAGGTATGATAACCCCGCTCTGAGAAAATATCTAAGAGGATTTGCAGAGCTAGTGGATCGTGAAAACGTGGATCTTCTGAATTGATCAAAGCCATACCCGAGATGGCATGGCGAATGATGATCGGCATGAATTTCTCATTGATATGTTCACACATGCCGGCGAATAGCTCTTCATGATGCTCAGCATAGTCATCCAAGCGTTTCACCAGATCCTGACGAGCATGTCGCACGATTTCTTCAGAGATAGGGATGCTCCGTAAGCGGTCGAAGGTTCGTTCATCGAGTTCTAGTGAACTCTGGTAGCGCATTTCCCCAACTATGCGCTCCTTAACTTCTTCAATCGAACCATGCGCATTGATATAATGGTAGTGAAAGATCTGCCGTAAATCTTTGAAAGCCTCGTAGGTACCTTCTTTAAATGTCCGGTAACGTCGCCGGGCTGTGTTCTCATCAAAGTCTGTAAGACGTTCTTCCTTCAGTTTCCCTACTCCTGATGCCCTAACCTTCTCGTTGTGCTCCCGCGTTTGGCGTCCTCGACGAATTTGCCGGGCGACACTCTCGCGTTCGTCCACAAACAGAACCGTGATATGAAAAATGGACTTTGGGAAAAATTCCTGAAGATCGGTATGATAAAACTGAGCCCGTAACCCACGAAGCTTTTGGTAGAGCAATTTCAAACACTCAACTTGTACTTTGGTTCTGGGAAAGCCGTCCACGACCGTTCCGCTTTCGTAGCGAGGTTTAAGCAACTCATTGAAGACGAGAGTTAAAACCTCTGCATCGCCAACCATATTGCCTGCATCTTTCATCTGCTGAGCCTCTGAGCTCGTCAGCAGATCACTCACCACAACCGGACCATCCGTAAGGTCTCTAAAGTTCATGATGAACTGAGTTTGAGTTCCTTTTCCAGATCCAGGTGCTCCATTTAGCCAGATCAACTCCTTGGGAAAACGGAGATTTTCGCGACCGTGCTGAAGTTCCAGTTGTTGCCAGACAGAGTTGAAGATGAGTTGAGCATCTTTAATCTCCAGATCCTGTGTTTTGGAGGGATTGGGTATGGTAGCCATCTAAAAGGACTCTTTTTGAATGATTGTTCGGGGATAGTGCAACCAAAAGGTTGGATTAGAGCAGTTTAACTTTTTCTTACTAAGCGTTTCCATCACCATTGGCCTGAAAAGGAAGTTCAGTTTTGTTTTCTGGAAAGCAGATGCGATCAACCGCCTTTTCGAAATCTTTGTCTCCGGACAGTATATCAATTTCTAATCGCAGATAATATAAAGGAATGGTTTTAGGAAAATCCTTGGAGATGCGAACGGCATCTTTCTCAGTCGTCACCATGAAATCCAGTTTCTCTTTCCCAGCCTGATCAAAGAGATGCTTTAGCTCGGAGTCAGTAAACCGATGGTGATCGAGAAACCTTCTAGAATAAAGAACGTTCGCCCCAAATTCCCGAAGAAATCGCTCAAAACTAAAATGGTCAGCAATCGCGCTGAAGGCCCCAATTCGCTTTCCCTCCAAGTCACTGAGTGGCCTTTTTTCACCTGTATCCAGATGCTGCAAATACTGAGGACGGTGGGCACACTCAATAATGTCGGCCTCGGGGTTGTGCTGCCGAATGGTATCTTCCAGGACCGGATCTGATATCCCATCGGATTTGGTGATAAATACATAGGATGCCCGCTTGAGGTGCTTCACAGGCTCTCGAAGTATCCCACGGGGAAGCATTCGGCGGTTGCCAAATGGATTGGTTTTATCGACAAGCAAGAGATTCAAGCGTCCTTTGAGAGGCAGATATTGAAATCCATCATCTAGAATAAGGGTGTCGACTCCGTATTTGCGAATCGCATAGGAACCGGCATTCACTCGATTCTTGTCTACGAAGACCATTACTCCAGGCAGATTACTCGCCAGCATAAAGGGCTCATCACCAGCTTCCTCTGAGTCCAGGAGGACTCTCTCTCCGTCAGAAACTACTTTCGGAGGAGGATCACCTTTGTGAGTCAGTTGCCTGAACAACCGCTTGTAGAGAGGAACTTTCTTACTTTTATAACCTCGGCTTAAAATGGCCACTTTCCGACCTTTCGCAGCCAAAGAACGCGCGAATTTCTCGACCACTGGAGTTTTACCGGTTCCACCCACCGTTAAATTGCCCACTACGACCACCAGACACCCCAGGTGCCGAGTTCGGAAGATGCGCTTCTCGTATAGCCAGAGCCGCAACTGCACGGCGCCAGAAAATATATAAGACCAGGCTCGAAGAAATGCTGCGAACAACGCTACGTCCCGGCCCGTGCGTCGATCCATGATCACATCTTCGGCGAACAGCGCAAAGCGTTCCAAAGATTGATTCACACGCGTGGTCAAGCGTTTCAGCATAAAGGTAAACCGGAAGCAGTTAAAGAATGGTTAATGGGAAAAATCAGGCTTTGCTGATGCCAGAAAATCTCAAGATCTAAATCGGATTTCCCCCAGATTGGAGTTGTAGAAGCATTCTGAGCCTCATTTCCGCAAAAAGAGAGATTTTTCAGCCAGGGCAGCAATCCGAGATTGACGAAGCATTGCCGACTACCCTTTTTAAGTAATTTTTCTGTCCCAAATTTCCTGCAGAGACAACTGCCGGTTGAACCCAAAACCGAACCAAAGTGAGTTTTAGACTATATATTCCAGGACCAGTCGAGGTGTCCGAGGAAACCCTTAAAGCCATGGGCACGCCCATGATCGGGCACCGAAGCCCAGAGTTCGTAGAGCTCTATCAGTCGATTCAACCCGACTTGCAGAAGCTATTATATACAGAAGATCCGGTATTCATCAGTACCAGTAGCGCCTGGGGAGTCATGGAAGGTTCACTGCGAAATGTGGTCAAGAAAGGCGTTCTAAACTGCATGTCCGGCGCGTTCTCAGACAAATGGTTCGACGTAAGCAAACGCTGCGGGAAACACGCCAAGGCACTCCAATATGACTGGGGAGTAGCCATCAAACCGGAAGATATCCGGAGAGAATTGTCCACCGGTGAGTTTGATGCCATCACTCTGATTCACAACGAAACGTCTACCGGAACCATGAATCCACTCGAGGAGATCATGGAAGTGCTCAGGGAATTTCCAGACGTCATATCCATCGTCGACACGGTTAGCTCATTTACAGTTTTTCCCATCGAAAAGGATGAATTGGGCGTCGATGTCATCCTGACAGGTTCACAAAAAGCCCTGGCTCTCCCTCCTGGCATGGCACTTCTATCCGTAAGCGAGCGGGCACTGGATCGGGCCAAAGAGCTGGATGACCGTGGCTACTACTTTGATTTCCACGAATTTAAGAAGAATCATGATAAAGGCATGACCCCAAGTACTCCGGTAATCTCTCATATCTATGCTCTTAAACAGCAACTGGCACAAATTAACGCCGAAGGTTTGGAGAATCGCTACCAGCGCCATAGAGACCTAAATGGTATGGTCCATAAGTGGCTGAACGAAAAAGGCCTTAAGCTGTTTGCCGAAGAAGGTTATGCGTCTGTTTCACTTAGTTGTGTTGCCAACGACGGTTCCCTCGACATACCAGCTATGAGTACCTACCTGCGTGAAAATTGTAACGCACAGATGGATCAAGGCTACGGAAAGATAAAAGGAAAAACATTTAGAATTAACAACATGGGCAACGAAACGGAGGACAGCATCCGAGAATATCTGGGAATGCTAGACCGAGCCATTGAAGCCACCGGTAACCTCTAATAGCTCAATAGTAAGAAGACATGAAAAGCCTGATCATCGCGGAGAAACCCAGTGTAGCCCGGGACCTGGCTACAGCTCTTGGGAAAGTGCCTAAAAAAGGCGATTGGTTTGAAAACGATGAGTATGTCATCAGTTCTGCCGTCGGTCACTTGGTGGAGTTATTCATGCCAGAAGACATCGATAAAAAGCTCAAGTTCTGGAGCCTAGGCAGTCTTCCCATTGTTCCCGACAAGTTTGACCTCAAACCCATCACTCGGACCAAGGCGAAGTTTCAAGAACTCAAGAAGCTCATAGCTCGCAAGGATGTTGATAACATCATTAATGCCTGTGATGCCGGGCGCGAAGGTGAGTTGATTTTTACTTATATAGTAGAGCTGGCCAAATCGAAAAAGCCGACTCAACGCTTGTGGCTTTCTTCCATGACGCAGGGAGCGATTAAAGATGCTTTTCAAAACCTACGTGATGGAGCCTCGATGCAACCGCTTCAAGAGGCCGCACGTTGCCGAAGTGAATCTGACTGGCTGATTGGAATCAATGGCACCCGCGCAATTACCAAGCGTATGTTTGGATCCCGTGCCGGGCAAGTGGCCACCGTAGGTCGAGTGCAGACTCCTACCTTGGCGATTGTCATGGAGCGGGAGTTGGAAATTCGGAATTTCAAGCCACGAGACTACTGGAGAATCACTGCAAACTTTGGGATCGCCGAAGGTCAGTACGAAGGTGCTTACCAAAAGCCTGAATGGAAAAAAGGTGATGACGACCAAGACAAGATCGATCGCATCTGGGACGCAGAAACGGCTGAGCAAGTTGTAGAAGCAGTCAAACAAGCCCCTAGCGCTGAAATCCAGGAAAAGAAAAAGCGCTCGAAGCAGATTGCCCCCCGGCTCTACGACCTGACTTCACTCCAGCGGGAAGCGAATAATCGATTTGGTTTCGCAGCGGCCCGAACCCTCTCACTGGCTCAAGCTCTCTACGAAAGGCACAAGATGGTCACCTATCCGAGAACAGATTCTCGGGCATTACCAGAAGACTACTTGGGTACCTGCAATGAAACGCTAGCCAATCTCGGTGACGAATATCAGGAGCACGCCGGCAAAGTTTTGCAGAACGATTGGGTTAAGCCCAACAAACGTATCTTTAATAATAAGCAGATCAGCGATCACTTTGCGATCATCCCAACCAACGCGCCTGCGAAAAGCCTGAATGCGGAGGAAGCGAAGCTGTATGATATGATTACACGTCGCTTCATCGCCGTGTTTTTTCCATCTGCTGAATTCGACGTAACCACCCGTATGTCGATCGTAGCGGAACACACCTTCAAAACTGAAGGTAAGGTTCTGGCAGTTCCTGGATGGTTAGCCGTATACGGTAAAGGAGATGCAGCGGGAGAAACATTACCTGCCTTAAGTGATGCAGATGGCGATCCAGCGAATGGAAAAGTGGTTTCTGTAGATCTTAAAAAAGAAACGACCAAACCACCGGCGCGCTATTCGGAAGCCACCTTGCTTTCCGCAATGGAAGGTGCCGGTAAACTGGTTGATGACGAGGAATTGGCTGAGGCCATGAAGGAAAAAGGCCTGGGCACACCCGCTACCCGAGCGCAGACGATTGAGCACCTCTACGCGCTCAAATACATGGAACGTGATCGCCGAGAGATCATACCCACCGGTAAGGCCGAGAACCTGTTGAACTTTCTTGCCGCTCTGAAAGCTGAAGCTTTAACCAGCCCAACCCTCACAGGCGATTGGGAGCACAGGCTCCACCAAATCGAAGAAGGTGAGCTTTCCAGAGAAGAGTTCATGAAAGCCATCGCCGACCAAACCAAGGAGATCGTCGACAAGGTGAAAAACTTTGGAGAAGACGAAGAGACTTCCAAAGAAATCGACATCGTCAGCCCCACTGACAACGAGAAGATGCTCGAAAACTTCCGTGCCTACAAATCGAAGGACGGATTGGTTACGATCTACAAAGTTATCGGCAATAGAAAGCTAGCGTTGGAAGAACTGGACGTTCTTCTGAAGGAGAAAAAGATTGGCCCGCTTGAAGGCTTCCGATCAAAAGCGGGACGCCCCTTTGAAGCCACATTAACACTCAATGACGAGTGGAAGGTGAAATTCCAATTCGATAACAATGGAGAAGGTGGCGAGGATGCCAAACCTCTCAATTTCGATGAACTTCCAATTGTGGGCACTTGTCCTGTAAACGATACACCTGTTTTCGAAACGGAAAATGCCTTCGGCTGCCGCGAACGATTGGAAGCTGGCAACAGCGGAAAGGGCTTTCGGATGAGTAAGGCGATTCTCGGACAGCCCATTACCGTTGATCAGGTCAAAAAGCTGCTGACAGAAGGTAAGACTGACAAAATGGATAAGTTTATTTCCAAGAGAACCAAGAAGCCTTTTGCAGCGTTTTTAATTCTAAAAAAGAATGGTTCTGTCGGATTCGAATTTCCACCGAGACCCCCCAAGAAGAAACAAGCAGCTAAAAAGACCGCAGAAAAGAAACCGGAAGCAAAAGAATAATCTTGTTTCGTTCCGCCTGAAAAAAGAGTCTCTTGTCCCTTTGAAGCTATTTCAATCAAAGCTACATTTACAAACAACGTTCATGTTAAGAACCAATTAGAACTCAAAGAATAGGTTAACTCATGCCCATAGCTACACCTAAACAATTCGCAGCCATGCTGGATGCCGCCCAAGAAGGCAGCTACGCATACCCAGCGATTAACTGTACTTCCATTATCACTTTGAACGCGGCCATGAAGGCCTTCGCCGACACAAAATCGGATGGTATCATCCAATTCTCTACCGGCGCTGGTCAATTTGCCTCTGGTCTCAACAACAAGAATTCCGCTTACGGAACGATCGTTCTAGCCGAAGCAGCGCATGCTCTTGCTGAGCAGTACGACGTTCTCATCGCTCTGAACACCGACCACTGTCAGCCAGGCGCTGCAGCGGACTTCCTAAAACCATTGATTGAAGCGACTGCAAAGCGTCGCGCTAAGGGAGAAAACAATCTCTTCCAAAACCACATGCTCGATGCCTCCATTCTGCCGCTGGAAGAGAATATGGCAATTTCCCAAGAGTACCTGAAGCTTTGTGCTGAGAATGAAATCATTCTCGAAGTAGAAGCAGGTGTAGTCGGTGGAGAAGAAGATGGCGCTGCAGGCACGGAAGACATGCCAGATGATCTTCTTTACACGACTCCAGAAGATATGGTCGCTGTTCATGAAGCGCTGAGCGGTCTTGGTCGTTTCACCTTTGCAGCTACTTTCGGTAACGTGCATGGACACTACAAACCAGGCGCTGTTAAACTCCGCCCACAAATCCTTAAAGACGGTCAAGCCGCTGTAACCGAGAAATACGGTTCAGATGCAGAGTTCGACCTGGTCTTTCACGGTGGTTCCGGCTCTCTCCTCTCTGAGATTCGTGAGACACTGGACTACGGCGTAGTTAAAATGAATGTCGATACCGACACTCAATATGCATTCACTCGTCCGATCGCAGATCACATGCTGAAGAACTACGATGGTGTAGTTAAAGTAGATGGTGAGATAGGAAACAAAAAGGTATATGACCCACGTTCCTACCTCAAGGCAGGTGAACAAGCTATGGCTGATCGTATTGCTGTTGCAGTAACGGATTTGCTTTCTGACGGAAAGACTCTGTTCGGCCAAGTTTAAGTCATACTCAATAGTACTTTCAAAACCGGTCCCTGAAAAGAGATCGGTTTTTTTCTGGTCTTTTCTCTAGAGCTCTCTGTCATTCACAGCATGCCTACTCCGGAGACCATTTTGTCTGTGACAGACTTAACCATTGAGCGCGACAAAGCGATTCTGGACCATGTAAACTGGATCATTGAACGTGGACAGAATTGGGTAATCCTAGGTCCTAATGGCTCCGGAAAAACCTCTCTTTTAAAAACCCTGGTTGGATATTTTCCTCCCACGAGTGGCAAAATTTCTGTCTTAGGCAAAACCTTCGGGCGCAGTAATTGGAACGACCTTCGATTGAGAATTGGTCTTGTGTCGAGTTCTCTACAGCAGCGAATTGAAGAAAATGAGCCAGCTATCGACGTGGTCGTTTCGGGTAAATACGCCCAGATCAATTACTGGGGTCGTATGTTCAAAAAGGACAAAGAACGGGCTCGCACCTATATGAAGTTACTAGGCTGCGAAAACCTGGAAGGAAAAACCTGGATTACGTGTTCCCAAGGAGAAAAGCAGCGATTGCTCATCGCCCGATCCATGATGGCAAAACTAGAAATCCTCATTCTGGATGAACCCTGCGCTGGGTTGGACCCAGTCTCACGAGAGCACTTTCTTGAGACAGTATATGGCCTAGCTAAAAGCCGGCCCGACCTCCCTATCATTTTAGTGACTCACCATGTTGAAGAAATCACGCCAGCATTTACTCATGCGCTTCTATTAAGTCATGGCCAAGTGGTAAGCCAGGGAAGACTGAAAAAATCACTGACATCAAAGAATCTATCTACTGCCTTCTCAGCTCCTCTGCGTCTTCGAAAATCTTCGAACCGCTACCAGCTAAAGATAGAAAAAACGTAATCGATACCACGATCGATCAAGTCCCTAGCTGCTCGAAAATCCCAATCAAGGGCAGCAACAAGGCGATGACAATAAACCCGACTACGATGGCCAAAAATACGATCATGAAAGGCTCCAGTATGGAAGTAAGTCCCGATATAGTTGTATCGAGTTCATCTTCATAATCGTCGGCCACCTGATTCAACATTTCAGGAACCGTTCCGGTTTCTTCGCCCACCTCAACCAAGCTACACAGTATGTCAGGAATTTGCTTGGCATGTATCAGCGGCTTGGAGATTGGGTCTCCATCCCTGACACGAGAGTAGATTAGGGATTCCATTTCAGGAGTTATATTCATGATTTCAAAGATTCCGATCCGACCTCGATAGCCAGTACCGTTGCAAGCTGGGCAGCCGGTTCCTGCACGCCAGTCATGTTTCTGCTCCGCATCCAAATCACTTTTTATGACAGAAAGATCCAGGTCGCTCAGAGAAACAGGCTCACTGAATTCGGCACACACACGGCGCACCAGACGCTGCGCCATGATCGCACGGACAGAACTTGAAATTAAAAATGGCTCAACACCTAGATCACGAAGACGCGATACTGCACTGGGAGCATCATTGGTGTGAAGGGTGCTAAAAACGAGATGCCCGGTTAAGGATGCATTGATTGCAATTTCAACCGCTTCCAGATCTCGAATCTCACCCACCATGATTATGTAGGGTGCCTGACGAAGCATAGCTCTTAGGCCAGCTGAAAATGTCATACCGATTTCGCTGCGAGCCTGAGCTTGGTTTATCCCAGAGATTTGATACTCAACAGGATCTTCGACAGTGATTATTTTGCGATCAGGCTTATTTAAATAGTTGAGACAAGAATACAAAGTGGTCGATTTGCCGGAACCGGTTGGTCCTGTGACCAAAACAATGCCATCCGGATTGGAAATAAGTTTCTCTATCTGTTCCTGGTCGTACTCCCAGAATCCGAGTTCTCCGAGGCCCAGCTGCAGGCTTTCTTTTTCGAGCACACGCATAACGATGGTCTCGCCGTGGGCACTGGGAATAGAGGACACACGGAAGTCTAGCAGCCGGTCTTGCAAGTCCAGCTGGATGCGCCCGTCTTGGGGCAGCCTTCTTTCCGCAATGTTCATTTGGGACATCAGTTTGATTCGGGAGATAATAGCAGGTTGGAGGCGCTTCGGGGGGCTTTCAGTCTCCTGAAGCACACCATCAACCCTAAAACGAATTCGAAAGCTTTTTTCCATTGGCTCAAGGTGAATGTCGGAGGCACCCCGTTTTAACGCTTCTTTGATAATCAAATGGACAAATTGAACGATTGCACCGTCATCTTGGCTGTCGGAATCCCCTTTGGGTAGGTTCGGAGTCATCTCAGCCTGTTTCTCAGAAATTTCCTGATAAAGGGGTTTAAGGCCTTCCGAGTGCTCCGGAAAAAATCGAAGTACAGCATTTTGAAACCCACTATTTGCGCTCAAAACGGGTTCTAAATCCAATCCGAATTGCTGCGCCAACTCATCTACATGTTCAAAATGCAGTGGATTGATGATGGCTGCCTTTGCGGATCCTGCTCCTAGATCATAAATCAGGGTTTGAGATTCAAGAATAGAACTACGATCCTGGTATTTATGCTCAATCTGAGCTGAATCTAAAAATGAAAGATCAACGATGGATAAACTGAACTCCTCAGCCAGGAGCTCGAGGATCTGCTGTTCGGTGGAAAACCTTCGGAGATCAATCCCTCGATCAGGGTCTGCCCCGGCTTTAAAACGTCTTTAAGCGAATCGAGCGCCTCGGGAGCAACGATCGACTTCTCGACTAATAGTTGTAGAGAAATCTCATCACAGCTCTTCACGACTCTCGAGTGAAGCCTATCGATTCACCTGCATCAAGAACTCAATATTGGTAGAGGTCTTTTTCATCCGAGTGATAAGCATCTCCATAGCTTCGGTGCCGGGGACACCCTTCATAGCTCTCCTTAGAGCATAGATGCGAGGTAGCTCATCCTTATGATATAAGAGCTCCTCTTTCCTCGTTCCACTCTTTTCCAAATTAATGGCTGGGAATATGCGTTTGTCGGAGAGAGATCGGTCCAGATCGAGCTCCATATTACCCGTTCCCTTAAACTCTTCAAAAACAACTTCGTCCATCTTACTACCGGTCTCGACCAGAGCAGTACCCATAATCGTAAGACTTCCGCCTCCTTCAATATTTCGAGCTGATCCGAAGAACCGTTTGGGCTTCTGCAAAGCACCCGCTTCCACACCACCCGATAAGATCTTACCACTATTGGGCATCATGGTATTGTAGGCACGAGCAAGACGAGTAATTGAGTCGAGTAGAATAATGACATTCCTACCCATTTCCACCATACGACGGGCTTTCTCGATAACCATCTCAGATACGTGCACGTGATTATCAGCGGCTTCGTCAAACGTTGAAGCAATGACCTCACCTTTTACCATACGACGAAAATCAGTTACTTCTTCGGGGCGCTCATCAATGAGCAGAACGATTAAGTCCGCATCTGGATTATTGGCTGCCAACGAATTGGCCAGCCCTTGAAGAATGATCGTCTTACCCGTTCTAGGTGGAGCCACAATCAATCCACGTTGACCAAATCCGATAGGGGTCAATGCATCCACAACCCGCATTGAGACATCCTGATTCTTAATATCCTCAACAGGAGTCTCCAAAATGATGCGCTCTGTTGGGTAATAAGGAATCAAATCTTCAAAAGGTGTAATGTGTTGAATCTCTTCAGGCGCCACACCAGAAGCAGAAATCAAATCCACAACATAGCCGCAGCCATTCCCTACCTGGGGCAATACCTGCACATCTATCATATGCCCTGATTTCAATCCGTGTTGCTTGATAAAAAGATCTGGAACGTAGAAATCCTGGGCATGAGGAACATAATTATTATGCTCGTGAACGATGAAAGCACCTTCATCTTCTGTTACCCATAAAAGACCTGTATCCAAGATGGGGCGTTTGTGCTCCACTCCATACTTGATCAGAAGATCCAGGAGCATCCGCTTGTTGGGCGCGGTTTCAAAAGTTACGCCAACTTCCTCAACAGCAGTTACAAATTCCAATAGCGGTAGTTTATAAAAATCATTGAGCTTAATGGGATCTCCACCACCTGATCCTTCGTCAGCTAAGAACTTAAGATCCTTTATGCTTTTGATGGTCTCATCTTCCAAAAGATTGCCGAGAGGTGGCAGTACGATCGAATCAACGGCTTTTCTTCTACCCTTCTGTGGTTGATGCCTCTTCTTTGCCTGCTTCTTGGGCTGGTTCTGGTGGTTGTGCTTCCCGTGCTTTTTCTTAAAATTTCCCTTCTGGTACTTTTGCCTACGGTTCTGGTGCCTGCCGCCCTGTTGATTATTGTTATTATTATTGGTATTGTCCTGAGGCTTTTGGTTCTGCTCTTTGACAGGTGCTTGCTCCTTCGAAGGCTTTTCATCAGCCGGTTGTCCCGGTTCGCTTACATCGTTGGGGTCAAATGAGAAGGAGACTTCATTTCCAGGATCAAAGGAATCATCCTTAGCTGGCTTCTCAGATTTTTCCGCCTTCGAAGATTCATTAGAATTTGAGGAGGACTCAGCCTTGGGGCTGCGTTTCCGGGCCGTTTTCCTGGCGGCACGTTTGCGAGCCGGTTTTGCAGCTTTCTCAGTATTATCTGAGCTCACCTGGCTACTGTCTTGGATGGGAGATTCGTCTTCGGACATAATAAAAGGTCAAACTCTGTTGGGCTAACGAATAAATAGATTAAGGGCTTATTATATTGGATAAAAATGAATTCTGAGGCGCCTCGGGCCTACAAATTTCTATAACCAGAACGGGAGAAACGTAAGTAATTAAGAATGAAGCTGTTCAAACAGGCGCTTCACTTGCCTTTTGAGGAACTCAATAGAACCGTCATTTAGAATCACAAAATCCGCCCGGGAGATTTTTTGGGTTTGAGGAAGTTGTTTCTGCCTTCGAGCTTCAACTTCTTCGGGACTGAATCCACGATTCTTCAGTCGGCTTACTCGTAATGAATAACTAGATACAACGGATATCGAACGTTCTACCTCTTTTTCAAGGTTTTTTTCAAATAACAGTGGGATTTCTGCTATCCACAAGGCCTCAGGCTTTTCAACCATTTGCTGGCTTCTGTGTTTTCGAACCAAGGGATGAAGGGCCGATTCAAGCCATTGAAGCTCCTCGGCATTATTAAAAACCCTTTTTCCTAAAGCCTTGCGGTCCACCTTTCCCTCAGAATCGAAGATCTCGTTTCCGAATCGATTCCTCAATTCAGACCGAAATAGCTCATTTTTCGAATACGCCTCAGCAACCGCGACATCTGAATCTACCACCGAAGCACCCAGTTCTCTAAAACATTCGAGCACTGAGGATTTTCCACTACCAAAACTGCCAGTAAGGCCGACAAGCATGAGGAAAGCCTTACAGTGAGTTCTCGGTGGGTCCAGTCACTTTTCAGTTTCAAAATAGGTCAATATCCCTAGCGTGTAGAAAAGCTCTCAGTTATTCCTTCTCTATGTTAGCCACCGTCAGCTCCTCCACCCTTCTAGGCATCGACGCCGAACTTGTCCAAGTAGAGGTCAACACAGGCGAAGAAGGAGAGCCCAAAGCTTTTATGGTAGGATTGCCCGATGCCGCCGTAAAAGAGTCACAAAACCGTGTATTTTCTGCTCTGACCAACTCCGGTTTTAATATGAGCAGAACCAGGACCACGATCAATCTTGCTCCCGGAGACGTCAGGAAGGAAGGTCCGCTTTACGATTTGCCAATCGCCATAGGACTCCTTTTAGCCACGCGGCAAATAGAAACGAATACCGTCAGTGATTACTTGATTGCAGGAGAACTCAGCCTCTCAGGTGCAACACGCCCCATCAAGGGCGGCCTGGCAATAGCGCTATTGGCCAGAAAACTGAATAAAAAGGGAATCATTCTGCCCTATCCCTCGAGCCAGGAAGCCGCTTTAGTCGAAGGCATTGAGGTGATTGAAATATCATCCTTAGATGAAACGGTGAGGTTTTTGCAGGGCCAAACCATACTTACAGCTCAAAGCACCGAGTCGGTTCTAGCGACCCTGGAAAGCCAAGATGAGCATGAAGGGGATTTCTCAGAGATAAAAGGCCAGCACACGGTGAGAAGAGCGATCGAAGTGGCTGTAGCCGGAGGCCATAACATTTTGCTCATAGGTCCACCTGGCTCAGGAAAGTCAATGATGGCTAAACGCATTCCAACCATCATGCCCGAACCGACCCTGGATGAATTCCTGGAAATATTGAGTGTTCACTCAGTTGCAGGAAATACTCTGAAGGGTCCAGTAAATCGATTCCAGCGGCCCTACCGGTCGCCCCACCATACAATCAGCGACGTAGGTCTATTAGGAGGCGGATCCATCCCTGGCCCCGGAGAAGTATCTCTCGCTCACAACGGAGTTTTATTTCTGGATGAATTACCCGAATTCAAGCGATCCGCACTGGAAGTGCTTCGACAACCTTTGGAGGATGGAGATGTAACGATCTCCCGTAGTGCCGGTAAAATAACCCTTCCTTGCCGCTTCATGCTGGTTGCAGCCATGAACCCAACTCGTGCAAGGTTAATTTCTAGGTTTTCTTTAAATAATTGCAGGAAAGCGGCTTAGAGAATTCCCGGATAAATCCCCAAAAACCGTAAAATACCGCAAAATGCCCCTAAATCACGTTTTTTTGCCCCTTTTTTGTCCCCTGAATCTTGCTTTAAAAAGATCAAAAACATCTAAATTCGACAATAAATTCTCTCCTTAGACAGCCGACATTATCCAAGATATTTCGATCAATCTGCCTCAAATTGGATAGCCCACTCCTATTCAATTAAACTTAGCTAGAATGTATAAATAACTCAATGCGTCCGATCTCGGCCAGATCACCAACGATTGCCTCAGGGGCAAACCTCGCACGGTGCCTGTGCCCCAAATATCTACTGATTAAATGTCGATGACGAATGTACTGGTAGGAGGAATCTAAGCGCTTCCCGTTCTTATTAAACACTTCAAAGTGAACATGGGTATCAAACGGAAGCCTGCTGATTCTTGTAAGTTTTAGATTCACATACAATAGAACATCATCGCCCACTTGCTTTGTGAACGCGTCCTCAATCAAAACGGCTTCCGAGTCGTTATTTACTTTGAACTGAATATTGGTCGAGCGATCCGAAAATTGAACGGTTGATCCAAGTGATGAATATTCACGATCTTCTAATTCCGAATTTTCTGCGACTGAGAGACAACCGCACAAGGTGATAAACGTAGTAGCTAGAATCAAGAGCAGAAACTTATTCATTTAAGTATATTAAATATTGTTTGAAAGATTTCTTTGTAAAGGCACCCAGGCAATTCAGTGAGCCTTATATTCCCTTCCAAATCTGGAATACAGGCTTGGAACAACGATCATGTTGAGAAATGTGGACGTGATAAGCCCGCCGAGGATGACAATAGCCATAGGGGCTTCTATTTCTTTTCCTGGTTCACCCATTCCAAGGGCTAGAGGAATAAGAGCCAGCGCAGCGGTAAGGGCCGTCATAAGGATCGGATTCAATCGTTCCATAGAACCCTGCCTTACCGCCCCGGCTAAAGGCACACCTTCCCTCATCAGTGTTTGGTAATGGGAAATCAGTAGGATTCCATTTCGGGCTGCGATACCAAAGAGGGTGATGAATCCCACCAGCGATGCCACGCTTACAATACCATCGGTGAGGCGAACCGCCCAAACACCGCCTATTAGTGCCAGTGGAAGATTAACCAAAGCAAACAGAGTATCCCACATGTTGCCGAATTGGTAATATAGAATCAGGATAATGATGGCTAATGAAACGAGCGATAGAATGGTAATGGCTCTCGAAGCGGATTGCTCACTCTCGAATTGTCCGCCGTATTCGACGTAATAGCCTGAGGGGAAGTCCACGTTCTCTTTTACTTGGCGTTGAATGTCCGCGATTACTCCGCCCAAATCTCGACCGGCTACATTCGCCTGGACGACCAGCTTCCTTTGAGCGTTCTCACGGCCAATTTGATTGGGGCCCATGTTATAGTTTACTGAAGCAAACTCCGACAAAGGGACCATTTGGCCGGTTGGAGTATTCACTAAAGCATTTCGAATTGCCTCCAAACTATCACGACTGCTCGAATGATAACGCACCACAATGTCAAAGGCGTTCTGACCTTCGAGCACTCGGCCAGCTTTTTCACCATTGAATGCAACGTCCACTGTGTCCGCCAATTGACCAGCAGTAATACCATACAAGGCCATCGCTTCACGATTGAATTGGATGGAAATCTGAGGAATATTTACCATCGGCTCCACCGCCAAATCAACGATTCCAGGAATCCCTTGCATTTGCGATTCGATTTCACTGGCGATGACACGAAGCTGATCAAGGTCTGGTCCAAAGATTTTTACCGCAATACTCGCACGAGTGCCTGACAGCATATGGTCAATTCGATGGCTAATCGGCTGACCAACTGTAAATTGAGCTCCAGCAATCCTGCCCAAGGCCGCTCTCGCTTCTTCCATCGCCATCTCACGGTCTACTGCCTCAATATCTAATACTACTTCAAGCTCACCCGCATTTACTGGCTGGGCATGCTCATCCAGTTCCGCACGACCCGTTCTCCGCTGAACACTAAGAACTCCGGGAACTCCAAGAATTTGCTGTTCCGTCATACGCCCCATTGCATCCGATTCGTCCAACGAAGTTCCTGGAGCTGTTAGGTAACTGATGGTTAATGCGCCTTCATTAAATTCTGGCAAAAATGATCTTCCCAATGAGGGAGCAACAGCCAAGGCACTGCCTAACAGGACCAAAGCACCCGCAATTGACATCCAGGGATAAGCCAGAGCCAAATTTAAAGTCACCCTATAAACAGGCTTCAGCAATCCGGCCATCCAACCTTCTTTTTCTTTTCCAATGTTCCGAGCCCTAGGTAACAGCAAAGCCGCTAAGACAGGGGTCACCGTCAGAGCAATCACCAGGCTGGCAAAAATAGATAAGATATAGGCAACGCCCATAGGCCGGAGCAACCTGCCTTCCACCCCGCTCAGGAAAAACAAAGGGAGAAATACAACCGTGATAATCAGCGTAGCGCTCACCATTGGCTTACGGATTTCTTTAGAAGCCAGCAGCACCACCGTGTTGACTGCTTGCTTTAAATCAGCTGGCTTTCTGTGGTTTTCTCTGAGCCGTCGAAATACATTTTCAACGTCGATGATGGCATCATCCACAAGAGCCCCAATTGCGATGCCGATTCCTCCAAGCGACATGGTATTGAGAGTAAATCCCATCCACCGAAAAATCAGAAAAGTCGCAGCAATTGACAGGGGAATTGCCAACACTGAGATGAATGTGATTCTGAAGTTTCCCAGAAACAGAAAAAGAATGACAATTACCAGAAGGGCTCCGTCACGCAGTGCAATCAAAACGTTTTTGACCGCCACATTGATGAAATCGGCCTGCCGGAAGGAATCCTTTTGAACAATAACTCCTGGAGGTAAGTTGATTTGTATGTCAGCCAATGCAGCATCAATGCCTTCAGTCAGAGCTAGTGTATTAAATCCTGGTTGTTTTGTGACCGACAATACCACCGCCGCATTACCGTTAGCCGAGGCAGTACCTAAGCTGACTGCAGGACCAATCTGTACTTCTGCTATGTCTTCAAGGAGTATCGATGCTTCACCACGACGACCCACCACAGATCGCGCAAGATGTTCAACGGTATAAGCACGACCCAATCCACGAATCTGGTATTCTTTCCCCTTAGTGCGCAATAGCCCTCCCGAGGTGTTTTTACTAGCCTCCTCGGCAGCTTCATAGACTTCTTCCAAGGACATCCCAAAGGCTGCCAGGCGGTCTGGATACACATTGATTTGGTACTCCTTCAACTCACCTCCGATAGGAACTACTTGAGCAACACCCGGTACAGCGAGTAGTCGGCGACGCATGGTCCAATCGGCGATGGTCCGCAATTCCATGGGAGATACAACTTCATCCTCATCTGTCCTTTCTGCATACAGACCAACCAACATGATCTCCCCCATGATGGACGCCATCGGTGCCATAACCGGTTCCGGAATATCGGGAGGTAAGGATCCGAGAGCTGCCTGAAGTTTCTCCGAAACAATTTGCCGGGCGGCATAGACATCCATGTCCCAATCAAACTCGACATGCACAATACTGATACCTGGCGCAGAAAACGAACGGACTCGTCGGACGCCGGTAGCGCCATTCACAGCGGATTCAAGGGGAAAGGTAACAAGAGCCTCCACCTGCTCTGGAGCCATACCGTGTGCTTCGGTGAGTAGAGTTACGGTGGGTGCGTTTAAGTCCGGAAAAACATCAATAGGTAGACGCAAAGCCGTGTAAAATCCACCGGCCAACAAACCGAGAGCAGAAAAGAGAACCAACGCGCGGTTCTTTAAGGAAAATCCAATGATCGCATCAAACATAGAATACCTCCTTAGTGAGCATGGCCGTGGCCCATTTCACTCGTCGAAAGTGAAGCGATCCTAATGAATGGAGCACCTTTCGTCACAATACGTTCACCCGGGAATATCCCAGAAAAAACCTGAACGTAATACCCGTCATTTACTCCCAGCTTCGGGTATCTTTTCTCTATCGTTTCTCCGGCTGTTTGAACGTAGACGATGGGGATTCCTTCTTCTTCATGAATCGAGGTCATTGGCACGGTTAACTGCATCTCTTCAGAATCACCACTAAGAAGGTTGGCCGTACCTTTTGTTCCAGGATAGAGTCCTAGGGTTGAATTATCGAACATGAACCGTAGTAGCGCCACACCGCTACCATCCTTAATGAGAGGTGTTTGTGTGAGTAACTGGCCACCATGCGAAGATAGCTTATAAATGTTTTCCCTTCCGGCGGGTTTAAAGCTCGCGTCAGTAACCGGCGAATCTGGACTCAATCGTGCGAGCACCACATGAGCTTCGAGAATCAGCTGAGAAGTATTGGTTATTAGAGCAAGAGGATCACCTGCTTCGACCCGTTCACCAGGTTTCACGTATACTTCAGTAAGGATGCCATCAAGGGGTGAATTCGTTTTGGTATGAAGATTAGAGAAGTCGTCCAAATCACTCTGCCAACCTGTTTTGTCTACCGCTGTTCGGAGGGTTTGGTACTTTATTTGAGCTTCAAGTACCCGCTTATCTGATACGGCGTTGCTTTCTTTCAGACTTTCAACACGGCTCAACTCCGCTTTCGCCAATTGATATTCCTCAACTAGCTTGGAAAGTCCTCCTGTCCAAGAAGCATCAGGTTCTATTGTCAGCAAGACCTGTCCCTTTCTTACTCCGGAGCCCAGCTCCATATTGGTTTCACTGTTTTTAAAACTTACGATTCCTCCTACGGGCGCTGGTACCAAAGCTTGTCCATTAATCGGCAGCCGCAAATGGGCTATTGAAGATACCGCATTTTGAATGGGTCGACGCGTGGCTACCACAGTCTCGTAATCGATTTTCCACTGCTGTTCTTTTAGAAAGGCTATTTCATTCGGATTCTCTGAGTCTTCCGGGTGATCATGAGGCAACTTATCGACTGACGGAAACACCTCTACAAAATCAAGGACGTGTACATCCTCCAGCTGCGAGCCTCGAAGGTGAAGTTCCATGCTAACCTCCCCGAAAAAGGTGGGGGTAATGGTGGGTAAATAGATTCCGTCTCTTACCGGCGCGTCGGCTGACACGGTATAGGTTTCGCCCGATGGATGCACAAGGCGAATTTCGAGTGTGCCTTCTGTAACCGGAGCGAATTCAGGGATACGGGTAAGGTGAATAATAAGCTGCTCAGATCTGCCTTGAACTAACTGACCGTGTTCCATGAACAGTTCTGATTTCTCAGTAAATTGAGTGATTGAAATTACTTCGACATGGTCGTGTCCATGATCATCGACTTCCACATGCTGCGAATGGTTATGATCATCGTCATCGTGGCTGTGGAGAGAGGCTGACTCACCACAACCGTAAAGTAACCAAGTCAGACTCAAACTGAAAGAAGCAAAAATGGGATGAAAAGGTGATTTGAATGTTCCAAAGCGTTTCATAATTAAATGGGCTGATAAATTAGGGATGAGTGGTTGAAGTTGCGGTGACGTAGGCTAGATCGATGGCTGCTATCCGCAGTGACTTTTGTAGTTCAATTTCTTCTTCAGAAATCTCTAAGTAAGCTTCAACAGTATCGAGGTATTCAAGCAGGCTAGTCTCTCCTGCTTCAAATCTCACCGCTGTGATGTTTAGAAGCGTTGCAGCATTGTCAGAAGCGGCACCAAGCTCGTTAATGTCCTGCCAAGCTTTACTTACTTGTTGCCAGCGATCATAGGCGAAAACGGCCTGACCTTTAATGAGTCGAACCGCTTGGTGGTAGGCTACTTCTGCCCGAACAGCTTCTGCATGTGCTCGTGATACTGCTCCTTGATTCCGGTCAAACAAGGGGATTTCCACTGCGAGTCCAAGAAAGAGGCCGTCTCTCCCTCTATTGTCCTCCATGTGGGCGGCTTCCAACGATAGTTCTGGCAGGCCCTCTTTTTGGCTAAGTTTGCGTTCACTTCGTTTCCACTCATGCATCGCTTTAGCAGCCTTGAGGTCGGGTCGATTTAGCAAAGCTATTTCGCGAACGTTATCCCTCTCTGAAAATGAATGTACCATCCAATCCATATCGGAAATTGAAGGGATACTGCCCTCAACGCCGGTCAGTTGACTGAAGCGGGAGAGTATATCCAATTGCTGGCTAGTGATCCGATTCTCATGAAAAGCATGGCGGGAAACAGCCAAGTTAACACGTTGGAACAAGCTTGGAGAAACATCCCCGCTGTCTACGGCTGCTTTCGCAAATTCCCGCGCTCTATCCAGGGCTACATGGGCAGCTTCATGGCGTTCATGCTCCAGGCGATTTGCTGCATATTGCGCAAACACCAGAGAAACTTCACGAACCGTATGCCTGCGCTGATCCTCAATCTGGTAAGCAGTCACTTCGCCTTTTAACTGGGCGGAGTCGATACGGGTTGATCGCTTCCAAATAAAATCGAGCGGTGCTGAAATTCCTGTGGTTGTTTCTCGGGAGTCATCAGCCCTGTTCGACCCTCGCAAATTTTCCCGCTCATAAAAGAACGAAGGATTAGAGATGAGAGCCGCTGATTCCTGAAATCCCTTGGCTTCATCTGCAGCCGCTTGTTCAAGTATATCAATCTGCGCAAATTTAACAGCGCGATTAACTGCAATGCCTATTGGAACCTCCTCAGAGTGAACAAACAAAAAGGGGATCAGGATTGAACAAAGCGGAATGAATTTAGATCGTAGATCCGTCCGATTCCAAGAGGTCAGACGACATATCGAAAGTTGTATCTGTTGCATAATGAAGCATGTTTCGTAGGGATTAAGGGTCGAAAAAGTCGCACGGCATGGCGACTTGGGCCTACATCCTGCACACACGTACAGGACAAGACAGTTTCAGTTACGAAACGAAGCTTCAGATCAAAAGACGGATACTTAACGCGAAGTATCCTAAAGGACAATTCTTGACCGGTGGTCCCCGCGTCAAAGAACTCAGATACTTGGCTTCCTTGTTTTCAAAGCGATCTAGTGAGCAAAAATCTTCGGATGGTAGAGCTGCTACCCATGTCAAAAGGGCACCGCTGACATCTGAATTTACGGACGCATACTCATTATCCGTCGAGACAATGTCGTGTGAACAGGGCTCATGATGTTCCCCAGCAGAATGGTGCTGGCTATGGTCATCTTCATGGTGATGATCATGATGGTCGCTATGTTTTCGCATACCATCACAATCTGGCTCGGTCTGAACATGAAAGGGTCCTGATTCATGCTTGCACAGCTGCACTTGCCCTCCCGCTGGTATCGCAAGGAGCAACGCTAAAAACGCAGCCGCATAAGTTTTCATCATCAGAGCCGTAGCAAGATCCAAAGTATCCAGTCAAGCTTAAGGGAGATCCCTATACGACAGGGGCACTGGCGAAGGTGTTGAGATCGCACTCGTTCTTTTGATCTATTATCAATTACCGGGACACGGAAGCCTTACCCGCCACCTGAATCCGTATCGCGAGGATTTCCTCCTTACCTAGACCAGAACAGTGTCATTGGAATCATATGCATCAATTCTGCAAAAGAACCTTCAAGTGAAGTGGATTCATCGCGGTTACCAGAAAAAGTCCCTTTTTAGTCCCCTACTTCCGCAAATACTTGATAACCAGGTCAGGATTCAGGAATCCGACTCCCTGTGGCTATATCGGAGAAGATTGCACCGACACACCCGCCCAGATTCAGCGTTATCGATCGAAGATCAGCGGCCCACTTCTTGATCGAATAGATCTGCATATAAAAGCGCCTGCTTTATCGATCGATGAGCTTAGAAATGCCAAGCCTGGTGAAGACTCGAAGACCATTCGTGAGCGCATCGCAGCAGCAAGGCAAATTCAACGAGAGCGATTCAAAGGTGAAAGAACCTCCAGCAACTCACGTATGTCTCAAAAGCATATCCGGGAGTTCTGCCAACTCGACCAAGCCATGGGCGACACGCTACAACAAGCGATGGAGCAACTAAAGCTCAGTGCACGTGCCTACGACCGGATCCTAAAAGTAGCCCGAACCATCGCAGATATCTCAAAAGAAAAGAAAATTGGGATGAATCATCTTTTGGAAGCCATCCAATATAGAAGTCTCGATAGAGATATTGGTTACTAAAAGAGATTGAAGTATGCTCAGACTGAGCGAATCGTAGCGGTATTATTACTAAGCTTTTTCCAATTTTGTTTCGTAGACCTACAATTCTGGTATTTGCCAGTTTGTCCTTGGCACTTTCGACGGCTTGCAAAAAGAAAACAACACCCGTTGAGAACGGGATCGCTCAACAAATCCTGCACGTGGGCAACGGTCTTGAACTTCAAGAGCTCGACCCCCACATCATTACAGGAATCAGCGAGATAAAAACCTTAAGTGCGTTATTTGAGGGATTAGTCGGGCAGGCTCCTGAAGACCTGAGTCCGGTATCAGGCTTGGCTAGCTCATGGGAAGTTTCTGATGACGGAAAAACCTACACCTTTCATCTTCGGGAAGGATTAACATGGAATAACCAAACTCCGTTAAGCGCCAGAGACTTTTCTTTCAGCTTTAAGCGCATGCTCAACCCAAAGCTGGGAGCGGCAAACGCCTACCTTTTGTTTGTGTTAAAAAACGCCCGATCCTACTTCGAAGGGAAAGTAGCTTGGTCAGAAGTCGGGGTAAGAGTCGAAAATGACCGCAAGCTTATCTTGGAATTAGAAAATCCTACTCCCTACTTTTTGCGACTACTCTCCCATCCTGCCTGGTATCCCGTTCCTGAAAAAGTGCTTAGTCAATTCGGAGATCCTTTGGGTCGTGCCACTGGCTGGACCCGAGCAGGTAATCTGGTCTCAAGTGGAGCATTCCAACTCGTTGATTGGCGAATCAATGAACGCTTGCAATTGGTGCGAAATCCTCATTACTGGGACAATGACACCACCCGCTTGGAGGAGATTTACTTCTATCCTACGGAAAACCGCGAGGCGGAGGAACGTGCCTATCGTGGAGGCCAATTGCATATAACTGAAGCTATGCCTACATCGCAGGTGAAACATTACCGCGATAAAGAAGACCCAGCACTTCAGATCGATCCCTACTTGGGCACTTATTATCTGCAGCTCAATACTCGCACAAAACCTCTAGACGATCCCCGAGTAAGAAGAGCACTGAGCCTGGTGATAAATCGGAATCTGATTACGGAAAAAATAACTCAAGGAGGACAACAACCAGCCTGGCATTTCACTCCACCTGAAACTGCAGGTTACACTGTGCCCATGTCTGGATCCGAAAACGAAGCTCAAGCGAAACGGCTACTCAATGAAGCAGGGTTTCCAAACGGAGAAAACTTTCCAAAACTCACCTATCTCTACAACACTTCTGAAAATCATAAAGCGATCGCTGAAGCGATTCAGCATACCTGGCAGAGTTCACTCGGTATTCAAATTGAACTCATCAACCAAGAATGGAAGGTGTACACGCAATCACGTGAATCAGGAGAGTTTGATATTCTGCGAGCATCCTGGGTGGCTGATTATGAGGATCCCATTTCCTTCCTCGATGTAATGTCGTCCAAATCGGGTAACAATTTTACGGGCTGGACCTCACCAAATTACGATCAGTTGCTAGAACAATCACACAGTTCTGCGAATCAAGCAGTCAGGTATGATCTGCTGGGAAAGGCAGAGGAACTGCTGGTAGAAGAACAGCCCATCATTCCTCTCTATTTCTACACGAGTGTTTATCTGAAACACCCTGCAGTTAAAAATTATTACCCTACTCTGCTAAACCACCATCCCTGGAAGCACGTTTACCTGGGAACAGAGAACTAGTACCCTTATCGATTATTGCAAATGACGCAATGCCTCGAAGGTGGCAATGCCTGCAGACGTTGCCAAATTCAAGGATCGGAGATCGGGGTTGGCATGAGGAATCGTGACCCGAAATGCCTCTCCCACTTCTTGGTGCAACCATTCAGGTGCTCCATGCCCCTCATTTCCAAACAACAGACCATCGTCTTTTTCATAGGATACGTCCCAGAATGAATGATCTGCTTTTGTCGTAAAAAGCCAAAGCCGTTTAGGCGCAAAGGCACTCTTACGAAACACCTGCCAATCTTCGTGAATATGAAGGTCCAGATCAACCCAATAATCCATTCCGCTTCGCTTGAGGTGTTTCTCGGAAATGGTGAAACCTAAGGGCTTAATTAAATGAAGCCTGGATCGGGTTATCGCCGCAGTACGACCAATGTTCCCCGTATTTTGTGGAATCTCAGGACAATATAAAACGATGTGAAGCACAGCAACTTACTCCTGAATCGAGACACCTTGATTGCAGGCTTTTAGAACACGTGCGCTGAAAGTCTGCTCTCCTCCCACAAAAACGCTTTCCATAGCACGAAGAACATCAGAAGACCTGGAAGCATCTGTCACACACAACAAGCTGCTACCACTACCACTGAGCCAACCCGTGTAGGCTCCGGCATCCATTCCTGCCTGGATCGATTCGCTCGCATGCAGAATGTTCGGCAAACGATACGGTTCATGGATATGATCTACGCGGGATGCAGAAAGCGCCTCATAGTTGCCTGAAGCAAAAGCAGCCACCAAGCAGGATAGACTATTCAAGCTGCTGATGACTTTTGGAAATGCAATCTCAGTAGGCAATGCCGTTCTAGAATCATCAGTTTTGATTTCCAGATCGGGAGATATCACAACAAAATCAAGCGCCTCTGAGACGTCAAATTTTTGGGTCCCCATATACTGCTTCGATTCAGGACAGTACCGAGCAACCGTAAATCCACCTAGGATGGCAGCCGATGCATTATCGGGATGACCTTCAATATCTGAGATCAATGCGACTTGGTCGTCCTTGCTGAGTGGCGAGTCTGCAAGATGATTTAACCCCGCTAATACACCACCACGGAGAATTACGCTGGAACCGAGCCCTCGAGCAATGGGCACTTCTGATTCGATATTAAAATCAAATCCAGTCGCAGCTTTTCCGATACGTGAAGCGAACCGTTGCCTTACTTCACTGACCATATCTACAGCTGCTTGTGGAAAGTCGGCTAATTCCCCCAAGTAAGTCACTTTGTCATCGCACCGCAAAGTAACCTTTACAGATCCATATAGACCGAGCGCCATTCCAAGAGTATCGAATCCAGCTCCGCAATTGGATGTGCTGGCTGGGATCTTAACAACAACGGATTCGCTCATAAATAGTTCGGATAATTATCGATGTCTAATGGCGCGTTCCATTTCGCGCATTTGCACCTTTTTCTTTAGATCGTGCCGTTTGTCGTAAAGCTTTTTTCCCAGACAAAGTGCAATTTCAATTTTCACTAATCCGTGTGTCATATACATTCGCAAAGGAATAAGTGATTTTCCTTGGGCTTCAAGGGCGCCTCGGATGCGGTTAATTTCGCGACGTTTGAGCAAGAGCTTTCGAGGACGACGCGGTGCATGATTATTTAAGTTCCCGAAATCGTACTCCGCAATGTGAGCATGATAAAGGAACACCTCGTTGTTTTCGACACGACAAAAAGCTTCATTGATCTGCGCCTTGCTGTTGCGGATCGATTTTACCTCCGTTCCTCGAAGGGCAATCCCAGCCTCGAACTTCTCACCAATCTCGTAGTTTCGAAACGCTTTCGCATTTCGAATCTCAGTAAGTCGTTCTTTGCCTTTCTTTTTTTTGGCCATAGCGGGATACCCAGCACACAAACGGGTGCCTCCCGACGTTCGACTTTGGGTAGATCAGTCTAAGAAGGATTAATCCTCAGCTAACTCGTAGCTGATCTTTCCTTCAATGATCTCCCTGAGCGCAATATCCTCAGGATCCAATCTCTCGAGAGATTCGATGAGGGGTTTTTGACCGAATTTCAGCTGTTTAACGCGGCGTGATACCAGATTAACCAGGATATTCGGATCCGGAATTAGTTTATTGGCTTCTTTTAGGTAATCGTCTCTCACAGGAGGTCTCAGGTTTGATAAATGGGCTTAAAGCGGATTTTGATGGGGCTACATCCCTTTCAGACGGGCTGAGTCCTCATAAAAACGAGCTAACTTGGTTGGTAATTTGACCTTTGGCAATGGGTTTTTTCATGAATACTGTTTGAATTTTAACCACCCGAAAATGAAGATAGCCTGGACTACCACCGAGACCCTCGAACAAGCAAAGACTCTAGCCAAACAATGCGTGGAAGCCAAATTGGCCGTCTGCGTGCAAATCAGCGCTCCCATTACTTCCATTTATCGCTGGAATGACGCGTTTGAGGAATCAAAAGAGTATCGAATTACCTTAAAATGCGTCGATTCCAAGTTTGAGGAACTCCAGCAGTTAGTTCTTAAAAATCACCCCTACGACACGCCCCAATGGGTAGCAACGGAGTTGTCAGAAGTTTCAGTGAGTTATCTAGCCTGGGCCGAAGAAGGAATTTCTTAAAGTTTCTCCTTGAAAGCTCACCCAAAAGAACTCAACTTTCCGGCCTTAAAAGCCAAATTAGAGATATGTCTCAGCACAATTCCTTTAAACCTGCCGGTGGTGCAGGATCCAAAAACAGAACGGTTCTCAAACGTTTCGAGCGCGTAGAGCTGCTCAAGAAACGCGGCGAATGGAAGGATGGCGAACGCGTCATCGGTCTGAAAAAGACCAAGCCCGAAGAATAAGCCACCACTTATCGTTTTTCTAAAAACCCTTTCGGATCCGGAAGGGTTTTTCCTCGTACCACTTTCAAGAGCACCGAATAACCAGTTTATTCACTCCTTCGGCATACGCATAGTTCTTGGCAAAAGCGTCTCCCGTATTGGATAAGGAAACATATTCTGAGATCAATTCGTCGAGCGGAACATCGGGACAATCCCCCGAAGCCAATTGTATGGCTCGCGGGTAGGTATGCTTCATCCGGCGAGCCATCATGATCGTTAACCCCTTCCGCCGGGCAATAGAGTGAGAAAAACCAGCTTTATCATCGGGCGGGATTCCGACTAATACCACCCGTCCACCGTAAGCCGCCATTTCCATGGCATGATCAACTGAGTCGTCGGCCCAAGCAGCTTCGATAACCACGTCGACTCCTCTGCCCACTGTTGCGTCCTGAAGTTTTGAGAGCGCCTCACCACTTTTAACTGGCCAGGCCTCAGTAGCGCCCCAGCTTTTGGCTAATTCGGTTCGCCAAGCTAAAGGATCCATGGCGTAAACGGCACTCGCACCGCAAAGTACTGCCAATCGCTGGATAAGTAGTCCGACCGGACCACAACCGATCACGGCGACTGATTTGGCAACTTTCAGTTTTGCCAGATCCAAAGCATGAATAGCCACTCCTAAAGTCTCCAGCAAAGTGCCACCGCCATCAATGATTTCGTCAGAAATCGGAAAACAATTCCGGGCTGGCACTATCAATTCTTCGCAGAGAGCACCGTGGGTCGGATATAGGCCATAGAAATAATGATTGGGGCAAAGGTTTGGATGACCGGCTTCGCAAAGTTCACATGTCAGACAAGGAACCGCAGGTTCGACAGCTACCCGTTGCCCTGCAGACAAAGGTCCATGAAGGCCACTCTGTGCCTTGTCTCCCCAAGCCACAACTTCACCCATGAACTCATGTCCGAGCGTGAAGGGACCTTCAATTTTGGTATAGCCAATCGCACCGGTGGCATAAATGAGGAGATCTGAACCACAGATGCCCACCGCTTTAACACGGACGAGGACCTCCTCCTCCGCAGGCGATTCTGGCTCAGGCTTGTCAACGACCTCCAAGTTCTTTGGAGCCGTAAGATGAGCGGCTAAGATACTCATAAAAAGTGACTTACAGACTAACAAGGGCCTGATAACTGGCATCCCATTGCATGGAATAGGCACTGAGATACACGCATATTGACAATAATTAGACAATACTGATCTGGGGGTCGGGGTGGTCCGCCATTTCCACCCGCGCTCACAATACGTATTGGTCCGAACGGTTAGATTTTTTTGGGTAAAAGGAGTTTTACTCCACTATTTGCTTCTCTAGTGATCCCAGTTTTGAGCAATATCGAGTTCAATTCTCCGCTTCTCTAGTCCCAGCGAACTGCTGACCCGGAACCTGATGTAGCGACAGAAGCCATACCGTTTCAGACTTTCAATGGCTCGTGAAGCAAATCTTACTGATAGGAATTTGCTTTTTAGCGGCGAAGCCGCGGTGGTGGGGGTTGTCCTCCTGAGTAACGACGTTCCTTGTAAACGTTGTCTCCTTCTTACGCTCTTCAATGCGGTGAGCTTGCTGCGAGCTCCCTAGCCTAGTGATTAATTTTAAACGAGCGATCTTTATGGCGCATGATTGGCACATAATATGCTAGTGCTTCTTTGGATCTTCTCGAATCAAGTTAACACATCTATGAAATACTGCCTTTTAATCAGAAAATCACTAACATTGATTGTAGTGGGTTGCCTTGCCCCTTTCACCTTAGGAGCAGAAAGCCTTTACGTCCTATTGGACAAGATGAAGGTCAAGGATGGAAAGATCGGTGAGTATTTGGAGGTTGAGGAAACTTGGTCGAACTACCACAAAACGTTAATCCGCGAGCGGCAAATCGAGAGCTGGAGCGTTTGGCGATCCAGCCAGCAGTCCTACGACTTTGCGACCCTCAAGGTTTTGAAGATTGAGGCTGAGGATACTATAGATCTGGATGCAGTTCTCCAAAATCTGTATCCAGAAAAAAGAATACAAAATTTTCAGAGCAAGCATGATGTTAATGCTAGTACTGTACGGGAAATAGTCGAAACGTCATTATGGAAAATCGAGACGGACACAAAAGGAGACAAGGGTTGGGAGAAATTGCTTTCTATCTCTGATTCGATAGCGATCAAATGGGATGCGATGACACCTCGAGAAGATTCAGAGAATGAATATCTTAGAATCGAGTCAGGCATCTTTGGAGACGCACATCAATTACTGGTCAATGAGAAGAGGTCTTTATCGAACTGGTCTCTGCTGAAGCTAACGGGTGTAAGCGGGCCAGAAAAGACCGCCCCCTATGCAACCGTTCACCTAATAGATAAGAACAAAGCACCTCCATCGACTCCTTTAATGGAAGCAGCTACAAAGTCGGGCTACCGAGAAGAAATGAAGATGGGGGAGCTTAGGGATATGAGAAGCAACCAACTCGGCCTAGTCATGGGAGTTAGCAAGGCTGGTTACTCTACTTATCCATTGCTGGATCATATCAATGAGGAGGAAGTGGTAAAGGCGACTGTTCTCCGCCAAACAAACGCGGGCCATGATAAGGATTTGGATACTGTTTTGAGCAGTTGGGTATCAAGCCCGAATCCGAATGCCCTGCGTAACATGAGAGGGAAAAACGGAAATTATTCGGAAACTAAAGGAGTTTGGTTTATCGAAAACCGCTACAGGGACTGGGCCAAAAATTGGGGTGAAGATACTGGCTGGTATGTAAAGATGGAGAATGAGGTTCTTCACGTAGGGCAAAGTGTTGCTTCCATCATATACGATCAACTCGTGTTTAATGGCAAAGACGAGTTAATGGGCAAAAGCAAGGAGCACAGGACGTTAGTGAAAGAAGACGGTCAATGGAAAATAGCTTTCATGACTGTGCTCGGTGGAATAGACGGCGGAAATTAGAACATCCATATGATAGAAATTAAAATAATAGCCGAGTTCGTGGTTAAAGAAGACCAAGCCGAAGCATTCAAATCAATGCTGGCCGCCGCTCTTGTTGAAACGCGGTCCTTCGAGGGCTGCAAGGGCGTTGACATTTTTGAAGACCAAGAAAAATCGGTTTTCTATGCCTTATCTAACTGGAGTTCGCATTCGGATTACGATAAGTATCTAGCATGGAGAACCGAACAGGGAATAGGTGACTTGCTTGGCCCCATGCTAGAAGGCGGCTTTCAAGAAGGCCTTGTAGTTCGGAAGGTTGAAAAGGTTGATATCTAATTTGCAGCTGTCCTTAGAACAAAATATCATGATTAATTTTAAGCATTTTTGGATGATCAAAGTCGCTCTAATTGCTGCGACCTGTCCCTTAAAACTCACCATCGGAAGCGATCATAATTCAGATGCACTGCTTCTTGACATAGAGTTTAACGATCAAAGTGGAGCAGCATTTCTTCCAGATGTTGTTGTGTTGTCGACGCTACGGGACGGCTTGGGCTTGGGAGAAGGACCGGTCTGGGATTCTGAAGGCGAACGATTATTCTTTTCGGATATAATGGCGAACTCTGTCTACTCTTGGTCTGAATCAGACGGGTTTAGCTTCTTCCTCCCTAAAAGTGGCGAAACGGGCTTTTCGCCTTCGTATCCTGACGGTTTGCTCCTAGGTGCGAACGGTTTGGCGATCACTGATGGCGAAATGATACTCTGTCAACATGGCGATAGGCGATTAGTTTCTGTGCCGCTCGACGCTCCTCTGCCGGAAAATTACACCACTTTAACCTCTGATTACGCAGGATCGCGATATAATAGCCCCAACGACTTGGCGATTTCTGAGGACGGACTAATTTATTTCTCGGATCCGCCCTACGGTTTCGCGGATTTACCTCGAAGTGACCCGGCAGCGAAGCGGATCGTATTCGATTTTCAGCTACGCGAAAAGAATTTTAATGGTGTTTACGTTTTAGATCCAATCGCAAAAAGTGTGAATCTTATATCGTCGGGTATAGACTTTCCCAACGGTCTCGCACTTTCAGTGGATGAGTCATTTTTATATGTCAATAGCTCTAACATGGCTGAACCGAAAATGATGCGTATTGATTTAGCTACCGGAAGCGAAGAATTATTCTTCGACGGTCCGTTTCCTGAAGACGCTGTAGGCTGGTTTGATGGAATGAAAATGCATTCTAGTGGCAACATTTTCACAACAGGCCCAGGCGGAATATTAGTAATCTCTCCAGAAGGAAAACTCTTCGCCACGATTCCATTGCCAAGCCCCGCGACCAACCTATGTTTCGATGCTGCGGAGGAAAATATGTACGTCACATCGTTTGAGTCAGTAGTTCGAATTAGCCTGGACAACTGAGGTTTTCGAAAAGACAAAACCCCAACATCGGATCAAATTGGAATGGGTTAACTGCTTTGCATATAGCAAGTGCTATCGGAAGTATCGATATGATTGATGCACTCCTGGAAGGCGGTGCAAATGTTAGCCAACCCCGAGCCGACGGGTTGTCTATGAATGGTCTACATTTCAGGTTTCATGGATCTAGAATTGGAAGTCTAGATTCTGGAAAGATAGAAGTTGCTCAAAAGGCCAGCTTACACTTTTGATTCTCGCCAGCCGCTTGGATCCGAATAAAAAAGCATGGGAAAAACGCATTCCGAAATCATAAACCTGGACGAAGCCTTATAAGTTCCGTTGGCCACCTTTTTGGCATGAAAAGTAATTTCTAGAGTTTTGATTTTTACTTCCAAGCCTCCATTCACCTTACGTCGAAAAACTGAAATTTTAATTAAATGAAAAAAACAGCACTTGTCACAGGATCCAATCGAGGAATCGGCCTAGCTACCGTTATCAAGCTCGCTCGCCACGGGCTTAAGGTATTTGCAGGTATGCGCGAGCCGGAGACCAACTCAAAAAACCTTCTTGGTTCTATCTCAGAGGATGACTTAGATGTATAAATTGTAGAACTCGATGTTAATGATGGAGCATCGGTCAAACGCTGTTTTGCTGAAATTGAGTCCTCAGGAGAAAAAGTGGACATTTTAATTAACAATGCTGGAATCGAGAGACGAGGATCTGTTGAAAAATGTCCTATCGCAACTTTCGAGGAAGTAATGAATACCAATTATTTGGGCCCCATTCGTTGCATTCAGGCAGCTTTACCGAATATGAAAGTGAGTGATACAGGATTGATAGTGAATATCACTTCTGTAGCTGGCAAGGTGGCCGCTTCGCCCCTTGCACCTTACACAGCATCTAAATTCGCGTTGGAGGCACTCTCAGAATGCCTCGCTCAGGAGGTATTGCCGCATGGCGTCAAAGTAGCGATAATCGAGCCCGGGATAATCGCGACAGACATGGCTGCTGACATAAGCAGGGCGAATTACGATCCTGACTACCCACAGCAAAGTAGGATGGCGGCTATGTTCGTAGAATCTCTCAAAAGCCCAGCATCGACTCAAATTGTGGCTGACGCTATAGTTGAGATCGTGGTTGGTAAAAGGGAAGGTCTACGGCATCCAGTTGGACCAGATGCTATCCCGTTTCTTGAATGGAGAGAGAGCAAGTCAGACTCAGAGTGGGCGAATTGACATAACGTAACAGACGAAGAGTGGTGCGAGTCGTTGGCAAAAGACTTTGGAATGAGCGTCAAACTCAGTGTTTAGCACCCCTTACGAAGAGTTGGCCCTCTCCCGTTTATCAGTTCACCTGCGGTGTTAGTTTCCGACGATTGTTAGTGCTTCACGGTCTGCTCTTGGGTTGAGGTTGTTGTGTCTACACAAGCCCTCTAGGGGTCTCGAGGCCGCCTCATCCGGAGTCCGGCTTCCCCAACGAGCCGTGTGGCCTGAAGTTGTTAACTCGACTCAATTTTCGAGCTTTTTGAGAGCTCCATACAGGCTCAGGAACATTTCCGTATTGAGAAGGTCGCCCGACACACAAAAGGCGACCAACATGGTTACAAAGCCAACCGTCCAAATATCCGAGAGTTAAACAAATCCGAGTTCCGAAAGTGCGATAGCCTAAGAGAAGTTTACGAAGCCCTTTTCGGAACACGAAGCACACAAGACGACAAGTGTTAATTGCCTCTCGCAGATCACTCTATATAGTAGGATCAATTGAGAGGCGCCGAACAATATCTAGGGAGTGATCAGCCAAATAAAGAACAGCGCTATAGCGCCCCGGAAAAGGACTCTTTGCTAAGCGAGGGCACGGCTCGCAACCGCCCAAGCCACCCAACTCAACCGTCGCCTCCAGCCTGCATGCGATTCCGTCAAGAATCGCCTCAGCAAATCGCTAGTTTAAGAGCTCCCAGCCACCGAGAACGAGACAAAAACGTAGTAGTGATTAGCTAGCTGCTTCCCGCCCAAAGAAGTTATTGTCTGTGGCACAGATCCTGAAATGATTGCTTCATGAAATTAGTTAAATTAGTCTGTCTCTTTTTAATCAGCAATACTTCTGCTTTAACTTTGAATGCCGATAATCAGCTTCGGTTTGAAAAGGTAGAGGAAAATAAGCAAATGGCTCTAATGTTCTTTGAGAAATTGCTTGCTGATCCAGAGGCATTAAAACCGATATTCCATAAGGACTTTACATTTACCTACATGGGGAAAATTCCAGACACCTTAGCCCCCTAAGGAATACCGTATGACAGTGAATCGCTTTTTACAGAATGGCTTGCTCATATCCCCAAGGTTTTACCCTTTGGGATAGAACTTAAAACGACTGACATCATTGCGGATGAAAATGGAGTTGCCGTGCGGCAAAAAGGAGAAGCCAAGGGAAAGTACGGTCAGTACAATAATGATTACTCATGGCTGTTTAAGTTCAAGGATGGTAAAATTTTATCCATTGAGGAGTTCAATAGCGACTTTTTAGTCGCTAAAAGTCTCTATGGTAGAGGACTTGCCCCATCCTCTCCCTAGCTTTAGCTAGTATCCCCTCATACTCTTCCTGAGTTACAATATGCCTCGTGTAACTCGTCTCTTTCTTACGCTCCTCAATGCTGTGAGATTGTTGCTATCCCCTCGCCTAGAGATTAATTTTAATCAACCGATGTTTTTGAGCATGATTGGCACATAATATGCATACCCGTCTATCTGAATCATGCCATCGCAAATACATTCCTGAAAAATAGATAGCGGAAAGATGGCCTAAGAACATAAAATGAGGAAAAATGAAATGACACCTAAAGAAGTGGTTCAAAAAGGATACGATTGTTTTGCATCGGGCGATATGGAAACTTTCGTCAAACTTTTCCATGAGGATTGCACCGTCACTATTAACGGCATGCACAAGTTCTCTGGAACTTGTAATGGGATAAACGAGTTTATGGGCTTATTGGCATTGATACCATCTCACTATCATGATTTTTCTCTAACCGTGACGAACATGATCTCTGAAGGAGATCAAGTCGCGACTCAACTAGATGCATCTGCTGACGGTATGGAAGCTAAATTTGGGCATTTCCATAAAATTGAAGGGGGCAAAATAAAAGAGTTTTGGGCTTACGATGATAGCCAAAAAATGGCGCATGCAATGAAAGCCGTTTGATTTAATTTATTGGTCGGGCGTTTAGTTCGGGCCAAGACCATGAGATAGCCTAAGAGCTATTCGTTTACCATCTTCCCCGCCCAAGCTCGCTTCGCTCTCTACGGCTCGCTAACTATCGTATGTCCCCGGGCGTAACGGTAGTCGTCATCCCAAAGAACCACAGCCCGAGTCTCTCCATAGGTCCTCCGGTTCGGAAGGATCTTCGCCCCTTCTTGCTAAACTCAATTTGATTTTGAGACAGAACCATATCTCCAGAAATTGCCATGTGATTTCTGCTGTATGCAGTCCATGAGCCGAGAAATTTCTGTGGAACAATCTTGGCCTCTTCCCCAGAAGAAAGCTCTTCCCCAAATAAAACTGTATCTTTTATTAGAATACAGAAAATAAATAAAACTATCGAACGAATCACCATATTTTACTCACCCATCAGCTTGGGGTTAGAGGCTACCATCTCGCGGGCCATTTTCTGTGCTTCGGCGATTTGATCGGAGGTCATTTCTTTGGCGACGAGATCTCTGGCCGTCGCACGCCGCTCGAGGCCAAATTGGCCGTGCCAGCACAAGCGACCATTCGAAATCAACGAGGAATCTTAAATTACTTTTTAGGAGGTACAGTATTTTTAGAAAAGATCCTTAACAGAATCGAACTTCGACTCAGAAGCAATTGACCGCGCAGAATTGCCGGCGTTGTTCGCCAAATCTGCATCTGCCCCATGTTTGAGCAGTGTCTTGGCGCAATTTATAAACTTACTCGCGGCTTCGATATCAGCGGCACCGTTGGCTCTATTAATAGCGTAAATCAGTGGAGTCGCTCCATAACGCTGTCCCTTATCGTTCACGTTTAGACCCTTGCTGATCAGAAAAGGTATCATGTTAGTTTGCCCCCAGAAAGCTGCCTCATGCAATAGAGATGATCCATTATCGTTCCGCAAATCCAGCCTCGCTCCTGCATCTATGAGGAGTTCGCAGGCCTCTTGGTTTCCACCGCCGATTGCATGATTGAGAGGCGACTTGCTAAATCGGGTTTGTAAATTTACATCTGCACCATTGGCCAAAAGCTCTTTTACTAAGGATAGATGACCTCCAGCTGCTGCGTAAGCAAGAGCAGTGTATGAATCATCTAAAGTGCTATCTACCCCTACGTTCTCGCCGGTTAATATGCCTTTTACCGACTCAAGGTCACCTTGCCTAGAGGCTTCATGAAGCCTAAATATAGGATTGGATTTCCGGAACCACTGCCAGATCTCTGGTTTATTATCAGTGTCATGCAGGATACCTCTATTGTACTCGTAGTAGTGGTCTCTGTGGAGCTTGAACGCTCCCTTGTATTGAACTTTGCCAGTACGGTTATGCAGCTTCGTGTACCAATATATGCCGTTCTCTAGCGAAATCTTCATTTGGTTAGAAAAACCACCGATAGGCTCGCCATACTGCGATCTTCGCCTAAAAGTCTCATGGCCCGCTGATATTGTCTTTGTAAGAATGTTGTCCCATTGGTATCTAACCCATTCGCCTGACCAATCAGCCCATACTTCTTCCAGATCTGGGGTGTTAGAGGAGTTACTTAGACTCTCATCGTGGTTGTCTGCCTTAGCGAAAGACATAGCGGAGAGGACAATAAGGACTGTTCTAAAAAAATGCATATCGTCAGATTAGCTACCGTATTTAGTAATTCAAGTATTTTTCGCGGGACTTCAGTTCAACCTCGCACAGTCTGGCAAGGGCGAATGGTGTGGAAGATGCCCTGACCAGAACAAGTCAATATTGGCTCAATTCAGGTACTCCTAGTTTTAGAATTTGTTCTGCTTAGCTCACTGTGCTACCTGATAGAATCGCATGAGATGTTTGTACGCCGCCCTGCTTATTTCCTTTCTGTCAGTCGGCTGCTCAAAACCCTCAACGGAGCCAAAGGTGGACGAGCTAATGCTCACGCCCATTGAGGACTTGGGGTTCTCCCATGACGCGGAGGCGGACGATCCGCCTGGATTAAAGATCTATTCGCTACCTCACTCCGCCAGCCTTAGTCCCAATCCAGTCAAGATATCTCCCAAGTCGAAGGCTGATACTGCACGATCATTATCGCACGCGTAGAATACACCATGCGGGAAGCGAGGCAGGGACTTCTGGCTTAGCCATACACCGTCAGTATTCAAAGTCCTTTCGCCCGAAAAACTTCCTACATGGGTTAAGCTTTCCCGGTCGAGGCATTCCTCGCGAAAGCGGCTGTTTACGCTTTCGGCGTATCCGTTCTGCAAAGGACAGCCCGGATCGATATATAGAGTCTTGATCCCGTTCTCGGAAAGCCAGCCCTGGATGGCCTTTGCGATGAACTCGGGCCCGTTGTCCGAGCGGATGCATTAGGGAGCCCCGTGCTCGAGGATCGCCTCCTGCAGAAGGGCCAGCACGTCGGATGCTTTGATCGCCCGGTCGGCATGGATGCAATGGCACTGGCGGGTGTATTCGTCTATCAGATTGAACGCTCGCAGCTTGCCCCCTCGCTGGGTGTAGTCCGAGACGAAGTCCCACGCCCAGACGTGATTGCGGCGAATCCCCTTTTGCGGAAGGCCCGTGGAGAGGCCCTGTCGCCGCCTGCGAGGGCGGCGAGGCGTCACTTGCAGCCCTTCCTACCGGCGGACGCGCTGGACCAGTTTCTTGTTCGCTAGGTAGCCCAGAGACCTCAGCTTGCCCGCGATCTTCTTGTATCCAAGCGTAGGATGCTCGCGCGAAAGGCGGACGATCTCCGACTCCAGCAAGCGCTTCCCATCGGGCTTGGGCTTCGGGCGATAGCGAAGCGTCAAGCGGTTGATCCCCAGCCACCGGCAAACGGCTCTCCCGGAACACGACAGCGCGGACTGCACCTTCGCCGCAATCCCGCGCTGACGCTCCGGGCTCATAGGTTTTTTCCAGAGCGATCTCAAGGGCTTTCGTTTTGAGCAGTTGTTCGGCCAACAGCTTCTTCAGTTCGCTGTTTTCCTTTTGAAGATCACGCAAGCGCTGGGCCTCTTTCAGGTCCATGCCCTCGTATTTGCGCTTCCAGCGGTAGAAGGTCTGCTGACTGATGTTGTGCTTCAGGCAGACCTCATCGTTACGAAGACCGCTATCGGCTTCTCGAAGGATGCGGATGATTTGTTCTACGGTACGACGTTTCTTTTTCATGGATGATTTTCCTTTCATAGCAGGAAAACATCTCAAAAGAAATGGGCTAGTTTATTGGGTCCCAGTCAATATCGCCTACTGAACACCCATTACTTCTTTCGAAGCTTCTACGATTCCTTTGACGTCCAAGTTCTCTTTATGCAATGGAAAACCATGTTCAACCAGGTACCAATCCTCGGTGAACGAAACACGCTCTCCTGGAGCAATAGTTTCCAATGGACCTATGGGTTCCAACTCAGCCGTGGTAAGGGTTTCCCGAAAATTTTCCACATACCAGATCGAGATAGTCATGGGGATACGCTCCGCGTAGTTTTTCTCAGGAAAGACCGGATATTTCTTCACGAATAGGAGATCGTTCGGAATCAGGTAACTGAACCAACCTTCCATTGAGTCCATACCTAACTTTGGGTACTCAGGTGCCTGACTGATGACCAAGCAATTGTCTTTAAGATAAATGCCTTCATTCTCAGGTAGCATGTTGATCCGATTATCCGGCTCGTACATGGCATAGTGGTTGATGTAGCGCGACCAATCAGAGGTCGGAATCACAACAATACCACCACCCTTTCCAAAAGTACGGCTCCAATGATTATGCTGTTTGGTTTTTTTGCCGATATTGATGAGAGTCTGATTGCAGCTGAGATGCGACCCCTTGGCCGCAAGCGTAAATGTCCTGACTACTTGTATCCCAGTAGCTTTGTGCTTCACACTGGTAAGTGTAGCCTGCCGAGGACCGGTAATCTCTGATTCCCAGGCCCCTAGCCAAATCTCATCACGCGAGGCAATCCGGCGTTCCAATCCAAAATCGAAGCGCCCCGCTCCACTGAAAATGCGTTCGCCTGGATTGTCAGGGTCGTAGCGATAGCCTTCTTCACCGGGAATGATCTCCAAGGCCTCTTTCCCATGAAGCTGATAGGACATGATTTTTCCGCCTATCGAGGGAGTCAAAATGGCAGTGCATTCACTATTCGTCAGTTCGATAGCATCGTCGTAACCAAAATATTCAATCAATCGAGCACCAGGATGATCGGCCATCAAACAAAGGGGTACAGCCCCTAGCATTACGGTATAGAGAAATAGTCTAGGGGTGCGCATACGGAAAAGTTTGAAGAAGCGAACAGACAGGTAAATAAGATAATACCAAGTTTAGTTAGAATCTACCCAAACTCCCCAAAAAAGTCATTACCCACTATGAAGACACTCAAACGACTCCTTGGTCTCAGCATTGTTATAAGTTTCCTATCCCTGTACCTCACTGCGAGCAACGAACGCCCCAACATTGTTCTCATCATGGTGGATGATATGGGATGGTCGGACGTTGGGAGTTATGGGGGAGAAATTCCCACGCCCCATATCGATTCTTTAGCCGCCAATGGAGTACGCTTTTCCCAATTTTATAACACCGCACGCTGCTACCCGACCCGCGCCAGTCTGCTGACCGGCCTTCATCCACATCAGACAGGTATCGGAGCTGCGACCAACTCACCACGCGGACTGATTGGAGACCATGGTGTGTATGGTTACCGTGGATACTTGAACCGCAATAGCCTGACCCTGGCCGAAGTATTGGGATCATACTCATCCACCCAATTGACCCATCCGTCTATATGGCCATTTAAAATACCTGCCACAATGTAGAATTTGTCTTGATACAATACCACACCAGCCGATCCTAGAATTCGGTCCTCTGGAATGGGATCTCCTTTTGCCCATGTGTCAGTCTTGGGATTGTATGTATAAATGTAGGGCAGTCCTTTTTCATTGGGGAAAGGCCCCGTCATCGCACAGATAAAATAGATTAAACCCTTGCAAGAAACCGGCTGAAAATGATGAATCTCAACCGGAGGCTCAGATCCATGACTCCAAGTATTGGTTTCCGGGTCCAGGATATCCACCGATTGAATCCGGCGTCCGTCCATGAGGTAAAACTTACCCTCGTTTTCAACAAAGGCCGCTTCATGGCGCTTATTTAATTCTCCTTGCGTATCGACAAATTGCCATTGCTCAGTAGCAAATAAGCCCAAAACAGTTGAACAAAAGATGAGGCCGGAAATAAACCTTTTAACCATAGTGTTTAGTGAGTCTTAAAAGCTGGTTCCTCACCCGGGATGGGAGAGTTATTGAAACTGCCACGTTTATAAATAGCTTCAATACCTCCATTGGCCTCGATCACGGCGGCTTGAGAAGCTTTGGCCTCCTGATTGATGGCTTCGGGGTCCACCATCTTTAGAAGTTGTTCGCGCATGCGAGTCTCGATAGATTCATAGTCTGCTTGCCCGTGGAGATCTTTATTCTCAAGAGGATCTGTTTCTAAATCGTAGAGCTCCGGTGGATCTTTATGATAGTGAATATACTTGTAACGTCCATCGTTCAGCATGAACACGGCATTCGGAAAGTGTAAGGCGTGGTATTCGGAAAACACATACCGCTCTTCTGGAGGGTCAGCCAGCAAGTCCTGCAAGGCTTCTCCCGGACGACCATCCTCAGGATCCGATTCGATGTCGAAATTCTTCACGAAGGTCGGGTAAAGATCCACTAGCGAGACGGGTATATTGGACACTTCGCCCGAAGGAAAACCTGGACCTGCAGCAAGGAATGGCAGACGAGCAGACTCCTCATACATTGTGAATTTCCCAAACAACCCACGTGACCCTCTACTCTCTCCATGGTCGGTTGAATAAACCACGTTTGTGTTCTCCTCCAGGCCAAGTTCTTTGATGGCGTTTAACACCCGACCGATGTTTTCATCGAGATTAGAAATGCTAGCCGCATAGGCGCGATTCATTTGAATCACCTCTTCTTCGGTAAAGGGCTCTTCCTGGCCATGCAGATGGCGCAAGACCTGTAAGGCTGGATGTTGATTCCAGTCATCCTTCTTCATTTGGGGTGGTTCCGGAATGTCTTTGTTCGCGTAGTAATCGAACCATTTTTGGGGAGCGATATAGGGAGGATGCGGGCAGACAAAGGAAACCATAAGGGTCCATGGTTTCCCCTCCTGAGCCATAATCCTTTTCTTCAGCCAATCCACCGCCTGTGAGGCAATCCGTTCATCGTATTCCAGGTAAGTAGAATCACCGGGTCCCGCATCTTGAATCTCTTTGCGTTTGTTGCGTGGCTGTGCCCGTTCATCCCGAATACAGCCGTGAATATCTCCTGGGCCGTATACGTGCAGCGTATCGATCTCCTCCGAAAATCCGTTGTCGTCCTCTGCGCTACGGAAATGCAGTTTTCCGATCACTGTAACATCTACTCCGTTTTCACGCAGTTTGTGATGCCAGCTTTCATTTTCACCATGATAGGGATGCGCATTGTCCCAATTACCGATCTGATGGACAAAGCGACCGGTTGCCAGGCTCGCACGCACGGGCACACAAATGGGGCAATTAGTATAGGCTCGTTCAAAGGCCGTCCCTCGAGCTGCCAGAGCATCCAGATTCGGCGTTTGAAACAGTGGATTCTTCCGGCCAACAAAAGCGTTATTGTGCTGATCGGAAAAAATGAACAGGAAATTATTGGGTTGGTCGCTCACTTTATAATTGGAGGAATGATTTAAATTAGTGTCTTAGGATTTATGCAAGATAGGCAATGGCCAAGAATAGATCTTACGGATTTTCAAAAGATACAGTTTCATCAAGGTATCGCTTCAAAGAATTCCAATACATGGGAAATTCGATAATGGAATTATGATCAGAGCCTGGAACGACCACCCAGTCTTTCAGTCCCTTCCAATGGTTGTAGAGATTCTGAGAATGCTTGCGGGGTATGATGTGGTCTGATTCAGCAATTAGAAAGAGCGCTGATTGGTCCATTGGTTGAGAAGCGGCCAGGGAATCAAATGGATCTTTAAGCAGCAGTCTAACAGGCGCCCAAGGATACATACCCTGCCCTACATTTGCTATGCTGTCATAAGGCGTGACCAGGATTAGCTGATCAATATTTCTCTGTGCGGCAACCTGGACGGCAATCCCGCTCCCCAGACTTCTTCCTAATAGAACGATTGAATCGAAGTGATCCTTTACATCATCGAAAATGGCCAACGCATCTCCAACAAGTCCTTTCTCGCTTGGCTCTCCCTCACTTTCTCCATACCCACGATAATTTACTAATAACACAGCAACATCACTCAGTTCTTCAAACAGCCCAATGAGCTGTGAAGCTTCCTCACCATTTCCTCCATAGTAAATAAGGAGCTTTTTCCTATTAGGATGCATCAGCCATCCGTGTAACTTAACACCGTCCCTTTCTAATCGGTATTCGAATGGAGCGTTTTCCTTCACATGAGCCCAATCACGATCCAACGACTGTGGAAAATAGAGCATCTTTCTCTGATTCAAATAGAGGTATAAAACCATACCCAAGAAGCAGAACAAACAGAGGCCGAGAATGATCAATATGACTTTCATGCATGAACTTTTCTACGATGTAGTAGAAATCCAGATACTTACAACCACCGACGTGTTAAACTAAAGGACTGTCCCGTCGGTCCATACTTGGGCGTCGTCGCAAGATACATGGCAAGCGGAACAACATCTTCTGGTAATTTTCTCCACTCCAAACTGCCGCCCAATTGTTCTACCAATTTCCTTTCAGGCACTTCTCCTTCTTTCGGTTTGGTGTGAACGATTCCTGGAACCAGTTCATTCACCGTAATATCAAAGGGAAGCAACTCTTCTGCTAAGGATCGAATAAAGTGCCACAGGCCAGCCTTCGCTACACTGTAGACAGATAAGTCTACCACACCACGGTGCCCAAGCCCTGAGCCAGTAAAGATAATCTTTCCAGCCCCTCGCTTCTTGAGATGCGGAATGGCCGCACGGGCCGTGTAAAATGCACTGGTCAAATTGACGTCGACACAAACCTGCCACTGCTCAGGCGTGATTTCTTCGGTTGGCGTTCTCCAAACGGTATTTCCTCCCGCATTCGCAAAAAGAATATCGAGCCCACCGAAAGCCTCAGCCGCTTGATCGACCATGCCTTTAACCGCATCTGCATCGGTCACATCACAGGGAATCGCAATCGCTTCACCTCCCGAAGCGTTAATTCCATCTGCCACCTCATCAATCTGATCCGCTGTCCGTGCAGTCACACACACGCGGGCACCTTTTTCAGCATAAGCTTCGACAATAGCTCGGCCAATGCCTTTACCGGAACCCGTTACGATCGCGACTTTTCCTTCCAGGGATTCTTCACTCATTAGATTAACATCAATAATAAGGGTTAACAAAAATGTAGGAAGGGAGCTTGCTCCCGATTTTCTATATTTCCTACCAAATTGATCGAGAGCAAGCTCCCTTCCTACATCATAAAACCTTATTGAGGCGCCTGACGTTGCAGTTGAGCCCCCAACTGCTGTTGGTAAATCAGGAAATCGGTATTGGCTGGTTCAAGCTCAATGGCGCGTGAGATACAACCCATCGCTTTCTGAGGATCCCCCAGATAAGCATAAATCATCGCCAAGTTATACCACCAACGAGCTTGATCGGGATCCAGTCCCACGGCTTCGACAAAGGCATTTTGAGCTCCATTGTAATCGCCTTGCTCTGCAAGTAATAGCCCCTGTGAGTAGGCAAGCAGCCCAATCGAGTTATCGATTGCACGAGCGTCTCTTAATAAATTCAGCGCACCGTTAATGTCGCCCGCACGTGAAAGCAGAATGGCCGCATCGTAATACAGGTATGGATTTTCCTTATCGAAAGACACCGCTTGGCGAACGAGCTTTTTGGCTAATGAAAAGTCTCCTTGCACCAGTGCAAGCTCAGCCCTCCGCAGCGCACCTCCTGGGCGGTCAGCGTTCATCTCGGCATACTCCTGCCACTCCTGAAAGGCTAACTGGTCAGGATTAAACTGAGGCAGCAACGCCTCCGCTGCCCGATTCCGAACCAGGCGAGATTCATCATTCAAAGCCGTTTGAACCGTAGCCAGCTGATCCTGCCGCTGAGTCATCGCCGTCAAAGACGCTTCCCTGAGCATCGGTGATTCGTGCTTCAACCCTTCCTGAGCAAAGGCAAATACATGCTGGTCTTGCACATTCGGGGCCATCAGACGCATCCAGGTCGTTTTCCAATATACATTTTCTTCCTCCTGATACAGCGCCTCAATTTGTTTAAGCGCCTCAGGCGATCCTGCATGCGCATCGGTTAGTGCCTTGGCACGCTTTTGCACATGCTTTCGGCGATCAGAATCTCCATACCATTCGTCGACATGCTTGAGCGCCCATTCGGCTGTTTGATCATCATGACAGGTATTACAGGCATTGGGCACGCCATGATCGATGGTCAGTTTAGGATCGGGACTGGTAAACCCATGATCCCGACGTGGATCACGCACCATATAAGTACGTTCTGGCATGTGACAGGAAATACACTGATTGCCCGTACTACCTGCGGCGTGGCGGCTGTGCTTTATAGGATCGATCACAATCGATTCATTCAGACCGGTTCCGTGACAGCGCATACACAGCGCATTACTAGGCACATCTAGTATCGGTTCACCTGAATGAGGATTGTGGCAATCCATGCAGGTTACTCCCTTATGCCCCATACGACTCATCATGAACGAAGCGTAAACATAATCCTCTTCCAAGGCCTGACCGTCAGCAAAATAGGCACCCGGCGCATCGGGTAAAGTAAGCCTGTAATGATCAAAAAACTTCTCTCCGGCATGAAAGCCGTTTTGCGTAATTTCTTCCCTACGAGCGTGGCAAGTCGCGCAATTTTGCATGCTGAGCTGGAGATCCGCTTGGGTCGTGGCTGCGACATAGTTTCCCTCTTTGGCCGCCTCGACGTGCTCCTTCATTCCTGAGTGACATTGTACACAACTGACCGTCTGAAGAAGCCAGGTACTTTTATACTCGTCCGTCTCCATCGAGTAGTTCTTCTCAAAATGCGTCATGTGACAGAAAGCACAATTAGTATTCCAATTCATACCCTGTTGAGACCAATGCCCCCACTCAGTCGGCCGACGATTCTCGTCTTCAAATACGTTAAACCACTCCTTATTGTGCGGATCCCAAGTCAATGCCTGCGTTTGCAAACGCCCCTTCCCTGTAGGAACCAGGTATTGCACCAAGGGAGTTTCACCAATCACGCCAGCAATGGGTGCATCGTGGCCTTCCGGCATCGTATCCGGAACTTCCTGTTGCGAGATAACAAAGGAATCGCCCTCCGCTTTAAGATCGTAGGTTACCCCACCCTCATCAGTCACGGTTTGCATCAAGAAGGCTTCCGCATCCTTTTCTGGATCAATCAGACGATTCGCGATCGCATGGTGACTCCTCAACCAATCCGAATGAGCACTCGTATGGCACTCCGCACACACCTGCGGTGAGGCCCAGGCCAAATCGGCTGGACGGTGACTCAGAGGAAACAATTCGTGCAGCTCTTCATCCGTTTTCAGAACCAGCGGTGCGTCTTCACTCTTCTTCGAAGAACACCCCGCCTGCCAAACCAAAGGCGCAGCACAGCACAACAAAACAACAATTCTCAGGATATAGGATAGTCGTAGCATAGAGAAATGGGAGTGTTCACCACCCCCCAAGCTCAAAACTTCAACAGACTCCTCTCTCCCTGAAAAGGAAAATGTATACTTTAGGGGCCAAATCAATTCTCTTCAAAGATAATACAGTTACCAGGCTTGCCCATCACTAGACCGGATGTAGTTTATCATTTAATGAAACTAACCGTTCTATTTACTATTTTCAGTCTTTCACTGATTTCTAGCCAAGCTGAGCCACTGGTCTGGAAGGACCTGTTTAACGGGAAAGATCTTTCTAACTGGGTGGATGTGAACACGAGCCCGGAGACTTGGTGGTTTGAGGATGGTCTCTTGAAATGTAAAGGACTGCCCATTGGCGTGATGCGCTCTGAGAAGCAGTATGAGAATTTCGTCTTGGAAATTGAGTGGCGGCATATGGAAAATGGCGGCAACTCCGGGGTGTTTATTTGGAGTGAAGGAAGACCTGCTCCAGACAAGGAGCTACCGAAAGGCATGGAGGTACAGATGCTGGAGCTCTCCTATTCGAAAATGCATAATCGTCATCCAGGGTACGTAAGTGGAGAACTGTTTGGCGCCAATGGTCTGACCGTGGTACCCGACAATCCCCGTGGTCCGCGCAGCATGTCACTCGAGTATCGCTGTAAACCTGCTGGTGAATGGAACAAATATGTCGTCGTCGCCGTGGATGGGACCGTGAAGCTTTCGATTAACGGCAAGTTTGTAAACGGGGTACAAAAAGCCTCGGTCAAGAAAGGTTACCTATGCCTGGAATCTGAAGGGGCAGAAATTCACTTTCGCAATATGCGAATCATGGAGCTACCTCCAGGAGTGACGGCTCCCGAGCAAATTGCACCGCTGGAGTAGTTTAGTAATCAGTAAACGGTTGTCAGTAATCAGTTGTTGCTGGTTTTTGCTACCTTACAGAACAATCCACGATTGTCAGTCCTTGTGGTTTCATTCGTGAACACGACCGTGGCTACCCCATCCGGTAACTGTTTACCGAACACCGATCACTAAATACGGGCCGAAGGCCCTTAATCCGTCTGCCAGACGTGCGTGTTCGTATAAGGCGGATGTTCAAAACGTACCGGATCTTCTACCACGCGTGGATCTTTCTCTTTTACCAACGTATCCATAAGCTCCTTACTAAGCTTTTCTTTGATCTCCTGATAATCAAGATGCTCCGCCACATTGGTCATGTAGTCGGGATCGTTGCGCAAATCGTACAGCTCTTCGAAAGGACGTTTATCAAAAGCGAAATCGAAATAGATTCGATTTTCCGGCTCATTACGGTGCTCGATGATCCATGCCTTGGTAGGACTCGCGTCCAGATCTCCGAATGCGGCGAAAGTGTTATTCTCCATAAGATCCCAATCCACAGCATCATCTCCCACCACAACCCCAGGTGACCCCATCGGCCACCTATCGGGTTCAAAATTGCGGATGTATATAAAATCTTTTGTCCGGATGGCACGCTGGGGATAAGGTAACCTATCCTCCCGCGCTTCAGCTACATGACGTTCACGACCAACGATCACAGAATCACGAGCCTCATCGATTTGCCCTGACTCTTTGGATAAAAACAACGGCATCAGGTCTCGCTCGGACATACCGGCAGGAACATCCGTTTGACCGGCTTTTAGGAATGTGGGGGCCAGCTCCCGCAGATTTACAAAATCAGAGATGACACGCCCGGGTTTTATTTTCCCTGGCCAACGAGCGGCCAATGTCACTTCGGTCCCCAAGTCATATAGATTACATTTCGCCCGAGGAATTCCTGGAATGCCATGATCTCCACTAATAACAATCAAGGTGTTATCCAGCTCTCCCATTTCTTCGAGCTTCTTTAAGATGATTCCAATACCCGCATCGACGGCCAAACACTCGCCCAGGTAGTCATTTACGTCCTGACGGACCTCATGCGTGTCAGGAAGAAATTTTGGTAATCGCCCCTCAAGCTTATCAGGATCCAATCCCCAAAGATCTTTCCCTGACCCTTTGGTCCATTTGCGGTGCGTGTTGGTCGGGCCCCACCAAAAACAGAATGGATCGCCTTCCTCACGATCAGCAATAAATGCATCCCAGTTCTGGCGCACTTCATCATAGAGTTGCTCCTTGGCTACATCCACACCCATCTCTGGTGCTTTAGCGGTCACAAACTGCGAGAACCGATTAAAGTTAGTCCCCCCTTGGTGATACACCGTTCGCTTCGCACCATAGGGTGCATGGGCGGGAGTACCCGGACTCCATACCTTGTAGGAATAGCCGATATGGTACCCGGATTTTTCGAGCTCTAGAGGATAAGACGGAATGCTTTCATCCCAGACAGCCGATTGCAGAATCGCACCACGCTCCGCTTGCCAAAAATAACGCCCTGAAAGGAGCGAACTTCGGCAAGGTGTGCAGGATGGCACAGGAACAAAGGCATTGGAAAAGAGCGCACCTTCATTAGCCACGCGATCGAAGTTTGGAGTATCGATCAAAGCATTGATCGAATCAGGACCTTCGACTTGCTCGTAAGCACTGGCGTAACGCCCCCAGTCATCTGCAAACAAAAATACAATATTGGGACGATCATCCCCTGAAACAAAACCACTTGAAGACATAATAAGAAGAAAAAGGAAGCGTAGAGTTTTCATACTTGTAATGAAAACCTTAGTCCTACTACTCCACTTGCCAAGCTATTTGGATCAGCTCTCGCAGGCGAACGGGATCGGTAGCAGAGCTTTTGGCCACAAAGCCTTTTTTGTGAGCAAAGTGCACATCCAGCTCTGTTTCAATTCTCACAAAATCCAGATTGGGATGATCTTTGTATCGAGAAAGCCCATACCCGGAACCGCGACGATCAGGGTAAACAAGCCCTACCACCTCGGAGTCCAACCCAGCTTCGATAACGTAACGAACGATTCCCATGGAAGGTTCTTGCGGAAGTGGCTCAGTTCGAGGCAGGAATACGACCTTAAAGTTTCCGCTGCCATTTTCGATTTCCCAATGCTCAGCATTGGCAGCGACAAAATCAACGCGCTCACGAATGGTCTTTATAAAGCCCAGCATATCCTCACCAATGAGTTTCATCATCTCCCAGAGCCCTTCTCCTGGCGCAAGCTTTTGGCTGAGTCCAAATCGACGAAGTAAGGTGTGATCTATCGGGGAATTTAGCTGATTAAAGATTTGCGGATGAACTCCCACATGTACGGCTGTATCCTTGGGTCCTCTACAATCGAGCCATTCAGCGGTTTCCAGCCAATCGCAAAAACGTTTGGCATCTTCGTAGACCCCAAGAAATTGCATGACCAAAGACAAAGCGCATACCGGCTCATGCTCGCGTGGAAACTGATGGTGATCAAAATTATGGTTCTCTGGCTCATGCAAGTGCCCCACATCAACGACCGCCACGTTTGGATTCGAGAGATCCTCAGGTGTCGGATCACGCCGTTCGATCGGCGCGTCGAAGTGCGCCAACAATGCACTGCAGGCAAGAAAATCGTCTTTGTGTGCTCCACCCGGATGGGTAACAATTAATTCAATAGCGCTCATAAAAGTCTGAGCACGCTAGAATTGAAGACCCAAAGCGCAAGCTGTATCGGTTGCTTATATTAGCCTCCTGGCTAAAACGAGGTCTCTACCCCAACCTTTACCGATGCTCTTCCCAAAGGTTCTGCGTCTTAACACCACTACTCACTCGCCAGTTGAGTAAGGTAATTAACAGCTCATTCTTGATCGAGGCATGCTCCGGATCGTTCCATAGATTGTTGAATTCGTCGGGATCATTCTCCAAATCAATGAGGAGCCCATAGTCCGCATCACAGAAATGAACGAGTTTCCATTTGTCGTTGCGGATCATCGTCTGATGAAGGTTTCCAGTAAAGATACCGTCTTTGACCTGTTCACAATAAACGTATTCCCGTGGTTGCCAGTCTTCTCCCTTAACAGCCGGTAGCAAACTCTCGGCTTCCATATTGTCAGGTTTATCAACACCAGCCAAATCCAGGATAAGCGGTCCAAGATCCATCAGCTGACAGAGACCATCGACTTTGCGTCCACCCTTCACAAGTTTGGAGGCCGAAGTTCCAGGTTTAGCCCAGACAATGGTCGGCACTTTAGTAATCTGTTCATACATGGTCCACTTTTGACTGTGTCCATGATCGGTTAGACAGTCCCCATGATCGGAAGTGAAAATGATGATGGTATTGTCAATGTAACCTTCCTCTTCGAGCGAGTTCATGATTTCACCCACCTTTTCATCGATCATGGTCATATTGCCACAGTAGTAGGCGCGTTGGAGCTGGCGCTGTTCTTCGCTTGGATTGAGATCCCACTGAACGGAATCGTGGTCGACGTCGACGTTGTGCTGACGGAGCTCTTTGTAGGCCTCAGGCTGACCTTCAAGGTCGGAGTCTTTTAGCTCCTGAAGCTGGAGATCCTTTTCCATATAGGAATCGGCATAGCCAGGGACCGGATCGTATGGTGGGTGAGGTCCTGGAAAACCAATCTGAAGGAAAAGTGGCTCGCGTGTTGGATAGGCGTTCAACCACCAAGTCGCGGTATCCCCAACGAAATTATCGGAATGAGTCTCGGGCGGAAGTTCCCATTCAAAGGCTCCTAAACGTTCCCCATAATCGTCGCGTTCGCGATAGCCTTCACGCTGTTGCTTGACCATCCCCTTAAACCGAAGGGCTTTGTCCCACTCATCGAAATAGTAGCGTTCTTCCAGGTAACGGTCCTTGTTCTCTACCACGTAGCGCTCATCAAAACCGTTTGGCGTATGGTAAGGGTATGTATGCATCTTACCGACATTCACGCAGCGGTAACCCGATTCAGAGAGGTCTTCGATCCAACTGTGGCGCCACAGGTCGGCATTCTTCAGGACGCCATAGGAGTGAGCGTAATAGCCGGTGAAAAGGCTTGCCCGAGACGGTGCGCAACTGGCCGCAGTGATGTGACAGTTGGTAAACGTGACTCCCTCATTGACCATACGGTCGAGGTTTGGCGTCTCCATATAATCGAAACCTAGCGCATTAATAGTATCAAAGCGCTGCTGATCCGTGATTATAAATACGATGTTAGGGCGTTTAGTTTCGGGGTCAGTATTCGTAGACATAAGCTGCCTATCATTATGGCCACTTTGTCGAAATCAACACTGTAAGCAAGAAAAACGAAGAGAATGGGCCCCCTACATGAGGGCCTCCGTAGAGCCCTCCACAATCAAGCGAATCGAATCCAAGCGTAAACGGGCGTGCTCAATCGCATCCAAGGTGTTTTCCAGCTGGAGCTGAGCGTGTTCAATTTCCTCCAATCGCACATGATCATTAATCTTACGGAGCTGGATTAATCGCTTGAGAGCCGCTTCGAGTGTCTTTTCGGCAAATGCTTCTGCTTCCTTCTTGATATGAGTTGCCTGCGATTCCGCCATCTCAGTAGCGCCTTCGATCATGGTCTTGAGCAAGGTATCATTAAACCCGGGTTGCTCGAGAAAACGGAAAATATTTCCATCCTCGGCTTCCTCTGAAATCGAAGTATGGTCACGCTCAAGCGTGAGATCGTTCCCTCGAATATCTACGAGTAGTCGAATCGGAGTAGGAGCCAAGTATTGCTCAACATGCCATTTTGATTGCGCGACGGTCTCCAGAACAAAGATAGCCTCGAGCAGTATATTCGGAGAATCCGCTTCGATAAGTCCCAGCGCTGTCGTACCCGTTTTTGAATTCACAAGCAAGTCCATGGAATCCCAATAGACCGGATGATCAGGGGAAATAAAAGCCATGTCTTCTCGGTGAATGGCACGAGCACGATCAAAGGTTCCCATCAAACCATCCTGCGGAATAGACGGATAAGCTTCGATGTAAGCATGCGATGGATCGAGAAATACATCCCCTACTTCATGCTCCACCATACGAACGCCATAGTGGTCGAATATATCCCCTAAGCATTCTTTGAATCCGGGATCCGCATCGACTTCCTGAATCTCCTCGATGACTGCTTGCGCTCCCTTCGCATCAAAAGAATTAAGCTCCAACAAGCGATCGCGCCCCTTACGCAACTTCTCCTGCAATGTTTCGCGGAAGGTAGCTGTTTCAGAAATAAAATCCGTCCAAGGGTTGCGCTTCACGGCCAGACTGGCGGCGTCAAACTTGAGCGCCAGATCCAACAGACGGGATTTGAATTTATCCCGATATTCCGTCCCACCGTGCAAGGATGATTCGATCGAATTCAATCCTGAGTGGTACCAGTCAGCAATAAACTGGTAACAACTTCCCTCCACATAGGGGATATGAACCTGAATCGTTTCCGTCTGTCCGATTCGGTCGAGCCTACCGATACGCTGCTCAAGTAAACCAGGATTTAAGGGCAAATCAAAGAGGACTAAATGGTGAGCGAACTGAAAGTTCCGCCCTTCACTACCAATCTCTGAACAGATGAGTAATTGCGCTCCATCTTTCTCAGCAAACCATGCTGCGTTGCGATCGCGTTTTACCAGGGGCAATCCTTCGTGGAACAGTCCAACCTTCGCATTTATTTTTTCCTTCAGTGCCGCCTCGATCGCCAAGGCCTTCCTTTGTGACTTACAGATCAAGAGCAGCTTTTCATCGCGATTCGATTTAAGAAAATCCACCAACCAATCAATACGAGGATCTTCCTTAAAAGAATAGCGGACGGAATCTTCATGCTCAGTTTCCTCGGCTTCAAGCTCACGACGAATGCGATTGATCAAGGTTTTTCCACCATCCTGAATGGGTTCCGGGCAATACTTTCTAACCGGGAAGCCGGTCATGTTGGAACGCGTATTTCGAAACATCACGCGACCGGTGCCATGTTGATCTAGCAGTGAATTGAGGAGGTTCTCTTTTGCCCCCGGTAGTTTTGAGGCCAATGAAGTCAAATGCTCCTCTAGCCCTTCGGGATCCTTGTCGAATATGCGAATCAGTTGCTCCTTGTCCTTCGCGTCCAAAGATTCGTCGTCTATGATCTTCCCAGCAATTTCAGCCACCGTGCCAAAATCTTCTGCTTCTTCCATGAAGCTCTGGAAATCATCGTAGCGGTCGTGGTCTAAAAGCCGGAGACGTGCAAAGTGCCCTTCGAGTCCCAGTTGCGTAGGAGTCGCAGTAAGAAGCAGTAGTCCTTCTGAGCGTATAGCCAATTCTTCGGCCAAGGTATAATCGTCGCTCACTTCATCGGGACTCCATTCCAGGTGATGGGCTTCATCGACGACGACCATGTCCCACTCTCCCTCGATCGCTTGCTGACGCCTCACTTCATTCTCAGTCAGGAAAGACACACTACAAAGTGCCAATTGCTCATCCAAAAATGGATTTGCTCCGGGATCTCCATGCTCAACCGACCGGCACCGTTCTTCGTCAAAAATGCTGAACCACAGATTGAAGCGACGCAGTAGCTCCACAAACCACTGATGTACTAGTGATTCGGGTACTAAGATTAACACGCGGCTGGCTTTTCCTACAGCAAGTAGTCGCTGAAGAATCAAACAGGCTTCAATCGTTTTTCCCAGTCCCACTTCATCCGCAAGCAATACACGCGGAATCTGACGATTTGCAACTTCACTTAAGATATAGATCTGGTGCGGGATAAGATCGACACGTCCCCCCAGAAATCCTCGCACGGAAGATTGGCGAGACTTGAGTTGAGCATCCAAAGTGCGCGCCCGAAGTTCAAACACTTCACCGGAATCTACTTTGCCCTTCATCAGGCGCTCCTGAGGCAAATTGAAGTTCGTGACATCTGATACTTCATCCTCGCGGACCCGTTGTCCTCCACCCGTGTAATAAAGTAATCCTTCCTCTTCTTCAACCTCCTCAATCACGAGCGTTTGCTCATCCTGAGTCATCACCGTTTCGCCTTCACGAAATTGCACGCGCTTTAAAACAGGCGCACCCACTGCATAAATACGTTTCTCCCCACTGGTTGGAAAATTAACTCCTACTTGATAGCGATCCACACTGGTAACCGTCCCCAGCCCCAACTCGGGCTCCGGCTCACTTAGGCATCGCTGACCAACAACAAATAAATCCATGGCTGACTGTGTGACACATTCGTCGTCACGGTGAAAAGAAAATTCTCACCCAAATCACTATACATTAGACAATCTTTCGCCCCTATAAAATCCATGTTGTATAGATTCCAGCATTCAGACTACAAGTTCACCTCATCATCGACTTCTCTCAAACACCCTAAATCATGATCCAAGGTCCACGTATCAGCCTCCGCCAATGGAAGGATTCTGATTTTAATTTATTTGCGGAACTAATCGCCGATCCGGAGATCATGCGTTTCTTTCCTAAGACTGCCATCCATGAGGAAAGCTATAATTGGGCTCAACGAATTCGAACTCACATAGACGACTACGGTTGGGGATTATGGGCGGTCGATATTGGAGGCGTCTTTGCTGGTTGCACGGGATTCATGACCCAATCTTATGACGCTCACTTTACTCCGGCCAAGGAAATCGCCTGGCGATTAAGAAAGGACTAATGGGGACATGGATACGCCACCGAGGCAGCACGTGTCGCAACTCTCTATGCATTTGAGGAATTGAACTGGGCTGAAATCGTAGCCCTGACCACTTATCAAAACAAACCTTCCTGGCGGGTGATGCAGAAGCTGGGTATGACACACACAACTGAGGACGACTTCATGCATCCCGATGTCCCAGCAGGGCATCCATTGAAGCCCCATTGCCTATACAGACTAAAGAATTCGACTGAGGTAGTTGAAGGTTTGAGGAAGAAGATCTGGAATTAAGAAGTAAACAGAGCGAGTCGGCAAAAAGGCACCACTGGAACATGCTGACCGCTCGAGTAACTTGACTGAAGCCGACGCTTTCCTGTTGGAGCAGGGTGACAATGCCTCCCTGAACGTATATTGATCGTAACATACTACCCACCTGACAAGTAGGTTTGGGAGGCAGCGCCACTTGCTAGTTAGCAATATGGGCAAATACCTCGTATCATTAATAGCTCCAACTGTGGCAAAGTATTAGGGGGATTTTTTTTAGGACGAATGCCATCGTTCGCTTCATCCTTTTTTTACATTTCGCCCAGTAAGGTGCGATATGAGCGCACTATCCGTACAACAAAAAGCCCCCGAAGGGGCAATGGCGTATCCACCATTGTGTCGTATGCTTCAGTTGCCCCAAACCTTTGAAAATAAGGTGGGTGCTTTCCTCTCAGACTTTTGCCTTCCGATTTACGGCCTGACAGCCATCTGAGCGGGTCAAGCTCCCGAATAAAGGAACTAAAGGATTAAGGCGTTCGTTGCACTTCGAGCACAGCAGAATACACACGATAAAGCGTAGGAGCGCAAAGGGGTCCGTCAACGGCGAACGTTTCCTTTCCAAAGTATTTTACTTGTAGTTGATTCTTCTGTATGGCTTGGGAGTTTGCTTCGGTTGAAACCAAAGAAATGAGTTGCTCCTCCGACGCCGGGACACTTAATGGCACCCCAAATGGACAAGGATCCTCAACCTACTGGTTCTCATGAACAAACAGAATCACCCAAGAAGCCAAGCAAGCCCTGGCCCATGTGGTGGGTGATCGCATTTGTAGCCGTCTACATTGCCATTTATACTTTCTGGCGCCTAAAGTAACATGACCGATCCAGTCACAGATTCTATTTCCGACATTAAGCCGACTGACCTGAGGGGTATTCTTAAATATGTACCGATGTTTCAGAATCAGACCTTCGTCATATCGGTTGATGGCCGCATTGTCGAAGATCCTCAGTTTAACAGCCTGCTGCTAGACATTGCCGTCCTCAGGAACCTGCAAATCAAAGTCATTCTGGTTTTCGGGATTGGCCAACCCTTGCGTCAATTGACGGAAAGTAATGGGGAAACTGCCAGTGACATCCATGGAACCGGCAAGGTGGATGACACGACTCTGAAACTGGCAACCAAGGCCGCAGGGAATGTATCGCACAACATTATGCAGGGTCTCACAAAAATGGGAATCAAGTGCGCTGCCACCAACGCAGTGCGAGCGACTCCAGTCGGTATTATAAAAGGAGAAAACCAGCTCCATCTGGGCAAGGTGGATCGGGTGGATACTGAATCTCTTCAACAGATCCTGAGCAACCATATGGTGCCCTTGATCTCCCCGATCGCTTTCGATCGAAATGGCGAAAGCTTGAGGCTCGACTCTGATCATTTGGCTACGGAAGTGGCTGTATCTATCGCCGCCTCGAAGATTTTATTTATTACCTCGCACAGCGGGCTGACCATCGATGGTCAATTTCACCGAGCCCTTGAAACTGAGCAGTTGCGTACTTTGTTCAGGGCGCATGCTGAGGAACTCGATGAAACCATACAGAGAAAATGTCGCCATGCATTGCAAGCTCTCGATGGAGGAGTTTCGCGGGTACATATATTGGACGGACTTGAAGCGGACAGCCTCCTCAATGAGGTGTTCTCATCCGTTGGTGTTGGAACTCTCTTTTATAACCACGACTACCAGAAAGTTCGCGCTGCTCGCCCGGCCGACGCCCAAGCTCTTTTTGAACTTACTCGCGAATCTACTGAAAACGAAGTGCTGGAACAACGCTCTCTCAAACAAATAGAAGAGCGCATTGATTCGTATTTTGTATATGAAATCGACGGTTACATTCTCGGTTGTGGTTCACTCGTAGCCTACCCAGACAATCAAAGCTTTGAGATCGCCTCTCTGATCGTCAAAAAGACCCAAGCTGGCAAAGGTCTGGGACAGAAGCTGGTCGCATTCGCGGAAAAACAAGCCGCAAGCAAAGGAGGCACTCGCCTCTTCGCACTCAGCACCCAAACCTTTCGATTCTTCACACAGAAATGTGGATTCACGGAAGGAGGCAGAGAGAACCTGCCAAGTTCCCGAGCAGATAAGCTAGAAGCTAGCCAACGAAACTCTAAGGTACTTGTTAAGGAGCTGGCATAGAGTAGAACAGGCATCTTGCCTGTTTGCTGCTAACAGAGATTTCCAAGGATTATATAAGTGTGATCCCGAATCCATTTTTTCAGCAAGATAATTACCGACGTTATCTGAAAATAAACAGACAAGATACCTGTTCTACTTCACTCACCTCGAAGCTTTGCCAGATAATCAGCCAAGGGCTTCCCAAAAGATCCATTGGTAAAGATAATCACCAAGCGTCCAACGTCCCCAGGTAATTCCTCTAAATCCGCAAACAAACTTTCTTTGCTGAGGCAGGCTTTAGCCGAAAGGCATTGTTCACTCAACGTCTCGACCATCGCATTCGTATCCATACGAGAGTCATCAGAATATATTTCAGCGCGGTGGACAGGAGATATCAGCACACGATGAGCAGTGCCTAAGGCTCCCATAAATTCCTCCTGCAACACATTCGTAGCAGAAGTATTACTTCGTGGTTCAAATACGGCTACCACTTCACGCTCTGGATAACAGTTTTTGAATGATTCAATGCACAGTCGAATCGCAGTCGGATGATGAGCAAAGTCTTCGATCACGAATAGCTGTTCCGATTCAAACAACACGTCTTGCCGACGTGCAACACCTCTGTAGCCATCCAATGAATGATGTGAACAGAAATCCATTGGATGTTCCCTGTTAACCGCAAAACCAGACGCGAGCATGGCCATAGCCGTATTCCTTGCATTGAAAATGCCGTTTAGCTGAGTCGAAACTTCCAAGGACTTGCCTGCCTTAGAGTCGACCAACCTAAAGGCACTGCCACTAGGCCCCTCATTAAAATCCTGAATAATGAAGTCGTTATTATCTTCTACTCCCACGAAACAAACTTGGGTCCAGGATACAGGAAGAAGCTCGCGAATCACCGGATCATCCCCATTGGCCAGAATAACTCCATTGCCTGGCACAATCCTTATAAGATGATTAAAGGTCCGCTTCACATCCGCTAGATCCCGAAAGATGTCAGCGTGATCGAATTCAATATTATTAATCACCAAAACATCGGGGCGATAATGGATAAATTTGCTGCGCTTGTCGAAAAAGGCGGAATCATATTCGTCCCCTTCCAAAACAAAAGGACTTGTCCCATTTCCTAATTCCGAACCTGAAGAGAGGGAATTGGGCACTCCTCCAATCAACCAACCAGGATCTTGGTCCCCTTGTTTCAAAAGCCACGCGGTCAAAGCGGTAGTCGTGGTTTTCCCATGCGTGCCGGTGATCACGATTCGAGATCGATCACCTAAAAGTTGATTATCGATGAGCGCTGGAAGACTCGTAAAAGAAAACTGTTTGCGCCTAAGAATAAATTCCACCTCAGGATTTCCGCGCGTCACGGCGTTTCCTACCACTACTAAGTCTGGCTGAAACGTTTCCAGATTGCTTTCATCCCAACCGGCGAAGCATTGAACACCCGCCTCTTCTAGAACGGTACTCATGGGAGTGTAAATCCCCTGATCGGAACCAGCGATTGTGTGACCCGCACGCTGCATCAGCACCGCAACATTGCCCATGGCCGTGCCACAGATCCCGATGAAATAGATTCTCATTTTGAGTAAAACAAGGCCAAGTCCTGTCTAAAGAATCAAGAACAGATTTTGAAACCTGGGAAGCATTGCTTGAGAATGACGAAAAAGAGTCATTTTTTAATTTTTGAGGCTGACACTCAACCCTCGGACTCTCTGAATGTGGGCCAGCGTATCTTAATTATCTAATCCGTGTCAGGAAGACTCCTATTTATCTGCACAGGCAACACTTGCCGAAGCCCCATGGCTGAGCGACTGGTTCAGCACGCATTGTCGGTTGAAGCCCCACCGTTGAATCAGCTCAAAGTAAGGTCGGCTGGCATCGCTGCAGGGAACGGCTGTCCAGCCTCATCGAACTCAATTGCCGCACTCAAGAAGGTGGGCATCGACTTGAATGACCATGCCTCCACTCAGGCAACAGAGGAGACTCTCCTGGAGGCAGATCTCATTTTTGCCATGACCGATTCACACTTGGATTCGGTGCGCTATCATCTGGGAGACCAAGCCGAAGGCCGAATCCACCTAATGCGGGAATTCATGAACAATACTTCCGACCAACAAATTCCAGATCCTTTCGGGGGTGGTTTTGCAGATTACGAATACACCCGAGATTCCATGGTAGAAGCGATCCCAAGTCTCATCGCATTTCTAAAAACTAAATTTCCAGCCGCAACATGAATATAAGCCTAGGCACCGACCACGGCGGCGTCGACTTGAGAGAAAAAGTCGCCGCTTACCTTAAAGAAGAAGGACACACCGTGTTAGACCATGGAGCCTTCAATGAAGATTCGGTCGATTATCCCGACTACGCAAAGCTGGTTTGTGGCGACATCACGGACGGAAGAGCTGACTACGGCCTTCTTATTTGCAAATCTGGGATAGGCATGAGCATCAGCGCCAACAAAGCGCAAGGTATCAGAGCCGCGCTTGTCGCTTTCGATGAAGACGCGGCTATGACTCGCAAACACAATAATTCCAATGTTTTGGTATTGCCCGGAAAGCACACGACGGACCAGCAAGCCTATGACCGAATCAAGGATTTCATTTCCACCGAATTCGAAGGCGGCCGTCATGCTCGTCGTGTCGATAAAATGGAAGTTCAAGGAGAGACCTGCTGCTAATAGGAACCTAGAGGGACAGATAATCACTCCCGGATGCTCATTTTAGCATTGAAACTAAGGTCCAGGACACGATCTATTCTAGGAACATGAAAGCAGAGACCCGTCGAGAGCGCTCCCCAAAACAGGGATTTACGCTTATTGAGTTGATAACGGTGATCACCATTGTGGGTATTTTGGCCGGGCTCCTCTACCCCACCATTACCGGAATTTTAAATCGGGCCAAGCGTGCGGAATCGTCCAACAATCTAAAACAGATTGCCAACGCTTACCAACAATACCGTTCTGACAATAACGGGCGAAACGTTCCCATCCGGATTGCCAAGAACCCGAACTCAGGCCAAGACGCCGTTTTCGAGGCAACCACCGTTTACCACCTGGCATATGAACTTGCTTGGCGTGGTTACTTATACGAAGGAGCCATCTACCAGATTTCAACGGACCGGTATGTTGAACTAAAAGGCGTAAAACCTCAGGCAGTAGCGGAGCGGGATTCAGCAGGTTCCCCTTGGGTTTTATCTCAGATCTTTTCACAGTCAGCTGTCAGCTTTGATCTGGTAGCCGGACTCTCTTCCAACGCACCCTCGTCTCCACCGGTTGCTTTTACCAGAGGTCTCGATTCTCAGACTGGGAAATGGGACAGCGATGAAATCGTGTCCCCTTATGGTGCAGATGTTGGCCACATCGCCTTTTTAGACGGAAATGTTGAGTGGTATAGCAGCACCAATGGTGAGCTAACCAATCCCATAACTCGCAGGCCGACTACCAATTTCCTTCAATCGATATCTCAAGGTGCCCGAATCTTCGGCGATCCTGATCAAAGTCTACTCGATGGGAAAGAGGGAATATCTTCCACCTGATATCCTTAATACCGCCCTTCATCCATTTCCCAGAAACATGCTCCCATCATGTCTGATCCAATATATGTAATTGGTCACAAGAATCCCGATGCGGATTCTATCTGCGCAGCCATTGCCTACGCTGATTTTAAAAACAAGCTTACCCAGTCATCCGATTACGTTGCTGCCAGGTGTGGTAATTCCAATGCACGGATCGATGCCATCCTCGACTATTTCAACATGTCACTGCCCTTATTCATTGGGGACGTCACTCCTCGATTGCGGGACATTATGATCTCAGATGTGCGGTCCGTGAAAACAGGCGCAACTTGCATTGAGGCACTAGAAGTCATTGATGAATTTGATGTACGTTCGGTACCTGTGGTTGAGGAAGACGGTTCCGTAAAAGGCCTACTATCCATTTTCCAAATGGGGGAATTTTTCATACCGAAAATCAGAGAACCGTTCTCCATGCGAAGAGTTGTTTCCTCTGTTCAGGCCATTATAAATTCAATCGACGCCAAGATACTTAATTCGAATAAGCCAGACGAGGTGGAAGAGATGTTTGTCCGAGTAGGTGCAATGGATATTCGCTCATTCGGAACATTCACCGAAGAGGAAAAAATTCCAGCCGAGCAAAGTATTATTGTCGTCGGAGATCGGTACGACATTCAATCCAAGTCCATTTACAGTGGCGTGCGACTGCTCGTCATTACAGGTGGCCTCGATGTTGATCCAGAAATTGTAGAACTGGCCAAAGAGAAAGGCGTCAACCTTATCATCAGCCCCTATGATTCTGCAACAACGGCATGGACGATTCGCTCTGCAACCTTGGTGAAAGACATGGTCGATACCAAGTTTACAAAATTCGGACCTGAAGAGACGGTGAAGGATGTCCGTCGCCGAACGGCCATGATCAACAGCCCTATTTATTTTGTAATGGATGATAAAGACCGGATGTTGGGGATATTTTCCAAAACCGATCTGTTACGCCCTACCAAATCCAAAATCATCCTGGTGGATCACAATGAAGTTGGCCAAGCCGTAAACGGGGCATCAGAGGTAAACATTCTGGAGATCATCGATCATCACCGCTTGGGGAACACACCTACTTCTCAGCCCATACTTTTCATCAACGAACCGGTGGGCTCATCCTGCACGATTGTCGCTGATCAATATCAGCGTTTCAGTATTCAACCCTCCCCAGAGATCGCAGGCATCATGATGTCGGGTATCATTTCCGACACTCTTCATTTGAATAGTCCTACCTCTACCGCAAAGGACAAAGAAATACTAAGCTGGTTGGCAGGCATTGCCGATGTGGAATCGAATGAGCTTTCCCAAACGATCTTCAATGCAGGATCCATCATTGTATCTAATACTCCCGAAGAAGTCATTACAGCCGACCAAAAGATGTATTGCGAAGGAGAGATAAGCTACTCTGTTTCCCAAGTTGAAGAACTCGGCATGGAAAATTTCTGGGAGAAAAAAGATATTCTATTGCAAGCCCTCAAAGACTTCCGGAAGCAGGAAGATCTTTATATGGCAACCCTGCTGGTAACCGATATTAATTCTCAGAATTCTTTACTCCTTGTTGCAGGAGAAAGAGAGTTTCTCGAACGCATTTCCTATCCAATTGTGGAATCGAACTGCATTTTCGACCTTCCTGGAATCGTATCGCGGAAGAAACAGTTGATTCCTTACCTTACAGGAATTTTGGAAGCTGCACCGGCGTAAGGCCCAAAGAGACTGACTAGACCCATTCCTGATTAACGGCCCCAAGGATTGTGAGTCTGAGATTCTCCAAATAAAACTTTCTTGTACAAGTCTTCGTAATCCATAGCGGATACTTTCCAGGAGAAATCTCTTTCCATGCCTTCTTTTTGTACGGCCTTATATCGAGTTTGGTCTTTGTGAAGTTTGAAGGAGCTTGCTAATCCCTCTTTCAATCCAGTCTCGTCAGGAGTCACAACGACTCCGGTACCACCTTCGGGATGCTCTTCTGCATCGATGACCGTATCGGCTAATCCTCCGACTTTGCTGACAATAGGGACTGTGCCATAGCGCTGGCTGTACATCTGATTCAAGCCACAAGGCTCAAATCGTGAAGGCATGAGAAAAAAATCAGACCCCGCCTCGATCATATGACTCAAAGATTCGTCGTAATCAAAAGACACATACACCTTATCCGGAAGCTGGGCCTGTAGCTTTTTCAAGCCCTGCTCCAATTTGGGATCGCCTTTTCCCAGTACGACAAAACGAACATCATTGTCTGAAAAGAACGCCTTTTGCTTCAAAATGAAATCGACTCCCTTTTGATCAGTTAGCCTCGAGACACAGCCATAAACGGGAACTTCTTTACCTCCCTTAAGCCCCGCACGTTTCAAAAGAGCAGCTTTATTCTTAGCTTTTCCGGCCATCTTGCGAATCGAGTAATGTTCTTCAATCAGTGGGTCCTTGGCTGGATTCCAAACCGCGGTATCAATTCCATTAAGGATTGCGTAAAGTTCCTTTTTGCGACGGGCAAGAACGCCTTCCAATCCACAACCAAACTCAGGATCCAGGATTTCCTTTGCATACGTGGGGCTCACGGTGGTCACCGCGTCTGAAAAGAAGATACCTCCTTTGAGGAAATTTATCTGCCCATAAAACTCCAGGCTATCTATTCCGTAGAAGGGCGCAGGCAAGTTCGTTAATTGAAAACTCTTCTCAGGAAATACTCCCTGAAAAGCCAGATTATGGATGGTAAGCACACTACGTGCCCCTACTTGCGTACCTTTCTGAGCTTCCGCAACCCTTGCAAACAAAGGGACCAAAGCCGATTGCCAATCATGACAATGCAGAATATCGGCATGAAAATTCTCATGTACCAAAGTGTCAACTACAGCCTTGCAAAAGAAAATGAATCGCGCATCGTTGTCGCTGTAATCTCGGCCCTTGGGTCCGTAGGGAAAGCTTCGGTCAAAAAATTCATCTCGACCGATCAGATACAGATCCAAGTGCTTACCCAACTTTAGTTTATAAACCTCACCTACCAAGACGTCGTCTCCTACCTTTATGGCCAACGAATGGAGTTGTTGAGCTTTTTTGAAAGCATCAGACTCCTTGATCGTCCGATAAAGAGGGAGAAAACTAACTACATCATGCCCCTGCTTGGCAGTATGATGTGTGAGAGCTCCGACTACGTCAGCCAGTCCACCCGTCTTAACGAAGGGTACCTGTTCACTGCTTATGTGAACTATTTTCATATTGGCTACGTTGAGTCATCGAGAGTTATTAGCCAAGCAAAACGAAATCAAATTTATGAAATTTAAGAAACCCATTTTAGAACTCCTCAGTTCACCTGACTATATTCCCCTTTCCGCCAAGGCCATTGCCTCGGCACTGAGCATAAAAAACAAGTTTATGCAGAAGGAATTGGACCAGGCACTGAAGCAATTATTATCAGGGGGCCAGATCGTCCGCATTAAGAACGGGCGCTATATTATCCCGACAGATGCTGACTTGCTCAGCGGTATCATTCGATTCCGCCAGAGCGGAAGCGCCATTTTGCTACCCGATCCTGTACTAGGAGGAAAACTTCCGACTCCACTACCCATTCGGTCAGAGGACACAGGAGTAGCTCTTCACGGAGATCGGGTGGTCGTGCGAAAGATGACAACCCCCAAGCGCCTATATGGAAAGAGAAAAGGCGGAAGACGCTTGTCCAAGGAAAAGGAAACAACTGGGAGAGTCATAGAAATAACGACCCGAAAGAACCCCAATATGGTCGGGACGCTACGGCGAGCTCAGTATTTCTGGTATGTCGTACCAGACAGTCCGCAAATCCATAAGGACATCGTGGTCAAGGCTCCCAAGAAATCGGGATTAGATCCCATCCCTTCGGTGGGAGATAAGGTCACCGTAAAGATGGAAGCCTGGGAAGACCGCAATATGAGCCCAGAAGGTACCATTATCGAGGTCTTAGGAAAAACCTTCTCTCCAGGAGCGGAATACAAAGGGGTCCTAAGAAAGTTTAATCTACAGCCCGAGTTTCCGGCTGATGTACTTGCGGAAGTCAAAAACCTCGCCAAAACCGTTCAAGAAGAGGACCTCGTGGGACGGCAAGACTTCACCAAGATTTTTACCTTCACCATCGATCCGGATGACGCGAAAGATTTCGATGATGCGCTATCCGTAGAGTATGTGGATAATGGAAATATTCGAATCGGGGTTCATATCGCCGATGTAGGAGCTTACGTAAAACCTGGCACTCGTTTAGATAGCGAAGCCACCAAACGCGGGAACTCAACCTACCTCGTAGGCACCGTGATCCCCATGCTACCCGAGCAACTCTCCAATGGCCTTTGCAGCCTGAAAGAGGATGTCATCCGCCTGACCAAGAGCGTCGTATTTACCTTTTCTCCGGAGGGCAAGATTCGCCGCGTTAACTATGCGAATTCCTATATTCGCAGCCGTAAGCGTCTTACCTACAAACAGGCCTATGTCCTGATGAAAGAAGATAACATCCAGGCCGCTCGCGAGCTTCCCCTACCCCCGAAACACCAAACGGGATCGACCGGCCGCGCCTTGAAGGAATTGTCGAATAAAGAACTCACTGATTTACAAAAAGCCATACGCAGCTGTTGGTCGATCGCTACCGTGCTCCGCAAAAAACGGTTCGAACGAGGCAGTCTCGATCTGGATATGCCGGAGGTAAAAATCTACGTCGACGAAAAGGGCTACGCCGATCGCATGGAACGAGTAGAGAATGATGAAAGCCATCAGCTAATTGAAGAGTTCATGCTCGCCGCCAATGAAGGAGTAGCCCGTGAGCTCCGTAAGAACAACTTCCCAGCCATCTATCGCGTTCACGAAAAACCCGATGAACAAAAGTTGTATGAGCTCTCCGAAACGATGCTCACTCATGGACTAGATACCGGCGATTTAAACAGCAAACGCGAAGTAGTAAAGTTGCTGGCAGCGATCAAGTCCCACTCTTATGGCTACACACTCCGCATCCAGTTTTTAAGGTCATTAAGGCAAGCCTGTTACATGGCAGAACCATTGGGACACTATGGCCTGCACAAAAGCAACTACACGCATTTTACTTCTCCTATCCGACGCTACTCAGATCTCATCGTTCATCGCATCTTTGAGAATTACTTGGTTCGCCATCGTGGCCAACCCGAGCTACCGAGACAACAGATCAGATACAAACAATCTAGACTCCTTGAGATTGCCCAACAAGTCACCTTGCGAGAACAAAACAGCACGGAAGCTGAAAGAGAATCGGTCAAAATCAAGCAACTCGAATTCTTTGAGCGAGAAGCCAATAAAAAGGACAAAACCATTTTTGACGCCGCGGTGTTGGAAATCAAAAACCACGGATTGTTTGTTGAGTTGAAGGAGTCATTGGTCTTCGGACTGCTACCGACCTCCAGTTTGAAGGATGACCTTTACCATGTATCGCAAGACGGAATCGAACTTTATGGACGAAGGACCAAGAAGCGCATTCGAGTGGGAGAAACCATCCAGGTGGTTGTGTCGAAAGTAGACAGATTCAAACGCCTCATAGACTTCAACATCTCAAACCAAAATGGAGGTGAATCAGCGGATGAGCAAAAGAGACAGGAGAAACGAAGCAAGCCTCGAACGGATGGACAAAAGAGCCAAAAGAAACGAACCAAGCCTCGGGCGGATGGGAATAAAGGTAACTACCCGAAGAAGAAAAGAAGGAATCGTTAACAATACGGCTATAAACGGCTAGTCAATTGCTCCCATCCTTCTTGCCTTTTGGCCAAAGGCTATAGCAAGACGCGGCGGGAACTTTCCAAGGCGTTTCGCAGCTTAGTTGAATGATCAATATGGCATCGTTGGAAACACCAATGACCGTCTCTCAGCTATGAAAGCCCGTCCAGGTCTTTTAACCTTGGCTATATTTTGCATAATTCGAAGCAGGCCTAGTTAAGCTTTGGGTTGCAACATCCGACCAACTCCACAAAACAATCTGTATGGATCATTACACCTTTCATAAAAGACTTAAGGAAATCTGGCAAAAGGGTTATGACGACTATCAAGCAGGTGGTCGCGAGCCGGGTGCCTATTTAACAGAAGACGACCAGGCATTCCTGGCCGAAATTGGCGCAAATCAACAGGATGTTTATGACGCCACCGATGATTGGATCCGCTATGGCGGCCCCGACTGGGAAACCTTTCTGGCAGTACAGGTCCTGCGCTTTAACTACTTCAAACTGGTAATGAAGGGCGAGCCTGGAACCTATGTTCGCCCCATTGACGAATACACGCCTAAACAAAGTGAAATCAACGGCATCCCCTGGCTTCCTCGTATCATCGAAAAGGCGCAGCACAAACTACGTGGTGAGCTCGAACCCGACGTCATGTATGGCTGTGGAGGCGACCGCGATTTCTTCCAGAAGCATAATCTCCATGCGGCAGAATTCCTGCAACTCGTCTGGAACAACTTCGATGATCCACAAACCATAGCCAGCTACCTGGAAGAACACTCCCCTATTCTACAAAAAGCGTAAAGGCACTTGCCGACACTTCGGGAGTTATTTTTAGTTCAAATCATGGAGAACGAGGTTTTACCGGTTACCATCAAAGGGCTCATTCCCACCAGCACAGGTGTGGCTGTTTTCTTGGGCACAGAGGATAAGACCTTTGTCATTTATATCGACCCGGCGGTGGGACAGTCACTGTCGTTGGCCATCAATGAAGTCAAACGAAGCAGACCCCTTACCCACGATCTGATCAGTCACATACTGATGGGATTGGAAGCGAAGCTCGACCGTATCATAATCAATGATGTCGATGCGGATAAATTCTTTGCGCGCCTCATCTTGAATATGGAAAACGAGCTGGGGAAAAAGATTATGGAAATCGATGCTCGTCCCAGTGATTCATTAGTCCTTGCGGTGCAAAACAAACGCCCCATCTACGTCTCACAAAAAGTCTACGACTCAGTAGATGACATGACTCAAGTCTTCGAAGATATTAAGAATCGAAACGAAGAAAGCGACAATCCGAGTCCGGAAATTTAAGTCCTCCTATTTCGATGTCTCGGCCGCTGCCAGAACCGATCCTCCCAGATCAACCCTGTACCGCCCTCGCTCCCATGCAGGATGTCACCACTTGGGAGTTCATGAAAGTGGTTCATCAATTTGGCTCACCTGATTATTACGTCACTGAATATTTCCGGGTTCACGAAACCTCAAAGCTGGAAAAGCATATCCTGTTTTCCATCACTGATAATCCGACAGACCGCCCGGTATTTGCTCAGCTGATTGGCGAAAATCTCGATTATCTAAAACGCACCGTTGAGGACTTGGCTTCGCACCCGATTGCAGGCATCGATATCAATCTCGGTTGTCCTGCTCCAAAAGTGTACAAGAAGAATGTGGGTGGTGGTCTGCTGCGTGACCTCGATCAAGTGGATAAAATCTTCGGTCTCCTGAAAGAGATTTCGCCACACCGTTTCACCGTCAAAACACGTATCGGATTTGAAGATACTGAACCCTTCCAAGGACTCCTGGACCTGATCAATAAGCATGGCGTCGATATGCTTAGTTTACACGGTCGCACCGTGAAAGAAATGTATTGGGCGGATGTGCATTACGACTACATCGCAGAAGCAGTTAAACGAGCCAACTGCCCGGTCTTGGCTAATGGCAATGTAACCAGCTACTTGAAAGCAGAGGACGTTTTCAAAAGCACCGGATGCCATGGGCTGATGATTGGTCGATCAGCGATTCGCAATCCCTGGATTTTTCGTCAGATCCGAGAACACTTTTCAGGACAGCCAATCTTCCAACCCAGTTTGGGTGATGTGTATCAATATGCGCAGCTACTTATTGATACCTACTACAATCCCAAGGTACCTGAAATCAATCGGGTCAATAAGCTGAAAAAGTTTTTCAACTTTATCGGTCTCAGCGCAGATCCTGAAGGACAATTTCTATATGAGATACGTAGAGTCCGTTCGCTTGAAGCCATGAACGACGTACTTCAACGTCATCTTAAAGATAAAGCGGATGAGCCTTTCAGCAACGAACCCTATGAAGGATTAGTCGCTCGCCCCAATCGGGAAACACGAGTGACGCCACTCGTTCCATCGAAAACTTAGGCCTCCAAAACCAGGCAGAATCATATGAACGAAACTACCGCACTCGTTACGCTCATCATTATCGGGCTATCGGCCATTATGACCTTTCAGGGCTTTAAGAATCAGTCTCTATTTGCGCGCTACATGTTCGACAATGAACTCATCGTTCGAAACAAGGAATACGAACGCCTGCTTACTTCAGGATTGCTTCACGCCGACTGGATGCACTTCGCGTTCAACATGTTCAGTCTGTATTCATTTGGAACCTACCTCGAACTCTCCTATTCCCCCTCAGTCCTACTCTTCATTTATATTACATCCATCCTCGGTGGTAACCTTCTATCGATGCTCATCTATAGAAATAAACCCTACCGAGCTATCGGCGCATCCGGCGGAGTGTGCGGAGTCATTTACGCTGCTATCTTCTTACTCCCTGGCGGAAACATTATGATTTTTCCACTCCCACTTCCCATCCCCTCTTGGGTCTATGCCATTCTGTTTCTACTCATCTCCGCTTATGGCATGCGGTCCGCTCGCACCAACGTAGGCCATGTGGCCCACTTGGGTGGAGCACTCATTGGTCTAGCCGTTACCTTTCTTATGTTTCCGCAAAAAGTGCTGGCTCTGCCGGAACTTCTCGGGTTGGTGCTGCTGATTTCAGCAGGCATCGTCATTGCAGAATTATACCGCAAACGTAAAGAAAGCCCCTACCCAGGCTGAGCATTGCAGATATCACTTAAACCCAAGCTCATTTTCCTGTAAATCAAGCTGGAAGTGTGAGGCTCAGTTCCTCAACGTGGTAACCATGTCATCCATTTCCCTAAAAACATCAGTCGATCTCGGGATTGTCCCCACACACATCAAATTCGTTGGCGGACTTGTTCCCGACGAATCCGGTAAGCTACCTCGTAATGAAGACGGTAAGCTTCGCCTGGTAGCGGAAGCAGAGCATTTACTAGCGAACTCTCCAGCGCCGATTTCAACGATTCAGGTACCGTTTTTCCCCGGCCTTGACCAAACGGAAGTCGATGAGATGTTCGAAGCCATTAAGAGCACAGGCGTTAAGCCCCTTCTAATTATGATGGTCGGAGGTGGTAACCCTATGGACCCAGCCGATGAAGATTCTGTAATCCCCGGTTTGGTTGAAGGTCTTGAAGCAGCCAAACGTCATGGAATCGAGCATGTATCCTCTACCACACTTGAAGAGTGGATGAAACAAGGGGCAACTGAACTGACTGGTGATGCTTTTGATGCCGCTGTGGCGCAGCTTGGTAAACTACATGCCCGTGCCGTTCGCGAGGCGAACGCTCTCAATAGTTGTATCAAACACTGGCACATCGAATTTCTCAGAGGCATTGAATTTCAAACCTTTACCGATGTCCGCAAAGGCTGGGCAGCAGTGAAAGCGATGAACGCAGAACTTGGCGGAAGTTTCTTCAAAATCATCGTCGACGCTGCTCACTGCGGAGACTCCGCTTTGAACATGGTCGAGAACGCTGAAGCCATTAAAGAGATTGGTGCCGAAGGCGGGATTTCGATGTTTCATGCATCTGCTAAAACCACTCGCGGTTGTCTTTCAACAGATGATGGCTGGATCGGCCACCTCCTAACGGCCTGCGCGGAAACAGGGAACCTGGAAATCGTTCTGGTTGAACTGTTCCACCATGAGGATGCGGCATTAGCAGGCTTGCGCGAAGCGGACCCTGGGCACGGTATTGATACCACAGACGGCCGCAGTTACTCTCAGTGCACGATCGATGGATTGGTCGACGTGGCTCGCCGCATGAACAACCTGGTTACGCGAGGAAAGCTGTAAGCTCCTCTCCTACAAGTTACCTGTGGTTGCATAAAAGGTAGGGCTCAATTCTACCTCCAATGAAGCCACGTTCGACAGAACGTGGATGTTTGCTTTTTTACGGGTCGACGGTGTATCCACCGTCGCTACTTGGAATCCTCCTGAGGAAGATAAAGTTTGATTGAAACTACCTCAACAGCGTGGATCCGCCATCGATGTCGTAGGCACTACCCGTAATAAAAGAAGCCTCGTCGCTACATAGGAAAACAGCCAACGCTCCGATCTCTTCTGGCCTCCCCATTCTACCGATAGGTTGAAAGGTCGAGAGTTTTTCAAACATCTCCTCCCTGTTATCCGGGTAATTTTTATCCAAATAAGAATCGACAAAAGCGGTATGAACACGCCCTGGACAGAGGCAATTCGATCGAATGCCATCTTTCAGATAATCCTTGGCTACGGATAAGGTCATGGCAAAGACAGCTCCTTTACTGGCCGAATAGGCGAATCGATCAGAAATACCAATTTTACTGGCGATAGATGCCAAATTCAAAACGGCACCACCCCCGTTGGCTTTCATTCCAGGCATGGCAGCATGCAAACAATTATAGGGTCCCTTAATGTTTACTGCATAGATCTTATCCATCTCCTCAGAAGACGTAGCCTCGACGTTCCCAATGGAAGCGATACCAGCGTTGTTTACTAAAATATCAGCAGGACCGAGTGCCAGGAATAGCGATGTAACGGCCTCAGCATCGGTAACGTCCAAGTGATGGTAACTGGCGGTGCCACCAGCATCGGTGATTAATGAAACCGTCTCCTGCCCTCCGGCTTCGTTGACATCTAAAACAAATACTTCTGCTCCTTCTTCTCCGAAACGCAGAGAGATGGCCTGACCGATTCCCGATCCAGCGCCCGTAACAAATGCCTTCTTATCCTTAAGCTTGAGATCCATGACGATAGATCATCGAACTTCAGTTAAGAAAATCGATTAAATAATTCCCTCAAGAGTGAATCTCTCTCCGGGAGTGTCTAAAGCTTTCCAGCTTTCACCAGCTCAGCTTCACGAATCTTCTTAAACTGATGGGAGATCTGAATCGCCCTTTGACGGTCTTCATCATTATAATCCCAGAATTCCTGGACGACCCGTTCCGTTGCAGGATAGTGAGAACCGTCGTCTCCGATATCTTTACGCAATTGAGCGAATTTTGCTTTGAGTGCATCACGAACTTCTCGATAAGCCGGAACATCGTAAACGTTATTTAACTCATGAGGATCTCGCTGAAGGTCATAGAGCTCCCAGCCGGGTGGCGTGCGATAGTCCCCCTTATAATTGGTACCATAGAAATAAATCAGCTTATGCGTCTTTGTCCGCATCGCCATTTCACCGGGGTTGTCATGGTGCGCCATATGCATCCAGTAGCGGTAGTAGGCTGCATCTTTCCAACCAACCGGTTCTTTTCCTGTTTCGCAAATCTGACGAAATGATTTTCCTTGGACGCTGGCAGGAATATCTGCACCCGCGTAATCAAGCATGAGAGCCGGATAGTCTACGTTCTCAATGATCGCATCCGTGCGAATACCTGAAGGAATGGCCTTCGGATAGCGAAGGATGAAGGGCATGCGTTGTGACTCATCGTAGGCCCATCGTTTGTCCTGAAAATCTTTTTCTCCCAACCAGAAACCTTGGTCACCGGTGTAAATGATGATGGTGTTATCGTAAATACCCTCTGCCTTCATGTAGTCGAACAGGCGCTTCAAATTGTCATCCACCCCTTTTACACAACGTAGGTATTTTTTCAGGTAAGCCTGATAAGAGATACGGGTAGTCTCCACTTCACTTAATTTAGCCGGATCATAATCATCCGGATATTCTTCAGGGAAAAAGTCGTAGAGGTGAGTCGCATAGGAACGACGAGGATTCCGTTTACCAATGGAGGTGCCGATGTGTGGGGTCAGCTCGTCATTGTGACCACGCGTGCCAATAGAGCCCCAGGTGTCGGGTACATCGTAGAGGGTTTGTGGTTCGGGTATTTCAACGTTGGCCAAATAAGACTGATAACGAGGAGCGTTTTCAAAGTAGTCGTGTGGCGCTTTGTATTGGTGGCAAATAAAGAAGGGCTTGTCCGGGTCGCGTTCATTCTCCATCCAGTCCAAGGTCGCATCGGTAATCACATCCGTTGAGTGCTCACCCTTATGCACTTCTACATTCTGTGGCCAAGGCTTGTTCCCTTGAGTGCGCAATTCCGTATCAAAGTATTTCCCCTGACCCGGTAGCACTTTGTAGTAGTCAAAGTTTGGCTCTACCTTCAAATGCCACTTCCCGATCATCGCGGTCTGATAACCAGCCTTTTTCATCTGAATCGGCAGCATCTGTTTTTCTGGAGCAACATTGCCCCCCAAATCAAACACGCCGTTGATGTGATTGTATTGCCCAGTCATAATACAGGCGCGAGACGGCGTGCAAATGGAGTTCGTCACAAATGCGTTTTCAAAAAGTATGCCCTCTTCAGCCAGGCTATCAATGGTTGGTGTCGGATCCAAATCCTTGAGCAAGGTAGCATAGGCACCTACCGCTTGCGCCGTATGGTCATCTGACATGATGAAGAGAATATTCGGTCTGTCTGCTGCCTTGGCAAAAACGGCTGAAAGCATGACTAAAGCCAATAAGGATACAATTCGGGTAAATTTCATAAGGGTAAGACGGTAGTAATAGTTCAAGTGTATGGAAGCATCCTAGCAAATGCCTCTGCAGCTAACAATGCTGAGACTTTCAGCTATTGATGGAATATCCTGACTTAAGCGAAGCAAGGTTTATTCTCCGGCCGAAGTATGATCGTGCAGAATCTTCCAGCCATCCTCGCCGTGCTGCAGCAGAAGCGTAAAGAGCCCGGTCGCATTTCCATACTCCCCTTCTCGTTTAAGCCGGTAGCGACCATGGACCTGCGCCCATTGGTCCGTCAAAACCAACACTTCCAGGTCTTCGAAATCCAAGTGTCCCATAGCTTCCGGAGTAGGATAAGACGTTAAATAGCGATCCATCGTGGCCTGCCATCCACGTCGCACGTTCCCTCCTGCAGAAAATCGCAGCGCCTCGCCTTTGACGTAGGTTTCCATAAAAGCAGGGATATCAGCACGATTCCAGGCATCCACCTGAGCCGTAAGCACGGAAACGATGGCAGCTTCGGTGTCATCAGCAGACATTTTAGCTCCGCAGCCTTGAATAAATGAAAGAGCAGCCGTGCAACTGACAATCGAGCAAAATAGCAGAAACTTTCTCCAGTAGGTTCGTCGCGGTCGTTCCATACATTCATCGAAGCAGAATTCCTATCCCTCGCCCATATCAAAAATTGAAAATCGGCAGCAAGCTACCTTCCTACATTAGAGAGCCGGAACTATTATGTAGGAGAGGAGACTGCTCCCGAATCCATCGACCAACGTAAACGGTTTATCAAATCACCTCAAAAAATGATAAGGACGTGCTGACAGACCATGGATACACTATCCGTAGTCCTAATTCTTCAAGGATTATGCGCATTTTCACGGTCATACGCTTCGTTTTCTGGACTGCAGTTCTATCAGTCCAGTTTCCGCTCATGGGCGACATAAGCGGTAAAAGCAAAGATGAGATCCTGGCTTCCTTTGGAAAACCCATCAGTGCGCTCAATAGCTCGAAAAGGGAAATCCTGAACTACCCACAGGGACAAATCGTTCTCGTTGGAGGAATAGTCAGTTCCTATAAAGGAGCTTTCAATGCCGGTGATGCAGCGGCCCCATCCTCACAGCCCAGTGCATCGGTCTCTACGCCTGAACCTCAACGACCTGCTCCACAGACAGCCCCTCCTGCTTCAACACCTCAGCCAGAGGAGCGCAGGAGCATTCAACCAGCGGGAACGGCTACCCTCACCTGCTACTTAATTCCCTACATTGTTTATGCGGGAGTGATCGCTCTTTCAATTACCTTACCTGAAAGCCTGAGAACAGAGACCGTAGGTCTACTCAAATCCCTGTGCTTCGCCTTCGCGATTGTTTGGGTGACTGGCTTGATAAACCGCTTAGGAATCAAGCTAAAGATATAGAGTCGGAGCAAAGCCAAATCCTTAAATCCCCTCTCCCTTTGAAAGCACGGTCAACAGAGGATCGTAGCCGTTTTCCTGAAGGGCTTTTCCGCGTTCATCGTAGAGAGAAGAATGTCCCTTTACGCCATGCCCTTCGACCAGGCGATTCATAAAGTTGAAGAGACACACCACATTCACCGTATCGTGCAGGGTCTGTTCATTCCAGCCGGCTTTCAATATAGCTTGGGCTTGAGCCTCCGTTGTTTTTGCCGGTTCCAGAGTCAATTGTTTGCCGTAGTGAAGTATCGGTTTAAGACGCTCTTCAATGGGAGATGAATCCACATCCTCCAACAAGGCGTTCAGCAAATCCTCTTCCACGCCAAAAGATTGGGCAGTCACTGAATGAACACCGTGGCAATACTGACAGTTGTTCAGGCCTGACACGTAGGCTGCAATGAGTTCTCGATCTTTGACGGATAGTTCAGATGTTTGCCGCATAACGGCCGTATGGTATTCAACCAAGGCGATACCCGCAGTATTGTTTAGTAGTAAGATATCTCGGACTTCCTCGATCGGGCCTTCGTCTTTTAGGAAACTCATATTACACTTACATGACCTAGCTAACCCTTGATTTCTAGATTAAAATCATTTCACTCGTTTACATATAGATGTTTATCTATATGTAAACGAGCATGAATTCAAAACAAGCAGCTGCGTTTGGAAAAGCCGTGGGCGATGTGACTCGCTATGCGATCCTAAGGAATTGTTGCTCTGAGAAGCGCTCCGTAGGTGATATCGCGGAGCATGTGAAATTGCGTCAACCGACTGTCACTCATCACATGAGCATTCTTACCGAAGCCGGACTGGTCACCCGCGAACAGGAAGGAAAACAAGTTTACTATAGGGTGAATCAGGAAGCCGTAGTCAATTGCTGTGGGCAATTGCTCCTAGCATTAGCGCCTGACCAAAAAGCTACGCAGGCTGTGTGTGATTGCTGCTAAAAAAATTTGCCAATTCACATAGACAATCATCTATATAATGAAAGGAGGTGAAACCCATGAGCAAAGAAGACATCAAAAACTGTTGCTGTGATTGTGACTGCAATTGCGATTGTAACTGCAAGTAAATAGAACCACTGAACATTTAAACGAGCAGCGCCCGGATGCTCATTTGTTTCAATCGTTTTGTTAAGATGCACATTGCCGCGAATGTCGAAAATCTCTGAATACCTTCATAGGCCTCAATGCGATCGCGGCATAAAGCCGCTCCTACAGTTGTATTTAAGAAATGTGTTTTTTCTTTCTTTAAAGTTACAGATTAACCCCTAGAAACATAAGTCATTCCGCACGTTTCGGCGGAATTTATTTATGTCTATCCGTTCCCTGAGTCCACCCCCCTGCCTATTCGTTTTTGCATGCTTTGCTGGACTCTTCTCCTTATTGCTGCTGAACGGTTGCACGATGGGTCCCGATTACGAACGACCTGAAGTGGAAACACCGAGTGCATTTCTGAACAGCGATGCAACTGCACCCCCACTGATGGGTGGCTGGCGTGAGATCTTCCAAGCTCCCGAACTCGAGGCACTCCTGAGAAAGGCGGAGGCCAATAACCATAATCTTCAGGCAGCCTGGCAATCGGTCCTCGCGTCACGAGCGGTATTGCAACGCTTTCGAGCGGATGGGCGACCTCAAGTCGACGCCGGATTGACCGCGGATTATTTCAACAACTCCGATGCCCTTTCTACGACTGGTCGCGGCGCTAGCGGAGAACGTTACGATGCCGACATTCAAGTTGGCTGGGAACTAGACCTTTTTGGAAGAATACGAAGAACCGTCCAGGCGGCTTCTGCTTCCGCCGAAGCGCAGGAAGCTTTATACCAAGATCTGCTCTTCACCCTGCAGGCCGACATCGCCCAACACTATTTCCAAATCAATTCGCTTCAGTCTGAGATTGAACTACTCGAGCGCGGCAAACAGTCGCGCCAGGAATCACTCGAACTGATTCAACAGCGTTTTCGCGCCGGCACGGTAAGCGAACTGGATGTAGCACAAACAACCTCGCTTCTGGCCAATGCAGAGTCCCGTCTGTTTGCCACCGTTCGGATACAAAACAGCCTCATTTATTCATTGGCTGCCCTGCTGGGTGAAACACCCTCTAGCTTCAACTTTCAACCGCAAAGCCTGGATACTGCCCCACCCTCGGTCCCGAACGGATTGCCAGGACAATTGATTGAACGGAGACCTGACATTCGTCGGTCGGAGCGGCAACTGGCGGCGGATAGCGAATTGATCGGAGCGGTCAAAGCCTCTTACTTCCCCAGTATCACTTTGAGAGGCACAGCGGGATTCGCGTCCCCCAACTGGGACGACCTATTCAGCTCCGATGCTGCCTTGGATAGCATCCGGCCAGGCATATCGGTCCCTATTTTCGAAGGGGGACGGTTGAGAGCCAACGAAGCAGCGGCTCAAGCCAACTACAACGAAAGCCTGGAGCTCTACAGACAGCAAGTGATCAACGCGGTAACGGAGGTGGAAGATTTTCTTCAATCCGTTCGGCTTCTTGAGTCTCAGCGTGAAGCTCTTGAACGCTCGGTTGTCGCCTCCAATCAAGCCCGGGAGATTTCGATGCTTCAATACCGACGAGGCGTCTCTGATTTTATCACAGCCCTCGATGCGGAACGCACCGCCCTGAATGCCGAGCAACAATTGGAACAGATCCGACGCGCACAATTTACAAACACCATCCATCTTGTTCGTGCATTGGGAGGCTCCTGGTGATAAACTAAGTATGCTCTTATCATGTTTTTCCAAATTTTAGTTCGCCGAATATCCACCTTGGCTTTCATCAGCTTGTTGAGCTTTTCCTACTTACCCAGTTCAGGACAAACTCCCGTATCTGTGGCAAAACCAGTGATCGAGACCGGACAATCTCGCTTTCGGTTTACCGGAACAATCACCTCGGAACGGGAAGCCGAAATCTCTCCACGCGTGGCCGGGCTCGTAGCCAAGGCCGATAAGGAAATGGGACATTCCGCCAAGGAAGGCGATTTGCTCGTAAGCCTCGACGACACCTTGGCCACAATGGACCTTCGGGAAAGAGTGCTCAACTTGGACGCAGCCAAAATTGAATTGGCCAATGCCAAACGACGCTACGAAGAAGCGGTGGAACTCGGAGATGCCAATTTTCCACGCTCAGAAAGAGAAAACCGTGAAACGACCTACCGCACGGCTGAGATTGCGGTCAGTCGCTCGCAAACCATGATCGAAACCCAACGGGAAATCGTGGAACGACACCGTATCATTGCTCCCTTTGAGGGAGTGGTGGTGGAAAAAAATGCCGAAGTCGGAGAATGGGTCCAAACCGGCAACCCCGTTTTGAGTTTTGTCGACACCCGCAACCTGCGCCTGGATATTCAGGTTCCACAAGAGCAATTGAATCTCATCTTAACATCCCAAACCGTCATGGTAGATATTGCGGGAACGAATGGTCAGCCTTTCGAAGCTCAAATTGAAGCGCGGTCGCCCAAGGTGGACCCCCAGAACCGAACCTTTCAGGTCAGGATCCAAATTAACAATCCTCCATCTTACGTAAAACCCGGCATGTCAGCTGAGGCTCTCCTTAACCCCTCCTCTAAAGGTTCACATTTATTCATCTCCCGGGATGCGATTCTTCGAACCGCAGATGCGAAGGTTATGGTCTGGGTCGCAAAAAAAGACGGACCATCAACCGTAGCCTCGGGACGAACCGTTGAATTGGGAGGATCAAGCGGCCAATATATTGAGATTACGAAAGGACTGGAAGCTGCGGACGATGTCATTTACCAAGGTAATGAGTCTCTACAAGAGGGTCAGCAAATCCAGATCGTTGATTCCATAATCCCTTCCAGAGGTCGTTGATATGTTTGAATGGTGCCTGAAACATCCCACCCAAGTTGCGGTAATCGCGCTGCTCATTTGCGTGCTGGGTGTGGTCGCTGCGGTTCGTATACCCGTGCAAATGATTCCAGACCTGGATGTCCGGACTATATCAGTAGTAACCGGATGGCCAGGAGCCACGCCTCAGGATGTAGAAAAAGAGATTCTTATCGAACAGGAAGATTACCTGCAAAACGTGCCGGGACTTCAGCGTATGGTCTCATCCGCCAATATGGGATCCTCAGAAATCGAGTTGGAATTCCCCGCCACGATTGACGTCAACGATGCCCTCATCCGGGTCCTCAATGCGCTGAGCCAGGTTCCCAGCTACCCCGAAAACGTGGATGAACCCAGGGTCCTGGCTTCCTCCTTCTCCTCAAACAATTTCATGTTCTTTGCTATTCAGGACACCTCGGGTAAACGGACACCTGAGGATGTACTCAACATGTTCGACTTTATTGTCCAACGGGTAAAGCCACGCATGGAACGTGTCCAGGGAGTATCGAGTGTCCGGGTACAGGGTGCTCCTGAAAGACAGATACATATCAATGTCGACCTGGCCCGACTGGCTGCCGTAGGCATCACGATGTTCGATGTGCGCAATGCGATCCGGGATCGCAACCGCGACATTTCTGCAGGAGACATTAGCAGTGGCAAACGACGTTACCTCGTTCGCACCATTGGAAGAATCGAATCTCCCGAAGATCTATCGTCGATCATATTACGTCGCCAAGGAGATTCCGTTACCACTCTGGGTGATGTTGCGGAAATCGAACTCGGTTTATATGAAACCCGATCCGTTGCCTACCTGAACACTATGCCTAGTATCCTTGCAGGTGTATCTCGCGAGATAGGATCTAACGTAATCGATATTCGTGATGCCATGATGGAGGTGGTGGATGAAATCAATGAAGACGTCCTGGCTCCAGTGGACCTCGTTTTGTTTAAAACGAGTGATGATGTACGCTACGTGGAAGCCTCCATCAAAAACGTATGGAGAAACCTGATACTCGGTGCGATTGCCGCCACGATTGTGCTTTGGCTGTTTCTACGATCCAAGTCAGGTACGCTACTCTGTGTGGCTGGTATCCCCATTTGCACCATTGCTGCTTTTATCGGACTGCAAGCGGCCGGACGCACGATCAACGTCATTTCACTGGCAGGCGTGGCGTTCGCCATAGGCATGACGGTCGACAACGCCATTGTCGTTTTGGAGAGTATTGAAAAGAAACGTCGGGAAGGGCTCGGACGATCCGAGGCAGCTTTAAAAGGGGTTAAAGAAGTCTGGTCTTCTGTACTGGCGTCCACCATGACGACGGTCATCGTGTTTACTCCGATCTGGTTAATTAAAGAAGAAGCAGGCCAATTATTCTCCGACATCTCCATTGCCATCTCCGGAGCCATCCTTGCTTCGATGCTGGTTTCTATCGCCATTATCCCAACCGCCAGCGTGCATTTTAAACGCTTGGGAAAAACGGCTAAAGTGGGCATGAACCGACCTCGTTTGTTCCAGCTGTTTGATTGGATGGTAGACAAAATTGTCACTTCGACGACAGGAGCCCTTATCGGACTCGCCTCTACCGTCGGAATCAGTGCGCTTATCATTTTTCTTTTAACGCCCTCAGCTGAGTACTTACCTGAAGGCGAAGAGGCTAAGATTTTTTGCCGAATCCTGCCTCCACCGGGCTACAATATTGAAACAATGGAATCCATCGCTCAGGCGATAAATAACAAGTTTAGTCCCTACCTGACACAGAATGGATCTTTGGAAAACGTTTCCCTTGATAAGTCGATTCCTCCCATTATTCGCCTCAGAGTAACCATGAGTAGCTCCAGGAGCTTGGTGGTTGCCGAAACCTACGATCCGAAGCGAATCAATGAGTTAAGAGGCGCATTTTCGGAGTATTTTAAACAATTCCCGGGGATACGTACATTCATTAGCAAAGGATCCATTATCTCTAGTAACGATGGTGGTTCGCGCAGTGTGAATTTAAATGTCGGAGGCGACGACCTGAATGAAATTTACGGTGTTGCAGAAGCGGCTTACAGAAGAGCATTCGAAGTCTTTGACGGACCTTCGGTCAATTCTACTCCTTCGGCTCTCAGCCTACAGCAACCTATGGTCGAGATACAACCCAATTGGAATCGCGTCGCAGAATTGGGTTTTACGAATTCCTCTTTTGGATTTACCGTACGCGCCCTGACCGATGGAGCCTATGTAGATGAATTCCTCCTGGATGGTCGACGAGTCGACATGTTTCTCTACAACCAGTTAGGAGAAGTCGACAGCTTGGATACCTTGGCAAACCTGCCTCTTTATGCACCAACCGGAGGCGTTGTTTCAGTAGATTCCGTTGCGAGGCTTGTTGAAAAAGTGGATACTGATTCCCTTCGAAGATTGAATGGCGACCGAACGGTTACCTTAAACATTATACCACCCAAATCGGTGGCTCTTGAAGATGCGGTGGAGGTAGTTCGAAAAGACATCGTAAACTATTTGCGCGACCAAAATGCTATTCCTGGTGGAGTGGTTGTTGATGTAACGGGTGCCGGTGATCAATTACAAAAAACGAGAGAAGCGCTTATCGGTAACTTTGCCATCGCTGTCATTTTATCCTACTTACTGCTAAGTGCGGTATTTTCTCACTGGGGATTTTCCTGGGTCATTTTGGCGACCGTCCCGATCGGGATCGCCGGAGGAATCGGTGGTCTTTGGATTATAAATGCCAGCGGCGCGGTGCTTGGCTTGTTGGGCTTAGAGCCGATCAGTCAGCCATTCGATATGATTACGATGCTGGGATTCCTGATACTACTAGGAACGGTGGTCAATAACCCCATTCTCATTGTCAGTGGAACGATCGATCGTCTCAGAGCAGGTATGGAGGCTCCCGAATCTGTAAAAGAAGCAACTCTGGCGCGTATCCGCCCCATCCTCATGTCGACTACGACCACCGTGTTCGGAATTGCACCACTCGTTCTCTTTCCTGGAGCAGGTACCGAACTGTATCGGGGAGTCGGCGCCATTGTATTGTTTGGTCTACTCTTTTCGACCTTTGTAACATTGATTTTCTTACCCTCATTTCTAGTCCTCAGTTTAAAGCTCGTAGAGAAATTGCGGCCTCAAAGAAATCCCATAGCAGTCGATCTACCCGATCCAGGACTCGTAAACTAAGGCATAGTCCTTAGGAGACTTACGGATCTTAAAAATTAAAGTGTCGGATCTTGTAACAAGCTTGTTAAAAGCGGCAATTACCTAGCCTCTAGAGCCACATTTTATTCTTTTCCTTGAGCAGCCAAAGAAACCGCTCGCTGGAAAAATTATGACGATTCCCCCTCAGTTTGTACTCATGATCGTATTGTTCGGTCCTGGAATAATAGCCTGCTATATCTTCATCAAAAAGATACAGCAGAATCGAGCCCGACTCCGCGAGTCGATGGACGATGAGGAGCCAGTAAAATTACCGGGGCACAGTGTGCTGGAAAAGATCGAGCAGACACACGAAAAGGTAACCGAAAAAATCGTATTTCTTATATTCCCGACCATTCTCCACGCCTGCGTCTTCTACATGTTTTTCGAAAGTCGTACCGGTGACGAAATGACTTTTGTGTTTCTCTTTGGTGTAGAAACGGGAATCATTGCCCTGCTTGGGTTTAAATTATGGCGACTCCTGAAAGAGCTGGAAAAATATAAGATGGGTTACCGCGGAGAATTGTTTGTTTCTCAAATACTTCAGCCGCTGTCTCTCATGGGGTATCGGATTTTCCATGACCTGGATCTGGAGGGATTAAAAATCGACCATTTGCTAATAAATGACAGCGGCGTATTTTGCCTGGAAACAGAAACGCCCGAAACTCCAAAGACTTATAGACGAATGAAAGAGCGTGAGCTCAATTACAACGTTCGGGAGCTTCAATACCCATGGGGAAACGATGCTTCCTGTATTCGAACCGTACAAAAAAACGCCTCTACCCTGGCAAGGATTCTGCGTGAACACACGGGGGAGGCGATTCCTGTCTACCCGCTTATCATTTTACCGGGTTGGAAGATCAATCGGACAAGCAAAGGTCCCGTCAATGTGGTAAATCCAAGAGAATTACCCGCAGGATTATTTTACTTTCCAGATTTTCCTATGCCAGAACGTTTGATGGATGAAATCGAACAAGCATTGACCGGCAACCGAATTGAGGAATTAGCAACTGCTCAGAAGGCAAGTTAGAACTGCTACCTTTTTAATTATCGCCTCAGTTGAATTTTAGGCAAAAGCTAGGAAGAAATATATCCTTCTTCCTTATGTTTCGTCGTTTTTTTCACACCACCAGTTTCCTACTGCTCACGGGATTCTTGTCTGTAGTTGCGCAGGATAGACCCAACATCATATTCATCATGTCAGACGACATGGGTTGGGCTCAGCCCGGATTCAACGGAGGCAATTCGGAGCTTACCCCCCACATTGACAAGCTGGCTGGAGAAGGCATGCGGCTCACACAGTATTACACCCACTCCGTTTGTGCGCCTACCCGAGCCGCTTTCTTAACCGGCAAGTATTCATTCAGAACTTGGAGTGACTGGCGCACAGAAGACTTTGGGAAACCCAGTTACCTGGCCAAGCTAGGACTAACGCTGGCCCACAATGATCGCGGAGAAGCGACGCGACGCATTCATGGACTAGACACGAATGAACGAACGATTGCTGAAGCCTTAAAAGAGGCCGGTTACTTCACAGCCCTGATAGGAAAATGGCACGCAGGCGAGTGGCTCCCCGAACACCTGCCCATGGGACAAGGCTTTATGTATCAGTATGGTCATTACGCCTGGGGAATCGATTACTTCAATAAATCAATCGTTCACAATGCACCAGCCACCTTCGCAGTCTATGATTGGCATCGAAAGCAAAAACCCGTGCAAGAATTCGGCTACGCGACCGATCTTTTCACCCAGGAAACCGTCAAGCTGATCGCCAACCAGGCAGATCGTTCAAAGATGGGGCATCCCTTCTTTTTTTACGTCGCCTACAACGCGGTCCACGGACCACTCAATGTTCCTGATCGCTACAAACATCTCGATGCGCGAGACGCTATGCTCAAAGCACTTGATGATGGTGTCGGCGAAATCGTTCACGCACTCGACATCCACGGATTAAAAGAAAACACCTTACTTGTCTTCACCAACGACAATGGCCCGGTACTGGAGGAGATGAGTAAACCTTATCGGGGTACTAAAAACACAACCTTTGAAGGCGGAGTGAGATCACCGGCCATCGTTCGCTGGCCAGGCCATACCGAGGCAGGTACGAGTACGGATGGCATGATGTTCGTTGCCGACTGGTTCAGCACATTTATTTCAATCGGTGGAGCCTCACATGAACAGGTGAGCAAAGTAGATGCGCTCGATATGCGCGCGATGCTCTTCGAAGGTAAGGAAAGCCCACGGGACGAAGTGGTCTACGACGTGGTCGGCAGCGTCCGTCTACCAACGATACGCAAAGGTGACCACAAGCTGATGGGTGATATGCTCTTCAACATTAAAGAAGATCCCTACGAAACAAAAGACATCGCAGCCGAAAATCCAGAACTGGTTGAGAAGCTCAAGGCCAGAGTAGCAGCCGTGGGTGCTGAGCGTCCTCCCATGGGTAATAAGCCACTTCTCATGGATCCTCCCCTGCCCTATGTTTATGGAATGGAGGAAAACAAGAATCCTCCTCAGTGGTTAAAAGATCACGTAGATGCAATAAGAGCCAAGCAGCCACAAAGCTGGGCACCTGGGGAAACTCCCTGGCCCAAAGCTCCTCAAGGAGCTGTTGCCAGCAAAATGACAGGCGGCATCGACGAAGTGCCCGTAGCGAAATGAATACGGAATGGGATAAGCTTCATTTTGGCCACACTGGTGACAGCGTGGGTTCAGTGATAAGGTTAAAAGACGTACTTTCCACGCTCTTACGAACGTGGCTACTTCTTATGTGCGTGGCCTTGGGGGGGCATTTCGTCAACGCCCAAGAATCCGAATTCTCCTCGGGCGAATATCAGCAACAAGGCGTCGAACATTTCGTTGCTGGGCATTTCGCCGAATCGGTCGAGGCCTTTGACAAAGTGATCGAGCTGAACCCACGTATGGCTCCTCGCCATTGGCAGCGAGGAATATCTCTTTACTATGCGGGCGAGTATCAAAAAGGCGTCGAACAATTTGAGCTGCACCAAACCTACAACACGCAAGATGTTGAAAATGCCGTGTGGCACTTCATCTGTAAGACCAGAGCGGATGGACTAAAAGCTGCACGCGAATCACTCATTCCCATTCATCATGATTCCAGGATTCCGATGAAGCAAGTCTGGCAACTATTTGCTGGAGAAATTGAGCCGGAAGGAGTTCTTAAAGCCGCGAAACAAAACTCCCCCTACTCCCGACAGCAACTCAACTACGCACACTTATACTTGGGCCTCTACTATGAAGCCTTAGGTCAGGATGAACTTGCCAAGAAGCATATAGACCTCGCGGCCACCGAGTATTCGGCGAATAACTACATGGGAATGGTTGCCAAGGTTCACGCAAGGGTTCTGGCTGAAAAGTAAGATTTCCTTATCAAGGAAGCCCTTTTTCTAAACTTTATGAGTCAGTTGCTTTAAGCCGGATTCAATATCCGAGCTGGGAGCGACTAAACCGTCTCCGTTATTGAGCTATTTATTAATCAAATAACTCAATAACATGAACACCCCTCCACCACTACCACAAAAGCGGCCCATTCCGCTGCCCGCTCCCACTGTCGACATTCCCAAGGGAATCATTCGACCCATTGCCTCGGTCATAAGCACTGTCTTTTTGGCGGACTTTCTGTTCCTGGACTACATGCCTGGATTGTCCGTTGGAGTATTCGGTGCTTTTCTAGGCCTTCTAGTTCTCACAAACAGGACTGAGCAACCTAAGAAAGCCTGGCATTGGGCCACCTTCCTGCTTCTGGGGCTCAGCTGCGCCCAAAGCGCCCGATTCCTGAGTCTATCTAATATCTTGGCCATAACCATTCTACTGTTCTGTTTAAGCGGATTCAGTGCCCATAGTAAGCTACCCAAAGCGTGGTTACGTTGGTGCGAAGGCCTACTATCTATTGTCCGACCATTTGGAGCCATGTTCACCTTCCAAACGCTCATCCAGCAAAAGCAATCGGCAAAAAGTATGAATCCCGAACGAATCAAATACGCCTTCGCAATCCTCTTACCCGCTCTCTGCCTTCTATTTATATTTGGTTGGCTACTCGGTTCAGGGAATGCCGTGCTGGGAAAATGGACGGGCGACTTTTTTAGCGCTTTCTTCGACTACCTTGCTGGCATTCAATTTCCAACATTCAGGCGTTTCGTTTGGTGGTCACTATTTGCAACCCTAACTCTGATTCTGGTGTGTCCGCCTAAAGCCAGCTCACTCTCTGCAAAACTGGACTTATCCTGGAGGCAATTCGGAGTCGCTGAAGGTTCTTTAAGACTGCATCAATGGTTAGCCTGCCTGGGAGCGCTTAATTTACTATTCCTACTTTCTAACGTCACTGATGTGATCTTTCTTTGGTTTTCCAGAGAACTGCCACCGGGCATCTATCACAGCGACTACGTTCACCAAGGCGTTTATGCTCTCATCGCAACGACGATTCTTTCGGCCATGATCATGGCCTTGCTAACTCAGCACCATGCAGTCGTTTCGCAAAACCACGGGATCCGAATACTCGCTCTGGTTTGGATGGTCCAAAACCTGATCCTTATCAGTGGAGTATTTTTCCGACTCTGGATCTATGTAGATGCCTATGGTTATACACCCAAGCGAGTTTACGTAGCGCTGTTTCTGGCCTTAGTCATCCTTGGCTATGGGCTACTGGGTTGGGCCATTTTGCGGAACCAAAACATCAAATGGTTAACCGTGACTAACCTGATTCTCGTATTCTCATATTTCAGTGGTCTCCAATTCGTGGATACTCCGAAATGGGTAACCCATCAGAATATTGCTCTGTATCAGGCAGATGAAATTCAATACCCGGAGGAGCTATTCTTTAAACAAGTGAGCTCTCACAGCATTCCTTATTTGCTTGGAATTATTGATCACCCTCAAAACGCAAAGGATCAACAGCAGGCACTGATAGAATTAAAAAAACAGCCTCATAACCGTGACGCCTACAAGCTATCAGGCTGGCGTGGATTCCAAAAGAGACACCATAAGAACTATCAGTTACTTTCAGAGTTCAATCAGTCGAAAGCAACCTATTATCCCTAAGCCTACTGTTCCGGCTCTTCGTATGGGATCGCATTTCCAAACGATCGCGACAGAGCTGCCTGTGCAATCTTGTAACTGTGGAAGGCTTCCAGCTGATTTAAGCGCGACTCGGTTAATGCTACTTGAGATTGAAGCACATCAAGTTGGGTTCCTTGCCCTGCTGAATAAAGTTCATTAGCGAGCCGAAGTGATTCTTCGGCTTGCTCTATGACTTTCTCGGCCGCATTCGAAAGCTCAGCCGCCTGACGAAGGTCGTGCATGGAACGGCGGACATCGACTTCGATGGCCAAAGAAGCTTCCCCCAGATCCAGACGGGCTTGCTCTAGCTGTGCTTGCGCTTGTTGAACCCGTCCATCTGTGGCCTTACCATCCCAGATATCCCAACTGGATTGAACTCCAATGGTCCATCCATCGCGGGAATCGTTGAAACTACTGGAAGTTACAGATTTATTAAACTGATAAGAACCGACCAAATCTAGGGAGGGTCGCTTTCCAGCTCTTTCAATTATGACCCCTTCTTCCCGCGCGCTGGATATCAGCTCTAATTGCTGCAATTCTGGACGGCTGGCTTTTGCCGTTTCGATAGCCGTCATTAAATTAACTGAATTTGGTTCGAAGTCTAAAGTCCCAACAAAAGTCGGCACCTTGTCCAAGTCATCAAGGTGGACTCCAGTGAAACCGAGTAGTTGACGTAGTTCTTCAATGGCAATTTTGAATCCATTGCGGGCCCGAATCAGTTCGGGTTGCGCATTGGCCAATTCTACTTCGGACCGCAGTACTTCAAACTGAGACACCGCTCCTGCTTCATACCGATTGTTGGAGTCCTGAAGTTGATCTTCGAGCAACTGGATATTCTGCTCCTGCACTGAAATTTTCTCACGAGCTAGCAAGACATCGTAGAATCCAGCCGAAACGAGGAACACCGCTTGATTAATCGTAGCCTTGAGATCAGAGATCACTGCCTGTTCTAAATAGTCTTGGGCGCGCAACGCAGCTCTCACTCCCCCACCCGTATAAAGCGCTTGCTTAACATCGAGCGAAACTCGCCAGTCATTATTAGTAGGAGAAAAAAACTGACTGGACTCAGAGAGACCTGAGTCCAACTCCGTATAGCTGGCATTCACACTTACGTTTGGTAGAGCGCGTGACCGTACTTCCACGATCAGGCCATCCTGTTCCTTGATACGCTGCTGTGCCTGCCGAATAGCAAAGTTATTCTCCAAGGCATAAGACAATGCTGTTGGCAGATCCAAGGTATCCGGAATGGCAACAGGCGTTTGAGCCGGCAGTGAGCCAACAAAGAGAATGGCTGTTACTCTTATAATCCACTTCATGATACAGGCGCTCCTTCCTCATGGATGCTAAAGCGAGCCTTACCGTGATGGTCTTTTGCAAGAAGCATATAAACACTAGGAATGACGAGCAGGGTAAAGAAGGTACCAATTGCCATTCCACCAACCAAAACAAGGCCAATACTATTTCGTGCTTCTGCACCTGGCCCAGTTACAAGAACTAATGGAAAGTGACCAAAGATGGTTGCGGTGCTCGTCATGAGCACGGGCCTGAGTCTAGTAAGCGCTCCTTCTTTGATTGCTGACAACTTATCTAGCCCTTCTCGCTGAAGCTCATTGGCAAATTCCACAATAAGAATTCCGTTCTTAGCGACGATTCCAATTAGCGTTACCAAACCAACTTGAGAATAAATATTAAAGGTCGTGGTAAATGGATCCGTCCAATGCGCCAAGCCCGGATTGAGCATTTTAAGAAACATAAAAATAACAGCACCAAACATAGCCAATGGAACCGAGCCGAGCAGAATGATGAACGGATCCCTAAAACTATTAAACTGAGCAGCCAGTAACAGGAATATCAATACAATCGCTAGACCAAAACTAGAGAAAAACTTGCTTCCTTCGACCCTCAGCTGCCTTGATTCACCGGTGTAGTCGATATTGTAGCCTTGAGGTAGTATTTTGGCAGCTTCGGTTTCAAGAAATGTGAGCGCATCATCCACAGTAGTAATAGCCACACCGCTAATCTTAACGGCATTGAATTGCTGAAAACGGTTTAAAGTTCGGGGAATCGTATTGTGCTCGATAGTTGCGATTGAACTTAGCGGAATTGTAGTTCCATTCGGACCCGTAACATAGATAGAAAGCAACTGTTCTGATGTGAGTCTTTCGGATCGTTTGATTTGAGGAATCACCTTATAACTTCTTCCATCGATATTGAACCGGTTCACGTAGTTTCCACCAAACATCGCTGAGAGATCATTGCCGACGTCAGCCAAATTCAAGCCGAGCGCTGCAACCTTATCACGATCTATAATGAGCTCTGCCTCAGGTTTATCTATCTTAAGGTCAATGAGAGGAGGAAATGCGAACTTTCCACTCTGAGCCGCCTTCTGTGCAATTTCCTGAGCAAATCCCAAGATAACCTCTGTGTCCGCAGTAGATGTGATAACGAATTCGACAGGAAATTGGCTCCCCCCTGGTAACGCACCTGGAGTTATACTCAGGACCCTTACTCCGGGAATGCTCGACATTTTCTGCTGAACTTCAGGAAGGATTTCAAAGACAGATCGAGCTCTCTCATCCCAAGGCTTCAAAATCATGCCTCCAAACCCAGCATTGGGTTGAGTTTGCTGAAAGGTAAAATCCGTTTCGGGGAAAGTTAGCCAGATGCGGTTCACTTCATCAGCGGAAATATTTGTTTGCTCGATAGTCGAATTGGAAGGCGTATCCAAGATGCCAAAAATGACACCAATATCTTCAGATGGCGCTAACTCCTTGGCCAAAACTAGAAACATAGGAATCGTAAATAGAGACAAAGAGATCCAAACAACGTAGACGAACGGCCGTGAAGCCAAGGTGCTATTAAGAACGCCAGAGTAGAATCGAGTAACCTTTTCAAACCCATAGTTAATCTTACGCTTTAGCCATCTATCCTCTGAACTTGGCTTAAGTAATCCTGAAGCCATCACCGGAGAGAGAGTTAATGCCACAAAGCCAGAAATCAGAATTGCCCCGGTAAGTGTAAACGCAAATTCCTTAAAGAGGGATCCGGTCAGACCACCCTGGAAACCGATGGGCGCATAGACAGCCCCCAATGTGAGTGTCATCGCTATGATGGGACCAACCAGTTCTCGCACGCCATCAATGGCAGCATCCAATGGAGATTTTCCACGCCGCAAGTTTCGGTCGACATTCTCAACGACAACAATGGCATCATCAACCACAAGTCCCACAGAAAGCACGATAGCCAGTAATGTGAGCAGGTTAATAGAGAATCCAAAAACCTGCATCAGAAATACGGAGCCGATTAATGAAACCGGAATCGCAACCACCGGGACTAGAACAGAGCGCAGAGAACCGAGAAACAGAAATATAACGAGGACAACAATCACCAATGTCTCAACCAGGGTTGTCACCACTTCGGAGATCGCATTGCGAATGTATTTCGTCGAATCGTAATTCACCAACGCTTCCATCCCCACCGGCAAATCGTTCTGCAGCGCTTCCATCTCATCAATGACATCAGCGATCACATCAAGCGAATTAGCATCCGGTAAAACATAGATCCCCATAGAGGTTGCTCGGTTTCCAGAAAAGCGCGCGTCCGAATCATAATTTTCGGAACCAAGCACCACGTCTGCGATATCCTCTAACCTTACGATTGTGTTCCCCTCTTGTTTAACCACTAGCTTTTGAAATTCCTCAATCGTTTGCAGATCGGTATTGGTGGTCAGATCGATGGAGATCAATGCACCTTTGGTCGAACCGGGAGCTGCCAAGATATTGTTGACAGCAACTGCTTGCCTAACTTGTGCAGGACTAAGATCAAATGCAGCCAGCCGGTCAGGCTTGAGCCAGATACGAGCGGCAAAGGTTCTGGCTCCAAGGATTTGTGCGCGTTGAACACCGACGATCGCTGACAAACGAGGTTGAACCACACGGATAAGATAATCCGTGATCTCGTTTTGAGCCATGTACTCTGAAGTGAACGAAAGATAACAGGAAGCAAACTGACTATCAGCGGTAGTCATGTTGATAATCGGAACTTCAGCAGACGGAGGCAGATCATTCCTGACGCGGTCTATCTTCGAGCTAATTTCTGCCAAAGCGTCATTGCCATCGTAATTTAACTCCAAGCGAATCGTTATCGTTGAAATTCCTTGAGCACTAATCGACTCGATGTAGTCAATACCGCCAGCCTCGGCGATGGCCTGTTCGAGTGGAGTCGTTATAAAACCTCTGACCAACTCCGCACTAGCCCCTAGATATACCGTATTAACAGTAACAACCGCATTTTCGTTCTTGGGATACTCCCGCAAATTCAGGGAGCTCACAGCCTGTATACCGGCAATGATAATCACCAGGTTTACGACTATGGCCAATACTGGGCGCCTAATAAATATCTCTGTAAAGGACTTCATCAAATGATCATTGATGCCAGACAGGCTTTATGCGTCTTCCGGATCAGGCTTGAGTTGAGGATCGGTATTGAGCTCGTTATTCAACGCCACTTTCGCTCCTTGCCTCAGTTTAAATGCACCCGTTGAAACCACAATGCTTCCAGGCTCGATGTCAGAAACGATGGAAACAAAATCCCCTCTCGCTTCACCCACCTGAACAAAGGTCTGGTCTACGATCATTGCTCCATCTTTTTCGTTTATCACAAAGACCGAATTACCATAGGACGCGTAAAGAATACTGGTAGCGGGCACGATCTTCTTAAGTTGGGTATCAGGTAATATGACCGACACCGTGGCAAACATCCCAGGTAATAACTTTTCGTCCGTATTATCCAAGGTAGCTTGCAGACTAATCGTCCTCGTCTCGGCACTCACACTCGGATCAACGGCGGTTAGCTTTCCAGTAAATACCTCTTCTGGATAAGCATCCACTCGGAGCTCAACCGTCAGCCCCTCCTTCACTTTTGAAATCGATTGTTGAGGAAGCGAAAAATTAACAAAAATAGGATCAAGCGATTGCAGAGATACAATGGGGTTTCCATTGTTTAGGAATTGCCCAAGATCAACTTGCCGAATTCCAAGCCGACCGTCAAAAGGAGCCAGTATTTTCTTTTTCTCTATGATAGCTTGGAGATTTTCAACTTGGGCAGCTGCAGCCAGTTGTGCGGCATCCGCGGCATCAAACTCTGCCTCAGGCACCGTTCTGCTTTTAAATAACTTCCGCGCCCGCACAAGGTTTGTTTCTGCGAGCTTTGCTTCGGCTTTAGCAGCTGCCAACTGAGCTTCTTCTGTCGATGTATCCAGTTCGACAAGCAATTGGCCCTGGGTAACCACCTCGCCTGATTCAAAATGTAGTGTCGAAATCTTTCCCGCAGCCTCAGTCGTAACAGTCACACCTTGAACGGCGGCAAGCGATCCAACTGCATCCAATGTTTGCACCCAACGACTCTCCGTTACAGGTGCACTCGTCACAAACTCTGGGGGGAGCTGAAAATCAGCACCCGCTTCGCCCATAGCTTTGAACTGAGAAGACTTAATGGCTACGAGACTGCCAATGATCACAATCAGGACAATGAGGGTAACGAGGATCTTCTTAAACATTTCCAGTATAAAACGGTTCTAAACGTATCCGATGCCCCAAGTGATTACAGAGTAACAACTGGGTTTATGGTACAATGAGCAGGGATGATGGACCTTTTCACTACTCTGGCAATCCTCAGTAACATAAAATTACAGCAGCTGCACAAGCTATGGATCAATGGGGCATTACCCTCACTGATCAGGTGTATCATCAGACAAAATACCTGATGGGCAGCTTTGGAAAGTACCTGAAATTGAGCTACCTTTTAAGAGGAGCATTGTAACCACCTAACCCCGGCAAATATGAGATATCGAAACCTCTTTACTCTCCTTTCAACAATAGCAATCAGTCTAGTTATTGACTTTCAAGTGAAAGTGTTCTCCGCCGAAGAACAACCCAGCCTGTATTACGGTGCGAATGTGCTTGTTGCTTATGAAGGCGACTCATTTCCCTTAGCTGATCTTCAAAACAAAAGATACCTCATTTTTGTTAACGGCAAAAAGAAGACCTTGCCCCAAACATCCATCATTCAGGTTCAAGGAAGCCTGAAGTTTAGCACCCAGTTCATAACCATCGAAAACTCGGCTTACACGACCGAGAACCGATACTACCAAAGGCTTTCTGATGAATATAACGAACTGCAAAGCCTGCAGATGTCTTCTTCGAATCTAAGCATAGACAACACCGAAACTCTATTTGACTACGAGGATCGACTGATGGAGCTCGATATGGAAATGGCAGATGCATTGGCATTTCCCGACACGGTTCGAGTAAACCTGACCTTCACACCGAACTGGATTCACGAAAATGCATATCTCTTCGGGTTAGTTCATTTCTCAAACCAAGAAAATAATGAAGTCAAAAAAGGGATCAAAGGCCGAATGGTTGAATTAAATGATCTGATTCCCGATGACACTCAAACCGTAAACTTTGATATCCGAGGAATGCCTGAGGGGTTTGAACTGAGTAAAGTCTCCTATCATTTCTATTCCAAAGGCGAAGAAATCCCCAATAATCTGTCCGAAAAACGCCGATTGTTGAATGAAGAAGAGACCTACCAGTTTTTCATGCTTCAATACATGGCTGCTAATGAGGGCAGAACACGGGGCCCAAGCCTCTACGAACCCTTGGACAAAGCATCTATTTCAAAGTACCTGAAAGAAGAGCAAATTAACCAGGTCATTTTGACCGTCCTCATTGATGAGGTGGGTAATGCAAAGGATGTCATTATAAAATCAGGATTGACTGAAGTTCAAAAGGAAATCTGTGAACTCGCTCGGCAAGTCCAGTTTTTCCCCACGCTAAAGAATGGCGAACCGATTTAGCAGAAAATCAATATCCGCTTGTCACAGATCATTTTATGATCGCTCTTCAGGGGCTTAGGGAGGCCCATTCGGCCTATGTTTTTTAGCTGGCCATCCGGTGCGGCGGTGTCAACTTGTGCGGCTTCACAATTTTCATCATGGAATCCAGCACCATCAGAAACATCGCAATCATTGCGCACGTTGATCACGGTAAGACCACCCTAGTGGACAAGCTCTTACAGCAAAGCGGCACCTTTCGCGAAAACCAGGCCGTTGAAGAACGGGTCATGGATTCCATGGATCTGGAGCGCGAAAAAGGTATCACCATCAAGGCCAAGAACACGGCCGTTATCTGGAATGGTACTACCATCAACATCGTTGATACACCGGGTCACGCCGATTTCGGCGCTGAAGTGGAACGAGTCATGAAAATGGTCGATGGTGTGCTCTTATTAGTGGATGCGGCTGAAGGTCCACAGGCTCAGACCCGCTGGGTACTCAAGAAAGCACTCGGACATGGTCTAAAACCAATCGTAGTCGTAAACAAAGTCGACCGCGACACTGCCCAACCTGAGGTCATTCACGACAAGGTGTTGGAGCTGTTCCTGGATCTGGAAGCCAACGAAGAACAATTTAACGCCCCTTTCCTTTACGGAAGTGCCAAGGACGGTTGGGCGGACAAGGACCTTGATGGTCCCAGAGCCAACATGGACGCCCTCTTTGAAACGGTGGTTGAAAACATTCCAGCTCCTGTAGTCGAAGATGCCCCTTTCCGCATGCTCGTCAGTAACATCGATTGGAATGATTTTGTTGGACGTGTTGCAGTGGGTAGAATCCTAAGCGGATCCATCAAACAAGGCGAAACCGTGCATGCTCTTAGAAAAGACGGCTCCAAGCAGCGCGTAAAAATCACCAAGCTTTTTACTTATAGTGGAGTGAAGACCTCGGATTCGGCTGAAGGAATTGCTGGCGACATCATTGGATTGGCAGGTTTTGAGGACATCGATATCGGAGACACTTTAGCAGCGACTCCTGATGCGGAAACCCTTCCATTCGTTGAGATTGATCCCGCAACCATTCAGATGGAGTTTGCTGTGAACGACGGACCGTTGGCTGGCCGCGATGGGAAAAAAGTAACTTCCCGACAAATCCGCGAACGCCTCATCCGCGAAACCCAATCAAACATATCAATAAGCCTGGAAGACACGGACAAATCCACAACTTTCAAGGTGAACGCACGTGGTGCCATGCAGATTGCGGTCTTGGTAGAAACGATGCGCCGTGAAGGATTTGAGCTTCTTGTTTCCCGCCCGAACGTACTCTATAAAGAGATCGATGGCCAAAACTGTGAACCTTTCGAACGCGTTTGGGTGGAAGCACCGTCCGATATGCTCGGAGGCGTTATGGAAGCGTTGAGCAACCGGAAAGCAACCATCACCAACCTGGAACACCATCACACGGGTGTAACCGTGGAAGCAGAAATTTCCACGCGCGGCCTGATCGGCTTTGAAAGTGAGTTGGTAAACCTGACTAGCGGGCACGGGGTGATGAGTCACCTGTTCCACGAGTATCGTCCATTTGCCGGTGAAATCACTACACGTCTCACGGGCACTCTTGTCTCCATGGACCAAGGGAAAGCAGCTACCTATGCGTTGGAAGCCTTACAAACTCGAGGTAAACTTTTTGTAGGACCTGGAGATGAAGTATATGGAGGCCAAGTCGTGGGGGAGAATCCACGAAATCATAGCTTGCCAGTCAACCCTACCAAGGAAAAGCAATTGGATAACATGCGTTCGAGCGGCAAGGACAACACCGTAGCTCTCACACCTCCCATCCAATTCAGCCTAGAAAGAGCCATCGAATACATCGAACAGGATGAGCTAGTAGAAGCGACCCCGAAGCACCTAAGGCTCAGGAAACGGATTCTCGATGCAGGTCAACGTCGCAAAGAAGAAAAGAAGCGTGCGGTGGCAACTACCTAGACAAAGCTAGGCCTATTCAAATTATCGCCTTGAAAGAGGCAGAGTGAGATTTCAGCCTTGGCGCCTTTAACCCGACTCCCAGCCCATGATCATTAAACCCAAAGTTCGCGGATTTATTTGTATTACAGCTCATCCTGAAGGATGTGCAGCCAACGTTCAGGAACAAATCGATTACGTTCAGTCACAAGGCACTTTTGAAGGTGGCCCAAAGAAAGTCTTAGTCATCGGCTCGTCGACAGGTTATGGCCTCTCTGCACGGATCGCAGCAGCTTTTGGGAGTAATGCATCGACCGTCGGAGTATTCTTCGAGCGTCCCTCCACTAATGGCCGAACGGCATCAGCTGGTTGGTACAACTCTGTTTCTTTCGAAGAAAAAGCCAAAGCAGCTGGCCTCTATGCGAAGAGCGTGAACGGCGATGCATTTTCAGACTCAATAAAAGACGAAGTCATTGAAATTTTGAAAAATGATGTGGGTCCGGTCGACCTAGTCGTCTATAGCTTGGCAGCCCCAAGACGCGAACACCCCAAAACGGGAGCGATTCATAAGAGCACTTTGAAGCCTCTAGGTGAGGCATTCGTTGGCCCCACCCTGGATACAGACAAAGACATTATCAAAGAAGTGACTCTCGATCCCGCAACCGATCAGGATATTGCAGACACCGTAGCAGTCATGGGTGGCGAAGACTGGGAAATGTGGATGAATGCCCTGGAAGAAAACAACCTTTTGGCAGATGGCTGCCGGAGTGTCGCATTCTCTTACATTGGACCCAAAGTAACCTGGCCCATTTATTGGAACGGAACCATTGGTCAGGCAAAAACTGACCTTGATGCCACCGCCAAACGCATCGACGCCATGCTTAAAGTCAAAAGAGGCTCAGCATTCGTAAGCGTGAATAAGGCGGTCGTTACTCAAGCCAGTTCCGCCATTCCAGTAGTTCCACTTTATATCTCGATTCTTTTCAAGGTGATGAAAGAAAAGGGACTCCACGAAGGCTGCATCGAGCAGCTTTATCGTTTGTATGCTTCTCAAATGTATAATGACAACGCCATTGATTTCGATGAAGAGGGTCGCGCCAGGATCGACGATTGGGAAATGAAGCCCGAGATCCAGGAAGCCGTTGCCGAATTATGGGACCAAGCAACCAACGAGAACTTCCAAGAAATTTCTGACTACGCTGGTTACAAATCCGAGTTTTTGAAGCTCTTTGGCTTTGGATACGACTCCGTTGATTACGAAGCGGAAACCGAGCCAGAAAGAGACTTCAGCTAATTTGCTGGCTGACTTAGTTAAAGGAGCGACCGCAACCGCAGGTCGTCTTGGCATTGGGATTTTTTATTTCGAATCCCTTGCCGTTTAAGCCATCATCAAAGTCGACGATAGATCCATCCAAATAGGCAAGACTGGTCGCGTCCATCAGGAAAGAGACACCATAACTCTCCAAGACATTGTCCCCGTCTTTCTCCATATCGAAGCTCATTCCATATTCTAATCCAGAGCATCCACCGGCTTCGACAAATATGCGCAAGCGCTTGGACTCATCAGCCTTTTCTTTCTGGAGTGATTCAATTTTTCGAGCAGCAGATTCAGTCAGTGAAATCATGGCGAATACAGATGTTGAGGAGGCCACTATTGTCAACCCCATCTGCCCTTTCTGGTTAACACAGCATATTTCATGCTAGTTTTACAATTGATCGCTTGAAAGTTGCGAATAAATAGCCTCTAGTTGTTTCATCGTAATGCAGCTAAACGAAATTTCAGACCAGCTTAAGATCGACCTTGTGCGTAAAATCGCAGAAGGCGGCATGGGAATTGTTCATGAAGCAGTGCAAAATGGCGCAGGAGGTTTTGAAAAATCCATCGCGGTGAAACTCATTCGTGAAGAATACTCCCAGGTTAGGGATTTTCGGAGCAATTTTTTTGGAGAAGCTCAACTCGTAGCCGATTTAATCCACACCAATATTGTGCAGACTTATCATCTCGGTGAGGTCAATGGACAGTACTTTATCACCATGGAGCTGGTGCGTGGCATCAATCTCAGCGAGTTCATTAACATACACCGCGGCCTCCGAAAGAAAATCCCGGTTGATTTAGCCGTTTTTATCGCCAGTCGTCTTGCCAGAGGCGCTTCCTACGCTCATCGCAAGCGGGATCGCCGAGGTCGAGAACTCGGCATCGTACACAGAGATATCAATCCAAGAAATGTCATGCTCGCCTGCGAAGGTGACGTGAAGCTCACCGACTTCGGCATAGCGAAAGCACGCAACCTGATGTATAATCAAGAAGGCAGAATCATCGCAGGTCGTTATGAGTATATTTCCCCTGAGCAGGCGCGCAAAGAAGTGACCGATGCGCGGGCCGACCTGTTCTCAATCGGAGTCGTCCTGGCAGAAATGCTGGAAGGTTATAATCGATTTCTTGGAATCGATGATGACGCATCGATAGAAAACATTCTGGAAATGGAGATTCCCAACTACGAAGAACAACGAGAGGGGATCGACTCACACCTGAATAACATTTTGCAAAAGCTTCTCACAAGAGATCGTGACCAACGATACCAGGAAGCAGTAGAAGTGCTAACCGACCTCGAATTCTACATGTACGGTGAGGGATACGGTCCTACGAATGAGAAACTATCCCTTTACCTGGGACACATCTTTAATGAAGCGGGATTCTTCGAAAAGGATCCTACCCTGGAATATTTCTTTTCGCCCTTAGACCAAGAACCCACCCAACCTACAAAATTCTAGAACAAACTAAGCGGTGCCCTCACAAGGTTTCCAACAACTACAAAAGCAGACCCAATCCCTGGTTCTGGCGCCTCAGCTTCGCCAATCCCTGAAGATATTGCAGGCGCCCACAATGGAGCTTCGCAATGAAATTCTCGGTGAACTGCAAAGCAACCCAGCGCTCGAAGAATTACCAATTGAAGGCGCGAGCCTTGAATCTACCCTGGAAAGCGGAGCTGAAGATAATACTCCGGACCAATCCGATGAAATGGATTTCGATAAGGACTTCGAAATCCTAAGCAAACTGGATGAAGACTGGAGGGACCACTTCGCTCAGGAAAGCTCGGCAAGCACTTATACCTCCCAGGATGCAGAACGCAGACAACACTTCTTCGATAGCCTGGTAACCAGCACCAGCTTACAGGAGCATTTAATCCAACAGGCAGACTTGGTCGATCTTGATGGGAATCAAAAAGAGGCAATCAACTACCTGATTGGGAGCCTGGACGATCGTGGCTTTCTCACAACGTCCCTGTCGGACCTCTCCCTGCTTTGTCGTCAATCTCTCAAGACTATACAACAAGCTCACACTATTCTCAAATCATTGGACCCTCCTGGCATTGGCGCAGTGGATCTGCAAGATTGCTTGCTCATTCAATTGCAAGCAAATGATCGAACGAAGAGTCTCGCATGGCGTATTGTTAAAGACCAATTCAAGCTATTATTGCGCCGACGGATTCCGGATATCTCCAAACGACTAAACGCAGACATAGACGAGGTCCAAGAAGCGATCGAAGAAATATCTAAGCTGGATCCTTCTCCGGGAAGGAAATACGGAGAAGATACCAATCAAGTTATCACCCCCGATGTATATATTGAAAAAGATGAAGGCAATTGGGTCATTCATCTTAACAACGAATACATCCCCCGTCTTCGAATCAGCAATGTTTACAAGGAGATTATTGCACGAGGAAAACTAAGCAAACAGGAGAAAGAATATATTCAGGAAAAAATGCGCTCTGGGAAATTCCTGATAAGCTCCATCGAACAGCGCCAGCAAACGATCGAAAAAATAAGTCGATCGATCCTCGATTTCCAAATCGATTTTTTTGAAGAAGGCTTATCAAAACTGCGCCCACTGACAATGACTCAAGTAGCACACGAAGTGGGCGTACATGAAACGACGGTAAGTCGTGCCATTGCAGGCAAGTATGTTAAAACCCCACACGGGCTATTTGCTCTGAAGTACTTTTTCACTCCTGGTTACAATTCATCTGGAGGAGAGTCACTGTCGAACACCACAATCAAGGATATGATTGCAAATATCATTGAGAGCGAGAATCCAGCGAAGCCCTTGAGCGACCAAGCAGTAGTCAACTTGCTGGCAGAAAAAGATATTAAAATTGCACGTAGAACCGTGGCTAAATACCGGGAAGAATTAGGCATCCTCCCCACAAACCTGAGACGACGGTATAACTAGAGCACCCCGCTCACATTACTACCGGTTGAATTACCGGACCAGTACCTGTAATTGCTCCTGAACACCCATGACTACTTTCGCAGTAATATCTGTAACAGGAACTGTAAACTCACGCTTACTTTTTACGTGTATATAAGTAGTAAGCTCGTTAGTCGATTTAGCGGGTAACCTGCGGAGAATTCTTTTGCGCTCCAGCATCAGACTCACGATCTGCTTGAGTGTCTCCGTTTCTTCACCGGCAACCGCATCCTCCACTTCGAAAAGGCTAAAAAACAATTCTTCCAATGTTCTTTGCTGATTGAGAGTCTCCTCCCGCTTATCGGGGCTAGCCTCATAAGTTCTCGTCCACCGACCAAGAATAGGGGTTTTCGCATCGATACTCTCAATGTCATTCTCATGCACATCTATACGCGCGACAGCTCCCTCTTCAGTTCGAACTAAAAAGCAATTAACTTCTTCTCCGTCCTGAAAGGGATTGCCAGAGAAGGCGGATTCTTTACCAAAGGGCTTAATTTCCCATTCCATAGATAAGTAACATTCGTTGTGGAACCTGAATTGAAAAACAGATTGTTTCCCTTTCATCAAGAAAAGGGTTCAGAAAGTTTTCCGGTCAATGGCCGGTTAATTGTCATTGGTGACGTACACGGCTGTATTCGCGAGCTTGAAAAGCTCCTTAAGAAAATCCGACCCAAGAAAAAGGATCGGATCCTATTTTTGGGAGATCTGGTCAATCGTGGCCCAGATTCCAAAGCGGTCCTTCAACTCGCACGAGAGCTAAAAGCCGGTTCTCTATTAGGTAATCATGAATATCGCTTACTGCAATTCTACCACGATCTGGATTCATCACAACTAAGGGATTACGAAAAAGACACTCTTAAATCCTTGGAGGCAGAGGACTGGAACTATATCTCAAACATGGTCATTTGGCAGGAATTGCCCGCCAAAGACATGGTGTTTGTTCATGGGGGCTTTCTTCCCGACATCCCATGGAGAAAACAATCTGCCCAAGTAGTCACTCACATTCAGAAGATTGATAACAACGGCCAGCCCAGAAAGAGGAATGAAAGAACCCCTGGGAAGTTCTGGGCCCAATCCTGGAAGCAGAAACCGTTCGTCGTCTACGGCCATACGCCTCGAAAAAACGTATTCAAACGCCGCTACTCGCTAGGCATAGACACTGGCTGCGTATGGGGTGGAAAACTGACTGCATTGATCCTTCCTGAGAATGAAATCATTCAGGTGAATTCAGCAAAAAATCATATCAGGGGATAAACAAAGAACTTTCCAACTATCATGAACGAACATTCAGAGCCCCTCATTCCGCATCTTGGACTACTAATCCTCGATATTCAGCCTCCATTCCTAAAAGTCATTGGGACTGCTGATTCACTCCTAGGTCGAAGCGCATTCGCAGTTGAAACAGCTCGGCTATTTGGCCTCCCTACTCTTTTTACGGAGCAACGCCCCGAGGTCCTTCAATCCACCGTAGAAGAATTGAGCGAATTACTCCCCCATGCGCCCCGGATCGCAAAAACCGGTTTGTCAGCATTTACAGAGCCCGCAATCGAAGAATGGATCCAAGAAAATGACCTCCAACACATTCTTATTGCCGGACTCGAGACCTCCATTTGCGTTTACCAAACGGCTCTGGATGCCATCAATGCGGATATAGAAGTTACTCTCCTCAGTGACGCTATCGGCTGCAGACGAGAACAGGACAGTGAGGCAGCGCTGGCATCCTTACGCATTCACGGAGCACACCTACTACCAAGCGAATCCATCTTTTACAGCATACTCCGAGATTCAATGCACCCACGATTTAAAGAATTTACTGCTTTAGTAAAAAAATACTCGGATAAATAAAGTTTCCCTGTTTGCTAGGAAGAGTTTCTCATAATCTGGCAATGACTGCGGCGAACACATCCTCCGAAAACACACCGGAAACGTCCGGATACGATCTGAAGTACCTACTCAGCCTCGACCCGGATGATATTGGTTCCCTCAAGCAATCGCAATTGTCTGAGACTCCTCCCGTCGAGTTAGCCCACTTCATTGATAGGCTCGATTTAGAGCATCGCAGGGAGTTGTTGCGCATGGTTTCAGATGAAGTGGCGACGGAAATCATTGCAGAAATGGACGTGGAGGCCAGCGCCGAAGTGTTCGAAAACATGCAGGAACCGCGTGCGGCGAAACTGCTCGAGGAGCTAGACCCAGATGATGCCACTGACTTGGTAGCTGAGCTTGAGGATCAGAAAAGAGAAGACCTCCTCAACAAAATGGAGCCTGAATCTGCCCAAGAGATTAAGGAACTCCTTGAATACGATCCCGATTCCGCAGGAGGGGCAATGACCCCAGACGTGTGTTCGATCCGCGATTTTTTTACCGCCGACGAAGCAATTCAAGCGATCCGTGATCAGGCGTCGGAATTAGAAACTATTTACTACGTATACGTGGTGGATGCGGAGGAAAAATTGCTCGGGGTAGTCTCCATGAAGGATCTGCTACTTTCATCACCTGAAACCAAGGTGACAAAGCTTATGGAAACTCACATGCTTGGCATGCTGGAGCCAGACACTGACAAAGAGCAAGCTGCAAACATGATGGCTGAATACAACCTGATTGCCCTACCCGTCGTGGACAGCAACAGCAAGCTGCTTGGAATCGTGACCCACGATGATGTCATCGACATTATCCAGGCTGAGGCAACTGAGGACATTCAAAAGCTAGTAGGTGCAGGTGCCGATGAAACCATCCATCATAGCGTTGGTTACAGTCTAAAAAAGAGACACTTCTGGCTACAGGTAAATCTATTCACCGTCGCATTAGCGGCTGGCGTGGTATGGTTCTTTGAAGAACAAATCGCCACCCTTACCTTCTTGGCAGTTTTTATGCCCATTATCGCTGCGACTGGGGGTAACACTGGAGCCCAGACTCTTGCTGTAGTCATTCGGAGCTTAGCACTAGAAGATGTTCATGACACCGATAAATTCAAAATCTATCTCAACGAGCTCTTCAAAGGGATCATAAATGGACTTGGAGTCGGTCTCATCGGCGGAGGCTTGGCCTATGCACTTGAAAGAGATGCCATGACTTCCCTGGTCGTATTTGTAGCGATGGTTTTGACCATGGGAATATCCGGTTTCAGTGGAGCGTTTATTCCCCTGTTCTTGAAACGCATTGGTCTCGACCCCGCACAAAGCTCGTCCATCTTCCTTACAACTATAACCGACATAACCGGTTTCTTTATCTTCTTAAGCTTAGGCTCCTGGCTACTATTATAATCGTACTATGAATTTGGATACTATAAGCACCATTAATGACATTAAGAAAATGGACCATACCCAGGGCGTACCCGTCCAAGGCGTATTCGTTCTTAAAAAGAAAGCCAACAAGAAGGCGAAGAATGACTCGAACTACCTTAGCCTGGAATACGGAGATCGCACAGGAAACTTCCACGCATTCTGCTTCGGCGACAACCCAATCTATTCGAGAATCGAATCGATAAAAGAAGGTTCACCCGTATTCGTCGGATTAACTACCGGGATCTATCAAGGGCGATTTTCACCTCGCCTAACAGAAACACGAGCACTCACTGAAGAAGAACTCGCAAATCCAGATCTGTCTTCGCGCTTAGTAGAAACATCGCTGGAAAATGCCGATGAGCTGTGGGAAGAGTTTCAAACTTTTGTCGCAGATATCGAACACGAAAAACTAAGAGAAACAGTCCGCCTGGCCATTGATGAAATAGAATTGGGATTTCGCTCAACCCCGGCAGCCATCGCCATGCACCATGCTTACCGGCATGGATTGATTGAGCACACGATTCATATGGCTCGAGCCTGCAAGGCGCTATTGCCTCTCTATAAGGAAGTAGATCCGAGTCTAGCCATGGCAGGCCTTTTATTACACGACATCGGTAAAGTCATCGAGTATGAAGGCGAATTAAGTGTGAGCAAAAGCCGAACCGGCATTCTGCAAGGGCACGTCGTACTAGGCTATCGAATGGCACGAAAAGCGGGCATGCTAGCCAAGCTTGAGCCTGATCTTCTCGAAAGATTGGAACACATTATCCTTTCCCACCAGGGTGAATTAGAATGGGGAGCTGCAGCTATGGCGGCTACTCCTGAAGCCGTTTTTGTATCCATGATCGACAACCTAGACGCGCGCATGGGAATGGTTCAATATGCGCTACGTCATCGAAGTGATGATAAACCGTTTAGCGACTATTTACCGGGACTCAAAGCGCCATTGCTAACCACCCCGGTCAAAGAACCTTTGCCTGAGTTAGACCTAAGCGCAGAAGACTTAGAAAACTCGCTGGAGCTGGAATAAGCTGCTTATCTCCAATCAAGTTTCAGCAATTATAAATCTGATAAAACAAGCTGTTTCACGAGGCACCTTTACCAGGAATGCGTCTCCTGAATCTTCAATTCGGATACCATTGAGAAAATCCGATATAGGAATCCAAGTGGGGCTTGCTAAATCATCCGTGTATTCTGCCGATATAGAAATATCGACTGCATTAGGATTTTTCAAATAGCTGTAGATTACATACTGGTTCGAAAGAATCTGTTTAAAGCCCACTTGAGGTAACTGAATAGCCGTAGGAGAGGTAGGATCTGAACCAATGGCGTATTCGATTAGGTTGATCAATCCATCCAAGTCTGGATCCAACTGCGCATCCGTTAATTCAGAAAAAGGATCTTCGAAAGCCACTTCTTTCCACCGCTCTACGCCACTGGATGTCACAGAAGCTGAATCTGAAGTGACGGTGTCTCCGTCTTTAGTAACCAGAACGTCATACACTCCCTCATCCATACTGGTAGCTTGAGAAATAGCCAAGGTCGTTGAGCTTGCTCCAGGAATTTCAATTCCATCTTTGCGCCACTGGAAACTGGCGCCGTTGTCATCCTGAAGCTCAACCTCCAAATCAAATGCCGCACCCCAAGCGGTGGATACACCTTGAGGCTGCGTCGAAATAGTCGGGCCCTTCTCACGAATATAAACTGTAATAGCCAAAAGCGTGGAATCTCCCTTCAGCCCCTCCTCCTCGAAAGCCCAGATATCAAGATTGTGGACCCCCTTTTTTGTTGGAATCCCATCTATCGTACCAACTCCGAACTCAGAAACATTAGGATTAAGAGAAAGACCATCAGGAGCGGCTCCTCCCAACCTGTAGGATTTCACAACGTAGTCAGAGGATGCAAAACTCAGACGAAAATATTCTCCCACATATGCGGTAGTATCGTCATATCCTTCTAATAGTTTAACTGAAGCCGTAGCTCCAGTTACAGTATTCATACCACCTACAACGCTAGCAGAGCCACTCACCCATTTAAGCAAAAATGATGCCCGTGGTAAAAGATTGGCGTTTCTTTCCAAAAGCACTTTAATAACCGGTGCACGGCTTAAAAGGATTACGAGTGCATATACCGGCACTTGAAACCTCACACAAAACGCCGCGAATTCTTTCTTTAAATCCCTATCCATTCATTGACCCCCTGCATCCATAATTCAGGACGCTTTTAATCTTAAAACAAATAAGGAAACTAAGAAGTCTGGTTTCTTAGCGGAAGGAGCTGTGGCTTTTTTAAAAGTTTTTTATCCTGAAGACGATTCCGATTTCGCCCCTTGTACAATTAGCCAGAGAATTAAGACGGTCATACCAGCAAGAATAAGCGTGCCCAGATTTAGACCTAAGCCATTTAAGAATATCAACCCAAGTCCACCTGCAAAGATCACATACCAAGCCATAGGGATAAGGGTCTTTCGAATTACGCTTCCTTCCTTACCAAGTAGGCCGACTGTTGCAGAAGCTGCTACTACATTGTGAACACAAATCATATTCCCTGCCGCACCTCCAACTGCCTGAAGCGATACTACAATATATTCTGTGACTCCGATATTTTGAGCCATCTCAAACTGGAACAGCGAAAACATCATATTACTTATGGTATTACTTCCCGCGATAAACGCACCCAAAGCACCAATGGTTGGAGCAACCAAAGGCCACATCGTCCCGAATAGTTCAGATACACCTTGTGCAAGAACTCGTGGCATCGCTTCCAAAGTTGCCGACTGGGTATTCAAAAACACCTGAACCATAGGTACTGCAAAAATCAAGGCTGAGGCGGCACCAAGCAGCGTGTGCCCGGACTCTTTCCAGGATCGTTTAATTTGCTCTCCGTTCATCCTGAATATGCCGTAGGCGCATAGCACTGTGATAATAAATAAAAATCCTGGCAGGTATAATGGCTGAGATTTGGTCGAAATGGCCGTTCCAAAGATATTACTCCAAGATAGCGTTAAACCAGATTGAGTTATAAAGCCTTTAACCGCCGGAATCGTTCGCGTTATGACTAGGAGAACGGCGACAATAATGTATGGAGACCAGGCCTTAAAGAAGTGCCCCCGCGAGACTTTCATTTCAGCATCGTGTGCGTCCACATGAAAATCTCCTCTCCACTCATCTTCCCAATCTTCTTCACGCGGGAAACTCCAAATATTTTTTGGCTGAAGAAAGCCTGCCTTGGTAGCACTCACAACAATCACAAGCCCTACCAACGAACCTAACAGAGAAGGAAACTCAGGACCTAATAATCGCCCTAAAAGCATATATGGAACAGTAAATGATACGCCTGCAAAAAGAGCAAACTTCCAAATAGCAAGGCCTTCACGAAATGACTTTTTGCTTCCAAAAAATCGCGTCATTATGGCTACCATAATCAATGGAATAAAAGTGCCAACAATTCCATGAAACAGAGAAACAGTCGCTCCAATCGTATGCAAATAAACTTCATGAGATACGCCCAACTCAGTCAGCAACTGCTGCACTTGCGGTTGTTCAGAAAGCCCTGTATTCACACCCACGAGAATAGGAGTTCCGACAGCGCCAAACGAAACAGGTGTACTTTGTATAATTAAAGCCACTACAACGGCAGCCATTGCAGGAAAGCCAATAGCCACAAGCAATGGAGCAGCGATGGCAGCAGGAGTTCCAAATCCAGCTGCTCCTTCAATGAAGGATCCAAATAGCCAAGCAATGATTATTACCTGCACTCGCCTGTCGGGAGAAATATCCACAAACCCCTGCCGAATCGCATGTATATCTCCGCAAGCCTTTAGAGTATTCAGAAGCAATATGGCTCCGAAAACAATGAACAGTAAATTTAAGGCCGTGACCAATCCATGAACCGATGCAGCACCGATTTGGGGAGCCGAAGTTTTCCATACCGTAAACGCAATCAGAGCAGTAAAGAAATAGGCTACCGGCATGGCTTTCTTTGCAGGCCACCTTAAGATCACCAAAAAGATGAACACCACTAGAATGGGCGTAAGAGCCAACAACGAAAGCAAAGACAGGGGTAAATCAGACATAATAAAGACCTGGGAGAATTGAGACAGTTGATGATCGAGGAGCCTCGGCTCTTCTTCGATAAACTACACAGAGAAAAGACTAGGTGATCAAGCTTTGGATAAATTCTTTCTATAGGATGGGGGTATTATAAATAGTTTCATCCAGATTACCTTTGAAATTTGATAATTTAAGGATTGGACATACCCATCATCTACAAGAGACTTTAAGTTCGAACATCGTATCAACCATTAAATTGATTCGAATAATTCCTTAGGCAAAGACCAATCTCATCTTAGCCACTGTTACGAATCGCCTACACACTCAGATATGTCTCGCGAAGACGATAGATCACTCCGCTTCTACAACGAAGTCCTTGGACTGGACCATCTCCATTACGGAATATGGGAGGGCAATGAAGAGCTAACGATTGCCAATTTAAAAGAAGCTCAGCTGCGCTACGAAAATTTCCTGATCAGCAAGTTACCTTCCACAGCCAAAAAAGTCCTGGACGTAGGCTGCGGAACTTCAGCCATGACTCAGCGTATGCTTTCCATGGGACTCGAAGTACATGGCCTGTCCCCAGATAAGACTCAAAAAGAAAACTTCACACAGAACCTAAACGTCCCCTTTTACCACTGTTTGTTTGAAGACTTTGATTCTGAAGAACGTTTCGATTGTGTAGTAATGAGCGAGTCAGCTCAGTATATACCCTTTGTCCAGCTCTTCGAAAAAGTAAGAAAACACCTAACCCCAGGAGGACATTTGATGATCTGTGACTATTTTGTGCTCGATCACTCCGATGGGGTATTAGCAAAAAGCGGACACAACCTGAATAATTTTAAAGCGGAATCAGAGAAGCAGGGATTTAGACTAATTGATGAACGTGACATAACAGAAGAGACAGCCAAAACATTGGACTTGGCGCTTCTCTTGGCTGAACGGATTCTCAAAGCAGCTGAAATTTTTTCAGAAAAGCCACGGCAAAAACATCCTATTCTCTCCAAGCTATTGTTTCGTATATTCAGAAAGAAGTGGGATAAAATAAATCGAGATCGTGATCTTATCGATTCTGCCGCTTTCACAGATCAGAAACGTTATCTTTTCCTCCTCTACGAATGCTAGGAATAGTTAGGATGAATTCTCACCTTGGAGTTTTAAAAATAAACGCTCCCGGTTGGATCCATCCGGGAGCGTCTAGACCTTAGGCCTAAGGCGTCTACCCTAAGAAATATGAAAGCTTAAAAGTGTTTGATAGATTCTTAGGGTCAAAATCTTCAAAAGTAGAAGAAAATAGGCGGATACTCTACAAGCCTCAGACGATTGTCAAAGACTGTTTCTTGAAAATATTTATTGTAGGTAAAACCTCCAGCAGAGCCCAGAAAACTTCAACATTTTCAGGAAATAGAGACAAAACATTTAAAGATTAAGCGATGCGTTGGACATTGGAAAATTTAGCTACTAACCAATCATGAGTTCCATAGTGTTTTCTCTGTCACATGGGTTCCTATTTTCTCAAATTAAAGAGAATTTTTGATGGTAAAGAGAGTGTAATTTAATCAATTTGCTTTATTGAACTACACAATAAGGCTTTCCATTTAGAGTCTTTATCCTAATTTTGACCACTTATGGATTATCTAAATTTACCCAATAATCAATGAAATATCCCGCAGTGTTAGCCACCTTTCTGGCAATTTTCGGGCCTGTATTCATAGGCTTCTCATCAGCATCAGCTCAGGAAGAAGATCAAATACCCACGGTTTCAATCCTAACAACCATCTCAATAGATCCTCCATATTTGTTTCCAATGCCAGGATCCAGGGAACTAATTTTTTACCTGGAAGGAAATGATGATTTATCAGAGGAAAGTTGGACAACCATAGCCATAAAAATTGGAAATGGCGAATGGATTCCCTTTATCAATGGAATAGAGGTCCAAGAAATCAAAGGGGGCGTGAGATTAAGCTTTAATGACGATCCCACCGCTAAATTCATTCGTCTCCGCGCAGATGCCAATGAGAGCAGCCTGTCTAACGAAGGACTAGCCGCTCGCTTCTTAAAACAGGCAACCTTCGGTCCAACCATCGAGGAAATCGATGAGCTGTCAGATTCAGATTTGAACTTTGCCGGTTGGATTGACGATCAAATGGCTTTGGCTCCGGGCTATCACCTCGATCATTATTACACTTTCGACCTGCTCAATCATATTGATCCAAGAGGTGATGATGTAAGAGCTCAATACTTGGGAGGCCCCGCAACCCTTAAGGTCACAGTTTGGTGGGACAAAGCTCTGCTAGGTGAAGATCAACTGCGACAACGCATGGCTTGGGCGCTCTCACAAATCTTTGTGATGGGAGAAGCGGGAAGTAAAGCGAACCAATACCCCATTCAATGGATGAACTGGTACGACATTCTAATCCGCAACTCTTTTGGCAATTTCCGAGAACTCCTTCAGGAAGTAACTCTGAACCCAAAGATGGGAGATTATCTAACCTACTGGAATAACCAAAAGGCAAACGGGGCTCAACTACCTGACGAGAATTACGCTCGCGAAGTGATGCAGCTTTTCACGATCGGGCTCTGGATGTTGAACAATGATGGGACCTTACAATTAGACGAGCAGGGAGAGCCCATTCCCACCTACACCAACTACCACATCACTGAATTGGCAAAAGTATTCACAGGTCTAGTACGCTCGGCAAACCAACCAGATAAGTACTGGAACCCCAATCGAGTGACTCCCATGAGGGAAAACAACAATCGTCATGACAAAACTGCGAAGGAGATGTTCGACGGCACTATTATTCCAGCTGGGCGTGATACGATCGTCGACATCACTCACGCTCTCGATGTCCTTTTCAACCACTCCAATACCCCACCCTTTATCTCCCACAAGCTCATCCAACGGTTTACTTCTTCTAACCCAAGTCCTGAGTATATAGAAAGAGTTGCCAATGTTTTTATCGACAATGGAGAAGGCGAACGCGGAGATCTAGCTGCCGTGTTGCGTGCTATTCTCCTGGATCCGGAAGCCAGAGATGCCGGTTATATGATCAACGCCGGGCGAGGGAAATTGCGCGAACCGCTACTTAAATTCACGCAACTCTGCCGTGGGTTTTACCTGCGCCCTGTCGACGATCCAAGCCGGAGAGACCACGGGCATTTCTGGATGCAGGCAATGGATGTCGAATTTGGAATGTCCCCTTATAAATATCCCTCAGTATTCAATTTCTACTACCCGGATTATGTTCCTTATGGAGAAGTCAGTGAGGTACAGAAGGTAGGACCTGAATTTCAGATTCTGGATGACTCAACCGGAATGAAGACATTTGATGTGTTTCGGAGACTTATCGAACAAGGCTTGGTCGGAGGTGTGGCAAACGGGCTCAACCCGCGTCCGCAGTTGAACTATACCAATGAGCTAGCTTTAGCCAATGACATCCCCGCTTTGATCGATCGCTTGGATTTGCTTTTAACTCATGATACAATGAGAGATTCCACTAAGGAAATTATTGCGAACGCTCTCGAAGCCATTCCAGATATTTTCCCTGAAACAAGAGTAGAAACCGCAGTCCTGTTGGTATCCATAAGCCCTGAATTTGCTATCCTCGAATAAGAAGACCTATGAACAACGATAAATTTATTTCAAGACGACGTTTTCTCGGTGAGGCCAGTTGCGCCGCAGTAGGTTCAACCGCATTACTTTCAAGTCTTCTTCAGCTTCGCATGACCAGTACGGCAGCGGCGCAAGAAGCAGGAGGCGATGATGATTACAAGGCCTTGGTCTGCTTATTCCTGGCCGGAGGTAATGATTCCTTCAATATGCTCGTTCCTAATAATGACGACGCCTACTCGGAATATAAGGCTACCAGGGATAACATAGCGATTGATCAAAGCGATCTCCTACCAATCACTACTGGCGGCCAGAATTATTCTGAATTTGGAATCCACCCGAGTATGCCGGAGTTGAAGGATCTTTACGACACCGGGGACGTTTCATTTGTATCCAACGTTGGAACTCTGGTTCAACCGACAACGAAACAGGATTACAACAACAAGATCGCTTTGCCAAGTGGACTATTCTCGCACTCAGATCAGCAGATTCATTGGCAAACCTCAGTGCCACAAGTAAAAGGTGCCAGCCCCGGTGGTTGGGGCGGCAGAACAGCTGACCTACTCATGGCGATGAATGAAGACTCACAAGTCTCCATGAATATTTCACTAAGCGGGGTAAACATCTTCCAAACAGGAAATGAAGCCTTCGCTTATATCAGTGGCCTCAATGGTGGAACCGAGATGGTTAACTATAACCAAAAGTATTTCAAAGATGCCGTGGACGACCTCTTGAGCCAAGAATACCACAATCTGTTTACAAGAACCTTTGCCCAAAACACTCGACGCTTCATTGACTCATCCATTGTATTCAAAGAAGCCATTGAGCCTATTGACATATCTACACCGATGCCTCCTTCGCGATTGGCCGAACGCTTTCGCATGGTCGCTCGCTCAATTGCAGCACAAGGATCATTAAATCAGAAACGCCAAACCTTCTTTGTAAGAGCTGGAGGATGGGACCACCACAGTGAAGTAAACGATGCACAAACAGTCATGCTTGCTGAAGTCAGCCAAGCGGTAAAGTACTTCAATGACGCGCTCGAAGAAATTGGGATGAAGGACAAGGTCGTAACATTTACCGCTTCAGATTTTGGAAGAACGCTTACTTCCAATGGGGTAGGCTCAGACCATGCCTGGGGAGGAAATCATTTTGTCATGGGAGGACCCGTCACAGGCGGTCGTATCTTTGGTCAATATCCCTCCCTTCAACTTAATAACAGTCTAATGCTCAATCGAGCACGACTGATACCAACCACTTCAGTTGATGAGTATAGCTCCGAGCTGGCACGTTGGTTCGGCGTATCTTCCGGTGAGATGGAAACCGTGTTTCCAAACATCAAGAACTTCTACGATCCAGCGTTAATAAGTCATCCCCTTGGTTTCTTATCCTAAAGGGCACAAGCCATTTAATAGCTGATACTTGGAAGCCAGATCACAAGCTTTGGAAACATCATAAGCAAAGCCAAGGCGATCAGTTGGAGAATGATAAAGGGCACGGCTCCTCGATAAACATCGCCAATGGTAATTTCCTTTGGAGCAACTCCCTTTACATAGAAAAGCGCAAATCCGACCGGTGGGGTCAGGAACGAAGTCTGGAGCGTCATGGCAAACAGGATACAAAACCAGACCAACGAAGGACGTGCTGTCGGATCCATCCCAGCTTCAGCCACCCATGAGAAATCCATTTTAAGGATAACCATGCCCACAATAGGCAAAATAATGAGAGTAATCTCAATCCATTCGAGAAAGAACCCTAGAAGAAATACAACAAACAATATGGCCGCAATTTTCGTATAGTCTCCAACATCCCAATTCTGAACCAAGTTAGCGATCAAATCGTCTCCGCCTAATAACCGAAGCACCAATGAAAAGCAGGTAGCTCCAATAAAGATGGCAAACAAGAATCCCATGGTATGAAGAGTACCTTCAAGGGATTCTCGAATCACTTTCATATTCAACCTCTTATTCGAAGCAGCGAGCAACATAGCACCAGCAGCCCCTAACCCACTCGCTTCCGTTGGTGTGGCAAATCCGTAAAAAATACTACCCAGAACCAGGAGTATTAATGCCAAGGTCGGCACAATCGCCATAAACAAAGCACCTAAGCCTCCTTGACCTTCCTCACCTTCTTCTAGCTCCACGGCTGGAGCAACACCGGGTTTAAGCAACGAGTATCCAATAATAAAAGCGAAATAGAGGCCGGCCAACAGCATACCCGGAACCACTGCACCCAAAAACAAATCGCCAACAGAAAGCTGCAAACGATCCGCCATAATAATCAGCATAATGCTAGGAGGAATCAATATCCCTAAAGTGCCTGCACCACAAACAGTACCTACCGCTAAGGCTTTTTGATATTTCGCCCTCATCATAACCGGAAGCGAAACCATTCCCAATAAAACGACGCTGGCTCCTATAATTCCAGTTGAGGCTGCCAAAAGCACTCCAATCAAAGTCACGCTGAGTGCTAGTCCTCCTGGAAACCGCCGACTCATATAGCCTAATGAGTGCATTAATTTTTCAGCCAACCCAGATTTACCGAGGAAATTTCCCATTAAGATAAACATGGGAAGAGCAACTAGTGCCCAATTCCCCATGACACCATAAATCCGATTCACCACCAATGAAAACACATTGAAATCAATTCCAGAAAAGGTCCCGAAGGTCTGATCTGAAAATACTGCGATCGCAGTGGTGATAACCGACGCTCCACCAAGAGAAAAACCAACTGGAACTCCCAAAAGAAGGAATCCCAAAAAAAGAAAGCAAAGAATGATTAGGAGAATATTTTCAATCCCCATGAATGATCTCCGTTTCTTCCAAAAGTTCAGGTTTTGACCAAATCAAAATCGCTCTCAAAATTGCGGTCACCATAAGAAGTACGCTAGCAATTGGAATAAATGCCTTCACAATCCAACGATACGGCATACCTCCCGGATCCGGACTTCCTTCCATTATGGAAAAGGATTTGATGGCAAAATCCCACCCATACACAAGCGTAACAATATAAAGAGGAATCAGAGCAATGATGATCCAAACTGTTTCCAATACTTGCTTTGTTCGTACCCCAAAACGACGATGCAGGACATCGACGCGAACATGCCCATTTCCAGTCATGGTATAAGAGAGAGCAACCATAGAAGAAATTCCATACAGGTACCACTGAAGTTCCTCCATCCAGGTTATAGAACTACTGATTGCGTTCAGCCCAACCTGAAGAACTATGGATGCGAGCAAGACCAACAATATCCATGCACTCGCACGGCCAATAGACTCCAAAATGGCTTCAATTTTTTCGATAAAGGGCATCGATTTTCTCTACACACTCAGAAATGGATTAACGTGTGTAAGCACGCGAACTCCACTCTTTGTATTCTGCACGAAAAGCGGATAGATCTTCCCAGACCTTCTTAAAATAAGGATCTTCTGTGACCTTCTCTCCCACAACCTCTTCCCATGCAGAGCGGAGCTGCTCAATAATTTCAGGAGGCCAAGTAACTTGGTGAACACCTCGCTCAACATTGCGCCTCATCGCGGGCCCCTGACTTCCTTCTCCCACGGCTATTCCTTTTATGATATTCGCTCGAGCAGCATTTTCAATAATGGCCTGCTGACTGGGCGCTAGCTCATTCCAGACGTCCTTGTTGATCAATAACTCGAAGGTCGTTGCCTGTTGATGCCAACCTGGAAAATAATTATACTTTGCAATCTTATAGAAACCAAGCTGCTCATCGATACTAGGCATGGCAAACTCGGTAGCATCAATAACTCCCTTTTCTAATGCCGGGTAAATTTCACCTGGAGGAAGCAAACGAACAGCTACACCAAATTTCTTCATGATATCTCCACCAAGACCAAAGAATCGCATTTTTAGCCCCTGCAGTTCATCCAAACTTTTTATTTCGTTGGCAAACCATCCGCTGGTCTCTGGAGGAATAATGCCGCATAACAATACCTTAACATTGAAGTTATGCTGGTCATACATTTCCTGATACAACTTCATCCCATTTCCGTAATAGAACCAGGACAGATATTCAGCAGCGTCAGGCCCAAAAGGAACCGAGCAGAACAAAGGAGCCGCTGGGATTTTTCCCATCCAGAACCCAGATGACGAGTAACCTGCCTCAACCTTTCCAGATGATACGGCATCTAAAACTTCCATGGCCCCTACTAATTTATCCGGATCATACACCTTCACCTGGATACTATCGGACGCCATTTCGTTAATGCTGTCTGCGAGCCAAATGAGTTGCTCACCAACAATGGGGGTCGATGTATTTTGAAGAGAGACCAAGCGAAGATTCCGTTTTTTGACTTGAGCTTGGCCGTCATTACCGCCGTTGCTTTGACTGTTAGAACAGCCAGAGAAACTAAGTATGAGGGGGATCAATAGAAGAGGTTTATATTTCATTGTATGGAAATGATCGAGCCAGCGTGGAAAGGAAATTAAACGCTGGCAAGAAGTAACTGGTCTGACAAGTGGAAGACCGGTTTTAGTATTTCCCCAAGCAATGCCTGAGCGCTAAATCCAGTTCCGGAAAATCGAATTTAAAGCCTATTTCCTCCAGTCGCTCAGGAATGGCTTTTTGCCCTGTCAGCAATGCTTCCTCAGCCATGCGGCCAATCATTGCTTTCAGAACTATTGCGGGAACAGGCAGTAAAGCAGGACGTTTCAATACACCTCCGAGCGTCTTAGAAAATTCCGCATTTGTAACCACCTCAGGGGCAACCGTATTAAAGACTCCGTCCATTGCTTGATCGCAAATGGCTGTATCGTAGATTCTAAGAAGATCGTCCATCGCAATCCATCCCCAGAACTGGTCGCCCTTCCCTACTCGACCTCCTAAGCCTGCCGCAAACACCGGAAGTAATTTTTCCAGGGCTCCACCATTCCGATCCAACACCACTCCTGTCCTAAGAATGACCCGACGAATTCCAGCAGCTCTAAGTCCATCCGAAGCATTCTCCCAGGACTCACAAACCTCAGCCAAGAATCCCTTGCCCCTAGATGCAGACTCTGCAGTGTCTGTTTTAGTAGATCCATAAAAGCCAGTACCAGAAGCACTAATAAATACCTCAGGAGCCTTTTTTTGGCTAAGAATGTACTCAGAAAGAAATCGGGTAACTTCAGTTCGACTTGCCCTGATAGCTTGCATCCGATTTTTCGTCCACCGACCATCTGACAAATTTTCACCTGCCAAATGGATCCATGCATCCACAGCTCCCAAATTTGGATCTATGTATCCCTTGCTTGGATCCCATTGGACGCCTCTCAAACCAAATACCTTGCTTCTTCCAGATCGACTGAGAATTGAAACACGGTGTCCTTGAACACTAAGAAAAACAGCCAATGCGGAGCCAATTAAACCATTCCCACCCGTGATCGCAACATGGAGCCTCGAAGTCTTCTTAAATCGTACAAAATGTCGCAAATCGTTTTGAGTAACGGTATGCCGATAACTGAACATCCGCTCTAATTTGTTTCGAACAGCTCGAGCTCCGAACAACCGACCTAAGGCCCCCATGGGCAGTTGGTATTTTATACTGTCATTCAATACGGTCTCATTTGCAGAAACCGGACGAAACGAGTGGACATGGTTCCAGAACTTAAAGGGGCCACTCAGCTGGCTATCGGAAAACTGCCTATTTTCAATATAATCCTGATGAACGGCTTTCCAGTTTGTTTTGAAAGGGCCCGCACCGACCCGGAGCAGTGTCGTCCCATTATCTTCAATTCCGTCTACTTTCTCAATAATTTGAGCCCCTTCCCAGGGAGGAGTTAAGCGCTGGAGAGCAGTAGGCCTACGATGATAATCAAAGACATCAACTACAGGTCCTGGAATGCGTGTCTCATGTGTGAACGAAGAAGCCATTATAAACCGGAGACCTTAAACCACCTGTGAACACATGAAAATGAAAACCCCAACAAAACGCATTCAAAGGGCTTCAAAATTGATTTAGGGACATTATCCCGCAACTTCTTCCCGAGCTTTCTCGCCGAGTGGGGTCGATATGTAGCGCTCACCAGCACTGGCGGCGATCACGACAATATTCTTCCCTTCCATTTCCGGACGCTTCCCAACTTCCATAGCAGACCATACCGTGGCACCTGATGAAATGCCCACCAACAATCCTTCCTGAAGAGAAAGTTGTCGTGCGGTATTGAAGGCGTCATCGTTAGAAACCTGAACAACATCATCGATAATATCCGTATTGCAATTAGAAGGAATAAAGCCAGCACCAATCCCCTGAATCTTGTGAGGCCCCGGCTGGCCACCAGAAATAACCGGCGATGCAGAAGGTTCTACCGCGACCGTGAATAGCTCTTTTCGGCTTTTAATAACCTCAGATACGCCAGTGATCGTACCTCCCGTTCCAACTCCGGTCACAAATGCGTCGATCTTACCCTCGGTTGCGTTCCAAATCTCCTCAGCTGTGGTCAGCCGATGGATCTCCGGATTTGCTGGATTTTCAAATTGCTGAGGCATCCATCCTTCATCACCCAAGTCTTCGAGCAACTCCTTCGCTTTCGCAATGGCGCCTCCCATTCCTTTGGGCCCTGGAGTGAGCACCAATTCTGAACCAAGCATCCGAAGCAGAACACGTCTCTCCATGGACATCGTCTCAGGCATGGTCAGTATCAGGCGGTAGCCTTTTGCAGCGGCAACAAAAGCCAAAGCAATACCGGTATTTCCTGAAGTAGGCTCCACAATAACTGAACTCTCCTTCAAATGTCCAGAATCCTCGCCCGCTTTTATCATGGAGTAGCCAATGCGGTCCTTGACGCTCGACAAGGGATTAAAGAACTCACACTTCACATATATATTTGCCGGTATATCGGCGGCGATGCGATTGAGCTTAATGAGAGGAGTATTCCCAATGGATTGGGTTACATTTCCGACGAGTAAAGACATAGTGATTTTCTGGGTGACAGTTTGAGCGTTATCTTATAAAAAAAGAAACACCTAAAGCCTTCACTCCACAAGGTGAAAACCAAAAAGCTAAACAGGAATTGAACCAGCAAGCTAGCGTCTACGGCGTGGGCCAAAACTTCTAATGGGCGCGTTTCGGCGAATTTGATTATTTCTCAATCGATAAACAATGCGCGCTTTATCAATATCGTAAGGGCTCATTTCCATTTTCACCATGTCGCCCGTGGTAATTTTAATGAAGTTTTTTCTCAACTTCCCAGAGATGTGCGCAAGCACTTGGTGACCGTTTGCAAGTTCAACCCGAAACATAGTTCCCGGGAGAACCGCCGCGATCTTACCTTCAACTTCAATTACTTCATCATTCGCCATAAGGGAAATTCAATATATTCCAGTTCGTTTGAGCTTGTATCTTTTTGCAAAAAAGAAGGGTGTAGGAAGCTCTATCGACACCTCCGAGTCAAGGTTTAAGAAACTAGCGAAATCACGTGAAAATTAAGCAAGAAAGCCCAATTTCATGCCCATTTGAGAAGGTATACCCTTCTCAGCTCAATAGAGATGATACCTTCTTCATGCGACTCGCCTACAATGCCGCAATCGATGCCTATAAACAGAATGAAGTTCCTGTGGGCGCCGTCATCGAATATCAAGGGGATGTCATCGCCACTTCACACAACCAGGTGGAGTTCACCCGAGACGCCACGGCCCATGCAGAGATTCTAGCCATTACTCAAGCCACTCAGAAGGTAGAAGATTGGCGACTCAAAGACTGCACCTTATATGTGACTAAGGAACCTTGTCCGATGTGCTCAGGCGCAGTGTTTATGGCACGATTAGATCGAGTCGTATTTGGCGTACCTGATCCCAAGATGGGATTTCTGGGAGGAGCACTCGATATTTCTAAAGTTCAATCACTCAATCACCAGATTGCAGTTAGCCGCGGCATCCTGGAGGATGAATGCAAGGCCCTCTTAACGCAGTTCTTTTCAGAAAAAAGAACCTCCTGAGCATATGGGATTGACGACTTCAGGCATTTACTAAAGATATTTCTTTATAAAGTCCCTCCCCTTGAGGTATTTCACATCTAATCAAAATCAACAGAAAACACTTAGTATAGTTATGGCATACGAACTTCCCGATCTTGGATACGCTTATGACGCTCTCGAGCCTCATATTGACGCACGCACGATGGAAATCCATCACAGCAAACACCACCAAACTTATATCACCAATGCCAACGGTGTATTGGAAAATAACCCTGACCTCGCATCCAAATCTTCAGATGAGCTGATTTCAGATCTCGATTCAGTTCCAGAAGCAGCTCGAACAGCGCTTCGTAACAATGCGGGTGGACACAGTAATCACTCTTTCTTTTGGAAAATCATTGCTCCAGGAGGCAGTAGTGAACCGACAGGAAATCTTGCCGCTGCTATCGACGCAGAACTCGGAGGACTCGATGCCTTCAAGGATGCATTTGCTAAAGCCGGAGCGACTCGTTTCGGAAGTGGCTGGGCATGGTTAAGCGTAAAAGACGGAAGCCTCGTGGTTCATTCTACCGCCAACCAAGACTCTCCCCTGATGGAAGGAGCCACACCGATCATCGGTTTGGACGTATGGGAACATGCGTATTACCTCAACTACCAGAATCTCCGCCCGGCTTACATTGGCGCATTCTGGAATGTGGTTAACTGGAGCCAGGCAGAAGAGAATTTCAACGCTGCCAAGGGTTAAGCTGTCATCTTAAGTCAATTTCCAAGGCCATCCCATTCGGGGTGGCCTTTCTTTTGTAAAGGATCTGTTAAATAGAATTTTGTACTTAACACAGGCTAGAGTCTATCAACTGGAGGCATCAGGGTTGGGGAGGATTTATTGATCAGTCATAGCCCAACTTTCCTATCAACTGACTCCCAATAATACATCCTATACTGAGTGTATAATTATAAGTGCGCCGGTTCGGTAACCCCAAACCGGCGTTCGCGTTTTAACGTAAGTAAACCGCGTCCGCCTGTGACGTATTACCAAACCGGGGACTACTGATAGGTCGCTCTTGTAAACTCTCTGAATCAATAACCATCAGTTGCTTCTTGGATCCAATTCTTCTGGTAAATACAATATGACGTCCATCATCTAGCCAACAGGGCTCAATTGAATCACGGGCTCCACGAGTAAGAATGGTGCTTTTATTTGCCTTAAAATCCCAGAGAACCAATTGAAAGCCCTCCCGAAACACTGCGGTGAATACAATCTTGCTCGGATCCAACGGATTCCAATCCGGTTCTGCACAATAATTACTAATCTGCGTCGCAATCCGGGTCATTTTACCACCCTTGGAAGGAATACGATAAAGCTGAGGCTTCCCCATTGAGTCTGACGTAAATACGAGCTCCGTGCCATCTGGCTTCCAGGAAGGAGAAGCTTCCAGGCTATTGTTACGTGTTAAACGAGTCGCATTAGCCCCCATCGAGTTGGCTATGTAGAGCTCAGAATTGCCTGTAGCTGAAAGAACCATAGCTACCGCCGAGCCATTCGGACTGAAACGAGCACCCGAGTTGGTTCCTTCGTAGGTAGCAAAGGGACTGCGATGAGAGGACTTAGAATCAATAATAAAGATATCCGGGAATCCGGAGCGAAAATATCCGGTGTAGATTATTTTGTTACCATCCGGGGACCAACGAGGATTTACCGACTGGGATTGGTCAGCCGTGTGATATTTGACTTCTCCAAAAAACATATCGGAAGAATAGACCTCCTGATTATTATTTCCGCGTTCACCGATAAACACCAGGCGTGAAGCAAAGAATCCTGGTTTACCTGAGGTTAACCTAACCACTCGATCGGCAGTCCTGAAAAGACTGCTGCTATTGGAAGTACCACGTTCAGAGAATCGTTTTAACTCTTTAGCAGGCCGACCTGACAGTATCGCACACTCTACTTCATTGGCACTCCTGCGAGTAAATTGAAGATGGAACTGTGATTGATTGGCGGCCACTACCTTATAGCCACCGTGTGCATTGAAGGCTGTGTTCAGTAGTGCTTTGTCTTGAGCATCGCTCGAATCGATCGAAACCGTGATAGATTTAGCATGGGTGACGATCGGGCCGAGATCAGTCTGACCGGGAGCATTCAGCTTAAATAGTGTTATAAAAAGAAGGAGGATAAATTTAAGGATACGCATGGTTGGAATGTCAGAAACTAAAAGACCGCAAAAGTTCATCTATTTGTCTCGTCTAATAAACGGTTACACTTTCACTATCGACAACTAAAATTTTTTAAGAAATCACAAGTCCTCACCAAATTCGGGAAATTTCCTTTTATGTCATCAGAACAATCTCTTTTAGACGCGCTAGCTACAATCAATTATCCGGGCTTCAGTCGGGACATCGTATCCTTCGGTCTCGTGCGGTCCGCTGCGTTCGAAAATGGCACCGCCAATGTCAAATTGGCGATCACCACTTCAGATCCACAAATCCCTGCTTCGCTCAAAAAAGATGCGGAGCTCGTCCTAGGCGAAGTAAATGGAGTGGAAGATGTACAAGTGGAGATCGCAGTTACTAAACCCAAGTCCACACCTCCCCCACAGGGTGCACCCGCCGCTAGCAATCAGCAAAGCGCAGCCCTCATCAAAGGAGTGAAAAAGATCATCGCGGTCGCAAGCGGTAAAGGGGGTGTAGGAAAATCGACCTTTTCAGTGAATCTGGCCTGCGCATTCGACTACGTTATCAACGAGATGAAGGGCTCGAGCGCCGTAGGCATAATGGATTGCGATGTGTACGGTCCAAGTATCCCATTAATGATGGGAGTTCGAGGCAGACCCACCATCGAAGAAGAATCCTTGGTCCCGTTAGAAAACCTGGGAATCAAAACGATGTCCATGGGGCTTCTGGTAGATGCAGACACGCCCGTTATCTGGCGTGGCCCCATGGTGAATAAAACGATTCAGCAATTTGCCCAAAACGTAAACTGGGGTGACTTGGATATTCTCGTAGTCGATTTACCACCTGGAACCGGTGATGCCCAGTTGTCTCTGGCTCAAAACATTCCACTCGATGGAGCGGTTATTGTTACCACACCACAGGAAGCAGCTGTATCAGTAACCACACGAGGCGCGAAAATGTTTGAAAAAGTAAACATTCCTATCCTGGGCGTTTCAGAAAACATGAGCTATTTCCTCAACCCAGCTAATGGAGAGAAAGAATACCTCTTCGGAACCGGAGGTGGAGAAAAGGCAGCCGAAGAACTCAACACGACTCTCCTTGGCAAGATCCCCTTAGATGCTGCAATTCGTCAGGGAGGAGACGCCGGAATACCCATTGTCAAAAGCGCGCCTAGCTCTGAAGCTGCACAATCATTTTTTAAAATAGCACGCCAAATCTTAGAATCTTTGTCATAATTGAGATGTTTCTCCCAAAATCGTTAATAGAATCCCCTATTTATATGTGTAGATTCATTTAATTTTTGATTTTCCCAAGTCCGTGAATATACGTCTTAGTTCTCCCAGTTTCTAGCTTTCCTAACCAAAATGACTACCGACAGGCAGCCCGAAGAGATGTCGCAATCTGAAATTATAACCCGTTCCAGCCTATACCAGGAGTTTCTCGCTGAACGGGAGGAAATATTGCGCCACAAGTGGCTGGAATCAGAAAAAGCTGGATACGATATCGGATTTGAGCGGGCATTGCTGGATTGGATCCGCAAGCACCGTGACAAATGGCGGGCCAGCCGCAGTAAAGACTAGAAAAGAAAAAGGCGCTCCGATTTGGGGACGCCTTTTTAGTATCTATAAGAAAGTCTATTTCTTTTCCCGGTGCACGGTATGACGCTTCAGCCAAGGATTGTATTTCTTTTTTTCCACGCGCTCAGTTTGGAGCTTCTTATTGCGTGTGGTCATATAGCGAGAAGGTGGTTTGCCTTCGGCTTTTGCTTCTGTGCATTCGAGGATAACGGTATCTCTAGCCATGGTAATAAAAGTACAATTTTAGAATTAAGCGGAGGAGAAAGAACGATTTTTTGGGCAATATCAATTAAAATCCTCCACTGATTCCTTTTTCAATCAGTGGGAGCATAACACCTTTCCTGAACAGAGTTACTTGCCCGGTGCTCGAAGAAATCACAATCGATACGCACTGGGTCGCTAAAGAGATGGCAAATGCGGCAGCGTGTCTGGCTCCCAACCCTGAAGGCAACTTGTGCTCGTAGTCGGGAACGTGAATGAGTGAGCCTGCTGAAAGAATGACCCCGTCTCCTCGAATAATAAATGCGCCATCTATACTGGAGAATTCCTTAATCGTCTCATCCATGAATGGATTAAGAATATTTCGGTCTTCGTGCTTGTAGCCGTAGAAAGGATTAAGAACCAATGGCTTGGTCAATGCCTCTACCTTTTTCGAATCACCGATCACAAAAAGGGCGCCTATTTTTTGTCCTTCACGCCCTTCTACAGTCAGTTCTGTCGCAATAGCGATAATACGCTCCAGAACCTCGGGCTTAACATTAGCCGGTAAAATACTCCCCTTATTGGATAATACCGATCGAAACTCCTGCTGGATATCGATAATGACAACACTATCAAATTGATTGCTATCGGCGATTCCTCCAACACAGCAAATTTTATCGGTAAACTTGAACAACCCCTTTCCCAACCCGATCAGAGCCGCGCTCCGCAATTGGGAAAAGCGTTTACTGGAAAAAGCTTGAATATGAAGCGTCGGTGTATTCTGAGCCAATACCGGCGAATCAATCATACGGGACGATATCACGACAGCAGGAATTTCCCCAAAGTCGGGGATCACATCTACTCCTCCTATCATCGTATCCGCAAAGAACAGGATGGCCGAAGCATCCACCCCTTTCGCCAAGCGTTGAGCTTCCCTGAAGAGTAAACGATTGGTTTTGCTCTGCTGGGCACTCAAGCGCGTCTGAACACCTGAAAAACCAGAAAGTAATTCAGCTTTGTATTCATCATATGAAGGAGCCTGCAACAGGCGCTCCACAAATCCTTCATCGCGAAATACGCGAGCCACAGACGCTAAAGCTTGCAGGTAATTGCGCTCCTTCTCACTTGCCAATAAAACGACGACTAAATGAACCTTTTTGGTTTCCGAGGATCCGTCATAATCAAATCCCTCCTTCGAACGCCCAACCGCGAAAACAAATCGGGACCGCATATTAACCCTGATGTGGGGAAGAATAACCCCTCGCCCCAGATAAGTGGTCATCGCATTCTCACGGTTGATCAGGTCTTTAAATAAGCTCCGCTTGTTAAGCTTCTGATTTTTGAAACATATAGAGTCCAATAGTTCCACCAATACGGATTTCAGATCCTGGCCTTCTAGGTCCAGGATTCGATCTTCAGAGATGTAACGGTCCAGCTGCATTGGAGAATTTAAGATTCTTCCAGTGCGACATTAATTAAGAGAGGGCAAATAAGACGGGCCTACTTTTCCCACTCTAAGGCACCTTTTTTCATTTCATAAAAGAGGCCTACAATGAGCACGGCGAGGAAGAACAATATGGGTAGTAAAATAGGGATACTCTGGGAAATAAAATCGCGATAGATCACAGCCCAAGGGATGAGAAATACGATCTCAATATCGAAGAGGATAAAAAGCATGGCGGTGACATAGAACTTCACCGAAAATCGCGTATGAGTGATTCCTTCTGAAGGAACCCCACACTCATAAGGTGTGCCTTTAAATCGCGAATGCTTACGGATCCGCTGACCAAACAAATGACTAGCCGCAATCACGCCAATGGCGATTGCCAAAGCAAGCGTTACTTGAACAAGTAAGGGAAAGAAAGATTCAAGGGTCATCGGAACAAGTTAGAAATGGGATACCCTTGATTTACAAGACGTTTCTCACTTCTAAATCACTTTTTGAAGCCGTTGTAAAAACTACTCCAGAGCAATAATCCTTGAAGGATCCAGATGAGCCATCCCAACTCCCAATTGATCTGCATAAACTAACATGGATACGTCCTTCCGAATTAAGGGAAAGCGGTATCTTTCACGCCAGGTATTCATCTTACCTATCATATAAGCGTCAATGGACACCGGGTCCGAACTCATCACCAGTAATTTCTCGGATACCGCATACAGACTATTAAACTGAGGCCCACCGATAAACTGATACTTCTCCAGGCTTACGATGTTCATATTCCAGGTCTCGAGAAATTCAGGAATCGCAGCCATCTCGGCTACGGCCGCTGGAGCATTTGATGGAGAGTGAAAAAATCGAAGTGTGTTGCTGGCATTCCAGAGTGTTGCATTTACCAACGCTCCATTCAACTCGAGCACCTCATGATCACTCACGGCCGGTAAGTTAATCCAGAAATCTACTTCCTCAATGAGAGGCGATGGCAAAAAGCTTTTTCGATCCTCAGGAAGCTTGGCTTTCTCATCAGGATCCGGCTCAACAAATTCCTGAACCATGGGTGTTATCCCAGGCAAATAGTGCTCTCTTGGAGGAACTGGGCTGTCATAGTACCAGAGATCCTCAAAATAGTCCCCGGAGTTAATAACCATAACTTCGTGTCCATGAAAGGTGACTCCTCCTTCACTGAGGGGTGGTAGATATCCACAAGCCCTCAACCATTCTTTGTTTATATCGATGATAAAAACATCCTTAGGAGAATAGCCTCGGTCGACCAGACTACCAATGACTGCACGCACTAAATTCTTGGAGGTCATCAACCCAGGTCCGGCAGCAGTGTATACTTTCAAGCCAACCCGCTGTTTCTCTCCAGGCTTAATCTCCTGCCCCTTTTGTTCCTCCCAAGCTTCGAATAAAGAATCAACTGCCCCTTTGTAGGTTCGAAGCTCAAAATTATCCAGTGAGTATTCCCACACAGGATCCACCTGAGAAATTGCCGGAAGGTGTGATAGCCCCAAAATCAGGAATAGTGCTCTTAATCGTATGTTATGGGTCTTGACACTAAAGATGCTGCTCAAGACATTTGCACGGTGGCTCGTAAACTTCATGAAGCTATTGTTGGTATTAGAGGAATTCTACTGTTAGGATTTCTATTATTGGTTGGATGTTCCTCACCAGAAGAAAGGTTTGCCGAAAAAATGGCTCAGGCAAACGAAAACTTGGATAATGGAGAGGTCGATAAAGCCATAGCAATACTCGATAAACTAAAAACCGATAATCCCAAGAACCCCCAGGTCTTGGAGAATCTTGCTTTTGCATTTACTCAGGATGAAGACTATTTCACCTCAGCTTTTTATTTTAATGAGCTAGCAAAAACATTTCCGGAGAATGTCGACTACTATTTATACGCAGCCCAATCGTGGATTAAGGCCCAAGATCTGGAATCTGCGATCCGCGATTACGAAGCCTATCTATTGGAATACCAAACGGATTGGAACACCTGGCAGCAAATTGGGGATCTGTATTTGCAAACTGATCAGACAGCCAAGGCTATTCATGCTTACTCTAATAGTAGCCAAATCCGTTTTAATCCAGAGCTGGACCTGAAAGCATCCCTTTTGGCAACAGAGAGTGGAAACCTGAGAGAAGCAGAAGCTGGTTTTGAGCGCCTCCTGATCGTCGAGGACGATTCAGTGGCCGAACAAGCTCATATTGGACTCCTTCAAATTAAACACAAACGTAGGCAGTGGGATGAAGTGGATCGACTGATGAAACAGGTTGAGAAACGATTTCCCGACGCAGCAAAAGCCCCTGAACTCGCAGAAGTAAAATCTGCACACGACGAATTTAAAAAAGCTGCGGAAGAAGAAGAGGCAAAGATCAAAGAAGAGGAAGAGCGCCGCCAGCAACTTATTGAGCAGCAACAGGCTCGAGCCGAGCAGATCACGGCGGCCAGAAGAGCTGCATTGACCCAGCAAGCACAACCGGAAGTGGTTCCCCCCAGCCAACTCGCGGTCAACGAGGAGGAACAGACAGAAGAGAATCCGCAGACAATCGCTCCCCCACCTGTGGTTGCCCCTCCAAAGGAAAAATCTCCGGTCGATGTGGCTCTTGAAGACGCGAGAAGAATTGCTTCAACCAACTCTAATACCGTCGTAGCAAAATACTGGGATGCTATTAATTTGGGAGAAGACACGGGAGTAGCCTATTACGAGCTCGCCCGTGTTTATTACAATAGAGGGGAATTCAGCGAAGCAGAGATGACTTCATTGGAAGCGATGCGGAGGCAACCCGAGAGCAATCGGTTCTTGATGACTTACCTTCAAATCATTCGAAAGACCAAGGCCAAGCCCAATGTGGTTGCAGAAATTCGCAAGTATCGACAGCTCTATCCGAAAAACCCTGACTTGGTATTGCTCTTAGCTCGTCTGTATGCGGAACCAAGTGGTGATCCTGTTGCAGCTCGTAGCCTCTACAATTTATTCTTCCAGATGGCTCCAAATCATCCGGATATTGAACGGGCCCGCTATGAAGCCCGGGGTATATAATCCTAACAACTTCTGCCATCACGTTGTAGTATATGCCTATCATTTCTCGTTCCTGCATTGAAGACATACGCAGCAAGGTAAATATATACGACCTTGTTTCACCCGTAGTAGGACTAAGAAAGGTAGGAGCTAATTATCGAGGACTCAGCCCATTCACAAATGAGAAAACCCCCTCCTTCTATGTGCTACCCGACAAAAACATCTTCAAAGACTTCTCCAGCGGAGAAGCAGGAGACATCTATAAATTCATCCAGCTGACCGAACGTTTAAATTTCCAGGAAGCAGTCGAATCAATTGCTGCTCGTTTCAATATACCTATTGAATACGAGCAAGGCAAAGCACCGTCAGGATTTAAGCCATCGCTGAGAAAAGAGATTCTCGAAATCCACGATTTCGCCACGGAGCACTACCATCGAAATTTTATGGCAGACACGGAGGACGGTCAGTTCATCCGTGAATATTGGGAAAAGGATCGAAAATTCCAATTACAAGTAGCTGAGGAATACAAAGTAGGATTAGCGCTTCCAAACGATCCAAAGCTGTTCTCAAGCCTGCAAAAGAAAAACTACTCTTCCGAGGCGCTCAACAAGTGCGGAATTTTTTATCCCTCCCGGCACCCGGAATCTAATGAAGCTCTTTATCCGCGCTTCCGGGGGCGATTAATGATTCCAATCCGGGAACACGCCAATCAGCGGGTAATTGCATTCACCGCTCGCCAATTATCTATAACCCCGACAGACGATCGCTCCCACGAAGCCAAATACGTCAACTCACCTGAGACACCCCTCTTCAATAAAAGCAGCGTTCTGTTCGGTTTACACAAAGCGAAGAAGGAGGTCACTGAGGATTTGCCCTTCATCTTAGTCGAAGGACAACTCGACGCCATTCGCTGCTGGACCATCGGATTACCAGCTGTTGCCCCGCAAGGAACTTCTATAACGGAAAATCAACTTTTGCTCCTCAAGCGTTTCAACGAAAAGATCATCTGCCTTCTTGACGGCGATGATGCAGGTAGAAAAGCGGCCTTGCGAGCACTCCCAATGGCATGGAAAGCCGGACTCGACATTAGATACTACCCATTGCCAGACGGAAGCGACCCCGATGATGTGATTATAGAATCGGGAGATGAATTCGCAAATCAGATAATTGAAGGATCTGAATCTGCCCTCCCCTTCGCTGTCAGATCACTATTGCCAAATGCGCTCCAAGCTGAAGCTCGAGAGAAGAACCGAACTGCAAATGCCATATTCGAACTTCTGACGCACCTCGATTCAGAATTGATGCGCGTAGAGTATCTCGGAGAACTTTCAAAGCTCCTAGGAATTCGTGAGGATATTCTATCTACTGACTATAAAAATTACCTGGCGACTAAAAGCAGACAATCCTACATAAGCAATGAGGCTGGAGAGCGCGAAAACTTAAGGGATTCAGCCAATTCAAAGTCGAAGTTGACAAACGCAGAGGAAGACCTAATTTTGGCTCTTTTTGAGTTCCCAGGCCTGGGCGCACACCTCTTCCAAGTTGTTGATAATGAATGGATTGATGATTCCCAACCAAGCGGCCGTATCCTTAACAGGATCTTGGCTGAAGCAGAACAGGGTTCCTGGCAAGGCATCAGCCAGATGGAAGAGATCGTAGAAACAGACCAAGAGAGGAACTATTATTACAATCTCCGTTCGAAAGATATTCAGACTGAAAACCTACTCCGAGGAGTAGAAGATTCCATCGTCAAACTTTATAAGCGCTTCTTCCACAAACGAATTCAATCCTTAGACGTTGAACTGGCAAACGCCCAATCCCTGCCACTTCAGGAACAATTTAAACTACAAAAAGAAAGAACGGATTTAAACCGTTCCATTTCGAACCCACCTGAGGTTCACCTGCCAACCGAATTTTAAGCTATTACACCATGCCAACAAAAACTACCGCTAAGAAAGCTGCCAAAAAAGCAGTAAAGAAAACGGCCACCAAAACCGCTGCTAAGAAAGCGGTGAAAAAAGTAGCAAAGAAAGCTCCCGCAAAAAAGGCGGCAGTGAAAAAAGTGGCTGCGAAAAAAGCTACCCCAGCCAAGAAGACGGCCGCTAAGAAAGCCCCTGCGAAAAAAGCTACCCCAGCCAAGAAGACGGCCGCTAAGAAAGCCCCTGCGAAAAAAGCAGCCAAGAAGACGACCAAAGAAAGAGAAGAGGAAGCTGTAAAACAAGCTGTTGAGGCACTTCGCAAAGAAGCAGCAAAGAAAGCTGCAGCGAAACCTGAAGGCGAAAAAACTGAAAAAGAAAAGGCCGTCGAAGCAGATCTCAACGAAAAGATCAGGTTGTTGATTCGGCAGTCAAAAGAGCAAGGCTACCTGACTTTCGCCAACATCAACGATGCTCTCCCGACAACGATCGATAGTCCGGACGAGATTGAAAACGTCATTTCCATCCTCGAAAATCTTGAGATCGATATTATCGACTCTGAAGAGGTCGAAACCTATAAGCAACGCCTGGAAGAATCCGAAGAGGAGGAAGTAAAAGCCTCCCAGTACGATATCCTGGATGATCCTGTCCGCATGTATCTGAAGCAGATGGGTCAAGTGCCGCTGCTGACGCGTGAACAAGAAGTTGAGATTTCGAAGCGAATTGAGCGGGCCGAACTGAAAGCGCAGAGCATTATATTTTCAGTGGGAATCACAAGTGAGTTTCATATCAATCTGGCTACCAAGCTGATCAATCGAGATGAACGATTCGACCGAGTAGTCCTGGACAAAAAAGTCGATAGCCGGGAAAACTACTTCAAGATGCTGCCAAAGCTCCTGGAAACGGTTGAAGATCTGGAAGCCCGCAGTCAAAAGGCGTGGGATGGTCATCTTAGTGCCACTAATTCCACCAACGCCAAACGGGCAAACACGCGGTTTAAAAAGTATGAGGCACAGCTGAGTTCGAAATTCAAAAAGTTCTGCTTCAAACTGAAGGTCTTTGAAGAGTTCCTCAACAACTTGGGGCCCCTCATCAAGCGTATTGATGAAATCAATCAGGAGCTCTCCATGGATGAGCGCTCCAAAACGAAGAAGATTCCTACCAAGATCAAAAACGCGATGCTCGAAGAGCTAGCGATCTTCCGTAGCGATAATCGTATAGATGCGACCGAATTGGTGAACCTGGTTCGAGATGTTCGTATCGCAATGCGACGTGCCCACCGCGCTAAGACAGAAATGGTTGAAGCCAACCTTCGCCTGGTAATTTCAATCGCCAAAAAATACACCAATCGTGGCCTCTCCTTCCTCGATCTCATTCAAGAGGGCAATATGGGCCTCATGAAGGCAGTTGAAAAATTTGAATACCGTCGGGGCTATAAATTCTCCACCTATGCAACTTGGTGGATTCGCCAGGCCATTACTCGATCCATTGCGGACCAAGCTCGGACTATCCGGATTCCGGTCCACATGATTGAGACGCTAAACAAGGTTATGCAGGTACAGAAGCAACTGTATCAAGAACTTGGACACGAACCGACCGCCGAAGAGGTAGCAGATGAAATGCTGCTTCCGGTAGAACGGGTGCAGTCTATCATGAAGATGGCTCAGCAACCGATCAGCTTGCAAAGCCCTGTTGGCGATAGCGACGACACAAATTTTGGAGACTTTATCGAAGATAAAGGTGCAGAAAACCCATACGATATGACTGCATACAGCCTGCTGCGGGAAAAAATCGTAGACGTTCTTGATAGTTTGACAGAACGTGAACGCAGAGTGCTGTCCTTACGTTTTGGTTTGGTCGATGGCTACAGCCGCACTCTTGAGGAAGTTGGCAGACAATTTAATGTGACCCGGGAACGGATTCGACAAATTGAAGCGAAAGCCTTGCGGAAGATGCGTCACCCAACGCGTATTCGTCAGCTTTACGGCTTCTTTGATGGAGATCATGTTGAATCTAATCTGGGGATCGCCAAAAACGAAAACCAACCGAACAGCTAATCAATGGATCTTAGTAGGCAGCTATCATGGATGGCCTGCCTGTCCGTAGTCCTTCTCTCAGGTTGTGAATCCACCCAATCGCGAGGGATTCTATCTGAACCGGCCATAACTCCTTCACCCTACACTCGCATTGGTTCAATTACTCAAGTTGATCCTGGATCGGCTACCGTTGTCGTTCGGCAAGACACACAAAACATTCAACTTAACAACGAACTCTTCGTGCGCAGCACAAGCTTGGAAATTATGGCCGTTTTAAGGCCAACTGGTATACGCACTCAAAGGAGCGTTGGAATGATAATTTTGAGCGGCGAGCCAGCGATCGGTCTAGAAGTTGTGCAAAAAATACAGCCATAACCCCATTTTTCCCAAAACTGTGTATAGTAAAGAGTTTGAAAAAACAGAGTTCTCACTTCAAATAAAACCCAAAAAATCATTTATGCCTCTCCCTAGCTCTTGTCTTGCACAATCTACGGGCATAGCTCAATAATCACCATTACCTTTTAATTATTATGACACTACCCACCCAATCACTCGCGTTTTTACAATCCCTGGGACCCATGGAAATCTTTGTCGTGGTTTTCATCATCTTACTGCTATTCGGGGCAAAGAAATTGCCTGAATTAGCTCGTGGAATGGGAAAAGCGATGAAAGAATTTAAAAAGGCTACCAAAGATGTCGAAGATGATATACGGACAGCCATGGAAGAAGAGCCAGAACCCGCTCCGCGCCAAACCAAGCCTGTTCAATCGGAACCAGTCTCACCGGAATCCGACAAATAATAGCTTCCTTCGTCTCCCATCTATCTCAACTCGCACTAATCTGATTCACACTCACTCCCTATGATAGGACGCTTCTTTGGATTTCTTTCAAGCGATATTGGAATCGATTTAGGAACAGCCAATACGCTTGTATTTGCCAAAGATAAAGGAATCGTCCTGCGAGAACCCAGCGTGGTCGCTATCCACACAGGGACTCGAAAAGTGCACGCAGTAGGCTTGGATGCCAAAAAGATGCTGGGAAGAACACCTGGCAACATTACGGCACTTCGCCCCATGAGAGATGGTGTGATCGCCGACTTCGAAATCACCGAGGCCATGCTGCGTTACTTCATCAAGAAGGTGCACAGTAACATGAGTGTTGTTCCTCCCAGAGTAGTAGTTGCAGTACCTTCCGGAATCACAGAAGTAGAGAGAAGAGCAGTTCGTGAGTCGGCCATTCATGCCGGAGCACGCGATGTATTGTTATTGGAAGAGCCCATGGCTGCAGCTATAGGCGTAGGACTTCCTATTGATGAACCAGCAGCCAACATGATTGTCGATATCGGTGGAGGTACCACGGAAGTTGCTATCATATCCTTAGCAGGAATTGTTTACTCAAAGAGTATTCGTGTGGGAGGAGATGAACTGGATGCGGCTATCATCAACTACATGAAACGAGCGTATAATCTTCTCATCGGTGAACGAACCGCAGAGGAGATTAAAGTAAAGGTCGGATCAGCAGCTCCACTCGACGAAGAATTATCTTTAGAAGTAAAAGGCCGTGACTCCGTTGCAGGCCTACCCAAAACACTTCACATTAGTTCGCAAGAAATCCGCGAAGCTCTGACCGATACCATCAATGCAATTGTGGATTTGGTAAGAAATGCGCTGGAACGCTGCCCACCGGAACTCTCGGCTGACCTGGTTGACCGGGGATTCGTTTTAGCCGGAGGTGGCGCCATGCTCAAAAACTTCGACCAGCTCTTAAGTGATGCGACGGGACTGCCCGTAATTATCGCCGACGATCCACTGAGTGCGGTTGCACATGGTACGGGTGCAGTCTTAGAAGATTTAGCATCCCTACTCGGTGAAGTATCCAGCCCTCGTTGAGCCTTTAATAAAGCAAACCGTTTCCTCCGTTGTCCAAGGAACGTAACCAAAGATTAAGACCACTGATCGCTTTAGGTCTGGTACTGTTCGCCTGGATACTTATTCCGACTTTTTTCAAAAAGGTCACAGAGGACTTTTTCTATGAATTCCAGGCACCTTCCTGGATCGGTGGCACCTTAGTGCGAAACGTTCAAAAATTCTGGACGGGACGAATGGAGTCTAAAAAAAGTTTGATCGAAGAAGGGCGAGACCTAGCCAGGCTTAATGCGACACTTCAATATCAGATCCAGCAACAAGACTCCCTGGCCGCTCAAGTTGATAGATACGAAGAACTATTCAACCTCCCTTCCCTTCCAACCTATCAGGCCGAAGTGGGTCGCATAGCTAGAAGAGATACAAACGGCTGGTGGCAGGAGATTACCATCCAAAAGGGTATGAATTTTGAGATTCCTGAGGGCGCGCCTGTCGTATATTCTGGAGGCGTGGTTGGCAAAGTTCGAAAGGTAAACATGACCACCTCAATCATCGATTTGATTACCTCCCCCAATATCCGATTAGCTGCTGTGTTTGAGGGAGACAAACGACCTGTCCTGTACCAAGGCTCAATTTCGACACCCTTCACCCCACCTAAAGGAACCGTGCAAAACGTTCCTACAGACATCCAAATCAACAAAGATCATCCTCGCCGACTCATGACTTCTGGCTTGGGAGGGGTATTTCCTGAAGGCCTCACAATTGGTTGGGTCCAAAGCTTGGAAGCTTCCAGTGATGGTTTATTCCAAAGCGGCGAAGTCATCCTTTCAGACGAACTGAATACAATACGAGAAGTTGCCATCCTGAGAACACTTGAAAGCGATGGATAAGAATCCCGAATCGTACCAGTGGCTCATTCTTTTCATCCTCTACGGTATCGTTCTCATACTACTGAGCCAACTAAACCAATCCCTGGCAACCGTTTCACTGTTTCTGTTTATGAATGGCCTGCTGGTTTCATTTCCGGCGCTCTTTCTGCCCTTGGGGCAAGGCATAACAGCAGTCTTTCTATTTAGTATCTTTTACGACTCTGGTGAATCCTGGAACATCGGGGTTAGCCTTGTGCCCAATTTAGTCACATTCACAGCACTCTATTACCTAAGAGACAGAATTCAGTACGATAACCGCAGCGCATACAAAATGGTGGTACTAGTCGTAAACCTGATCCTATACCTTTACTACACCATATTGGCAGGAAGCACCTATGGAGTAACTTCACAGTTTGTTTTCTTGAACCTTCTTCACTTGCTTGTGTCAGAATTGGTATTGTTCCTTGTCGCAGGATTACTCATTAGTTACCAGAAGGATGTCTTGCGCATGTTCAACATCGACGTGGATGCATCTCTGCGCGCTGCCAAATGAATATCATAGAAATATTTCGCAACTATAATGCCCGGTTAAGGCTGGTTACTTATTTGTTGCTTGTGATGCTCATCGTTCTCTCTGGCGGACTCGCCTACAGACAGCTTTTCAGATACTCGGAATACTCCGAAAAAGGTGAACGCCAGAGTCTTCGAAGAATTATCGTCCCAGGACCGCGAGGCAACATCTATGATCGTGACGGCAGGCTCTTAGTCGGCAATCGTCCTCGGTATTCAGCCGATGTGTTTCTTAACGAGCTACGACCAGAGTTCCGGGCAGAATTCAAGAAACTCAGAGATCACTACGATACCCTGCCCGAAGAACAGGTAACCAAAACTGGAGATATCAATATCGAAGCACGGCGCAATGTTGTACAGCGATACATCAATCAAGTCGGGAAAATCCTTGGTAGAAGCCTGGAAATTGATTCGAAGGAAATCGAGCGACACTTCGGGCAACAACTTTTACTCCGCTTCCCTCTCATCAACGACATGGATCCGGAGGAGTATGCTCTTCTTCTGGAACAGATCCCGGTTCAGTCGCCCATTCAAATTTTTGCGTCAAACGCTCGCTACTACCCTTATGGGTCACTTGCAGCACATACTTTGGGCTGGGCAGGCAATACCCAAGAAATGGACACAGATAATTTGCCTGGGGATAAACTCATGACCTTTCAGGAACGAGGTTATGAAGGAAAATCCGGCATTGAAAAACAATTTGACGAGGAACTTCAGGGAGAAAGTGGTTTGGAGATTTGGGTCGTAGATCCCTCGGGTTTCCAGTTTGAACCTAAAGTTACGAATACTCCTATTCAGGGGAAAGACCTTCAGATCACCTTGGATTCTGAATTGCAGGATATTGCGGAAATGGCTCTGGGAGACCAAAAAGGTGCCGCGATCGCACTGGATACAAAACGAGGTGATATATTGGTCATGGCCAGTAAGCCGGATTATGATTTAAATGATCTTAGCCCCTACATGTCCAACACGGTCGCCAGAGATATCAACGACCGAGGCGCCTGGATCAATCTCGCCTTCCAGGGACTTTACTCCCCTGGCTCAACCTTCAAAATCGTCACTAGCCTGGCTGGGTTAAGAAATGGATTTATTGATGGCGAAACCATGTCTCACTGCACAGGTAGCTACACGGTCGGCCGTCGGAATTTTCGCTGCTGGAACAGGCTCGGCCATGGGGATGTTACCATCCACGAAGCTATCCAACACAGCTGCAATGTATACTTCTACCAGCACGGTCAGGACATAGGCGTGAATTACATCAGCGCTGAAGCGAGGAGGTTCCACTTAGATCAACCCACCGGTGTCGAATTACCCTTTGAGGCGACAAAGATGATTGTTCCTTCGCGAGAGTGGAAACGGGAAACTCGCAATGACGCCTGGTATCCAGGTGATACCGCCAATTTCTCTATAGGACAAGGAGACCTCCGAGTAACGCCGCTTCAAATGGCTTGCTTTACAGCCGCGTTTGCAAGGAGGGAAACAGAGTTTAAGCCCACCATCCTTTACGACCCCTACCGTCAAGCCATTCCAAGCAAGCGAGACATTAAAGTATCCGAAAGCGACTATAACTTGATTCTCGATGGCATGGAAGCAGCAGCAACAGACGGCACGGCAAAGCTCATTAAGGTACCTGGCGTCCGTATCGCAGCGAAAACGGGAACGGCTCAGGTGCAAACTCCTGATGGGATGCGTCACTTGGCTTGGTCCATTTGCTTTGCTCCAATTGAAGATCCTGAAATTGCCATCGCGGTCATGATTGATGGACAATTCGGAGACTCTTTAGGTGGCGGATCGACCTCAGTTCCTATTGCTCAGCCCATCTTACAAAGATTTTTTGAAAAGATGGGACATGTAGCGTCTCGCTAGATAGTTTTGATCAGTTTACGAGCACGCTTAAGAACTGGACTTACCGTAGGCCATCGATCGACCGATCCAAATCGAATAATGTGTAGATCACTCATCGATTGAAGAATGTCATCGGAGGGCTGATTACTCTCCAAGCGTAGATGGTATTTCATCAAAAGTTTTCCAGCCAATACACGATCTTTCAGTTGAATGACTCGTTTTCGCTTTCGTGTACCAAAGAACTTAAAATAAGCTCTCGCTCGTAAACGGCTTAAAAGTATGCGAACCAGGAGATAGATCAAAAACAAGAAGCCGAAGGTTAATCCAAATAAAGTCATCCTTTCCTTATTAAAAGGATCCTGGAGCATGGCCTTAAACTCACCACTAATTGCCTTAAGCTTGGCGCGAATGTTTTCCATCAATGCTTCCATCGTGATGGAAAATACATTCACCATCTCAATTTGGTCCTGGTTGTCGAAATTTACTACACGGCGGTACCAGAGTATGCGCAAACTGTCCACGTAAGCAGTAATACTCGAATCTACAAAAGACTCCACCTCTGTCGTCGCTTGATTCAAATTGATTATATCTTGAGTGCCACCAGGCGTGGGGTCTATTCGTACCCAGTAATTGTCACCATCGAATACTTCTACCCATGCATGCGCTTCCGCATTCTTCACCATGAAGTAATTCTCAAACCCATTCCATGTTCCTCCATGGAACCCGGTAACCACTCGGGCAGGAATTCCAGCAGTTCTGCACAACAACACCAAAGCAGCTGAAAAATATTCACAATGCCCTCTGGTTCCTAAACTTGAAATTCAAACCGACTGCCTAAAGGGTTTTCAGGTTACGGCAGGGCTTTAACAGATTTTTCATAGGGGTTTTTAACCAGATAGAAGGGTCAACTTAAAGTTTTTACAAACGGTCCACGAGCAAGCAAAATTCAACCCACTTTCCAGCTGGGATTTACTTCCAATCCATTGCCATCCTCCACAATTCCCAAAGGATCCATAAAGGCCGCAAAACAGATCATTCCGGCATTATCGCCCGTTTGCTTGGGTTCTGCAACCAACAAGGGAACCCGCGTCTTTTCAGCCACTTTCTCAAATGCCGACTGCAATATCCTATTGTTGGCAACTCCTCCAGATAACCCCAGACTCTTAAAACGTCCCCTCTTCAGGACGGATTTTGTCTTAAGCGCCAAGGCATCGACCACGGCTTGCTGATAACTAGCGCAGATATCACTCATGGCCTCTTCGAGGTCGGCATCAGACATCTTTTCAAGCCGATAGCGCAGACTCGTTTTCAATCCAGAGAAACTGAATTTCACTTCAGGAGATTGAACCATCCCTCGAGGGAATTCGAATCGTGTTGCGTCGCCATTCAGGGCGGACTTCTCAATCAAGGGACCTCCCGGATAAGGCATGCCGAGTAGTTTCGCCCCCTTATCGAGTGCTTCGCCGGCAGCATCATCTATCGTCTCACCAAGCACCGTCAGCTTTCTGTCCTCATCGATCTCGAAAAGCACCGTATTTCCACCCGATACAATGAGGCCCAGATGGGGTAACAACTTACCAAAGGTCTCATCAAAGCCACTTGGGTTATCTGCATGCATGGCTACAAACGGAGAAAAGACATGCCCTCTCAAATGATTCACACCGACTAAGGGTAAATCCAACGCCAAAGACAAACTCCTGCCCAGAGCAATTCCCAGCGCTAGGCAACTCGCCAAACCAGGCCCCGAAGTTACGGCAATCATGGTCAGCTTCGAAAGTGGCACGGTCTGCTCAAGCTGCTCTAACAAAGGCACGAATGCCTCCAAGTGCTCCCTACTCGCAAGTTCAGGAACAATCCCGCCATATTCCTGGTGAGTTTCAATCTGAGAATATACAAGATCAGCCAGCAATCCTTTCTGCGGATCAAACACTGCCAGGGCCGACTCGTCGCAGGAACTTTCTATTCCCAAAATCATAGCGCAACCATTGGCTCCTTCCCCCAACGAGCAACGAAAAAACTAAGACTCATTCTTTTTCGTCGAAATAATTTGAAACGCGGGAAAGCATCCTCTTAATTCCCGACCTTTGCTACCTAGCTACCATGTTCGATAACCTGACCGATAGAATTGGAAAGACCATCCGCGATCTCCGCGGGGTTGGAAAACTTTCCGAGGACAACATGACTGAGGCCTTGAAAGAGGTCCGCACTGCCCTGCTCTCTGCAGACGTCCACTTCAAGGTCGCTCGTCAGTTTGTAGACCAAGTAAGAGAAGCCTGCATGGGACAAGACGTCCTGGCATCAGTAACTCCAGGGCAGCAAGTTGTAAAAATCATCAACGACGAGCTCGTTAAGCTCCTGGGTGAAGGTACGGCTGAACTTTCCGAAAACCGCCCACTCAAGATCATGATGATCGGACTGCACGGCGCCGGAAAAACGACTTCATCAGCCAAGCTCGCCCGCCACCTCAAAAAACGAGGCATGAAAACGCTCGTGGTTGGTTGCGACGTTTACCGACCTGCTGCTATCGACCAATTGGAAACCCTAGCTAAACAGGAGGAACTGCTGTTCTTTGCTGACCGAAATCCTAAGGACGTACCCTCCATCGGCATGAAGGCCGTTCGTTACGGAAGCGAAAAACAAGCAAATGCTATCATTTTCGACACCGCCGGACGTTTACAAATCGATGGGGATCTCGTTGAGGAGCTAAAGAAGCTCCACAAAACCATCCAACCCGACGAAGTCTTACTCGTAGGCGATTCGGCACTTGGACAGGAGGCTGTGAATGTAGCAAGCCACTTCCATGAAGAAGTCGGTTTAACCGGTATCATTCTAACGAAATTAGATGGTGATGCCCGAGGTGGAGCCGCACTTTCCATGAAATCCATCACCCATGTGCCGATCAAGTTTGCAGGCACCGGGGAAAAGATGGACGACTTTGAGGTCTTCCACCCAGACCGTATGGCCGGTCGCATTCTTGGCATGGGTGATGTGGTGACCCTGGTTGAGCAAGCCCAGGAAAAAATTGATCAGGACGAAGCTGAGCGCATGGCCGAAAAAATGCGGCGTGCCGAATTCGATCTAAATGACTTTCTGTCACAGATTCGGCAGGTGAAGAAGATGGGGCCCTTAGACAAAGTCATGGGCATGATGCCTGGGATGAGCGGCATCGAAGTAGGCGATAAAGAAACCCGCCAAATGGGGCAAACGGAAGCTATCATTCTTTCCATGACTCCCTACGAGCGAACCAAGCCAGGGATTCTAAATGGCAGCCGCCGCATGCGAATTGCCAATGGTTCGGGAACGAAAGTCGCCGACGTCAATGCACTCCTCAAGCAATTCACCCAGATGAAGAAAATGATGAAGATGATGAAGAGTGGTAAGATGAAGCGCATTCAGAAGATAATGGGGAAAAAAGGCGGGATGGGAGGCTTCCCAGGCGGAGGATTCCCTGGGAAATTCTAAACTCTTCCAAGAAAACCAAAAGCTGTTTAATGAACCTCATCCAACTCGACATAGACGGCACACTGGTGGACTCCATGCCTCTGGAGAACGAACTCTATCCCAAGGCCGTCTGTGAAACTCTAGGAATTAAAGAGATCAAAAGTGATTGGTCAGCTTACACCAATACTACTGACAGCGGCATCCTCAGGGAAGTCATGCGCGAAGAGCTCAGTCAACTATGCCACCCGGAGCATGTTGAGAAATGCAAAGAGAGTTTCCTCAAACTCTTAGGATCCCAAATTGAAAATAATCCACGAGCCCTATCCCCCATTCCCGGTGCCATAGAATTTGTCGAATACCTGGCTTCGCATAAACAGCATAAGTTTGCAGTGAACACAGGTGCCTGGCGTGAGTCTGCAGAGCTAAAGCTTACTACAGCAGGATTCGATTTTAGCGATTGGATTCTCTACACCTGCAGCGAACACGAATATAAGAAGGAAGCAATGAAGTTCTCCCATATGGCCGCGAGACAGGAATATGGAGGCGACTTCGAAAACATTCTTTATATTGGCGATTCCAGGTCGGACCTTCGATTTGCCAACGAACTAGATTATGAGTTTCTGGGACGTGGCGAGGAGTACATGAGCCCCAACATCTGGGGAGTTGAGGGTATCAAAGACTTCATCGACATTCGGCTGGTTGAAGGACGAATCAACCGAGCCTTTCAAGCCACCTAGAGACAAAATCCAGTATTGAAAAATGGCAGTTATTCACAAAACACCACAATGTTAAATATCTGCCTTGCACTGGACATACCTTTTAGGAATATGACTTCTTTTACTCGTCCACCCTACTATCCATTCCGCATAAATGTCCCAAACTGACGAGCACCTGGACTTTAACGAGAAGACAAACGAAGAGATTCAGCAATTGCTGAAGGATTACAATCTCGCACTGACTCCAGACGAAGCACTGAAGATTCAGAATGAGATTCTTGAACGTCCCCCGACTCTCGCTGAATGCGTTCTTTGGTCGATCCAAGGATCTGAACACTGCTCCTATAAAAGTAGCCGTGTACATCTTGGGAAATTTGTTACCGATGGACCCAATGTCATTCTCGGCCCCAAAGAAGATGCGGGCATTGTTGGAGTGGCGACGGACCATGCAGGCAAGCGGTACGGCATAGCCCTCTCCCATGAGTCCCACAACCATCCTAGCCAGATCGTTCCCTACGAAGGAGCGGCCACTGGAGTGGGAGGCAATGTAAGGGACGTCTGTTGCATGGGTGCCAAAGTGATCGCGATCGGTGATGGCCTTCGGTTTGGCGACATCAAGCAGCCCAAGTCAAAGTGGATTCATGAAGGAGTAGTAGCAGGTATTGCCGGCTATGGTAACCCACTCGGAATACCCAACGTCTGTGGTGACCTCTACTACCACCCAGGATACAATGAAAACTGTTTGGTCACCGTCCTTACACTGGGGGCTATAGCCGAAGAAGACATCATCCACTCTTTTGCTCCTGAGAATGCTAATGGCTACGATTTGATTCTCATTGGAAAGCCAACAGACATCAGTGGATTTGGCGGAGCCTCATTTGCATCGCTTGAACTAGAGGAAGAAGAAAAAGAAAAGAACAAAGGCGCGGTTCAGGATCCAAATGCCTTTCTTGAACGTCATATTTTGAAGTCCACCTACGAGTTGGTAAAGATCCTCAAAGAAAAGAATCTCATCGACCGCGTTGGATTTAAAGACCTGGGAGCGGGAGGAATTGCCTGTGCCAGTGTGGAAATCGCAGATGCGGCCGGCTATGGCGCGGATGTGTTTCTAGACGATGTCCATCTAGGGATGGAAAACCTGGCTCCGGCCGTGATCCTATGTTCCGAAACCCAGGAACGGTTCATGTGGGCCACACCGTCTGAAGTCACACCCCTCATTCTCGATCATTATAACAAAACCTTCGACTTTCCCAACATCTCCGAAGGAGCTGCCGCCTGCGTGGTAGGTAAAATTCGCGACGACGGCCAATTCAAGGTCACCTATAAGGGACAGATCCTTGTCGACGCTAAAGCGAAGGAAGTTACGGAAGGTCTCGTCTACGATCGACCTTACAAATATACCAAGCCAGAGCTGACTGAACCTGAGGTGGCAGAACCCTCGGATTACTCTCAAACACTCTTGGACCTACTGGCCCACGAGAATATTGCTTCAAGAGCTCCGGTCTTCGAAACCTACGACAAGCAAGTTCAGGGTAATACCGTTCTTGAAGCTGGGCAGGCCGACGCAGGCGTCATCAAACCCTTTCAAGGTATAGAATACCCGGAAGAAATCCAAAATACCGGTATCGCTGTCTCACTCGACCAAAACCCACGCTACGGCCTGATCGATGCAAGATTTGGAGCCATCAACGCGGTGGTAGAATCTTTCCGCAATGTGGCCGCCGTTGGCGGTTCACCACAAGCGGTTACCGACTGCCTCTGTTTTGGAAATCCTGAAAAGGAAAGCCAAATGGGAGCCTTCGTGGAAGGCATTCATGGCGTGGCTGATGCCTGCAAAGCGATTCACTTAAAAGAACATCCAGGTAACGCGGTCCCCATTGTGGCCGGCAATGTATCTTTATACAATGAATCGAAAGCTGGCAGTATTCCTCCTAGCCCGGTCATCGGTTGTCTGGGTCGCTTGGAGGATGCGTCGAAAGCAGTGGATGCAGCTTTCAAGGAATCCGGGTCTTCAATCATCCTCATCGGAGCACGCAAAGACGAACTCGGTGGATCTATTTACTACGATTTACACAACGAGCTCGGAGCCAACGTTCCTGAACCGGATCTAGTTGAAGTGCAGGCGCAGATCTACGCTATGATCGACCTCATTGATGCTGAATGGGTTCGTGCCTCCCACGATATATCCGAAGGAGGAACAGCAGTCGCCCTTGCCGAAATGAGTTTTTCTAACGAAATAGGTTTCGAAGTTTCCATCGACTCCGACCTCCCCCAGTCCCGTGTCCTTTTTGCAGAAACAGGTGGTTTCTTGATAGAAGTGGCACCTGAACATGAATCCTCAGTTCTTCAACTTCTCAACGAACGTGACCTCAATCACCAACGCATTGGCACAACGACCCCAAACCAACGACTAAAAATCAACGACTCCATAGACCTGACTTTGACCCAAGCGAAAGATCGCTGGCAAAACGGTCTTCGTGAAAAATTACTATGAGCAAAATCGACTACAAATCAGCTGGCGTTGACATCGATGCTGGAAACGAAGCGGTAGACCGCATCAAAGATCACGTCAAAAGTACGTTCTCTCCACACGTGCTCACCGGACTCGGTAGTTTCGGTTCAATGTTCGATCTGACCGAGATTGTCCAAGGCTATGAAAAGCCCGTCATGATCCAGAGCATCGACGGAGTCGGAACAAAAGTTTCAGTCGGTAAAATGGCCGGCAAGTTCTATGGATTAGGTATCGATGTGGTTAGCGCTACTAGCAACGACATCATAGTGCACGGAGCGACTCCCCTCACCTTTCTTGACTACATCGCAAACTCAAAACTGGTTCCTTCCATCGTTGAGGAAATCGTCCGAGGGATGACCGACACATGTAAGGAGAATGGGATATCCCTCGTAGGTGGTGAAACAGCTGAGATGCCAGGCACGTACCAAAGAAATGAACACGATATCGTAGGTTGTGTGACTGGAATCGTTGAGCGAGACAAACTCATCAATGGATCCACCATTCAGCCCGGAGACGTGATCATCGGCTTGGCCTCTTCAGGATTGCAGACCAATGGTTACTCACTGGCACGCAAAGCCTTTTTCGAAGTAGGAGGATACACAACCGAAAGCAATATTCCTGAATTGGGAACAACCGTAGGAGAAGCCCTGCTTGCTCCTCATGTAAACTACAAGCGCCCCGTATTCGAACTCATCGAATCGGAAGTAGAAGTTCACGGCATGGCCCACCTCACAGGGGGAGGATTTTTTGAAAACGTACCTCGTATTCTTCCCAATAACTGCCGTGCAGAGATTGATATTCGCAAGTGGCCCAACCTCCCGGTCTTCGAAGTCATCCAGCAAATTGGCAATGTGGAAGTCCACGAGATGTTTCGCACATTCAATATGGGCATTGGTTACATCATCGTAGTTCGAGAAAGCGATAAAGATGCGGCCATGAAAATCCTCAGTAACTATGAGGACATTCCTGCCTATGAAATCGGACAAGTCATTGAAGGCCCCTGCGACGTGCATTTACACAAATGATCAAAATCGCCATTATTCAGTTTCCCGGTAGCAACTGCGAAACAGAGTCAATCGCTGCCGTCAGACGTGCGGGAATGGAACCCGTAGAGTTTCTCTGGAATCAATCCTACGAGCTTCTTAAAGTATTCGATGGTTATGTAATCGTAGGAGGATTTTCCTACGAAGACCGCTCTCGAGCAGGAGTCATTGCTTCTTTGGATCCGGTCATGAAGATTATCCGCGAACAATCCGAATCTGGAAAACCTGTGCTCGGCATATGCAATGGCGCACAGATTCTCGTAGAAACCGGAATGGTGCCTGGATTAAAAAACTACCGTATCGGTCTCGCACTGGCCCCCAACCGACGTGAAAAGGACGGACACATTTTGGGCACTGGTTTCTACAATGTATTTGCCCATTTGAAAGCCAGTATAGATTCCAACCGCACTGCTTTCACCCGCCATCTGAAAGAAGGAGAAACCATTCATATCCCTCTCGCTCACGCAGAAGGTCGGTACATCATTCCGGACGAACTCCTCCAGGAGATGATTGCCAACGGTCAAACGCCGTTTCGCTACAGCGATGCTGCAGGAGAAATCGTAAACAGCTTCCCTACCAATCCAAATGGTTCCGTTCACAATTTGGCCGCTATTTCCAATCCAGTCGGGAACGTCATGGCCATCATGCCCCACCCGGAACGTGTGGCAGCAGGCGATCCCATATTTTCTTCTATGCGGGAGTATATTGAAGAAAATCAACAAATTGATCAAAGCGCATGCACCTTCAAGGCACCTAAGATCGAAGTGGGCCAGTATCAGGCTAAAGAAAGTGCGTTTGAGCTACCGATCAATCTCGTCATTACCGACAACACTGCTCACTCCGTGCATAAGGCACTTGAAGTTGCGGGCATAAAAGTTGGGATTACCAGAAAGACTCATTGGGAAGTTCAACTGAACGAAGCTGCGGAAAGCATTCGAGACCAAATCATCGAAACCGGTGAGCTCTTCAACTCTAACAAAGAATACATCACTGAAATTCCTGAAAGTGACTCGAAAATCCGCATCCTTGTCCACGATAAGGAAGACTTAGTCGGAAAGCAGAAACTCGAGACCTTGGAAGATCGCTTTCACATAGAAGGAATTAAGGAGATCAAACGTTCGACCCTCTGGGAAATCGAATTGGAAAACTCAGACGATCAAGAAACGCTTCAACAAATTTTGGACACCCACATTTTGTTTAATCCGTTCTACCAAGACGCAGTTTACTACTCTGCCTAATGTCATGGAACGCCTAGAAATTATCCGCTCCCAAATCAGTAACTGCCTCACCGAAACGAACCTTCCGGGTGAAAAGATCCAGGGGAAGGTTCGAGATATTTATCCTGGAGAGAAAGAGGTCACCTTTGTCAGCACTGATCGCTTGAGTGCCTTCGATCGCGTATTGGCAGCGATCCCTTTTAAAGGCCAAGTTCTCAATCTTACAAGCAAGTGGTGGTTTGAGAAGACAAGCCACATCATCCTCAATCACTTTGTGGCTGCCCCCGATCCAGCCGTTACCATTGGGAAGAAATGTGAAGTGTTCATGGTAGAGTTTGTTGTTCGTGGATACATAACTGGATCCACCAGCACTTCCATTTGGTCTCATTACAAAAATGGCAGTCGAAACTATTGTGGCAACGACCTGCCAGATGGAATGGTGAAGAGTCAGAAACTCGAAACGAATATCCTCACTCCAACCACCAAATCCGAACACGACGAACCAGTAAGCCTGGAGGAGATCATAGCTCGGGGAATCATGAACGAAGAGGATCTCGAAGTTTGCTCGAAGGCGGCGTTGGAATTGTTCGCCTATGGCCAAGAAGTGGCGAAAGAGCATGGCCTCATCTTAGTCGATACCAAATACGAATTCGGCAAGGATGCGGATGGTGTGATTCGCCTCATTGACGAAATCCACACGCCCGATTCCAGCAGATACTGGCTCGCTGATTCTTATGAAGCGCGTTTCCAAGCCGGTGAGAATCCTGAGAACATCGATAAAGAATTTATTCGTCTCTGGTTCAGTGATCATTGCGATCCCTATCATGACGAAGTTCTTCCTCAAGCCCCCAACGATCTGATCGTTGAGCTCTCCAGCCGCTACATGCAACTCTACGAAATGATCACGGGACAATCCTTTCGAATGGGTGACCTTGAAACCCCTGCTATGGAACGTATCGCAAAAAACCTGCAAACGAACGTAAGTCAATGAGCGACCCGATCAAACACGAATGCGGCATCGCACTCGTTCGGCTTAAGAAGCCTCTTTCTCACTACCAAAGGAAATACGACTCCGCACTCTGGGGTTTCTTCCAACTTTTTCTTCTTATGGAGAAGCAGCACAATCGCGGACAGGATGGCTCCGGCGTGGGTGCTCTAAAGCTCGATGTCGATCCTGGTAAACCTTACATGTTCCGTGAGCGGAGCGTAGAGGCCAATTCCATGAACCGGATATTTGGGCGACTACTGGAGGACTTTAACAAAAAGGTCGATGCGGGTATTATTCATCCCGAATTCCCGGCCAGCGTAAAAGGAAACTTTGATTTTGGAGCAGAGATTTTCCTTGGTCATCTAAGGTATGGGACTTCAGGAGGTTATACTGAGACCAGCTGCCATCCATACTTTCGTCGTAACAATTGGCCGACACGTAACCTGATGGTTGCCGGCAATTTCAACATGACGAATACAGGCGAACTAAACGAACGCCTGATCGACCGCGGGCAACACCCCATCTTCGACACGGATACTCAAACCATACTCGAAGAAATCGGTTACCACTTGGATGAAGAGCACCGGCGACTCTACCATGAGAACAGAGATGTTAAAGGACTCTCCGGCATGGATAATTCCAAAGCCATTTCGGAGAAACTGGACGTAGCGGAGATCCTTAAGGAATCGAGTAAAGAATGGGACGGCGGTTACGCCATCGCAGGCATGATCGGCAATGGTGATTGTTTTGCTACCCGGGATCCTTGGGGCATTCGGCCTTTTCACTACTTCGAAGATGACGAAGTCATAGCCATCGCTTCAGAGCGCGCCCCGCTAATGACGGTCTTTTCCAAGTCAGTTGAAGACATCCATGAAATCAACCCGGGCGAAGCCATCATCGTAAAGCGCAACGGCAAGCTTGAGAAATGCCAGATTCGTGATCAGCAAGAACGAGTGTCCTGCACCTTCGAGCGCATCTATTTCTCTCGTGGTAACGACCATGATATTTACCAGGAACGCAAAGCCCTGGGAAAAGCTTTGGTAAAACCGATTCTCAAAACCATTAATAAAGACCTCGAGAATTCGGTATTCAGCTTCATTCCGAATACGGCTGAAGTGGCCTACTACGGTCTCATGGACGGGCTTCATGAAAAACGGCGAAAAGCGGTTAAACAGGAGATTCTTGAACAGGCACAAAATGGAGGTATTGACGAGGGGTTCCTGGACAAGGTCATCATGAGCAACTGGCCACGATCAGAAAAGGTGGCACTGAAGGACATCAAACTCCGCACCTTTATCAGCCAGGAAAAGGCACGAACGGACTTAGCGTCTCACGTTTATGATATTTCCTATGGCTCGGTAGCAGAAACTGACAATTTGATTTGTCTTGATGACTCGATCGTTCGAGGCACCACTCTAAAACAATCGATCGTCAAGATCTTGGCCCGACTTCGGCCCAAACAAATTATCATCGTTTCGACAGCGCCACAGATCCGATATCCCGATTGCTATGGTATCGACATGTCTCAGTTGCATAAGTTTATCGCCTTTGAAGCGGCGATTGAGCTCCTGATCGACCAAGGACGGGATGGGCTTATTCGCGATGTTTATATGGACTGCCTTGAACAGTCGAAAAAGCCGGTAGAACTACTGACGAATAAAGTGAAGCGTATTTATGACTGTTTCACTGATGAGGAGATTTCTGCAAAGATCAGCCAAAAAGTTCAACCAGATCTGGATTTCTGGAATGGCAATCTCACCATCATTTACCAGAGCATTAAGAACCTCCGAAAAGCCCTGCCTGAACATAAAGGAGACTGGTATTTCACGGGAGAGTATCCTACCCCAGGTGGATACCGTGCTTTGAATCAGGCATTCATTAACTATTTTGAAAACCGAGGTGGCAGAAGCTACTAATCCTCATGAGTGATCAAGACCCCATTATTCTGCTCATTGGTTCGGGTGCACGCGAACACGCATACGCAAAGTCCATCGCATGCTCCAACCGTTCCCACACACTGGTTACATTTGGATCCAGCCAAAATCCAGGCATCGCAGAGTTGTCTGCCACTTACATGAGCGGCTCGATCACAGATCCGGAAGCCGTGGCCCGTTTTGCGCAGGAACAAAAAGCGACCTTGGCTATCGTTGGCCCCGAAGCACCCCTGGAAACCGGCGTCGCCGACAAACTGTGGGACATTGGAATTCCTGTAGTGGGACCCAAGCGAGAACTGGCAATGCTCGAAACAAGTAAGCAGTTCACCCGCAATTTAATGGCCGATTACAACATTCCAGGATGTCCGGCATTTAAGCATTTTGATAGTGTCGATGGTGTAGAGCAATTCCTTCAATCCCTCGGCGAAAATTATGTGGTGAAAGCAGATGGATTGATGGGAGGCAAAGGGGTGAAAGTTTCCGGGGATCACTTACATTCCCATGCAGAGGCCCATGAGTATTGCCAGGAACTTGTTGATGCGAATTCCACTTTTGTAATTGAGGAAAAGTGCATTGGAGAAGAGTTCTCCATGTTCAGCTTCTGCGACGGAATTACCCTCAAACACATGCCACCGGTTCAGGACCACAAGCGCGCATACGTGGATGACAAGGGACCCAACACAGGCGGAATGGGATCCTATAGTGATGCGAATCATAGTCTTCCTTTCATCAATCAAAAGGACATTGCGGAATCCCAAGAGATTAACCGCCTGGTAGTTGAAGCATTAAGAAAAAAAACCGGCGAGGGATACAAAGGCATACTCTACGGAGGCTACATGGCGACTAATCAAGGTGTCCGTGTCATTGAATTTAATGCACGATTCGGAGATCCAGAAGTCATGAATCTGCTTTCGTTACTGAACGCCGATCTTATTGAAATCTGTCTAGCCATCGGGAACGAAACGCTGGATTCCGTCGACGTCGATTTTAAACAACAAGCTTCGGTCTGCAAATACAGCGTCCCAGAAGGATACCCTGACAGCCCTGAAAAGAATTTCCCGGTAGACATAAGTACCATTGAAAAACCAGACCAACTCTTTCTCGGTGCGGTCGATATGCAAGATGGGCAACTGGTTGCAACCGGTTCTCGTACCGCAGCTGTAGTTGGACTGGCTGATACGATTACGCAAGCCGAGGAAGAAGCAGAGCGCTTGGTCAATCAGGTAAGTGGAAAGCTATTTCACAGGCCCGATATTGGAACGGAAGCATTGATCAACAAGCGTGTTCAACACATGAACCAGCTTCGCGGATAAATGGCAGAAAAAACAGTAAAGGTTGCTGTCCTGGGATCGACCCGTGGGTCTTCCCTCCAACCTGTTATCGATGCGATTGAATCCGGGGAACTCAGCGCCACCATCGTCGCTGTGATCAGTAACCGAAAAAAATCCGGCATCCTGGAGCGAGCGAGATGCCATAACTTGCCTGATCATTTTATTTCGGCCAAAGACAAGGAGCGGGAGGACTTTGATAAAGAAGTCACTCAACTCCTGCACGAGGTGAATGCTGAATTAGTCCTCTGCATCGGCTACATGCGTTTCCTGTCGGCCGATTTTGTGCACCATTGGTTCGGCAAAGTGGCCAATGTTCACCCGTCCCTTCTTCCCAAGCATCCCGGATTGATGGACCTTGATGTTCACCAGGCAGTGATTGATGCCAACGACAAGGAAACGGGTTGTACCGTTCATCTCATCGATGAAGGTGTAGACTCCGGACCCATTCTCATTCAAAAGCGTATTCCAGTAGAGGCCAACGACACGGCAGAGACCCTGAAGGCGAAAGTTCAACCTCTGGAAGGCATGGCATTTATTGAACTCATTCACAAATGGCCCCTGGAAGGTATTCCACAAGAGGAGTACGTCCAGCAACAGAAGTAGCGATTGCGAGAACAATCCTATTGCATCTACGAAAGCCAAAGTGAAGATTGTGGCATGTCTTTAGAGATAAGAAAATCCACTCCCGATGACGTGGGAACCATTCTCGGTCTCATCTATAAATTAGCTGAGTATGAAAAGCTCACGGACATGGTTACCGCAACGGAAGAGCAACTACAGGAAACCATGTTTTGCGAGCAGCCCTACGCTCATTGCCAACTCGCATTCTGGAATGGTGAGCCCGTTGGCTACGCTCTCTACTTTTTCAATTACTCCACCTTCCTGGCTCAACCGGGGCTCTACTTAGAAGATCTTTTTGTAGTCCCAGAAAATAGAGGCAATGGCATTGGGAAAGAACTACTGCTTTCACTCGCTCGAGAAGCCAAAGATCGGAATTGTGGCCGCATGGAATGGATGGCCTTGGATTGGAATACACGAGCACATGATTTTTATTTGAACCTGGGTGCTAAAATGCTTGAAGAATGGAAGCTATTTAGAGCCACGGGAGAATCCTTGGATAAGTTGGCAAGCTTATGAGCAAATTCAGCGTTGCTGTCCTTTTTGGAGGACCGTCTGCAGAGCGTGGCATATCACTCAACTCCGCACGGTCGGTAGTCGATCACTTGGAAGATCTGGAGATCATTCCCATCTACTACAATCTCCTCAAACAAGCGTTTCTCATTGATCGCAAACAGCTTTATTCAAATACGCCTTCCGACTTCGATTTTAAAATCAAAGAGCTAGGCAAAGCTCTAACTGAGTCTGAATTGATAGAACTTCTACAATCGGCTTCCATCACCTTCCCCGTGATTCATGGTGCATTTGGTGAAGGTGGAGAGTTAGCCGAGTTCCTCGAAACACATAAGATCCCGTTTGTCGGAAGCAGCAGTGACTCGGCTAAGGTAGCCTTCGACAAATTTGATGCTGCCTGGTTATTGGAACGTGAAGGATATTTCTCCCCACCCAGTCTCTTACTCGAAGCTGCCGAAGATGATGACAACCTTGCCCGAGTTGAGTCCTTTTTTGATAACAATCAACTCGCGCGCGCGATCCTGAAACCAGCTCGATCAGGTTCGAGTATCGGTGTCACAGAAGTCGCATCTCCCGAACAATGCCTGGTGGCGTTTAAAGGCATGCTATCCGAAGGCATCGATCAACGTTTCGTATTAGAACCGTTTGCTCAGGGAAAAGAGTTTACGATTATCGTTCTTCAGAATGAAGATGAACAACCCGTAGCACTGCTGCCCACGGAAATTGAGATCACTGACAAAAGCCAATCACTGTTCGACTACCGTTTAAAATACTTACCCACCCGCCAAGTGGCCTACCATATGCCACCGCGTTTTTCAGATGAAACCGTGGAAACTATTCGCACTCAGGCTGAGTCAATATTTACGACTTTGAAGCTCTCTGATGTCGTTCGAATTGATGGCTGGGTCATGGGAGACGGAAATGTATGGTTCTCGGATATCAACCTGGCGAGTGGACTTGAACAAAATAGTTTCTTCTTCCTTCAAGCCGCCTACTTAGGTTGGAGCCATGCTGAAGTCCTTCACTACATTTTAAAGAGCACTTGCTACAGAAAAAACCTGACTTCCCCTCCCCAGCTTACATCGAACACCGAGACCTCAAAGGAAAAGGTGCGAGTGTTGTTTGGAGGAGATAGTTCAGAGCGACAAGTTTCTCTAATGAGTGGCTCCAATGTCTGGCTCAAACTAAGAAAGTCCGATCGTTTTGCACCCTCCCCTTACCTCCTCGATCAGGATGGATTTATTTGGAGCCTGCCCTACGCGGCTACTCTTCGCCACACCGTTGAAGAAGTCGGGGCCGCCTGCAGACAAATGTTAGAGGAAGGTCACCGACTCGAATCCTATAGAAAAAAGATTTTTCAATCCATGGATGGATCTGGAGACAAGTTTGAGCCATTACCATCTCCATCCTGCATGACCATGGAAGATTTCCTGCAGGATAAAACAACCGTCTTTCTGGTCATTCATGGAGGCATCGGAGAAAACGGTGAACTCCAATCAGCCCTGACAAAAGAAAAGATTCCATTCACTGGATCCTTAACGGCCTCAGCGCGCCTTTGTATGGACAAATACGAAACCGGAAAGGCACTTGAGAAATATGGGAAATACGGAATTTTAATCGCCGCCAAGAAGAAGCTCGATACGCGAACTCTAATTAAACTCAAAGAAGAAAGTCTAAAAAAGATTTGGAACACGATGGAGGAGGATTTGCACAGCAAGAGCTTGATCGTGAAACCACTTTCCGATGGTTGCTCCTCCGGTATTGTACGTCTGGATAGTTGCGAGGATCTTAAGATCTACCTGAATCTAATTGATAAAGGGCTTCCAAGAATTGGCCCTGGAGAGCTGAAACATGTCAGATCTCCCGTAGAACTACCACAGACCCTGCCTGAGTTTCTTCTCTTTGAAACTTTTGTGCGAAGTGATCGACCACTCATTCAAAAGGATGAACTAAAATGGGAGAGTCATTCCGGATGGGTTGAAGTTACCGTCGGAGTCCTCGGAGCCCGAGGCCAAATGAGAGCCCTCAAACCCAGTATCACCGTGGCCAGCGGAGAAATCCTCTCCCTTGAAGAAAAGTTCCAAGGAGGCACAGGCGTAAATATCACTCCCCCACCTGAACCGTGGGTATCTCAGGAAACCTGGCAAAAAGCACAGGCGAAGATTGAATTCGTGGCTCAAAAGCTTGGTATCAATGGCTTCGCACGTATTGATGCTTTTCTGCAGATAGAAACGGGCAATATTCTTGTTATCGAAGCCAATTCAATTCCTGGACTGACTCCTTCGACCGTCATTTATCACCAAGCCTTGGCTGAAGAGGAACCGATGACGCCAACTGCCTTCCTCGAGGCGATTCTAGACAATAGAAATCTATTTAAGTCTAAAAATAGTTAGACATAAGGTAGAGATTTACACGTTAAGCTAAAAGGTTACATTTGTATTCCAACCTTAATTGGGAGCTTCGTTCTTAAACCACATACATTTCACGATCCAAACCTGTTCATTATATGAAAAAACTACTCGGTGCATTAGCAGTCCTCATCATTATTGGAGCCGTTGGCTTATTTATACTCTCTAAGTCCGCTGGAAAAATCATTCAGAAAGGAGTCGTAACAGTGGGTCCGGAAATTGCCCAAGTAGATATAGAACTAGCCGGAGCTGACATCTCCTTCCTTTCGGGGGCAGGAGAACTTAGAGGACTCAAAGTGCACAATCCGGAAGGTTATGACGGAGATCACGCCTTTTATGCAGATCATTTATCATTAGACGTACAACCCATGTCCGTCTTGTCCGATAAGATTGTGATCGATGAAATATTAATTATCGGTCCAGACATCCAATTTGAACAGCGCCTCAAATCAAGTAACCTGAATCAGATTCAAGCCAATGTGCAGGAGTCCCTCGGATCGTCCGAAGCACAAGAGGCTGAGGAGGCTGGAGGAAAGAAATTGGAAATTAAGCGCTTCGTCCTCCAAGATGCCAAAGTTGGCGTAGGAGTTGGAACTAAGCCTATCAGCATTACAATTCCCACAATTGAACTGACAGATCTCGGAAGCGGAGAAGAAGGAATTACAGCCGGAGAAGTCATCGGTGTAATGATGACAGAAGTAACCACTCAAATCATTGCTGAAATAGCCAAGAATCCGGAATTCTTACTTCAAACAGGGGGTGACCTCCTCAAAGGAGTCGGTGACTCTGGTGGCAATGCCCTTAAACAACTGGTCGGCCTATTCGGTGGTGGATCTTCTGACGAAGACAAAGAGGAAGACAAATAAATCAACCCCTCAAACCTTGTAGTATCAAAGCTTAGCGCTTCGAATCTACAACCATGTCCAAATGGACCAAAAAGTGGGAGAAATTCTCCTGAACATTGGCCAATGCATTGGAAAGAGTTCCGAAATCTCCGGGTGCGTCGGGATTTGCCAGATGCTCAATTTCAGCTGACTGTTGACTGATTAATGCCCCACCGAAAATACGGGTGGATGACTTCAGTGTGTGAGCTGAACGTTGCAGCAGAGCCAAGTCCTCTGAACGAAAGGAACTGATGATGGCGTCTACCAACGCTTGACCTTCACTGTGAATATCGGCGACGAGTTCTTCTAATATGTCTACCTCTCCAACACAGACTTCTTCGTAAAATTGTTCGAATTCTGGACGGTTAAGTATCTCGGTAGAGTTGCTGGTAATCATGGTATGAATGTTTTTCTTTAGAGGAGGTTTATGCGAATAGTGCTCAATCTAAAACCATAAGAAGCTTCGTGTAACAACTCCGATAGATAAGTTTATAGGAATTTTACGAATCCTATTTTCGAGATAATGAGGGCATTTTAGCGTTCTCTTCCCTGAAGAATTCCAAAGAATGAAAGCTCAATCCTTGACCCACTAGCGATTCTAATAACCCGATGGCTTCTAAGCACCCTGGTATCCAGCTTTTTCTTTCCAATCGTTTGGAGAATCTGGCAGATGCCTTAGTCACTCAAATGGGCGAGAACCCAGGCCATCCGATGAGGCCAGACACCCTATTGATTCAGAATCGTGGGATGGCTAGATGGTTAAACCTTCGGATTGCAGATCAAACAGGTATTCAGATGAATACTCGGTTCGTATATCCAAGATCCTTAATAGAAGATCTTCTGAATGGAGCCTTTCGAGTAGAGGCTAATGATACTCAGAGTCAGTTTTCGCAAGAGGTGCTATTCTGGAAAATTTATCATTCCTTACCTCGGTGGTCGAAGCACCCAAAATCTTTCTTATTAAAACGTTACTTGGCCTCCAACACCGAAGAGACGTCCTTTCTCCGACGTTACCAATTGGCAGCCAAGATTGCCCAACATTTTGACCAGCTACAAAATTACCGCCCTGACCTGGTGCGAAGCTGGATGAAACAGAAGGAGCCTGAAGATTGGAGAGCTGTCATCTGGAAGAACCTGACCGACAAAGCTGGGGAAAGACCCCCAGCACAGCTTTACCAAGAATTTTCAAGAGAAGCAGAAAAGCTGGATAAACGACCATCGAAGTGGCCGGATCAAATTCACATCTTTGCAGTTTCGTCATTACCCCCAACCTACATCGATCTCATTAAAACAGTAGCTCAGTGGCTACCGGTTAATATTTACCTGACCCAACCGTCACCTCTCTATTGGGGGGATCAGCTATCCAAAAAGAAACTTTTAAATGCCACGCAAACACCCGAAAAAACCGGGCACGGGCTATTGGGTAACCTGGGCCGGCAAGGACAAGATTTCCTGAATACCTTGATCGATGCAGAAGTCTTTGCTCATGATGACTCCGAATTTTTTGAAGCCCCTGGGCGAACTCATTTATTGCAGCAATTGCAAACCGACCTTTACCAGCTAGCACCTCCCAGTACCTCCAAACAGGAAACTGACGGAATCGGAATTCAGATAAAAAATTGCCACTCCGAAAGGCGCGAGATCGAGGTACTCAAAGATGTACTTCTGCAAAGATTCCAAGAAGACAAAGAACTTAAGCCTGATCAAATCGTCATCATGGCTCCCAATATAGAGGACTATGCAGCTTCTATTCGCTCGGTGTTTGGCGCGGATCGGAATTCCAAAGTCACACTCCCCTACTCTATTGCTGATTACAGTTCTCGATCTTCAAGCTCAGTAGCCCACGCAGTCCTAGCCTTACTCGAACTTCTACAAGGCCGATTTACTGCAAACGATGTAATGACCTTTGTTAATCTTCCCGCAGTCAGCGATAGTTTTGAGATTGGCCGAAAGGATATACACATACTTCGTACCTGGATTGAGGATACGAGCATCAGATGGGGAATAGACGGGAAGCATCGAGTATCTGCATCCGGCACTTTCTTTGAACAGTATGCCTGGCAACCAGGTATAGACCGTCTCATTTCCGGCAGTTGTATTCACCCCGATGAAACATCTGACTGGGATCCACTTCTTCCACATCCTCATATCGAAGGAAGCTCACTGGAGTTGTTGAACCGTTTTCTCGAATTGTGGCAATTCTTAGAACGAAACCAGACATTAGCCACGCAAGTACAACGCATTTCAAGCTGGTTGGAAACGATCAAGGAAATGATCACCTTCCTGTTTACTCGCCTGGATGCACACTATGAAGAATGTCAGTCCCTCTTGGATTTACTTTCAACACTGAGCCAAGAAATTGAAGTCGCCAAGGCGGACGACTCCTGCGACCTCAAAGTCATTCAAAACATCCTGGAAGATCGTTTAGCAAAGGATATTCAGGCCGGCAGCTTTTTCACCGGCAGCATCACCTTTTGCAGCATGATGCCGATGAGAAATGTCCCAGCTAAATTTATTGGACTACTGGGAATGCGGGAAGATGCGTATCCTCGGCAGGAAATAAAAACGGAATTCAGTCAATGCCCTGACGGACCGAGAAATGGAGATCGATCACAAAGAGAAGACGACCGGTATTTGTTTCTCGAATCCATTCTCGCAGCAAGAAGTCAGTTATATATTTCATATACTGGAATCGATAGTCAGACGCTCAATGAAGAGCCCGCATCCATTATAGTTGAAGAATTATTAGATACCCTGGATGATTACTATCGTTTTCCCAATGAGGAATCAGCACGCCAAGCCCTGGTAAAAACGGAACCTCTTCAAGCATTCAGTCCAAGTAATTTTGAAGAGGATGCTTCTCAAAGCTTTTCAGAAGAAAACCTGAGAGCAGCTCAAACCATGATTCAACCCCATTCAGTGAGTGAAGGTTTGAATATCCAATCCTCTTCAGAGGCACCCAACTACCCAGATTCAGTCTCAATCGATCAATTAAAAAAGTTCTTTTTGAATCCTAGCCAGTATTGGCTCTCCGAAATATTAGAAACCAATTTCCCGTATAATACTCAAAGCTTGGAGGATAGTGAGCCTATCGAACCAAACAGCCTGGAGGTATACCAATGGGGTGAAGCCATCCTCAATGATCCTGACATTCTTTCAGGCAAGAGTGAGTATAAGTTAGAGTCATTACTACCCGTCGGTGCACTAGGCAAACTGGCCTATGAACGGCTAGCCCCACAGTTGAGTAAACTTTTGGAGCAATGGAAGGCTCTTCCTTCCGGAGAACCGGTGACAGTTCAACTAGACCAACAACTCGAAGAATTACATATTTCTGGAGCGATTGCTGGCGCGACAAATCGTAATTACAAGCACATGCGATTTGGTAAGATCCGCAGCGCAGATATTTTATCCGGATGGATCCGACACCTGTTTCTTTGTCAGCATTTGGAGGCGACCGAATTTAAAACGCATCTGATCGGTAAGGAGGCCACCTATTCCTTTGAGCGAGCCCAGGAGCCAGAAAAGCATCTTCTGGATCTCAAAAGATTATTCTTCCAGGGCCACTCAACCCCACTCCCATTCTTTGTACAAGCAGCTTATACTTTTTCCAAAGCCAGCCTACGCCCTTCTCCGCGGGCGAGGAAGACACCCATAGACCTTGCCTATGGAGAATTCACCAAGTGGGTGGAGCTTCCCTTCCTAATTCAAGGAGAGGCCTACAATCGATATAACCAATTGTGCTTTCCCGATCCCACAGAAGCATTAGCAGCGGATTTTGAAGACATTGCACTCAAGGTTTTTGGCCCAGCAATCGAACACATGGAAGGAGGTCTTCCATGATAGATCGAGAATTCCAAATCACTTCGACTCCGGTAATCCCAGGAATTACATTCCTTGAAGCAAGTGCTGGAACAGGAAAGACCTATACCATTTCTAGGTTGGTGGTTCGGCTCATCGCAGAAAAGAATCTGACGATTTCCAACATACTGGTAATGACTTTCACTGAAGCGGCAACCAAGGAGCTAAAAGACAGGATTCGGAAAGCGGTTCAGGAAACCCTTCAAGGACTGACTCAACCTGAAACAACCGATCTGCTCGCTAAACAATACCAGGAAACGCCGGATGAGCTGATCGAAATCGCTAAACGGTTAAGGACAGCCTTAGCGACCTTTGATGAGGCAGCCATTTTTACGATCCACGGGTTTTGCCATCGAACCTTGAGCGAGTTTGCCTTCGAAGGAAACCGATTATTCGAAGCTACCCTGATTAAGGAACCTACTCCACTATGGAGAGAATCGGTTCATGACTACTGGAGGAAAAGCTTTTACGAAAGTGATGGATTCATTTCTTCCGTGCTTCAACACCATAGACAAACTCCTGAAACGGTTCTTAGTGACCTACTAACAACCAATAGGCATCCTCTGATTGAAGTTCTACCGACTACTAGTAATGCGGAGTATCAGAACACAATTGAAGCCCTGCGCGATACCTGGGCTGATCTCAAAGTCTGTCTCGAAAAAGAACGAACAGTTGTTCAGGAAGTTCTAGAACAAGGTGCTGTATTCAAAAAATCCCTGCGCGATTCAATTCCCGAGATCCAAAGGACCATTCAAGATCATTTCCCTGCCAGCCCTAATCCAAGTTGGCTCAACACTATCCAGGCACTTGCGACGTCGAATCTTCAATCGCAGTTCATGCAGCGGCACCAAGATACGCCCTTAACCGCGACGTTTTTTGAAATATGCGAAACATGGAATGCCCTGGTTATACAATTCCTCCACCAGCATCTCTTTCATTCTATCGGTCAAGTTCGGGAATCATTTGCTCATACAAAAGAAACCGAGAACTTGCTAACCTTCGATGACCTGCTACCAGCTATCCTTAGCAATCTGGAAACAGAAAATGGTAGTCGCTTACAAGGACGCATTCAGGGAACCTACCAAGCGGCCTTGATCGATGAATTCCAAGACACTGATCCTCGGCAGACAGAGATGTTCAGAAGACTATTCGTTTCACCTGAACACTTCCTCTTTCTTATCGGTGACCCCAAACAAGCCATATACAAATTTCGCGGAGCGGATATCTTTAGCTACCTGAATGCCAGGTCTCTAGCAAAAGACAATTATACACTGTCAAAGAATTGGCGATCCGACCCCAAACTCATCGAGGCGGTAAATGGATTATTCTCTCTTTCAGGAATGCCTTTTCTCTTCGAAGAAATTGCATTCTTAAAATCTTCAGCAGCGCTGGAGGGAGGCAATTTCACCATCAAGGAGCAATTACCAGAATTACCCTTAAAATTTTGTTACCTTGAATCCAAAGATGCCAAAGCCATCAACAATGTTTCCGCAAAGGAAACCATTCGCACTGCGGTCACCCAAGAAATACTCAGATTGCTTGGTGGATCAGCCCAATTAAAAGGAAAGAATGTAGAGCCATCAGATATCGCTATACTTTCCCGATCCAATCGTGAAGCGCATGAACTGAGAATGGTATTATCGGAAAATGGAATACCTTCTGTTATTTACTCGGATCAGACGGTATTTGAAACGGAGGACGCTTCCATCTTTCAAATATTACTCAACTGCCTTTTAGAACCCAGTCGTATGGATTGGATCAGAGGCCTCTATGTAACGTCATGGTTTAACTGGTCAGCAAAGACCGTATCGGAGCACAATTGGACGGAAATCCAAGAACACTTTTTTGCACTTCATAGGCGCTGGCAAGAGGTCGGCATATTGAAAGCGCTAGATGAATGGATCAGTTGGAGTGACATCAAGACCGCCCTACTAAGTCAGGTTGGAGGGGAAAGAAACCTGACTAATCTTTTACATTTGGTCGAACTGGTGAGCAAGGCCGAATTGGACATGAAGCTCAGCCCAATGCCACTTCTAGAATGGGTTTCCAAATCCATGACGGATCCAGACAAAGAACGAGATGACTTCATCACTCGTTTAGAAAGCGATGACCAAGCGGTACAAATTGTAACCATTCATAAAAGCAAGGGACTTCAATACCCAATCGTGTTCGTACCTTTCGCATGGAATGCCCCATTCAGTCGCAGTAATGATGCTTGGATATACCACAAACAAAAGCATGAGGGCCGACTGGTCTACGACAACAGGTCAGACCCCGATCATGAGGATGAAATTCAATATAGGAAAGAAGAGCTCTCAGATGGAGTTCGATTGCTCTACGTAGCTCTTACACGAGCTGAAAACTGCTGCTACCTGTTCTGGGGACATTTCAAGAACCAGGAAAACTCATCGATTGGCCACTTGTTGGGTTTAGGTAATCTAACAACTGAACCACAATATGGGAGCACCGAAGAAGCTCTTGAGGCCTTAAAATCAAAATCGCTCCCCGGTTTGGAGATACTGGACACGAAAGTAATGGCAGAACCGTCATCCTCAAGCTTCAGTCGCTACGAAGAAGTGGGTAAGCTGAAATGCAATAAGCTCAGCAGGACTATTGATCGAGGTTTTCAGATCTCCAGCTTCTCCTCCTTGGCAACCGGCTTTAGAGAAGCGATTGACGAGAGTGTCACAGAGGATGAAGAAGGCATCAAATTGACGGAAGATGAAGAGAGCACTCCTTCCATATATTCCTTACCTAAAGGAACCGTAGCTGGGAATTTAGTGCACGATGTATTGGAACTTTGTGACTTCACGGATCCTGATACGTTAAATTCGGCTATAAAAAAGGTGGGGCAATCCTCCTTAATAAAGGACCCATGGCTGCCCATTATGGAGACACACCTTGAGCAACTTCTTAGAACTCCCCTTCCCCATCCGCAGGGCAATATTCAATTATCCAAAATAGAACCTAAGCAATGTTTGAAGGAAAGCGAATTTCATTTTCCTACTCGAACTACCTCTACTCGGGAACTACTTAACTACTTTAAATCGAAAGCTGGAGATAACTTTGGATCTGCACTTCCCGAAATAGAAAACTGGAACGAATACCGTCTGAATGGCTTTCTCAGAGGCTTCATTGATCTCCTGTTCGAATGGGAAGGAAAATACTACATACTCGACTGGAAATCGAATTGGTTGGGCAACCAGGCAGAGGACTACGACCAAGAGGCCATGACTCATGCCATCGCCCATCATGCTTATTTCCTACAGTATTACCTCTATACCCTCGCGACAGTAAGGTATCTCCAACTCCGCCTTCCTAAATTCGATTACGAGAAGGACTTTGGAGGCGTCTTTTATCTATTCGTAAGAGGAATAGATCCAAACCACCCAGGGTCAGGTGTATACTTTGATCGACCAGAACTCAGGGCTATTCAAGAACTGGATACTCTTTTCCAAAAGAATTAAACCGTGGCTACTTTTGATCATAATCCATCACTAAATACGCTTGACCTGTCAGTGGGACGTTTACTCAGAGCACGTTCAAAAGATGATTCTGAAATAGTCGAGTTAGCAGGATCACTTACAAGCCATGCGCTCCGGCAAGGCCACGTCTGCTTGGATCTAGATGAGCTACAGAATTCCATCCCCCTAGAATATTCTAAATCAGATAGCTTAAAAGATATATCCCCCAAGCTCCGAAGTCATACTTCCGTCGGAAGCGAAAGCCACACCACACGTCCCCTTATATTATCCAAAGCTAACAAACTTTATTTTCATCGTTACTGGCACTACGAACAAAAGCTCATCAAAGCCATACAGGATAGAATCCAATGCACACCAGACAAGGATTCAAAAGAGATAGCCATTACGGATTCGTTAGGAAATGATCAAAAGCGTGCAGTCAGGTTAGCAACCCAATCCCTGCTCACTCTAATCTCCGGCGGTCCAGGCACAGGTAAAACTACGACCGTCCTGTACGTCCTCGCATCCCTCCAAGAAAGAAATAAGGACGAACCCTTAAAGATCGCTTTGGCTGCCCCCACAGGAAAAGCCGCTCAGCGAATACAAGAATCGCTCGAATCAGGATTAGAGAAACTGCCCCTATCAGAAGCTTCCAAGGATCAGATCACGACAAGCGCCTCTACCATTCATCGGCTACTTGGCTACAAAAGAAACTCCTCCCAGTTCCAACACAATGAAAACAATCCCCTCCCCTTTGATGTAGTCATTGTAGACGAGGCATCGATGCTCGACCTTCTACTGTTCACAAAACTATTGGGCGCCCTTAAAACTGAGACTCGTCTTATTCTATTGGGAGACAGCCATCAACTTTCCAGCGTAGAAGCAGGATCGATCTTCGGAGATCTCATGGTAGCCAGTCATTCCAATCAAAACCTTGGAAAGCACACCGTAGAATTGAAAGAAAATTTTCGATTCGGAAATGACAGCAAACTGTACCAAGCCTGCGAATACATTAAGCATGGTAAAAGCGAACAGACCTTGGCACTCTTAGAGGAAGGCTCTGAGAATCTAACATCGAAGACACTCCCATCGAACAATCGATTAATATCTGAATTAGAGCAGTCTTTTGCAGATCACTTTGTATCCCTTACGCAATTAACTGATCCTCAAATAGCATTAAATGCTTTGTCGAACACCTGTCTCCTTACACCTCTAAGGAAGGGACCTTACGGCGTGGAAGGATTAAACCAAGCCATGGAGACCCTCGTTAGGAACCGCCTCCAAACGTTGGATAAGCAGCGACACTTCAATGGACAGCCGATTCTGGTAACGGCAAACAGTTACACCCAGGGCCTTTTCAATGGGGATCTTGGGATCATAATGCAGGCAGAAGACGAGCCTGACTCTTTATTCGCTTACTTCCCGGACGAAAACGAAGAAACCAAACGGCACCCACTTTCAGCCCTGCCGGCTTTTGAATCCGCTTACGCTTTTACCGTTCACAAATCCCAAGGGTCGGAGTATAAAAATGTAGTCCTCATACTTCCTTCAATTGAATCTCCAATCCTCAGCCAGGAACTGATTTACACGGCCATTTCTCGCAGTCGAAACAGAGCAGAGATTTGGGGAGAGACAGAGTCATTAAAAATGGCGATTAATAATCCGACCAGACGAACCTCTGGCATTCTAGACTACTTAACCGCTCACTAAGCTCAGGAAACTTGCTTTAGTATCTGAGCAAAATCCGAGTGATCCCTTATCTTCTTGAGAGCCTTTTGAGTAAGTGTTTTTCCTGGCTCCATTCGGTGCCATGTCGATGCACCCGATGGATGAGGTAATGGAATTAGAGTGAATGAAGCTCCGTATAATTCGGCCTGGAATGATTGACCGATAACCTCTGTTAATTTCCCAAAATCAAGAAATTGCTGAATAGCCAATTTACCCACCGGAATTAACAAACTAGGTTTCATTAGCTTGAGTTCTTCCTTCAACCACTGAGCGCAATTCTCAATTTCTGTAGCATCGGGAACCCGATCGCCTGGCCGTAGTTGACCAACTCTCAAAGAGCGATTCTCCCTTTGAAAGAAAAGTTGCAGCCCTCATTCAGGCGGACCTAAAGGCAGATGAGTAAATTAGATAGGCTGCAATCGATCATGATCAAAACAGTCATCGTTCTTTGTGTCTTATTTGCACCTTACTTCTTTAGCGGCTAATGAGCCCGATACGGTTGGTGTAACAAAAGGAACTTCGATTGGATCTTCATACCAAAAAATTGGACCTTTAACAGCTTCGAGGTTGAATCCTCAATTCTCTCCGATCACCGTCTGATCAAAGCCGACTTATGCATACCACTTGTTGAGCCATGACAATTCGCACAGCACTTGAAACCGATCTCCAAGCGATTGTAGATATCTACAACCAGGCAGTTAGCTTGGGCAACGCAACTGCAGATACTGAACCGACGAACATTGAGTCCAAGCGAAGATGGCTGGCCGCACATTCAGTAGACCAACATCCGGTTTATGTAGAAGAATCAGAAGGGGTTGTTCGGGGCTGGTGTAGTTTAAGTCCGTATCGAGCAGGCAGAAAAGCTCTTCGATATACAGCGGAGATCAGCTATTACGTAGACAACCAATGCCAAAGACAGGGCATTGCATCACGCATGATTGAACACGCCATGCAAGATTGCTCACGACTGAATATTAAAACACTCTTTGCAATCATCCTCGATACGAACCAAGGGAGTATATCCCTCTTAAAGAAGTTCGGATTTGAAGAATGGGCTTACATGCCTGGAGTCGCTGATTTCGACGGAGCCGAATGCGGTCACACTTATCTGGGCAAGCGAGTAGAGAGAATCTAGAGTCAAATTAGTGACTTACCTGGGCTCCCTTAGCTTGCCCGATGGAAGCCAGAAGCTCTTCAAACCAAGCTTGATCAATATCAAAGGGTTTTCCACCTGCGATACGATCGAATTCAATGGCCCTCAGAATGTCGTTTTGATCCTCATCGTGCCCAATCACACCACCATCCCGACGGATGGCACAATCAACAGCCAGGTCGGTGCATGATTTGATGAGACGAAGATCCTCAGCATTGGCTGCTGCTGCTCGACTGTAGTACCCGCTTTTTTGCACTAGCACTTTTTCGACATTGAGCTTGGCAGCAAATTGCTTGGCAAACCACTGACCGGGATTCACAGCATCGAGTTTGGGATGACCGAAAGCATCGCGCGGTACCTCTTCTCCACGTGCTTCCATCTCAGCAATGATAGAATCCACACCAGCCCCTTCGCTGATAAATATATTAACATTGTCGATGCGATCCATGATCTCACCCAGTCGCTTCACCTCGGCATCAATATCCAAATCCATTTCTGGGACGAAGACCGCGTGAACATCTTTTCGTTCTGAGGAGAGTCCTACATCAGGAACAAAGTCCATCCGTTCCAACCCTTTGCGGTAGTCGACCGCCGTTGCTGCGGTTAACCACCCACAATGGCGCCCCATGACTTCGTGAATGATCAGCATGCGAGGGTTTGCATTGTGCTCTGCAACTACGTTTTCAAAAAACCGCGCGCCTTCCTCTGCAGCTGTCCAAGCACCGAGACTCTGACGTATAGGAATTACGTCGTTGTCGATCGTCTTGGGAAGCCCAACTACGGTCAGGTCATAATCATGCTTCGCTAAGAATGCGGCTAAATCAGCAGCTGTTGTATTGGTATCATCTCCTCCAATGGTATGCAGCACATCGACGCCGTCTTTCTCCAATTGCTGGGCAGCCACTTCAAGTGGGTTCTGGCCTTCCTGGATCAATCCACGTTTCAAACAATCTTCCACATTCGTCAATTTAACACGGCTATTGCCAATAGGACTTCCTCCGTGACGATGCAGGATGCCCGCGTTTTTGCGAATATCAGGTGTAACGATAAAGCTATCACCGAGAAGTAATCCCTTATAGCCTGATCGGTAGCATAGAATCTCAATGTCTGGTGCTAACTCTGTATAACGTTCAATCAATCCACCCACGGATGATGATAGGCAAGGTGCAAGACCTCCGGCGGTAAGTAGTGCGACTTTTTTTACTGACATAAGAAATGAAGTTCTAAATCTAAAAGTGGATAAAAAACAAGCAGAGGAAATCGGAAAGCACAGTTTGTTAAACTCTGGCTAGCAATTGGGTGCCCTCATGAAAGAAAACAAGTGGAATAGGATCCAAAGATCTTTATTCGATAGGAATACGAATCGTAAAGGTAGTTCCCTTTCCGACTTCGGATGCGTAGGTCAGGCGACCATTGTGAGCTTCCACCACTGACTTGGCAATCGCTGCGCCAAGACCTGATCCCTCTTTGCCCCCTGGAGGAGCAGCAAAAGGTTCGAAAAGAAACTCGCGAACATCCTCTGGAATTCCTCGACCATTATCAGCAACCGAGAGAGCAAGTTCGTCATCTTTGGCACGTGCAAGTACTCGAATCCGACCATTGGTCTTGGTATCAACAGATTCAATCGCATTTTCGACGAGATTCTTGAGCACTCGGATCATCTTGTCCTGATCCATGGTGGCAGAGAGATCGTTATCGATGTATTCAATCGGACACGTTGCGGTCGATAGCATCTGTTCGTGCTTCACCTGAAATTTATCAAAGACATCTTTGAGAGGAACCATGATCTTCTTCAGGCTCTTGTAACCGTCAGAAAACGCAGTGATGTCCTCAGCTAAAGCCATGACGTAATTCGTTTGGCTCTTAATCAGGTCACACTGCTCTTGTGTTTTCTCATCGTCGTGCTGCTCGCTAATCATATAGGTAGCTAGTGAGATAATGGAAAAAGGATTGCGTAAATCGTGGACGATGGATCGGGTCATTTGGCCAACGGCTTGTAACTTTTCCTTTTGGATACGTTCCTGAAGATAATGATCAGTCGTCGTCTTCAGGTGAGTAGTCACATTATTGAGGACCTCCAACAGGAACGGTGAGGATTTCTTCAGAAAATCCATCAGTAGTGCTCCAGGGACTTCTCCAACTCGAACGTCGTTGCGTGCTTTCGCGCGTAATTTGCGGCCCTCGCCAGTGAGGATACCAAGTTCACCAAAGAAAGATCCTGCTTCAGCGGAACTCACCGGACTGTATTTTCCGGTATTTGTCTTTTTCAGAAAATCGACATCGCCTTCCAATAATAGATACAAGAGATTCGAAACGCTGTCTTCTTCGAAGATTACGGTTCCAGCCTTGTAGACTTGGATTTTTGAAGAAGCGACGACTTGCTCAGCACCGGATTTAGGAAACTTGGTAACGAAGGGATGCTTACGGATTTCCATGCGGTCTACAGGTTACTCTAAGGTGTTTGATGGGATGAATTTATGTAGGAAAACCAGGTTGCCTGGTTGGGTGAATACTAATTAGGACATTGTTGTAAATTCCGAGACATTTCTTTAAAGCTAATAATTTATTTTTTTTGAAAATAGTACCAAATACTTGGGATAGTCACGTCCATCTCTTTACCGAGGAGATGGCAGCGAATCCCTCCAACTGGGCAAAACAGCACCAGGAAGCGGTTTGGAGCGCATGCGTTGCCCCACCCAATCGCCCTTCGATTCAAGGGTGGTCCACACCTGACCAGTTGATAAGCGATATGGACGAAGCAGGTGTCGAAACGATTGTTCTTCAAGGTTGGTATTGGGAAACCATGAGTAGCTGCCGCCTGCAAAACCGATTTTACGCAGAGCTAATTCGACAATACCCAGATCGCATTCAAGCGTTCGCTACCCTACTCCCAACCGCTGAAAACCTGGAGGATGAACTGAAGTGGATACAAGAGAACGGATTTATAGGAATCGGTGAACTTCACCCACAAGCCCAGGGATTTACACTGCAGGATGAAAGTTGGCTAAAGCTACTAGACCTCATTCGTGACTGGAATTTTCCAATTAACTTTCACGTAACCGATCCTGATGTACCAGAACATCCAGGGAAAATAGAAACGCCGCTGCAAGATTATGTCAGCTTGGCATCTAATTGGCCTGACCTAACATTTATATTATCCCACCTGGGTGCACTCATCCCCTTGCGCAGTGAATTTTCTCATCAAATCGAATCCCTAAACAATCTATACTACGACTGCGCTGCCATCCCGCTTCTCTACGAAAAGCGCACCATAAAGAAGATATCGGAAAAAGTAGGAGCTCAACGACTCCTATTTGGATCAGACTATCCGCTGCGAGTTTTTCCAAGATTGCAGAAGGTGCCGGAATTCACCCGAAGTATTGATTTTGTTTGTGAGTCGGGATTGACAGATGAGCAACTCCGGCTCGTGTTGTCCCTCAATGCAAAACGGCTCTTCAGAATTTGAGGACTCAGAGCTTTGGGCCGAGGACGGACCCAGAGCCATCATCGAACTATTCCCCAACGTTCAAAAAGCTGATGAAGCGGGCCTTGCTATTCTAGCCGCTGGAAGTGTCTACTGGGTTTATCCTTATGAAGGCCAATATGCGCTCGTCGTTAAAAATGAAGAGGCCGTCCAACTGAAAAGGGAAATATCGATTTTCCAGAACAAGAATCGCTTTTGGCCTACTGTTTCACCTGATCTGGCGGAGAAGAGGATTAGCGCATTACCCACCTGGGCATTTCTATTTTTCCTGAGCTGCATATTCTACCTGCAAGGCACCTTTCCCCAGCTGAAGGATCTAGGAATGAATAGCAGTACCGCATTTCAGGAAAGCGCTCAGTGGTGGAGGATATTTACAGCTGCTACCTTGCACGCTGACTTAGGCCACTTAGTCGGAAATTTGTTCGGCCTCGGATTGTTTGGCTACTTTGCAGCGCGTTATTTGGGAAATGGATTAGGGTGGTTAAGCATACTTACTACAGCCGCACTCTCAAATCTGACCAACGTCTTCATACATTGGGACCATGCATTTTTATCGTTGGGCGCATCCACCGCCGTATTCTCAGCCCTGGGAATCGTAACCGGTTTTCCAATTGGCAATTATTTCAAATCCGGAGGAAAGATTGATCGTCGCCAATGGCTCATTCCCTTATCTGGCGGATTGATGCTTCTGGCATGGATGGGGGGCGGAAATTATCTGACCGATGTAGCCGGACACCTTTGGAGTTTTCTCTGGGGTTTATTAGCGGCGGCGGCTATGGGTAAAATGGGAACTCAAGCTGCTTTAAAGAAAACAGGACAATCTATCCTCCTTAGCTTCACTTGGGTGCTTTTGGCAGCCTGTTGGCTACTTGCCCTATCTAATTCAGGGCAATAGAGCATTCAACTCTTCAACGGACTCGATAGCATAGGCAGGTTTCGGAAATTGAAACGGCATGGTGGCATGGATCGGTCGAACCCAACAAAAATCAATCTCGGCATTGATGGCCCCTTGAAAGTCGGAGCTCACCGAATCCCCTACCATTAAAGTCTTATCTGCAGAGCAACCAGACTCCTCCAACGCTTTTTCAAATATTCCTATCCGCGGCTTCATAACCCCCGCCTCTTCTGAAATCTGAAAGGTGCTCAACAAGGGTTTTATCTCTAACGCATCTGCTCGCGGATGTTGGACCGAGGTTAATCCGTTGGTTACCAAGCCAACCTTATACCGTTTGAGCAAGGTTCGAAATGTCGTTTCTGCACCCGGCAACCATTTGGCAACCGCAGCCAGACCTTCCGCGAAACGTTTACCCAACTTGGCAGCATCCCCTCCTCTTAAACCAAAATGTCTGAGCACCCGTCTGGCTCGCTCTTGGCTCACGTGGCCAGGCTTGAGCTTTCCCGCTTCAACTTCATGCCAAATACTCAAATTGATTTTCCGAAATGCGGCGGCGTAGGTTTCATAATCAACTGCCTGGCGAAAATACTCCTCCCAGCAGATTTCCAGCGCATTCTCCTCTGAAGCCTCGAAATCGAGCAAGGTATGATCTACGTCAAAAAGGATGAGCTCATAGGGAAGTTCTGCCATTGCCAGAACCTTGATTGGCCCTCCGATGACACAGCAAGAATTTTCCATAAACCCGGCGCAGGGAAATAACCGAAAACAGAGTGGATAAGTAATTGGGAAAGAGAGTTTCATAAGCACTTGCTTTTAAGAAATGGACTCGTTTAGTTGCTTCCTTCGCTCTCAAAGAGAATCCATTAATGAATATCCACGAATACCAGGCAAAAGAACTATTTGCCGCCTATGGCGTTCCCGTCTCGAAAGGCGTGGCCGTACAATCTGAAGGCGATTTCGACGATGCACTCAGCCATTTTCCTGAAAATGAAATGGTCGTCGTCAAATCCCAAATTCACGCCGGAGGACGTGGCAAAGGAACATTTACCGATGGCTTCCAGGGAGGCGTCAAGTTGGCTCCAAACCGGGCAGAAGCCAAAGAACTGGCTGGAAAAATGTTGGGGAACACATTGGTGACTCACCAAACCGGACCGGTCGGCCGCAAGGTTCAAACGATATACTTCACTGAAGCCGCAACGATCGAGCACGAATACTACCTGGCAATCCTGATGGACAGAGAGACATCCATGCCAGTCATCATTGCCTCTACAGAAGGGGGCGTAGATATTGAGCAAGTTGCTGAATCGACACCTGAAAAGATCACCAAAGTATTTGTGGATCCTGCGATTGGCCTTCAGCCATACCATATGCGTGAAGTCGCGTTTGGACTCGGGTTTTCGGGCCAGCCCTTCAAAGACATGGTCAAGGCACTCGATGGTCTCTACAAATTCTTTTGGGAAAAGGATGCTTCTATGGTGGAAGTCAACCCACTCATTCTAACAGAAGAAGGAAACGTAATCGCACTGGATGCCAAAGTGGGATTCGACGATAACGCCCTCTTCCGCCATCCGGACATCGTGGAACTCCGCGACATGAATGAAGAAGATGAGAAGGAGATCGAGGCTTCCAAATTCGGACTAAGCTACATCGCTCTGGACGGAAACATTGCCTGCCTCGTGAACGGAGCCGGTCTGGCCATGTCCACCATGGACATCATCAAACACTTTGGAGGTGATCCAGCCAACTTCCTCGACGTAGGTGGAGGGGCTCAAGTAGAGCAAGTGACTGCTGCCTTTAAAATCATCTTAAGCGATCCAAATGTAGAAGGCATTCTCGTGAATATCTTTGGTGGCATCATGAAATGCGATACCATCGCAGAAGGAATCATCGAAGCAGCCAAGAATGTTGAAATCACGGTTCCTTTGGTCGTTCGACTGGAAGGCACTAACGTAGAATTGGGTAAAAAGTTGCTTGATGAAAGCGGACTGGCGCTTACCTCAGCAGACTCACTTTCAGATGCAGCTGAGAAAATCGTCAATTTAGAAAAAGAGGCCTAAACATGAGTGTTCTCGTTGATAAAAATACACGTTTATTAGTACAAGGTATCACCGGAAGATTCGGTGGTTTTCACGCAGGTCTCTCGATCGAGTACGGTACCACCGTCGCCGCTGGAGTGACTCCAGGCAAAGGTGGACTTATCTGGGAAGATAAAGTACCTGTCTTTAACACGGTTAAAGAGGCAGTCGAAAATGAAGGCGTCAATGCGACCGCCATTTTCGTTCCTCCCCCATTTGCAGCTGATTCCATTTTGGAGGCCATTGATGCAGAGGTTCCGTTAATTGTAGCTATCACAGAAGGAGTGCCTGTTCGCGACATGGCGCAAGTAAAAGCTGCTCTTAAAGACAGTAACTGCCGTTTGATAGGCCCCAACTGCCCAGGTATTATTACACCTGACGAATGCCGCATCGGCATCATGCCAGGGTATATACATAAACCAGGTCGCGTCGGCGTTCTTTCACGCTCCGGCACACTGACATACGAAGCCGTATGGCAGCTCACCGTGCGCGGTCATGGTCAATCTACCTGTATTGGTATTGGCGGCGACCCCATCAATGGAACCAGCCATCTCGATGCCATACAGCTCTTCAACGAAGATCCTGACACCGATGCGATCATTATGATTGGAGAAATCGGCGGATCAGCTGAGGAAGAAGCTGCTGCCTATATCAAAGACAACGTGAAAAAACCGGTTGCAGCATTTATCGCAGGCACCACAGCTCCTCCGGGTCGCCGTATGGGGCATGCCGGTGCAATTGTTTCCGGAAACAGCGGAACGGCTGAAGGTAAGATCTCGGCATTGAAAGCTGCAGGTATAGAAGTGGCAGATACTCCTTCGGAGATGGCAGACGCCCTACTTAGGATCTACCAACCTTAAGTCTGATAGAATTCTTGAATAAAAAAACGGCTAACCATAAAGGTAGCCGTTTTTCTTTAAAGGAATGGAACTGGTTCTATACGTCGGGCAAATTCTTGCGTTCAAGAATCTCAACCTCGTAGCCATCTGGATCCGTAAGGAAAGCCATCTTGTGACCTGCGGGGAACTTCTCCCGCCAATCACCGGGCCAAACATCGAGTCCTTTCTTTTCCAGGTCATCACAGAAGCTGATGATGTCCTCTACTCCAATGCACGTATGCATCAAATCTTCCGGGACTTTAACGTAATAATCCGGTGAGTAGCAAAGCTCCAAAAAATGCTCATTCCCTTCTAATTCGAGAAAGGCTAATTCATTTCCAGCTGGAGACTTGTCAGTCCGGCGAGTGCAAACAAATCCTAGATTGTCACAGTACCAATTAATCGTGGCATCCAGGTCACTGACACGGATTCGAGTATGCATGAATTTTGTCATAGTTCTTTCATTACCAATTTCTGTAACTGCGCCAAGGGCAAACTCGTTGACCCAGCATAAGGGATAGTCAAACTATTCCCCAGATAAGACCTATGAGACCAGCCATTCAAAAAATCGCCCTTTACCTTACCCTTGCCGGAGCGCTGGTTTGGCTACTCGGTGGAGCCAGAAAAGGATTCTATGTCATTTCTGAGGAAATCCCCAAACTGGATCCCGTCACAGAAATCGAGTATTCGGAACGTCACGACAAGTTTCTACCAGGTATTGATTTTCTGCTGGGAGGAGTCATTTTAGGAGGATCTTTTTATCTCGTTTCGTTTCTATTCCCAAAGCCTTTGATGTCTAACTCAGTTACACGACCATGAAGCTACTTCTCTTGATTTTGCCTCTTGTAGGAGCTGCCACACAACTTTCAGCAGATTCTATTACCTTCGATTTTGCGGATCCCAAAGGGGTCAACACTATCAATTTCCACTTGGATGCGTTGCTTGAATCGACAAGCGGGAATGCGAAAGGCGTGTCCGGTCTCATACAATACGATCCCCAACATCCCGGTAATACCACCGGCACGTTGCAAATCGATACCAACTCTCTCTACGTCGCTAACCCAAGAATGCGGGAACACTTGCATGGCCCCACCTGGATGGATGTAGCCAAACACCCAGACATCTTATTCACGGTCGGATCGCTGAGGAACATAGATACGACCGGAAACATAACCACCGCTGATGTGAATGGGGAACTTACAGTCAAGGGGGTTACCCGTCCCGTTTCGGCTAAGGCGATACTTACCTATTTAAAAGGAAAACTCAAAGCCCGTATGGGACCCCGTGGCCCGAATGGAGATATACTAGTCATTCGCACAAAATTTTCCATTAACCGTTCTGATTATGGAATTAATTCTGGCCAGCTCATAGACCGGGTCTCAGACGAAATCGAAGTTTCACTGAGCATTGCTGGACAAGCACCCTACTGAAGTGCTCTAGAGCAAAGGGTCAGGCGCCTCAGATAAGTCTCCGAATAAGCAAGACGCTTAATTATTTGGAGAAAATTCAATTTGGGCCCGGTTTTTGAAAAGCCATTTGGTTACGAGTCCACAAAAGATTCCAAATGGCAGATATCCTAGATACCCGAGAATGGGCATTTCAAACACAGGCCAGCCATTAAAGAAGGATAACTGATATTCCCATTTCAATTGGCTATAGAAATTCCAAAGCTCCCAAAAGAAACCACAGATCAATCCAGCCAAGGCCCAAAATGCGACCCACCGCCAATCACCGCGTGCCCAAGAATAAATACCAGCATTTTGTCCTATCAACAGTTGAAGCCCTCCACATATAAGAAGAGGTCCAAACCATAAAAAAGGATAGCTGAATTGAGGTATCCAACCAACGCCGAGCATTCCTAACAGCCCAAGAATCAAGGAGACCAGCCCTACACCACGATTCTTGAGAAACCCAAACCGTGGACTAATGTAGAAGGTGCGATGCAGGTGGTTGTAACTATGAAGCCACAAGAATACGGAGTACACCGCTGGCAGGACGGTTGAGAAGCAAAGACTACCGTGAATATAATAGTGATATGCCGAAAGCCCTTCCGCTCCGACGTAAATCCAATTCACTGTAAATCGATTAAGATATTCGAATCCCCACCAAAACAGTGCACTTAATAAAAACAGAGCAGCGAACTTGCCGGGAGACTTGTAAAGAGGAGCTTTATTGGATCGCTGATGCACATGCGCATTCACAACTACAATGAATCCAAGCCAAAGCGGAGTAAAAGTGTATATTTGAACAGCTGAAAACAGCGGTAGCCTAGTCCAAGCAATCAACCAAGAGACCCCTAACAGACTATATCCAAGATAGCCCCACTTTGGGAAATGTCTGCGCTGCACCAATAAGTTGTGCCGATAAATACGATCTTTCCTCTTCAACAAAACCCACAAAACGGGAACTAGGAAACAAGATCCCAAAGCTAAAAGGGTTAGAGTCGGACGAAACGGCAAATGCTCAATTCGTTCAAATTCAGGAGGAAATGCTATAAGGAAAGCAACGTCTCCCGAACCAAAGTATACCGCAGATAGAGGTAAGATTAGAATAGCAAGTAGCGTAAATGACCGACTCATCGAAGCAATCTAAACCTATTCATTTAGCAACCCATCAACGAGTATTCGACAGCCTACTCAGTGAACTAATACTGGTCCCAATTAAGCGATGACTCTCGAATCAAAAAGGATTCTTCAGCCTGGTTGAGCTTCTCATTCATCGTCGATAATTTGCGCCCAAGTTCTTTGCCCAAGTTCGCAAATAGCACTTCATATTGTTCAGGAGATAATTCCATGAGAGCTTGAAGATGATGATTATCAATCTCCGTTACCCAACAATCTTCATTTGCGTATAGCGATCTACTTCTACAGCTGCTTTCCAAAAAACTCGATTCACCCAAAACAGCCGGAGCCGCGTAATAAGTCAGCAGACAATCGACTTCCCCTGCCCGCTTAAACTCAACAGCCAGTCCTTCACTAAAAATGACCAGACTGGAGGCCGGTTCATTCTCCCGAAATACATAATCACCTCCAGAAACCAAGCGTTTGGAAGCTGTCTCCAGCAGCTTATTCATAGCATCTACCGTGATTCCTTTGAATGCAGGAAGCTTCCTAAGGTCCGACAGCTTGTTTTCTGTCTTTACCTTAGGATCACTTTGGACGTCATTAGAGGGAGATTTTGCCATCGTTTTCTGGAATAAGAAAAGAGCATGTACTCATTCTTTAGGGTTTCGAAATCATAGGTGGGGCACTGAGCAACTCCAGACAAACATCTCTCAATCGCCGTAAAAATACCCCTTTTTTCAGACTATTTGAAGAACCCCATTCTTTATCCTAGAGGTCGCCTGGGGGAATCCCTCATAGCAGTAGAGTAAAGAAAGTATAGGCTAGGTGACTTTTACTGCAAAAATTGTACGAGACTTTTCGTTTGTTCTAATTCATACTACTAAAATACTCATATGAATACTGACCAAGAACCAGAAGACTCAACTGAAACAGAAAACCCTCAAGCTGAAGCGAGTTCACCTCCACCCACTGAAACTGTGGAGTCGAGCGGTTCTGGGCTAAGCAAAGATTCCCTGAACATGGGAATGCTCTGTCATTTATTAGCTCTCACAGCATTTCTTACAGCAGGCGCTGGAGCAATCGTTGGTCCTCTGGTTATTTGGCTCATCAAAAAAGACAGTGATCCCTATGTAGATCAACAGGGAAAGGAATCTCTCAACTTTCAAATTTCAGTAGCCATATACTCAATCGTTGCAGGGCTTCTTATTTTTGCAGCCATTGGAATATTCTTACTTCCATTAATCGCCTTAGGGTGGCTCATTCTCACCATCTTTGGGACGGTTAAAGCCAGCAAAGGTGAAGTGTGGCAATATCCGCTTACAATCCGCCTTATCAAATAACTCGATTCGTCAATCAACTTTAGAATGAGCGCGCAGATAGTGCGCTCATTTGTTGTACGATTGGAAAGTGTCAGTGGGTCATCTTTGATGCCGCCCAAAAACGGCATTCATCAGAAAAGTTTCGAACCAACGCAGATTCATTACCCAACTCAGACCGAAGCCAGGTATCTACTTTTTCAAATCCGTGCTCCAGCAGCATGCGCTCAACGATTTCCGTCGAAGTGGAATGAATATACATAGTTCCCAGCTCTGTCTTGGATACAACGTCACCAAATTCTGTATCTCCACTGTGCCCTCCAGCCGCTGGGAGCTCGACCTCCTTACCCAGCCAATGATCTCGTTGGTTGCTCAACTCTCGATCATGGCCCGTAAACAAGAAGTGTCCACCGGGCTTCAAAACTCGATGAATCTCTTGCAAAGCTTTCAGACGTTCTTCGTGCCCAGGAATCATAAAAAAGCCATTGAATCCGAAAATCACTCCATCGAATTCACCAGCTTGCCACGGTAGACAGCGGGCATCTGCCTCTATAAACGAGAGTTTCGATCCGAGACTATCCCCAATCTGTTTCGCACCTGCGACCATTCCTGAGGAATAATCGGCTCCGGACACAGAAGTAAATCCGAGGTTTTCTAAACCAAAAGCAATCAGGCCTGTTCCACATCCAAGATCAAGAATCTGGTCATTTTTTCCGAAGCTAGACTGAAAGAGTCTGCTCTCAGATTGCCAAAGCCCCACCCGATGACTTTCCATAAAATAATGATCAACCACCTGTTTGCTTTCAAAGTAGCTTCTAGCAATAGATTCGACGGGGTTTTTGGCCATGGATTAGTGTTAGACGATAGATTTTAATTTTCCTCGAAAAACACTTGATTTTTTCAGGAGGAAGTGGACTCTTATGCGTTTTTTCAAAATGAAGGCAACCATACGCACACAAGGCAGACAGTTCACTGTTACTGAAGGAGACATCCTCACTGTGAACCAGTATCGCGATACTGAAGCCGGCTCCGATGTCGAAATCAATGAAGTTTTGGCCGTAGGCGAAGGCGAAAACGCCGTTTTCGGCGCCCCTCTCGTAGACGGAGCTTCCGTATCGGCTAAGGTGCTTGAAAACAAGCGCGGCAAAAAAGTCACCGTTTACAAAAAGAAACGCCGTAAGGGTTTCGAAAAGAAACGTGGCCACCGCCAAGAACTTTCTGTCATCCAGATCGAATCCATTAAAACTGCTTAATCATGGCACACAAAAAAGGACAAGGAACTTCCAGAAACGGACGCGACAGCAACCCCAAGATGCTTGGGGTCAAAAAGTACGATGGTGAACACGTGCTTGCTGGAAACATCATCATGCGCCAACGCGGAACTAAATATCACCCAGGCCGTAACATCGGAATGGGCAAAGACTTCACACTCTTTGCTTTGAAAGAAGGAAAAGTGAAGTTCGATAAAGCGCATCGTAAAATAAGTATAATAACTGAGGCTGCCTAAGCCTTCAGTCCTGACACTTTCAAAAACCCGTGACAGCGTTCACGGGTTTTTTATGTCACAACGTCTTACCAACCTTAAACGGCAGAAACAATTAATCGAAGAACATCTTCGTTGATTGGATGCTGAAATCGTGGCTGAAACGGGAGTGAGCTGGGAATCTGAAAAGCCCAACGATTCAAAGAATCCTGCTTCCATTGCACCCTTTCCTACTGCTCACCCGGAGCCACAATCGAACAAGAGCGACCCAACTCCCGTTGCTGCATACGAGAAGGAAGATTCTGAAACTACAAACATTGAAGAGATTTCTGACCAACTCATTTCTCAATATGGAAATGCGGCTGCTCGACATGAAATGGACCCAAGACTCGGGCTTGTCTTATTCTTCGGTGGCGTTTTGGGTTTCCTAGGATTTGTGATATTTCTCTTCTACTGGTTCGGCTACAGGTAGGACAGCCTGAGGACAGGTTTCAGCAATAGGGCTCCCATTGCGAGCGGACTGAAATTCAGTAATCGAATTAAAGCCAGACCTTCTTCGATCCATCTGTCCAAGAATCCCAGGCAGCTTGGCTGAATTTCATATAGCGGAGTCCTGTCTCAAAGTCGGTCAGAGTAACGGGTTTCCCATCCCTGATGGAATCGACAAAATCCTGCTCCACTTTCCAGTCATCCCGATCCTCATCCTTAATTTCCACTTCGTCATACTGGTTGCTGTCAGTAGCTGAGAAGAAGAGCTTATTAGAGGATAAATCCAAATGTAATGCTCCGGCCGTACCAGCAATACGAACTTCACTACGCTGTACGCTCGAACTGATCGCAGAAAACAGGTAAGTGGCCTTGAACCCCTGAGGGTAGCGTGCCATGACCGAAATATTGTCAGGGATCAGAACCGTCTTAAGCTGATCCGTGCCAGGGTCCTTACGAGCCATGGTGCTAATCAAGCCATCGGCAATTACCCACTCAGGATCCGTTTGCACCCAACGGAGAACAGCCTCGTGCATGATTCCCGAAAAAAGCGTATTTACTCCACTTAACTCGTGATCAAGCCGCCAACTAAATGCAGCACGCGGATCAGCCAGCGTACCATTGCTAAATTCCACGAATACCTCATACAGCAAACCGAGGTCGCCATCCTCGATCATCCGTGTAATGGTCTTGTCGAAAGCCAAGGTAAAGGGAGAGGGTACCACCTGAGCTACTAATTCAGGATAATCCTTCGAGACGGCCAGCATACTTTCTGCCTCTTCCAGGTTCCGCGCCATGCGAGCTTCAGTGAGTACATGTTTCCCTGCTTGTAGAGCTGCCACGGTCGCCTCCATGTGCATATTGGGCCAGGTGCCAATCATAACAGCATCGATCTCAGGATCATCAATTATTTCTCGCCAGTCGGTGAGAACTTTGGGAATCCCAAATTCGTCTGCCACTTGCTTGCCCGAGGCCTCACTTCGGTTGCAAACAGAGACAACATCCACGTTGTCGATTGCTTGAAATCCGGGAATGTGACGAAGCCGCGTATTTCCACCGGCTCCAATAATACCAATGCGTAAGGATGAATTAGCCATGATGATCTGAGATACCTAGGGTTGATAATATGTGGGCTCGATCTAAGCCCTCTATTCGTATGCGTTTCTGAGGCGAAAACTCTCCGGATTCCAGAAAAATTTGCTTACGGGGACACTTTAATTGTTTCGCGAGATGCTTCAAAAGCATCGCATTTGCCTTTCCGTCTTCCGGAGGAGCTTGAACACGAACTTTTAAATCGTCTCCCAACCAACCCGTTATTTCGGTCCGCGAAGCGTTAGGAACCACCTTGATACTCAGCGAAACGCTCGGTCGCGTCATACTTCGTTGGGATAACTCCCCAACCATTTGACGACAGGACAAACCTTTTCCAACTCTGCAATGACCTGCTGAATGGGTTCGTCTTCAATATGCCCCAAGACATCTACAAAAAACCAATACTCCCACGCCTTCACTCGCGACGGACGCGACTCGATTTTTACCAGGTTTATGTTCCGCCGGCTAAATGGCTCCAAACAACGCTGCAAATTCCCTGCCTTGTCCGGAATTGAAAGAACAAGACTCGTTTTATCCTTCCCGTCGCCCACCGGTCCAGGGCAAGCACTCTCGCGACCAATAACCAAGAAGCGCGTCTCATTATTGTTCATGTCCTGAATCCCTTCACCCACAATAGGCACTCCGTGCTCTTGAGCAGCTAATTCACTTGCGATTGCAGCAGCTCCTTCTTCTTCAGCAGCAATGGCAACTGCTTCTGAGGTAGACGAAACATCCATGGTCTCAGCATGAGGAACATGGCGACGCAACCAGCCACGGCACTGAGCGATGGCCTGGTCTTTGGAGTAAACTTTTTTGATATCCTCCAATTTCGAATTCGAAATCAGATGGTGCGTTATGGGGAGAAACGTCTGTGCGACTATCTTCAGATCTGATCCAACCAGAATGTCGAATGAATGGAGTGAATGAAACACAACGCCTTCCGCTGAGTTCTCAATGGGAATCACGCCATAATCAGCTTCCCCCTTATCGACCTCAGCAAATACGTCATTGATCGTCGTCATGGGTCGATACTCCATGCTGTTGCCAAACTGCTTAACCGCAGCCTGGTGCGTGAAAGTGGCTTTCGGACCGAGATATGCGATACGAACAGATTGTTGAAGCGCATAATTTCCCGACATGATCTCTCGGTAAATCCCTCTCAAAGCGGCATTACCAATCGGACCTTCATTTAAGGAGACCACCTTTTCGAATACCTGAGCCTCGCGCTTGGCATCGAAGACTGCTTTTCCAGAGGCAGCCTTCTCTTTGCCTATCTTTACCGCTTCACCAGTACGTTCGTTGATCAACTTGATGATCTGCTGATCCAACTCATCAATACGCTTTCTGTGTTCTTCAAGACTCATAGTGTTTAGGCGTCTTAGCGTTCTGCCGGTTTTGTTTCTTCGTCGTCAGATTCTTCAGGAGGATCTTCTTCAAGTGCAGATGCTTCAGGTGTGTTCGATTCGAATTCGTAGATGGGATCATCAGGAGAATTCAAATCAAGCTCTTCCTGATCTTCGTCGGTGGTCAAATGGGCTTCCTGGTTTTCAACATTATCTTCATCATTGGATGGCAGACCTACATCCGCATCTCCAAGATGTTCAGGTTCTTCCGCTTGATTTATCCAGGCATCCAACTGCTGAGTAGAAAGGACGTCCGTACTGGGTAGCTCATCCAGGCTTGTTACACCTACAAATTCCAGGAACTTATCCGTCGTCCCATACTGAACGGGTCTGCCAGGTAACTCGGCACGGCCAACCACGTAGACCAACTCATACTCAACCAGCTTCTGCAAAGAGCTGTCCACAGACACCCCACGGATCGATTCCATTTCTGAGCGCACTACCGGTTGGCGGTAGGCGATGATGGATAAGGTTTCCATCGCAGGTTGGCTTAGCCGCATTGGTTTCGGGTCTTCACGCAAAAGGCGTACCCAAAATCCGTGATCCGATTTTACAACCAGCCGAAACCCTTGATTTGTCTCCTGAATTTTATAGACCCCTTCCCGGTCAGATAATTGCTGATTCAGCTGGTCAATCGCCTCCCGAATTTGAGTGCTCGTGATCAATGCCGGAACATCATCGATTAACTCTAACGGAAATGGCAGATGACTCTCCAATGTTGAGTCCCCTCCTTCAGGTACCTTGCCTCGGATTTTCTCTGCCTGATCGTGAAATCGAGAGATCACCGCTTGGATATCTTTGATGCTCAGCGGCTCGGAGGTAGAAAAGAGCAGCGCATCTAAAACGTTGCCTAGATTGAACTGGGTTACGACTTCAGTCATAATGCTTGCAAACAGCAGATCAGTTTCGCCTTTTAGGTTGTAGTTTAATAATAATTTGTGGAAAAGTACTGATTCCTAGCGATGCCAGAATCGCAGGTCAAAAGCATTTCGAACCTTAACTTAGTACTAGCTTTGAATCAGTCCAGTTCAGATAACACAAGTCGCCCTTTTTCCTCTCAAGTAGTAGATGGGGATCACCGCGCTCCAAATCGCTCCATGCTACGGGCAGTAGGTTTCGGAGATGAAGATTTCAAGAAACCTCAAGTAGGCATCGCTTCCACCTGGAGTATGGTCACTCCGTGCAACATGCACATTAACGATCTCGCCAAAGAAGCACTGCGAGGTTCGAACGATGCGGGCGGAAAAGGAGTGGAGTTTAATACTATCACTGTATCTGACGGTATTTCCATGGGAACGAAGGGCATGCGTTACTCTCTCGTATCTAGAGAGGTCATTGCCGACTCCATCGAAACCGTGGTTTGCGCTGAAGGCATGGATGGCTTTGTCGCTATTGGAGGCTGTGATAAGAATATGCCGGCTTGCATGATGGCTATTGCACGTATCAACCGACCTGCAGTCTTTGTTTACGGCGGTACTATTATGCCGGGTTTCCATAAAGAGGAGCCGATCGACATCGTCAGCATTTTCGAAGCAGTAGGAAAACATGCCCGCAAAGAAATCGATGATGCCGAATTAAAGCAGATTGAATGTAATGCAATTCCTGGTCCCGGATCCTGCGGTGGCATGTATACGGCCAATACCATGGCATCTGCCATTGAAGCTCTGGGTATGAGTTTACCAAACAGTTCTGCTCAGGCAGCTATATCCGACGCCAAAAAAATGGATTGTTACGATGCCGGAGTTGCCGTGGTAAATCTGGTTAATAAAGGGGTCAAACCTCGAGACATTCTAACGCGGAAGTCTTTTGAGAATGCTATCATCACTTGCACAGCGCTCGGTGGTTCAACCAATTTGGTTCTCCACCTTCTAGCAATCGCCCACTCAGCAGAAATCGATTTATCCATCGATGACTTCGCAAAAATCGGTGAAGGGGTTCCCTTACTCTGCGATGTGAAACCTTTTGGACGTTATACGATGTCCGAGCTCATTAAGATTGGTGGCATTCGTCCGCTCATGAAAATGCTCTTGGATCGCGGCCTTTTGCATGGGGATTGCATGACTGTTTCCGGACTAACTATGGCTGAATCGCTAAAGGATGTTGAGCCTTACGCAGAAGGACAGGATATCGTTCGTGAATGGGATAACCCCATAAAAACAGAAACTCACTTGCGCATTCTAAAAGGTAATCTGGCACCCACCGGGGCTGTCGGTAAAATCACAGGCAAGGAAGGGCTCCATTTTAAAGGAACTGCCAAAGTTTACGAAGGCGAAGAAGATGCCCTGCAAGGCATTCTTCGTGGTGACGTTGTCAAAGGAAACATCGTCGTTATCCGCAACGAGGGCCCGGTTGGAGGACCTGGCATGCGCGAGATGCTTTCCCCCACTTCGGCCGTAGCTGGTAGAGGACTCATAATGGATGTCGCATTGATAACTGATGGTCGATTCTCTGGTGGCAGCCACGGATTTGATGTGGGACACATAACACCTGAAGCCGCACTAGGCGGGCCCATTGGCATTGTGAAAGATGGCGACGAAATCGAAATCGATGCCAAGAAAAACACGATACAGTTGCTCATCTCGGATGATGATTACGAATCCCGCATGGAAAACTACCAACCCTCCGGTTGCCCGGAGAAGCGTGGCATTCTGGCAAAATATGCCAAAACCGTGACTTCTGCGTCCTTTGGAGCGGTTACAGATAAGGATCTGTAACTCGCCGCTCTTTCCACAAATTAAACCATCGAACCTACGCGCACCATGAGTTGGTCACGTTTTAAGCAGCATTACTATCACAATACGGATCTCGGCCTGGCGCTGGATATCAGTCGTATGGACTTTTCAGACGACTTCTTTGAATCCATGGAGTCGCGCATTCAAAAGGCCTATGCCGACATGGATGCATTGGAAAAAGGCTCCATCGCCAATCCAGACGAAGACCGTATGGTCGGCCACTATTGGCTCCGGGCACCAGAACTGGCTCCTTTTGAGGACATCTCCGAAGAAATCAGTTCTACCTTGGAGAGTATCAAATTCTTTGCAGGAAAAGTTCACGATGGGACCATCGAAGGTCAAACCGGGGCATTTCAAAATTGCCTTGTCATTGGCATTGGCGGTTCTGCCCTTGGACCTCAATTTGTGGCTGAGGCATTGGGCGATCCCGATGGAGACCAATTAGCCCTCTTCTTTTTCGACAATACGGATCCGGATGGCATAGATCGTACCTTAGCCAATCTTGGAACTGAGCTAGGACAAACCCTCTGCGTCGTGATTTCCAAATCAGGTGGCACTCCAGAAACGAGAAACGGCATGCTTGAGGCCCAACGGGCTTACCGGGAAGCAGAATTGGATTTTTCCAAACATGCCATAGCCATTACAGGTGCTGAGTCTAAGCTCGATAAAGTAGCCACAGAAGAAAATTGGATCCAACGATTCCCCATGTGGGATTGGGTGGGTGGCAGAACCAGTGAGCTGGCTGCCGTCGGATTGATTCCAGCAGCGCTGCAAGGCTTGGACATTGATTCTCTCTTGGCTGGTGCAAAAGCCATGGACGCGTGCACACGTGAAACCAATACAGCAAAGAATCCTGCAGCCCTCCTTTCACTCATGTGGTACTATGCAACTAATGGTGTAGGTGAAAAGGATATGGTCATTCTCCCTTACAAAGATCGCCTACAATTGTTTTCAAAATACCTGCAGCAATTGATTATGGAGTCCCTCGGTAAAGAAACCGATCTGGACGGAGCTGTGGTAAATCAAGGAATCGCCGTATACGGCAACAAAGGATCCACAGACCAACACGCCTATATCCAGCAGCTCAGAGAAGGAGTGCACAACTTCTTCGTGACCTTCATTGAAGTCTTAAAAGACCGAAATGAACCTGAGCTTGAAGTCGAGCCGGGTATAACCGCTGGTGATTACTTGAAAGGGTTCTTATTGGGAACTCGAAAGGCACTCCACGACAATGGCCGACAATCCATCACCATTACAGTGAACGAGGTGACACCTCATACCGTCGGCATGCTGATTGCCCTCTATGAACGCGCGGTTGGGCTTTATGCTTCCTTGGTCAATATCAATGCCTACCATCAACCCGGTGTCGAAGCAGGCAAGAAAGCCGCGTCCGAGGTATTAGACCTGCAACATTCAGTTGTTGATTATTTGAATGATCACATCGGAGCCTATTTTACTCCGGATGCCATTTCCGAGGCTCTCGGGAATCAGTCCAACACTGAACAGATCTTTAAGCTACTGGAACACCTCGCAGCCAATCCAAGTCGTGGAATTGATAGAAACGGCACGGGCACTGATTCAGAATTTGGCTGTCCATAATTATCCCATTTGGTAGTTTTAATCTATGAATGGCTCTCTCCTACTCCGCATTATTTGCCTGGTTGGAGTATTAGTTTCGGGCTTCCTCTACCTCCAGGTTAAGAAGCAAAAGCTGAGATTGGACGAGAACCTGAACATTTCTCGGTTGGCCCTTCAGGAAGAACTCTCTCAGTCGGCGAAGCTGAAATCCCGAACCCTTTACGCTGAAGAATCGAGTAAACAACTACAGGCAATCACCGAAGAAGAACGGGCAAAGGCCACAGGATTTAAAGAGCAGTTTGACCAGCTGAAACAAAGAGCTGAAGCCGCAGAAGCTGCTCAAAAGCAGCTGGAGGAGGAACTGCAGAACGTAAATGCAGCCAATCGTGACCTTCAGCGTGAAAACAATAACCTTGAGGCCTCCATCCCTCCTCAAAACTGGCGCGAACAACTTAACGACCTTCAATCACGCAATCTGGAGCTGAGTGCAGAAAACACCTCCCTTCGACGCTCCCTGTCCTCAGTGAACCAAAATCCGGCTCTGCCACCTCCTGCTAGCAGTTTCCAGACGGATCCTCTGCCAACCCAATCAGTAGGAGAAGTCGTGCGGATTGGCCCGGATGGATCGTTTGCCATCATCAACTACGGTCGGCAACACGGAGCGGCAGAAGGCCAGACTCTCAGCCTACGCAGAGAACAACAAGAAATTGCGCTGGTGAGCTTAACCAACATTACCAACGATTTCAGTGTTGCCCAGATACTATCAGCTACTAACACTAACGATAATTTAAGTGTTGCGGAAATTCAAGTTGGAGACGCCGCTCATTTGGAATAAGTCATAAAACCCATGAAAATTGTTCGCACCATTTTAGCTTTGCTCGCGGTAGGCTCCGGATTGTTGCTTTTCTCCGGATGCGAGAAAACAAGCCCATATGATACTTCTATTCCCTGGAGCCGCCCAGCTGATTGGGAGCAACAGTTGCCTGGAGTAGGTAATCCTGGGTAATAGACCAACGATGAGTGAATGCGACGGGGAGACTCCCCTCCTTACTCCTGGACTGTACATAGTTGCCACACCGATTGGCAACTTGGGTGATATCACACAGCGTGCGCTTGATATCCTGAATAGCTGTGACCTGATTGCCTGCGAAGATACGCGCACTTCTGGCAAACTACTTTCACATTTTTCGATTAAGAAAAGCCTGGCCAGTTACCACGAGCACAATGAGAAAAAGCAGGCCGTGCTATTGGCAGACAAAATAGAAGCTGGGCAATCCGTGGCCCTGATATCCGATGCAGGCACTCCAACGCTTAGTGATCCTGGCTTTAGAGTGGTTCGCGAATGCCGCAATAGAGGCCTTCTGGTTTCTCCTATCCCAGGACCTTCCGCTGCGCTAGCCGCCCTATCCGCCTCAGGTCTCCCAAGTGATCGATTTTTTTACCGTGGATTTCTCCCTGCGAAATCGGCCGCAAGAAAACGATTCTTTGAAAGCATTCAAAACGCGGACCAGACACACATCGTGTTCGAATCCAATCACCGCATCTTAAAGTTCCTAGACAACTTCCTGGAAGTCCTTGGACCCAACCGAGTGATGTGCGTTGCTCGTGAGCTTACAAAACTTCACGAGACCATTTTCACAGGTTCAGCTGAAGAAGTATCAAACAATGTCCGGGCTAGATCGCAAAAAGGCGAATTCGTAGTTCTGATCGCTCCAACAGATTTCACTCTCTAAAATGAATAGTCCTTACCACCCAAGGGCGGCCGCACTCGATATTGGTAGTAATACACTTAAGATGCTGGTCGTCGAAAATAGACCCGAAGGCCTTAAAGCACTTGGCGAGCGTACGAGCGAAACGCGCATCAGCGAAGGGATCAGCAAAGATCATCCGGAGCTCACCGAAGCGAGTATGCAAAAAGGAGTGCAAGTGATTGGAGAGCTCTACCAGGAAATGCAGAGCCTTCAGCCAGACTACTCAAGAATTGTGGCAACCAGTGCTGTTCGCGATGCCAACAATCGAGAAGAATTTAAACGCCGTGTATTCGAAGAAACAGGACAGGAGGTTGACGTTATCGCAGGAGAAGAAGAAGCACGATTAATTGGCAAAGGCGTACTCACTGATCCTAATTTGAGGAATCAGAAAGAGATCATGATTTTTGATATGGGCGGCGGCAGCGTTGAATGCATTTATATCAAAGACCGCGAAATCAAGATGGCCGAGAGCCTCCCTCTAGGAGGTGTTCGCTTACTTGAACATCATGTCCAGAATCCTAATCTCCCCCTGAAAGAAGAGGAAAAGATGGCCGTCATCGAAGCCGTCCAACAACAGGTTTCTCAGCTTCCCATTAATTTAGAAAATCCAGACGAGGCCATAGTAGTTGGCGCCGGAGGCACCTGGGTGACCTCACGCGCAATTATTGCTCACAGAGCAGGTAAAACACTCGAAGAAAGCAGTCCCCATCTGAGCATGAGCGACCTGGTTTCAGTTTTTGATGAAGCTTCGTCCTACGATCTGCAACAACGCCTGCAAATCCCCAAGCTGCCTGGCAATCGGGCAGATGTATTTCCCGTCACCCTCTTGGCACTCATCCAACTGGGGAAATGGGTCGGCGTTTCCCAGTTCTATCACTGTTTTCGTAGTTTACGCTATGGGGTAGCGGATGAACTGCTGAATCCAGAAACAACCCAAAACTAAAGTTGGGTCCTTTCATAGAATAGTACCAATAAATGGATCTATTTTTTTAAATGCAGCATTGCGCTTTAGAAAAAGATCCATTCCCTACATTCGATTCTATGGCTACGAGTATTGAGGAAAAACGAGACCGCATCGTGGAGGAAATGTCACTTTTTGACGACTCCTATGAGCGCTTTGCCTATGTGATTGAAAAAGGCAAAAAGGCAGAGACATTACCCGACGAGTATAAGATAGACGCCTTCCGTATCGAGGGATGTATGTCAAACTTGTGGCTGGTTCCGGAGTTTACCGATGGGCTTTGTCAGTATCGTTCTGATTCTGACTCACCGATCACCCGCGGAGTGGCTCACCTACTTTGCAATCTCTATAGCGGCCACACCCCCGAGGATGTCCTGAGCGTGGATCCAATATTCCTATCCGAAGTGGGCATTACCCAGCACTTGTCCAGTAATCGCAGAAATGGTCTGTCGAATGTGACTTCCAAAATCCTCGGATACGCGGAACTTCAAAAATCAAAGTCTGCCTGATTGATTACGACTATTTCTCGGCACCTTCGGCTGAGGAATCATTGAGAGAAGGCCCTGATGGATCACTTTGAGAAATCGAGGTAGACGAAATCGGAGAATCCCCTTTCACATGAGTCTCCAGCCAGCGTTCCATTTCCCATAGATTATGCAGTACTCCCTTCTCACCGCGGAAGGTATGGCCTTCATAGGGCAACATAACCAATCGAGCGTGCTTACCCATGCCATTCAAAGCGTGAAAAAGCCTCTCGCTTTGCATCGGATGCGTACCGGGATTTTGATCCTCTTCACCATGAAGCAGCAGAAGCGGCTCATTTATGTAACTAGCATTCAGAAAGGGTGACATCTCCAGATAAACCCTCGGAGATTGCCAAAGGATTCGTTCCTCAGACTGAAAGCCAAAAGGAGTCAGCGTTCTATTATAGGCTCCCCCACGAGCAATTCCTGCACAAAAGAGATCTGTGTGCGCAAGCAAGTTTGCAGTCATAAATGCACCGTAGCTGTGACCTCCCAAGGCAATTTTGTCTTTTTCGCTCACCCCTCTACGGATGAGCTCCCTTACTACAGCATTCGCTGAATCAACCAATTGAGGGATAAAGGTGTCATTGGCATTTGAGCCGGATTGGGCAATAATGGGCATAGTAGGATCATCCAATACAGCATACCCTTGAGTTGCCCAAATGATAGGCCGGTTCCAACGCCCATAAAGAAACTGATAGGGAGATTTCTTTAACTGGCTTGCATTCTGCGCATTTTGATAGGCCTTGGGATAGGCCCAAACAAGTGTCGGAAGCGGCCCATTCTTTTTAGCATTGTATCCATCTGGAAGATACAAGTTAGCCATTAATTGCACACCATCCCTACGTTTATATTTCACGAGTGTTTGCTGAACTTCTTCAAGTTCTGGGTAGGGATTTTCATCGAAAGTCAGCTGAGAATGAAATCGCTTTCTTTTGCTCCAACTAAAATAAGTGGGAGGCATCGTTGGCGATTCCCGTCGCACTAACAGCTCCTCACCTTCGCCATCCAATACCGTAATAGGTGTTTCAAAGTAGGGTTTCTTGGAACGAAATAATCGCTTCTTACGTCGCGAATCAAAATTGAATCTGTCGAGAAATGGACGATCTCCTTCCAACGAGCCTCCTTCTCCTACCAAGAACATATGCTCCCCTGATTCATCTGTATGAACCATTGGAAAACCGCTCTCATTAAGCTTCATGAGAGGGAATCCGGGATGACGATATCGATCTCCCATATCAAAGCTGAGCAAGGTTCGAGTATCTTTTTGGTTCTTATTGGGATTAAAGGATGACAATTCAAGATCCCGCTCAACCCAATCCCAGCTAAAGATGAGGGCACGGTCCGACTCGTTCCACATGATGTCCCCCACTCGACCTGTGGCTTTAACTAGTTGGTTCGGAGCTGAGTCGAAAGGTGCTTGAAGGCTCAGGATTTGATCACGATAACGAGCGATCTCATAGGGACTTCCGTTATCCAAGGCTTCCACCCAAACAACGGTAGAGGGTTTATCAGATCTCCAACTAAATTTACGGGCACCCAAACGAACAATACCCCCTCCATAAGGAAGCGTTTCCGCCAAAGGCGCACCAGCAATTCGCGTTAGGCCTTCTGTCTCGATATCCCACACTTCGACATCGTAGGCAAATTGCTCCGCATTCACCCAATAGGACCAGGGCTCGACCAGTCTTTCGACGAGTAAATATTGCTGATCCGGAGACTCACGAAAGTAACCGTAGACTCCGGGCTCGCCGACCATCTCATGAGAACCGGTTAAACTGATCTTTGCGATCGAAGTCTTGAAATAGTGTTTAAAGAGCTCAACATCTTTCTGAGTTCGCAACGTGCCTTGATGTGTTTGAGCCGGAATTGACTGCCCGCTTGTCTCCCTGACTAAAGCAAGTCTCTCGACACTGGAATCTTCTACAAAAGCTTTTCTATCCGCTGGAATGGTTTTGACCCAAATATGTTGGCTATCGCTTGACCAGAATAGCAGTTCATCCATTGCCGCATGCACCGCCAAGTCACTCAGCTTCCTGGCGGTAAAACCTGTGGTTTCTATGACCCATAACTCGACCTGATTCTCACGTTCAAAAAGCGTCGCAACACGTTTACTATCCGGTGACCACAGCACGTGCAAAACCACCAAGTCCGTCGGTAATCCTGTAATTGTGTTTTCAGTGCCACTGGCTACGTCAACCAACGACAACCCTTCGGCATATACACGACGACTCTTTGCACTGGTATCTCGGTACATTTTAAATCCCGCCAATGAAACCTCTTCACGACGAAGATACGCTTCCGGTATTAGAGAAACCAAGTTCAACTTGAGCATCTGCTCTCTATTCGGAGAAGGATGGTAAACAGATGGCAGCGGTCGCTCAACCAGATTTCTCAATGACTCCGATGGTCTTTCATAATCAATCTCGGGCTGCCCAAATACCGGATGCCAGCCTATCAATACTAGCAAACATAAGAATCTGGTCAGGGAAGATAGCATCTATCTAAAAGAAAGTTACATAGTTTCAGACTGGGAGAAACACAGCTTATTCCATACATATTCCCATTTATAGGGCTTTCATGCCAGAATAGATTTTAAATCTAAGTCGGATTTATTCGGATTCTTCGTCCTTCAACTCAGCCGCTTGAAGCTCCCGCGGCACCGCTTCTACTAAAGTGCTGCCATCAATCTCCTTTTTCGAGAGATCGATGGGAAGTTCCTTCATTTTGCGTGCCGAAACCAAAACGCGCGATTCCAGGTTGTTTACAGCTTTGTTGTAGCTTTCAACCGCATTGCGCAGACCTTTGCCAACAGACATCCAGTTTTTGGCAACATCAGACACCCGATCATAAATCTCTTTTCCTAGTTTGCTAATCTCACGGGATTGCTGAGCAAGATTCTCCTGGCGCCATCCGTAAGCAACCACTTTAAGCAAGGCTATGAGCGTGGTTGGAGTCGCCAAAATTACTTTCTGCTGAACTCCTTCATCGATCAATCCCGGCTCCACTTCCAAGGCAGCGCTAAAGAAACTTTCGCCTGGCAGGAACAGCACGACAAACTCGGGCGTGTTCTCAAATTGTTCCCAATATGACTTCCCGCCAAGTTCCTTGATGTGCATCCGTATGTGACGGGCATGGTCCTTCATTCGAGCTTCCTTGTCCTTCTTATCATCGGCTTCCAGGGCGGCCAGAAAACCCTCAAGCGGAGCTTTGGCATCAATGATGATCTGCTTGTCACCCGGCAGGTGAACGATCATGTCAGGGCGAGCACGCGAACCATCGTCCCTGTCCTTACTTTGCTGCTCTTCGAAATCGCAGTGCTCCAACATTCCCGCTAGTTCGACCACTTTCTTAAGCTGAATTTCTCCCCAACTGCCTCGCACACGAGGCGTATTCAGCGCTCGGGCAAGATTACCCGTTTCGGTTCGCAAGCGCGTTTGTCCTTCTGCCAGGGACAATACCTGCTCCTTCAATGCTTCATAGGTTCCTACACGGGCTTTTTCAATGTCCCCTACTTTTTCGCCAAAGTTCTTGAGAGACTCATTGATTGGTTTAAGCAGCCCTTCAATCGCCTGTTTGCGCTTTTCCAGCTCTCCCTTGGATTTTACCTGCTGAGAATTCAGGTGCTCCTTTGCTAATTCCAAAAACGATCGATTATTCTCTTTCAAGGCCTCCCCTGATAGAGCCTTAAAGACATCCGAGAACCGCTTCTCCAATTCCTTATAGACCTGCTCTTTCTCAGTAAAATGCTCTTGGTCGCTTTCAAGCTTTGTCTCCAAAGTCGTGACTTGAGTGCGTAACCCTGAAATCTCCTGAACGGATGCCTCCAGTCTTCGACGAGCCTCTTCATAGGCCTCATCAAGTTTATGAATGTCCGCCTCTTGCTGCTGTACGCGCGCAGCCAAAAGCAATTTTTGAGAACGTTGTATCAAGAAAACAACCACGCCACTCAAAAGAACACCCGAAACAAAAGTCACCATTGGTAGCAGCCAGTCCATACTCGAAGACTATCCCTGCGCGTTCTTCGCTTGTAAACGGTAAAGACCTGAGAAGTTCTGTCAGTCAGGATAGCCCACAGAGAGCCTCATCCGTTAAAAACAAGAAGCGCTCGTCTTTCGACGAGCGCCCCTAAAATGTTGGATCGGATAACTTCCCGGCCACGTAACCTACTTTAGCGATCTGATTGCGGATTCAGATCATGAGGAAACGTTGTCATTGAAAGGAAGTATGAGATTCCAACACACCGAGTGAGCGGTGCTTGGTTTTTAGAATAGAGAAATTCCTCTTAGATTAGAATCCGGCCAGCACCTTATTCGTTAAGTGACTTGGTTTAGGGGTTCATAGTTTTTCTCTTTAGTCCATGTACGAAATTCCCCTAGTACCAACTGAGGTTTTCTCGCAAAAACTGAAAATAAAGCCAGAGGAGTTTCATAGAAACGATCCACATATCCTTCATGAAAAGCAGCCGTTGGAAATTCAGTCATGGGCCTTCTCTGTTATTTTTAATTGCCAAGTGACTGGGACCTTATGAATAAGGGGGCTTCTTAACCCAAATGTTAAGCCCATCCATGACATTAAACAAAGAACGTTTCGGCGGAATCCAGCGCCTCTATGGTTCTGAAAACGCCCAGAGACTTGCCCAGGCCCACATTGCTGTTGTGGGAATTGGAGGAGTGGGCTCCTGGACCGCAGAAGCCCTAGCCCGCTCTGGCATTGGGCATATTACGCTTATTGACATGGATGAAGTCTGCGTAACCAACACCAATCGGCAGGTTCATGCGGCAACAGACACCGTGGGTCATATGAAAACAGCTGCGATGACTAAGCGTATTCAGTCCATCAACCCGGACTGCAAGGTGACGGAACAGAATCGATTCTTTACCGCTGCCTCCTGTGAATCATTGCTCGATCAGAAGTTTGATTGTGTAGTGGACGCTATTGATGACCGCAAAAACAAGTGCCTGCTCATTGCCCGATGTAAGCGTCGAAAAATACGATTGGTAACAACCGGAGCAGCGGGTGGACGTCGGGATCCTTCTCTGGTTCAAGTGCGCGATATTAATAAGGCTTATAATGATGCCCTGATGGCCAATGTCAGGAAAGAGCTTAGACAAGATTACGGGTTTTCCCGAAATCCAAAACGCAATTGGGGTATCCCCTGCGTCTTCTCTGCCGAGCCAGTCGTTTTTCCAGACAACGACGGATCAGTGTGCGAGAAGAAACCCAAAGATACCGAACTGAAACTCGATTGCGCTAGCGGGTATGGAACAGCCAGCTTCCTCACAGGAACATTCGGTTTTCAAGCAGCCGCCAAAGCGATTGAGCTGGTCTTGCGAAAATCTGCTGAGCCGGTCTGAGTAGCTAGCAACTGACTAGACCTACCCGAAGATTCGCTGGTAATTTTCCTCTACTTGATCGACCAGCCTCTCAACTGGCATATCCAGCACTTGGGCCAAACCTGAATAAACAGCACCAATGTTACCCGGATGATTCACTGACTTTCCTTCATCATCCAGTGGCAAGGGATGTTCATCACGGTCTTCTGGCAAATGCTGATCGGGAGCATCTGTTTCTACTAGGATCCGATCAATAGGTATTGTTTTGAAAGTAGCCCTGGCTTTCGATTTACGATCCAGCAGAAAGTAGCCACTGAATGAAAAGTAGCATCCCAACTCAGCCAACTGAGGAACCATTTCTTGCGCTCCGCCATAACTATGAAGGAGCACGCCTACTTTCGGCAGCGCTTCTTCCCCCAACAAATCCAGCATTCTTCCCCACGCATTCAAACAATGAATGCTGGCAGGCACGTTCTTCCGGGCAGCAAGCTGTAACTGCTTTTTGAACACTTCGACCTGATCATCGAAATCATGATTCTGAATCCAACGATCGAGACCAATCTCACCGACAAATCCATTATAGTGATCAATACAGTATTCCAGATTACCCAACCAATGGGCAGAGCGATTAAATATATGCCAAGGATGCAGTCCAAATGCAGGTTTCACAAACGGAAATAGCTCTGATAACTGCCCGACTCTCTCCCAGTCAGCTTCTTCAGTTCCATTGACTACTACGCGTTTTACTCCGAGGGAAGCATAGGTATTGGAAAGATCATTAAGAACGGACTTGAGGCGGGGATCCTGAAGGTGAAGATGACTGTCATAGAGTGACACGAGTGTAGTAGAAAACAAGTACAGCTAACTGGAAGCCTATTTTTCATTTTAAAATGAAATCCATAAATTCTTTGGACAGAGCCGCAGAAATCCTAAACATGCCCTATCATATGGCTCACACCCTATCCCAATTTCTCCCAGACGATTTCCAGCCCGAGGATGGAATCTGCTTAATCGCAGGTAAAGAGCTCTACCCCGAACTCGTTGCAAATCGAATGCGTGAGTCCGGAGTTCGCAGAAAGATCATTGCCTATGAAGGCGAGACGCGGGAAAGCCTCTACGAATCATTTAGTGAGGAGGACAGGATCCGCATCAAAGTAGGAAAATTAGGCAAAATGCTCAAAGCCTTGAAGTCCTATAATGTGAAATGGGCCTTGATGGCTGGTCAAATTACGCCGGGGCGTCTTTTCAAGGACCTTTATCCTGATCTGCGCGCAGTCACCTTGTTAGCGAAGCTCAAACAAAAGAACGCCGAAACCATCTTTGGAGCCATATCGGACGAAATCTCGAAGCTTGGCATAGAATTGGTAGACGCTCGTGCCTTTCTAGATAATCAAATGGCTGATGAAGGCCCTATGACTCAGGGCAAAGACAAGGTCCGGCCCGAATTCATCGAGCATGGCATAGAAATAGCCAAAGAAGTTGCCCGTTTGGATATTGGTCAAGGCGTCGTCATTCGCAAAGGAACGGTCGTTGCCGTTGAAGCCTTTGAAGGAACCGATCGCATGCTCGGCCGTGCAGGAAGTTTTCAAACCAACCAACTCGTGTTTATTAAAACAGTGAAACCCGGCCAGGATTACCGGTTCGATGTCCCTGTATTTGGAATGAAGACTTTGGAGGTGATGAAGGAATCCGGCATTCATCATGCCTATCTTGAAGCAAACAAGATCATCATCCTCGAAAAGGAGAAGGTCTTAAAACAGGCCTCACAATGGGGCATCCAGCTGGTAGGTTATTAATCCTGCTCAGAGTTCATTGAAAGCCGTAATTTTGTATCCCCCAAGCCATGCAAACACACGATCGGAAATCCGCTAAATAAATAGTCCAAATGCTAGAACTCCGCCCAAACTGTGAACTTTGCGACAAAGATCTTCCGCCAGATTCAAAGAAAGCCTATATCTGCTCCTACGAATGCACCTTTTGTTCTTCCTGTATTGAAGAAGTGCTAAACAATGTCTGCCCAAATTGCGGAGGTGGATTCACTCTTCGCCCGATTCGACCTGTAATCGCCCATCGACCCACTACTAGTTTGAAGGATTAACCAGCCTCTACAGATCGGGTCCACACCAGGCTCAGTTTAAAGACATCAGTGCCTTTTCAGACTCTCTCAATACCATCGACCCCTCAGACCGATAATTTAATACCATGACAAAAATACGAATTCTACTCCTGACAGTATTCGCCTTGCTAAGTGTACACGCTTCCTTTGCTGACACCATTCATGGTGATCTAGTGACCTGGCACAAAGCCACCATCGATTTCGAAGGACCGAATAGTTCAGAAACCGGTGATATAAATCCATTCACTGACTACCGCCTGGATGTAGAATTCACAGGACCTTCAGGCCAGCGTTTTTCTATCCCAGGATATTTTGCTGCAGACGGGAATGCCGGCGAAAGCAGTGCGGAATCCGGAAACATATGGCGAGTTCACTTTTGTCCTGATGAATCAGGAAGCTGGAAATACCAAGCCAGCTTCGTAAAAGGCAAGATGGTTGCCGCTAACTTAAAAGGCGGAAAAAGCGCAGGCTATTTCGATGATACGAGAGGGACATTCGAAGTAAGCGATTCTGACAAAGCCCCAGGCAAAGATTTTCGCACCCAGGGTCGTCTTGCCTACGTGGGAAAACACTTTCTTCAATTTCAAAGATCCAAAGCGTATTTCCTGAAAGCAGGTGCTAATAGTCCGGAGGTATTTCTAGAGTACAAAGGCTTCGACAACACACCATCGAAACGTACCTACCCAGACCACATTCAAGATTGGAACCAAGACGACCCTACCTGGAAGAATGGTAAGGGCAAAGGCATCATCGGTGTCATCAACTACCTCTCTTCCCTGGGCGTCAATGCGCTCTACTTCCTACCCATGAATTCTTATGGTGATGGCAAGCAGGCTTGGCCGTGGATTGATGGCGACGCCATCTTGACCTACGACTGCTCTAAACTCGATCAATGGGAAGTCCTTTTCTCTCATATGACTCATAAAGGAGTCATGCCTCACTTCGTCTTAAGTGAAACTGAGAATGAAGCATTCTTCGAAATTCGCGAAACCGGACGTACGGGTGGCTTCGCCAAAAGCCGCAAAGTCTATTATCGAGAAATGGTCGCACGTTTCGGACACCACCCAGCCATCACCTGGAATATTGGAGAGGAAAACGGTTGGGCCCAGGGAGATGGCTACCACACTGCCAATACGGACGAACAGCGCATCCTCTTTTCCGCACACTTAAGAAAGCTCGTTCCTTACGATGACCACATCGTCATTCACAATGGCCCCTCATACGAAGACTGGATTTTTACGCCTCTATTAGGAAACAAGAATCTCACAGGTCCGGCGTTCCAGTGGAACTACGAAGAAGACATTTACGGAAAAACCCTGGAATGGCGCAACAAATCTGCAGCAGCGGGTCAACCTTGGGTCTTCGGTCTGGATGAACCCTTTATCAAAGAAACGAAGGTCCCCATGGAGGTTTGGAGGAAAAATGTAGTATGGGGCACATTCATGGCCGGAAGTGCAGGCGTTGAACTTTATATTGGCAAAGGGGATGACTTGAGGGTGCAGGATTATCGCCCTTTTGAGAAACACTACCAGACAGCGGTGAGGGCCATTCGTTTTCTCAGTGATCACACGACATTTAAAGCACTCGAACCACATGAAGATTTCGCAGACAACGCTTGGACGCTCTCGAAAGAAGGAGAGACATACTTGCTTTACCTGGCCGATGGAGGAACCACTGAAGTTAAACTTCCTGAAGGTGAATACTCGGCTCATTGGTTTGACCCCAGAAACGGGGGCGATCTTCAGCGTAGCTCCAAGAAAAGCCTGTCCGGCGGAAACAGCACTTCCATCGGCAATCCACCCAATTCAAGTGATGATGATTGGGTATGCCTGATAAGGAAAAATTGAGAACAAAACATGAAAACCATTTCATTTGATGACTTCTTGGGAGTTGAGCTGCGGGTAGGAGCAATCATTTCAGTCGATCCATTTCCGGAGGCGCAAAAACCTGCTTACATTCTTAAAGTCGACTTTGGCGAAGAGATTGGCATTCGCAAATCGAGTGCTCAAATCACCGAACTATACTCACGGGAGGAGCTGATTGGTCAGCAAGTAGTTGCCGTCGTAAACTTCCCCAAGAAGCAGATCGGACCCATTATGTCCGAGTGCCTGGTCACCGGCTTTCATAACCAGGAAGGTCAAGTCGCTCTTTGCGTACCCGACAAGCAGATACCTTTAGGCACAAAGCTCTTATAATCCTCGTGACTTCTTAATCGTCTCGTAGGCTTCGTTGACTTCCTTGAATTTCTCTTCGGCAAACTTCAGGAATTCTTCGGGTAGGCCTTTAGACACAATCTTGTCTGGGTGATATTCCATGACCTTGGCTCGATAGGCTTTTTTAACTTCAGCATCCGTCGCATCTGCTGTCAGACCAAGCACGGTGTAAGCAGGGTCCGCTGAAGGGGCAAGACGCGCCTTGAGCTCTTCAAATAAATGGCGCGGTATATTGAGGTAGCGAACCGTTTCTTCCAGTAAGTGCTCTTCTGCATGGTGGACCGTACCATCTGCAGCTGCCACTTGGAATAGCATTTCGAACAAAACCATACGCATATTCTGATCATACTGAAAATGCCGGGAAAACTCTGTAGCGTACTGACTATACGGGTACGCATCATCCTTAGCTCGATTGAATATATTAACAGCAAACATCCTTGCCTGCTTATCCAATCGCAGGTGATCACGCATGAATCCCTCTACGATTTTGATCTCCGCTTGAGTTACCTTTCCATCGGCTTTAGCCATCTTACCCAGCATCGCAAACGTAGAGGCGAAGAATACGGCCTGTTTTTGCTCCTGATTGGTGAATCCTGCCTCAGGAACCGGTCGGCCCGTGCCTGATTGCCGCTGAGAATCAGCAACAGCCTCCACCTGGCTATCGACAAATAAATGCCCAATAGCACCTCCAATGACTGCGCCTATGGGTCCCCCCATGAGCATCCCCATTCCTCCTCCGAGTATTTTACCTATCCAAGACATAAGAGTTACTTCTGTTTATGAATATGACGAGTTCTATCAATTTCAGTTCCAACGCGATTCTTTTCCTCAATCAGGCTTAAAAAACCGTTGAAAAGAGACCAGAGACCTTCGAGGCTTTATCCAATGCCTGTAACCCAACCTGCAGACAGCGACCTTAAATCCCAGCTTTCAAACCTCATCCAGGATCTTGGACGGCTTCAACGGCAAGCCATCCTAAAAAAGATTCCAGTCGTCATCCTATTCGAAGGTGCGGACGGAGCAGGAAAAGGCGCGCTCATCAATCGTCTCCTTCAATCCTTGGATCCGCGCGGATTTAAAGTGCACACCATGCACTCGCCCAGTGAAGAAGCCATCTACCGCCCTTTTCTCTGGCGATTTTGGATAAGAACCCCGGCAAGAGACCGCATGGCAATCTTCGATCGATCCTGGTACCGCCTGCTGTTGGACGATCGGGTCAATGAGGAGATATCTGACAAACAGGTGCCAAAAGTCGTTCGTGAGATTAAAAATTTCGAGCAACAGCTAACGAATGACGGAGTCGTCCTGATAAAGGTCTACCTGACGATCTCTGAGGAAAAGCAGGATCAAAGGCTGAACAAGCTCTCAAAAAATGCTTCGACCTCCTGGCGCGTCACCGAGAAAGATTGGAAACGCCATAAGTTGTATGACGAGTATCGGGAGAAGATGGAGGAAATGATCCATCTAACTCATCAGAAGCGTGCTCCCTGGGTCCGCATCGATTCTACCAATTTAAAGTCAGCAAACCTGGAGCTCCTCCAGACGGTAACCGACGAACTAAAAAGTGCACTTCAGGCCAAGGAAACTGCCGAAAAGCCCGTATCGAATCCTAAGCTAAAATGGGGCACCAAAAAGGGGTTCCCGGCACCGCTCGAAAAAGTCGATCTCTCCCAGACCATGGAACCGACGATCTATAAGGAGAAACGAAAACAGCTCCAGGAGAGTTTGCATGAATTGGAACACCAATTATACAAAAGTCGTCGCCCTGCCGTGCTGGCCTTTGAAGGTTGGGATGCTGCAGGTAAAGGGGGCGCCATCCGAAGATTAACCAAAAGCCTGGATCCCCGTGGCTATGATGTTTTCCCAACAGCCGCACCGAATGACTTGGAGCTCAGTCACCACTATATGTGGCGATTCTGGAATGATTTTCCCAAGGGCGGCCATATCGGCATCTATGATCGCAGTTGGTATGGACGAGTGATGGTCGAACGCTTGGAAGGTTTTTGCTCCGAAAAAGAGTGGAAACGCGCCTACGACGAAATCAATGAAACAGAAGAACACTGGTCCAACGGCGGAGCCATCATACTGAAGTTCTGGATACATATTGATAAAGAAGAACAATTGCGCCGATTCAAAGCTCGCGAGCAAAACCCACACAAACAGTGGAAAATCACCGACGAGGACTGGCGAAACCGCGACAAATGGGATGATTACAATGTCGCCATCAACGACATGATCCACCTTACCAATAAGCCCAATGCCCCCTGGATTATTGTTGAAGGAAATAATAAGCCCTATGCGCGCATCAAGGTTCTTGAAACGACTGTAAAAGCCCTTGAACAGGTGTTATAGATTTTATTTGCATATCACTCGGAACAACTTTCTCGCTCAAGCAACCAATACCCTATTCCATGCGACGCCTATTTATCACTTTCCTAGCCATTCTGCTGGGTTCCCTCATTCCTGGTCATGCTGAACTGGTCATCCTCGAGTTGTCGGAAGGCTACTCGATCAAAGGAGAGATCCTGCAGAAAAAGCGCGATACCTACTATGTGGACCTTGGATACGACATCGTTCAAATCCCTGAGTCCTCAGTATTACAGGTCATCGACGTCAGAGGAGAAACCGAAATCACCGAAATGAACACCGGTCAGCTGTTTATCGAAAGTGGGATTGACTCCACACAATCGGTTACGGAGCTGGTATCAGAATATGGAGAAGGTGTCGTTCTGATTGAGACTGCCACCGGTCTCGGTTCCGGATTTTTCATCCATGAAGATGGTTACCTCATCACCAACGAACATGTCATCTCTGGAGATGTAGAATTAAAAGTCACCGTATTTGAAGAAGGTGAATCCGATGGTAAAGAGCTCAGCCGCACCCTCTACGAAGACGTGGAGATCATCGCAGTATCACAAGAGTGGGATTTAGCACTCATCAAAATTAACGATAGCGAAAAGTCCTTTAAAGCCCTTCCCATTGGATCGGGCGGAGAACTCGATCAAGGACAGCGTGTATTTGCCTTGGGGAGCCCTCTTGGATTTGAGCGCTCAGTATCGGAAGGCATCGTCAGTTTGAAAAACCGAGTCATGCAGGGACGTCTCTTGATTCAAACAACAGCCGAGATTAATCCAGGAAACTCAGGCGGTCCTCTCCTCAACCTTTACGGAGAAGTCGTCGGTGTTAACAATTTAAAAATCGTTGCTTTCGGAGCCGAGGGTTTGGGTTTTGCCATCCCAGCTGAAATGGTGAAATTATTCATAGACAACCGCGACGCATTTGCTTTCGACCCTCGCAATCCCAACAACGGATTCAGATACAACAAACCTCCCAACGCCTCAGTCACTTTAGATGAAGATAATTAAAGGGTTCGTACGTGCGGCCACCCTTCTCTCCCTCTCATTAAACTTCAATGTCAGCCATGCTGCCCGTGAAGATCTTCCGACCCTGTTTGACGAGGATACACTGCTCTATTTGGAAATCCCCAGCATCCCACAATTGAAAGAGGACTGGGAAGCCAATCCTTTGTATGAGCTCTATCAAAGAGAGGAAGTAAAGGCGCTCGTCGATCAAACCATCGCAAACCTTAGTTCGGATACATTCCCCAAGAACGAAGAGAACGAATGGGATGAACAGGACCAGGAAATGATGGAAGGCCTTTTCACAGGTCAGTTGGCTATAGGAGTCTCTAACTTAGATTTCCTCTCTTTTTTCCCAGACCCAACTCTCTCTCTAGAAGACAATCAAAGCCGGGGAAAACCCATTCCGAATTTCTGGGTAGTCTTCGACTACGATGATGAGTCACTCTTTGATTTATTGGTCCAATCATTGGAAGACGATGAAAACGAATATAGAGAATACGAGGACTTCTATTTTGTTCTAGACCAGGAGTTCATCATTCTTTTCAACGAAGATATTGCTGCCATGTGCAAGGATGAAGAATCGGCCATCAAGTTCATCGAACGGTATCTTGGAAATGATTCCCAACCTACCCTTGCGGACAATGAGACCTTCCAAAATGGCTTTTCTCGCATGTATGAAAACAGCGAGATATTCTACTTTGCAGATCTCTCCGTCATCAGTGAGGTCGCCGAAGCAGCAGCCGAACAGTATGGCGAAATGTCCAATGCCATGGTTCAAAGCGGACAAATCGCCCCTAACGACATCATTCTGGATGCCTTGGGACTGGACGCGCTTCAAGGCTTGTCAGGTTCAATCGACCTCGACCCTTCCGAGCTAAGAACGCGCTCCTTTTTTCACTATGAAGAAAATGACGGATTTTTTGGTAAGCTCCTTGGCCACTATGGGCACTCATTACCGGATGCCAATTTCCTAAGCGACGATCTTCGACAAGTTTCTGTATCCAGTTTTGACATCAGCGGAATGCTACATGACCTGGAAGAAACGGTCGTTACCATCTCCCCTATGGCAGGCCAAATATATCTGGGCCAAAAGAGGCAAATCGAACAAACCCTGAGCATCCAGATTAACGAAGCCTTAATCGATAACTTTTCAGGAAGCCTCTACGTGGCAGCAGGTGAAACCCCCAACACTTCCGCTCAAGGCATAGCTGAAATTCTCCCGGGCATGGAGTCCTATTTCGACCAAGGTAATACGATCATCCTCGGCATCAATGACCGCTTATCTTTCGAGGCCTTAGTAGACGCTCTGCTCGGCAACTTCGATCGAATGGGCATGATCGGCAAACAGGATTACCTCGGCATCAGTAATTATGCCATGAAGACTCCTGAGCCAACGCCTGGACCTTCCATTTTCATTAGCGATCAACATATCTTTTTCGAACAAACCAATCCCGACTTCGCCAAACTGGTGGTTGCCTCCATGCAGGATAACACCAACCCCATTTTCGAACGGCAAGATGTGCAAGATGCATTGAATGAGCTTCCACATGACCCTATGAGCTTGGTATACAATGATGCTGAGAAGTTCATGGAATTCATGACAAAGCTGTTCAAGGGATTCGGATCGGCCATACCCGACAGGACTCCAGAAGAGGAAGAAGATAACCCACTCGCCAACCTGGAGATTCCTGTCATCGACGATTTCGAGTATTTTACCCTAGCAACTGGTTACAAAGAAGAAGAAGGACTCCACCAGGAAATCATCATGCGACCTAAATCCAATTAACGTGCGAAAACTAGCTTCCATTACACTCGGCCTTCTCAGCCTCGCTGCTGGCTATAATTCATCCCTAGCAGACGAAGGTAAGACAATTCTTCAAGGCCCCAATATAACCCAACTTGATTGGAACCTAAGAGCCCCACGATTTGCAGACCTGAACAATGACGGTCTGGATGACCTCGCGCTTATCAATAACTCTGAGGGCAAGATTGAGTTCTTAATACGGCAAAGCGATAAGAAGCAAAAGCGGAGTATTGGCAAAGAAGCCTCCAAGGCAAAATGGGAACCAGAGTTGGAAGACGGCTGGTTTGAGAAACGGTTTATGGTCCTTGAGCAATCGGCCTACGATTTGGGCCTCGCTGATTTCAATAAAGATGGCCGTATCGATCTGGCCATTACGGGAAACCGAGATGCCATCTCCGTCTATCTGCAAGACAAGGAAGGCGAATTTGAGCAATCCTGGACCTTCGATGAATTCACACCCAAGCAACGTGGCCGGACATTGGTACTAACCGACCTTAACCAAGATAAGCAGGAAGACATCATTGCGCTTGGAAGCGACAAGATTCTCATTTTCCTAAAGAGTAAAGGCGAACTGGATTTTACTATTTCGGAATTCTACGTTGAAGAGAATGCGGCCTGGAATCTAATCACCCCAGACCTCGATAACGACGAATTGCCGGATTTGATGTATTACCATTCGAATCAAAACGCACAGTTCCTCGCCTTGCGAATGCAGATCGAAGCTGGAGAATTTGGCCCAGAGATTCCGATTGAATTCAGTTCAGCCATTTACTCGCAACTACAAACGGCAAAGGACGCATCTCCTGCATTTATTTACTCCGATGGCCGAACCGGACAGGTAAAAGAATTCAGCGTAACTCAAGAAAGCTTCAATTCGGGAGATGCCTTCAAAGACATCCAATCATTCACCTACCCGGTAAACTCCAACATCCGCAGTGCGGCCCTTTACACGTGGGGTGATCTCAATGGAGACAAACGGACCGACCTGATCATTGGGGATGCCGAAGGTGCTCAGATCCAGGTATTCATGCAGGAGAAAAACGGTCTATTCTCCACTCAGCAAAACTTTCCAGCCTTCGCCTATTTGGATGGCGTTTCTATTCTCCAGCATCCCAAGACACAAAAGCCAATCATTGTTCAAATCAGCCAAAATGAAAGAATGGCCGGCATCTCCCAACTGAGCAAGGACGGGGAATTGCCCTTTCCAAGCTTACTGCCTCTTGAGGGCGAACCCGTGAAGCTGATAAGTGCTCACAAAGCTGCTGGTGGATTCAAGGGCATCGTGATTATCGAAAAAATCAGCCGAGACTATCACCTGACAGAGTTTGTTCTCAATAAAGAGAACGAATGGGAAGCAAATCGCCAAGAGCTGAAGGACTTAAAAAACGAGCCTCGAGGACTTGCCCTCGCCTACCTTGAGAAATCAAAGCCCTTCCTGGTTATACTTGGACAACGTGAAGCCTCACGATTTTTCAAATATGAAGAAGGAGCCTACGTAGAGGTAGCGAAAGAGGCCGCCCTCCGGAAGACCCTTCTCTATGACCTCTCTTCTGACCGCATTAACTTTTCCGATATGGACAAGGATGGGGTCGACGAGATCTTCATCGCAGACACGGGATTTTTGCGCAAAATAAAATATGACGCCGAGAAGGACGATTTCATAATAAGCGAACAGTTCAATACACCTAAGCGAAAACAGGATGCTCACCTGCCGATTCCCTACAACCGTGACGATTCCGGAGGAATGGTCTACTTCGACCCCAAGGATGATCACCTGTATTGGGCTGGCCAGGACAACCGTTCCAGCCTCCAGGGTAACAATCAAAAAGAATTGCCTCCCATAAAACCAGTTCTTGGAAGACACATTGACCTTGGGAAGGGACGCCAGGCATTGCTTATCGGTGGCGAAAAACGCTTTTACCTCCTCCCGGACGAAGGAGAACGATGGAAGCTCGATATCCACAATGATTTTTTCGAACCGGAAACAGAGGACGTGCGCTACTCCTTCCTCTATGCAACCAATCGCTCGGACGGGGATTCCATACAGCTTGTCGGTATCGACCCCAACCAACATATCCTTGAATTATTTTCCAAATCCGACGAAGGAACATGGTCACAGAACCTGGAGTTCACTTTGTTCGATCAAAACACACAGCGTGGAAATCAGCAGATCAACTACCAACCCAAAGATGTTGGAGTCCGAGACCTCAACAACGATGGTAAAGATGATCTGGTTCTCCTAGTCCACGATCGGTTGTTGATCTATTACTAGGCGGTCTGTCCCAGACTGATAGCATTTGCTACCCGATCAGTCCTGCAAACCCCTCACGGTAAGTCGGATACTCCGGCTGCCAACCAGTCGCTGCTTTTAACTTTTTATTGGATATAATCCGATTAGGAAGTTTTCCATTTGGCAGATGACGCTGACGGATTGATTTCTTTGGATTAAACTGTGGCATAGGATTCCCTGTCTTTTCTGCCAACCAAGAAACGACCTCCTCTTTTAATGCAGGTTGATCATCACTCACATTGTAAATGGTGTTGAGGGCAGACTCATCAGCCTCCCATACGCTCCAAATGGCAGAGCAGATGTCATCCACGTGTATTAAGTTGAGGTAGTTGCCCCCTTCTCCAGATAGCTCGATTTCTCCAGACCTGATCTGGTTCAATAAATAGTGACGATCAGGCCCATAGATCCCTGCTAAGCGTAAAATCGCCCAGTGATCTGGACCACTACGCTGAAGGAATCCTTCTGAGGTTTTAAGTATCTCGGAAGTTTCCGACTGAGGATCAAAGGGAGTGTCTTCAGTTACAATCTCACCATCACTGAAAGGATAAACACCTGTAGAACTGGTGTAGATAAGCCTCCCATTAAAGTCGCCAGTACAGTAGTGCAGCAGCGAGTGCATCCCCTCGATGTAGGCTCGCACATAGCCATCAACACCTCCACCTCCTGCACTCACGCAATTGAGGATGTAGTCAACCGGCTCAGTCACATCCTGATACCAGGCTTGCTGCACTAAATCTGCCACGATCATCTCATAGCCTTCTTTGCGCAGGGCTTCTGCTTTCTCAGCGGAGCGTGTCAATGCTGTCACACGCATCCCTCTATCAAGAGCCTGGCGAGCTACTCGTTTACCAAGGTAGCCCATTCCGCACACCAACAGGTGCTTTCCTTTAAATTCATTCTCCTCCATCAAAACAGAGGAATAAGTATCAGTTTTTAAAAATCATCAAGTCCTACCTCCTCAAGCTTGAAATCCGGGCCACAATTAGGTGAAAATCTTTGGCATGAGTAGCACTGCTTTATTTATTTTTCATGAAGGGCTGGAAGAACTCGAAGCCATCGCCCCACTCGATATATTAAGACGAGCGGGTGTTGAATGCACCACCGCATCTACAGGCCCACAGTTGGAAGTCACTGGAAAGAATGGAATCACCGTGAAAGCGGATGAGCTCTTTGAGGACATTGCTGAAAACAGTTACAACCTCGTGGTAATTCCCGGAGGACCGGGCGTGTATCCTCTTCGAGAGAATTCGAGAGTCATAGAATTTGTCCGCAACCATGCGGAGATTGGTAAACCCACTGCAGCTATCTGTGCCGCTCCATTGATCCTAAATGATGCAGAAGTATTGGAGGGCCGGGCCTATACGGCCCACTTCTCGGTGGCGGATGAACTTCCAGATATCGATGAAACAAGCACCGTCGTTACCGATGGCCACATCATCACTTCGCGTGGAGCGGGTACCGCGATTGAATTTGGTCTGGAACTAGCAAAGCGAATGACCAGTTCAGAAACCTCGCAAAACGTTGCAGAAAGCATTCACTTTTCTAAGGCAGGCCAACGCACTTGATAACTCGACGCAAAAAGAGAGCGGGCTTCACGGTCGTTGAACTACTCGTCGCCATTACGGTGATTGCTATTCTAACAGGCATTCTGTTCAGCGCTCTTAACCATAACGAGAATGCTCCTCGTCTCGATACCGCTCAGATGCTCCTTAGCCAGGCGTTTGCCAACGCCCGATCTCAAGCCATTCTAAAACGGAATCGCAGCCGCTTAATCCTCTATTCGACAGAACCGAGCAACCAGGAAGAATCTGACAAATTTCTTCGCTACTTTGGCGTGGTGGTAGAAACGGGACTCGATTCCGGACAATGGGAAAACGCCCTAAAAGGAGAATATTTACCGGAGGGAATTTTCTTCATCCCAGAATCAGGAGCTGCGCAGGTTACTTGGAATGAAGACAGGCCAACATCCAATAATAATGGGCAAACGATGAAGCTCAATTTCCCTTCCCTGAATCCGGAGACAGAAGGCTCGGGCTCAGATTGGAATTACTACGAGTTTAAGAGCACAGGTAGAATGACCGGCTTGAACAACAAAGTGGTGCGAAGCCTGGGTTCAAAGGTTCCCTGACCTATTTGATGAATCGGGTGATGTGAGTGCCTCGGCAAACGGGTTCGGTCGAAAATTCAAAATCCTACACTTTAAATGGCTCGACGAATCACAAATATAAGGGGGTTGCATTGTGCTCTGCTGCGGCATTGCAAGGATGCAATGGCCCTAACTCTTAGAATTAGAAGGGCAGGGCTAGAGCGCGTGCCTTGCCTCAGCCTTCAGGCGTCGGCTGGTCCCCGCTCTGCCGTTTGCTACATCCTAGTAATTGCATTCCTAACATTAATCATCCCGCCCCTCGGAGATGCACAAGCACCTCAAGAACCTACCAGAGAGATCCAGTTTTGGGCCTATCGGGTCGGCAGAGGGGACTGGGCTGGCATTCGATTTGAGGCACGTACAGAAGAAGTCGATACCTTGAGCCTAGGAAAGTTCATGAAAGGTCGCGTTCATGAATACCAAGGACCAGCAACTCTTACCTTCTTTCGAGAAGAGCCTGACCCGCTACCCAACTGATCCAGAAAACACCAAGCGCATTCCTATTGCTAGAACCTTGATCCCTGGTGGTGTCGAAAAAGCCATTCTGATTCTGACGACCGCACCCTCAGACTCGAGTAACAAATTCAATGTTCATTTTGTTGACGCTGATCCATCCAATTTTCCCATCAACAGCATTCGCGTGTTCAATGCCACAGGGGTTCGCTTAGCAGGAAAAGTGGGCACGCAAAATAGATATTTCGAACCGGGCATCTCTGATTCGTTCAGCTTGAACCCCTTTATAGATGAAGGCATTCCTGTCGCCTTTTTAGTAGAAACCAATGAAGGCCCTAAATTTGTTTTTGAAAAGGACTTGGAGTACGCAGAAAACCGTAGAGTCATTCTGCTGCTTGAACCTCCAAGGCGACGTGGCTCCTATAAGATTCAGGCAACCAACCTGATTGAACGAGTTGAGTGAAGTAGAATAGGCATCTTGCCTGTTTATAGTTCAAGAACGCCTATAACCCGTTGAGGCGATTCGTTTGTATAAACCGAAACCGCACTGCCTTGATTACGAAACCTCGGCGTTTGCAAAACACAGGCTGGAAGCTAGAGCTACTCTACCATTGAAAGGAATCTCTTCACCCCAACACTAAGGCTTCATGAATCCCAATCATTTTGATTTTCTTGTTATAGGCGGTGGCAGTGCCGGCTATGCTGCAGCTCGAACCGCCCGTGAGGTACTCGATCGAGTTGCTATCGTAGATGGAAGTGAACAGCTTGGTGGTCTCTGCATTCTGCGAGGCTGTATGCCATCTAAGACGCTGATCTACTCAGCTGAAGTGCTTCATCACGCTAAAAACGGAAAACTCTTTGGATTGGATATTCCGGAAGCGCGAGCAGACATGTCGCTCATTCATCAAAGGAAAGTAGATACGATCAAAGAGTTTTCAGATTATCGAGTCGAAGGCCTCGAAAGTGATAAATTTACTCTTTACCGAAACCGAGCTGAGTTCACCGGCCCTAATTCCATAAAGTTGGATGACGGTACCGAGTTAACGGCCGATAAGATTCTGATCTCAACGGGTTCGATCGTTCAGGTCCCCAACATACCGGGTCTTCGCGACCTGGAAGGCGTATGGACCAGCGATGAGGTACTTGATTTAGACTTTTTACCGGAATCGGTCATTGTATTGGGCGGTGGAATCGTTGCCAGTGAGCTCACCCAATTCCTGAATCGCGTGGGCAGCAAAGTCATCCAAATCCAGAGAAGCCCTCACATCCTAAAAGAGGTATCAACGGAAGCGGCAGAAGTCGTGGAAAAGGTGTTTCGTGAAGAAGGGGTTGAGCTCTATACCAACACAAGCATTAGCAAGATATCCAAGAATGAAGATGAATTTGAGGTCCAATTCGAACAAAACGGCGAGCAGATCATTCAAAAAGCCAAATACCTGTTCAACGCTCTGGGACGTGTTCCCAATACGGTCGGTCTCAATTTGGAAGCGGCCGGTATTTCAACCAACCGAAGCGGCCACATCAAAACGGGTTCCTACAATCAGACAGAGAACCCCCATGTATATGCGGCAGGTGATGTTGCGGGTCCCGTTGAAATTGTCCACGTGGCAATCATTCAAGGTGAAGCAGTAGCGAAGCACGCTACAGGCAGAAAAGTTAGAGAGCCGTCGGACTGGGACTTCCTGGGAGTGATATTTACAGATCCACAGATAGCATTGGCTGGAATGGATGAAAATATGCTTAAGCGGGAAGGCATCGAATATCTATCCGCAGATTATCCCTGGGATGATCATGGAAAATCCATTTTGATGGAGGCGAAGCACGGCTATGTCCGAGTATTCGCCGATCGAACGGGCAAGATTCTCGGTGCAGAGATTGTGGGCAAGGACGCCGGTGAACTCATTCACGCATTTTCCGTTGCGGTCAGTCTCAAGGCAACAGTCGTGGATCTTCTGAATGCTCCTTGGTATCACCCAACCTTGGCTGAGATGGTTACCTACCCACTCGAAGATATAGCCGACGAGCTCGGACTGGAGTATTAATAGCTGCTGCTACTCTTCAAAAATAACGACACGGAAGAATCCGCTGGGTAACAAGCTTCCAAGATCCACCACCAACTGATCGTTTTCCAAAGTATACAGCTGAGGATCAAGAGGGATCCAGACGGTCAACCCATCACTCGTTTGCACAATCGGTTTCGCGCTCTGATCAATGGGCCCCATACTTAAACTAGGATTGGGTCCATTTGTATACGTATAATATAAACGCGATTTGGCATCCTTGGGATCCAGGCCTGCTCGGTATTCGAAATAGTTATTATAGCTGTCTCCGTCTGGATCGGCCTCCATCGATGACACATTCGGGTCAGCCAATTCTTCGGCCGTGAAGTGAGCTTCCGCCCAATCTTCAAAGCTTTCTAAACGAATGAAAAAGGTATGATCCACTCCGGCATGAAATGCATCCACGTTGCTAGCCAGTTCGATGGGGCTTAACACATGACTACCAAAATTCGTTGTCCCCAGTTGTCCACTTTCGTTGAGCCCCATGCCATGCAAGATACCATCTTCGGTTAAGAAAAGCGAGTGACCTCCCCCGGAGCTAATGGCAACCACATCGGAAGCTATCGAAACAGGCGTGGATCGGTCTGCCTTGGTTCCATCTCCCAATTGGCCCAACTCATTCCATCCCATGCCCATCAACGAACCATCTTCCTTAATGTATAGACTCGAATACTCTCCGGCAGATATCGCTGCCACATTGGTATCGATCTCGAAAGGACTGTTTGTAACGGCAAACTCATCGGTACCCAATTCTCCATCGTCGTTAGTTCCCATACCAAGAAGCACCCCATCTGCCTTTAAATATAGACTATGTCCAAAACCCGCAGAAGCAGCGATGACATTGCTATCTAACATCACTGGAATTGTACGACTCAAATTGGTGACATCACCTAGCTGGCCACTTAGATTGTTCCCCATACCCCATAAATTACCATCGGAGGTTATATACAAAGAATGCCCTCCACCGGCAGATACAGACACGACATTGCTGGCAACTTCAACAGGAGCGCCCTCGACCACAGAATCCCCTGCCCCGAGTTGACCATCCTCATTCAGGCCGATTCCCCATAAAGTGCCATCAGCAGTTATATAGAGTGTGTGCCCCCAACCTGTATCCATAAAGATCACATCGTTTGCGACTTCGACAGGAGCATTTAAGGACAATGAGTATTGGTCGCCCATTTGATCAAAGAAGTTGTCACCTGTTCCGAGCAACACACCATCTTCGCGCAGAAATAAACTATAGAAGGTTGATGAAACAGCTTTGATTCCATCCAGGGTTTGTAGTGGCGCTGTAGTGAAGTTTTCTCCCGTTCCGAAACTCGAACGTTTTCCTAAACCATAGACCAACCCATCTTCCTTCACATACATAGCATAAAGGGATCCTCCGCTTACTTGCTTCACGTCGCTATCGATGATGATTGGAGTTGGACGCTCATTGGCAGTACCATCCCCAAGCTCACCTCTTAGGTTTGCTCCCATCCCAAGAAGCGTACCATCCAATTTTATATAGTAGGCATCAGATTGACCGCCTCCCACAAATGCGACTTCCGAATCGATGGGCATTGGATTTGAGCTATCGGCAAATGTTCCATCTCCGAACTGTCCTGCTCCGTTGTCGCCCATCGCCCAAAGCGTATTGTCGTCTTTAATAAAATGAGCGAAAGATCCTCCACCATCGGCCGACACCATCAGCACATCCTCGGAGATCTGCACGGGATTGAATTGGTCAACCAAGGTTCCATTTCCTAATTGACCAATAATGTTATCACCCATTGCCCACAGAGTATTATCGGACTTGATATAGAAGCTGAAATCGGCTCCGGCACTGATAGCAGCGACCCCTGTGTCTACCATAAACGGATTCAATCGCTTATCACTCGTACCATCGCCCAAAGCACCAAACTCATTGTAACCCATAGACCAAAGGGATCCGTCATTCTTCAAGAAAAGCGTGTGCCTGAATACGGTGCTAACGGCCGCCACTTCACTCGCTATTTCTACTGGAGAATCGCGATCCTCAGTGGTCCCATCTCCGAGCTGCCCATCCTGATTCGCGCCCACTCCGTATAGCTTGCCATCTTCTTTTATGTAGAGCGTATAACTAAAACCCCTAGCCATAGATACGACCTCGGTATCGATTTCGACATGGACGTTCTGGTTCTCGTCAACAGAAGGGCCCAGCAATTTCCCATTTTGCAATAGGATCAAACTTGCAAAAGCGCCCGCTTCGATTGAATCAACCCCGTATCTAAGTAACTCTGGAGTGTAGGCATCCCCTCCCGTCGAATCACCTAATTCACCCATTTCTTTAGATCCTATGCCAAACAAGGTACCGGCACCTTCATCGAGAAACCCACTGGTAGGTTGTTCGAAAATTTGTCCGTAGCTTGATAGTGCCCCTAAGAAGACTTGAAGAACAAGGACTAGAGCCAGCGCCGGTTTGAGGGAGAAAGAAAATCGCATAATTATTCAGGCAAAAACGGACATACTGCTGCTTTAAACACTGCAACAGCAAGCAATGTTTCAAACCGCCTTAATAAATAACCAATCGAGGAAGCTACTCTTCCAAATAGACGTGCTTGTAGTTACGCTCGTCGATGCTGTTTGAGTAATAGTTTTTCACCCGAGTATCTATCATATAGTTAACGGTGTAATGATAGACGGGAGCAATGGGCATTTCACTGAGAAGAATCTTCTCGGCTTGCTGAACCGTTTTTATTCGTAGTTCAGGATCCATGATTTCTGCGGCCGCTTTATAGAGCTTATCAAACTCCGGATTTGTCCATCCGGTATCATTATTGCCTGAATCGCTATTAAAAAGATCCAAGTACCCTTGGTAATCGAGTCCTCCGACCCATCCAGCCCTCACGATATCGAAATCGCCATTATCGCGAGCGTCGAGGTATACCTTCCATTCCATATTCACCAATCGGATTTCAATACCCAAGGTATTTTTCCACATTTGCTGGGCTGTTTCAGCAATGGCTTTATGTTGTTCAGAAGTATTAAACAGGATTTCCAATGTGGGGAATCCCTCTCCGTTTGGATAGCCAGCTTCAGCTAATAGGTTTTTAGCCTCTTCCACATTTTTTGAGAACGTGTAGTCCGGTTGATACTTGTTAGCCCCTGGAGGAACAAAGGAATAGGCCGATTGCTGCCCCCCTTGCGTAACTTCATTGACGATTAACTCACGGTCCAACGCCAAAGAAAGTGCCTTACGCACTCGTGCATCATTCAAGGGAGCTTTGCGTGTATTGAAGCCATAATAGTAAGTTCCCAAATATAAATGACTCCTGTAATCAGCAGGTTTCGTTTTCTCAAGCTCTTGAATGGCGTGAAGAGGAATATGACGAGCAATATGCACTTCGCCATTCAGATAAGATCGATATTGTGTATCCAAATTTTCGATGGGGAAGAAATGTGCTTTATTGAGGAGAACAGCTTCTCGGTCCCAGTAATGCGGATTGGGCTCAACCGAAAGTACCGTATTGGTGGACCATTCACCCAACTGAAAGGGGCCATTAGTCACGATATTGCCCGGTCGAATCCAAGCGGTCCCACGTTGATCCATCTCTCCATGCGCCTCCACCGTAGCCTTGTGCACGGGGTAAAAATACTGCCCGCTTGCCATGTATAGCAGAAATGGCGGATTTGGATGATCTAAGTGAAACTCCAGAGTATAATCATCCACCACTTTACAACCTACCTGGTCGAAATCGGTTACCTCTCCTTTGTTGTATGGCAGGCAATTAGAAATACTTGTCATGAAAGTAATATAAGGGGAGGCCATTTTTGGAGATATGCTTCGTTTGAAGCTGTAGTGAAAATCATGAGCAGTAAGTGAATCTCCATTCGACCATTTCAGGTCCTTGCGTAGAAAAAAAGTGTAGGTCTTGCCATCCTCACTCACTTCCCAACTTTCGGCCGCAGCCGGAATCATATCAAGCGTCTGGTAGTTGAACACAACAAGCCCCTCAAACAAATTTCTCACAATCTGCATCTCTGGAACCCCGGTCACGATGTGAGGATCCAGAGACTGAGGCTCAGCTCCGTTCGCAATGTAAAGCTCCTGATTCTTTACAGCCCTATCAACCACACGTTCACGAGGCCCACAGGCGGTAAACAGAAAACCGGATAAGAGGATAAGTATTGAGAAACCGCCTTTAGTCAGGCGCCGATCAAGTCGAAGATGGGGTGATATCATTGGCTCGATCCTAGGCCCAACAGACCAACGATCAAGTCCAGACAACCAGCCTAGCTGACTTGAGGATATTTTGACAAAGCTGTGGAAAGGTCGATGGCTCCTTCGTAAATAGCTTTCCCGGTGATCACTCCATCCAGATTGCTGTGGCGACCATCCAACACGGCAAGATTATCCAGGTCTTCCATGCGGGAAACCCCTCCGCTTGCAATAATATTGGCTGAACAGTTATTAAGCATTTCTTCCTGCGCTTCCAGATTGGGTCCCGTCATCATGCCATCAGTACTGATATCGGTGTAAATGATAGTTCGAACCCCAAAGTCAGAGACCTGTTTGGCCAAACCCAATGCTGTTACGTCAGAGGTATCTACCCAGCCCTTAACCGCGACAAGCCCGTCTTTAGCATCAATGCCAACGGCAATTTTATCACCAAATTCTTGCACGAGCTCTCTTACGAATTCGGGCTCCGAACAAGCACGTGTACCAATAACCGCTCGGGAAACGCCAGCGTCGAACGCAGCCTTCACAGAAGCTCTGTCCCGCAATCCTCCACCCAACTGAACGTTAAGTCCCAGGGCGGCCACCTCCTCAACATGCTTAAGGTTGCTGCCAGTTCCGGTAAATGCCCCATCAAGATCTACCATGTGCATCCATGTCGTCCCTGACTCCATCCATACTTTGGCAGCGTCAGCTGGACGATCGTAATAGACCGTTTCCTGGTCCGCTTTTCCTTGAAGAAGGCGTACGGCCTTCCCGTTTTTGATATCGATGGCAGGATAAATAATCACACCTAAGGGGTTAGGTGGATTATCGGTACATGCAATCGAAATATGGGAATGTATTCTCTGACACCTGAACACGGACACCCTACCACAATTTTGGACTTCAACATTAACGAGACTTGTATTCCCAAAGCTAAATCCTGACTTGTCCCCACTCGCAACAACTCCACACTCCTCTGCATGTCCAATTCCGATTATCAAGTACCAGACTTTCTAAGAGAACTACTCGCCAGCCGCTCTCCTTCCGGGAATGAAGCAGAAGCCCAAGTTGTTTTTGATAAATTCATGGAGCCTAAGTCTGATCTTTATGAAAAAGACGTGTTAGGCAACCGCATCGCCACCCTCAACCCTGAGGGCGATCCGTCTGTCCTGCTTGCCGGGCACCTGGACGAGCTGGGCTTTATCATCAAATACATTGATGACTGCGGCTACCTGTTCTTCGACACTATCGGCGGCCACGACCGCATCATGATCTCGGGTCGTCGCGTTCGCATCAAAACCAAGAACGGCATTGTAAAGGGAGTAACCGGAAAGCGTGCCGTTCACCTCATGGATACCAGTGAGCGCGAGAAAGTACCAAAAATCCACAACATGTGGATCGATCTTGGCGTCGCCAATAAGAAGGAGGCCGAAGCACTCGTTCGTGTGGGAGACACAGTCACCTACGACCACGAGTTTGAAATGATCAATGGCTCAGTCGGCTCAGCTCGTGCCTTCGACAACAAGACGGGAGCCTACATCGCCGGAGAAGTTTTAAGACGATTGGCAGAGGAATCATCCCTCGCGGCCAAGGTGGTTTCTGTGGGCACCGCTCAAGAAGAAATAGGAGTTCGGGGTGCCGCTACCTCTACCTTTGCCGTAGCTCCAAACTATGGGATCGCTATCGATGTGAGCCACGCAACTGATTTTCCAGACGCCGACAATAAACAGTTCGGAGCATTCAAAATGGGAGGTGGCGCAATCATTTCGCGCGGACCACAACTCAATCCACTCGTTTGCGAATCTCTGATCGATGTGGCTGAGCAAGAGAACATCCCCTATCAAATTGAAGCTGAACGAGGCCTTATCGGAAACGACTCGCGCTCTATTCAGGTCGCCGGTCCCGGAGTAGCCACAGGTGCAATCGGCATTCCTCTGCGCTACATGCACACACCCAGCGAGATGGTTGATCTCGAAGATCTCGAAGCCTGCATCCAACTACTTGTAGCCTGGATAAAGACGCTGAAAAAAGGCGACCGAGGCATCGTTTAGAAAAGCAGAACTTAAGCTGCGTCCTTCGGCTCCGTCTCAGATTCGGACTCTGCAGCCTTGGTAGCAGCTTTCTTTTTTGCCTCTTTGGGCTTACGATTGATCTGTGGCTTCCGTTTGCCGTCTACAACGCCGGCAGTAATGACGACTTCTTCGACATCTTCGAAGTGAGGTAACTCATACATGACATCCAGCATGATCTTCTCCATAATGGAGCGAAGAGCACGCGCACCCGTCTTGAGTTTTTTGGCCTGCTCAGCGATACCTTTAAGAGCGTCGTTATTGAACCGGAGCTGAACACCATCTAGTACGAACAATTTTTCATACTGCTTCACAAGTGCGTTCTTGGTGTCTTTTAAAATCTTTTGCAGGTCTTCAGCTGAAAGCTCTTCAAGAACGGTAGTCACAGGGAGACGACCAATAAACTCCGGAATCATTCCGAACTTCACCAGGTCTTCAGGCTCTAGTTTACTAACCGTGCTTTCGGCGGAATTGTCTTCTTCCACCACATGGGCTTGGTTGTAGCCGAGGAATCGCTGCCCGACCCGCTTGTTGATAATTTCTTCCAAGCCGACATACGCCCCACCACACACAAACAAGATGTTCTCCGTGTTGACCTGAACGTATTCCTGATTGGGGTGCTTGCGTCCACCTTGAGGCGGAACATTACAAATCGTTCCTTCCAGGATTTTAAGCAATGCCTGCTGTACCCCTTCACCGGATACATCCCGAGTGATCGATACATTGTCCGTCTTACGGCCAATCTTATCGATTTCATCTACATAGATAATACCGCACTCAGCTTTCTTAACGTCGTAGTTTGCAGACTGAAGGAGGCGAAGAACAATATTCTCAACGTCCTCACCTACGTAACCAGCTTCTGTAAGAGTGGTGGCATCCGCGATCGCGAAAGGCACATCTAAAAGTTTCGCCAACGTCCGAGCCAGGTAGGTTTTACCACTTCCTGTCGGACCAATCATTAGAATGTTGCTCTTCTCAATCTCAACATCAATCAACGACTCATCGATCTTACGATCGTGAGATTGGTTACGGTGCATCAACCGCTTGTAGTGATTGTATACCGCAACCGATAACACCTTCTTCGCGTGTTCCTGACCAACGACGTGCAAGTTAAGCTCAGAATTAATTTGCTGAGGCTTGAGCAGCTTGAAGGGAACAGACTCCTGAGGTTGTGCCGCTTTGACCTCGCGATCAATTACGGTCTTACACACATTCACGCAGGAATCACAAATGTACACTCCACCAGGTCCCGCAATCATCTTGCGGACTTCATTCTGCGACTTACCGCAGAAAGAACAAAAGGTTAACTTGGTAGATTTGGCCATAAACGATTAAGATGCTTTTTCGACTTCTTCCCTTACTTCTATGACGTTGTCGACGATGCCATATTCCTTGGCTTCATCAGCGGTCATGTAGTAATCGCGGTCAGAGTCTTTTTCAACTTGCTCTTCGGTTTTTCCAGTGTGCTTGGAAATAACCTGATTCAAAGTTTGTTTCCAGCGATTGATCTCGCGAGCGGCAATGGTGATATCCGAAGTTTGTCCACCTGCTCCACCGGAAGGTTGGTGAATCATCACACGACTGTTTGGCAGGGCATAACGCTTACCGGGAGTTCCGGCAGCCAAAAGCACAGTCGCCATACTGGCGGCCATTCCGACACAGTAAGTAACCACATCGCAGCTCAGAAGGTTGATCGTATCGTATACGGCCATGCCTCCGGTAACTACTCCTCCAGGGGAGTTGATGTAGAGATTGATATCCTTTTTCGGGTCTTCCATTTCAAGGAAGAGCAATTGGGCGATCACCAAGTTGGCAATAGTGTCGTCGATGGGTGTACCAATAAACACGATACGGTCCTTCAACAGCCGGCTATAAATATCCATGGCACGTTCGCCACGGCCGGTATTTTCGATAACGTTGGGTACGTAAAAACTCACTTATTTCTTCTCCTCTTCGGGTTGGTCGATGGTTTCAGAGACGCTAGATTGTTCGACTAGAAAATCAAGTGTCTTGTTTATCAGTATGGATTCATGCATCGAACGCAAGCGGGCCTGGTCTTTTCTTAACTCTTTAGCAATTTGCTCAGGTTTTTGCTGCGTATACATCGCTTCTTGGAAGATCTGCATTTGAAAATCCTGGTCTTCCGGTTGAATACTCTCGGCTTCAGCTACCCTATTGAGGATCAGGTTGACCTTGACCCGGCGCTCAGCCTGTTTGCTCGCCTCCTCTTTCATCGCAGCCTGAGTAGCCTCGGGGTTCTCATCAGCCTGTTGAGACTGAGCTTGCTGCTGGAGCATGCCTTGGAGGATGCGCATGGCTTCACTTTCCACCGCAGATTGAGGCAATGCCACTTCTGAGTTTTCACTCAGGAAATTGATGATCTGCTCGCGCTTGATCTGATCGGACTCTTGCTGCTTACGGTTTGTAAGGTCTCTCTCCACATTTTCGCGCAACTGCTCCTCAGACTCGGCGTTGTTAGCCTTGAGGAACTCTTCATCCAATTCCGGGAGCTTCTTTTCTCTCACTTCCGAAATATTCACTTTATAAACTACCGTCTTTCCCTGGAGATCTTCCACGCGAAAGTCGTCTGGGAAGTTTACAGTGATTTCCTTCTCGTCGCCTTTCTTAAGCCCTACAAGCCCCTCAGCCAATCCAGGAAAATCGGCACGATCGGTGCCTGCTTCTTCCCAAGTAGAAGCCTGTTTGGTCAGCAAGGGTTGATCGGTCAGCGTTTCCGCTAGCGGTTTGTCGTCGAGAAATCCTTCATAGCCAAGCTGAACATAGTCTGTTGCAGCCGCGCCGTCTTCCTTTTCAACAAAGTCAGCCCGTTGGGAACGCATGGTGTATACGGTTTCTTCAATGTCCTTCTCCGTGACCTCAAATTCAGGGACTGTAACCGCGATACCTTTATATTCCGGAAGATCGAACTCGGGATCTACATCTACGGTGAATTCGATGGAGGCATCCTTACCGGACTCGATATCCCCTTCTTTCATGTCCACAATATTGAAGACCTTGAAATCATCGTGCTTTGTCACCTTCTCATAAGCCTCAGAGACGACCTTACGCTTTAGCTCTTCGGCCACATCTTTTCCGTATTTTTTCAGGATCATGGCCTCCGGCGCTTTACCTGGGCGAAAGCCGGGAATGCGGACCTGTTGGGAAAACTGTCCCAGTAGTTTCTTTTGCTCAATTGCGATATCCTTGGAGTCAACGGAGACGATGACTTTCTTTCTGGATTCGCTTACTTCCTCTACTTGTATGCTCACGGTAAATTTCTACGGTTCAATATGGATAAAAAAGCGCTTTATGATTATTTCCTAAATGACTGGGTCAATGACTAAATAGGTCGTTAAACACTTGATTTTTAAGCCGTTCGCTTTGACGTTGATTTCAAGGAGGCGGCTCCCTTTTCTCATTTTTCGAAATACAGATGATTGAACCACAAACCATAGCCTATCCGTTGTTACTAACGGATTGTAGCGCTCCCGGGGTACGAGCCGGAATCCTCGGAGAACACGGGTGGTTAGCTTACGTGAAGCTGGAAGGAGAGACTGGAACCAAGCTTTTTGAGGCGGTTAAGCAGTTACTGGCGGAAACAAACCTACAATTAGAAGAGCTCCAATCGTTCGTATATTGCGAAGGACCTGGGTCCACACTGGGTATTCGGATCAACTCCATGGCACTGAGAACCTGGGTAAGTATTAGCCCTAATGTTCAGACCATTTATACCTACCGGAGCTTGGAAGCAACTGGCATGCTGATCGCATTGGAGCGAAAGGATGAAAATACATTTACCGTTCTTTCGGATCTTAGAAAGAACAGCTGGAATGCCTTACGGTTCGACCAGGAAACTGATTCTGATGAGATTCGAGTCGCTTCTGCGGAGGAACTGAGCGATAGGCCGGAGAAACGGTACTTTATTAAGCAACGCATTCATTCTCCCGGAATGCCTCCCGGCGCAGAGTTGATCGACTATGATTTGGAGGCTTTAGGCTCACAGCCCCATTTTCTTGCGTCCCTGAGAAAGGTAGAAAAGCCCGAGATCTTTCAAACCACGACAACGGAGTTCCAGAAATGGACTCCCAACCGGCACCGCTGAATCGTGAGTATGCAAGACCAGGCCCGAAGTTGGGCAGAAATTGATCTAGCGGCTCTTGAACGCAATTTGCACAAAATCCGCGCTGCTCTTCCTGACCACATCCGGTATGTGGCTGTCGTGAAGGCTGATGCCTATGGTCATGGAATTGCTCAGACCGCTACTCGTTTGATGCAATGCGGTGCAGACATGTTTGCCGTGGCCAACGTAACGGAGGCGGCCCAACTCAGGGAAATCGGTTCGGGCTGGCCCATTCTGGTTTTATCAGCCGTCCTCCCCCAGGAAGACGATCAGCTTTTCAATCATGCATTGATTCCCACCCTTTCCAACCTGGAGGAGGTAGAGCGTCTAAATACGAAGGCTGCCGAAAGAAACAAACTCCTCAAAGTACACCTCAAGATCGACACTGGCATGGGGCGACTTGGAGTCTGGCACGAAGACCTTCAACCCATGCTTGATGCAATCCGTGTTGCCCAGAACCTGCAACTCGACGGCGTATTTACCCATTTTAGCTCTGCCCCAACCGACCCTGACTTCACCGAGCTTCAGCGTAACCGCTTTATAGATACGCTCAAAGTGATCGAGGATCAGTTTGATCTAAGCGACTGCATGATCCACGCAGACAATAGTGCCAGCCTGCGAAGCTTCGTTAGAAGTAGCCCTATTAATGCAATCCGCGTTGGTTTACTTCAATTCGGAGCCGCCCCCTACCCCGATTCACTCTTTGCCCAAGTCTCTACAGAACCCGTTCTCAGCTTCCACGGCCGCGTTTCACTCCTAAAAAGCCTGCCCAAAGGTTGTCCTGTAAGCTATGGCCGACTGACGACCCTAAGCAGACCGACAAAGCTAGCCGTCCTCTCGGCAGGATACGCAGACGGTATACCCATGCCTTTCACAAAACGCGCTGAGGTTTTGGTCGCTGGCCAGCGCTGCCCGGTATTGGGGCGGGTAACCATGGATCAATTAATCGTAGATGTGACGGACCTGCCAGAAGCGCCTGAAGCCGGAGATCAGGCCACCTTCATCGGCTCACAAGGTGACGAAACCATTTCGGTCGCTGAATTCTGCGGTTGGGGCGATTCTATTCCCTGGGAGTGCTTTTGCTCAATTTCCAAACGCGTGACTAGAGTTTACAAAACGTTCAGAGAGTGATTTGATTTTTCCCTTTGAAACCTGCTACCTGTTTCTGACGTTACCTAATAACCCTTTGTTATGAATACCCTTAAGATAAAAAATATTCAGCCAGAGAACGTCTGGAAACCTCTCCCGAGGTCAGCATGGGATGAAGCTGCCGCCAAACATTTGTTGATGAGGATTGGCTTTTCAGCCTCAGAGGAGGCCATTCAAGCATGTATGCAATCCGGCTTGAAGAACTCTATCCGGGATGCATTTGCGGGAGCCCATGTCATGCAACCGCCTGAAAAGCTCATAGAAGTCATTGAAGCTTACCGGACACAACGCGATCGCCAGAAAGGACTCCAAGAGCCCGAGCGCCGCAAATTACGCCAGGCACTCGCACGAAAATCGCGTGAAACCATCGTCGATATGACGATGAATTGGCTGCAAAACGCGGCGGAACCTCAAAACTCTGCGTTTGAGAAATGGGGCCTGTTTTGGGAAAACATGTTCGTGGTCACCTCACAGAAGGTGAAAAACCCGGCCATGCTCTATCAGTACCAAATGGCGATCCGGAAGAACTCGTTTAAAGATTTCGGATCTCTTAGTAAGGCGATCAGCAAATCTCCCGCCATGGTTCAATTCCTGGATCTCCAGCAGAACAAAAAGGGGAAGCCGAATGAGAATTTTGCGAGAGAGCTCTTCGAACTCTTCATGCTCGGAGAAGGCAACTATACAGAAGAGGACATCAAAGAAGCCGCTCGTGCATTCACGGGCTATCGGCAAGTCGATGGACAATTCAGGTTTGTAAACGCACAACACGACGCATCGAAAAAAACGGTATTCGGCCAAACCGGAAACTGGACGGGTGACGACATCATAGAGTTGGCATTACAGCAGCCTGCCGCACGACTCTTTACTCCAAGAGAACTTTGCAAACACTACCTAAGCGACGAGGTAATCCCTGACGAATATTTACAAGGCCTCGGGGATGGCTGGGCAGCCAATGACTTTGATCTGACCTGGTTGGCGAGCACCTTCTTTTCTTCACGTTTGTTCTTCAGCGCACAATTTAGAGGAAACAAAATCAAGAGTCCCTTTGAATTTCTCCTCGGCTTGGTCCAGGATTTGAATGTCGATATTCCTCCGCTTCCAAGAACTTATATCAACGCACTGAGGAGCATGGGACAGAGCTGGCTTAACCCACCCAATGTTCGAGGCTGGGTCGGAGGCCGTCACTGGATTAATAGTGCGACACTCATTCAAAGACGCCAAATCGTAGAGAGTTTCTTTAACCCTCCCACTGAACGTCGTATGAACGGGGATGAAAAACGGGCGATTGAAAAAGCCAAAGAATCTGGCAAAGGAAAGTTCTTTGTGACCAAGAGACAAGGTGAAGCTTGGCTTAACCTGGATCCGAAGAATCGAGTCGCCGCATTAGCCAACGAATGGCTGGTCAATCCACTGAACCCGCAGGTCGAAAAAGATCTCGTTCAGTTCCTAAACCAAAACCAAAACCGCGGACTACCTGCAACACGCACCGTAGCAATCACCCTTTTGCAATCGCCTGCCTATCAGCTGGCTTAACTTAAGAGACATGAAAAACGACGCACTCAATTTTCCGGCCACTCGTAGAGAATTTCTAAGCACTTCTGCCAAAGGGACTGGCTTGCTCGCATTCAGCCAGTTTATTCCAGGCTTCCTCCGCGACTCCATAGCAGCGGGCGCTCCATCACCCGAATCGGATCGTCGCATCTTGGTTCTTGTTCAGCTAGCTGGCGGGAATGATGGGTTGAATACCGTCATTCCTTACGAGGATGCCAATTACTACCGACTACGCCCCACCCTGGGCATTAAAAAATCTGCGGCTTTAAAACTGACAGACGATCATGGCCTGCACCCAAGTTGTGAGTCCATGTTGGGGCTCTATAAAGAGGGCAATCTCTCCATCATTCAAAATGTCGGTTACCCTAACCCCAACCGCAGTCACTTCCGCTCAACTGAGATCTGGGAAGGCGCAACGGATGCGCATGAATTTGGTGATTCTGGTTGGGTCGGTCGATACCTGGATAATAATTGCAGCGGTACTCCTGCTTTAGGCGACCCTGAAGCTATCAGCTTTGGCAATGAACTACCCCTCACCATCCAGGGAGACACCAATCATAATCTGTTCAGCATCAATAATCGCCCCGGCAGGATCAACCGCGCGGATTACGGTTTGCTAGATAAGATGTCCGGAGAAATGGATGTCATAGACAACTCCAGTTTTCTGAAGCAAACAATGATGGACACGCTGGTTACCGAAGAGCGTATCCAGAAGCTCTTCACCAAATTCTCATCCACCGTGAACTATCCAGGTAATCGCCTCGGTACTTCGTTGAAGAATGTAGCCTCATTGATTGCGTCAAGTTTACCAACTCGCGTCTATTATGTATCCCTCGGAGGCTTCGATACCCACCAAGGTCAGGCAGCCAACCATGCGAGGCTCCTAACGGAACTTTCCAGCAGTTTAGCTGCTTTCCAAAAGGACCTACAGCAGCGAGGCCTGGACGACCAAGTGCTCACCATGACTTTCTCTGAGTTCGGACGTCGGCCTAGCCAAAATGAAAGCGGAGGCACCGACCACGGAACAGCTGCACCCCTCTTTGTTATGGGGCCACAACTCAAGAATACCCTGGTTGGACAAGCACCTGACTTGAACTTAAAGCACAACAAAGACCTTCAATTCTCAACCGACTTCCGAAGCATCTACTCAACAGTCCTCGATAGGTGGTTGGAATGCGACAGCCGATCTGTCCTGGGACGTCAGTTTGACCATCTCTCCTTCATCTAGGTGCAACCAGTGGACTTTGCTCAGGGTTGGCTAGAATAAGATCAATCCAACCAAACAAAGTAAAAGCACCAGAGCCAGAATCGATAAGGCTCGTTTCTCCTGCTTAGTTAATCCGAGGGGCATAGGTATAATTTCTCTCAGGAGCCCCATCGCCTCAAGGAAATTAGCTTAGGCTTTTGTCATTTCTATTCTAACGCGGTACTAGATATCGATACGGTTTTACCGCCCATTCTCCCGCGTAATCCACTCCGATTCGCGGTCCTGTAGAAAATGTATATTCCTCTGTGCGATCCGGATTGAATTCCAACCAAAGCCCAGTCGATTCGATGGCTGGTTTAGTATGATAAGACTTATCGATCTTCATCTCCCGAGTTAGTATTCCCGGACCACTCCAATCACCAACCCCTCGAATAAGGATGGCTGCTGGATATTCCTTGGGGCCCGTAACCACATTCAAAAGCCAATGAACACCATAACACAGGTAAACGTACCAGTGACCTGCTGGGCCATAGAGAACCTCCGTCCTTGCTGTTCTACCTTTGGATGCATGACACGCCTTATCCAGAGGTCCATCATAGGCTTCGATCTCATTGATCTCACTTCTTAGAATGTCTCCCTCAGCTGTCCGAACAACAAGATGATGGCCCATCAACTCTGGGCATATATCCAAAACAGGTCGTTCAAAAAAGGAATGAGGAATGACGTTACTTGAGGACACTTTCTAAAATCGTTTATCCTGAGTATCGATCACCAGCGTCACGGGGCCGTCGTTTACAAGATCAACTTCCATCATGGCTCCAAATTCTCCAGTAACCACCATCTTCCCCAATCGAGCTTCCATCTTGGAGATAAAAGCCTCATACAGGGGAATCGCATGATCAGGTGCAGCTGACCGATTGAAAGAGGGTCGAGTCCCCTTCCTGACATTCCCAAAAAGTGTAAACTGGCTCACTACGATCATCTCACCATCTACGACAAGTAGATCGAGGTTCATTTTCCCCTCTTCGTCCTCAAACACTCTCAATTGAGGCACCTTATTCGCAAGCCAATCCAAATCAGCTTCTGTATCCGACCGCTCGATACCAAGTAACACTACGAATCCCTGACTGATAGTTCCCCTAGGCTCGCCTTCAACAGTAACCGAGGCTCTGGACACACGCTGAACAACAGCCCGCATTAATCAGCCTTCATCTTTTTCTTCTTTTCCTTTTTATCCTTAACAACGGATTTCGCCTTTTTACCATTGCGCATCTTCTTCAGCTTCTTGCGATCATCTTTGGCAACGATGTATCCGACACATTTCTTGGTCCCACAACAGCAGGGATGATCCAAAAAGTGCTCCAGCGCATAGCCATAATCGATAAGGATTTCCTCGTTCTTTTTTATAGAACGAGAGGTGTAATAGAAAATCCGGTCATCTATATTGAATGCCTCGCAATTCTCTTCGCAGCTGTGATTTGCGAAGCGGGCAATATTTTCGGGCACATTGCCATCAATATCCCACTTCTTATTCAAATCAAAAATATAGACCGCGCCGACTGAGTCATCATTAGCGGCCATTTCCATCTGCTCAGTCCCACGGCGTGTAGACTCTTCTTTGGAGATGCGCTCCCCAAAGTATTCCATGATCTTAGTCTCTTTGGGAATCTTGCGCTTGGCAAAAACACCACGGCCGTGGATCCCTGAATCCTTCACATACACCCACTTGTTTTCCTTATCTTTTGTCTTAGCCATTCTTCGGTCAAAAAAGGACTCTGGGAGTCCGCATTACAGTGGCAATCTTTTTTAGGGTTTCCACGGGTATCGGGGTCTAAGATTCTTGAATTGGTTGCGCGGAGTTCAACCACTCTATACGCTCCATGAGATGCATCATTGGGCAATCGCCTCTTTCACTTGAGTGAGAAAATTCTCGTCACCCGAGCCACTCAGACGAACGACGTCCGCCTTGCCCTGCACAATCTCTTCAGGAGTTCCCGTGGTCGTAAGTTCAGCATAAGGAACTCCGGGTAGAAACGTTTCCACCAATTCACCCAACTGCACAAACAGCTCATCCTCGAACCCAGGACCCAAGACAATTGCCAATTTCAAAGCGACGGATGAATCCATATAACTAGCGACTGCTTCGCACTGACTTCTCAATTGCTCACTTGGGACAGCAAGAACAACCACATCGGCCTCCATGAGTACCGGCTTCACTTCAAAGCCGATCTGCAATTGCAGCGGTAAAGTGCATCCCAGGAGATGAACGCTATTTACGCGCGAGGAGGCTAGCTCCATGGCGGCATCCATTTGATCCGGCACCAAGGTAACCGAATGACCTTGTTGAATAAGCTTAATAGCCAGGGCGGTTCCCCAGGCATCTGCACCCAAAACACAGAAGTTCATATGTATAAATTTATTTAATCCGTAGACTAAATGAACTCTTTCCTAAGTTAAAAGGATCGAAATGAATATCTTCGCCTTAAGATCGCCACCTCAGGGAAAGCCGTCGCCTGAGGATCACCGCAGTGAGTTATCACGGAAATCAACCTTTCGGGCTTTGGGCTCGATGTACCGAGGAACGACACATACACCGCAGAAAACAGCAACGCCACAAGCGGCGAGGAGATGAAACAGCTGCGATTCAGGTAAGTGGAAGATAGACCCATCAGGGGGAACCCCAAGTGACCATCAGGGAAAGCTCCAAATGTTAATAACTTTCCGTTTAAGGCTTTGCTGCAAGGGATATCTGCACGTATAAAATTCCCTACTTAACGAGTTACTCAAACAACGGAAAGTGAAACCCATACTGCACGTCATATTGAAACCTTTTTTCCTGCGCCGCAAACGGCGAGGGCCGGTCTCATTTATGCGTACCAATCTTCGCAGCAAACTCATCAACCCGCAGTTTGTTACGTTCCTGGAAACGAGTAAGTTTCGCCGTGTCAGTTTGGATAAGCACGAACGGAAGATGCGTCGCAAAGCAGTCTGGGCTCGCATGTCCCTACTCATCGCCGGATTGATCTTCGGCTGGATAGTCATCGAAAGCGCGCAAGCCTTCACACTTTTCTAAGAGCCCCCAGGCGCTTCAAAATCGATACTCGTCTTTGACAAAGGAATGAGGTGCACCCAGACTAGGAGAATACAACGTCCTATTCTCAATCCATATCGCCCATGAATTCCTCAGACTCGTTTCCCGAAGGCTGGCCCTTTAAAGCTTATGACAATCATGAGTTTCTCCATGGCCCTGAAGCTCGAACTATCCGTGTTAACTGCGAATTGCTGGAACCCAAGTACCGGTTTCAGGAACATGGCGTGCAAAATACCATCGTCATTTTCGGTTCCGCTCGCACCAAAGCCCCCGAAGTCGCTCAGAAAAACTTGGAGAATCTGGAGGCAACACTGGCGGATCGAGAGTCACTGAATCATGAGGAAGAGCAGGAGCTCAAGCTTGCGAAGAGGGACCTCGCTCAGTCCAAATACTACGGAGATTGCCGAGAGCTCGCAAAACGTATGGCCACGTGGTCTGAGAGTCTCTCCGATGGTAAGAGCCTGCACATTTGCTCTGGCGGAGGTCCAGGCATCATGGAAGCTGCCAACCGTGGAGCGTTCGATGCAGGCGCCAAAAATATCGGCCTGAATATCTCCCTCCCCTTCGAGCAACACCACAATCCATATATCTCACCGGAACTGAATTTTGAATTCCACTACTTCTTTGTCCGGAAATACTGGTTCCTTTTCTTGGCAAAAGCCCTGGTAGCATTTCCTGGAGGGTTTGGGACTATGGATGAATTATTCGAGCTCCTCACCCTCACTCAAACCAATAAGCTCGAAGAAGGAGCCCCGGTTGTCCTCTACGGAAAAGACTACTGGACTCGCTTATTTGATTTTGAGGCCCTGGAAGAATGGGGCTACATCTCGCCAGGTGACTTGGATCTTTTCAAAATCGTCGATTCTGTCGATGAGGCCGAAGCGCATTTGAAAGCCTCTATAGACCAAGACCGATTATTACCAAATTCCTAACCCTCGACCTTTTTCAAGGCTGGGGTTGATAACTTGGCCGTATCTATTTCAGTAAGAAACCATGGAAATCTCCACGGATCCCGAAACAAGAACTGTCCTCATCGTCGAAGACAGCGACGCCGACCGATCGCGCTACCGCAAATTTATCGGAGAAATGACAGCGTTTAATAAACGCTTCTTGGAAGAGGAATCAGGTGAGGCCGGCCTAAAGCGCTACGGACAAGAGCCGATTGATTGCATCCTCCTCGACCTGCATTTACCCGACATGGATGGTTTGGAATTCCTCAAACGGTTTCATAAGGCACATGGCCGAGACGTCTGCCCCATCATTATGTTAACCGGCCGCGGCAGCGAGGCAGATGCCGTAAAAGCCCTTCAAGCAGGTGCTCACGATTACCTCTCCAAATCAGATTTGACCGCGGAAAACCTCAACCGCGCTTTGGAAAATGCGATCGATAAGGTAAACCTCCACAAACGATTGGAGAATCAGCGCATTGACCTGGAAGTTAAGAATACCCAACTGCAGGTCATGACCGACCAGTTGGAAAAACTGGTGGAAGAACGCACCCGCAATCTCATCATTACTAACGAGCGACTACTCGTTGAGATTGAAGAACGGCGCAAGGCGGAGAGACAAGTTCGAGAAAGTGCCCGTTTCAATCGAATGATCATGGACGCCAACCCAGCCTTTATCGCCTACATGGACGAGGAGGATTGCTATCGCTTTGCCAATCAATACTACCAGAAAATTTTTCAATGCACAGAGGAAGATTTGCTGGGTAAGTCGATGAAGGAGCACTTGGGGGATGCTTTCCGGGAGCAACGAGAAGCGGCACTGAACGGTGAAGCTCAAGACTTTGAGCACCACCGCACCGATGAGGACGGCCACACAGAATGGTATCACATCATGCTAACTCCACATACGGGCGCCTTCGGAAAGATGCTCGGTTACTTTATCGTGGGCATGGATGTCACTCGCCAGAAACACAACGAGGATTACATACAGCGTTCTTTGGACGAAAAACAGATCCTCCTCCGGGAAGTTCACCATCGGGTAAAAAATAACCTGCAAGTGATTCAAAGCCTCCTACGCATGCAAGGGCGAGAATCACAAAGCGCCGCGTTGGTCCCGATGCTTCGAGAGAGCCAGAACCGCATCCGTTCGATCGCCCTGATCCATGAGCAGCTCTATAAACAGGATGATGTCTCGGAAATCGATCTGGCCGATTACCTGAAACTATTGCTCCGTCAGGTATTTCGAACGTTTGAGTTCGGCCCCAAACGCATTTCCAGCCAGGTAGAGTTTAAGGACATTTACTTGAGCCTCACCAAAGCCATTCCCTGCGCGCTGATTGTGAATGAGCTGGTTACCAATTCTATTAAATATGCGTTCGAAAACTCAGAAGATGGCGAGATCCGCATTTTAGCGGAGACCAAGGATGATAAGCTTACATTGATCGTCCGCGACAATGGCTGTGGTTTCAGTGAAGACATTGACATCGATGCGAGCGAAACCCTGGGCCTGAAAATCGTCAGAACTCTCACTCGACAGATTGGTGGCCAACTGGAAATCAATTGCGACAATGGAGCTCAATTTAAACTGGTTTTCGAACCTTGATTAGAGTTGAAACCCGACTCCGGATACGGTTTAAATCTGGTACAATCAAATATGTTCCCCAGCTTAGCACTTTCACTTTTCTCATGACGAAAGCAAAAATACTGATCGTTGAAGACGAAGGCATCACAGCCGAAGACATCAAGGACTACCTAAAAAGCCTGGATTATGACGTGCTCGCAATATGCAGTACAGGAGAAGACGCCATAGAGAAGGCCCGTGAGCTTACACCCGATCTGGTTTTGATGGATATCATGCTGGCTGGCGTTGTGGATGGCATTCAAGCGGCCGAGATTGTTAGAGAACAATATGGCATCCCCGTCGTCTACCTGACCGCCTACTCCGACCCACAAACCCTGGAACGAGCCAAGATCACGGAACCCTATGGCTATGTGCTCAAACCCTTTGATCAACGTGACCTGCAGATTGCCGTTGAAATAGCCCTTCATAAGCACTCCATGCTTAGCAAAATCCAGGAGAGTCAGCGCTGGCTGTCCACTACAGTAGCGAGCGTGCATGAAGCTTTGATCGCTGTAGATTCTTCCTACCGAATTTTGACTATGAATCAGGCCGCCGAGCGCCTGACCGGGTGGAAGGCCTCAGATGCTACCGGTAGAATTTACACCCAAGTTTATACCACCTGTGATGCTCATACAGGCGAAGACCTCCCAACTCCCATCCATATGGCTTTGGAAACCTGCGAAACCGTCCGGCGTCATGGAGAAGCTGTTTTGGTGGCACGTGGCGGAAAAGTTTTTACGGTAGACGAAACGGCTTCACTCATTCTCGACGAAATCAAAGGCGTACAAGGAGCAGTCATGGTCTTTCGGGATGCGAGCGATCGTATCGAAACGGAGACAGATTACCGGGACGATGTGGTTCCCGCAGTATTAGATTCTCTGGCGGCTCTGTTGGTGGTCACGGACGCGGAAGGCAGAATCATTCGCCTTAACTCAAAGGCACTCAGCGTTACCGGCCTCGAAAAAGGGGAAGCAGTCGACAAGTATTTCTGGGAACTCTGTAGCAACGAGAAAGATTCAGCAAAAACATCAGAGTCGTTCAAGAGCTTGAACGGCACGGATGACGAAATGAGTTTCGATTGCAGCTGGAATACAAAATCCGATGGAGATATAAAAATCCGTTGGTGCAACTCAGCGATCCGTGAGGATTCGGATGAGATCAGCTACATTCTCTGCACTGGCATCGGAATGTAGGGCCTAGCGTCCCTTGAATCAACGGGCGGCCAAAGCGGCACCTATAATTCCCGCTTCATTTTTCAGCGTAGCCATTCGAATGGGCGTTTTAATACTAATGTACTCCATGAAGAGTTCCGGTCGCTTGGAAATACCTCCGCCAATCACAAATTGATCCGGCTGAAAGAGGGATTCCATGGCATCCAGGTAGTGATTAAATCGCCGGGCCCACACTTTCCACGAAAGATTGTTTCGTTCGCGCGCAGCATTGGACGCATACCACTCACCATCGCCTTTATTCTTAAGGTATAAATGCCCCAGCTCCAGATTAGGCACCAGCACTCCCTTATTTATAAACGCGGTCCCCAACCCTGTTCCAATCGTTATAAAAATAACCAAGCCCTGGTTCATTTTTTGACCGCCATATTCGAATTCAGCTATGGCGGCGGCATCCGCATCATTCAGCAAAGTCACCTTTGAGCCTGTTGCATGGGAGATCAATTCTCCAGCATCCTTACCCATCCATGCCTGAGCAATATTGGATGCCGACAAGGCTACGTTATTTTTAATCGCCGCTGGAAAACCGACACCAATCTTCCCCGTCCATTCCAGCTTTGAAGCAATCTTGGCAATCTTCAAGGCGACGGCTCTCGGTCGAGCGTATTTTGGAGTCACATAACGAATTCGATCGGTTACCAGTTGGCCACGATTGAGATCAACAATCGCTCCCTTAATACCAGATCCTCCTACATCGATGCCCAACACTTTCATTTCCTATACTTAAGGGCAAACTTATGTGATCAGACCCTCGCATGAGCAACCATTATTCTCTGGTAAAAAGAAAAACCGCCGTACGAAAACGGCGATTCGAATCAGGTGTGGGAAACACTGTCGTTTTTGTCGAACAAATCGACCAACCCGACACTCGCCAGACCCGCAAAGATTAAAATATAAAATCCTGTAATTAGATGCGCGTCACTGAGCGCTGAGATACCTTGTGGATTTGTGAAGCCCATTCCCATCAGCCACCGAAGAACAACCCTTCGGTCCTGAGGTAGTGGTTTATAAGGTCATGGGAAAGATGTATGCGTTCTCCGCATACGAAACACCGCTCACGGTTAACCTAAAGTGCAACCCTGATCGCTCATTGGAGCTTAGGAGACAGTATGATTCCGTTCAATCTGGTTACCACATGAACAAAAAACATTGGAATACCCTGACCCTGGATGGATCGTTTCCCCACTCACTCGTAACTGAGCTGATTCAGCACTCCTATGATCTTGTCGTCCAAGGGCTCAGCAAAAAGGACCAAAAGAAAGTAAAAGAAGCATCAACTAAGCCAAGAAACCAGGAGAATGATTGGCATGCTCAATTCCTAAGGGATATCTCCGAATAATCCAAAAATCCGATACAGGAATTTTTCTTTCCAGTTCAGGTTTTCTTACTCACTATCCTCTACATCCATTCTATCTATCCGAATCCGCAAACGATGATCCAAACCAGTAAAACTAAGGACGGGCGACTCTCTGTCATAGCACGTGTAGGCGTTCAATACATCCATTTTGAGCTCAATGACATTGGTCAGGAGTGGATTCGACAGCAACCCAGCGAAGAATCTATCACGACTGTGGACATAATCGGATTGGTTCTAGGTGGCCAAGCCCGTGCGACCAACGGTTCAGCTCACGCTCGCCTACTCAAACGGATCGAAGACGAAAACCAAATTTCACTGGATCTAGACTTCACTCAATCCTTCTTGAGCTGCGACGAAACAGGCCAGAGAGAAAACCTAAGCCTTTGTCTCATCAATCACGGTCAAGACTACGACCTAAAACTGCTGACAGAAACTGCATCCGGACTTTTCCCCATAGAAACCAAAATCGCAATCGAGGAGCTATCCCTCAATCAATTGAAAGACCTTATGGATAAAGGTAACTTCAGTCAGACCAACACGACGGTAAAGCGATTGAAACATTGGTTCGCCGGTCGCATGGAAATCTGGGGTCTGGCTTACGGCTAAAAAGCCAGACCCACCAGTCTCCCCTTTCACCCCCTCTCCTACTCACCCTGGCTCTCAGCCTTCCCTTCACTCTCAGCTCCAAGCTCTCTGCTCTCTGCTCCAAGCTCTTGTCTCCTAACTCCCAGCTCTTCGCTCAGAACTCATCCGTCCAATCAAGCAACCACTTTTCCAACTCGCGTCGTTGCTTCTTCGTTGGACGCCCCGTTCCTCGATCACGCATAATCAAAGACTGTGCCATGGTTTGAGTCTTGAGCTTATCGTATTCAGATTCTGGTGTCAGATCTTCGTAGTGTTGAATAGCCTTGGGCGCACCCACACGCCGAGGCAATAAAGCAACAACCTTGAGTGTTCTATTCAGTCTAGGATATTCGACGACGAGTGTGTCATCTATACGGACGGGCGAAGCCGGCTTGATCACTTGCCCATTCAAATGAACATGACCTGCCTTGCAGGCCGCCGCAGCCTTGGACCTTGTACGATAAGCGCGGATACACCAAAGCCATTTGTCGATACGCATGGTTTCTTTTGGAACTACCTCAGGCATCTAAAAAATAATCTCCTCCAACTTCGGGCACACCGATATTACAGAAGTCAGCTTCAAGCTTTCCAATGAAAACGGCCTTCCGGCAAGTGTTTTTGACAACGCGGAATCTTCGCCGCTCTCCTCCCAATGCACTGCTTCCACATTCCCCTTAACCACCGAGAAAACGAGACAGTCATCCTCAATCGGCAGTCGAAATTTATACTTGGGCGATCGCCCGACATTCCATTCCCATCGAGAAAACTGCTCTTCCACCAGGGATTGAACCACAGGTCCTGACTGAGAAGGAATTGAGGATCGCACTCCCTCGAAACGAGCGCAGAGAAAATCGACCCATTGTTCGAGGAAACGTTCCACCTGTCCGGCTTCATCCACATGCTCCATCAAATTCTCAACCGGACTTCGATAGGACTCCACACTCTGTCCACTCACCCGGATTCGTTCGGAAGATAAAGATTCCTCCAGTTTTACCAGATCGCTCGCACAGAGCAGCGTGGCATGATGAAGGAAGCGATCCCTTTTCAAGGTCTGAGCAGAACCCGATACCTTTCTGCCATCGACCTCCAATCCATTGCGCCCATCCCGTTCCGCATCTACTCCCAAAGATTCCAGGAAAGCAATCGGTGGTTTCGTCCAACGACAGAATAAGTCATCCGCCACACCTCTGCGTTTCCCAAAGAATGCGGTATTGATATTACCAAGGTCGTGGTAAACCGCTCCACCTCCACTCTCTCGACGAATGACATCGATCCCATTGCTTTTGCAATAAGTCACATCGACTTCCTTATAAGGATTCTGATTCTTTCCAATGATCACACAGGGAGCATTCCGATATACAAGACACCCCTCCCCTTCGCACTGATTCAAAAAGAAAGATTCCAGCCCCAGATTCACCCAGGAATCCGTTACCGGACTGACAAACACCTCCATGGGCCGAATTGGAGCTGAGGGATTCACTGGAATCAAGATCTGAATCTGTGAAAACGATGATTGACCGTCCAAGCAATTTTCCTAATTTCCGACACTTTAATGATGCGGGCGTAGCTCAGTGGATAGTACCGAGGCGTAAGCCGACATCACCCACTGCGGTTCCGCAGCTCAAACAATCGTTGACGAGCGAGTATCTCAACCTATTTTGCCTTTTTTTAATGATGCGGGCGTAGCTCAGTGGATAGAGCTGCGGTTTTCTAAACCGTAGGTCGCAGGTTCAAGTCCTGCCGCCCGTGCCATCCTTCGCCAAGACTATGGATGGCATACCATTTCATCTCACGACCGTTGGACTCTCACCGACGGTATTCCGGTTCAGCTGCGCTGCCCGGTCATGTCTCGGTAGATGGCGAACCATCCGCCACCAGAACAGCTAGCAGAATTAATTTTTAGTCACTCTGGGAGAGATTGAAACCATAGGCGATCTGAATTGGAAACCTTTTGAACGAACCATGACCGGGATCCAGGGATACGTACCGCACGACAGAGAAATGATTACCCCTGTATCACTTTCTAGAGCAGGAGAAATGTTTCTCGTTTACCCAATGCCAGAATAGGACAGTCTCATGAGTGAAAACCCAAACGTATCAAAAAATCGAGATGCGATGAAGAGCAAGGCGCAGATCGCAAGTCGGCGCGGGAGCGTAGACAACTACGTGACCAAGCGAGTTGCGAACTGGAACGCAGCTTTTCGCGCATGTCGGTGTTAGCCTTCGGAAGCACGTCCATAGATACTCACTCTTTCTGGGATTAATTTTTGTTGAATAGAAATCCATAACTCACTCTTTTTTAATCACTTAAAACCCGTGATTACGATGGCGTTTGAAACTATGGGGTAAAGTATCCACTCTTGTCCCGATTATGAATCGTCTACTACTAGCTCTTTTTCTTATGACTGTATCCTCCTCTCAAGCATTGGAACCTCTCATCGTCGCCCACCGAGGCGCGTCTAAAGATGCTCCTGAAAATACCTTACCCGCTTTCAAACTGGCCTGGGAACAAGGAGCGGATGCCATTGAAGGTGATTTCTTTCTGACTCGAGATGGCCATATCGTATGCATTCACGACAAGAACACGAAGAAACTCGCTGGCACAGAATTGATCGTTGCTGAATCTACTTTCTCAGAGCTCCAGGCATTAGACGTCGGCGCCTGGCATAGTCCCAAATACAAAGGCACACCCATCCCATTAATCTCAGACGTTTTTGCGACGGTTCCTGAAGGAAAAAAAATCTACATTGAAGTGAAATGTGGCCCAGAGATTGCGCCTACCCTTTTAGAGGAGATCACTGCCTCTGGTCTGCAAGAGAATCAGATAGTCGTCATAGCCTTTGATGCCGAAGTCATCCGGGAAGTAAAACTTAAAGCCCCCCAATTCAAGGCCTGCTGGCTTTCAGGATTCGAACAACCACTAGTGGGCAGCATAAAGCCTACTCCTTCCGAAGTGTTGGAAGTGCTCAAGGATATTGGAGCAGATGGATTCAGCTCGAGTAACAAGCACATTACTGGCGGCTATATAAAAACCATACTCGATGCCGGCTACGAATACCATGTATGGACCGTCGATGATCCCAGCGAGGCAGAGCGCTTCAAAGACTGGGGAACGATGTCGATCACGACCAATGTGCCGGGGGTGATAAGGGAGCACCTATGATCGGATTTTTGAACAAAAGCTTTGGTGATGGTTTTTTGAACAAAAGGTAACGAAGGAAACGAAGAAGCAGGTTTGGTATCTTTTCAATTTATGTCACTGATTGGAACCTGGTAAAATTAATCTCCTTACCCCATCAATGAGTTTTATTTGGTGAAAATTTATGAGTAGCCCGACTCGGACATCTAGCAACTTCATGTAGCTGAGTAACTGGGCTTGATGAATGGGCAGTAATTCTCTGACCGCCTTAACTTCGATCAAGAGGCAATCTTCCACAAGTATATCGAAACGCAGTGGCTCATCAAAAATGAGTCCTTTGTACTCAACCTTAATATCCTTTTGGTTCGTAGCATCAATATCTCGAAGCTCCAACTCCCTCATCAGGCAACGCTCATAAATACTTTCAATCAACCCAGGTCCTTTGTCTCGATGAACTTCAATAGCCCCTGAAATGACTTCTCGAGACAGCTTATCTGCTTTTTGAAATAAGGGATGCATGCAAGAATAATGATGGATAACGCGACAAAGATGAAGAACCAAATTCTTCGTTTCCTTCGTTAACTGTTATTCTGCGCTTCGCTTGGAGATGTGTCGCATTGCTCGGTACTGTTCAAAACTCCCTCTGCTCTTCCTCTACTCCCCAAACAAATCGATTGTCATTTGGTGGCCACCCTTGTAACGGATCGGCATGCTGAAGAAGAAAGAAGACCCGGCACCGGGCATGGAACGCACCCAGATATCGCCACCGTGCTGGGCGACGATTTTTTTGCAGATTGCCAAGCCCACACCCGTACCTGAGTTTTCACTACGTCGATCAATTCGGTGAAATATTTGAAACACAGCTTCAAAGTCTCTAGCCTCGATCCCAATACCATTGTCCTTCACCTCAAATACCCATTGATCATTTCGTTGTTCGACTGAGATGTGAATGGTCGGCTCGGCATGGTCGTTATACAAGATCCCGTTGGATATCAAATTCTGTAGTAGCTGACGCAAACGATCGTCATTACCCCAAACAATTGGCAATCTATCTACCGTAATGGACGCACCCGTTTTCTGCAGACTCAATTTAAGGTCCTTCTGAACGAGCTCAACCAGTTCATCCATTTTCAACTTACGGATAGGTTCGGAGCGAACCCCTACTCGCGAATATTCCAATAAATCACTAATCAGCACTTTCATCCGACCAGCACCTTCCATGGCACCCGCCAGATGATTTTTCGAATCCCCCTGGAGTTCGGCTCCAAGTGTATCCTCCAAGGCGCTCAAGTGTCGCTGCACTTTACGGAGAGGATCGTTTAAGTCCTGCGAGGCAATACGTGCAAACTCCTCCAATTCCTGATTCGAACGCTCCAGCTCACGCGATTGTTCTTTCAGGATCCGGTCTTTTTCACGATCCATGGTAACATCGTTTACATAAGCGATCACGTTTACCACACGTCCCCTGACATCCATGATAGGAATCAAGGTGTAAGCATACTCTTGATTTCCATCCGGTGTGGGAAAGCTCATCGATCCTCGATTCGTCTTCCCCGTTTTAAAGACCCTGGACGTATCAGCCATGAAAGGACCAAACACCTCTTCTGAGAGTTTTAAATTTTTCCAGGTTTTGCCTATAATATCAACAGGTCGCACACCAAAGTTGGTTGCCCCAGCCTGATTCGCATAAAGAAAGCGACCTTGGCTATCAAACATATACACAATGTTCGGAGATGCCGACAGCACCGTCTCCAGTGTTCTGCCTTGTTGCTGAATTTGACTACTGAGCTGTCGCAGCTTCTTCTCGTAGGTTTTACGAGAAGTGATGTCCGTGGAAATCCCGCAAACGGCATTCACCACACCCTGCTCGTCGCGAACAGGAAATTTCTCGGAAAGCAAGGTATGCGGACCATCGGACATGGTCACAATCTCTTCGAACTGCTTGGCTGCTCCTTCTTTGACAACCACTTCATCATTGGCTGACTTTTGTTCGGCCTCCTCTTGATTGAAGCAGTGGTGAGCCGTCTTGCCTATCACCTGGGTGGGATCCATACCGACCCGTTTTCCAAAGTTTCGATTTACCAGCAGGTATTTTCCTTCGAGATCTTTCAGATAAATATCCGCAGGTGAATGATCGATGATCGATTGGAGCATTGCCCGATGGGTATCCAAATCGCAAAACAGCGGAGAATCCACCGAAATGTATTCTGTTGAGTCGGAATTGTCAGAACTGGTCGCCATGCAAGAAATGTAGGATTTGTCTAAAGTGAAATCATTGCAATCATCAGGCAAAGACAAAATGGATGTCGGCTGCATTTAATTGGATTACCAATTGTAGAACAGCACAACGCTACCGATGCCCCATGGTTATCGCTGCGACTCAACGATCTAAGAATCCTGAGATGCTTCCTCGTATCCACCCTTCGGCGCATCCATGTCCTCAAGAAATCGCTTGGCTAACAAGTGCCCCCGATTAGCCGTTTTCATCATCCACGTCAGGTATAAGTCCTCATGATCAGCCTGACTCAATTGCCAGGGAATCTCACTCCCCTCCAATCGATTGCGAATAGAGCTCAAGGTTAAAGCTACGCTCACCGAGACATTGAAGCTTTGCGTAAATCCATAGGAAGGAATTTGCACAAACACATCGGCAAGATCGTGCGCTTCCTCACTCAACCCCTGCTCCTCAGTTCCAAAACAAATGGCTACTGGTTGTGAGAGATCCAATTCTTCAAGCGGGATACAACCCGGTCGCAGGGAAGTTGCTGCCACCTTGTAGCCCTGCTCCTTCATGGAAGTCAGCAGACGGGTTGTCTCACCGGCCTTTTTATTATGATGATGCAGACTCACCCACTTGCAGCCACCGACAGTCACGTCCGGATTAATATGGTAGTCGTTGTGCAACTCGATCACATGCAGGTCCTGAAAGCCAAAGCACTCAAAGGAACGAACAGCCGCTGCGGCATTGTGTGGTTGAAATACATTTTCCAGAACGAGCGCCACATGCCGAGTTCTATGGCTCAACACCTCTTCCATCTGCTTTCGTTTCTCTGCCGTAACATAGGATTCCAAAAACTCTTTGAGAGCTTCCTTCTGCTCAGCTGTGAGCCCATCTACAAAGGATTGGAATTTCGGATCGTCTCTAGCACCCATTTCACCATTCAGGTAAAAATATTCTAGCAGGTCAAAGGCTTCTACTTCGCAAATCCAGGCATTGACGCTTGGCTTCAGGCTCCCTTAAATCCCGAATAATTTTCCCAACATGAGTTCAAATTCATTCGGCAAACTGTTTACAATATCCACCTGGGGCGAGAGCCACGGTGGCGGCATCGGCGTGGTTTTGGACGGCTGCCCGCCCAATCTACCCATCACAGAGGAAGAGATACAATTCGAGTTGGATAGACGGCGTCCTGGACAAAGTGACATCACTACCCCGCGCAAAGAAACCGATGCGGTGTCTATCGTATCTGGCACCTACGAAGGCAAAACGCTGGGCACCCCCATCGCCATGTACGTGCCCAATGGCGACCACCGCCCCGAAGCCTATGCGGAAATGAAGGAGAAATTTCGCCCTTCACACGCCGATTACACCTACCAAACCAAGTATGGTATTCGTAACCATGAAGGTGGAGGCCGAAGCTCGGCACGCGAAACCATCGGTCGTGTAGCCGCCGGAGCCATAGCCAAAAAGATTCTTTCCCTGACCGGCAATATTGAGCTGCGATCCTATGTTCAGACCGTACAGGATATCTCAATGTCGGACAACGATAGCTTCCCTAGCCTTGAGGACGTCGAAGCCAATGCGGTCCGTTGTCCTCAAGGGAACACGGCTGAAAAAATGATCGCATTGATCAAAGCCGTTCGAAGCGAAGGCGATTCGATTGGAGGCATCATCGAAACTCGAGTGCGCAACCTTCCTGTCGGACTCGGCGAGCCCGTATTTGATCGCCTGGAAGCAGACCTTGCCAAGGCCATGCTTTCCCTTCCGGCAACCAAAGGATTTGAAGTAGGTAGTGGATTTTCAGGTACGCTACTCAAGGGAAGTGAACACAACGACCCATTTGAAAACCGGGATGGCCAAGTCCGTACCCAGACAAATCACTCCGGTGGAGTCCAAGGAGGCATTAGCAACGGCGAAGAATTAATTTTCCGGGTAGCATTCAAACCAACAGCGACCATTCTCCAGCAACAGACAACGGTCGACCAAGAAGGTCAGGACACCGAGCTCATTGGTCGTGGCCGCCATGACCCCTGCGTACTGCCACGTGCAGTTCCTATCGTCGAAGCCATGACTGCCTTAGTCTTGGTGGATCATTGGATGCGCGACTCTGCCCAGAATAAAACCTTTAATTTCGACGAATAGTGGCGGAATACGTCTATTTAATCCTGGGGTGCCAATCCTCAGGTCGACGCTATAATGTTTATGATCTGATCAAAGATCTGGCTACCGAATCGGATCCGTTCACGCTGCACATCGAAGAGCAGGAAAAGCCCAACGAGTGGGATGACAAACTTTCAGCCCTCAATCACGTAACAATTGAACCTTACAAAAGTGGAGTCAGTCAGATTACTACCGATCAAATAAATCCTCAGCACACCAACCTCATTATTGCTCCCGGACTAGCAAACCCCGTCGATCAGTTTGAAGCCCTTAAAACGCTAGTAGAACAAAGTAGCTGCGAGCTCGGGCGGGTAATCTCGGTTGTTCAATGCGATCAGCTGGAAGCTCACAAAAAATTGCAGTCCTGGTATGACGCCTGCATCCATTTCTCAGACGTCTGCCTGATCAATCGAGGCGCCGATACGACCAACCAATTCGTGCAGGACGTGATCGACCGGTACAAAGAGCAGCAATTCCCCTGCCTCTTCGAACAAGTTTTCAAAAAAGGCATTAAGAATCCCGGACTCATTCTAGAACCCCAAGCACGCCGCATCTCTCTCTACTTCGAACCAGAGGAAGATGCCTGGCTTGACGATGAAGACGACGAAGATTGGGAAGGCCCTACAGAAGATCCTTACATGGTACGCATTGCCAGTGGAAGTCGCGAAAAGTGGGTACCAGATGTGGCGGCTATTTTGGAGAACGAATAGAGCCTATAGTTAGGACCGTAAGGTGGCTTCTCAGGGTCGAAGGGATTAATATTTTCACCCTCGTCCCCTGTCCCACGCCCCTCGTCCCGTTAAGCTCATTTTGGACTTGGCAAAGCTAAGCAAGCTACCTTCAATTCTCGGTTCTTTAATCCTCATTCGAGGTACGATATGCCCAGGTGGTGAAATTGGTAGACACGCATGATTCAGGTTCATGTGCCGCGAGGTGTGGGGGTTCGAATCCCCCCTTGGGCACCATTTAAATCTATAATCGACTCATTTAAAATTACTTACATAAATGAGTTTTTCTTTAATACAAATCCCCTAAAAAAGGTTCGGGTTTACTGAATTACTCCGAATCAGGTTTTGATAATGGTTGAATGCTTTGACCAATCGATCAGCTGCCTCAACTGAGTTGCATCTAAAACGAAGTGTTGAAATGTAAAATGGAGGACCATTAAAAGAAAAAATTATCCGAATAGCAGATTTAAGTACTGAGTAATCTCCAAAAGAGAAGCGCGAAGCAGGAAGACCTGATGTCATTTCCTCCCCCGTACAATACTTAAATACTAGTGCGTCCCTCCTCATGCCCTTCATAGCCTGCTCTTTGTAGGCGACGTCGGGAGCTCTTGGAGCAACGTGGGAGGACCGTCCCCTTTCGGTTCGTCTGACGTCTTCTCATTTGGCGCTACTTTTAGCCGTTTTGAGGCATTTAGAATTTGAACTCAGGGATCGGGGTTAAATACTGTTTTTTATGAACAGACGGAGCTTCCTTGAGCTCGCGCTGCTGCTTTAATAGAGCCAGCTCTTTGTCATTGGCAGATTTGAGCGCTGAGGATTTCTCGGAAAGTGAGTCGGTCAACTCCTTGATTTGAATCTGGAAAGATTCACGAGCCTGCTCCTTCAAAGTTGCTGAAGGAGGCGACAGAACTTCCTGGGCAACCGCCTACCGTTTCCTTCAAGACGGGTTGGATATCCGTACGTCATGCAACGGATACATACTTTTTGCATGGCCAGGACTTAGGACGTACGTTGAACTAGTCCTCATCTCAATTACCAACTGTATTAACCGCGCCTTCTTACTCCATGTCCTCTGACAATGAATCTGTAGCCAACTCAAATTCAGAAAAAGTCTCCGTTGAGCAAAAGCTATCCTTTGGTTTAGGAGCCTTACCTCATGAGTTCGTAGTCACGGGCATCAAACACCTGGGAAATCCGATCTTTAACATCACGTTTTTGCTCCATACCAATTTCCTCGGGGCAGTCTTCATCATCATTCGGATTTTCGACGCTTTTACGGATCCTTTTATAGGAAATCTCAGTGACAATTGGCGTTCGAAATGGGGTCGCCGGAAGCCCTTCATTCTATTTGGTGCGGCAGGGTCCGCCTTGACCTTCACATTTATCTGGTGGGTTCCCAAGAGCCTCTATGGCACCGCCTGGCCGCTGTTCTGGTATTTCCTGATCATGGCAGTCATTCACTACGCATTCGTGACCTGTTTTCAGGTTCCTTACAATGCCTTGGGCTATGAGATGACCACCGGTTACCATGAGCGTACTCGCGTCTTCGCTTACCGGGCATTTTTTGCAGCCATCGCGAAGTTGATCCTCCCATGGCTATTCTGGCTCAGCCTGCATCCCATTTTTGGCGGAGATGCCGCAGTAGGCGTGAAATGGGTTGGAGCCGCTTCAGGAATCTTAATACTGATTACCATTCTACCAGCCCTTACAAAGGTCAAAGAAGGGAGTATCGAAAAAGCCAAAAACCAGGCCCGTATCAATCTGCTTAAAGCAATTGGTATGACGTTTAAAAACAAGCCTTTCAAGATCTTGGTGTTTCTAACATTCGTAACTATCTTTGGAAACAACTTCGGTATGGCCCTCGGCTTCTATGTAAACATCTACTATGTCTTTGATGGGGTGAAAGAAGATGGCGCATATCTGGTAGGCCTTGGAACTACGGTCGGAACCATAGTCTCCTTCATCTCCATCCCACTACTTACTATTTTATCTACCCGAATTGGGAAAATAAAAATGCTGGGCTTCTGCATCGCAATGCAGGGAATTGGCTCCTTGCTCGCATGGTGGTGCTTCACTCCGAATCACCCGTATCTACAATTGGTAACCTACCCATTTTTGGTGATGGGCGACATGGGCTTCTGGTTGTTCGTCACGTCCATGAAAGCCGATATCTGCGATTGGGACGAATGGAAAACCGGGCTTCGACGAGAGGGCATGTACGGTGCATCCACCGGTTGGTTCCAGAAGATGAGTCAGGCCGTTACATTCGGTGGGGCCAGTTTTATTCTGTCGCTCATAGCGTTCGACGCGGCCCTGGGTGGCAACCAAACAGAATCGACGATTTTTTGGATGCGTTTCGTCTATGCATTCCTTCCAACTTTATTGGCCGTGCTGGGCATAATAGCCTTATTTTACTATCCAATGAATGAAAAGAAAGCTACCGAAATCCAGGCTGAGCTAAGGGAGCGCCGTGAAAAGACTGAAAGTATTCCTGAGGCGTAGTTAATAAAAAGACTCGAAGTTGGCACTTTTTCGGTCAATGAATGTTCTAATAGAACACACTAAACCCGTTTACCAACCATCATGCATAGACGTACTTTTCTCAAATCTACCTTGGCAGCCTCACTTGCCTCATCCGCTACGATGAAAGCTTTCGCACTGGCTGAGAATAATCCATACCGCCAACAAATAGGGATCCAACTTTATACGCTGCGCAATCAGATTGCTGAAGATACAGCTGGAACCATCAAAGCAGTTGCCGAAGCCGGTTATAAACAAGTTGAGCCTTATGGCTTTCCCAATGCCGACGACATGATCAATGCCTCCAAGGATAATGGCATGAAGGTCAATTCTTCACACTTTGCCTGGGATTCGGTTACTGATCCCAATAAGGATGGCGTTATTCCTTTCGACGATATTTTAGAAAAAGCAAAAAACCACGGTTTATCCCACCTGGTAATCCCTTACCTGCACAATCACGAACGGGAAGATTTGGATGACTATAAGCGGATGGCCAATCTGATGAATACAGCCGCTGCTAAATCTAAATCAGCAGGTATTCAGCTTTCCTACCACAACCACTCCTTCGAATATGCTCCTCAAAAAGGAGGTAAGTCAGGCTACGATATCCTTATCGAAGAATTTTCAGACGACATGCAATTCGAGCTCGATATCTTCTGGGTAAAGCTAGGGGGTATCGATCCGGTAAAGATGATGCAAAAGCTGGAAGGACGCATTTCTCAATTGCACCTGAAAGACTTAAAAGGAGGCTTAAAGATGCCTGAGTATGACAATGGCAAGATTCCCAAAGATGCATTCAAAGAGCTCGGCAATGGAATCATTGATATGGCTCCTGTCATTGAGGCTGCATGGGTGGCTGGTGTTGACCACTGCCATGTTGAACAAGATCAATCACCGGATCCACTCGCCAGTATTCAGACGAGCATGAAGTACTTGGCGAAACTGTAGGATTAGCCACGGTTAATAGACCGAGGAAATCTTAAAGCTACGTTCGACGCTGTATCCAGCGTCGCTACATTTTAGTTTGTAGCCACGTTCGAAAGAAGGTGGAATCAAAGTATGTCCACCGTTCATAAACGCTCTCTTCCTCGTGAAACGCAAAGAAGCCTATCGAGGATTTGCATCTATTTTCTGGACTCACTCGATTGAAGAACGGAAGACCGACTGGCTAACAGCAAACTTTCATTCCCAGTTTCGCGAATTGCTATGGCATCTCCTTTCTCGATACGACTGCATCTGTCCCATCTACCGTTTGATGCCGGATCATATTCACCTGCTGACTACAGGAGTCAGCGCAAGAACTGATCAGCTGAAGTTCACTAGGCAACTTCGGAAAGAAACCAATACTCTAATAAAACCGATCAAACTCCAACATCAAGCGCACGATCATCTATTAAGAAAAGAAGAGCTTGAACAATCTGCGTTCCAAGGAGTTGCATTTTAAATCCAGGAGAATCCTGTGCGTAAAGGGTTGTATAAGGAATGGAAGAACTACGAGTTCACTAGTTGTATGTTGCCGGGTTGCTTCAGATTAGACCCTCGAGACGAGAATTATTGGGCTGTGTTCTAGAAAATTCACAACACCCTAGTAACTCGGAACTCATAGTCGACGCTGTATCCAGCGTCGCTACTTCACTATTCTATTAGCCACAGCCGAAAGACTGTGGCGTTTTTCAGTCAGAGGCTCTCATGGAGATGAGATGTTGCGCTTGAGAATGGAGAGATGAAGGCGCGCACTTTTGGTGCGTAACTGAATCAAGAAATTCGAACACGCAGCATGTCGCTCCAAAGATGGGAGCAAACATTTAGCCAAGAAGGATTAAGAATCCACTCAGATTAAGCTTTCATCAGAAAAAATGAATTCCTTTGCTCCCATCTGGTGAGAGCCTCTGACTACCTTCTTCGGTTCTCCATGAACTCCAGATACCGGTTCAAGTGCTCTTGATCGAGTTCGTCGCTATCGCCGTAACTGGCCCTAACTTCTTCGAGCTTCTTATGTAGCGCTGCCTGCACGACAGCGTATCCAGGCTGATTATACACATTGTTCATCTCTGAAGGATCCTCTTCCATGTCGTAGAGTTCCCAGTAGTCTTTATCGTGGTAAAAATGAATGAGTTTGTATTTATCAGTCCGAACTCCGTAGTGGCGCATTACGCTGTGTTCCGCTGGATATTCGTAATAGGTATAATAAGCATGATCACGGAAGTTATCCGTCTCGCCACTCACCACACGACGAAATGATTGCCCTTGATTGTCCTCCGGAATGTCAATGCCGGCGTAATCCAAAAACGTAGCGGCAAAGTCCAAATTCTGAACCAAATGATCCAGCTTTTGGCCGGCCTTAATTTCTTTAGGGTATTTGATCAGCATCGGGGTTCGAAATGACTCATCATACATGAAGCGTTTATCAAACCATCCATGCTCACCCAGATAGAATCCTTGATCAGAAGTATAAACGACAATGGTGTTTTCAGATAAGCCATTTTCTTCTAGGTAATCTAATACTTCCCCGACTCCATCGTCGACTGACTGAATACTGCGCAGGTAGTCTTTGATGTAACGATTAAACTTCCATTTCGCTAATGCCTCCCCTTCGAGATTAGCTGCTTTAAATTCCTCAATCAACGGATCATAGTACGCATCCCAGGCGGCCTTCTGCTCTTCATCCATTCGATCGTAATTACGTTGAGCATATTCACGGTACTTGGTCTGAAGCTCCCCTTCATCGTCCAACATCTTCAGGTCGTAGACAACGTCCATGTGTTCGAAGATGCCCATCTCGTGATTTGCAGCAGCGGGGCGTCCTTCGTAATCATCGAAGAAATTATCCGGCAACTCGAATTCACGATCATCAAATAAAGTGAAGTATTTTTCCTCGGGCATCCAGGTACGGTGCGGAGCCTTCTGATGGTAGAGCATGAGGAAGGGTTTTTCCTTATCCCGTTTATTCTCCAACCAATCGAGCGCGATGTCGGTGGTGACCTGAGTCACATAGCCATGAATCTGAATCTTTTCACCATTCTCGATGAAGTCAGGATTGTAATAACTCCCCTGCCCCGGAAGAACGTTCGAGTAGTCAAATCCTTGAGGAAGCCCATTCAAATGGATTTTCCCAACCATCGCTGTGGTGTAACCTGCCGCCTGCAAGCTCTTGGCAAAGTTGTCCTGGTCCCAGTTAAACGGCTGAATGTTATCTACCTTCCCGTTCATGATGCTGTGCTTGCCGGTGAGCATCACCGCACGACTGGGAGCGCAAATTGAATTGGTTATGGAACTCCGGGTAAACAAGACACCCTCGTTAGCGATACGATCAATGTTGGGCGTCTCATTCAGTCCAAAACCATAGGCACTCACCGCCTGATAGGCATGGTCATCACTCATGATGAAAACGATATTGGGCCGAGTATCCTTGGAGGCAGTTTCTTCTTTGGGCTGACAGCCAGATAAAAGGGCCCATACTGGCAAGCAGAAGGCAACGATGCGGATCAGGTGGTTTTTCATGGTTCTTAGGATAAAATTATCGCCCTCGTCTTCGAACCTGAGCTTTGGCAGGAGGTTCTTTCTCGAGAAGAGCTTTCATGTAGTTCAATGCCTTAAGATCAGAAGCAGCAATATTCACTGTTTCAAGATAGTCTTTTTCGTAATCGTAGAGTTCATACAGGATGTTCCCGTTTTCATGGTTTGTCCATTCAACGATCCGGTAACGCTCATCACGCAATGCACGTCCCAGGTGAGTTCGTTTATTGTAGGCATGGTAGGCATACTCACGGATACGCTTACCACCGTCTTTCAACACGGGCGTCATATCCAACCCGTCAATGGGTTGTGATGTTCTCGGGGCAGGTAACCCAGCGAGCGAAGCAAGCGTAGGATAAATATCCACTGTCTCCGCCAATTGCTGAGTCATACTGCCAGCTTTCGTTACCCCTGGAGCCTTTACGATAATCGGAATCCGATTCGACTGCTCATAGTTACTGTGCTTTGTCCAGGATCCATGATCCCCCAAGTGCCAACCATGGTCGCCCCAAAGCACCACAATCGTATCATCAGAGAAACCATGCGCTTCCAAGCCATCTAGCACCTTACCAACTTGAGCGTCCATGTAGCTCACACTGGCATAATAGCCATGAATCAGTTGACGGGTCATGTCTTCAGGGAAGGGCTCAACAATAGGAACAGGTTTAAACGCGTTTATCTCTCCGCCCCGTTTTACAGCAAATTTGGGTGCTCCAGCAGGCGCATCTTCAAACTCGGGCATGGGCAACTCGTAACGGTCATACAGATCCCAATATTTCTTCGGTGCCGAGAATGGTAAATGAGGCCTCACAAAACCCACCGCCATAAAGAAGGGCTTGTCCTCATTTTCCTTCAACCATCGCAGGCGATCTACGGCCGTCTCAGCCACACGAGCATCGGCATAGGCATAATCCAAAACATCAGGTGACTCCCAGGCAGCACCACGCGGACGTAACTTACCATTTTCGTCACGAGATCCCTGGTTCGTAAAGAGCCCTTCTTCGCGAGTCAGTTCACGATGATTGCTTTCAGGATCTACGTATTCGATCACTTTGTCCTTATAGTGAGGTACACTCCAGGAAGCATCGTCGTTGGTATTGCCATGCCCGATGTGAAATACCTTCCCCATGGAGTGAGCCACGTAGCCGTTATTCATGAAGTGCTGTGGCAACGTAATCGCATCCGGATACACTTCCCGAAACTGAGTGCCGAAGCTGTAAAAGCCAGTGGAGGAAGAACGACTCCCCAGCATCAGATTGTACCGGGAAGCCATACAGACGGATTGATTGCAATAAGCACTCTCAAAACGCATCCCCTCCGAGGCGAGTCGATCTATCTGTGGAGTAACCGCAACCGAATCACCATAGGCCCCGATCGTCGGCTTCAGATCATCGACCAAAATCAACAATACATTGGGCCGATCGGCACCGCGAAGCAGAGTGCCAATAAAACAGAGAAAAAGAAGAAACAGTGAATGGTTGTTCAAGCGCATAGAAGTACGGGAGTAAGCATAAAAAATCTACGACCCAAGCGTCACATTCAAACCTAATTATTCCAAAAGGTGGTTTGACCGTTAGGTTCAGACAAAATGCAAGATTGCCAACCGAGATTTTGCACACAGATTAAATGAAACCCTTGATCCAATACCCTAGCCCATTCATGCGAATTAGAAAACGCTATCTACCTTCTACAATTATAACCCTACTTCTTGGGAGTCTCCCCTCGATGGACGCAGCAGAGGACGAACTACCTGACCACCTGGTAGAACTCGCCTGGGCTTACGCTATCACCATCACTCCTCCGCCTCCTCTTCCGGAAGACACGGTTAAACATAGTCTACCCGACACGCCTCTGACGTTTACGCGGGAAGAAATTACCGGCAAAGAGAATGGCGTTCAGTTTCAAAACGCTCCTGCCGATTGGTATCCGCAAGATCATCCAAAGATGCCGGACATTTATGCCAAAGGAGATCCTTCAAGAAACATCATTGCTTGCGCACTCTGCCACTATCCGAATGGAAAAGGAAAAGCCGAGAACGCACCCCCTGCCGGACAGGATGAGCTATATCTCTTCCAACAATTGATGGATTTCAAAAATGATGTGCGTCAGGGAGCGGACCCACGAAAATCAAACTACCAGCTCATGATCGATACCGCCAAAGGTATGACTGAGGAGGAAATGATGGACGTATCCGAATACATGGCCTCCATGCCATGGACAAAATGGATTGAAGTGATCGAAACTGACACCGTGCCTAAAACCTATCTTCGAGGCGGTCTTCACATTCCTATCGAAGGTGACCAAGCCGGAACCGAACCCATTGGTAAACGAATCATCGAATCCCCTGTCGATTCCTACGGCACAGAATTTTTAAGAAATCCAAGGTCAGGTTTTGTCGCTTACGTACCACCTGGTTCTATACAAAAGGGCGCCGAGCTCGTTCTGGCAGGTGGAAGGGGTAAAACCATTCAATGCACCCTCTGCCATGGCCCTGACCTCAACGGCATCGGGAACATCCCCGGAATTGCTGCCCGTTCACCCAGCTACATGGCTCGTCAGCTCAACGATATGAAACAAGGCACCCGAAAAGGCGAAATGGCCGCACTCATGAAGCCGGTGCTACAAAATATCTCATCGGAAGACATCCTGAATATGGTGGCCTACCTGGCGTCACTCCCTGCTCCACCACCCTCATGGGAACAGAACTAGAAAAGGAAATTTCTCCATTTAGGCAGTCAAAAAAGAGTTTATTAGAAACAACACGATCTTTCTGAATGTTGCCCTGAGCCATTTCACTCCAAGGCTCATAAGAAATTACCAACCTCTCTCTAAGACCAAATACTGCAGCTAAGTTTACAGTGGCCTAATTTCCTTCATGCAGCTCAAAACCAAAATCAAGCTCTTCGGCTTAGTTGTGGCCCTTGGCATACTGGGCATGAGCTTCGCATATGTATTTAAGGGGGAAATCATTCATACGCTGAAGCTTGGAGTTCGTATCAGCAGTTTCAATATCCCAGGAGGAGTTGTTCTGTTTGATAAAAGTAAGGTCGGTGAACCATTTGAAATCACCGGTGTAGTTGGGAGACGAGCAGATTTGATAAAAGGATCAATGGTTCCAAGAAACTCTAATTACGCTCCAATTGAATGGGAAGAGTTCGAACTTATTGAAGGATACCCAACGCGTTTTCGATGGGAAATAACGGTTCCCGATGAGCAAGAATTGTTTTTCGCCCAATCCATCAATTGGCATTCCTCCCGCATGGTAGACCCCATTCTAATGCGCCCTGCCCTAATATTCATCGTAACTGGTCAATCCAACGCATCGGGTGCTTCCGAGCACGTATCTGTATCACCTACCGATAATGTGTATTATGGCGCATTGGGAGATAAGGGAATAAATTGGAGACCTGCACACGATCCAGGAATCCTTCACGGAAAAGGTTCCGTCTGGCCGCTAGTGGGAAACACACTTCAAGATAAACACGGAATCGCAATTGGGTTTATCAATCTTGCTGCGGGTGGAACTCAATTGGCCCATTGGATGCCGGGAGAACCGTTCTATGAGCGCCTCATTTCCGCTCTCAATCAAACACAAGCCTCCGGTCTAACCGCTGTCCTTTTGCATCAAGGCGAAAGCGATCATACTATTTCTACAGAGGACTACAAATCGGGACTTCGAAGTATCATTGATCAATCAAGATCTGAGACTGGTTGGAATGAAATTCCGTGGTTAGTTTCGACTGCGACTCTGAATGATCACAAACTCAATGAATCAGTGAGACAGGCATAAGCTGAGATCATAGATCCTTCAGCCAAAATTTTTCCCGGCCCTAATACCGACGTGATTGGAATGGAATTCCGAGAGACCGTCTACAACGTTCACTTCAGCCGTGAAGGTAATCTGCTCGCGGCAGATCTATGGATCGAATCGTTAGAGGGTTTTTTGAATAAAAGTCCTCTTCAGCCATAAGCCGAATTCTCAAGCTAACTCCACACGAAGGAAGAAGCGTATAGCTTAGCTTGAAAATCCTTGAAAATAAATCCTCCAAGGTACCTTTCCACTAGTCTTCAAGACAGCTAATTAGATGTAATACCGATTCGGAAAAACAGTCTGTTTTCCATCCATAACAATTATTTTTTAGCACTTCTGACACATGAACATTCGAGAGAAACTGTCCACCCTTCACCGCAACTTGTTATCTCCTACGACGAAGGTGAAAAACTAGGCAACATCACCAACATCTTTTTCGATAGATCCACCTGCAGGATACAAGGAGTATCGGTTGCCCCGCGATTCAGTATGAGCGAGGAAGAATCGTTCGTTTCTCTCGATTCTATTCAAAGACTGGGAAAGCATGTCGTGATTGTTTCCGGCAAGGAAAGCCTCGAAGAACTCGCCCAGAAAACAGGAGGCAACAGCTTGAGGAACCTGAAAGGCATCAAGATCGTAACTGAGGATGGTAAACACCTGGGAGAACTCCTGGACGTCAATGTATTTTCAAAGAGCGGTGTGATCTCCGAGATTTTACTCTATGGACCCAAGAAACTAAAAATAGACGTCAAGAGAGACGGACTTAGCATAGGGCCCGATGCGATTATTGTTCCGGCTGAATACCAAAAACGCATCATAAATATCGATACAACGGCCGAGACCGGATTTGTAATTCATAGAGGTAAGGCTTCCTTAACTGTAACAGAATCCATTAAGAACCTATGGGGTATGGCTGCAAAAATTCAAATACCAGAAGACTTGGAGACGAGTGATCAACCTACCTCTACCGAAGCTAAGGAAGAAACAAGTAATCAAGAAGCCAACGGCAGAAAGCTGGTTTCCAGCAAATAAACCGATTTATCAATTTCTGGGCGTATTGTAACCTCGATCCTGCCAGTGACCTTTCGGAGCTGCTTTGACACGCAGTGCCCAATTGCGCCAGGCACGATCGAGCCGATCGACAATTTCCGGGTGCTCACCCGAAACATCCTTCAACTCGTTGCGATCGTTCCGGATGTTGTAAAGCTCCCACTTCCACTCTCCAAATTGTGAAATCGCCTTCCAGTCACCTGAGCGAACCACGCAATTCATTTGATGCTCAAAAAACAGATACTCGGGTTCTTCCCGGCCGTTTCCTTCCAAGATAGATAATAGACTCTGCCCTTCCGGTTCAGGAATAAGTTCCTGATCGATCACCGCCGGATACTTAGCTCCGGAGAGATCAATAAAGGTGGGCATGACATCGAGAATATGCGCGAGGTCGGGCAGTATTTTGCCTTCCATTTTTCCTGGAATACCCCCTGGCCAATGAGCGATGAACGGCGTCGCCATACCTCCTTCATAGGGCTTGTTCTTGTACTGGCGAAACGGTGTATTCTGCATATTGGCCCAGCCGCTCCCGACTGAAACCATGCCGCCAGTAGTGGGATCATTGATCCGATCGAAATCACCGCCACCAAACTCGTTGTAAGGCTCCGCACAGGCTCCATTATCTGCCAGGAAGAAGATCAGGGTGTTATCAAGCTTATCTTCGCTTTCCAATGCCTGGATCAACTTGCCCATGTTTTCATCAATGGAGTAAACCTGCGCTGCATAAACGGCCATTCGGTAGTCGGAGCGTTGCTTCTGATCTTCCGGAACTTCGGACCAAGGTCGTACCGTAGGGTCACGAGGTGAAACACCCAGTGACTCATCAAACAAGCCCATCTCGACCTGCCTCTCAAAACGCTCCTTTCGAATGGCGTCCCACCCCTTCATGTATTTGCCAACAAACTGCTGGATGTCCTCCTGTTTTGCATGGAGTGGCCAATGCGGCGCGTTATGCGACAAGTAAAGAAAGAAAGGTTTATCATCCTGCTGACCTTCAATCCAATCGATCGCTTTATCCGTAAACGCATCGGTTGTGTAATAGTTATCCGGATCCGGAGGAGGAAGTGGCGTGTTACCCTCCATCAGGTGCCTGTCACCGTGTGGCATAAAATAACTGAAGGCTCCACTTAAGCTGCCATAAAACTTGTCCCAGCCTCGTTGCAGTGGACGGTCATCCATCTCATCGCCCAGGTGCCATTTGCCAGTCATCCAAGTATCGTACCCAGCCGAGCCTAACACGTCAGCAAGCGTTACACAGCTCCGATTCAACTGCCCTTTGTAACCATCGACGCCGTAATCGAAATTGAACCGTCCTTCCGACATCATATGCCCGATCCCTGTTTGATGCTGATAAAGGCCAGTCAAAAGAGATGCACGGGTAGGACAACAGCGAGCGGCATTATAAAACTGAGAGAAGCGTACCCCGTCCGCGGCCAATCGATCGATATTGGGTGTAGGAATTTCGCCTCCATAACAGCCGATGTCCGAGTAGCCCATGTCATCGACCATGACCAAAACAATGTTAGGACGATCATCGGCAACGGCCGAGACCGAAAACCATAGGGAGCAAAGCAGGAAAAATCGCTTGATGTCATTCATTGAAAATAATCTCACAATCTAATAGATGTGTTTACCATTCTTCGCAGCGGCATGAGCTTCCCTGGTATCGACAGGTAATCCAGGATCATTCTGGTCATGCAACCAGCGGTCCAGCTCTCGACTAAGCTCGTTTTTAACTACTGCATACCGAGGGTCCCCCGCCACATTCACGAGCTCATAGGAATCGTCTGAAGTTCTATATAGCTCCTCCGCCGGCCGTTTCATGTAACGTTTTACCAACCAGGCCGCATCTTCCGTCTGCCCGCTTTCAAATACCCAGGTGCTCCAGTAAGGATTATTCAATGCACCATCTCCTCTCATTCCCATCAGGTGCTTTTCGATGTAGATTTCGTCCGGGAGCAAGTTTCGGAGATAGCGAAACTCACCATTGGTTACCGTACGAATGGGATAAGCAGGCCCTTCAGGAATATTATTGTGCACCCCATAAGCATATTCCCGGTGAGACTTTTTAGAATCCAACAATGAAGCCACAAAACTGTCCCCATCAAACGGATACCTATTAGGATCTCCGCCAGCGAGCTCGACCAAGGTGGGAGCCACATCCGCATATTGCACCATCGCATCGGTCCTCTCTCCGGCTTTTATTTTCCCCGGCCAACGAGCTATCAATGCCGTGTGTAAACCGGTATCCCAATTGGTCCATTTGCAGCCGGGAAACTGTGCACCTTGCTCTGAGGTAAAAAAGACCAACGTGTCGTCTTCATTTCCAGTTTCCTTTAGGACATCCAGAATCTCTCCTACCTGAGCATCCATGTAAGTGATTTCCGCCAGGTATCGTGCAAACGCATCGCGCGTCACCTCGGTATCTACCAAATTCGGAGGTAGTTTTATTTTATCATCCGGATACTGAGTCCGATCCCCCATCACCCAAGGCACATGCGGTTCCACCAACGCCACAACCAGGCAAAAGGGTTCTTCCTCATTCCGAGTTATGAAGTTGCGCATGGAGTTCACTTCGTGAGCCAATGTCGGGTCACGCACACAACTGGGATCGAATCCTTCTACCTTCTCAAATGGAAACGCTTTCTTTGGCGTCACATGTACCTTCCCGGAAAGTCCTACTCGATACCCAAGATCTCCCAAATAATGTGGCAAGCTCTTCGTGTCAGGACGACTACCCGAATGATTCCAAGCGGCCCCATTGCGCATGGGGTGCTGCCCCGAGTACAACTCTGAGCGGCATGGTTGGCACATAGCCTCGCTCAAGTATGCGTGATTGAAGGTCAAGCCCTCACCAGCTAATCGATCGATATTGGGCGTCTTGGCATTTTGCCCACCATAGAGCGGCAGGTCATTGTAAGTGCAATCATCGCCGATGATGATAAGCACATTGGGCCTGTCAGCAGCGGAAAGAGAAAGCAGGAGACCTAAGAAAAGAAAGAGAATTGATTTTTTCATAGCTTGTTTTGAAACCACAAGAAGCACAAAAAACACATAAGCTTAACAGCTGGGTAAGGAACAAGGATTTTGCGTATTATGTGCCTTTTGTGGTTACCTAATGTTAAATATTAAAAACTGGTTCCAATCAAAGGGGCAGCAAAACCTCCATCGGTTTTCCATGCATCTGCAAGGTATCGCCACTCTGGCGAATCCAACTATCCGTGATGGCGCGAAGCTTTCTCAGTGTCTGCACATAGTTCGGGTCTCCTGCCAGGTTTCGTTGTTCGTCAGGGTCTGCTTGCAGGTCGTAAAGCTCCTCCGCTGGACGCTGATGATAGCCTTTAACCTTACGTGCGATGGCCGGATCATCCTTCGCTTTCTCAACCCAGGAAACCCATAGATTGTGACTTTGCGCTGTGGGATTGTGATCGGTTTGGTTCGTAAAATTCAGCTCCGGAAACACATTGCGAATATAGCGAAACCGCTCACTCACAACCGATCTCAAAGGATACGTGTGATGAGCCGCTGAAGAATTGGTGCTGAAAACGTAATCTCGGTGCTTATCCTTCTCCCCCTTGAGCAAGGGAAGAAATGACATACCATCAATCTCGTCGCTTCCGAGGCCAGATGGTGGCGCTTCAGCTCCGGCGATTTCGATGAGCGTCGGCAAAATATCAACAAAGGACAACAGGGATGAATATCGCTTTTGAGGCTCAACGACTCCGGGCCAACACACAAGCATAGGGGCCTTTACACTGGTTTCGTAATTATTCCACTTCCCGTAGGGCAATTGGGCTCCGTGATCGCTCGTAAAGAAAATGAGGGTCTCAGGCCCGAGATGCTCTTCCACCGCATCAAGCGTTGCTGCTACCTGCTTATCCATCCGCTCAACATCGGTATAGTAACGGGCAAACTCCAAGCGCGTATCGGGTGTATCGATTAACTGTGGCGGCAACGTCAGCGAATCTGTTTCATAATGTGAATAATACTCATCCGGCCATGGAACGTGTGGATCCTTAATCCCTACCATCAAAAGCAGCGGTTTACCACTATTCCGCTGTCCCAAATAATCGGATACAATTCCGATTTTCTCCAATGAAATATCCCTGTCATCAAAATCAAAACCGACTCGTTTGTCATTCCCGTGAGAGATTTTGCCGATACTGACGACTTCATAGCCCAACTCCTTCATATAGTGCGGCAACTGTTTCACGTCATCGCGGACATAAGTGTGATTCGGCTCGGCACCGTTACGGAATGGCATCAGCCCTGACAACATAGCACCACGCGAGGGCGCACAACTGGGAGATGCAACATACATGCGCTCGAGAACCGCACTGCGCTCAGCTAACCTGGCCAATGCGGGCGTCCGCACTTCAGTATTCCCCATAAAGCTGGTATCATTCGGACCCAGGTCATCAGCAATAATGAAAACGATGTCAGGCTTACCGTCCCCTTCTTCAGGCAGGTGACTGTTTGCATCTGCTATCCAACAGACCGAGAGGAAACTCAGAACCAACAAAGCTCCATTCATATTAAGGGTACTAAACGTTTTCAAGAGGCGTAGGAATCGGACAGAGGTCATGCAACTAAAAGGCTTCAAAATGATGCGTTCCCCAAGAGTGAATTGCCCCCTCTCGCTTAAAGAAACTGGATCCTTCATCAATGCCATCGTCGCCTTGCGACCGCATCCAGTCATTCAACACTCCACTTAGATGGGATCTTACGCCTGCGTACTGTTTATCCTTGGCCAAATTATGTTGCTCGAAGGGATCAGACTCCAAGTCGTACAGATGTTCCTCGGCGGGCAAATAGTAGCGGCGTATAATTTCCTGAGCTCCCGCGTGACCGGCCTCAGCAATTGCCAACCATTCCGGATGAAATGGCGCGAAGCTTCGGTTATTATTCAGGTCCTGGTGTGTAGTAAACATGTACTCGTCATCCAAATACCGAATATACTTCCATCGACCGTCGCTCACTGAGCGACTGGGCGAGTAGTTCTGTTTTCCGTCTCCAACATGGGATGCAAAAATGAACTTCCGGTGATAATCTTTGTTACCCAACAAAACAGGCAAGAAGGATCCCCCATCGATTCCTTTGCGGTTAGTTCCACCTCCAAGATCAACCAACGTTGGCAATAGGTCTACCCAGGAGACCATCGCATCTGTTCTCTGTCCCGCCGCGATCTTTCCAGGCCAAGCAAAAATAAACGGTGAACGAATCCCCGCTTCGAACAAAGTCCATTTCCCAAATGGCACCGCCGCTCCATGGTCCGCGGTGTAAACAAACAGAACGTTTTCACCAAGAATCTCCAGAGCCATCGATCGAAACTCACCGACCAATTGGTCAACGTGGTCGACTTCGTTGTAATAAGAAACAAGTTCGTTCCTAAAGATCTTACCATCTATAAAATAAGGCACGTCGAAATTCTTCTCATTAGGGTCGTAGAGATCGCGCGTGCTCGTCCATGGTTTGTGAGGGTCATTGATTCCTAAGAACAAACACAACGACTCGGACTGGCTTTTCTCTTTCATGTAATCACGAACTGCCTCCAAATGCTTTCCATCATAAAGCTCACCATTGGCGAGGTTGCGGAATTCCGGATCAGCAAGGAACTTGGTATCGAAGTAATCAAAATCTGCCAGTTCCGCTCCTTTCCGTCCGTGCGCCACTTTCCCAAAAGCAGCCACATGATAACCCGCAGCCTGAAGATCTTTCGTCATATATTGCGTCCCGGAACTGGGGTAAGTATGATTGCGCATCGCTCCATTGCGGGCCGACATCAGCCCCGTCAGCAGTGCTGCTCTACTAGGAGCACAAGATGGGGAGGCTACGTAAGCACGGTCAAATACCATGCCTTCATCCGCCAAGCGTTGCAGGTTGGGCGTATCAACGAACGAGCTGCCGTAGGGAGTTGAGTCATGAGCACTATGGTCATCCGCAATGACTACGATAATATGATCAGGCCTCTCTGCGAAAACCCAAGTTAGCGAGAGAGTAAAAAAACAAACTAGATTGAAAAAGATCCTCATAAAATAAGCAGGAAGGATTAAAATTGCTGAGCTTCATCCGGCCCTGGATGAGCATAATCAGAATCTTTTGCACGAATGTAAACCTCGCCGTTTTCTAGCATTCGCACATCCAGGGGCACAATAGTGACTCCTTGTTCGTTGATGGTCTGTGCATTTTCACTCAAGTCGCGATCACCAATGCCGTCCTTCGAAACCGGTGGCACGTTGGCATTGAAGAATGCGGTGCACCACCAATTCCCTTCCCGGTCTTGAAAAGGAGTGCCATGCCCCAGAAAACGACCGGCAAATTTTCTGGGTCCATAGGGACCGGTAATTTGTTCAGCCTCGCTGTAATAAAGATTGTAAGACCCTTTGCGACCTTGATCCGTCGACCACGCCGTACCTAGATGAACGTATTTCCCACCCACTTTCATCATCGTGGCACCTTCATGACCAATTCGACGAATCGGCTCTCCATCGGGGCCAGGGCGCGTACCGGCAGGATCAATACGAACACCTTCAGCCGTATAGTCAGAAAGGTCGCCATTCAACGGGGCCACATAGGTGTTCTGCCAAAGCATATAGACGATACCATCGTCATCCTGATAAAGTGACGGGTCATGGCGCTCCCCCATTCGTCCTTCCATAGGATGGGTCCAGGGCCCTTTGAGTTCAGCACCTTCAGACAACACCAGACTCGAATGCCTTCGTGGGCAATGAACCAACGCCCAGCGATCCCCCATCCAGTGAACTTCTGGAGCCCAGATGTAAGGGCGGGCAACCTTTCCTCCTGACTGCGCAAGCCAGGTGTCATCAATCGTAAATATAACGCCCAAGTTTTCCCACTCGATAAGATCCTTACTCCGCCAGGCCCGCACTTGATTTCCAACAATACTCTCATCACCCAAGCCTACATTATAAGGATTCACCGCCTCACGAGGATCACCCTCACGTGGCTGCGTCCCGGTGAGGTAATAATAATCATCAGGCCCTAATACGATGTAAGGATCACGAATCCAACCGTCCTTGATATAGAGAGCTTTATCATGTGATTCCAACCCAGCCAAAATCGTTTCCCTGTCCATGACAGGACCTGGTTTGCGGTCCGTTGGAACTTCCACGAAGGCCGAATTCGGAAACTGATCCGCATTGTCTTCATTTACGGCAGAACGAACTTCTCCTTTTCCACAAGCTCCCACTAGCAATGCTAGATAGGTCGAACAGATAATCTGAAAAACTACGGCTAATTTCTTCATCTTTTTCTTAGGTAGATTTTGTTATTGGACTTGAGAGCCCTCTCAGTCAATCAGACCAGCGTCTCTATGTATCTCAGCGAGTTGCTCAGGCGTCATTTTCATGACTTTTCGGTCGTAAGTGATCAGTCCATTTAGCTCGCCCTCTACATCGGTGGTCTGGGTGTAAACGCCAGCGGTGATGCCCTTCTTTTTAAATTCGCCGAGAAAGTTTGCGGTGCGCTCGTAGCGTTCCATCCATTCTTCGATGGACTGTGGCAATCCACCGTAACCCCAATTATTAAATGAGGTATCCCACAGGTGTCCTTCAACCGGCCAACCATGGCCGCCGAATTCACCGATGACTTTGATAAAGTCATCGTAAACGGGAGACTCCAAAGGAAAGGTCGGATCCGGATAGTCGTGCTCATCGGCGATGTCCGTCACCGGAAAAAAGTTTCCTCCACTGGCGATGTTAAGATGGCGACTTGAATCATAAGCTTTAGTCCACTCCCCTACCTCCGTGCTGCGGTGTTGCCCCCATCGTTCATTAAAGGTGGTCCACACCACGATGGATGGATGGCTATAAAGTAAATCGATCATAGACTTAAGCTCAGCCATGTATTGTTCGTGCGCCCAATCTGGCCAGTCGGCCTCGAGCGCATCGTCTTTCGACGACCACCAACGCTCGTTCCTGGGCTCGTAGTCGTCCGCGTCACCCCGTAGCTTTTTCCACTTGGGCCATTCATTCGGTCCTGCCCCACCGGAGGTCTGGTCCTGCCAAACGAGCATGCCAATTTTGTCGGCATGATAGTAATAGCGACGCGGTTCAGCCTTCTTGTGTTTGCGGATCATGTTGAAGCCAGCGGCCTTCAAATACTCCATCTCCCAAACGATGGCTTCGTCAGCCGGAGGGTTAAGAAAACTGCCTGGCCACCAACCTTGGTCAAGCGGTCCCCAATGAAAGATCTTTTTCCCGTTCAGGGTAAACTGCCAGTTGCCATTGGCATCGACAGCTTTGCCGACGGAGCGCAATCCTGTGTAAGACGTAACGGTGTCGAGCAGGTTGCCATCTTTATCGAACAGCTCGAATTCCAAGTCATAGAGGTTCGGCGAATCCGGTGACCAGAGCTTCGCATTAGGAATACTCAACGAAACAGTGTTTTGAAATCCATCCTGTTTCTTTACGACTTTGCCATCGTCTGAAACCGTCACCTTTAGCTGCACATCCTGATCAGCTCCATCCAAGTGAGCCTTAGCTTTCAATTGCCCATGCATGTCGGCCAGCACTTCCAGGCGATCGATATAAGTATTTGCAACTTCTTCGAGCCAGACCGTGGCCCAGATGCCGGAAGAAGGCGTATACCATATCCCGCTATTGTTGCGCTTCTGTTTACCACGCAGTTGGTAAAGGTCCGGATCGTCCGTGCCGTCGACGACTCGAAGCTCAATAGAGTTCTTTCCTCTCTTGGCTGCATCGGTGATATCAAAACCAAATGGCAAGTTCCCTCCAATGTGATCACCAACCATCTCGCCATTGACCCACACCATACATTTGTAATCGACCCCTTCAAAGTTAAGCAACAATCTGTCTTTTGGAGCTGCCTTCAGATTGAACTCATGATGGTACCAAATGACTTCGCTGGGCTCCAAGCGTCGGCCCACACCTGAAAGCGGGGTTTCCAAAGCGAACGGCACTAAAATCTCACTTTCCCACTCAGAAGGTCGAGCCGCGGTATTCTTAGTCACGGCAAACTTCCACAGCCCATTCAGATTCGTCCAATTCTCTCGAACCATCTGAGGTCTGGGGTAATCACGCCACGCATTATCTGGAGTAACTTTTTCACCCCAGGGTGTTAGCATCGTGTTTTCTGCTGGTTTCCAGTCGCTGGCAAAAGATGACAAAGAAGCACATGCCAGTATCAACAATAAGAATCGTAGTTTCATAGGTAAGATCAGTGAAATGAAAGGGTGCACAAATTGGTATTGAGCATCAATCCAGTACTTTCTTGACCGTCACACCCCCTATTATCCAGCCAACCGATTTGAGTTGAAGATCAGGCGAACAAGATTTACAACTCCACAAGCGTTTCTTTCTGGAAAGTTGCGTTAAAGAAAAGCCCTATCACTTCCGAGACATTCACAACACGATCTTACATCAGCTGGGTATTGATCAAAACCAGTTGACCTACCCGCACCTGGGAAGAGATGAGCGACTCACCTTTCTCGAAGGTGGATTGATCGAAGATATTATTTAATTCTCTTAGGAAAATGTTACGGTCGAACCGTCCTATCTTTACAAGCACTGAAGCTTCTTTAAATAGGAGGTCTAAGAATACCTCTGCCAATCAGGTTGAGCATCTACCCATACAATGAACCGTAGTTTCCCATTAGTCCTCCTTGGCCTTATACCCTACCTACTCTATTCGAAGACAGAATCTATTGATTACAGCCGCGATATTCTTCCCATTTTGTCGCAAAACTGTTTCGAATGTCACGGCCCAGACGAGGGGACCAGAGAAGCCGACCTCCGCCTCGATACGCCGGATGGTGCTTATGCAGATATATTTGGAGCCGTTGCGGTTAAACCAGGCTACCCTGAGGACAGTGAACTGATATATCGAATCGAGGTGAAGGATAAGGATGACATGATGCCACCACCCGATTCCAAAAAAACTCTCTCCACTGAAGAAAAAGAGCTGCTTCACACCTGGATAAAGGAAGGTGGTCAATACGACTCTCACTGGGCCTTTCAAATTCCCAAGAAAGCAGATATCCCAAATGGAGCAAAACACCCGGTAGATTTCTGGGTTCGTGCGCGACTTAGCGAGGAAAGTCTCGATCCCTCAAACCCTGCAAATCCAAACACTTTAATCCGGCGAATCTCTCTCGACCTGACTGGACTTCCACCGAGCCCTCAAGAAATAGAGGCCTACCTCAGAGCCTATAAGAAGAACTCAAAAAGAGCCACCGAAGCTTTGATAGATGACTTGATGGCGCGCCCCACTTTTGGTGAAAAATGGGCCAGGCACTGGTTAGACATAGCACGATATTCAGATACCAACGGATTCGAAAAAGATAAACCCCGCGACCAATGGGCTTACCGGGATTGGGTAATCAATGCCATCAACGATGATTTGCCCTATGACCAATTCCTGATTGAGCAACTTGCGGGTGATCTAATTCCCAATCGTACTCAGGACCAACTCATCGCAAGCGGTTTTATGCGCAATGGCATGGTTAATGAGGAAGGAGCTATCGTCCCAGAGCAATTTAGACTGGAAGGTATCTTTGATCGAATGGATACTTTTGGGAAAGCCACCATTGGATTGACACTTCAATGTGCACAATGCCACACCCATAAATTTGATCCTATCACCCATGACGAATACTTTCAATTGTTTGCTTTTTTTAACGAAACTCACGAGGCCAAATCCTGGATTTATAGCGATAAACAATTGTCCAAAATCCAGAATATAAAAAGCGAGATTGTTAATCTTGAAAACCAAATCCGCAAACAAAGGCCACTATGGGCTGAAGAGTTAGCGCAATGGAAGAAAGAGCAGATTCAAACGGATTCTATTTGGGAAGTCTGGGACACTCATGTTCAAGATTGGAAAGGCGGCCTCAACCATCCCGAAGAATTGGATGATCACAGTATACTCACCTTGGGCCATCCAACTGTAACGGGGTATTCCATTATTGAAGGCGAAATCAAATTGCCCACAATTACGGGTATCCGCTTGGAAGCCCTCCTTCACGGAGACCAACCTTTTAATGGACCAGGAAGAAGCTATTGGGGCACGTTTGCCATCAGTGAAATGGAAGTTTACCGCAAATCTCCAGGAGAGGAAGAATGGACAAAGGTAGAGTTGAAAAACGCATCCGCTGATTTTGAAACTAAAAGAGTTCCTTTGAAGAAGTACTTCCGACACAAAGTAAAAGATCCGAATAACGAGCGACTTGTTGGCCCAGTTGAGTTCATGATTGATGGAGACGAAACGACAGCTTGGGCCCCAGACCGTGGTCCGGTATTGCGACATACTGAATCAGTGGCCGTCATTCAATTTGACGGCAGCCTAAGTTTACCGGAGGGAAGTCAGTTAAAAATCCACCTCATTCAAAATCATGGTGGCGATGGAAATGACCGGGAAAATCAACAACTGGGGCGATATCGTTTTTCGTTAAGCACAGCAGCAGCCCCTCAAGCTCCTACTTACGACCATGCAGTAACCCTCGCATTGCAAAAAATTCAATCTGGCTTGTCGGACACTGAGGAGAAAACACTATTTCGAGCATGGCGACAAAGTGTAGACGAACTGGAATTGGAAAATAAGGAAATCGCCGAGCTTGAGGCCAACTATCCAGAGGCAAGAACGAGTGTGCTTCATTCCAAGGATACAACTGAAGAATTAGCCAGAGTAACCCGCCTATTAGATCGTGGCACATGGGACAGCCCTAAACACGAAATCAAAAGAAACACTCCAGCTGTCCTTAACCCGATGCTGGAGAAAGATCCTACACGCCTCGACCTGGCAAATTGGGTAACAAGCGACGAAGCTCCACTCACAGCTAGAGTTCAAGTAAACCGAGTATGGCAGGCATTTTTTGGTACCGGGCTAGTAACCACATCTGAAGATTTTGGAACCCGAGCGCCAAAACCAGAATACCTAGAAATTCTCGACTGGCTAGCGGTTGATTTCATGGAAAACAACTGGAGCCTGAAAACGCTCATAAAAACAATTCTCGTTAGTGAAACCTACCAACAAAGCTCACAATTATCCGAGGAGTTGAATAAACGTGATCCGCGTAATGTGCTGCTGGCGCGTGGCCCCCGATTTAGAGCAGAGGCGGAGGTGGTTCGCGATATAGCATTAGCAGCCTCCGGCTTACTCACCCATAAGTTGGGAGGACCAAGCATTTATCCTCCTGTGCCTCAATCGGTCTTGGACTATAATTACGTAAAGCCCGATTACTGGGATCCAGCAACCGATGATAACCGCTATCGTCGTTCATTGTATCTATTTCGAAAACGATCTATGCCCGATCCGGTGTTGTCATCATTTGATGCCCCGAATGCTGATGTTTCATGCGCACGTCGCGTTCGGTCAAATACCCCTCTTTCCGCACTGACCTCACTCAATGAAACTATTTTCGTAGAAGCATCCCAGGGCCTTGCACTCAGAATATTGAGAGAAGGCGGCACCAATGATTCAGATCGCGTCAACTACGGTTATCTTCTGACGACCGGCAGACCAGCATCACGTTACGAAACCAAGGAAATTCTAAACCTAATTAATTCACAAAAAGATCGCCTTGCAGAAGGATGGTTGGACATTCGTAAAATCGCTTTTCGGACCCCCGACACCCCTCAGGAATTACCGAAAGGAATCAGCCCACTCGATGTCGCCTCATGGACCATCGCCTCACGCGTGCTATTGAATCTCGATGAAACGCTGACTAAAAACTAAGCGTCATGGAAAAAGAAATACAAAAGGAATTCGCAACTTTTCAAACACGCCGTTGGTTTCTTAAGAACTGCGGAGTCGGCATGGCTGGTCTGGCGCTTAATTCAATGTTAGCGCGTGACGGAACCGGAGCATATTCGCCAAATCCGCTAGCCCCAAAAGCATCTCATTTTACGCCTACGGCGAAAAGGGTAATCTATATTTTCCAGGCAGGTGGACCGAGCCACATTGACCTTTTTGATCCTAAGCCCGAATTAGTAAAACGTAACGGGCAACTGCCACCTGCAGAGTTGCTAAAAGATTATCGTGCCGCTTTTATTAAGCCAAACTCCGCCCTATACGGCTCCGAGTTTAAATTTAGCCACCAAGGCCAAAGTGGATTTGAAATTAGCGAATTATTACCCCACATAGGAAAACATGTAGACGACATATGCTTTATTCGCTCGATGCATACTGATGCAGTAAACCATGCTCCTGCTCAAATATTTATGAGCACAGGCCATCAACAGTTTGGCCGACCGAGCCTTGGGGCTTGGAGCCTCTACGGACTGGGAAGCGAAACAGAAGAACTTCCCGGATACGTCGTTTTAACCAGTGCCAAAGGAACCAGCGGCGGGGCAAGTAACTATGGATGCGGATTCCTGCCGACCATCTATAACGGTGTTCCTTTTCGTGGAACTGGAGATCCCATACTTTACTTGTCTAACCCTATAGGCTACGACCGACAGGCCCAGCGCGCTTCTCTCGACACCCTAAAGAGGCTCAATCAACAAACATTGGATACCACAGCGGATCCAGAAACAGCAGCGCGAATTCAAGCCTACGAAACAGCCTATCGTTTGCAGACGAGTGCACCCGAGCTTATGGACCTGAGGCAAGAGTCTCAGACGACACTTGATTCGTATATGATCAAAGATGTCAAAGAGTCGAATTTTGCGCGCAATTGCCTACTCGCCCGACGACTTCTAGAACGAGACGTTCGTTTTGTTCAGCTCTTTCACGAAGCCTGGGATCAGCACGGCAACCTGGTGGATGGACATACCAAAAACTGTAAAGATACCGACCAACCTGTGGCAGCGCTTCTACAGGACCTCAAGGACCGCGATATGTTGAAGGACACACTGGTCGTATGGGGTGGTGAATTCGGACGGACTCCGATGACCCAAAGCCAGGGAGACAAAGATGGCCGAGACCACCATAATAAGGCATTCACCATGTGGCTGGCAGGTGGAGGAGTAAAGGGTGGCCATGTTCATGGAGCTACGGATGAGTTCGGATTTAATATAACTGAAAAACCGGTACATGTTCATGACCTTAACGCTACCCTTCTCCATATACTCGGCTTCGATCACGAACGATTGACCTACCGCTTTCAAGGAAGAGACTTCCGACTTACCGATGTTGATGGGCACGTGGTTCATGATATCTTAGCTTAAACTTTATGAGATCTACCCTACTACTATTTATCGCTCTCCTCGGAGCTCCATTGACAACGCAAGCAGCCGACCCGGATGTATTTGATCTTTGGCCAGGCGAAGCCCCCGGAGAAATAAAAGACCTACCTCCAGAAGGCGATACAACTGGAGAAGACGGTAGAAAGGTTGCCGGAAAAAGTGTCATTCGTTTAGGCAATGTTTCCACGCCTCAAATCGCTGTCTATAAACCTGCAGCAGGAAAAAATAGTGAAACAGCTGTCATCGTTGCGCCAGGAGGTGGCTACAACATTCTCGCTTACGATTTAGAAGGGACCGAAGTTGTCCAATGGCTCAACTCAGTAGGGGTAACAGCAATTCTTCTAAAATACCGCGTTCCCAGACGGCACCCTGAACAACACATGAAGTGGAAGGCTGGCGTACAAGATGCTCAACGAGCTGTAAGCGTAGTCCGCAGTCGCGCCAAAGATTTGGGCATTGATCCAAATAAAATTGGTCTCATGGGATTCTCCGCAGGTGCCCATGCATCTGGAATGGCAACACTACTAAATACCCGTCAATACCCCTGGGTTGACGGACATGACCAGTTTTCCTACAAACCCAATTTCACGGGACTCATCTATCTTGGTTATAACCTACACGACGAACCCGGCGTAGAGTTCTCCCCAGATTTACCACCTTTCTTCATGGCCGTATCACAGGACGACAGTGATCGGGGCATTTTGTGCGCCCAATTATTTGTCGAACTTAAGAAGGTCGATGTACCCTCTGAACTGCACATCTATGAAAATGGAGGCCATGGCTATGGGCTGCGTCCAACTGGTAAACCAGTCACCGGTTGGAATCACGATATGGCAGCGTGGATGAAACAGATTGGAATGGTGAAGTAATTATTAATGGGGACGACGCCCTCGGCGAGGTCGCCGTACCTTAAGATTCTCCACTATTCAGAATACACAGGATGTTCGTAGTGCCCACCTGCCATGATATAGGCAAGTAGGTCTAGGACCTCTTCTTCATTGAGAGGTGTAAGTAAACCAGGCGGCATACTGGACACAGCTAACGGAACGATCGACTCTATATCCGAGTTTGAAATGCGTTCGATCTGTGTAGGATTTAGGGCAACTGAAAACTCGACTCAAGAACGCAATCACGCCAAAACAAGCCCTTCTCAATTATGGACCCTTACAAAGTGTTATTTGTCTGCTGGGGCAATATATGCCGCTCACCAGCAGCTCATTGTGTTTTCCAGAAGAAGATTTTCGAGCGAGGCCTCGAAGACCAAATCGCCTGCGATTCAGCTGGTACGATCAATGCCCATGCCGGAAATTCACCCGATTCCCGAATGCAAAAAGCAGGTGCACGCCGCTCAATTCCCTTTTTTGGTCATTCGAGAAAGTATCAAACCAGTGACTTCCATGAATTTGATCTCATTCTTGCTATGGATCACAGCAACCTTGCGGATCTCCAATCCGCCTGGCCATCCGATGATTGCCGAGCAGAACTGAAACTCTTCGGACATTTCGTAAATGCCAAATCGCCACCGGAAGTCCCTGACCCCTATTATGGAGGTAGCCAAGGGTTTGATATCGTACTGGATATGGTCGAGGAGGGTTGCGATCAACTGATCGAGCATATTTTGAACCGCTAGAGACATGTGGAATTCGATTTGCCAGAAATTGTCAGATCAACTCAACAAGCCAATCGCGTATAGGTCTCACCGATCCGTGTCAGGCGGATGCATTCACACTGCCAGTGCTTTAGAAACCAGCGACGGCTATTTCTTTATTAAAGCTAATCAGGCAGACAGGCTTACCATGTTTTCAGCAGAAGCACAGGGACTGGAAGCCATCCGTGCGACTGATACCATCCGCTGCCCTGAAGTCTACTTTCATGACTTGATAGATGATCAAGCCGTTCTCGTCATGGAATATATTCCGATGGAAAGTGCTCAACCCGGAAGTATGCAAGAGCTCGGAGCACAACTTGCGACTATGCACCAAGCTGAAATGGAATATTTTGGCTGGTCAATCGACAACAACATCGGACTCACTTCACAAAAAAACAGTCGCGAAACTGATTGGATAACATTTTTCAGGAAACACCGGCTCGAGTTCCAAATGAATCTGTGCGAGCTGAAAGGACTTTGCATTCCAGGGAAAGAAACGCTCTTGAAACACCTGGGAGAATTCTTCGAGGACTATGCCCCACACCCCTCCCTCCTTCATGGGGACCTCTGGGGAGGAAATGTCGGTTTTGACGAGGATGGGCATCCAATACTTTTTGACCCGGGCTGCTATTTTGGAGACCGCGAAGCAGACCTGGCATTCACAGAGATGTTTGGAGGCTTTAGTGGGGAATTCTATAAAGCCTACGAGGAGTCATACCCCATCCACGAAGGGTACTCCCATCGGAAACGACTCTACAACATCTACCACGAGTTGAACCACTTCTACCTCTTTGGTGGTGGGTATGGGAACCAAGCCAAGGAAACCGTCAGTTTCCTCCTAAGTCTCTTAGATCATTGAACTTCGAAAAACTCCAGCAAGGCCACTCCTGGAACAGAATCTTCACTGGACACCTGAAAGGTGTATATCCCACTGGTTAAACGGTACAGTTCAGCGGCTTCTTTTTCATCGGGAGGAGGTAGACCAAGGTCAATAATTCGGTCTGCCTGCGAGGAATCCATCCAGTCCTCCAATATCATTTCACCACCGTCAGCTGGAACCATTTTCAAGCCGGGATCTTGAAGCCGTGCCGAAATATCAGTTAAACTAGGGCCAAGAGCGCGCACATAAACTTCTTTCTCAGCGATTCCTGAAATGACCAGTCCACCAATCATAAGTGCCTCACCCGAAGAGACCAAAGCACGAGTGGATAGGTTGGTGATCCGGCAGCTCGAACAATCTGTAGTTATATCATAGATCTCCACCATACCTACTGCTTGTGGTTCATTTTCACCCGCACTCAAAATCACCGTATAACCGCCAGGTGGCAACGTAGCCAATATAGCACTTTCACTACCATCCGTAGGCGGCAAGCCAGCATCCAAAATCTCCGCAGCATTGGATGCAACCATCCAGTCATCATTCACCAACTCAAACGGATTTGATTGCTGTGAGCGAACCAACCTTAGAGTCGGATTTAGAATCGTATTAGATATTCCACTACTCTGAAGACTCGGCCCAAGCCCTCGGATATACAAAGTCATGTCCGGGCCAGGTGGTATAGTAAAGCCTCCGATCATAACATCAGCACCGCTACCCACTAATCCGCGAGTTGATAAATTTATAAAATTCGTAGCAGAAAGCGTCTTCACAGTCGTGACAGCAGAAACGTCCGTATTACCTTCGGCCAAGGTGCTTACCCTGTATTCATATTCGGTATCGGGCAGTAACCGCAGATCAATAAACCTGGTAGTGTTAGGTTCTAGGTCTATGACGAACTCCCAGCTATTTTCACTTAAGATCCGACGATCCACGCGGTACTGAGACTCACCAAAAGAATCATCCTCCCACAAAAGCGAAACTCCCCTACTCGTCGCAGTCGCAGCAACCAGATTGACCGGAGGATTAATTTTTAATTTTATATCAAGTGTGGCAATCGAGCTGGGGTAATCCTTTCCAGCCAGAGAAGTTATTAACTGATACTCTCCTGCTTCGCTCGTGGTCACAGAATTTATCACTAGGATCTCAGTATTCTCTCCGGGAATATCGACTCCGTCTTTCTGCCATTGAAAACTATAGGGGCCTGGATCGGAACTCACAAATTCAGCCATAAAAGTAACCGGATCTACTTCACCCACTGATTGATCATATGGCTCAAGGCGATAATCGAAATACTCAGGCAACAAGGCCTCCATCAAGTGGCCGTTGTCTCCAATCACTACCATTTTCCCCATAGCAGTGATTCCATGCCAAAGGCTTTGGCTTGTATCTGGATATCGATCCACCCAGGTTACACCTCCGTCCTCAGAGGTAGAAAGCTTACCCCCAATACCTGTTGTAAGGAAATAACCATTACGGTAGCCAACCCCATACCAAGCTTCTTTATCCTCTTCACGAACCTGAGTCCAAATTTCACCGTCGATCGAATAGTGAATTCTCCCCTGACGCCCGGCATTCACAAACCGCCCCGCGCCAAACTCAAAATCTCCGGGTTCTCCGCCAAGGCCCACCGTCTCAATTTTCTCCCAGGCCAAGCCATCAGGACTCCGGTAAAAGTCTTCCCCCGCTAAGGCCAGGAAGATTCCGTTTCCAAACTCGATGTCTTCGAATCGATCATGCTGCTCATCGTAGGTCTTCGTCCAGCTACGTGCATCTTCCGACACCCAGACTTCGCCCTGGCTTGAAGATAGCGCACTAATTCCACCGACTCCAACGAACCGCCCATTTCCATATTGGACAGACATAAGACTTATAGAAGTAGGAAGCGTGACTATCTCCCAATCCTTTCCATTGTCCGATACAATGATTTCAGGACCATCACCAGACCCGACAAATAACCCTCTTCCATAGATCACCTGGAACAAACGGTTGATATTGGGGAATTCATAAACTCCCACCTCTTCATAACCAGGAGTCCAATAAACTGCATTATCCAAGCCCACGCTAACAAATACTCCTTTGCCAAAAACAACCTCGCTGTAATTGACTGAGCCTACTTCATCAATGGTGGTCCACATATCGAGTGGCTGATTAAGATCATTATCTTCGATAGTCACATGTAAGCTGCTTGGACCCTCCACATCTGCATCTACGACATTTAATGATAGTAGAAAAGATTCGGGCCCTTCACGAAGTTCATCCTCTAAAATACTTATTTCGATTTCCTTGATCCCCGATTCTCCTTCAGCCCAGAACAGAGAATTCAAGTCTCCATAGTCGCTAGATTGCTCTGCCATAAAATTAGCCGTTTCTATCGCCACGATAGCGCCAGCCGCTGCATCACCTAATCGTTCAACGCCTAGCGTTAGGGTGCCATCCCCTTCCCCAACAGTAACCGAAGCAGCCATGAAACGAAAACGAGGATCCGCCTCGTCAAACTGCGCGACAACTGCCATGTCCACCATATCCGATAACTCTTGATCTGCAGCTCTAATCAGAGCATTCGACCCCACATAGACTCCCATCATGTACCAAGGCTCAGTTGCACGGGCTCGGAATACAGTAGGGCCACCGCTATTACCTGCATAGCTATCTAATGGCTCCCCACCAAAGAAGAGACTATTCGCAAATGAGTAGCCGCCGTCGTAAACCGAAGAGGGAACCCCACTCAAAACAATCGGTTCGGTTTCCGTCGTTTTATGCATCACCCATTTGCGTGAATCTCCCCCCGAGTATTTGGCAGATGGATACCCGATTACTTCGTAGAAATTGCGATTGCCCAACAAGCCAGATTCCAACGCACGCGGATGCATGGCCATGTAGCCATAGGGCGTGGCTTCATCGTCACTAAAGATCAGAAGAAGAGAATCCCTATTAAATGCTTCGAACGGAGATGTGCCATCATTCCGATTCTCATCGTATTCATGTAAGGCATCATCGTAACCGGCCAAGCTCACGACTGAGACTACATTGTCATAGCTTTCATCCGAGGAGGCACTTGCTTGAGGAACCCACTCTTGATACGCCAACCAGGGCGAAGCGCCATCTGGTAATGACTCATCATCCATCCCCCAGGCTTCTGTCCAATACACATGCGCAGCAGTGAGCACCACTCCGGGACCCACAGCGGTTCCACTACCCGATTGCTTCGCTCCATTTTCAGAGCTTGAGGCAAACAAGCGGCCTACATATGCATAGGGAGCTTCACTCACATCCGAGGATTCGATGGGTTCTGACTCAGCAACCACTTCCACCGCCATAAACAAACAGCAGAGCCAGGTTAATCTAATAAGAAGAATCCTCATAGTTTTAGCTTCCACGCTTTGGCCAGACGATCCATGGCCTGATAAATATCGTTTTGGTATTCTGGGTACCGATTTTCATTTGCCCATATAGACAATTGCCCAACAGCTGCTATGCTGGCTTCACGCATTTCAGAGCGTGTAGGAATCTTAGACTCATGAATCAAATTATAGGAAAAAGTAGAATTAAAGTTGGGAAACAGCTGAAAAAACGTCCGTTTCTCTTCATTCGAGAATGAGCTATTCCCCAAATATGATTCAACCAAGGTTACTTCCTGCGTATCGGACGGATCAATACGCGCCATCAAAGAGGCCCGAAAGCCTTTGGCTTCATTTAAGAACTCTGGATGCGAGTTCACAAACTCTACTCCTGCGAGAGTTTGATTTTGAAATAAACGGTCTAGAGAAACAGTGGCCGCATGAGCCACGGCACGATCATCTTTAGAATCAAGTAACTCTCCCAAGCGCTGAATAGTAATTTCCCGTCCGTCATCTACCGTAGCATCGAAGGCATGAAGGAACGAAAAAGTCGGATCATCTAGCCACGCTTCTTTATGCAGTAATTCCTGCACTTTACCCTGCAAAAATTCGAGATCCTCAGTGGAGCGAGCATTTCGGGAAACCATCCGCAAGGAGAGAGCCCATTCATCCGCATTTTCCGATTCAGTCAGAATAGATTTCCCCATTTTCAGAGCTGCCACCGGATCCAATTTCTCCAACTGATCGAGCAAGGCAGTTCTATAAGAAGGACAGGCATTCAGAAAACCGTTTGGACCAGGAGCAAATCGTCCAAAAGCCAAGGCATCCTCTTTGGTATTGAGAACTTGGACGATCGCACGACTGGCATCACCGACAGTGTATTCATTCAAGGAGTCAAACATTTGAGAGATAATCTCCTGCCCCTCAGCAGCTCCATGCGCTTGCTTTAGCAGTTCAAGGGAGCCGTTTAATTCGGTAACAATCTGATCAACCGTGGCGGGAGTATTCGCCTCTTTGACTCTTGAATCAATAGAAGACTGGGACACTTCGCTCTTCTCAAACGTTTCAATCGATTCACCGACTTCACGATGGTTCTCCTCAGACCCGTTCCTCAACCAAAGCCACGCTGCCAGAGCCAGGATAACGGCTGGAAGCAGGGTCAATGTCCTCCTTTTGCTTAGCATGTGAAAGATAGGAAGCTTCAAACTTCGATTAATTCAATTTGCGCTCATTAATTGACGACTTTTTTCCCAATCAGGAAAAGTAGTATCAAGGTGAGCAAAGGAAATAAGATGAAAAATGACCACAACGGAAAGCCTATACCCATGGACAAATAACCGGTCACCGCCGCCATAAGCATGACAGAAACAGCATAGACCACTTGCGTACTCACGTGATCAATATGATCACAGCCGGAGGCAATCGAGGAAAGTACGGTGGTGTCACTGATCGGACTACAATGATCACCGAATATAGCACCGTCGAGAATAGCGGCAGAAGTTAGCCAGAAGTAGAGATTGGTCTCACCGTCATAAGCACCCAAGCTGTAGGCCAGCGGTAAAATCACAGGAATGAGAATCCCCATGGTCCCAAAACTTGTTCCCGTGGCAAAAGCCATTCCGGAGGCAATGCAGAATGTGAGAAGCGGCAGTGTCCAAACCGGCAACCGGTCACCCAATAAGGAGAAAAGGTATTTATCCGTATGGAGGCCCGTGGTACAAATCTCCTTCATTCCCCAGGCCATGATTAAAATGAAGGCCGCCATCCATAAGGTCGGAAATGCTTGGAGGTAGGCTTTAAACGCTTTGCGCGGCTTGAGCACTTTACTCAAGGAAGCCAACAGAATGGCCCAAAACCCTCCGGTGAGGGCAGCAATTGCCAAGATCTTCATGGACCCCGATTCGCCATAGGCAGGATTAGTAGCGTAACCAAACGCCTCCCGCCAATCCTCCATCGATCCAAAGGAAAACGATACGCCCTCCCCCAGCATTCGGTAGCGGCCAATGAGCAATATGCCGGAGAAAATGGCCAATATCACCCAAATGATGGGCAGCGCTGCATTCCGGGCCAAGCGCCGCTGTCCTGATTCAGGCTCCAAGATTTCATTTTTTTCTGAAATTATCAGTTTTGCCCCATCTCGCAGCACCTTCCCGGTCTCGGCGGCTCGTTTTTCAGCCTCATACATAGGACCGTAATCGCGATCGCTGACGGAGGAGATAAACAGAAATATCAGCGTTCCCCAGCAATAGAAGCGATACGGGACACTCTTCACAAATATGGCATAGCCTCCTTCTTCCAGTCCTATGGTCTGGGACATTTGGGAGAACAGGTAGACCTCAAAAGCAATCCAGGTGGACAATATCGCCAATCCTGCAATCGGGGCCGTCGTAGAATCCACCAGGTAAGCCAACTTCTCCCGCGAAATCTTCCACTTGTCTGTCAGCGCCCGCATGGTCGACCCCACCACCACGGTATTGGAATAGTCGTCAAAGAAGATGATCATTCCGGCAAAAAAGGCGGCCAATTTGGTACTCCGCCGACCGCGAGCGAGGACGATGAGCTTTTCGGCCAGTCCGTGAATCCCACCACTCCGGTAGGTCACGTGAATCATGCCTACCAGCGCGAACAGAAACACAAATATGAAAATGTTAAATGCGTTCCTTAGGTTCTCGATGAGGAAGGTATCCACTCCCTTGGGGATGGCGACAAATGGATTGAAGCCATAACTGAGAAAGGTCCCGGCAAAAAAGGCCGCTAGCAGGGCAATGACCAGGTTTCTAAAAAACAAGGCACAAGCGACCGCCATGATCGGAGGGAGAACACTGTACCACTGTCCATTTAATTCCTGCCCTTCAAAGGGCCGTTGGGGTAAAGAATAGAAAAAGAGGCAGGCCAGGCCCAAGGTAACGATAAATCCAATCTGACGCTTGGGTTGTCTAAGTAGCTTTAACGTTTCTTCCATAGATGAGCAGGACGGGACGAAGGATTCAACAAGAGAAAAGGCAGGTCCACTGAATATTTCAAGCTCTTCACGAAATAAGATCCGAGGTCATCCATCTTATTACTATAGGTTACTTAAGCCGAGCTGTAAGGGGGTACCCGTGAGGAGGTTCGCCAAAAGCGTTCCGGGCACCCCCTATTTATAAATAAACTCACTTGCGACCCGGAACGACCGGGCTTTTTATAGCACTGTATCCTCCGTAAGAATACGTAAGTTCCAGAAAAGTCTATGAAAACGGTTCACCTCATTCGCCACGCCAAATCCAGTTGGAACCACCCAGGATTATCCGATGTTGAACGACCTTTGAACAATCGAGGTCGCGAAGTCTGCGCGGTCATGGCAGCTCAAATCCTTGATGCAGGGTGCGACTTTGAAACCATCCACTGCAGCATTGCTATCCGGGCTCAAAATACCATCGAGGGTCTCGCAGCCGCCTTGCCGGATCGAAGCATCACCTGGTCAACCGAACGCAAGCTCTACACCTTTAGCAGTCAAGACCTTTTTGACTACTGTCTGGACTTGGATAATGGAATAACATCGATCGTCCTGGTGGGCCACAATCCCGCGATGACCGGGTTCGCCAACGGCATGGGTGATCAATCGATCGACAACTTGCCCACCTGCGGATACGTGCAAATTGAGCTGCCCACCGAGTCTTGGAAGGAGATCACTCCTGAGACTGGAACGACTAAGGCCATTTTGACGCCCAAAATGTTTCGTTAGGCCACCGCATCCATTGCAAACTGGGTGTAAATAATCAAAAATCTTTTGCATCCCGAGGTTTAGAAGTGCGGTTTCAAACGCTGTTCATCTAGACTCTTACTATCATGGCTTCAATGAACGCCTCCTCCTTCACAGGATACCTGGTGTCTAGAGCGGTATATTTTCAGAAACTGGTTCTGTGAAAGTAATGGAAGCTAAGATGGGCCTATGATCAGAGGCGACCTTTTCATCGATCACATCATGTTCGATGGACGATTCTGGAAAACCGCGAAGGACGATAAAATCAATCTCTACCCTAGGATCGTCCGAAGGAAAGGTCTTTTCATCTCCTTTACCCAGGATGGTCCATGGAGCCATTTGAAGGGGCTGCATGGATTGGTCTGACCTTTCACCATTGAAGTCACCTGCAAGAATAATCGGATGCTGTCGATCTTGGATCGCTGTGAGTAGCGCGTCAATTTGTTTGACCCGAATTGCTTCATTCGTCCAGTCGTTATGAATGCCGACGAACGAGAGGGGGGATCGCATACCATCGACCTGCACCTCAACTTCCAAAGCGCAACGTGGTTCAGCTCCATCAGGCAGAGGGTGGCGATAGGACTCCTTGATTGGAAAACGTGATAGTACCGCCATTCCATACTCACCTCCCTGATAGTCCATGAATTTGCCGAAGCTGTGCTCCATGTTCAGCATTTCGCCAAGTTCTTTGGCAATGTCTCTCGACCCACTCCTCTCACAAAACTTATCCACTTCCTGCAGGGCTAACAAATCTGGGTCCAGCTTCCGTATAACGTCAGCGATCCTGTTCAAATCAACCACACCATCCATCCCACGACCATGTTTGATGTTGTAGGAAACTACCCGAAGGGTGTGTTGTTCTTTTTGCCAGTAGTCCATGCTCGTTCTACAACCCCCAACAAGGATCATCACGAAGAGACTGAGAAGGCAGAGCCACACCTGCTTTGATCTTTCTAGGGTAAAGCGGCCAGATTGATTCTCAGCTTTAATTTTCATTTCTATTCTAGAACGCCGACCTGTCCAATAGAGAGGTGGCAGAAACTACTTCGAATTCAGCTAGGTATTGGTCATTAGATTTCTAGTTTGGATCCTTCGACCACCAAATAGCACCTTCAGCGAGAGGGCGAACAATCTGGGCGGCGATGCGCATGGGGCCGCGTGGAAGATCGATGGATGGCTTTTCCCAGGCGTCGGCCCGTTGCTTCATTTCGTCGGCTGGAATATGGACAAACAAACTTTCAGCATCACCATTAAGTGTGATGCGATCTCCTTCTTCGATCAAGGCGATGGGTCCCCCGCTCCAGGCTTCGGGCTCCACGTGTACGACCAAGGTCCCGCGTGACACTCCGGAAAGGCGTCCGTCCGTAACCACAGCGATTTCGGAATCGGTCCCCATGCCGCTCAATGCAGCGGTCAGGCGAAGCAGTTCAGGACATCCCACAGATACTCCCTGATAACGAAGTACGATGACATCTCCGGGAACGATGGTTCCACTGAGGACTGCCTCGACGGCTTTGCCTTCATGATCAAACACCCGAGCCGTTCCATCGAACTGGCGAACGTTGGCATTGAGTTTAAAAACTGAACCCAGAGTTGCGATACTGGACTTGTCTTCCGTTGAGTTATCACCGGTCACCACACAGAGGGAAGACTTGGTTTTCAAAGGTGCTTCAAGTGAACGAATCACATCGGTTTGAGGATTCAAAAATTCCGGCAATGGCGTCTCGCTGAGTTCGGACGCCAGACTTGAACCTGTGATCGTTTGCGCTTCGCCGTCTAATAATCCTTGCTCGACCATGTACTTGGCCAGCGGGGCTATGCCGTCGGCCCTCTCGAATAAGTCAACCATCACATATCGGCCCGCTGGCAACAAGTTGAGGAGCACTGGGGTATCGGACGTCTCACGGATATTTTCTAATCCAAACGGAATCCCAAACCCTTCGGCAATCGCTGGGAGATGAATAACCGCATTGGTGCTGCCCCCGACGGCGTGCAACATAACCGCTGCATTGCGAAAGGAACGTTCATCGACACAATCACCGACGGTTCGCCCCTCTTCCATCATCTTTACCAGGCAGTCGCCTGCTTCGCGAGCCTCCTCCAGTTTCTTTGGAAATACGGACACATGATCCGTATCCATGGCAGGGGTACTGGCACTATTAAAAATAGAAATCCCCAATGCGGAACCAATGCAGGCCATGGTATTGGAAGTAGCCATAATGCCACAACCGCCCGGTGATGGAAGCGAGCGAATAAGAATGTCGTCGTGTTCGGCCTGATCCACTTTGCCTGCAGCGAGCATACCGGCCACCTCATTGGCCGTTTCGATTTCAATACTGCGACCACTCAAGGAACAACCCGCACGAATGGTTCCACCATGAACCACCACAACCGGTAAGTCTTTTAACCAGGAAGCCGCTAGTAATCCTCCCGCCACCGTTTTGTCGCAGCCGGTGATAATGATCACGGCGTCCGCACAATTAATCTCCACCTGCTGCACGATGGAGGAAGCAAACATCTCCCGCGAGAATAGCGAATACCCCATGGCTCCAAGCCGAGGCTCGTCCTCGTAAGCATGACCCATAGAGATGGCATCCGTCACAGCAGCCACGGGCTCAACAGCAGCCATCTTATGGTGGATCTTCCATAAATGACCCGCAGCCTCCTCAGCCAGTTTCCGATGATGCAGATTACACAGATTCGTTTCACCGCCCCCATACATAATCAGGATAGTGGGGCCCGTGTAGTCGGACGCGTATTCAGAGCCAGGTCCGTCACGGAAGTCAGCCTTGACCGCCTGCCGCATCCAGCCATGCCACATAGCTGCCGGACAGCCACCGATATCACGTAAGAAGTCGCTACGTTGTTTCTTTTTCATGTTGGGGAATAATTGGGATACTTGATCAGTTGAAAGCGGCAGAGCGAGGACGCTCTTGACCTATCTGTCATACAGAAATGTTAGAGCATCTCGCCGAGGGCGCCGAGAAAAAAGATTTTGATATAAAGACAGTTAGACGGAAAAGAAATTAAGCCACGCTATTTTTGCCCTCTTTTGTTTGCCAATTATATAAGTGATTTGAACAAACTGAAAACGGCAGAGCGAGACCAACCGTCGCCTTCCGGCTATGGCAAGGCACGCGCTCTTGCCCTACCTGGCATACAGAAATGGCAGGGCGACCTTGCAAGACCGCCGAGCGCGCTGGATTCGGCAGCAAGCTACCTCCTGCAGAAAAGTCAGAGACCCGATGGTTTCGACGAGGCCCTCCAGCTTCTTCACGGATTCAAGATGTCAGATTTGAAGACCGAGAGACGAAGGAGCGCACTGCTGTGCGTGACTGAGAAGGGAGGGATACTAAAATGGCATATTGGACCGAAGAGGGGCTCAATACACACGTCTGCGTAATTCGCATCTTCGACGATATCCAATAATATTCTAATCCAATTCCACATTGAGCACCTCTGGTGAAGGAGCTGGAGGGAGTTAGTCGATACGACCCTCATCGTACTCAATCATATCCGCAAACGACCGAATATCCATTCGGTCGGACACCCCCATATGATCGCGAGATTTCTGCAAGGCAATCTGACCTTCCTCACTCATCCCCATCTGGACGACTTTACGATTCCAGATGTGTCGCTGGGTGTCTTCAGGAAGTATGCCCTTCAGGCGCTCAGTCACTTCATCATCGTCCGCGGCGGTCTTAACCAATTCGATAACCGCTTTAGGTTCGATTCCTAAGTGCAAACAGAGAAAACCGTCAAAGCCCCGCGTGAAGTTGCGTTGGTATCCTTTTGGCAGTTCGTCTTTCAAGTGCAGCCGAATCTTTGCGATGAAGCGCGGCAGGTGAAGCAACCCAAACGCAGGATGTGGATAATAAGGTGAAGGTAGGTCAGCGGTATCGTTAGGATCTCTCATTGGGATAAACCAAGCAGGTAGAAACTTTTTAATCTAAGGTTTTAACAGAGTTGCGATGTTGTATTTGACGACTGTTCCGATTCCTGGAGCAACGACAAGACCGGCTCGAAGAGAACCGGAACAGTGCGAAAGAGCGCACATAAGTGCGTGACTGAATAAAGAGGGAGGATAAAACGACACGTCAGCCTGAGGATGGACTCGGTTCGTATAGTAAGGAGGCTCGAAATCAAATAGCGGCATATTCTTCACTAACATTTCTAATTTCTACCGAGTCCGTCTGCTAAAATTCTTAGATTATGAGCGAAATAAGATGTTTTCTTTAGCAGCCAGCTTAGTGCAAGCCACAAATCCAATTCCAGCCAAGGCGATCAGCGAAACATAAACGACAGCCACGGGACCCCATTCCACATTTCCTGAGAAAATGGCCTTACTCGCCAGCGAGATGTTGAGAATTGGAACTGCGGCGGTGACATAAGTGAGCTTCACCCAAGGCATCATTCCGAAAATGAGGGGAATAAAGATCAAGGCCATTATAGGAGAAATGATGCTCTGCGCTTCTTTGAAACTTTTGGCAAAGAAGGAAAGCGTCATCAAAAAGGAGGCGAAGAAAATGGTGAGTGGAAACAGGAGCGAGAAAAACAAAAGTATATTCAAGGGCTGCAACATAGGCCCGATCTGCGAAGCAAATTCACCGATACGCGATCCCATGGACATCATAGCCAGCCCCATACTGGTCATAGACAAACTGGCGGCGAACAAGCCTGAGCAAACAATGAGCGCCAGCTTTCCCAAGATGATCTGAATCAACGGAGCGGACGAAGTAAGCAGCGTCTCCAAGGTTCCGCGTTCTTTCTCCCCTGCCCCCAGATCGATAGCCGGATACATGGCACCCGTGAAACAAAGGATGATGAAGAGGTATGGAATAAACCCACCGATCGCTTCACCAATTTGTTCCTGCTGTGTAGCCGTATCCTGAAAGTCCACTTTAACGGGATTAATAAAATCGAGCGTATACCCCAGATCCTTGATCCGTGTCTCTCTAACTGAGGTTTGATAGTCGCGGATCACATCCATGATACGATTGCGCGATATGCCTCCATTGCCTGTGGATCGGTAGTGAAGCGATAACTCCCCTGCTCCGGTTCCCATCAACTCATCAGCAAAAGATGCGCTAAAAACAATCACGGCATCCAAGCCGTTATTATCGACCTGATCCTCGGCATCGCTACCTGACGGCAATTCGCTTATTTCAAATCCCTCTTGGTCGGTCAGCGAATCAACAAGTGGACTTTCTGGTGCCTGCACCAATCCAATCTTTAATACTTTCTCCTGGGCTTTCTTAACCTCCTTGATGGCAAAAAAACCAAGACCTCCGAAGATCACCGGGAAGATGACCATCGGGATGACAATCATCGCGATGATGGCCCGGCGGTCACGCAAAGTGTCCAGTCCTTCTTTTTTGAATACAGCCCAGATAATCTTCATGACGCGTCCTCCAGGATCGAGATGAAGGCATCTTCCAATGAGTGCTGACCGAACTGACTCTTAAAATTCTCAAAGCTGTCGTCGTAACAAAGTTTGCCGTTGTGAATGATTCCAAGATCGTCACTGAGCAAACTCACCTCACCCATGATGTGGGTTGAAAAGATCACCGTCTTCCCCGCTTGTTTGCACTCGCGGATCCATTCGATGATCGTACGGGAGGTAAGCACATCCAGACCGTTGGTTGGCTCATCAAAGATAATAACTTCTGGATCATGCATGAGCGTCCGTGCAATAGACACGCGTTGCTTTTGCCCCATCGACAATTTTCCCACACGACGATCGGCAAACTCTCCGATGGCCAAGCGATCGATCAATTGCTCCATGCGTTCCTGAGTCACGCTGTCTTCGACTTGGTGCAGGGCCGCAAAGTACTTGAGCGTCTCCCGAGGCGTCAGCCGATCGTAAAGACCTGTCGACCCAGTAAGAAATCCCAGTTTGGCCCGGGCCGCCCGAGCGTCCTGGGTTACGTCTACGCCACAGATCTTTACCGTGCCAGTGGTGGGTTGGAGCATACTGGCGACAATCCGCAATGCGGTCGTCTTGCCCGCTCCATTGGGGCCAAGCAGCGTATAGATCCTACCCGGCTGGCAAGTGAAGGACACATTGTCTACTGCAGAGAAAGTGGTCTTCGGTGCAGTGCGGTAGACTTTTTGCTTATTCGTCTCAGCCTTTTTAAAGACTTTGGAAATACCTTCTACTTGGATCATTTGGGATGAAGGGAAAGAGGGTTGAGGTAACAAATCAAAATGCAATGAGGAAATTTACCCATGCTGGATGATAAAAAAGTTAAAGAAGCTTTTTACTGGATTAGAGCTCTGGCGCTTGTTTGGTGTGGTGACTTAGAAATTCCTTGAATAAATGCGAGAGCGCCGTTGGGCTTCTGGAGAGGCTGCTACTCGCATTAGGGCCTAACGGCCCAAATACTTTGTAGCAAACGCTGCCAGCCACCTTTCGCCGCCTCGCCCGGTGGGCCATGCGCTTTTTGTGTCAACCAGCGTTGACTCGTGTTGCAAGGGTCTACTGAGCCATTCAACACAACCCGCCTTGGTTAGGTACAAAAATCGCTATGGCATTTATCTAAGTTATATCTAATTCTCCACACTTAATACCAAACCATGAAGTTTACCCACTTATTCATAGCAAATCTGACTTTCCTTCTCGGCCTCCTTTTTATCAGCGGGTGTGGACCCAGAAAATCGGGAGTCGAACAGGCTGCTGAAGCAGGCATCCTGCTCTTGGGAAATCACGCCGAACCGCAATCCCTCGACCCACAGGTGGCCACTGGAGTGCCGGAAAACCATGTCATTACCTCGATCATGGAAGGCCTGATTGCCTACCACCCTTCCGATGATACTGCGATCGAGCCTGGCTTAGCAGAGCGTTTCGAGACGAACGAGGCCGGCGACGTCTACACTTTCTACCTGCAACCCAATGGTAAATGGTCCAACGGCGACCCCATCACCGCCCAGGATTTCATCTATAGCTACCAGCGTATGCTCGACCCGAATCTGGCCGCGCAGTACGTAACGATGCTGTTCGTGGTGAAAAACGCCAAAGATTATCACGAATCCCTAAGCGTTGAAGATCCCAATCACACACCGATGTCCTGGGATGAAGTGGGATTCAAGGCGATCGATGAGAAGACTCTTGAGATCAGTTTAATAGCACCGATGCCTTATTTCCCTCTGATGCTGAAGCATTACTCCTGGTTTCCCGTTCATCCCCCCACAATCGAAGCGCATGGAGGGAAAACCAGCCGAAATGGACGCTGGTTCCAACTCAATAACCATGTAGGCAATGGTCCTTTCCGCCTGAAAAGCTGGGTCACGAATCAAGTACTAGAGGTAGAAAGAAATCCCGAGTATTGGGACGCCGATACCGTCAAACTGAACGGTATCCGCTTTTTCCCAATCGAAAGCACGGATACAGAAAATCGCCTCTTCGTTTCAGACGGCCTGCACAAAACGCACGACATACAACTCTCTAAGATCCAGGACTACCAAAAAAACCTGCCGGAGAAAGTGAGAACCGATCCCTACCTAGGCTCCTATTTCTACCGAATCAACGTATCGCGCGGGGATGCTCTCTCCGACAAACGAGTGCGGCGAGCCTTACTCCTTTCCATCGACCGTGAAAAGATCACCGAAAACGTTCTGCGAGGAGGCCAGATTCCCGCCTACCACTACGTGCCCATGGGCATCAGCGGCTACACCAGCAAACAGTATTTCCAATACGATCCCGAAGAAGCGAAGCGTCTACTCACAGAGGCCGGGTATCCCAACGGTGAAGGATTCCCCGTGTTCGACATTCTCTACAACACCTTCGAACAACACAAAATCATCGCCGAAACCATTCAGCAGATGTGGAAGACCTCACTCGGAATTGAAGTGGGCATTCACAATCAGGAGTGGAAGGTCTACCTCGATGCCCAATCGAATCTAGACTACGACATCAGCCGAGCAGGCTGGATCGGCGATTACGTAGACCCCTACACCTTCCTCGAAATGTTCACCAAGGGTAATGGGAATAATGATACAGGCTGGTCGAGCGCCCGATACGACGAATTAATCGCAACCGCACCCATGGCGGGAACCGACGAAAAACGCTATGCGATGCTCCGGGAAGCGGAGGACCTCCTTATGGACGAACTACCGATCTTGCCCATCTACATTTATACCCGTCCCTACCTGATTCACCCCACTCTGAAGAACTGGAATCCGAAACTACTGGATAATCGGAATATGAAATATATTTGGCTTGAGCCGAGCGGAGAGTAGATAAAGCTAAACCTTGGTTCAGAAATCACGCCTGACCACCCACGCTGCTTATCCATCTATGCTAAAGTTTACGCTCATACGATTGCTCCAGGCCATTCCGGTACTGATCGTAATCATTACGCTGACATTTTTCATGCTACGCCTGGCCCCCGGAGGACCGTTCAGCGCTGAACGTAAGATTCCCGAGCATATACTAGCAGCCCTGAATGAGCACTATGGGCTCAACGACCCGCTGCCTGTTCAGTATTGGAACTACATGGTCAAAATTTGCCCGAAGAAGCTGAATATCCCGGCGCTGATGAAGTTTGACCTCAAAGAGGGGCTGGGAAGCGATCTGGGACCATCGACCCGCTATGAAGGCCGCACCGTGAACGAGCTGATTGCAGAATCATTTCCCGTATCCTTCCAATTGGGAATGTTTGCCATCCTGCTGGCCCTTCTGATCGGGATTCCCGCAGGCACCGTGGCCGCGCTGAATAAGAATACCCTCTTAGATTATTTACCCATGTCGATGGCGATGGCCGGCATCTGCCTACCCTCCTTTGTCCTCGGGCCCATATTCGCCCTGGTATTTGGGCTGTGGCTGGAATGGTTTCCAGTAATCGGCTGGAGATCAATCGGCAGTTTCCACTGGATGGATGATATTCCTTACCGGGTATTACCCATCGTGACACTGGGACTATACTACGCTGCTGGAATGGCTCGTCTCACCCGAGGAGGGATGCTCGAAGTCTTAAACCAAGATTACATTCGGACCGCACGAGCGAAAGGCTTGAGCACCTTCATTGTGACAACCAAACACGCCCTACGCGCAGGACTGATGCCCGTGATTTCCTACCTGGGGCCGGTCATGGCAGGGGTTCTATCCGGATCTTTTATCATCGAAACTATCTTTCAGATTCCGGGCCTGGGACGTCATTTTATCAATGCGGCGTTGAATAGGGATTACACGCTGGTTCTCGGAACGGTGCTCTTCTACGCCGTGCTGATCATTATCCTCAATTTAATCGTGGATATCGTGATTGTGCTCATGAACCCGAAACTCAAATTCAATTGATTTGGAGATCGAAACGAATGAGCACGGAAGATTTAAAAATGGGAATATGGATGGGAAGAATCTGGGGAGATGAACCTCGTGGGACTTATGACCGTGCTCATTCTCGGGCCTACAGGTTAGTGCGCGGCTCATATGTTGATGAATTTTCAGAAAGCAAACAAATCGGCAGCAAGCTACCTCCTACATTTCGATGTGTGAGTGTTAGGGTCGAAGGAGGTGGCTTGCTGCCGACCGGAATATCTTTTTTGGGCCAGCCCGAACTAACATGAGTACCGAAATTACAGATACAGCAGCTATGCCGCTTGAGGAGGAAACCTATTCCTTGTGGGGGGATGCGTGGCATCGATTGAAAGAGAATCGTTTGGCGTTTTTCGGGATGCTGTTCTTTACGGTGGTGGGTTTGCTTTGTTTCCTGGCCCCGGTTATATCGCTCATCACAGGTTTGCAATACGATGAGCAAAACCTGCAATTGGGCGCCAGCGCTCCCAGTTGGAGCCATTGGTTGGGCACAGATGATCTGGGACGGGATTTATTTATCCGCATCCTGTATGGAGGTCGTGTATCCATTGGAGTAGGATTTGCGGCCACCTGTGTATCGATCGCCATTGGCGTCACCTACGGAGCCATCGCCGGATACCTGGGAAAGAAGACGGACATGGTCATGATGCGTATCGTGGACATCCTCTACTCACTGCCCTTTCTCATTTTTGTGATTCTGCTCACCGTCTATTTTGGAAGGAACATTATCCTGCTCTTCGTAGCGATTGGTTGCGTCGAATGGTTGACCCTCTCCCGTATCGTTCGAGGCCAGGTGCTTCACCTCAAGGTCCAACAATTTGTCGAAGTAGCACTTACTTTAGGCTCCAAGAAATCGTCCATTATTAAAAAGCACCTCATTCCCAATGTGCTGGGTCCGGTGATCGTATACTCCACCTTAACGGTGCCCAGCGTCATGCTGCTCGAATCGGCACTCAGTTTCCTTGGCATGGGTGTGCAACCTCCCATGAGCTCATGGGGTTCATTGATTAAGGATGGTGCAGAGCGTATGGAAATCTATCCCTGGCAGCTTATATTCCCCGCCCTTTTGTTTTCCATGACCTTATTCTCGCTCAATTTCTTTGGGGATGGATTGCGTGATGCACTAGATCCCAAAGATAGCAGGCGCTAAATCCAGGCAGACTACCGGATTGCCAGACGGACCCCTTTTAGCTAGGGTCTTGGTTTCTTAAAGAAGTAAATCTCAATCAGAAAGTAACCGAATGGAACTAGAACAACTCTTTGTTACACTCCTCATTGGAGCCATTGCCGGCTGGCTCGCCGGTCAACTCACCAAAGGCGGTGGATTCGGCATCATAAAGAACATCATCCTTGGAATCGTCGGAGCTGTAGTTGGCGGCTGCTTGTTTGGCCTGATTGGAATTAGCATCGGAGGGGAATGGATCGGACCCATTATCACTGCGAGCGTAGGTGCCTTGGTGTTGATTTTTGTGGTCGGCCTGGTCACGAAAAAGAAATAACGCTTTTCCAGACTATTATGGCTGCATTTATTCTTGCTTACATCGAAGTCCAGAATCCGGAAGACTATCAGGAATATATTAAACAAGTACCAGCGCTTGTAGCAAAACATGGGGGTGTCTATAGAGCCCGCGGCGGAGAATGCACCGTCAGGGAAGGATCCTGGCAGCCCAAACGAACCGTTCTTCTAGAATTCCCCGACCGGGCATCTGCTGAAGCGTTTTACGACGACCCCGAGTATGCCCCTGTAATGGCCATTCGTCATAGAACATCGAATACCAACCTCATAATCTTCGACGGACTTTAGAACTGCAAAAAGAAGTGAAGGGTTTAGTCATTTATCGGCCTTTTACTAGGAATACTATTCAGGGGAGTAGTATGCACATTTTGGAGAGAGAATGAGAAGGCTCACGACGCAAAGAACGACAACATGGCTGATGGTTGGCCTAGGCGTATTGATTTTCTCAGAGTCATGGGCCAAGACTTCTGATTCTGAAAATACGCTGATGGACTTGGAGGATTTTATCATTTACGCCGAACCGGAAGTGATGGATGCCCTTCGCAATCGTCCGTATTCAAAAAAGAACGAGGTCGTTGAAGCCTTCTTCCATGCACTTCCAAGCATCAATAATCAAATTTACGATGAGAACATCCACGCTATGCGGAGCTATCTGCAGAAAGCGAAGCGAGACAAGGACCGTAAGTTAAGCCGACTCTCCGCACTGGCGGGACTCTCCTACACACCTGCTGGCTTGATTGACGGATACCAAGATCGATTGGATGTATTGGACACACTCTTGAAATGGATGGAACGACAACAACCCATTCAGTTAAAACGCATCAACGTTTGGAAAGAGTCGGACCTAAGATACCGGCTTGCCAGAAAGCCGCTCGAGAATGTTCGCATAAATCCTGAGACCGACGAGGTTGAATCCCGCCTGTTTTTTAATTGGAATCTGATATTTCAAGATCGACCCAAGGCCCGAGATCTTCGGTTAGACTTCGAAATGGGAATCCAACTTCAAGAGCAGACCGGATTCTACAACCCAAAGGGCTTTTTGCATCTGACTGAAATCGATAGACGAGATTTAAAGCCCTTCGAGGTCACCTACCCGGTCATCCTATCTGAAGAACTACAAAACAACCTGGATGCTGAACTCCCAGCTTACCTCAGTGCCTACCGCACCACGATGGATAGCTTCTATCATATCTTGCAGGAGTATTTTTTCTCTGACCTGGCCGATGTTCACGCACTCTATATATTGGCACGTGGGGAGATCTTTGCAGATGAATGGGGGCAATACCAATCCACAGCCCTGCAACGCGGACTAGCAGCCAATGTCGTCTTTCAAGCTTTCGAAGAATCACTGGGAAAAACAGCCGTGCGTGAGCTTCAAAAAAATGATTGGACGACCTGGCACATTAGAAAGATCGGCTCTCGTTATAACCCTATTATTTGGGAGGAGGAATCAGCACCTGCAAATGGATTTGGGAATTATAAAGAATCCTTTAATCTAAGAAACATATACTGGTCCACTCTATTGGTTCAATTTTTGGCTGATCGATACGGAGACCGTTTCGTCTTTAGCATGTGCGAAGAAATCAAAAAGAGCACCGGCAAATCTCCCCCCAACGATGCTTTGATTTTCAAACGAGTGACGGGAGACGAACTGGAACCCACCCTCCAGGAATTCGTAGATCTGCATTCAAAGGGCTAAAGCAATCTGTGTCAGGAGCAACAATCTGCTTTCCAAGGTCAACCCACTTCACATAGGGTTTAGTTGATCGTAACGGCTTGGGCATTTCCGAGCATTGGGCCCTTTGAATACAAGAATACAGCATGAGCAATAGAATCGAGATCGGTGGACTAAAAATTGGAAAAGAGCTGTACGAGCTTGTTGAAAATGAGATTGCTCCCGGAACCGGAGTCGAACCGGAAGCATTTTGGAAATCTTTGGATGACATCGTCCAGGACCTCCTCCCGATCAACCTTTCACTGCTGGAAAAACGAGACGCCCTTCAAGCACAAATAGATCAGTGGCATGCAGATCATCCAGGCGCTACTTTCCCGAACGAGGAATACAAATCGTTCCTCACCTCGATTGGCTATCTACTTCCAGAGGGAGATGACTTTCAGATCGAAACCACAAACGTGGACGCAGAGATTTCCATAGTACCCGGACCGCAACTGGTAGTTCCTGTAAACAATGCTCGCTATGCCTTAAATGCGACCAATGCACGTTGGGGAAGTTTGTATGACGCTCTTTACGGAACCAATGTGATTCCGCATAAGAATGGCTTGGAAACAAGCTCCGAATACAATCCCGCAAGAGGTTCAGCCGTCATTGAAGAAAGTTGCAAGCTACTCGACCAAAACTTCCCTTTGGCTGGGGGCATTTGGAATTCAGTTACCCATATAGCTCTTATCGAGGACGGCACAGGACAATCGCTCTCGCTTGAAACCAGTAGTGGAAACACCATGCTAGCCGACGCCGCACAATTTGCGGGCTTCAACAGCGAGGGAGATCAGCTGACTGAGCTTTGCCTCAAGCACAACGGCTTACATGTCATCCTCCAAATAGATCGCGAGCACCCGATTGGAAAAGCCAGTTCGGCCGGAATCAAAGATGTCATTCTGGAATCAGCCATTACGACTATCCAAGACTTCGAAGACTCAGTAAGCGCCGTAGATACAGAGGATAAAGTTGAAGTTTACCGCAATTGGACCGGGCTGATGAAAGGCACTCTCAACGCAGAGTTTAGTAAGGGCGATAAAGTGGTTCAACGTGCCATGAAACCAGACCGTGAGTTTACTACACCGTCAGGAGACTCATTGGTTCTGAAAGGTCGCAGCCTTCTTTTGGCCAGGAATGTGGGCATCCACATGTTTACCAACGCCGTGATGCTGGGCGACGGTTCAGAAATCCCGGAAGGAATTCTGGACGCCATGGTTTCAAGCTTGGCGACGATACATGATATCAAGGGCCTGGGAAAACATGTTAACAGTCAGGAAGGTAGTTTTTATGTAGTTAAACCCAAACAACACGGCCCAGAAGAAGTCGCGTTTACAGCCACCCTCTTTAGCCGCGTTGAAGAGGCTCTGGGACTCGAACGCAATTCGATCAAGATGGGCATCATGGACGAAGAGCGAAGCACCAGCATCAATTTGAAGGCCTGTATCCGTGAAGCCAAAGAGCGTATCGTTTTCATAAACACAGGCTTTCTTGACCGAACTGGAGACGAGATCCACACGAGTATGAACGCAGGTCTCATGCTTCCTAAAATGGAGATCAAGAGTACTCCTTGGATATTAGCTTACGAAGACTGGAATGTAGACCTGGGCCTTGAGACGGGTCTTCAAGGAAAAGCGCAAATTGGTAAGGGCATGTGGACCGCACCCGACGATCTTAAAACGATGATGGAGACCAAAGAGGCTCATCCTGAAGCGGGAGCCAATACCGCTTGGGTCCCCTCGCCCACGGCAGCCACGCTCCATGCATTACACTACCACTCGGTTAACGTTTTCGAAATTCAGGATAAATTAGCCTCTCGAGCACGAGCGAGCTTAGACGACTTATTGACCCCGCCTCTACTAGATCGCCAGCTGAGCCCAGAAGAGATCCAGAGTGATTTGGATAATAACGCACAAGGGATTCTGGGCTATGTCGTTCGCTGGATAGATCAGGGTGTCGGTTGCTCAAAAGTCCCAGATATCCATAATGTGGGTCTGATGGAAGATCGAGCGACCTTACGCATATCCAGCCAACACATTGCTAATTGGCTTCACCACGGCTTGGTCAAAAAAGAGCAAGTGATGGAAACATTTCAGAGAATGGCCGGAGTCGTGGACGAGCAGAATGAAGGAGACTCCGCCTACATCTCCATGGCAGGAAACTTCGATAATAGCATCGCATTCCAAGCAGCCTTGGATCTGGTGTTTAAAGGTGTAAGCGAGGCCAACGGTTATACCGAACCCGTGCTTCATCGTCGGCGTAAGGAGGCAAAAGCGTTAAACAGACGCTAAAGATGACTTAAATGGCCTTCGAACTTTTGCGAAGTAGCTGCAAATCCTGCAATTTAAGGCTTTATTTTTAATGATTTGCCTAAAAGAAAACTAGGAGCTTTTAACCAGTGAATTTAGAAACCCAAAAGCCAATTCAACCGAAGAAACCAACCAAGGAGGCTAACGACGCTTTGACTCCCGTTTGGCATTCAGTCCGAACAGAAGGATCGTTTTCGCCTCTCATCTTGGTCGCTCCGCACTTGGGTGGAGGCTGCTATTTTAGTGATCTTAAAGACATGCTGGATCCCGACCAACCGATCTACATCGTCGAGCCAATTACAGATTCAAAGGAATGTAGGTATTCTTCCGTTGAAGAACTAACGGCCAAAATCGTGGATTTGGTGGATTCTCAATTGGGAGATTCGCCCGTTAGATTGTGCGGATTTTCATTTGGGGGAAATTTGGCCTGGGACCTTGCCAAAGAACTGAAAAGTAGAGGGAGGACAGTTGAATTCCTCATTCTTCTCGATTCATACGGTGAATCATTTTCTGACCAGGAAATTAAAAAAAAACCTTCTTCCCCAACGATTAGCCGTAAGTCTAACATCGATTGTACGAAATATTCCTCCGACCGCCTGTCTAGACTTCCTTCAACTTATCAGAAGAATCGTGGTATGCTCAAACGACCATTCAACAAGGATCCTCAGATAGAAAACGAAATCCGACCACTTTTTAAAGAATACCAGTACGAGACTCTGGATGTAGATGTCTACGCATTCTGCCCATTAGATGGAAACGCAATTAACCAAACCGGTGATCCTTGTGCAGGATGGGGTGGCCGAGTATCTGGAAAACTTTGTGTTATTCCTGCATTCGGAACTCATCATAATTTTGCAGACAAACCCGTTGGCCGGAATCTTGCACGGTCAATAAACTGCATTCTCAAGAACTAACTTGAGCGCAAAGAATTCCAGCTGAAACAAGCTGGAATCGCTATCGAGACTGGAGCCGAATTTTATCGAGCCCCGACTTTCTGCAGGAATCCATGATATAAGTAAGATTCTTCAACAGTGTGTCTTCGTCAGCTCGGATGAGAACGGTAATATCATCCGCTACAGGTTTGAGTTGTCGCAGAGCTGGTTCCAATTGTTCCTTCTCCATGGATGTTCCGTTCACCAGGAAATGCCCATCCTGAGCAATCTCGATGATAATGTTCTTATCGAACTTATTCTTACCGGCCGTTTCGATTTTCGGCATGGTCAGGTTCAAGGTCGTCACATTCTTAAACTGCATCGTCATCAGGAAAAAGAAGATCAATACAATCAATACATCAACCAAAGGGACGATGTTGATAACTACTTTGCGTGACTTCCTGGTGAGTGTAGTGGGCATTGTAGACTAAAGAACCGTTTGGTCCATGCTCTCACGAGCATGGCTACATTGTAGCGACGGTCGTGAGACCGTTGATTGCCTGATTAAAGGGTTTCCTGCCATTCGCTAAAAACTCGCGGACTAGAGTTTGGAGTTGGGCTGACTTAGCGTATGCAAACGCTCGATCATCGCATCCAACTGCACGGTGTAAGTATCGATACGACGCTGGAAGATGTTGTAGGCCACCAAGCTGGGAATCGCCACACTGAGACCGATCATGGTTGTCGTAAGCGCAAGAGCCACACCGCCAATAAAGGCTGTTTGATCCGGAATTCCGGTTTCAAAGGACGTGTTGGCAAATACTTGAACCAAACCGGTAACCGTTCCAAGAAGTCCAAGCAGCGGAGCCGCACCCGTAACAATTTCCAGTATGACCAATCCCCGTTCCATACGATTCACCTCGAGGTTCGTGAATGCTCTGATCTTATCCGGCTCCTGTGAGCGGTGGTTAAAGAAATCCAATATTCTACTTAGAACCGATTCCTTTTCATGCGGATCATCAATTTGCCCGGCAATAACTTTGTCGACCAAAGCTTTTGGCAGTATGTTCTCGATGCGAAGGGTAATACCCCGCTCGAAAATCACAAAGATGCCAAGAATAGAACATAGACCGAGAGGATAAATAAAGACGCCGGAGCCTTCGATAATTTGAATCATAGGGTATAGGAAATAAGGAACTTGTTTATTAGATACTGCTTAAACGTAAGGAAGTTCCTTTGCGGTGGCATTAATTTGCTCATCGCCTTCAAGTAACTCAGCAATGGGATCCCACTTGCCTTCCACCAAACTTTCACGGGCAGACTCACGAATGAAGCAAGTGACCTCCTGATCGCCAAAGCGAATGCGTTGATTTTCAACATCGATGGTAACGACGGTGGTAGGATCTGCTTCCACAGCAGCAGCAATGGTTTGGATATCTTCTTTGGTAGCCACTGCAAGAGGTAACCCCAAAGTGGTGCTGTTACCAAAAAAGATCTCAGCGAACCCTTCTGCAATAACTCCAGAGAAGCCAGCCTTGGCAATCGCCTGAGGTGCATGCTCCCGTGAACTGCCACAACCAAAATTGTTTCCGCTCAACAGAATTGAAGCTCCGGCGAAGCGAGGATCATTTAACGGATGTTCCTTGTTCGATCCATCTTCGTTCTTCCGAACGTCGTAAAACATAAACTCACCCAGTCCATCAAAGGTAATGCACTTCATGAACCGTGCAGGAATGATCCGGTCGGTATCGATATCGTTGCCAGGGACAGAAACAGCCGTCCCGGATACTTGAGTAATTTTTTCTAAAGGCATGGAAATAAAGTTTAAGTGGATTACACAGATGCAGTTTCTGACACGCCGAACACTTCCCGAACATCGGAAACTTGCCCAGTAATGGCCGCCGCCGCAACCATGAGAGGACTCATCAGCAAAGTCCTGCCAGTGGGACTACCCTGGCGTCCTTTGAAGTTACGATTACTGGAGCTGGCACAAATCTGATCGCCGACCAACTTGTCGGGATTCATGGCCAGACACATGGAACAACCTGCGGCTCGCCATTCGAATCCAGCAGAGATGAAAATCTTATCCAGACCTTTTTCCTCGGCAATGGAAGCGACGACTTGGGATCCAGGAACCACGATGGCCTGAACACCATCTGCGACCAGTCTGCCTTCAATGTGTTTGGCTACTTCCTCAAAATCGCTCAGGCGACCGTTGGTGCAGGAACCGATGAATGCGACATCGATCTTGGTGCCTTTAATAGGCGACCCTCCTTCAAATTGCATAAACTCCAAGGCCTCTTCTATACCAGCTACCTGATCCTCTGGAACTGAATCAGGAGAAGGAATGTTCTCATCGATTGAGATCCCCTGCCCTGGATTGATCCCCCAAGTTACGGTGGGTGCGATGTCTGCAGCATTGATCTCAACGACGTCGTCGTAATCACAATCCGCATCGGACGCGTAGGACTTCCAAGTCTCTACTGCGGCATCCAAGGCTTCACCTTCAGGTGAATAAGGACGGCCTTTCAAATAGTCGAACGTGGTTTCGTCAGGATTGACGTATCCACAACGAGCGCCTCCTTCAATGGACATGTTACACACAGTCATCCGTTCCTCCATAGTCATGGAGTCAAAGACTTCGCCGCCATATTCGTAGGCAAATCCGGTTCCACCATTCACACCCAGCATACGGATGATATGCAGGGCTACGTCCTTTGCATAAACGCCAGGGCTCAATACGCCATTCACGTTGATACGACGCACTTTGAGTTTACTCATGGCCATGGTCTGCGTAGCTAAAATGTTACGCACTTGGCTGGTTCCAACTCCAAAAGCAATGGCTCCAAAAGCTCCATGCGTGGAGGTGTGAGAATCACCACAGGCAATCGTTGTGCCGGGCTGGGTAATCCCCTGCTCTGGACCCACGATGTGAACGACTCCTTGTTTTCCAGAATCTAAATCAAAAAATGTGATATCGCTCTCAGCACAATTCTTGCGGAGCTCTTTGATCATTGCATCGGCCAAAGCATCGGAGAATGGCTCAACAGTTTCGTTGGTCGGGACAATGTGATCCACCGTTGCAAATGTGCGATCTGGGAATTTCACACCGAGCCCCATTTCGCGAAGCATACCAAATGCTTGCGGACTGGTGACCTCGTGAATGAGGTGCGTTCCTATGAACAATTGGGTCTCTCCACTGGACAATGTGCGAACGGTGTGAGCATCCCAAACTTTCTCAAATAGACTTTTAGCCATGGGTCAAACGTGTGATTATTTTCGAAACCGGGAGATTAAGAGCAAAAGCATCTGACAGAGCAATCTATTTTAGAACCCCTTTGGAATTAAGCTACCCGTGAAAAAAATTGTGGATTTTTGATTGCATATGCGGCTCCAGATTTAGACTTCAAGTATGCACTATCGAACATTTGGAAGAGAACGAATCGAAATCTCTGAAGTAGGACTGGGATGCTGGCAGATTGGCGGCAATTGGGCAGAAGTCGAAGAATCGACCGCCCGTGAAATTCTTAGGACTTCACTCGACAGGGGAATTAACTTGTTAGACACAGCCGATGTGTACGGGGCCGGTCGCAGTGAGACCATCATCGGCAGCTATCTGTGAGGGAAAACAGACGATCTTTTCATTGCGACCAAGGTGGGCCGAGGCGAAGGCATCTATCCGGATAACTATACAGCCGATACGATTCGCCCTCGCATCGAGGATTCTCTGCGACGGCTAAGGGTCGAAGCTCTGGACCTCGTGCAAACTCATTGCATCCCGCTCGAGGCGATGGAGGAAGGGTCAGCTTATGAGGTCCTTCGTGATTTACAGAAGGAAGGTAAAATCCTTCGGTTTGGCGCGAGCGTGGAAACGATGGAGGAAGCCAACTGGGCCATAGACAACATTCCTGACTTCTATTCCCTGCAAATAATATTCAACGTTTTTCGACAGAAACCCATATCCGATCTCTTCGACCAGGCCAAGGCCAAACAGGTTGGTATTCTAGCCCGTGTGCCACTCGCAAGTGGACTGCTGACCGGAAAGTTCACCCCTGAGTCAACATTTTGGGAAGGTGACCATCGGACATTCAATAAAGATGGAGAAGCCTTCAATGTGGGTGAAACGTTTGCCGGCCTTCCATTCCTCAAAGGAGTCGAACTGGCAAACCAACTCAAAACGATGAAAGAGCCTTCCATACCTATGGCTCAATGGGCGCTTCGTTGGATACTCGATTTTGAGGCTGTCTCCACCGTGATTCCTGGCGCATCCAAAGTCAGCCAGGTCGAAAACAATGCAGCCGCCTCTTCTCTGGATTCACTCAGCGAAGACACCCATCAGGAACTTCAGAAATTCTACGAACACTCGATCAAGGACCACATTCGCGGCCCCTATTAATCCTCAACTTCCTACGGCCGAACTAATCTGGAATAAAGGTAGGGCGAAACCGCAGGTCCCGTATGGTCGTAGCCGAGGGCAAAGCCTGAAGGCGCAGTTTTATGTAGAAGAGAAAGAGAGCGAACCAGTCACCCAGAGTATAGGTAGGGTCAGATCGCCGAGCTGACCGAGAACAGAGCAGCGGCACCATACCCTCTAATGAATTTTAAGAGCAAGAGGCTTACTTCTACTTCTTCTTCTGTTGCTGCTTTTTACCCCAGGAGTCACGAAGGCCCACGGTACGATTGAATACCATCGTTTCCTCTGAGCTATCGGGATCGATACTGAAGTAGCCTTTACGCTCAAACTGAATGGGATCACCAAGTTGGGCGTTTTTGAGTTCAGGTTCACCGTAGGCAGTGATCACCTGCAAGGAGTCAGGGTTTATGTTTTGGATAAAATCCCCACCTTCTTCAGGATCTTCGTTAAGGAACAGATGATCATACAAACGAACTTCTAAAGGCACGTTCTCGGTAGCGCTCACAAAGTGAATCGTTCCTTTTACCTTACGCCCATCCTCGGTATTGGCACCACGAGATTCTGGATCGAATGTAGCAAGGATCTCGATAATATTACCCTCGTCATCTTTGATGATCTCAGTAGCGGTAATATAACAGGCATAGCGCAAGCGCACCTCGCGCCCCACCGTTAAGCGGAAATACTTTCGTGGCGCCTCTTCCATAAAGTCATCGCGCTCAATATATATCTCGCGAGTGAGGGGCACCTTTCGTTTTCCAAAAGATTCATCGCCTGGATGATTAGGTCCTTCATACCACTCAACTTCGCCCTCAGGAAAATTGGTGATGGTTACCTTCAAAGGATCGAGGACAGCCATTCGACGGGCTGCCTTAACTTCAAGGTCCTGACGCAGACAAAACTCCAAGAGTGAAATATCAATCAGTTGGCTTTGTTTAGTCACTCCAGCTCGGTTGGCGAACTCATGGATTGCCGCGGAGGTATACCCTCTTCTCCTGAAGCCACTCAAAGTAGGCATCCGTGGATCATCCCATCCATTCACAAATCCTTCATCTACCAATCGGAGCAACTTGCGTTTACTCATGACCGTATGAGTCAGATTGAGCCGGGAGAATTCGATCTGTCGTGGATGACTGGGTACGGGCAGGTTTTCGATAAACCAGTTGTACAGGGGGCGATGGTTTTCGAACTCAAGCGAACAGAGGCTGTGAGTAATTCCTTCGATCGCATCCCCTTGACCATGTGCAAAGTCATACATCGGGTAAATGCACCACGCGTCACCGGTCCGGTAATGGTTATGATGCAGAATCCGGTAAAGAACAGGATCGCGCATGTTCAGATTCGGATGCGCCATATCGATTTTCGCACGGAGTACTTTCGCTCCATCCTCCAAGTCACCGCTCTTCATGAGTTCGAAGAGCTCAAGGTTTTCCTCAGCACTACGGTTCCGGTAAGAACTCTCTTTCCCAGGCTCAGTTAAATTGCCTCGGTACTCCTTCATCTCTTCCAAGCTCAAGTCGTCCACATAGGCTTTGCCGTCCTTGATGAGAACCACCGCCCAATCGTAGAGCTGCTGATAATAATCGGAGGCAAAGAACAAGTTTTCGCCCCACTCCACGCCCAACCACTTCAAGTCTGCGATGATCGCATCCACATAGGACATATCTTCCTTGCTCGGATTGGTATCGTCCATCCTCAGGTGAAAACGGCCCTGATAGTCCTGGGCGATCGAATAATTGGTCAGGATGGCCTTGGAATGGCCGATATGAAGATACCCATTGGGCTCAGGAGGAAAACGTGTGACAATCTTCTCGTGTTTGCCAGCAGCCAGTTCCTCGTCGATGATGTCTCGGATAAAGTTGGTAGGTTTGGATTCTTCCTCGCTCATATAAAAGGTTGGGATAGTGAGTCTTTATTTTGGCAGGTCAATGTTCAGAAATTTGTCAAACAGATGAAACAAAGCAGTTTTGGCTGTTGTTAATGTCTCATACAATGCAAACCGCACTGATATTATGAAGATGCTTATTCGCAATAGCCTGCTGTTCTTAGCCCCACTGTTTCTTGCATTTGGTTGCAAAACAACCTCTTCGATTCAAAGCGTGGCCCGAGACGGTGAAGATTTTTCTCAATTTTCCACCTATGCCTTCATCAATAAAAGCCGTGCCCGAACAGTTCCGGGTGTAAATCCGGCTGAACTGATGTGGATCCCACCGATCGTGAAGGAGAAGCTACAAGCCTTGGGTTACCGCGAAGTTCCGGAAGCAGAGGCAGATATGCTCATCTCCATCGAAACCGAAGTAACCGGTGGTCGTGAGAAAGGCGGTTTCTCGATTGGCATCGGAGGAGGCAGTTACAGTCGATCTGGCGGAAGCAGTGTCGGAGTCAGCTCTGGCCCCATCGGAGCTGGATACATTGAACAAAGCACACTTTCCATTCGAGTAACTGAGCCTGATAACGAAGAGCTTCTCTGGGTTGGTTGGATCGACAAACTGGAAAACAACAAATTCAACCATGAAGAGTTTACCAGCAAAGTTCGCGAAATCATGGACCGGTTTCCGGCCCAATAGCCGCTAGGACTGATAGCGAGCAGGAAACGCTTCCATTCGCGACAAGACTAAGTCCTTACCCATGACCTCGAGCATCGGGATCAGGTCCGGGCCGCCGCTGGTTCCGGATACGGAGTATCGGGTAACCGGGAACCAAGCGAAGGGTTTTTCCTGACCTTGGCTGGCAGCCAGGTCTGTGAAGGCTTGGTTGAGGGAATCAACATCCCAGCTTTCCACAGCTGCTAATGCTGCTTGAACTTCCTTCAAACGCTCCAGAGGCTCGCCTTTTTTGAAAAGTCGGTCGCCTGCTTTTGGATCAAAGGTGAAGGCATCGTCAAAGAAGTAGGCAACAAAGCCCGGCAACTCTACCATCGACCGCGTCTTTTCCTGACACAGCTTAAGAACGGCATCGACATAGGAAGCATCCTCAGATGTGACCCCAGATTCCTGGAGTACCGGGATTGCCATTTCTCGAAATGAATCCATCGGCAAGCGACGAATTTGCTCGGTGTTGATATGAGCCAATTTCTTTTCGTCAAAGCGAGCGTTGCCTTTTTGAATACCTGAGAGATCGAATTTCTCAACCAGTTCATCCAATGAAAATAGTTCCTGATCGTCTTTGGCATTCCAACCGAGCAAGGCCAGGAAGTTGACCAGACCGTGCGGCAGGAAATGGCGTTTTTCGTAATCTTCGACATGTACCCCATCGCCCCGTTTACTCATTTTGCCAGGACCCGAACTATTCAGGATCATCGGAATGTGCGCAAACTGCGGCAAGGGTGCACCAAACGCCTTAAACAACTCACAATGCTTGGTCGTATTGGAGAGGTGGTCTTCTCCACGAATCACATGCGTGATTCCCATGGTGATATCATCGACTACGTTTACCAAATGGAAGACAGGCTCCCCATTGGAACGAACAATTACAAAATCGCGCTCTTCCGCTCGAACAACCTTCCCTCGGATGGCATCGTCGATCTCCTGAGGCGCAGTTCGGACTTTTTCAATCTCCGCCTTATGGTATTCGTCGTATTCTGTATAGCGCTCTCCTTCTAACTTAAAAAATACTGCGCCGTCTTTTTCGTAGGCTCGACCCGCATCAAAGAGTTTTTGGATGTACTCTTTGTAAAGCTCGCCACGCTGGCTTTGAAAATAAGGGCCAAAATCACCCCCGACTTCCGGGCCTTCATCCCAATCGAGACCCAACCACCGCATGCCTGACAAAAGTACTTCCAGTGCTTCCTGGGTATTGCGCTCATGGTCTGTGTCTTCCACCCGAAGCACAAATATTCCACCTGTGTGGCGCGCGTAGAGCCAATTGAATAAGGCGGTGCGGGCACTCCCTATGTGAAAAGTACCAGTGGGACTGGGTGCAAATCGAACTCGAACCTGAGACATAACAAACAGTGGATTATTTGGCTTTGAAAAAGGCCAAGGAGTCACTTGTGCCAGGGTTCCAAAGTCAACGCCTATCTGTAAAGGGATTTGAAATTCGCCGCCTGCCCGAAACCCTCACCAGCGATGGCCTATACCGGAGAAACGATAGATGTGGATGCAACTTTGCAGCGACTCAACAAGGCGGCAAGCGAGCGAGGCTTTGATTGTTTTCCACTGATCGAACAAGACGGCACCGTGCTCCCTTATTTCACTCGAGCTGCAACATCTGCTTCAGCACCTCGGATCTATATTTCTACATGTATGCACGGTGATGAACCTGCGGGTCCGCTGGCCGTCCTCGATCTTTGAGAAAGTGACCTACTCTGCCTGGATATTGATTGGACGATTTTTCCAATGCTCAATCCGGCCGGCTTGAGAAGAAACAAGAGGGAGAATCACCAGGGCGTTGATCTCAATCGCGACTACAAAGAGCCTTCAACAAAAGAAGTTCAGGCCCATGTAGCAGTCATCGAGCAATCAGATCCGTGGGACCTGGCTTTGATCGTCCACGAAGATTGGGAATCCGAAGGCTACTACCTCTACGATCTCCCAACGGAATTAACCGATGCTTGGGCACCCAGGATAATTGAAGCAGTCAGTCGGGTTTGCCCCATTGATCTCAGCGAAACCATCGACGAAATGTCAGCCAAGGATGGAATTATTGCTCCACGACTCGAGGACATCGATACGGAGCCCAAACTCATGGGCCACTGTCCGGAAGCCATTTATATGCACCTGGAAGATAAGATCCGGGGTAATTACACCTTGGAGGCGCCTTCGAGTTTCGATCTCATTACCCGTGTTCAGGCACACAAAGCGGCCATATTGGCTTCCGTAGACCTGCTACTCGCTTCCGGAAGGTAATTTTTTCGATATTTTCGGGAAAATGACTGAAGCCAGAAACAAATGGCCGGTTTAGTGCGTTATATACTTATAAAGAGAGAAAATCATCTCTCTTTGAACGTTCTTTGCGGTTTGGGACTCTAAACCCTTACCTGTAAGTTCAAACTCTAACATTCACATGAGAAACCTGATCGTCTCAGCCCTCCTTGGCGCCCTTCTATTTTGGGCGGGCTGTTCGACGACGCCCAGTGAACAAGCTTACCAGAATCCGGAACCTCGACTGGTGCCTGGAGAAGAAGAGTCTGTGGAACGAAAAAGTCTGGTTTTTCCCAAGGCACTCGCAGGTATTCCCTTTCGCAATTTAGAAGTATACGAAGCTGAACATCCAGGTTACGGAGTCGGTTATTTGTATGAGAATGAAGATACACAACTGGATATCTCAGTCTACGACGGCGGCATAAACGAGATTGTTGAAGGCATTTATTCTGAAAATGTTCATCTGCAGTATGAGGAAGCCAAAAAGCAAATCGTGGCTGTGGAACGACAAGGCTTCTATAAAATCATCAGTGTAGTGACCGATGATTGGATCCAGGTAGGAGGACAACCTTTCCTATATTTCAACTATACCTTTGAAAACGGATTGGATACGAAATCGTCCTATCTCATGCTCACCGGTTACGATGGCAATTTTCTGAAAGTTCGCCTGACAACGGATGCCAAATTGAATACCCAGGTATTCGACGCGTTTATGGAAGACTTCAGCCGATTGATTTCCGGACTGGGTGCATCGTAGAGAAACGGGTCTTCCTCTCCCTCTTCCTCTTCCTCTTCCTCTGTGTTTCTCAACACCTCTCTGAGCTATCAATTGTTCAGAAAAATGGATACCCTGGAAGCCGATTTGCAAGCAAATGGCCCTACCAGAAGCCAGCAAAACACGAGTAAGAGAATTCCTTCCCTACTCTTCGCCTTCCCACTTAAACCACAAGGTGGTCAAACCGGGAATAGTCAATTCAACCGAAGCAGGTTGATGGTGGAAGGGATGATCTTGCGTAAACACTTCTCCGAAGTTCCCGACACCGGTACCTCCATACTCGCCCGCATTGGAGTTGAGGACTTCCTTCCATTTTCCTTTGAAAGGCATACCCACTCGGTATTGAGATCGAGGAACGGGAGTAAAATGGCAAACTACCACCAAGGTGTCCGCTTTGTTATGACCTCGACGAATGAATGAAAGAATTCCGCTTTCTGTATCGTTACAGTCAATCCATTGAAATCCTTCTGAAGAGTTATCCCTTTCGAAAAGCGCTTTGTTGTCTGTATAGAGATGGTTCAAGTCACCGACCATCTTGCGAATGCCTTCATGATCCTTGTACTGACACAAATGCCAATCTAGAGATCCATCATAGCGCCACTCCGAAGATTGCCCAAACTCTGTTCCCATGAAGAGGCACTTCTTACCAGGGTAGGCCCACATGTATGCATAGAGTGAACGAAGAGTCTGAGATTTTTCAGTAATCGAAGCTCCTGCCATTTTTTGAATCATGGAGCCTTTACCATGGACCACTTCATCGTGCGAAAAGACCGACACAAAATCCTCGGAGAACTGGTAAAGCATTCCAAAGGTCAGGTTGTCGTGATGCCACTTACGATAAAGCGCATCTTTGCCGAAGTAGAGCAAGGTGTCGTGCATCCAACCCATGTTCCATTTGAAGTCGAAGCCCAAGCCACCCTCTTCCGGTGCTTTGGTCACTCCGCCAAAGGAAGTGGATTCTTCAGCGATCATCAAACTTCCGGGAAATTCCTGGTGAACTACAGAATTTACTTTCCGCAAAAAGTGAATGGCCTCGATATTCTCGCGTCCACCGTGTTCGTTGGGCACCCACTCTCCTTCTTCACGTGAGTAATCCAGGTAGAGCATGGAGGCTACGGCGTCTACCCGCAGACCATCGATGTGATAGCGCTCAAACCACAGCAAGGCACTCCCGAGCAAGAACTGCACGATCTCATTTCGACCGTAGTTAAAGATTAGAGTACCCCAATCCTTGTGATGTCCTTGTCGCGGATCTGCATGTTCATACAGATGCGTGCCATCGAATTCAGCCAAGGCGAAAGCATCTTTGGGAAAGTGAGCTGGAACCCAGTCCATGATAACCCCGATTCCTTTTTCGTGCAGGACATCCACCAACTCACGAAACTCATCCGGGTGTCCGTAACGATGGGTGGGTGCAAAAAATCCAGTGACCTGGTAGCCCCAGGATCCTGTAAAGGGGTGTTCAGCCAAAGGCATAAACTCGATGTGAGTAAACCCCATCTCCTTGGCATAGTCACCCAGTTGTTCACCCATTTCGCGATAACTCAGTGGGCGTCCCCCATCCTCGATCACTTTCTTCCAAGAGCCTAAATGAACTTCATAAATCGAGATTGGCTCGACGGCCGCCCCTTCCGACTGTGCGCGCTTCTCAATCCACGCATCATCCTTCCACTTATATTGGTACAGATCGTAAAGAACGGTGCTGTTGTGTGGTGGAGGTTCGAAATAGACACCGTAAGGGTCAGTCTTCAGAAGCAAATGTTCTTTCTGGGTAACAATCTCGTATTTGTATTTGGCCCCCGCTTCTAGGCCGGGAATGAAAATCTCCCAGACTCCAGAAGAGCCCATACTTCGCATGGAATGAAAACGACCATCCCAGTGATTGAAATCTCCTACCACAGAAACGCGTCGTGCATTGGGTGCCCAGACAGCAAAGCTGGCTCCCTTGACGCCATCAATCTCACGAAGGTGTCCCCCCATTTTATCGTGGATTTTGAGATCGTTGCCTTCAGAAAATAAATAAAGATCCTGGTCACCTAAAGTCGGCAGGAACGAGTAAGGATCATAAAATTGCCGCACTTCGCCATTCGCATAAGTAACGCGCACACGATACTTGAATGGCTTCTTTAAGCTGGGAATAAATCCTTCAAAGAATCCCGCCCCATCAAGCTGTTTCAGGGGGAAGCGCTTTTCGGCGGTTTTTTGGATGCGCACCACTTCACAAGTCACGGCATCACGAACAAAGGTTCTGGCGACTAATCCGGTCTTACCATCCAGTTCACAGGGATGCAGTCCCAAGTAGGTATGAGGGTGGCTGTTACGGCCGGTCAATAAGGAGTCCAGCTCCTCTTTTGAAATGATCACGCTGGATTCCTTTTCAGAGAGTTAATTTACTAAAAGCGCACCACCAAAAGATTTGGTGCACATCTGTCGACTTAAATAAGAAGATATTTTTCGACCGACACAAGTCAGGACAAGAAAGCAAAAGCAGTGCTTGAGGTCGGAGGCAGAGAGAAGGTGCTATTCATCGAAATATGTCTTGTGCCTAAACCACCCAATCATAAATGTCTCCCACCGTGCGTCTAAAATCCTTTTTCGCCCAAACTTTCTGTCTGCTACTGATCCCGGTTTTCCCACTCTTCGCGCAAGAGTTTCAACTGGAGTCGGATCAGCCAATTGAGTTCGACGAAGCCAACAAAAAGATGATCGCTACCGGTGAAGCCTCACTCACCTACGGCGACCTCATTTTGCGGGCGAATCGTATTGAGTACGATCAAGAGTCAGGTCTCGCCGACGCGATTGGAAATATCCGGATCAGTCAGGAGGGGTACCGCTTTTTAGCCGAACGCTTGAAGGTCAATATTCAGACTCAGCAAGTCGAAGCCTTTGATGTGCGCTTTGGATCTCCCCCGATCTATGCCGAAGCCTCAACTGCTACCGGATCAAACACCCGAATTGAGCTTCAAAACGCCAAAGTTTACTACCGGGAGCCCGATCAATTTACCCCCACCATGTCGATTGATAAATTTGTGGTCGAGAATGGTGAGATTGTGGACAGCGAGAAGGTGCTATTCGAAGTCCTTGGGCTACCTATCTGGTATCTGCCCAGCCTAAAAATCCCGACTGACGTAGAGCCCTTTCGCGTTAGAGCTAAACTCGGAACACGGGGTAACCTTGGCGTATTTGCCCAGACTCAAATCCTCTTTCCTTTAAATGAAACCTGGTTCGCGGGTGGCAATCTGGACGTCTACACCGATCGTGGAATCTTGATTGGTCCCGCATTTCGCTATTTGGCGGAAACGGAAGATAGTAACTCTGACTTTTTCACCTCTACCGGATGGATTCACGATAGCGGAGATAGAGGAGTCGATATATTTGGAGAGTCCGTCCCAAAAGATCGTTATTTTGTAGAAGGCTTTTTGCAGAACACCTGGGGCGGCAAACACCAATTTAATGGGGTCTATCACATCTACAGCGATCCTGAAATCCAACGAGATCTCCATTTCGATAATTTCAACCACAATCAACAACCAGACAACTTCCTGGAATATCAATACCAGGAACAGGACTGGTCGTTGAGTGCATTCGTCCGAGCTGATCTGAATGACTTTTTCTCCAGCGATCACTTTCCTTTTGTAGATCAAACGTCTACCCGCGCATTTGTGTTTGAGGAAAAACTCCCAGAGGTACGGTTTGATCTCCATCCTCAGCATCTTGGCGGAGGCTTCTATCACGAGTTCTCAGCCAGCGCAGCTCAGAATAGTCATAGCTTCTACCTTACCGACGACCATGAACAGGAAACCTTCACGAGCCTGGATGGATTTTATCGCATACAAAACACAAGTCGCTTTGGCGAAGGTGGAAGCTTCAATTTCTTTGCGGGGGTAAGAGCCCTCGAGCTCAACGATGTTCCCACCGCTGTGTTTAGTGCCGGAGAAGGTGGAACGTTTCGCATCCCCTACCCTCAGTATCACCCTGGCATGTATGCATCCTTGCCCATGACCTTGGTCGATGTCGAAGACAATGACTTCTCACAAGTGATCGGAGATTTCGGTTTCAACCTGGAAGGTGAATTTTTCAGAACCTGGGACAGGCAGAATAGCACGTGGAAGATCGACGGCCTGAAGCACGTCGTAAAAACTTATGTACAGGTCCGCCACAATCCCACGAATGAGAACAATGGTCCTGGGTCAGGATCAGACCACCTGTACGTGCTCGATACCAATCTGCCCAACTGGGACCTGGCAACGCGTCGAGATGCCGTGTTTGCGCAGGACCAAGCCCTGGCACGCATCGGCATTAAAAACGAACTCTACACGAAGCAAAAAGACTACGGCTCGCGCCAGTTACTCAGTTGGAATCTAGCAGGCGACTATTTCTTTGATGGGCCCTTTGAGGACGATCTCAGCTTCCTGTATTCCGATATCTCGGCGAACCCAGCGCACTGGCTTCAAGTTGGCATGTTCCAGAGATTCTCCCTCGAGCACTTCAAATTGTGGGAATGGAATTCACGCATCCGCATCACCGATGCCGACATTTGGTATGTAGAGTACCGAAACTCACTTGCTAAACTAAACCAAGGGTTTGGTTATCTGGGATCTGCTGTATTCCCAAAATCGGGAGACCTCTTCCCTCTCCTCGACGTCGATCAACACTCCTTGGAAATCGGAGCCCGCATCAACAACAATTTTCGTGGCCGCGTCATTTTACGCTATGACGTCGTCCTTAGAGAATTCACTGAACAACATTACTCACTCTTTCAAAAATTTGGCCGATCGGTTGAATTAGAATATCGACTGACCCTTCGCGAGAGTGCAAGACGCGAGGACGATTGGGCCTTCCGTATCGGCATGGAGCTCGTTTCCTTCTAATTATGGCTATGGATGACACGCTGCTAAAAGGCTTGGATCACCCGATCAAACTTCAGGTGTTCGAGGGCCCGTTGGACCTTCTTCTATTTTTGATCCGCAAGCACGAGATAGACATTTACGATATTCCGGTCTCGCAAGTGACCAAACAATATCTGGCGGTGATTTACGAAATGGAGAAGCTCAACCTCGAACTGGCCGGAGAATTCTTTGTCATGGCGGCAACGCTGATGGAGATAAAAAGCCGTATGCTCCTGCCTAAGAGCGAGCAGCTTGCAGCAACCGATGAGGAGGAAGAGGAGCTGGATCCACGTTGGGAATTGGTTCACCAGCTATTAGAATACAAAAAATTTAAGGAGGCAGCCAGCGACCTAGACTTCATGATTAAGCACCAACAAAACCTGGTGCCACGCGAAGTAAATGGCAGACAGAGTGATTTAGGACCTCGCCCATTAAAGAAGTCCGACAAAATGCAGCTTTGGGGTGCTCTCAACCAAGTACTACGGCGATTATCTGACCGACTGGTGGTTGGAGAAATTGAGGATGAAAACATCACTGTTTCAGATCGGATGGAGTATATTCTGGATCTGACAGCCAAATCGGGGAAACACACCCTGAGCGGATTATTCAAAGGCAAAACCACCTTAACGCTGGTCGTGTATACCTTTCTTGCCTGCCTGGAACTTACGCGTTTAAACCGCGTCAAAATATGGCAGGATGAGAGTTTCTCAGAGATCTTCTTTGAAGGCGTCCCGGAAAATGAGCTTGAATCCGAAGAAGAGTCCCTAATCGTATCACCTGTTGATGGAGAAGAATAAAAAGTCAAAAGACGCAATGTTGTTTGGTGTCGGCCTCGATAATGAGGACAGACACAAGCGCGTTACATCCGCAGAGAAATTTGCCATTCTGGGAGGATCTCAGGAAACTCATGAGAAAATGACTGAGACCGTAATGAAAACCTTTGAGGACATGGACCGCAAAGGTAAGTCTCTCGAGTCTGTTGAACCGGATGAGTTAAAAGACCTTCTGAAAAAAAATACGCCCCAATAAGCCGCCGTCATGTGCGCCTCTGCTTCATCGGATAAAGAACCCAGGGTATCAGGTCCCGATTCAGAGCACCGTATCCCTCCTCCTTCTGCAGGGAAAGCAGCCGTCCCACAACCGTCAGCTAACCGAAGCGGTGTTTCAGTGCCTGTCTACCCCAAGCTACCGGATCGTCCGATCGCACAATCTGCACGGTTTTCCAACAACACTCCCTACATCCTGCTGTTCGATGCATTTTTAGCATTAGTTTCAGTTGCCTTTTGCTTATTATACTATTCAGAGTTGTAATCATGTCCGATAAAATAACTGCACTATCTACTGATTCTTTTAACGACGCGATCGCCGGAGCACCCACCGCACTCGTAGACTTCTGGGCACCCTGGTGTGGCCCTTGCCGAACGATGGGAGCCATTCTCGAGGAACTGGCCGAGGAGGTGGATGATAACACCAAGATCTTTAAAGTAGACGTGGATGAGAATGGACCTCTTGCCGGTCAATACGGTGTGCGTTCCATACCGACGCTTTTAATTTTCAAAAACGGCGAACTCGCTGAGACTATGGTGGGTATCACTCAGAAGGATGAGTTGAAAACAAAACTCGGCTAAGCGAGCCACCAGCCCATTTCCAAGAAAGCGATTCCTTCGGGAGTCGCTTTTTTTATACCACCAGTCCGATACTGAGAGTTACAGAATAGAGCGCGAGCATAAGAACTGTCTTTGCCAACAGAGCATTGAACTCCGGTCCCTTCTTTGCGCGGCAAAGACCTATCCAAAGAATAAATCCCAGTGGCAATGTAAGGAGCGGAAGTTGGACCCATGAATCGTTGAAGCGGAAAGCCAACCAGACCACGACCACCTGCGACCACAACAACAGCAGTCGATATTCCCAGATGCTAAAGGTGGCACCCAGGCGAACAGCCAGCGTTCGTTTATTGGCCAAGCAGTCAGTATCCACATCACGAAGATTATTAACCACCAGCAGGTTGGTGCTCAACCCTCCCAAAGCAGTTGCACTAAGAAAGACTTCAAATGGAACAAAGCCTGCCTGTACGTAAAACGTACAACACACCGCCACGATCCCGAAGAACAACATCACAAACAGATCTCCCAACCCAACGTAAGCGAAAGGAATGGGACCAGCGGTATAAGCATAGCCACAAAGGATACTCGAAATTCCAACCGCCAATAACCACCAACCGCCATAGGGAATGAGACCTAGTCCTACACAAAATGCGATAATGAAGGTGATGGCAGTCACACGCTTCATCGCTTCCGGCTTCACAAGCCCAGCGGCCACCGCTCGAGTAGGCCCCACCCGATCTTTTGTATCAGCTCCTTTTTTGAAGTCATAATAGTCATTCGCAAAATTCGTCCCGATCTGGATCAGCAACGCAAAGAGCAAACAAATCAAAGCGGGCTCCCACCGAAACACCTGAGCGTGGTGGGCAAGTGCCGTCCCTACCATAACGGGTGCAATCGCAGCCGGTAAGGTTTTCGGACGGGACGCCAGGATCCAGGGTTTCAAAGCCATGCTATTGGGAATGTGGAGGTTTCATTTCCTTTTCAAGGGACAATATCCAATCAGCTATTTCTTGAGGCCGTTCAGGATAGGCATCCCCTTCCAATCGCGGTTGCCAGGACCTCAAAAAAGTAAGGGCCGCAAAACGCTTACCCGATTCTGTCAACAAACGTGCGTAACTCTTTCCCAACAAATACGGAAACCCTTCAATCGCGACACCCTCCCCTAAATAACCCAGAGCCAGCGATGGATCTTCAACGACCGTTTCTGCGATAAAGGCACCCGTTTGAAAGCACTCTGGATCATCTACAAAGTAAGGTCTCGAATTCTCAAAAAAATCTAGAGCATCCCGACCATAATCATTTCGCGAGCGATCAGCATTCCATACGGGTAGATCGAAAGCGATCGTCTGAGAGGCCAATCGCCAGTAGGCTAAATTCGAAGGATTCAGTGCAGTTGCAAAGCGGTAACTGTCAATAAGCCGGGGTTCATCTTTGTTCAACCAAGCGCCGTAACCCTGCACCCAGAACCAAGAACTCACTAAGCTAGCTCCCGTCGAACCTGGCCTCTGGTTCTCTAAATCCAATCGAGAACTAAACAGATTAAGAAAAACGATACCTAACAACGTTAGTACTATGATGGTCCAATTTCTCACAGCTCTCTCCTCCTAAACACCCATGCGGAAGCCACGAAAAATAGAATCGCGTAAAGGATCTCGCCACCCATGAAACTTATAAATTTACCAGCCGCCAACGCACCATCGTACCAAAAAATTCCCGGAACGATGGATAGGTCAAATCGCGGCAAGAGGTAGCGAAGTACTTGGGAAAAAGCAGCCGCAATCCCCTTCGCACCTTCGTACATCCCTTCGGCAGCACTGGCAAATACCGACACAGACCACACCAACAGCGACAAAACGATGGAGAACAGGAACGTCCTGGAAAGCACAGACAATAGAACGACCAACGCCCCCAACACTAACCATTGGAATAATATAAACAGGCACAATTGGACCCACACCCCAATGGTCGGCGTTAACGTATCGATTCCCTCAATTGCGAGACCTCCTGCGTTGTCCCAAACCAGCAGGTTCAAGACAACGATGGCAACACAGCCTGCGAATGCCAAGGCCAACCAACTCCCAATCAGCTTACCGGCTAGATACTCGCTACGCTGAAGGCCGCGGACCAAGTGGGTGCAGAGAACACCTGATTCGAAATCAGCATATAGCTGAAGAGCGATCAGAATCACGAGAACGACCCCCAAACTCAGAAGGACGGTCCCAAGACCAAAATCATAGATCAACTTGGGTGCAGAAGCCCCTAAAGGAAGTTGGGCCAGCGATTGAACTCCAAGAATCAGAAAAACAAGTCCGAGCAAGCAGACCTGATACCACCGATTGTGCAACACGACTTCCAACAAGGTATCGGTCGCGACCAATCGTATACGCTTTAAGGTATCAAACATCCTCCTGCTCCTTCCTCAATGATTCCAGGAACCACTGTTTTAAACTGGAATCAAATCTGGGTGGTCCTTCAAAAATCGATTGGCCGCGATGAAGCACCACTATCTGCTCGAACAAGGAATCTGCCCCATCCAACAAATGCGTGGCTAGTAGCACCGTCTTGCCTGCTTCGACCAACTCCCGCAACAGCTGCTCCGTTTTTTGGCGAGCTAATGGATCCAGACCATCCATCGGCTCGTCGGCCACAATGACCTGCGGTTCATGAATCAGTGCCTGAGCCAGGGCCAGACGTTGAATTCCCCCCTTGGAAAGCTGCCCGATTCGTCGAGTCGCTTGATCCGGAAGGGACGAAAGGGCCAAACAATCTTCCACGCGAGTGTCTAAGCGCTTGCCACTTAGACCGCCTAATTTCCCACAGAGATAGAGGAAGCTTCGTGGAGTGTGATGCGTTGGAAACCTTGGCCGCTCCGGAATGTAAGCCACTTGGTTTTGCTGTGCCAGCTCCCTGGGCGTTTTTCCGAATAGTTTCACTCGGCCATCATAGTCGGGCAATAACCCACAGAGAATCTTGAGTAGCGTGGTTTTACCGGACCCGTTGCCACCGATCACTCCCAGCAAGGTTCCCGATTTCACTTCCAAGTCAAGGTGATCCAAGGCCAGCCTGCCTTGTCGTCCCCACCCTTCAGAATACTCTTTCGACAATCCGTCGATGCTGATTACCGGATCCATCTAACCCGTTATCGGATCGTAAAGGCCTTGTGTTGGCGGGTGCGCTCAACTTCAGATTGTGTCTTATCCCGGATGAAACTGGCCATCTCCTCGTTGAGAGCCTTGATAAAGGCCACGCATTCTTCCCGGTCTCCTTCCAGCTCTAACTGAACACGGGCATCAGCCAGATTTTTCACAAACCCAGTCACTTCGTATCCCTTGGCCAAATTAAATGTGGTAAAGCGAAAACCCACGCCTTGGACGTGTCCTTCGAAGTAGACTTTGAAGTGAGATACGCTGTCTTCCATAGTTAAATTATAAGAATCAATAGCTTAGACAACCATGTTAACCATATGCAATCAAACCTGACTTTCAATAACTCTGCTCAATTTGCTAAGATTACGAAAAATGACTTGCTACTTTTAGATTAATGCTAAGGGTGGGTGAGACTTAAGGTGCATCTGTTTGCCGCTAGGTATAACGAATGAAAAACTTCGATCACGATCAATTTTCAGAGGGCGACTGGGAGGAAAAAGGCGAGCTAGCCTGGAACGAATTCGATTGGGAATTATTCCTCCAGAGACAAGACAAAGAAGCGAAACGCTTTATCCGCACCTACAATAGTCTGTCCCCTCAATCAAATCGGATCGACGAAACTGCACGACTCATGGGCTGGGACTCCTCCGATTGGTCCATGAACGATTTGAATTTCGATGAACTTCTCGAAGAAAGCACCTGGAAGACCGAGGGCTTTGGAGAAGAAGATGATACGGACCTAGATCCATACACCCTCCACCGCCATCCGGTGTATGTTGCGGTGCACGGCCTGTTCGACTCCGTACTTCATCTCTGTGAATCTTTGCTTAATGAAACAACAAACGACAACTTGTCTCCCAAACTCTGCTTCGACCTCGTAAAGTCGATCAGCGAAGGGAAGCTAGAGTCACTACTTGCACTACAATCACTGGACTTGGCAGATTATGCCCTTACCGTGAGTGAGCTGAAAAGAGCACTCAAATCATTGAACCAGAGTTTTAAAATTCTGGAATCCATTCATTCCGCAAAAAATCCAAAGCTCTACGCCTTTGAGACGGAATCGATCAGTCGCCTGTTCGATATCCGCGAAATCTGGCTAAGAGTCATGAAAGACTGCCGAGAAGAACTTGATCGTCGAATAAAAGACGGCGAGTAACTCTCCACTCTTTCTACAAAACCAATCCCATCATGGGCTGGCTATCTATCCGCACATTCAATCACACTCAGGTCGCTTCGCGCGGCAAACTTCGTAAACAACTTCGCAAAGCCGCTAGGGGGAATACCCAAGCGTTTGAAGTCGTTACTGATCAGTATCTGAACTTCATTACTGAGTTCCTGGTCATTTCCGGCTATCACGAAGAAGACCGAATTCAGGGCTATTGCCGCGAAGTACTGCACAATATTTGGCTTCGTAGTGCTTACATCCGTCGCGTCTCCGACTTCGAAAGGCAGCTGTTTATCTTCCTTAAACAGATTCCGATCAATGTAGCACCCTTCCAGAACCTGTTGACTCAGCGACTGGTAATGCTCAACTCGCTGCAGCGCTTCCTACTAGTTGGCCGTGATCTCGAATCCTGGAGCAGCAAAAACCTGTCTCTCGCCATGCGCGTCCCAAAATACGAATTGAGGAAACCCCTTTACGATGCCTGGAAGACATTGGTTGGCTTCAGACTTTCAGACCTCGATTTCAACACCAACGAGTGTATGGAAAAAGTGGTAGAAAACATGGAAGGCGCCTTGGATCATATCCAACAACGTCGACTGTGCAAGAAAGTGAAGGAAAACGCGATGGCCTCACAATTTAAGGCCGACTGTTTGAACCTGCGCTGCGAGTTAGTCGAGCTTAGACAAAACGCTCGCTGGGAGCAAGAAGCCAGAAGTCAGTTTTTCAAGGACCTGAGAGAAGATATTGCTATGATCATGCAATGGAAGCCAGAGCTGGGCGAACGCCTGAAGAATCAGGTTTCATTTCAGTGCCTCCACTTGGAAACGAACGGAAGCTAGTTCAGAGGCAGATTATCTTAGCAGACAGAAACGGGCCCTTTACGAGAGTCACTAGGGTGAGCCTAGGTTCTAGTAATTAAGATGTCAGGTGTCAGAAATTTGATCTCTTACTCCTACTTGCGTCGTGTAACGCCGCCTCGCCGTTTCAATGATCCAGATAATAGTAACAACACGAACTGACGTCAATTTTATAGCCTGACACCCGACACCTGAACACTACTCCCTCAAATTTCGATTGGCACATCATAATATTCCAACGCCCACTCCTTCATGTAGCGCACATGATTCGGAACGATCTTATAAATGATTAGATTCGGGTTATCGATCGAACCCAGGTAATTCCTAAGTAGCGGATTCGACTCCCAGATTTCAGTGAGTAATTCAGAATCATCTAGAATCTCAGCCATTCCCGTGATTCGCACTTGGTTATGATCTCCATCCAGGTAACACAACTCTACCTTGGGATTGGCTGCGATCTCACCCGTCTTGTGATACTGTTTCAGATTCGCCACATAGACGGTAAATCCATCAACCCTGACGGGCGACACCGGCCGAAGCCGTGGCTGGTCTGCATCCAGTGATGCAAGTTGCGGAAAACGGGCTGAGCGAATGGTTGCCTGAGCCAGGTCAATGAGAGCTTCTGGCTCAATGGGATCATGGGTCGGTTTGGACATAGAAAAGAAAGATTACGCCAAGTCCTCCCCAAATCAAAATCTGATTTAAATTTCTCAAAATTTTCTTGAAGCTAATCTCTCATGCGATTGCTTTGGATATTCATCGGCCTGGGAGTGCTGTTCACCATTCCCTTTCTCCTATGGGGAGATGCCATGGAACTCGCATTTTCATCGGAGGCCGCCATCACCTGGTTACAAGGCTTTGAAAGCTGGGCTTGGGCAGCGGCTATTGGACTTCTCTTCCTTGATTTTATACTCCCCGTTCCGGGAACTGCGGTCATGTCTGCCCTCGGCTACGTCTATGGCCCCATCACAGGAGGCCTGATCGCCAGCGGCGGATCTATAATGGCTGGCTGGTTCGCCTACGGACTCTGTCGTCTCCTTGGCCCCGGAGCCGCAGTTAAATTACTGGGACAAAAAGATTATCAAAGAGGAGTCACGCTGTTCTCCGAAGCTGGAGGTTGGATCGTGGCCATTTCCCGGTGGCTCCCACTCATTCCAGAGATCGTCGCCTGCATGGCCGGCCTGACAAGGATGCCACCACTCAAATTTACCCTCGCCCTCGCCTGCGGCTCCATCTCCCTCGGATTCGTCTTCGCCTACATAGGCTCAACCGGCGAAAACAACCCGACAATGGCTATATTACTGAGTGTAGGCATCCCACCTGCGCTATGGTTTTTTGCACAGAGGATGATCCGATCAGATTAAATCAAAAAAGTCTCCGCGATTGACGGAGGCTTAGAAATGGTGGAGCCAGACGGGATCGAACCGACGACCTCCTGAATGCCATCCAGGCGCTCTTCCAACTGAGCTATGGCCCCCTAAACTAAGTGAAGGAAAGAAAGTTAGTATTTGTTTCAGGTCAACTGCATTTTATAGCGAAATCCCTCATGTCTTTCCATCAATACTTACTGGCTAATGCTACGAATTACTGCACCTCTGTCAGGAAAGCTACCACATCGGCCAGATCCTGTGAGGCTAAGCCCAGTGATGGCCCAGCCGGCATGATTGATTGATCCATAGTTTGCTGAGAGCTGATGCTGCTTCGGGCGACTGAATGAATCTGACCGGCAATATCTTTAACGATGACAGTATCTCCATCGCCGACAATGAAACCAGAAAGCGTTTGACCTTCCTTCGTTTGCAAAAGAACTGATTCATAGCCGAATGCGATCGCGGCAGAAGGATTGATAATCGAATCGAGAAGCGCCGCACGATCGAAACGTTGACCGACCGTAGTCAGGTTGGGGCCAATGTCCCTACCCACCTCGCCATATAGGTGACAGGTGAAGCATACACCTCGTCCGAAAAAGAGTTCTTTGCCCTTGGCCGAATCTCCGTCGAGGTTGGCGATATCACCAATCGGTGGCAAAGCTTGCCCAGGTCCATCTGCCTTTGGAAAGAAGCGCGAGGCCAAGGTACGGACGGATATATCCGAATTGCCATGAATATGTTCTACCATGATCGGATAAAAGAATTTCGGGAGTTCGTTTCTACCCGCCAAGTGAAGAATGATTGGACCCCCATCGGGTGAGAGCGCCATCTCCTTTGCCAACTGAGCAAGTTCTTCCGTCAGCTCAGTCGCACCCTTGAGCTTATTCCTACCGGCATTCATACGTTTGGCTTCAGCGTCGGCGGCTAGAGCAGCAGGATCGACTGGTAGTTGTTTAGCCAGGGCGAACTCTTTCCATTCATTACTATCACGGGCTTTCACCCACCAGGCGGCATAACTCCGGAGATCCTTAGGACCTTCTGTCGCTACGAGTAGCATCGCCAGTCCTGCACTTTTGGCTCCTATAAATGCCAAGGCATCGATGGCTTGCTTCCTCTTAGCATAGTCTAACTTTTCAGACAGGGTTCGCTGAGCCAAAGCTTCCACAGCCGATTCCGGGTGAAGCCTCCAGGTAAGCGCTGCAAATGCGTCCGACCAATTAAGAGGATCCTTGATTGCCTTCGCTTTTAGATGCTTCCAAATGGCTGATTCCTCTCCTGCAGACGCATAACCCAATGCTTCAAGATACCAACGGTCGTAACCGTCGAAGCCTTCAGCCAATTGCAAAAGGATGGCTAAGGATTCACTCAATGGAAAATTACGTAAGGATAACGCCACTTCTCGTCGCACCGCGGCCGAAGAATCACTGGCCAACTGCGCAGCTTGAACGAGTAAACTATTCGGATTTTGTTTCCGAATCGCGCGGTATGCAGCAATCCGCACATCCTGGTCCTCGTGACCAAGCAATTGCTCAACCTGATCCCAGGCCATTTTCCCAATTGAACTAGCGGCCTTGGAAGGCGAACCGATCTCAGCCAAGGCATATAGGGCCCGAGCCACAAAACGCGGATTCTCGTCCTTACTCAGCTCAAGCAATGCTTCAACTCCCCTTCGGGTGGGTTCGTCGGTCAATCGTTTGAAACCGGTGTAGCGGACGGAGTGTGCAGGATTCTTGAGCGCGGAAAGCTGTCCCATCGCCAAATCGAAATTTAACTGAGGAGGCTGAGGATTATCTCCCGTGCGAGTGATTCGATAAATAGTGCCGTGACCGTCGGGCTCCAACATCCGGTGACCTCCAATAAAGGGATCATAAAAGTCAGCCACGTATACCGCACCGTCGGAACCGACGAGCACATCGGAGGGCCTGAACCATTTACGCGTATCTTCCTGGTCCAAGGGCAACGGTGTAGCATTCGGATTGGAGGTAGAAAACAAGGTGGATCGACGTAACTCGAAGCCAGCGCCTTTTGATTTTGGGAAGTAACTCCAAATGCTATTCCGCCCCGCCTCGCAGGAAAGAAGCATGTTTACATACTCAGGCCCGAGAGCTCCGTTTTCGTAATACTCGATTCCCGTTGGCGATCCTGGGCCATAAATATCTCCCGCAGGAATAATCCCAGGGTCTTCTTGTCGCCAATGAGCTACCGGTGTGGGTTGTCCAGGACGTTGGCCAGCTCTCCAGGTTCGTTTTCCATCCGCGGAGGAGAACCCAAGGCTTCCGTATTCCATGACCCAGGTAGTTCTGCAGGAGATGGTATCGTCGTTGTCATTTTGAAATACGTTGCCAAACGAATCGAGGCAGAGCTCATAAGGATTCCGAAAGTTTTGTCCGATCACCCGCATACCCGAACCATCGTCCGACATACGAATGGCCAGTCCCCCCACATAAACTTGTCCATCATCTGAAACGAGCCCGGGAACATTCGTCTGGTTCGATGGTGAACCACCTCTATAACTACTTCCCGATCGAAGCGTCCAACCCGACTTGTCAGTTACCATGTGAGGTCCGGCATTACCTGTAGTAAAATAGAGGTCACCATCGGCTCCTGCCTTCACGGTGTGCAAGGAGTGATCATGGTCAAACCCGCCAAACCCGGTAAGAAGAATCTCTTTCTTATCAACCGCGCTATCAAATTTCGCGTCGCGATCCACATCCGTATATACAATCACATTGGGTGAGCAGGTCACAAAGATCCGATTGTCCAAAACAGAAATCCCCATGGGCGCCACGAGGTCTTTGTCCTGAACAAACACATGCGATGAGTCGGCCAGCCCATCTCCATTGGTATCTTCCAGGACCATCAAGCGATCGCCGCCTTCATGCCAGAGATTCACCTCTGTCTCATTCCGAAAGGAACGGTAGTTAACGGCTTCAGTCACCCAAATCCGTCCTTTCGCATCCGCGTCCATGTTAGAAGGATTATAAACCATGGGTGCTTGGGCCCAAACGGTGGCTTCGAGTCCATCCGCAATATAAAAGCGATCAACCGGGGTTGGATCGTTCGCACTCAAGATCGAGGGAAGGGACAAAACGGAGAATAACAGGATAGCCAGTCGAGAATAATTCATTGGGCAGCAAATTAGGGCCAGGGAATTGTGGATAGAAAACAAAGCAATGTGAGGAGACTCTATGAGGCAATGCCGTTTTTAGGGATACCCTACTCGATTTCTACGACCGCGATGATCTTGCATTGATGCGACTCACAGTTTGATGTGAATCAACATGCAACTCACCTCTAAGACACTTTCGTTCCTCCTACTGTGTCTGGCCATTGGGAGCCAAGGTCTGCTTGCAAGCGCTTCGAACTGGCCTCAATTCCTGGGTCCGGAAGGTTTGGGCAACGCAGGCGATCAATCAATCCCCCTTGAGTTTAACGCAGACAAAAACCTTCTCTGGAAGGTGAAGGTCCCAAAGGGGAATGCATCTCCCATCATCTGGGGTGACCAAATCTTCCTGACCGCATTTGAAGGGGAAAGCCGTATCATGATGGCCATTGATCGAAGAACCGGTTCAGTCCTCTGGAAAAAGACTGTTCAGGCCCAGGAGAAGGAAAGCTTCACACACCGTCTCTCCGGCCCTGCGGAGTCGACACCTTGCACGGATGGGAAGCATGTGTATTTTTATTTTGGAAATTATGGCCTGGTGGCTTTGAACTTCGACGGGTCCTTGGCCTGGGAAAAGATCCTACCCAAACCACGAACCGGCATGGGCACAGGAACATCCCCCATTCTACACAAAGGACTTCTTATTCTAAACCGCGACAGCACCAATGATCCGTGTATTCTAGCTCTGGATACCGAGAATGGCGAAGAAATTTGGAAGCATCCAAGAATAGGATATAATTCCAGCCATGCCTCCCCATTCATTTGGAAAAACAAGCTGCGCACCGAGTTGGTAGTAGCAGGTACACGTTCTTTGGTCTCGCTGGAGCCAACAACTGGAAAGCTCATTTGGAAAGTCGAAGACACCAATGGATTCCCATGCACCTCACCGGTTGGAACACCCGACCGCTTATTCTTCGCATCCTGGTCGGCGGCCAATGCCAATAGTCGGGAAAAGCTGGAGGCGCATTTCGACGATGAATTGGAAATCACCGACGAAGAGATGAATGACCCTGAGTTGTTCTTCAATCGATTTGATAAGAATGGCGATGGAGCCCTTGTCCGCGATGAATTGCCCAAGAGCCGAGCCAAAGATGTATTCAAATGGTTGGACCAAGATGACAACGAGATCTGGGAGCAGGATGAATTTGAGATACTCACCCGCCCCGCCGGTCGAGGCCGCAATATCATGGTGGCGGTCAATCCCGGCGGATCAGGCATCCTCAATGGAACAGATTACATCAGCTGGGAATCAAGCAAGCACCTGCCATACGTTGCCAGCCCATTAGTTAGCGAAAACCGAGTCTACCTCGTTAAGTCGATGGGATTGATCAGCTGCTTAAACACAGAAACAGGAACTTCTTTTTACTCAGGCCTGCGAACGGGTGAAAAATGTGAGTATTTTTCATCTCCCATCCTTGCTGATGGCAAACTAGTGATCTGCTCCAACTACGGCACCGTATTTATAATAAAGGACAGTGAAGCATTTGAAATCCTTGCCACGAACTCTCTAGAGGAAGAAATCATTTCCACTCCAGCAGTATCAGACAATACGCTCTACATTCGATCTCTCCATTCACTCTGGGCTTTTAAGGAGCATAGAACAGGAGCGGATTAACATGGGTAGGAAGTTCAACTTGTATTGAGCTCACCTAATGACGCTTGGTCTCTTATTTACTCAGATTCTTTCTTGAGCAAAACTGGTTAAGCACAGATTCATCGATCTCCAATCCGAGACCGGGTCCTGCAGGCAGCTCCACAAATCCATCCTTTTGTTCGAAAGTCACGGACGCCAAATCGTTGCGAATCGGATTTGGCGTTTGATCGAACTCCATAACAGGCTCCTGTTCGTAGGGCCTCGGTGTTCGTGCATAAGGACAAGGTGGAAACGTTGAGGTCAGGCTAATACTGGCTGAAATCATGATCGCCGATCCCCACACATGCGGATTCACCTGAATCCCCATGGCATTGGCTGTAGTAGCCACATTGCGAAATTCAGATATACCACCCACAAACCGAACATCGGGCTGGGCGATATCCAGAGCTCTTTGTGACAGGAAATCTCGGGCATCAAAACGATTGTACCAAACTTCACCGCCAGCTACGGTGATAGGCTGACCGGCTTTTACCTCAAGATAGCCATCCACATCGTTGGCCATTACTGGTTCTTCAAACCAATGGATATCCAAATCAGCTAATTGATTTCCGGCATCAATGGCAGTTGAAACATTGTAGGCTTTGTTGGCATCGACCATCAAGTATTGTTCGGGACCGATCGCTTCCCGAATGGCAGCCACTCGCTCTAGGTCTTCCTTCACACTGAGACCCCCCACTTTGGTTTTCATCCCAGCGTACCCAGCATCTACATACGATTGCGCCTCGGCTTTCAATTTTTCGTAGTCAGGATCATCCTGATAGTAAAGCCCTGTTGCATACACCGGCACTTTTTCACGAACCGGCCCTCCTAAAAGCTCAGAAACACTCTTACCGGAAACTTTCCCAGCAATATCCCAAAGTGCTATGTCGACAGCGCTAAGCGCACCACCCCCGAAGCCACCGGCTAGATTGTCATTATGCAGGCTATGAAATAAACGATGCCAGTGTGCATTAATGGATCCTGGATCCTTACCTAAAAGCAAGGGAGCGAAGATATCGTGAATAACTGATTGAGAAGGCAATCCTCCACCTTCCCCCCATCCTACAATTCCCTCATCTGTCGAAATTTTGCAGATAAGCGCAGTTCGTTTCTCAGCCCACCCTTGTGACCATCCAAACGGTTCATCAATGGGACTCTCCAGGTAGAAAGTTTCTATACAATCAATTTTCACGAAGCTACATACTTCTATAAAGAGAGAATGCTTTCAATGGGAATGTTTCCCTGAATTTACAGGCCAAACACCTAGACCGTTGACTTCGATGTCAATGATCTCAAACATAAAAATTCTCATGAACCTCCGTAAAGCGCTCGAAAACGAAACCGTATCCCACGTTGGGTTTCCTGCGCCCGTCACCATCCAACAAGATCAGCCAGTTCGAAGGGCAGTCGAGCGCATGAAAAGGCGTCGCGTAGGCTGTATTCTAATACTGAGCGGAGAAAGCCTGGTGGGTATTTTTACCGAACGGGATCTGATTACCCGGGTACTAGGACAACGTGGAACAATGGACCTGGCAGTTTCGGAATTGATGACACCGAAGCCTGAGGTCGCACGGACCGATGAGCCCATCAAAGTGGTGCTTTCTCGATTCATGCAAAAAGGCATGCGCCACCTTCCTGTGCTCGATTCGGCCGACCGTCCTGTGGGTACCTTATCCGTTAGGCGTGCCGTACATTTCCTTTCCGATCACACATCAGATACCCTGTATAATCTTCCTCCTACTCACAACCAAGTGCCAACCGCCCGCGGAGGCGGCTGATTCACACTCCAATGCTTTGTCCCTACTGTGGTTTCGAAAACATCGTTGGTGCTGACACCTGCGAAGGCTGCAGCCAAGATCTGACCAGCCTGGAAAACCACGGTCCACAGTCAGATATGGAGCAAAGTATCCTGGTCACTTCACTGGCCCATCTGGGACCGAAGATTCCAGTCATCGTCTCCCCAACTATCAGTGTTGAAAATGTAATTTCGATCCTTCAGGAAAACCACATCGGTTGCGTATTGGTAGGCAGCTCCGACCGGATAGTAGGTATTTTCAGTGAGCGAGATGCACTCAATAAAGTGGCAAGACGCTTCAAAGAAGTAGCTCCACAACCTATCTCGCGCTTCATGACATCCGATCCTGAAACGCTCGATGCGAACACTCCCATTGCATTTGCCATCAACGAAATGTCCGTCGGGCACTTTCGTCATTTGCCAGTTACCTACAAAGGAAAACTTGAGGGTGTCATCTCCATCAGAGACATGCTGCAATTCCTAAGCTCGAAATTCCCTGATCTCATTCACGCCTCTTAACCCTCTCCTACAAAAATTCCATTTTCTAGAGATGAAGATTTACCCATCCAATTTACACTATATCCAGCATTTCATACTGTATTTTGCTGCATTCTACTTATTTGCAGCTAGCGGTATTGATGCCGCCGATACGAGCCAACCGAACATTATCGTCATCATGACCGATGACATGGGATACGCAGGACCGAGCATCGACCCCTACAGCAATCCGCATTACGAAACACCAGGCATGGACCAACTAGCACGGGAAGGTCTGTTGTTTACCGACTTCCACAGTTCGAGTCCCGTCTGCTCCCCTACCCGCACAGGCCTACTGACAGGGCGTTACCAACGACGGGCTGGTATTGAGGCCGTCATTCACCCCTACTCGGGTCATCCAGAACATCGGAAGGGATTGAAAAAAACAGAAAAAACCTTTGCGGAGCTGTTCGGAGCAGCCGGCTACAAAACAGGTATCGTGGGTAAGTGGCATATGGGATATCCGGAAAAGAATCCTGAATATCACCCAGACAACCACGGCTTCGATTACTTTCGCGGTTACCACAGTGGAAATATTGATTACATCAATCATTGGGGAGACCACTACGAGCATGACTGGTGGCATGGTCGCACCGAGACCGTAGAAGAAGGATACACGACTCATTTGATCAATAAGTACGCCTTGGAATTCATCGAAGATAACAAAGACCAGCCTTTCTGCCTCTATATCGCCCATGAGTCTCCCCATGCACCGATTCAGGGACCCAATGACCCCATTCAGCGTGGCCCCGGACTGGAAGAACGGGAAACACCCATGGAAGAAGCCATGAAACAGATGATGCTGGAAATGGATATAGGTGTAACGCAGGTTCGCGAAAAGGTGGTGGAGCTGGGTTTGGAGAAGAACACATTGATTCTGTTCTTTTCTGACAATGGGGATGCGCCCAACACAGCGAGCGGCAGTCCGCTTCTTCGTGCTCACAAAGGGTCGGTTTACGAAGGAGGCCACAGAGTTCCGGCTATCGCCTGGTGGCCCGGACGAATTGAAGCCGGCACACGCACAGACGCACAGGCTATCACCATTGATGTCATGCCGACGATACTGTCCATCGCCGGCATCGATACAGACAGTGATCGCCCCATGGACGGAATCGATATTTCACCTGTTCTATTTGAACATGGGCCGCTACCGGACCGACCACTCTTCTGGTCCTACCTATCCAACGGTGGTGCCCGTTCCGAGGCTATGCGCCATGGATCCTGGAAACTAGTTCTTCAACATCCCGGAGCGCCCGAAGGCACCTACCTCAATCAAGTAGCAGAACTCTACAACTTGGAGAAAGATCTTGGTGAAACGACGAATCTACTAAGCAGACAACCTAAACAAGCTGCTCGTATGCTTCAGCAACTATACGCTTGGTTGAAGGAAACAGAGGCAACTCAAACACCCCAAGAGGGTGACTGGGTTGAATCCGGCCTAACAGGTGCGGAAGCAAATGCGGCATTCAAGAAATTCCGCGATGAGACTCAAGCATCCTACTCTACAAAGCCCTGACTCTTGCAGATCGAATTTGAACGTCTGCCCCACCATTAAAGAGTATTCGAATGGGACCTTCACTAGCCGAGCTTTCTTCAACATAATCACTTACGTAGCGATTATTGATCCACAGTTGATGCCGTCCGTTGTGGACGCGAATGCGATAGCGGTTCCACTCACCATTTTGAAATTTGGACCAGGAGGCTTCGTCCGATCCTGCAACCGGTGTTGATATGCCATCTCCAGAACCACCTCGGTAAGCGATGCGAAAGGCGTTGTCTGAAGACGTTCGTACACCGGCTTCAAACTCGAAGTGTTCGTAATCATCCATCGTTGCCAGTTCAAAACTAGCAGCCCCTGACAAACGAATTTCTCCACGACGCTGACTGTATTCACCGATCCCTGACGGCATGGTCCACGTATTGAGCTGCTCAAGCGAGTTCCACCGTTCACCATCTCGAAGCTCGACTAATTGAGATTTGAGCGAGGCCTTGATCACAGCATGCGCTGGATCGTGAGCCAAATTCTTCCATTCAAAGGGATCGTTAACGTGGTGGTAAAGTTCCTCCTCACCCGTGGAGGCCAATGAATAACGCCAATCCTTACTGCGCACTGAAAAGTGCGGATATAGCGAGCCTTCGTAAACCTGATGGAGCATGTGGTTTTTACCCGGAATCGTTGTGATCGCCACATCGGGCCCACTCCAAGAACCGTTTTCCGGATTCTTGAGAAAGGGCATCAAACTGTGTCCCTCTAATTCGTATCCGTTGCCGTATGCATTGGGATGAGCGTTGAGACTGAGCAACTCATTGAAAGTGGGATAGATATCAATCAAGGATACAGGACGATCACACTCCACCCCTTGCGCCATTCCCGGAACACCCGCGACCACCAAAGGAATACGCGTTCCCGGCTCCCACAGACTTCCTTTGTATAAAAAGTTTTTTTCACCCACATGAAACCCATGATCACTGGTGAAGAATACGATTGTGTTATCACGATGCGGACTCGCTTCAATCGCGTCCAGAATCGTTCCGACCTGATCATCCACGAAGGACACACAGGCCATGTAAGCCTGCAGCCATTTTCGAAACAGATCTTTATCTTCATGACGGAACAGCATCTTGTACCTGCGAAACCCATATAGTTCTTCATTCCCCAAGGCAGAGGAAACATCATCCAAATCATTTGGATCCACCTTTGGTAGTTCGATCGAGTCTAATGGAAAACGATCAAAATAGTCGTCCGGCGCGTAAAGAGGCGTGTGCGTACGAATCAACCCAGTAAACAAAGCGAATGGTTTATCATGCTCACGACTTATAACTTCAGCCGACCATTGCGCACCTAGTTCGTCTGCCATGAGATCGCGATCATCCGGCCCGTTGTATTTGTAGGGTTTACCAAACAATCGCCACCCGATGTAACCAGGAATGTTTTTGGGCGGATCGGCTTCCCATACGGGTGTTTGGGAAAGCGGGCCAAACACATGTTCCCACTGGTAATCCATATCTGAATCCGGACCTTCGTATAGATACATCTGTTGCGGATGCGCCAAACGAAAGTTGGTGGATTGCCCATCCCACGGCCAGGGACCGACATCACCATAGTGCCCAAATTCATCAAACAAGCCATTCTGACCACCATGATAAATCTTTCCCGTACCATAAACCGAGTATCCGCCGTCACGTAGGTTGTCGTGCAAAGATACCGATTCCTTGTAGATACCATTCTGTCTCCACTCCTCAAACCAATATAGACTCGTTGTTTGAGGATAGAGTCCAAATAACATGCTGGCTCGCGAGGGAGCACAAAGCGGATCGTTTGTATGGGCGTTGGTAAAGGCAACACCCTGAGCCTTCAGTCGATCGATATTCGGCGTTGGAACCAGAGGTTTCCCGTCCGGTTGCAACGGCATGTCGTTCAAATCATCAACGATGATGAAGACGACGTTGGGTTTCTCTGTCCCAAATGCTATGCTAGTACAAAGTGTTAAAAGAATCAGAAGAAATCTATACATATTTGATCAATCAATAGTCCAAGAATGAAGGGTCTACTAAAACCCAGGCTTTGTAGCAGAAAGCAAACCAGATAGAAAAACTCTACCAACCATCAACCAGTCAATTATTTCTTATTCTTTTGAATTCCACTCCAGTCGACCACCGCATTCACCCATTGATACTCAGGTTGATAAATGAGTGAGTGACCACGCCCAGTGCGAAGGACCTTCACTTTAGATTCGGTCAACTCTTTGGATTTTCTGAAGAAGTGCTTGGGGTTGATGTTGTTCTGGTCCGAGGAATCATGAACAGAAAGCACACGCCCCGTAACCACCATTTTGGGATCATCTTTGAGGCGGTAAAAGAAACCTGCTAATACAACGTAGTTTATATAAGGGTCCTTTTGCTTGTTCGAGATGTAGCAGGCCATGATTCCTCCCTTACTCGCACCCACGACAGTAATATTCGAGGAAGGAACTCCGGCCTTTTTTAATTGATCTACATAAAACGAAACCAGCCCCGCATAACCACTTTCGGTAGTGCCCTTTCTGCGGATCTCGCTGATCACCCAGAAGCCTTTGCTTTCGAGCACATCAACAATTTCCAAGTAGTCGTAAGTCCCTAGATCAGGATGGTGAGGACGGCCATCGGAACCTTCTACAATCGCACCATGCAAGTAGAACAAGTAGTGACGATCTGGATCAATCTCATCCGGAAGGGATTTGGTAATTTCAGCATTCAGCTGCAATCCGACAAAAAGGAAAATCGACGCAATTAAGGAGAAGAAGGGTTTCATAGTATAGATGTAAGGTAGATCATTGAAATACCACCAGTACCCTTGAATAGGTGAACCAGCCAGTATTGCCTGATTATGTAGACAGCCATTAAGCAGGAGGAAACCAGTCGAAGCAAGGGGACATTTTGTTCATTACTTCATTGCACCTAAACTGCCCAAGCAACTCACACTTTACGGAGAAAACGAAACGTCAGTTAAGGTCTCCCAATTGGAAAAGACTGCCATCGGTACACTACACTTAATATCGAACCTATCTGCCTTGCCGCCTCAACGCTCCTTGAACTGCTGGTTCCTCAGTTAGTCGCGCGGTAATTTCATTTTTAGTTAATTGACCATCCTGATCGGTTTCCTTATCCCACTTATCAAAGTATTCGTTGACCAGTGAACCAGGATTACTGGCTTCTTTCCGAGTAATGATATCATCGCCATTCTTATCGAATCTGGAAAATATCTGCGGCACGATCTGAGGTCCCCAGGCACGCCCACCGGTTTGTCGCGCGGTCTTCCTTTGACCTTGCCCAGAAACTCGTTGCTGCCCCTGACCTTGCTGCCGTCCTTGGATGAAGTCGTAATCTTTTCGTGTAAGCTCATCATCTGGTGCTCGAGATGCTTTCCTCAAAAAATCGACGACAAAGAGCTGATGCTTCTTAGCCACTTCCGAAATAGTCATGACTCCATCTCCGTTTACGTCGAATAGCTTCCACAATTTTTCAGAATCATTGGATGGCGTGCGAATTTGTTTGGGTGAAAAAGGTTTTTCGGTTTTCGCGATCGCCCGAGCAATTTTGATCTGCGACTCGGTAATCGGCTTTGTCGGCGTTGGAACTCTTCCAGCTCCAGACCCCATCATCAGATTGTTGTTCTTTTCAAAAACGGTATGAGGCAGTCCTAAGGCATGCCCGAGTTCATGTGCGAGCACGGCCGGCGTTTGAATCCCTTTGGGGCCTTTCTTGGCATAAAAAACTATTCCCTGTTGTTGCGGGATGAATACACCCCCCATACTTTTTTCATAGTCCTCCGCGATCACCGCATTGAAGCCCCCCTTGAGCAGATGCTTCTTAGGCACATTGGAAGCAAGGGCGTTTGCCAATCGTCCGCGCGGGTTTTTGATCGCTTGCGTGAAGGCTTTTGGTTTCGCCACTGTCACATCCACGATCGATTCAATCTCCCAAACGATTTTTGCCTGATCCCAGGTTTGGTTCACAATCGTAAATTGCTCCCGAATCTCCTCATCCGACATGGAGCAATTCAGCCGCTCATCAGCATCCGACTGCAGGCGCAGCACACGGATGGGTAAAGTTATCGTATCCAAAGCAACTTGATCAACCGACCAAAGCATCGAGAAGCTAGTTAGAAAAAAGACCAACGGAGTTATGGGGTATTTCATTTCGGATATCGGATTTCTCTCAAGTCAATATGTGGGGATAATACGAGGCAACTGAATAGATCTAAGCTTAATCTGCATCTTGAAGCCTCCGAGGTTTTTGATCGTGTAACAGACCCTCATTTCCTAAGATGTGTTTATGATTAAGGAAAAAGTGTCACTCTATCAACCCGACCAGGAAGGTCGCATTTTTCCAGTGGAGCCTGAGTTCTACAATTTTGATGACCATCGCCGCCACCTCAAGGAACACTTGGCAGCCGCCTGTCGGTTCTTCCATAAATGCAGATTTGATTTTGGCTTTGCCGGACATTTAACAATTCGTGATCCGGAGCGCCCGGAGCTTTATTGGACAAATCCCATGGCCGTTCCCTTCTCGAAAGTCTGTGTTTCGAACCTCATTCTGGTCGACCACTCAGGCAAAGTAATCGAAGGCGACTATGCGGTAAATCAGGCTGGCTTCGTCCTTCACGGAGCGGTTCATGAAGATCATCCCGAGATAATAGCCATGTGCCATGCACACACAATTTACGGTACGGCTTGGGCTGCTACCAGACGCCACCTCGATCCTATTAGCCAGGACGCAGCTGCTTTTTACGAAGACCATGTAGTCATTACCGACGAAGGTGGAAAGGTCGCCGTCGAAGCAAAAGCAGGTTACGAAGTTTCTGCAGCCTTCGGAAATAATAAGGCCGCCATTCATCAAAATCACGGACTCCTGACCGCCAGTCGTCACAGCATCGATTCAGCTGCCTTCTGGTTCTCGGCCCTCGAACGATGCTGCCAACAGCAACTGCTGATCGAGGCATCCGGTATAAGACCCAAAATGGTCCCTCACGAAAAAGCACAATACTCGCACGAGCACATAGGCAGCGAGTATATCGGCTGGCTTCATTTTCAGACGATATTTGACGAGGTTTCAACAACCCAACCTGATCTATTCGACTAAGATCATTCCTTTAGCTTATTGGATTTTTGCTTGCTTTTGTCTTCGTACATCGAACCAACCCAAAGCAACGCGATGCCAACAAAGAAAATCCCCAATCCAGCAAGAAAAATCCCAATGGGAATAAGATTTTCCATAGTTTACCTCCACACTAATATTTTTTCCTTTATCAACAAAGAAGTGTACCGAAATTTTGTCACAAGTCGAATCTAGCATGCATTTTGCATTGGTTGGATACGCCTTGAGCGTTGGTATGCATCCCTCGCCTACGGGCGGATCCTCGTTAACCAACCTACAATACTTACAAACATGTATCAAAAGCTCTTATTTTACCTTTGTATCGCTTCATTGATTTCTGCTTGCGCAACTACTAGCTCAACTCCGGATCCGTTTGTTGGCGTCTGGGATTATGAGTTGCATTACTTACCACAAGGAGAGCCACTTGGTATCATGACCATCAGCAAAACAGCAAATGGCTATTCCGTAACAATGAACGATAACATTCTCAAAGATGTGGCTTTTGAAGGCGATGCACTGGTAAGTGGTAACTTTACAGCAAGCGGATACTATGTGGACGTAAAGGGAAGCTTTGAGGGTAACAACTTCGAAGGCATGATTGACGCCGAGGGCAACACCTTCCGCATGACAGCCCTCAAACAAGAGTAGACAAGTTTAGCCCCTTTGCTATATTTATCCAATACCCCGAAATATATGAACAAAAGACTTCTTCTTCCTATTCTCTTGTCGGCTCTTACTGCCTGTCTACTACCGGCAGCCAAGCAGCCTAACATTCTATTTATATTCGCAGACGATCAGAGCTCGCGAACGATTAGTAGTTATCCAGAATCCTACGAGTGGTCGCATACCCCCAACATCGACCGCCTGGCGGAAACCGGCATTCGCTTTGAGCATGCTTACATGAGTTCGTGGTGCATGCCAGCCCGAGCCATGATGCTCACCGGATTGCAGCAGCACGATATACCAAGCCTTCACATGGAAGGACCCTATCCCGGTGCGGCCTACGACCCCGACGAGATGCAGTTTTGGCCCAAGCATTTAAAAGAAAACGGCTACACGACCGGTCATGTTGGCAAATGGCACACAGCGAACGACACTGCCTATGGCCGCGCCTGGGACTACCAATATGCCTGGGTCCGGCCCGTCCCCACTCCAGGAAATTCACGCGAGTATTACGTAGACCAAACCATCATTGAGAACGGTAAAAAAATTGGTCCAGTCGATGCTTACGCGACCGACAACTATACCGATCGCGCCATTGAGTTCATCAAAGGTGACCATCGAGACGATGATAAACCCTGGTATCTATGGCTTTGCTATACCGCGGTTCATGGACCCTTTACTCCGGCTGATCGACATTTGGAAGAATACGACGGTGTCGACATCCCAGAACCCGCCGACCTCTACCCACCACGTCCCGGAAAACCTGAATATTCCGGAACAACCAGCCGATACAAAGCCGACGATAAAGGAATCGCTCGTTTGTATTCAAACGGAAGATACGGCGAGTCTCTCTACGATGGAACTAGGCAATACCACCAGGCAGTCATTGGAATCGATGAGAACGTAGGCCGTCTCATTCGCACCCTAAAATCCACCGGACAACTGGAGAACACCCTGGTCGTCTATACAGCCGATCAAGGATTTGCCTGGGGACAACATGGCTTTCGCCACAAACTAGCTCCCTATGCCGCCAATATCCGTGTTCCCTTTATCGTATCGATGCCAGGAACGGTCACCGAGGGTGAAGTCTGCACCTCACCTGTCGGAGGCATAGACCTCATTCCTACCTTCTACAAATTTGCTGGCATTGATCTGCCCTGGAACATGCACGGCCGTGATCTTACCCCACTATTTAGACGACCAAATCGAAAATGGGATCACCCACTATTCCTGACATACACAGCGCGTTCATATCGTCCAGATACTCATACTATTCAAAAGAAAGAGGAACTTCCTGGCCAGGTTCCCTGGTATGGATTTGTGATAAAAGATCGCCTCAAGTACATCCAAACGTTCATCGAAGGAGAAATCCCGGAACTCTACCATATCGACAACGATCCGCACGAACTGCACAATCTGGCGCTGATGCCACAGTATCGTACTCAGGTCAAAAAACACCAGAAGCTGTTGGTTTCGGAACTTAAACGAACCAATGCACAATTTGTAGATTCGCTACCTACGGTGAAAGGGTTTTAGTTCATCAGGAGCAATTCCCAATCAAACTAATCGTGCGGATGCGGCATCCAATCGGTATAGATACCCTGAGCATTTCGCCCGGCCTCAATTTTGTCCCAAGGAATCACCCCCACTCGTTTTGCCCAAGTGTGGTATTTATCCAGTAACTCTTTGTGGAGCTCAGGTTGATCCGCCGATAGATCATTTAATTCCGTTCGGTCGACCTCCATGTCATAGAGCTCCCAACTCTCACGATCCCAGCGCTTAACCAGTTTCCATTTACCATCACGGTAAGCACAGTTTCCTTCGTGCTCCCAGGCTAAGGGCGGGCGATCAGATATCTGAGAGTCAAAGGTCGTACGAAGACTACTTCCCTCCTGAGGCTGAATGGACAATCCATCCCTTTCCTTCGGCCATTCAGCACCACTCACATCTACAATTGTAGCCATGATGTCCATCAACTGGCCGGTCTGGTGCCGCAGCTCCCCACGACTTTCAAATCCTTTGGGCCAATGAGCGACCAATGGAGTCGCAATCCCTCCCTCGTGCACAAAATGTTTATACTCACGGAATGGAGTATTTGAAAGGTTCGCCCAGGCCACGCCATAGCTTTGAAAATTGGTTTCATCTCCAGGCATTACTTGAGGATCATTCCCATGCTGCATCACTCTTCCATCGCGTGTATGCGCCCGACACGAAAGAGGTTTAGCCCTCCCCTCACCTGAAGGTTTTTCGTAAGGAAAGAACGTATCAAATATCTCCTCTGCACAGGCACCGTTGTCAGATAGAAACAGAATCAGGGTGTTCTCGAGTTCTCCCTGTTCTTCCAAGGCATCCAGCATTCTTCCAATCCCTTGATCCATAGAATCAACCTGAGCCGCATACACTTCCATCCGGCGCTCCTGCCACGCTTTATCCTTAGTATCTCCCCAATCCGGTTGAGTTGAATCTCTCTTGGTCAATTCAGTATCCGGTTTCACGATACCTATGTCCTCCATGCGTTTTAAACGCTGCTCACGCAATACGTCCCAGCCTTCGCTGAACCGGCCTTTGTATTTTTCAATATCTTCCTTCTTTGCATGCAGAGGCCAATGCGGAGCCGTGTAAGCTGTATATAAAAAGAAAGGTTTATCCGAATCGTTTTCCTTGTGCTCACGGATAAATTGGCATGCATGATCCGAGACATCGTCCGTAAAGTAGTAGTCGCTGTCTTGAGGTGGATCGATATTTTTGCGATCTTGAGTCAATGTTGGCGGATCGTAGTAACTGGCAGCTCCACCCGTAATTCCGTAAAAGCGATCAAAGCCACGTTCACAGGGCCAGTTGGATCCGTCACCGTGTTCCTCCAACAATTGCTTACAAACATGCCACTTGCCCGAAAGGTAGGTATTGTATCCACCTTGCTTCAACACCTCGGCAATAGTCACACACTGTTTAGATAGGTCACCCCGATAGCCATCGAGATCATCGTCAAAATGAGCCATGTGGCCGATGTCTACCTGATGGGGGTTCATTCCGGTCAGCAAACTGGCGCGAGTCGGGCAACAACGAGCCGTATTATAAAACTGTGTGTAGCGAAGCCCTTGTGCCGCTAATCGATCGAGGTTCGGGGTATCCATTTCGCCGCCATAACAGCCAATGTCAGAATAGCCCATATCATCGGCTAGAATGAGGATTATGTTAGGTTTCTTCATGGTATAGATATATAACAGCCTACGACCGAGCGAGTAGACCGGTCTTGAGGTAATGAGATTTACGTTCCCATTTAATAGGAATCTTGCTTCCGCGCTGGAGCGCGTCTGTGTCGAACTCGATCCCCAGTCCTGGTCCAGAAGGAGGAGCCATCAACCCATCATCATCCAGGTTAAAAATCTCTTTGTTCTTCACATAAAACAGCCAGGGGTTCTCACCAAGCTCCTGAGCCGCAGCATCGTTGTAGTGAATTCCATCGGCACATTCCAACAGAAAGCCACTTCGACTTGTAACCATAGTCTGGTAAATCCCCATGAAAGCGATGGCCGACAATGGACAGTGTGGAGCAACCGCTAATCCAGCTGATTCTGCGATGGCCGCAATTCGTTTCAAATTCGTCAGCCCACCTACATGGACCATATCAGGCTGAAAAATATCTACCCCCCGATTGGCCGCCAAGCGGAAGAAGTCCGGAGCCCCAAACATGCGTTCCCCCGTGGCGATGGAAATACCTCCTGCTGCCTGACGGATAAACGGCAGCTCATGTTCGTAAGCAGGCTCTACTGGTTCTTCGACGAACAACGGATTGTAGGGACGGATGGCATCGATAAATTTGCGAGCAGTTGCCGGCTTCAACCGACCATGACCATCGTAGGCGACTGAAACATTTGAAGGCAGTGATTCGTGCAGCGCCTTGGCAACCGTAGTGGCATGCTGAATACCACCATGCACATCAATCGGCCCCATCACGGGACATGCATTTAGCTTCAACGCGCAGACATTGCTTTCTTTGATTACGTTCAACGCCATCTCTACGGCGGTATCGGGATTCGGAACATCTCCACCCACCCAGCGATAGTAAGGCAGACCGTTCGGGTGAAGCAGCCCTCCAAATAATTGGTTAATCGGAACTCCCAAGTTCTTACCGAGGATATCCCATAGAGCCGTCTCGATTCCAGCTGCCATACTGCGTTGAACAGGGCTATTACTGTAAAAATCGTGACTCAAAAAGTCCTGCACCACAGAAATCCGATTGGCATCTTTCCCGATAAAAAAGGACGCCATATCGCGGGCACAGGCCATCTGTGTTTCCACATGACTCTCCAAGGTTATATCGCCGTAGCTTTCTCCTTCATCCGTTATGACTCGAACCACGGCAAACCGCGGAGGAAGCGTAAAGGCTTCAATGGCTTTGATGAGATTAGGCTTAAGCTTATCACTTGGAATACTCATGAGACTTTGGGCTATAAGGTATGTCTAAATTTTTGGGCTGTTCGCCTTAAATCATGCTAATTGGCTAAAGAATCGTTCCATTCGATCGAGGCCTTTCACAATCTGTTCCATGCTCGTCGCATAACTGATCCGAACGTAATCGTCTGCTCCGAAAGCCAGTCCAGGAACCGCAGCTACATTTTCCTCCTCAAGCAGCCGCTCGCAGAATTCAGAAGACTTGAGTCCAGTACCGGAAATATTGGGGAAAAGATAGAATGCCCCCTGACTCTTATAACAGGTTATTCCCGCCATAGCAGTAAGCCTGTCGTGTGCATAGGCCCGTCGTTCGGCAAATGCTTTCATCCAGCCTTGCAGATGATCCATGGGTTCATTTAACGCGACTACCCCGCCCTTTTGCGCAAAGGAGGTGGGATTGCTCGTGCTGTGGCTTTGCAGAGCTGAGATTTTCTTAGCGATCGCCTCGGGCGCAGCAATAAAACCCAATCGCCAACCCGTCATACTCCACGCCTTGGCCAAGCCGTGAACAATGATCGTGTTCTCCTGGTGCTCCGGTGAAAAGGAAGCCACGCTCTTGTGGACTGCACCGTCATAAAGCAGGTGCTCGTAGATCTCATCGCTCATGATGAGGACATTTTTCTCCACGGAAATATCGCCAAGAGCTTTAATCTCATCAGGCGTATAAACGGCCCCGGTAGGATTGCTTGGAGAATTGAGAATAAACAATCGGGTTTTATCTGTGATAGCATCCCGCAATTGATCGGGTGTAACTTTAAAGTCCGTCTCGTCACCCGCCTCAATGACCACCGGAGTAGCTCCAGCAATCTTCACAATCTCCGGATAGCTCAACCAGTAAGGAGCAGGCACGATCACTTCGTCCCCTTCCTCACACAACACCATCATTACGTTAAAGACAGAATGCTTACCGCCACAGTTCACCACGATCTGACTAGCCTTATAATCTAGATCATTTTCTCGTTTGAACTTGTCGGCAATCGCCTGCCGCAATTCGGGTATGCCGGCTGCTGCTGTGTACTTAGTAAACCCGTCATCAAGCGCCTGCTTGGCGGCTTCCTTAATAAAGTCGGGCGTATCGAAATCGGGCTGCCCAGTTCCAAAGCCAACGACATCAATGCCTTCGGCTTTCATTTCCTTGGCTTTGGCATCTATCGCCAGCGTGACGGAAGGAGCAATCGACTCAGAGCGTTGTGAAAAATGTGGTTTCATAATTATTATTCTATTTAGTAACTAAATACCTCCAAAAGAAACGTGTTTGGTTTCCAGATAAGCTTCAACACCTTCTGATCCTAATTCGCGACCCCAACCACTTTGCTTAAATCCTCCAAAAGGACAATTGCTGGTTGCGGGAACCGATTCATTGATACCGATGGTTCCGGCTTCAAGCTGCTCGGCCAATCTCATGCTTCGATTCAAGTCATTGGTGAAAGCATAGGCGGCCAGACCATATTCCGTGTCGTTTGCCTTCTTGATCACTTCCTCTTCCGTATCGAAAGACAATACCGGTGCAACGGGTGCAAAAATTTCCTCTGACATACAGCGCGCTTCGACAGGAATATCAGACAGGACTGCGGGCGTCATAAACACCCCTTGGCCATCGACCACCTCGCCACCACAAAGCAGCTGGGCTCCTTTCTCAACCGCATCCTGGATAAACTCCAACGCTCCTGACCTGCCTGCCTCATCGATCAAGGGTCCGATTTCCACGCCTTCCTCTAAACCGTAACCGACCTTTAAGGATTTTGTGCCAGCAACAAATTTTTCGACGAAGGCATCAAAAATCGATCGTTGGACGTAAATGCGATTGGATCCGATGCAAGATTGGCCGGTGTTGCGAAACTTTGTGATCAAGGCTCCTTCAACCGCTTTGTCCAGATCGGCATCCTCAAACACGATCAAAGGCGCATTGCCTCCCAGCTCTAATGACAACTTAGTACATGTGGTGGAAGCACCTTGGATCAGCTTTTTACCCACCTCAGTAGAGCCTGTGAAAGAGATTTTTCGACAAAGTGGATTCTCCAACATTTCACCGGCAATCTCAGACGCCTTCCCGGCTACTAACTGAAAAACACCTTTAGGAAATCCAGCCGCTTCGATGCACTCTGCTAATTTAACTGCGCAGATGGGCGTAACAGAGGCAGGTTTCAAAATCACAGGACAACCCACCGCAAGCGCCGCAGCTACCTTGCGAAGGGATAGCACCAGAGGAAAATTCCAGGGCGCAATGGCACCGACTACGCCTATTGGTTGTTTGAGTATCATGTGTCTTCTCCCAGGAGCCTGGTGAGGCACGTTCCTCCCATAGCTTCTTCTAGCTTCTTCAGCAAACCAGCGGATATGGTCGATCGCCATACCAACCTCGCCTTTACTCTGCGGGAGCGGCTTGCCGTTCTCCAGAGTGATATCATGGGCGATCTCATCCGCTCGACGACTCAGCTCTTCCGCCAATTTCAGAAGGAGATCTCCGCGCGACATTCCTGTGGTCGCAGCCCATTCCAATCGGACGGCTTCCGCGTCTTCTATTGCTTTGCGGACTCCAGCACGATCGACCGTGGATACCTCGGCAATCACAGTTCCGTTTCCTTTGTCACGGACGGTCAGCTTTTCATCACTCTCGATCCATTCTCCGTTTAAAAACAAGCCGTAAGTATCCATAGTTTTTCTTTTTTGTCGTAACTCCGCTAAAGCCAATTCAACTTTAATTCTTCGTGCAAGTTAACTCTAAGATAATTGAGCTGCTCAAATCCTCCAAGACGAGCGAATCAATCATTCCCCATCCATTATGAAATTATTTCTTGATAGCGCCATAACAGAGGAAATCGCCCACGCACTTGAAGCGTGGGACATGGACGGACTCACAACCAACCCGAGGCATGTAATGGTTTCCGGAAAACCGTTTCGAACCGTCATCGCTGAAATCGCCGAAATAGTGAAAGGCACAGACAAGCCGGTGAGCGTGGAAGTGAACCCACACTTTACCGATTGCAAGGACATCGTTGAGCAAGGGCGTGAGCTTGCAGCACTCTCTCCGAATTTCGTCATCAAGGTCGGTGCGTGCGAAGGTGGGTTCACCGCCATTCGGGAACTTGCCAATGACGGAATTCGAACCAATGCCACTCTAATCATGTCCGTGGCACAAGCCTGGCATGCTGCCCGAGCAGGAGCAGCGTTCATCAGTCCATTCATAGGCTGGAAGGACCAGTTCGGCGATTCACCCGATACCTTTATTGCGGACGTTAGGACGATGCTTGATAAATTCGGTTACGAATCAGAAATCATTGCCGCCGCTGTCCGCAATGCGAAGCAGATTGGAGATGTGGCGATCGCCGGAGCCCATTGCGTCACCGCCGGATTAAGCGTTTACCAGGAAAGCTTCAGCAATCCCTATACGACTTTTGGCGAGGGTGTTTTTCAAAACGCCTGGGATCAGACACCTGAAACTTGAATCCATCATCTGAATACCTGCATAGACATCTCTACCATGAGCGCTCACACACCAGATAGCCCGATCAAGCTGGGTCTTCTCTTTTTGGGACGCAAACGCCCGGGATTCGATATGGAATGGGGTGCCGCTATGGAGCTGAAGGTTCGTGAAGCGGTCAATCAATCGGCCTTTGAAGTTTTTGAGCCTTCCGAGAAAGCAGTAGATGACGCATCTCTGAGAAAAGTAGTCGGCGAGTGTAAGGAAGCAGGTGTTCAAGCACTCGTTCTATTACAAACCACAATGGCTGACGGCCGCATGGCTCCAACCCTGGCACAGATCTGGCCAGATCCACCCATATTTTGGGCAACCCCAGAGAACCAGAATGGAGACATGATCAGCTCCTGTTCTTTGGTAGGAGCGCATGTTTGGGCCACCTCGCTCAGGCAAATGGGCCGCTCGTTCGAAATTTTAAAAGGAGACCCCGAGGTTGAAGAGACACTGGAAAAGTTGGACACCTCGGTTCGAATTACCGGGATCATCCATAAACTTCGTCATACTCGAGTCGGTGTAATCGGCGGACAAGCTCCGGGTTTTCTTTCAATGACGACCGATCCTTTCGTCATGCATCGCAGTCTGGGAGTCCAACTACAAACCTACAGTTTGATTGAATTCGAAAATGTAGTGAAGGAGATTCCTGAAGAAGCAGTCAATGCGGACGTCGAAAAAGCGAAGGCACTGGGGCTTGAATACAAGGACGCCTCGGAAGATGACCTGCCCATGGCCTCCCGTCTTTACTTGGCTATGTGTCATTTCATTGAGACGGAAAACCTGGACGCACTGGGCGTACGTTGCTGGCCCGAAATGCCCAACACATTTGGTCAATGGCCCTATCTGGGAATGGCACGTTTGGCTGATGAAGGATTTGCCATTGCCTGTGAGGGCGATGCCGATGGAGCGATCGGAGCTCTCATAGGAGAAATGTTTGGTATGGGTCGCTGCTATCTTTCGGACTGGCTTGAGCACGATGAAGAAACGATCACTCTCTGGCACGTCGGTGCTGCACCCCCTTCACTTTGCCCCCCCACCGGCGAACCGGGTGCAGCAAAACTCGCCAAGCACTTTAACATTCAAAAACCCACGGTGCTGGAAGGTGAAATCAAAGCTGATAGGCCTCTTACCCTATTTCGTCTTTGGAGATACGAAGGCGAGTATCACCTAAGCTCCTGTGATGCGATAAGCGAGAAACCTCGTCGTAAGCTGATGATGAGTAATGGCCAGGCACGCCTGCTCAATCGAAACCCCAATGAGTGGTTCGAAGACATGTGTTATGCAGGCATGCCCCATCACCTGAATGTATTTTTTGGAAATCACTCCGCCAAATTGAAACGTTTCGCCCGAGTGGCTGGCATTCATTGGCACGACTGAAACCATCTACAAGGATAACACTTAGACTCAAAAGCTCCCCTACATGCCCACCAACGATAATCTTACCACCGAACACCCTACCTTCGTCTCGCACCTCGAATGTGGAATGGAAGGCGATCACTATGAGGCCGACACCATTCACGGCCTTTCCAAAGCCGGAAAACCGCTTCTCGTAAAATACGATCTGAATGGTATTCAGAATGCGGTTACGAAGGAGGACCTCGCTACACGACCAGCAGACCTCTGGCGTTACCGTGAGTTTCTACCTGTGCGCAAGAAGGAGAATATTGTCAGCCTGGGCGAAATCCACACTCCCATAATCCCCATCCAAAAGTTGGCGACCGGAAGCGGTGAACTGTTGGTTAAAGACGAAGGACGATTACCAACAGGTTCCTTCAAAGCGCGTGGCCTCTGCATGGCAGTTTCCATGGCCAAAGAATTTGGCCTCAAAAAAGTAGCCATGCCTACCAACGGTAACGCCGGGGCCGCTCTTGCCGCCTATGGAAGTCGGGCTGGCATGGACTACTATATTTTCTGCCCTGACGATACACCGACGGTAAACGTTCGTGAGATCGCCGTCCAGGGAGCCAAAGTATGGAGTGTAAATGGCCTCATTAACGACTGTGGGCGCATAGTAGGTGAAGGCAAAGAAGCCATGGGCTGGTTTGACTTTTCAACGCTCAAGGAACCTTACCGGATTGAAGGGAAGAAAACCATGGGGCTAGAACTCGCAGACCAGTTAGGCTGGAAAGTCCCGGATGTCATTTTTTATCCAACCGGAGGAGGCACGGGTCTCATCGGCATGTGGAAAGCCTTCAATGAACTTAAAGAGATTGGCTGGCTGAAAGGAAAGCTGCCACGCATGGTAGCGGTGCAAGCAACGGGTTGTGCCCCCATTGTCAAAGCGTATGAAGATGGGACTGAACATGCAGAGCTCTGGCAAGACGCACACACAGTCGCTGCAGGCATACGTGTGCCCGTCGCCGTAGGCGATTTCCTGATACTGCGAGCTGTTCGAGAAAGCGGAGGTTTTGCCATCGCAGTCGATGACGAATCAATATCCGCAGGTTTGGAAGAGGTCTCCAAAGAAGAAGGACTCCTCCTTTGTCCAGAAGGAGCTGCGACCTATGCAGCCTACAAACAATCCATTGAAAAAGGACTCATTTCTCCCGATGACTCAGCGGTACTATTCAACTGTGCTACAGGACTAAAATACGAAATGCCTCCCGCAGAAGCCACCCTCGATTGTAATCAACCCATTGACTACCAAGCTCTAGATAATAATACTGCTCAAACGTAACCATCTATGCCATGAGCAACGAGTCCAACCGCCCATTCAACATCTTTCTCGACCCGGAGGAGATTCAATCTCTGGATAGCATGGAAGGAGTACCGGCCTACGACCCAGCGGCAGTAGAGGCTCTACCAGGAGAGCAGTTTCTATCCACGCATTGGCAACGATCACTGCATCGAAGCTTGCATTGGGTCGGCACTATGGCACCTGGAGTCGTGCTGGTCATGATGCTCGCGGTAGCAGGTAGTTTTCTCGCGAATTGGATTGGCAAACAAGCTTTGGGTTTTGAAAGAAGTCCATTGAGCCCAGTGCTACTAGCCGTCGTCCTAGGCCTTATCATTAGAAACCTGGCTGGTCTTCCCAAAGCCTACGAAAAAGGGCTCCGACTTTGCTTGCGCTTCATCCTGAGATTCGGGGTCGCTCTGCTAGGTCTGAAATTAAGTATTTCGGCAGTCGGAAAAATTGGACTGAATGCTCTCCCCATCGTCGTTGTCTGTATTCTGGTGGCCATTGTTGCAGTGTCGTGGTTGAGCAAGCTGGTAAACGTTCCATCGAGACTGGGAAACCTGATCGCAGTTGGAACCAGTATTTGTGGTGTATCTGCAGTGATAGCGGCGGGAACTGCGACCCGGGCCGACGAAGATGAGATCAGTTACTCAGTAGCCGTTATAACCCTCTTTGGTGTGACAGCGTTATTTACCTACCCTTTTCTTGCCCATTGGTTGTTTAACGGTAATCCCGAACAAATTGGCCTCTTTCTTGGAACCGCCATTCATGATACTTCACAAGTTGCCGGCGTGGCTCTGATGTATCAGCTCTACTACGATTCACCCGTAACGCTTGAGATTGCCGCCACCACAAAACTGGTACGCAATCTATTCATGGGACTGGTTATTCCAATCATGGCATTAGTCCATTATAAACGACAAGCCGTTGTCTCAACTGCAAAAGTACCGATCCCCTGGCTTAAGTGGAGCCAGTGGATTCCAACCTTTCTCATCGGTTTCATAGCCCTGGCAGCATTCCGGTCGATTGGTGACCTGGGCTCGAAACCATTTGGGCTTCTTCATCCAGAAACCTGAACTGCCTTTATTGATATCAGCAGCACGACTTCCATATTCCTCCTCTCAACCGCCATTGCGGCAGTAGGTCTCGGCACGAACGTATCCAAACTGAAGGTACTTGGATGGAGACCTTTGAGCATTGGTTTTTCAGCCGCAATATTAGTCGGCTTAGTTAGCTACGCCCTTGTTATACTTCTTTACTAAAGGAACATAACATTCCCTGCAGAGTCTTTAGCGATATCCCTTTCGCTTGACGAGGACCCTATTTGAAGACTTATATCGTCGTGGAGATAACCCTACAGCACCTACCCACAAACACCTGTAAGCGTTATGAATAGACGCGTTTTTCTAAAATCCTCATTTGCGACTCTGGCGCTCCCTGCCCTGGAGTCCGTTTCATCTGCTTTACCTGCAGCTAACGCTAAAACAACGGCTTCCACCGGAGCGCCCATGCGCATGGTGTGTGTGGGCAACTCATTTGGCATGTATCCGAAGAAATTCTTTCCGAAAGAAACCGGTAAGAACTACCAGATGACCCACCTGCTTTCTCCACTGGAAAAGCACCGGAAAGACTTAACGGTATTCTCACACCTCGATCACGATATCAAAGGCGGGCACTTCTCGGTTCACTCATTCCTGAGTGGCGTCAAAATGGGAGATGCGAAGGGTATGCCTGAAGGCAATATCAGCATCGATCAACGAGCGGCTGAATACGTTGGGGCCGAAACTCGCTTCCCCTCTCTGACCATTGGCTCCGAAGACGGACTTCATGGAGGATGCCACATGTGCTGGACACGCACTGGCGTTCGCGTGCCACCGATTACGGGCCCACGAGAACTATTTCGAAAATTGTTTATCAACGAAGGTGCTCATGCACAGGAGCAGGCCGCTGACACTTTCGACCTTCGGGGTTCAATCCTCGATGCCATTGGAGAAGAGGCAAAAAGCCTGGAACACCGCCTGAGTGGCCAGGATCGAGAGAAACTCGATGAATATTTCACATCCGTTCGTGATGTGGAGACCAACCTGGAACTCGACAAGCGCTGGTCGAAAGTCCCCAAACCCGATGCTCCGTTTTCAATTCCTGAAGACCGTAGCCTCGTGGAAGACATCCCAGTGCTTTACGATTTAATTGCCATTGCCCTCAAAACGGACTCCACACGTGTCGCTTCCTTCGAAATGGCCGGCACGGGTTTTGACACCTCTTTCTTCGGCTACATTTCAGGATATCACTTCCTGTCGCATCACGGCCAAAAGCCGGACAAGATTGAAAAACTGATAGAGATCGAGTATTACCAGATGCAACAACTGGCGCGCTTTTTCGACACGCTTAAATCGATTAAAGAGCCCGACTCGAATGGAAGCCTGTTTGATAATAGCATGATCCTTTTTGGAAGTGGCATGGGTAATGCCAATTCCCATGTAAACGTAGACCTCCCTATCATGCTGGCCGGCGGCGGATTCAAGCTGGGAGAACACAAGAGCTATCCGAAAGAAAGAAGCAAACGGGTTCCATTGTGCAACCTCTACCTGTCCATGCTGCAACGCTTTGGAGTTAAAACGGATTTCTTTGGCACAAGCACCGGAACCATTCCGGATCTGGAAGTCGCATGAACTTGAGAGTTGGTTTACTACTAGGCTGCCTGATCGGCAGTTTCTTACCGCTTGCTGAAGGTCGTGAAGACGAGCCGAAGCTGGATGCAGCTTCCTTCAATGCTCACATCCAACCCTTCCTGAAAGAATACTGCATCCAATGCCATGGACCGGATAAGCAAAAAGGAGACCGACGTTTTGACTCGTTGGCGTATCCGATAGCTGACGACAATGCCCTCATAGATTTCCAGGACATTCTGGATCTGATGAATCTGGGTGACATGCCACCGGAAGAAGAGGCACAACCGAGCGCAGACGACAGAAAAGCCATTATTAATTGGCTCTCTGAGGCCGTGAAAGATGCGTTCGAATCCAAATCGTTTACGGGAGGTGAAACCGTCCTGCGTCGCCTCAACCACAGGGAGTACCTCAATACCATAACCGATCTATTCCAGATGGATATGAGTATGTTCGATCCCACGGAAGCTTTCCCGGGAGAACGACTCGTCGAACATCAAGACAATGTGGGCGACACCCTCGTCACCTCCGGGTATTTATTAAATCGATACATTGAGGCGGCTGATAAAATTGTAGAAAAAGCATTCCCTTTCCAAGAGAAACCCGAACCCCAGTCCTGGGTCTTCAATAAAGACTTTGAACAACAGTCCGAATTAAACAAGCGCCACATGACTGCTCACGGTCAGCGCTATTTAAATATCTACGAAGCTCCCAATACAGTTCGGCGCTTTGGAGCTTATGCACCTCTATACGACTTTATTGAAGGGGTTCCAGAAGGCGGCGTTTACAGAATCAGGATACAGGCAGAAGCCGTAAACCGCTTTCACAACTTCGACCGCAAGAAAGTCATCAATGATCCGGAGGAGCCCATGATGCTCCAGGTAATTCCTTCACATCAGCGCTTCGGCAGTCTTCACCTCCCTCAACCCTTTGCGCCAGACCTGGGAACATTCGCACTCTCGGACGATGGGCCTGCCTGGTATGAAACGGACGCCTGGCTCGATAAGGGATTCGCACCACGGTTTATCTATTTGAATGGATCGATGAATATCCGACCTGCATTCCGTGAGGTAACCGGTCTGATCAAAAAGAACCCTCCGCCCGGAGTTCCCCCTGAAGAGCTGGAAGAGGATTACATGGCAGTTGCGGTTAAGCATGGTGGCATTCCCCACATAAGAATCCATGAAGTCCAGGTGGAAGGACCGTTCTACCCTGAATGGCCCACCAAGACCTGGAAGACCATTATTGGGAAGCGCGCGTTCAATAAGAAATATACCTGCCATATAATCCAGGAATTTGCCACACGTGCATACAGACGCCCAGCTCGAAAAGATGAAGTCAATCGCTTGATACGAGTGGTGGATGCCCGACTCTCAAAAGGACACGCTCCCTTTGAAGCAATGAAGGATGGATTAAAAGCTGTTCTATGTTCACCCGCCTTTCTTTACCTGGAAGAGGAAACTCAATCTAGAAAAGCTGACCAAATCTCGAATTACGGTTTAGCTTCCAGACTCTCCTACTTCCTATGGGGATCCATGCCGGACGAGGAGCTACTCAACTTAGCTCGTCGAAAACGTATCAACCGTCCCTCCGTTCTGCGTGAGCAAATGGATCGCATGTTGGCCGATTCACGCTCAGACCGATTTATTACAGGGTTTCTCGATAGTTGGTTGACCTTGCGCAGTCTAGGCGATGCCCCACCCGACAGAGGGAAGTTTGAGTTCTACTATACGGAGAACCTGGAAGATGCTATGCGCAAGGAAACCGAGCTCTATACAAGGCACATGCTGGAGGAGAACTTGAGCCTCACCCACTTCCTCGACTCCAACTTCACCTTCGCCAACGAAGCATTGGCCACCATTTACGACTGGGATGACATTGAGGGTGACGAGTTCCGAAAAGTCGAAGTTAGTGATCCTAAACGAGGAGGATTGCTGGGGCAGGCTAGCATACTAACCGTCACCGCGAACGGAGTAGATACTTCACCTGTCCTTCGTGGAGTTTGGCTATTGGAAAATCTACTCGGCACACCTCCCTCTCCACCACCTCCTGATGTAGAACCCTTGGATCCAGATGTTCGCGGAGCGACTTCCATTCGAGAGCAATTGAGTAAGCATCGTGAAACGGCCACCTGCTATGATTGTCACCGTAAGATTGATCCACTGGGATTCGCACTGGAAAATTTTGATGCCGTAGGACAATGGCGCGACCAATATGAAGACAAGCTGGAAATTGATTCATCGGGAGAACTCCCAAGTGGTGAATCTTTTAATAATATCGTAGAATTCAAAAACGCGATATTAGGCAAACAGGAGTTATTCAGTCGGGCACTCACCAATAAAATGCTGTCCTATGCACTGGGTCGACGATTGGAAATTACGGATCGTCCAGAAGTAGATCGTATCCTCGATACCTTAGCGGAAGAGGGAAACGGATTCAGGGACCTTGTTTATCTAGTGATCACGAGTGAAGCGTTTGGGAGCCCTTGATGGAATAAAGTGACGCTGGCCTCACTGTAGTTGTATTTTTCAGGAACCGCAAAAAGCACAGAAGGCACAAAATGTCGCTACCGCTGGTTCATGTTCGAACCAAGAATTATAATTTCAGGAAGAAATCTATAGATATCAGATCAACGTGATTTTAACTACTTTTGTGGATTTTGTGGTTTCATAACCATTTTGCATCAAACACAGGCAAGATGCCAAATCCTTATACACAACTATCTGGCTTTTATAGACACGTTAAATTTTAAGTGCCGAAATTCTATGTAGGATGGGAGTTTGCTCCCGAGTTAGCTGTTTTTGGGTTAGTTGAATCGGGAGCAAGCTCCCATCCTACAATTTATAAGTTTCTGCACTGTAGGAGCGGGTTTATCCCGCGATTATTGGGTAGCTGTCCGAGCAATCGGGGCGTAAAGCCCCTCCTACAGCTGAGGCAAAACAACAATAAAAAGTTATGTATAAGGCTCAGCAAGATGCCTGTGCTACTTCAATTAAACTACCCATGCTGCTCCACAATCTCCGAATAAAGCTCACTGAACATCAACCATTGATCATTCTTCAAGTTGGGGTCATTGGATCGCGCGATATTCAAGCTGATCTGAAGTTTTTTTAAGAGCCGTGTCGAAACGACTTTTTGTGCACCCATACTCAGCCATCACTAACTTCCTAAGCGGTCCAGTGAAATACGGCTCCACCCGAATGTATTCATAGATACTTTGAACCAAAGGATCCAGCTCGGAGACTGGAACATGATTGTTTGGGTAGTGCTCCTCACACAGATACTCCATATCCATTATCACCGCGTCGCCACCTGGAATTTTGCCGTAAAAGAACTCATCTGGAAATGTGTTTGGAATCTCATTCTTCCAGGTCCACACAGCAATGATCTTCGGACTCCAACCTCCCTCTTTGGGCTTTTCCTCCGACAGATCTACATTGTCCCAGAGAGAAGGATGGGGAGAACCTTTGCTTCCAAAAATTGAAACGATCTTGTTTTCGAATACAAATTCACAGGCTTCTTCGAAGGTTTTGATCATAGAAGATGAAGTTGAACTGATTGCGAGTCTGAGATCAAGCAAGTGCCTATAAGGGATTGATATCTAAGAGTTACTCCGTCAGATTCCTTCACTGATTTCGCCGGAACTGTTTATCTATGAAAAAGCTAATTCTCATTCTCTTGCTGCTTGCCCTGAACAGCTTATTTTCCGCTACAGAGCGCCCGAACATCATCCTGATGATGGCAGATGATCTGGGTTATGAAACCGTCAGTGCGAATGGAGGGGCTCCCTACAAGACACCTGTCCTAGACAAACTGGCCGCCGAGGGACTTCGATTTACTAATTGTGTTGCCCAGCCTCTCTGCACACCCACACGTGTGAAAGTAATGACCGGACGCTATAGTTTTCGCAATTATGTAGGCTTTGGTATTTTGGATCCTCGAGAAACTACCTTTGGAAACTTAATGCGCGACGCGGGTTATGCGACCTGCATCACGGGCAAGTGGCAGCTCGGACGTGATCGTAAGTTAATCGATGGTTTTGGCTTTGATGAATACTGTCTCTGGTGGTTGGAAAACAAATCAGCTCGCTACAACAACGTGGGTGAGCTCATCCAAAACGGAGAAGTGCTTCCGGGTGGAAATGGCGAATATGGACCGGATGTGGTGAGTAATTTTATGCTCGATTTTATCACCCGCCACAAAGACGAGCCGTTCTTCTGCTACTACCCGATGATTCTAACTCATAATCCCTTTGAGCTGACACCCGATTCTCCCCCGGGCATGACCATGGAGTCACCCGAACTCGACCGCATGGCGGGCATGGTAGCTTATACCGATAAAATTATGGGTCGCGTCGTAGATCACCTGGAAACGTTAGGAATTCGCGACAACACGGTCATTTTGTTTATTGGGGATAACGGAACGAATAAACAAATACTTGGAGGCCGTGTGGGTAAACAAGACTGGCCCGGTGCAAAGGGAAGCAACTTTGTAGAAATGGGAATGCGAGTCCCACTGATAGTGAGTTATCCGGCAGGTGGGGTCAGTGGAGCCGTTTATAATGATCCCGTTGATTTGTCCGACTTTCTTCCAACCTTCACAGAACTAGGACAAGCCAAACTCCCCAAAACGCTTCAACTCGATGGTCATAGTTTCGCTGGACGCTTAACCGGCGATAAAAATTACACTCCTCATCCGTGGGCCTATGTGGGCTACTACGGCAAGAAACGCGGGAATATGTCGCACTTTGCGAGAGACATCCGATTTAAGCTGTATGAAGGAGGATACTTCTACGATTTTGTACAAGATCCCCAGCACGCTTATCCGATTGACCTCAAGTCAGCTGGAAATAAAGCCAAAGCCTCTTATAAGAAATTGAGTGCTGTTTTGGAAGATCTGAAGAGTCAAATTCCAGCTGGAGATGAATTTGCCGGAAACGCAACCACCGTAATCGCAACCAAGCCGGGTATGCAAAACGTCAAACGCTAATTCGGGAGCGAAGCGACTCAATAGCAGGATTCATTTTAACAGGAACGGTTTTCTTATTCTCCAAGCTTAGACCGAACCCGCTTTCCCCGATAAACAGCAATATTATCAAAGTAGGCATGCACGTCCGTATAATTGCCTTGGGAATCACGGGGCGCCCAATGAGGCTCATGACCGCCATGGAAGGTACTGAAGAGAAAGGTACTTATTAAAGACGCTTCTCCATCGTCGGCTCGAAACTGCACATCATCATGCTGAATAACGGATTTTCCATCTATATAAACATGGGCGAAGCCTTCGTCCTCAGTAGGATCCTCATTTAATTTAACGTGTAACGAAATGGCATAGTATCGATCCTTCTCAAAATTGAAATCCGGAGCGTAAACACTGACCCCATATTGTCTGTCCTTATTCTGACAATACACGTAGGATTTGACTGTCCCTTCTTCCTTAAAAGTCACTCGTGCACTCCAACCTTCCGGTTCCATGGTCTTGCCACCTGTTATCGGCACATCAGGTCCCAAACCATGGAGCTTGCCACCTTTCACGAACTGAAAGTCAGCATCAAACTTCACGTCGTAATTCAGTGTATATTCCAACCCTCTCTCGCCCATCCTATACCTGGCAGTCACACGCTTGCTTCCTCGTTCGTACCCTGCATAGGTCGTTTTCAAAGCTCGACTATGGTGGACTCCTTGATTCTCAACGACCTCCAACTGATCCTTGCTGATAAGAAGCTCATAAAGACCATTTTCCTGGGGAACTTCAAATGTCTCCCGGAATACAGGATCTCCTATTTCATTTCCTGTAGCCGCAGTTCCAACAATCAAACAAGCAATGATCCAACAACTAATCCATCTCATGCCACGAATAACCATCAGTTCTTTGAAAAGGATTCACTTAGCACGACGGCTTCTACCAAATCCCTAAGCCCACCTTGTTCTTCCTTGAGAGTTGTTAGCATACGATCGAGAACGGGCCGGTCGCCAAGATCCAATTTTCGACCCAATGCGTAGGTTAGCAACTTCTCAGCGAGACCGCGGGTAAACTCATCTTCCCGTTCAATCATCAAGGCTCTGAATTCAGAAACGGTATCGAAGGAACTGCCATCCGGAAGCATACCTGAAGCATCGATTTCTAATTGTTTCTCATAGTGTGAACGCCAGGCTCCTACCGCATCATAATTTTCCAAGGCAAAGCCAAGCGGGTCGATCTTACGATGACACTCCGCACAGGTCGCAACTTCACGGTGTTTGGCAAGTTCTTCGCGAATGGTCCTGGCGCCTCGGATGTCTGATTCGATAGCCGGCACATCCGGTGGCGGCGGTGGTGGAGAATAGCCCAACAACTTCTCCAATACATAGATACCACGAACAACGGGTGAGGTATCCACTCCATTGGCTGAAGCTACGAGAAAGAGCCCCTGACCCAGCAAACCACCTCGGGAAGTCCCCTTTAAGGATGTCCGGCGCAATTCATGACCTTCGATCCCTTCAATGCCATAATGTAATCCAAGCTCCCGATTAAGATACGAATAATCTGCGGAAAGAAATTCCTTTGGGCGAAGGTTCTCATCCAACACGTTACGGAAAAACATTTCCGTTTCTCCAATCATGGCGGCTTCAATATTGTCCCGGTGATACACTCGGAAATCTTCCGAGACCGGCATCTCCCCAATATTGTCCAAATCTAACCAGCGTCCTATAAAATCGGATACAAAACGATCAGACTTATCATCCTTCAGCATTCGACGTGTCTGTCGCAGCAATGCTTTCGGATTACTCAAGCGTCCTGATCTCGCCTGAGCAAGCAGCTCCTCATCCGGAGCCGAAGACCAAAGAAAGTAAGACAATCGTGAAGCCAGGGCATACTCATCCAATTCCCCTTCTCCCTCGGAAAGATAAATAAATCTGGGAGAACAAAGAATGGTTTGAAATCCTAACTGCAATGCCTCCAACGGTTTCAGTCCGTCATTCAACTTCGCCAACACCATCGACTCGATCGGCAATATCTCGTTGCCGTCCAAGGGTCGTCGAAAGGCGGTTTCGGCAAATACCCGCAGTCGATGAACAATTGAGTTACTGTTCAATTCATTGGCTTTAAAATCACCGTACAAAACCTTATGCCCCTTTCGCGGCCATTCTTCAATATGCGGTCCCTCCACTTGTATTTCCCAAATGCGTAACTTGGGACCGCGATATACCTTCAACAAACCATGAGATTTTTCATTCCCCCCAGGCATGCCCGCGAAGGGTTTCACCTCTGGGTGTTCACTGGCGTTTTGAGTAATAATTCTGACTAAACGTTTTGTGGCTAATGTGCCATTACGGAATCGGACCTCCGGCTCGAAACCTTCTTCCAAATACACATCCCACTCAAGCCACTCAGGCTCTGCACTCGTCAATTCCACGCGAGCCAACGAACGCTCTTCCGTAATACTACCAGTACTTTCTACACTTCCTTCCCGGTCGACAGCCATAAGCTCCAACACCAAGGGGTCGCCATTGCGAAAATCATCCAAAGCATCGCCATAGGGATGAAAGCGATCTACCGCAGCCGCCTTCACCCGAACGGTGTATAGACCACTATGAGCTACACCCCCTCTTGTCAGGGGCTCAAATCCAATGTGACCGCCCCGATAGTGGCGACCGTACAAATCCGTATAGGGCACCTCTGGAATAAATCGAAACCGGTCTACCTGAAACAACTTTGGCAAATCGGAATTTTCTTTTCCCTGAAAATAGAAAGGCGACGATTGCGCCCATTGTTTGGTCTTTGGACGCTTACCGAATTGAGTCGCTCGACGGATCGCTTCTTCAGCAGCCACGAAGTATTTATCCAACAACATACCCGAAGTCACCAGCTCAGCTCCATTGTTATCGAAACCATCGACGACTACCTCAGCTGGAAAATCTGCTGCAGGATTCCAGGCTGTCACATTAAGCCCCAATAAATCACCTATGGTTTGCTGATACTCCCAGGCGTTGAGCCTTCTTAAAACACTGTGGCCTCCGGCGTCATCCAGTTTGGCCAACTCGGTGGCCACGAACTCAGTGGTCGACGCGATCATAGAGGCCCGATCATCCTCCGAGGGTTGCGGTTCTTCCTCAGGCGGCATGTCCTCCAAATTCAGCATATCGAGGATTTCCTGCCAGCGCTCCAACTCATCCAGGCCGGAAACAGAAACCGATAAATCATCAAACCGTCTGTCGCCTTTTTGCTTTTTCGGCCCATGGCAGGAAATGCAGTGTTCCTCGAGAAACTCGATCCGCTCATAGCCCAATAAGGAACTCCCCGAAAAAGCGCCTACCAGAAGTACACAAAAAACAAAATGTCGAAAAGCCCTCATCGAATCAAACGAGTTTCATGGGCGAAAAGGTTCCAGTGCTTCGACCGAAACGCTCGATCTCCAAGCCAAACCACTGTAGGGAAGAAAGCCAAAGATTGCATAACGGGATACGCTTCCCCTTCTCCTCCGGACATACCAGGTGCCCTTGATGCTGGATGCCTCCTCCAGCCAGAATTAATGGAATGTCTTTGTTACTGTGCGTATGGGCATTTCCCATACCGCTCCCAAGAACCACCAAGGTCTCGTCAAACAGCTGCGCCTCCTTAAGTTGATTAAGGAGGTAACCGAACTGCTCCATCAAATAGGCTTCCACGATTTGTAATTCCGCCAGGCGCTCCTCTCCTTTTCCATGATGCGAAAGGCCGTGATAACTACTCACCTCCAGTTCACTGGTTTGGAAACCCATGGGAATTTCCATAGTAGCCACGCGGGTCGAGTCCGTCTGAAGTGCCAGGACCAAAAGATCGTACATGAGCGGCAATTCCTCAATATGCATCCGTGCTTCATCGAGCACCGGATCAATGGGTGATTTCGGCTTGGGCCGATCGAGCCATTCCTTGGACATCTGCAGCCGTTGTTCCACGTCACGCACCGAAGTCAAATATTGGTCGAGTTTGTCACGATCCTGTGCGTTCAATTTTCGAGACATGCTGTGAGCGGATTCACGCAGGGCATCCAGTACACTTGAACGATGGGTCAGTCGACTGCGCTCTTTGGCAAGACTCGCTTTGCTAGAATCCACGAACAGGGCTTCAAAAAGACGGGCAGGATTATTGACCGGAGGAATGTTTACCCCTGAACGGGTCCAACACATATCGGTTCCCCCACCTAGCCCAGCCGTAATGGATGGATAACGGGCTGCACTTCCCACAAACTCGGCGGCAGCCTGGTCGATGGTCATATTCTTCTCAGCAAAGCCAGACGCCTCACTCTTTTTCACCCCACTCAAAAAGCCGTGCACCGCTTTGTGTCCTCCATTCAAATCATGATCCAGGTGAGAAAACACGGTGAAATCTCTTCGATGCTCATCAATAGCACCCAGTGTCAAACTCGTCTCATAATCCAAGCCAGCTGTCTTAGGAAAAAAACCGCCTGGCCAAAAACCCAAATGACTGCCCACGCACAACATCTTGCGAGGTTGCTTATTCAATGATGCAGACAAACTCCCCGTGTTCAGACTTTCGAACGCAGGAAGCGCCAAAGCAAAACCAAGACCACGAAGAAAATGCCGACGACTTAGGGTAGATGTGTCAATATGTTTCATAGGGTAATTCTCAACTATCCCATGAAATGCAGGTAGAAACCAACTTTAAAATGGTCCCTCGGTAAGAGTAATAGTTCAGAAAGACTGGAATTAAGGATGCGCTCCAAAATGAGGTCTAATCAGTCATCTTTCTTAATCCTCTGACTCAGGACCTGAACCAGTTCAGGTCTATCCTGTGCAATATTATGCTGTTCTCCCGGATCCGTGTGGTGGTCATAGAGTTCATATTACAAAAGCTCGCCCGATTCAATTCCAGTGGTCCAAAGAGTAAAACGATATCGATTCGTCCTCATGGTCTTGGCCCAGGGACCCTTTTTATAGGGGTTATCTAAATACTTCCAGGGACGATGATAGCCAAAAGCTTCTTTCTGCCCTTCCGCCTCTGAATCGTTCAACACATCAACCAAACTGTGTCTTTCCAGTCTGGGTTCCCAGTGATCATATACACCTTCCCTTTGCTCATCCCGGTGATGACGATTTTGTTTTTAACCCGAAAGGATTCAGCACTCAAAGAACCGGCGATCCACAAAAGGGCTAAACAGGCCAACAGAGAGGGTTTCGGTCCGAAACGAAAAAATGAGACCATGTTCATACGAATAAGGGTTAAATGAAGGGCTTGCCTTGTTTATAGAACAAACTCTGTCAGATATTGTTTCACTTGGCAATCAAGAGGTCATTTCGCATACTATTCTGAAACCAAACGGGATATCTAGTCGTTACACTTAGTAACCGTCGTAATTTTACTGACGTCATCATTTCCTCCAAACCCTGAATTCATGAAGAAAAAAGCTGCCCCAGAATTTTGCGGTCTCTGTACTCCATTGTCACGCCGTTCGTTTTTAAAAAAATCAACCATCTCGGCGGCTGGTTCTCTGCTTCCCATAGGAGCCATCACGACTCAGCTGCAGGGAGCCGAAAATCCCCTACCCCAGTCGGAAACCTTAGTTAAGACACTCTACGATACCCTCTCAAGTAAACAGCGCAAAGCCATGTGCTTTCCTTATGCTCACAAACTTCAGCACGAAGTGGAGAATAATTGGTTCATTGTTAAAAAGAGCCGCGTTGGGGACGACTTTACCAAAGACCAGCAGGCTATGATCAAAGAGATCTTCATGAAGATGCATAGCGAGGAATACGCTAAAGATGTCTTTAAGCAGGTAGAGGATGACGCCGGTCGACAAGGATTTGGTGAAACTTCGGTTGCTATTTTCGGCGAGCCAAATACCGGGAAATTTGAATTTGTATTAACCGGTCGTCATACGACTCGTCGTTGCGATGGTGACTCGGAAGCTGGGACAGCCTTCGGTGGCCCCATCTTTTATGGACATGCCGCCCAATCCTTTAACGAGAAACCACACCATCCAGGAAATGCGTATTGGTTTCAGGCTAAACGCGTGAATGACGTTTACCAGATGATGGATGGCAAACAACGTAAACAGGCACTCAACGATTTCTCACGCAACGAACGCGGAAAGAAGACCGTGCAGCTCACCGGCAAGACAGAAGGACTGGATGGAATACGTATGGCTGATCTTACTTTCGATCAAAAAACCGAGATGAGGAAGGTCCTCGACGACATGCTCGCGCCTTTCCGCAAAGAAGATCGTGAAGAGTCACTCAAACTCATTGAGAAAAGTGGCTTCGCTCACCTGCACTTAAGTTTCTACAAAGACGAAGATATCGGCCAGGACGGCGTGTGGGATACTTTCCAAATCGAAGGCCCCAATATGATCTGGCTCTTCCGAGGTGATCCACATGTCCATACGTGGATGCATATTAAAGACCACGTGTAAGTATAAAGTAGCCGCAGTCGAATAGACCGTGGATTATGGGAATTGATAAGTGATCATTCTAAACGGCGCCCTCGGCGAGGTCGCCCCTACCCTTTGTCAGCTAAGGTTGCCTTACCAAACGGCCCAGATATTCATACTCATCAAAAGCATCGGCACCGCCGATCATTCTTGGATCATCATATCTCTTCAGTTCTGAAAATAATTTCTCCTTCAACCGCTTCAACGTATCCGCGTATTCGGTACGGTCAGCAACATTGTGCAATTGACCAGGATCCAGGCGAAGATCATAAAGCTCATCAGCAGGACGAAGCCCCATGGACAATTGCCAGTATATCTTCATATCCGGATCGTCTTTGTGATCTGCCAGGTAGCTCTTGGTCGGGCTGGCATCGATATCCATAAAGCTTTTCCCATGATAACTTCCTTCCGGATGCCCTGCCGGCCATCGTTCTGGCTTGAAGTTGTGGATATATAGAAAGTCATCCGTGCGAATAGCCCGCATAGGCGTGCCCCCTGGATGATCTTTTTGAGCCAGGGTATGTCTTTCTTTTCCCGTAAGGACAAACTCCCGATCTCCAGAAACGCGACCCTCGGCATTCGAGCGCAAGATAGGAAGTAATGAACGCCCGGTCGTGCCAGGGAGAATATCGATTCCCGTTGCCTCAAGGAAGGTAGGAGCCAGGTCAGTGGTGCTTACAAAATCTGTCACAACCCGATTCTTGGGTACCTGGGCATGCCACTTGATAGCTAGAGGCACACGCGCTCCGTAATCGTACAGGTTCGATTTACCACGCGGGAAGGGAAATCCGTGATCCCCGGTCATCACTACGATGGTATTGTCAGACAATCCCTTGGTCTCGAGCAGCGCCAAGGCCTCTCCTACTTGGCGATCGAAACGTTGTACCTCCCAATAATAATCTAAAATATCGGTACGAATGATATCCGACTCCGGGTAAAAGGGAGGCAGCTCGACATCTTCCAATTTCATGCCTGAGCGAAGACCCGATTCCCAGATATAAGACCGATGCGGATCCGAAGCTCCAAACCAGAAACAGAAGGGCTGATCTTTGGGACGTTCTTTCAGGAAAGTATCCAGGCTCTCAAACTTTTTACCTGCTACTTCTTTTCCACCATCTGACCCAGGGCCGAAGGCTTTGCGATAAGAACCCACAAAGTAGCCCTCGTCCTTCAACGCCTGCACATAGCTTTGAAATCCCTCCGGATAATGGCTCCACAAATTGCCACCCGACTTCAATCGCCAATGGTATTGCCCTGTCAGTATTGCATTCCGAGACGGAGTGCAGGAAGGAGATGAGATATAGGCGTTGGTAAACAACACCCCGTTGGCAGCAATACTATCAAAGGTCGGTGTTTTGACAACGGCATCTCCGTAAGAGCTGGAATGGGGCCAACCCCAATCATCGGCGATCGCAAAAAAGATATTTGGCCGTTCGTTTTCATGCTGCGCCCCAAAGAGAGACGTGAAGCTAAACGCAAAGAGAAGAAGACAAGAGAGTTTAATTCGATTCATAGCTGGGTGATTTGTTACCTGAGTATTAATCAGTCTTCTCCACGGGGATCAACTATGGATCTCCATAGAGCAAAATCGAATGGTGCCTAATCTATCCTGAAAGGCACATTAACCGCCTCGCCCTTCCCACTTGGAGGACGTTGAAAACTGCCTAGACGCTGAACCGTTTGAACGGCCAGGCTATCTAATCTTGGTAAGCCCGAAGATCGGACCACTTTGACAGAAGAAATCGAACCGCCTGCTGAGATAAAAAAGGTTACGGTAACTTCCTTTCCTCCCAGGCCCTTGGTATCAATCTGCTTCCACAACTTGTCCAGGCTTGCGGCCAACATGGCACGCCAAGCTTTCATGATATCAGTATCCTTCGCGGTCGCAGTAGTCAGCACATCCAATTCTGGCACACTGCCCACGGCATCGCGGATTTTCTTCTCAAATTCTGAAGTATCAATGGTCGGTCGAGGTTTCGGTGTAGCTTTCTGGATTTCTTTCAGGTCAGGTGCCTCGATTTTGCCATGCTCTTTTTCGTAATCATCGAAAGAGATGATTTTGGGCTTAGGCTTTGGTTTAGGCTCTGGCTTTGGTTCTATCTTTGGCTCTTCAACCGGCACCGGCGGAGGAGGAGTTTCCTTAATGACTGGCTGAGGTTTGGGTGGTGGAGGGGTTTCCTGAACCGGCTCGGGCTCGGGCTCGGGCGGTGGAGGCTCCGGAAGCTCGATGGGCTCTGGTTCGGGAATATCCACAGAAAGTTCCGGGAGTGGCTCCAAGCTGATCTCCTCCGTCATCTGTGTCGATGGCGGGAGCGCAACCATTTCAAAGATATGTGGCTTCTCTTCCTTGGCAAACAGACTGGAAAAGATCACACCCAAGACCAGGAAAAGAAGCATAAACATATGCAACAGACCTGAGAACAGGGCTGCCTTCTTGGTGGTTGGGTCGAATGTCGATCGGGTCATCGTTTTACTTCACACGTGTATCTAAACTGATCTTCGTAAGGTTACTTTGTTTCACTAAATCCATCACTTCGATGATTTTTTGGTATTGGAGGCTAAAATCGCCACGCAAATGAACCACCGGAGGATCGTTTTGCTGGGCCATCAACTTGATACGATTTTCCAATTCTTCGAAAGTCACCTGTTCCTGGCTCCAGTAATAAATGCCGTCCTTATCAATCGAGATGGTTTGAAATTTCGACTCTGGAGCAGCAGGCGTCCTTGTGGCGGACTCAATTGGTAGATCTACTTGAATGGACTGCTCGAGCAGCGGCGTGGTGATCATGAAAATAATCAACAACGCGAAAGCCATATCGATCATCGGAGTCACATTGATCTCCGACAATGCGGTCATGCGCTCACGCTTATGAAAACTTCGTGCCATAATCAGTAGCTCCGTGAAGCGGCGTCTTCCAATTCAATTCGATCGGCGACGGTACTGGCAAAATTTTCAATTTCAATGACTCGCTTCTTGGTGAGCGAGAGCAGGAAATTGTAACCGAATACAGAGGGAATCGCCACAAGCAACCCGGCTACGGTAGTGAGTAAGGCTCCGGAAACTCCAGGTGCCAAACTTGCAATACTGGCGCTGGCCCCAAGGCCAATCGCACCAAATGCGTCCATCACCCCCCAAACGGTTCCGAGTAGTCCCATGAAGGGAGCCCCCGTCACGATAGAGGCGAGCAACACCATTTTGCGCTCATAATTCAGGCTCTGGTTGGCCACCGCTCGCTGAAGCGCGTTCTCGGCGTGGGAGACTGCATTCTTCTTATCGGACTCAAGCTCGACGGCTCGAAAGTAGGACTGCGTCGCAGCCTTGACCAATGCGGAATAGGGAATCGATTCGTTGAAGGCCTTTTTCTGAGCCAATTGCAACAAGGACGGTGCCTGGTTGATGGTCGCCTCGAAGCGTTGGTTTAGCTTGAAGAGCTGGTTTAGCTCCATGGCCTTACCGATCATGACCGTCCAGGCGAGGGCACTGAAGACCCCGAGAGCGAGGATGATCAAGCGCCCAGCCACGTTGGACTGGAAAAAATAAGTTAGGAGGCCTGAATCGTTGGATTGGGCAAGGATTAGAAACATAGTCAGTTGGGAGGACTATTTTTTGAATAATAGGATCAACTATCTTTTTACCTATTATGCGCGGGCTTCAAAGGTAAAATGCGACCGAAGGTAGTTTTTTCTTTATCGTTTGCTCGCCGACGACCATTATTTTCCGTTTTATGGTACAACGACATCAGAACAGAACTTACGAATAATAGCCATTCATATGGATCACAAAGCTCTAACGTTAGAACAGCTTAGCAAACACGGATCAGAAATTAAGCACAAAAATGCCCTGGTCGGTTTTGACGGATTCGTCGACCGCATCACCTCGGTGGTAGATAAACGCTATGGCCAGGGAGACCAATTTGAGCGCATGGAAACGATTGAAGATTTCGGCAATCGCATCCTCGCTGCTGCCGGACAAAGCGGAAATGTCGAACTCTTCATCAATTATGAGAAATTGGGTGGCAATGGCCCAATCATGGCCAACGCGCTTTTGAATGGAGGAGCAAATACCCGCTATATCGGTGCTTTAGGTGAACAGGCCATACGTCCTGTCTTTTCAGAATTCGCACAAAAAACCGATGCCGTAACCGTAGCCGATCCCGGAATTACCCATGCACTCGAATTTTCTGATGGGAAAATCATGCTGGGAACCATGACCTCTCTGGACGACATCACCTACGACGCCATCCTGAAGAACATCAGTGAAGGAGACTTCTTCGATCTGCTTTCAAGACAGGATCTAATCTCTATGGTCAACTGGACGATGATTCCGAATATGACAGAGCTGTTCAGCGATCTGCTGGACCATGTCATTCCCAATCTCCCCCCCCGTGACACCAAACACTATTTCTTCGATCTGGCGGATCCGGAAAAACGTCCGGAAGCTGAAATCGAAACGGCCCTACGTACGATTGCCCGCTTCCAAAATTACGGTGATGTGACTCTGGGATTAAATTTGGCGGAAGGAAATCAGGTTTACGGCATTCTCGGTCAATCCGAGATCGAAGCCGATCCCGATGGCTTGAAGTCGATGGCCAGCTATATTCGTAAAGAGCTGAATTTAGGCTGTGTTGTTATTCACCCGAAAGAATCTGCAGCCTGCGCAACCAAAGAAGATACTTGCTGGATTGCTGGCCCTTATGTGGAAAAACCAAAAATTACGACCGGAGCCGGAGACCATTTCAACGCAGGATTCTCAACCGCTCAGCTACTTGGCTTCCCACCGCTTGCCTGCCTGACTGTAGGTGTGAGTTTTAGTGGGCATTACGTCCGCACCGGAGAAAGCCCCAGCCTGACCAAGGTTCAGACCTTTATCCAAAACTGGAAAGACGATTAATGGCAGCCCCGGAACACGGATTGTTCATTACATTTGAAGGCTCCGAGGGCACCGGGAAAACAACCCAGATTCAGCGGCTGACCTCCAAATTGGAGAGTAACAATCGCAAGGTAGTCATCAGTCGAGAGCCGGGAGGAACGCCGCTTGGTGAAGATATTCGGCACCTGCTCAAACATGCGGAAAGCGGCCAGAACATGGTGCCGCGCGCTGAACTGTTACTCTTTGCTGCCAGCCGCGCTCAACATGTCGATGAACTCATCAGACCAAAGCTGGAGCAGGGGCAAGTCGTCATATGCGATCGTTTCTTAGACTCCACTGCGGTTTACCAAGGTATCGCACGAGCTATTGACGGGGACACCGTTGAAGCCATCAACAAGATTGCGATCGCCTCTACCCTACCCGATATCACGGTATTGATCGACTTGGACCCGGAGGAAGGATTTCGTCGCATTCAGTCGCGCAACACAGAGCCGCCCGACCGAATGGAGCAGGAGCATATGGATTTCTACAAAGCAGTGCGCCAAGGTTACCTCGACCTGGCAGCCCGAAACACGGATCGATTCCTCGTTATCGACGGACAACAATCGATCGACGAAGTCGAACTAGCAATTTGGAATGGCATTAAAGAACGCGTTAACTGAGCCCCTTCGTTCCTCGAATCCCGCGGAAGTACTGGAACGCTCTTTAGAAAAAGGTCGACTCCCCCATGCCATGCTTCTGCACGGAGATCACTATCCGTTACTGGAAGAGCTGGCACTGGGATTGGCGTCTGTTCTCCTTGATATCAATGCCGATGCACAAAGCGGTCCCGAGCGTTTTGATAAAGTTGAAAAACATCCCGACTTCTTTCCGCTTCGTCCTTCCAAAAAAGCCCGGTCTATTCGCGCGGAAGATACCCGTGAAATCATTCGGCAAGTTCAACAATCGCCTCACCAGGCTGAGCGCAAGGTAGTGGTGGTTTATGAAGCGGATCGACTCGGAGCGTCTTCTCAATCAGCGAGCGCCAATATCATTTTAAAAACCTTAGAGGAGCCACCGCTTGATACGACCATCGTCCTGATTTCGACTCGCCCCTACTCGCTTCTCGATACGATCCGCAGTCGCTGTTTCAATTTTCGCGTCCCCGCCCCCTTCGAACCCACCTCCGCAGCTTCGTGGAAACAGTGGCTCGACGACTACTCCCATTTTCTTAACAGACTTACCGACTTGAAATCCGATAAGGAAAAAATCACGGCCAGCTTCATGATGATCTACGGACTCATCGCTCGCTTTAGTGCCATCCTCACGGAGTTGGTTGCGGAAAACTGGAAGACTGAGCGAGAGAAACTTCCTGAGGACATGTCCGACGAAGAAAAGGACGCCACCAAAGAAGGGTCCGCAAAAGGCATCCGTGCCAAGCTGCTCAAAGAGATCGAGCATCAAACACGCGAAACCGCGGCTCCCTATCTCAAAGGTGAAAAAGAAGGAGATATCACTCTTAAGTTTACGGATAGCGTTCAGCAATTCGAACAAGTCATCGGTCTCCTGAATGTAAACCTCAAAGAAGAAACTGCCTTGGAAGATTATTTTCTCTCCTGCATGCGGATTTGGACGAGGTAGGCCACCTTGAGGCAGGAAAAGAATGGGTGTCCCCACTTCGCCTAAGCTTCGCAGGGCACGCAGGTGTCAGCGTTCAGGTTGAAACCAAAATGCTAATCTTCCTCGTTCTGATTTAACACCCCATGCACCCAAAAGTCATCTCTGTCAGCTCCAGCGGATCTCATACGTACAGCAAACAGACGAAACTTTCGATTCATCTGCTTCATGGATTGGGAGTTAAAGGGGACGCCCATTGCGGCGAAACGGTCAAGCATCGTTCACGTGTAGCGGCCGACCCTACTCAGCCGAATCTCAGGCAAGTTCACCTCATTCACAATGAGTTGTTGAAAGAGCTAAAAAGCAAAGGCTTTGATTTAAACCCAGGCGATCTGGGCGAAAACATTCTTCCCCAGGACATCGACCTGCTGGCCCTTCCCAGAGATACCCTCCTGAAGTTGGGGAACGAAACAGGCATCCAGGTAAAAGGTCTCCACAATCCTTGTCATCAAATCGAAGATTTTCGGAACGGACTCTTAGCCGAAGTAGTAAAAGACATGGGTGATGGAGAAACAGAAAAGAAAGTAGGGATCATGGGCATTGTACTCAAGAGCGGCACCGTGCAGGCAGGCGATGAGATTCAAATCGAGCTACCACAAAAGCCGCACCATAAGCTCGAACGAGTTTAATCAGTATTTGCAACAACCACTGATAAGACCGAATCTGTGTCAGCTCTCTCGGCGATGGAGTCCTATCCTCGCGTTAGGAATTCTACTATCAGTGGATAAAACTGACACCTCTGCAAATTCCTTACTCAATCAGCCATGCAGGTTGAGATGCAATCGTGATGGAGGCAACAATCACGATCACGCACATTGCAATAACCAACCCCATATGGACCCGTGGGTTAGCAGACAGTGCTCCCATTACAGATATCGCAAGGATAACGACTTGCCCAATTCGAGCTGGATGACCAAGCGGTAACTCCAATACCAGAAAGGAGGTAATAATAATTACCAGGGTCAACCCAGCCAACCCCAAGTAGAAACGAACACGAACAGAATAGTAATATGCCTGCCAATCGTTTATTTCATTAGGATTCTCCGGAATCAGGACGCAAGAACAGTAATACCAAAGACCTGGAATGAGCAGAACCAACAGAAATATCGAAAGCGACCAATTCACCTCCTTAAGACCCCAAAAATTCCAAAAGCTACCCGCAACCGCCAAGAGCGTAAGGAATGTATGTAGCGCATGAACCCAGTAACGGCGTTCCGGATGTAAGGCCGGACCTAATCCTCCGATTAGACGCATGGCAGTTCCCGTAAACAGGAGACCGAACCCTATCACAAGGTAGTCAAACAAGGTCATAGCAAGTGAAATGATTTGAGTTTCATCACTGACTCAGCGATTGTATATAGGCAACCAATTGATCCAATTGCTCCTCTTGTATGACCGTTGCATAAGGAGGCATCGCAGGAGCAAAGCCTTTCACGACTTTGACCGGCGAGTTCGTAATGGACTCTCGTATATAGGCCTCATCTGCAATCAACTTACTACCATCGGAAAATTCGCGCTCACGTCCGATCAATCCAACCAGACTGGGAGCAATGGTCGTTGGCTGTGGCTGATGACAAGCTGTGCAACCCATGGCATTGAAAAACTGTTTTCCAGCTTCGGCTTCGGCGCTCAGTTGAACGACTTCGGTAGATTCACCAAACATCGGCGGTACATTCATCAGTCCGTAAACGGCCACCGAACCTCCAATAAAAGTAGCATAGATAATTTCTTTCCAGCGCGCAATCGTGCGGTAGCTGTTCATCATGTACTTGATGATGATCAGGCAAACAATCACCACGGCAGCGATGGCAATATTGCGATCGCTGCCATAAGTGGATGGGAAGTGAGCACTCAGCATCAAAAAGATGACAGGAAAAGTGATGTAATGATTATGCCAGGAACGGATCTTGGCTTGTTTACCGGCCTTTAAGTCGTGGGGTTTCCCAGCACGGAGAGCCGCCATCATCTTATCCTGATTGACCATGATGTGGAAACGCACATTGGCACTCATCCAGGTTCCCATAATAGCTCCCATCTGGAGATATACAGCTCGTCCATTGAACACGGTTTCCAGCCAGGAGGCATACAAAAGAATACCGCCAAAGGTTATCAGTAATCCCAACCAGGCTTGGTCACCAATCGGACTTCTCCATAATAGGTCATAAATGAACCAGCCAAGAATCAACGAACTCAGGCTAATCACCAACCCCATGTAGGCCGGCAAGTCCGTTTTAGAGGGATCGAGCAGCAAGGTTCCGCCACGTGTGTAGAAAACGGATACGAGCAATATAAACCCACTGATCCAGGTTGTATAGGACTGCCATTTGAAAATGTGTAGCCGCGACGGCATCTCATCCGGATCAATGACCCGCTTCTGAAGGAAAAATATACCACCGCCATGTAGCATATTCATGTAACCGAGTGATTCATCATTCTCCTTCTCTTCCAGGAGGTTGATTTCCATCCAGGTAAACAGAAGGGAATTTCCGATCCACATGATGGCTGCGACAATGTGGATGAAACGAAAAACGATATTAAAAAATTCTATCAGGCCGGCTTCCATAGGTGGTTAGAGAGTGAGAGTGCAGCGTGTAGGAGTGGAGCTTGCTCCCGATTCGATTTGCTCGTGAACGTTCAATTCGGAAGCAAGCTCCCTTCCTACATTTGAATGGCAAATCATTAAACAGTCGCAGGTTTCTTGGGTTTCACTCGGTCTGCATCATACAAGGAAAGTAGTACCTGCTCGGGTGTCATCGGAGAAATAATTTCATTCAGTTCCTGAGGACGAAACGCATCGATGGCGCGTTGAATGGCGTAAAAGGCGCCGATGCCATACATAAAAGGAGGTTCACCCACTGCCTTACTGCCAAGTGGTCCACCCGGATTGTCAGCATTTTCCAAGAACTTCACTTCCATGTCATCGGGCAGGAAGTCGCCATCCGGTGCCTTGTAAGTAGAAAGTGCGTGGGATAGTAAACGCCCGTCATCCCCATAGGCCAGCTCCTCCAGAGTTACCCAGCCGATTCCCTGGGCCATTCCTCCTTCTACTTGCCCCAAGTCGACCGAACGAATAATTCCGCGACCCAGATCATGTACCACTTTGGCTGAATCGATGGTATAGGTGCCACGCAAGCAATCGACCGTCGTTTCAATTAGACATGTTCCGTAGGTGTAGTAATGAAAGGGATGGTTATTCTCCTTGGTAAAATCGTAGTGAAGCCCGGGAGGGGAGTAAAAGCCGTGAGCCATCAATTGCACGCGGGCAAAGTAGGTTTTGAGGACCAGTTGATTCCAATCCAGGTCAGTCGCCTCGCCTGAACAATGCACCACGCCGTCTTGAATGGTGATCTCTTCCGGATTCGCTTCCAGCTCTTGTGCGGCAATCTCCTCTAGCCCGACTAAAAGCTCCTCACAGGCATTGATAGTTGCGTTGCCATTAAGATCCGAAGTGGCACTGGCTGCACTGGGCGAAATGTTTGCGATACGTGAAGTATTCGTACTATTACAACGGATACGCTCGTGAGGCACACCCAAGGTTCTAGATACAATCGCAATCATGTTGGAGCTAATCCCCTGCCCCATTTCGATACCACCTGTGGTCACACTGACCGAACCGTCAGTGTAAATATGAACCAAACTACTTCCTTGATTTAGAAAGGTTTTCGTAAAACTGATTCCGAAACACACCGGCATCATGGCGTAGCCTTTTTTGCTACCCTGGTGACTCTGATTGTGAGCTTCCGCCCTGGCCTTTACGCCGGCAAAGTCGAATGCCTCTTCAGCTTCGTCCCAGGTACGCTGCATGCGACAAGCACTCACCGTTTGTCCATAGTGAAACTGATATCCATCTTCGAAGAGATTCTTCTTCTGTATCGATTCAGGTGCTACACCCATTACGGTCGCCGCTTTATAAATGGCAGCCTCTAAAGGAAACATCCCCTGTGGTCCGCCGAACCCACGGTAGGCAGTGTGAGGTGTAATATGCGTCCGGCAAGCAGCAGCCAGGATTTTAACATTGGGAATGTCGTAACAATTGGTGGAATGCAAAACCGTCCGTTCGAGTACAGGGGGTGAAAGATCCACATAGGCACCAGAGTTTTGAAAATGCGCTACATCGAAGGCCAGTATCTTTCCCTCTTTGTTGAGACCGATCTTGAAGTCCTGTTTATAAGGATGCCGTTTACCGGTCATCTTCATATCCTCAACCCGATTGAGAACAATCTGCACAGGAGTCTGCAATGAAACCGCGGCCACCGAGGCCATACAGGCCCAATGAGTCGCCTGATCTTCTTTGCCACCGAAACCACCGCCCAGGCGTTTCACATCAATCTCCACCTTGTGCATCGGTATACCTAAGACCTGCGCGATCCATTTCTGGGCAGCCGAAGGGCTTTGGGTGGATGAAAACACTTTTACCTGCCCATCTTCAACGGGCACCGCACGTGCCCGATTTGTCTCAAGATAGAGGTGATCCTGCCCTGCAAGATCAACTTTTCCCTCAATGACAAATTCACATTGGTCCCAGACAGATTCAACATCACCCTTTTCAAAGGTGCGTGGGGGCATAAGCACATCTCCAGCTTCGTAAGCTTCCCTGGGACACACGGTAACAGGTAAGGGATCCATTTCGACTTTACACGCCTTCACGGCTTTCCGCGCGTTTTCGACCGAATCGGCAACGACTAAAGCAATTGGTTGCCCTTGGTACATCACTTCATCATGAGCAAACAAAGGTTCGTCTGCGACGACTGCACCAATAATCCTTGTAGCAGGAAGATCATCATAAGTGATGATGGTACGAACACCTTCCATCGTTTCAGCTTCCGAAATATCGAGGCTCTGAATCTTTCCATGAGCAATGGGAGACCCGAAAGGAACCCCATGAAGCATACCAGCTGGCGGAGGGACATCGTCGGTGTATTGTGACCTGCCGGTTACATGTAGTTCGCTATCACAATGCCGCATAGATCACCTCCTCGCTAATGACTTCAGGAAAACATTTCAGGAAATGCGCCAGCAGCAATTGCCGGGCAAGTAGGCGTTTATAACCTGCCGATCCACGCACATCGCTGATTGGATCAAATTCTGATTGCGCGAGTTCTACCACAGCATGCATGAGATCAGGAGTCACCTCCTTGCCAACAAGAGCGGCACTAGCTTCTTTTAAATAAAGAGGAATTGCAGCTACACCACCCAAAGCCAAATGCCCTTCCAGAATCCTATTCTCTTCCACTTCAAATCGAGCCGCCGAATTAACCGTAGCGATATCGAGTATCGCACGTTTGGATACCTTTTCCCAATTAACGCGGGTGTTCGCAGTGGGCTTTGAAAAGGATATACTCTCAATGACTTCGTCTTCTGTCTTGGCCAGTTGTTTATAGCCCTGGAAAAATTCTTTGAGTGCCAAGCTCCGAGCAGCGTCTCCTTCTCCCAACTGCAACTCAGAATCGAGAGCGAGCAGCAGACAGGTCATATCGGCGATCGGCGAGGCATTGCAGATATTTCCTCCCAGAGTTGCACGAGTACGAATCGGCCAGCTGGCAATTAGCTCATTGTAGGCCTGGATCTCGGGAATGGCTTTTTGAATAAGCGGATCATCACCGAATGTCTGAAAGGTCATGCGAGCATCCACGATGAGCCGATCGTTGGATTCGGTTGCGGCCGGTATCTCGTTTCCAAGATTCAGCAAAGCCAGTTCCTGGTCAGGAATGTCTTCCCCACGTTGCACATAAAGATCGGTTCCCCCACCGATTATCAAAGGTCGTTCAGTTGAAGTAGCTGATTCGGATTCGAAAGCCTGCAAAGCTGCGAGTCGTTTAGGTATGTCTATAAAATAATCGGGCAAGGCTTTAATCTCACACAGCTGAGCAACACGATCGCGGTCGTCCAGCTTAGAGGATAAAGATTCAGCCACATTACTACCTGCTTCTTTGATAGATCGGTATCCGGTGCATCGACACAGATTTCCAGACATGGCCGACTTGGCTCCTTCCAAATCCACACTACGGGACTCGTCCATCAACCAGGCAGTCATTGCCACGACAAAACCTGGAGTGCAGTAGCCACATTGCGTACCTCCTGTATCAACCATTGCGGCCTGAACCGGTGAGAGAGATTTCATGTTGAGCCCCTCAATAGTAACCAGGTGTTTCCCTTCCAGCTCACCCACCGGGATTAGGCAAGAAGTCATGGGCGTGTAAGCAACGCCATCCCCCTGCAATGAACCAAGGATGATGGCACAAGCTCCACAGTCACCTTCTTTACAACCCTCCTTGGTTCCCGTCAGACGCTTCGTATCTCGTAAAAAGTCCAAGGCTAAACGGCCGGGCGACTCCCAGGCATTCACCTCCTGATCGTTCAGGATAAATCGGATGGATTTCTTCAAATTCATTTATCGCTTGATGGGTTGGTCAGTTGAAGAATTTGTGCAGCCACGCTCACACCGATTTCCTCGGGTGTATCGCTATTGACCGGGAGGCCCACAGGAGCAGTCAATCGATCCCAATCCGAAGCTCTGAAGCCACGTGCGTACAACTTTTCTTTGATTTTTTTTAATTTGGAAGGACTTCCCATAACACCTATAAAAGGTAACGCTTCAAGCAGGAGACTTGCCAATGTATCCAAGTCATCTGGATAAGAGGGTGTCATCACGACTGCAAAGGTCAATATTGCATACTCGAGGTCCTTGGCCGCTTCCGCGTAAGGTTTATTCAAAACTTGAACACGCTTAGGCAGATTCTCTGTGCTTGGAAGTCCGATACGGGGTTCCACAACTGTAACCTGAAACCCTAACAGGTCCATTTGTCGAGCAAGCGCAGCCCCACAGTGACCACAGCCAACGATTAATACCCGCCGACGATTGAGCAACCCAATCGCAGCCTCCCAATCCTCCCCAAGCACTCGAAGGCTACAAGAAGGATCTTCTGTCGACTCACTCTCAAGTGATATACCGGCAGGAGAAATAGTTAATCGCCCGGCGTTTCCTTGGCGCAGACAGCTACAAACTTCATAGAGCACGCGTCGATGGTCCGGATTGAGAACCAAAGTCACCACCGTTTGTGAACCGCCACATATAAGTCCCGATTCCACATGATCCTTTGATTGCCGATGCACCAACGTCTTCAACTGAGGTTCGAATGAGCCACTTTCTAGAGCTCCCTTAGCTTCATCCAAAAGTCGGGACTCCATAACTCCTCCTCCAATGGTCCCTAGCACTTCACCGGCTTCAGTGCGGAGTATCATTGCTCTGGCCGTTCCGGGTGTTCCCTTCTTGTGCTCTACAACAATCGCAACGAATACCTTGGAAAAACAATCCAACTCATAAACGACCTTGTTCCAAAATCCTAGCATTCGAAGACCGATTCTCCCTCAATAACGGTCTTCCTGACAAGACCATCGTAAATATCCCGATTGCTTTCATGAGGAGAAATGACTGCGGACAAGACCGCATCGGCATTCCCAGCCCTGAGTTGCTCTTCCGAAGCTTCCACAGAAATGAAATCCAGGTCCTTCCCCACACCAAAGGAGCCCTTGCCTTCACCCGAGCCGAGCACATTGGCTCCCATTTGAGTACTGCGATACAAAGCCCGGGAAAAAGTAGCCGCTTTATTTCCGAAGGCTGCATTCTGACGAACAAAGGAGCCCATCACATCCAACATCGAGAGAAAGGGTCCTCCGCCAATGTCGGAAGCCAAGGCCCAACGAACGCCTTCCTGATCAGCCCGTTGAAAATCAAATAGCCCAGATCCCAATCCTCGTTCTTCCAACGGACCGTTCGAGGTCGGGCAACTCGCTACTACCGTATCCGTTTCAGCCATGAGTTTCCATTCACCATCCGATAGGTGGATACAATGACCCAATACCGTTTTGGGACCGAGAAAACCCGTGCGCTCATACACTTGGATATAGGAATCGATATCTTCAAAGCCCGGTATCTCTTTATAAATAGAAAACACCCAATCGATCTCCTGTTGGGTCTCACACATATGCGTTTGGGCAAACCCATCAATGCCATCGGCAGCGAAACTGGCAGCAGCGATCACATCCGGTCCAGTCGTTGGGGCAAATCGTGGACTGGCCACATGCCTCTGGCCAAACGTTTTCGAGGCCCAGCTGTTTAACTCCATGGCCTCACGATCCGATTGTGTGAGTGCTTCCGGCGAATTCATCGTCATCAACACATTGCCGATCTTGAAATACTCCGGAGCATGTCGCATTGCTGACTCCAAAGCCGTTTGGTGAATTGAACTGTAACACAATCCGCCGATCGTACCGGTGGACAGAATTCGTTTCCAAAAGAAGGCCGCTTTTTCTTCTGCAAAGTCAGGATCAGCAAACGCAGCTTCCTTCGGGAAGGTATATTTCTCCAGCCATTCGAGGAGTGACGCTTTGGGCATATCCCGAACTTCATCCTGCACCCAATGAAAATGCATATCGAAAAAAGGAGGCATTAGAAGACCGACCTCACCTTCGATCTGGCGCGGCTCCAATCCATGCTTCGTAATTAATGTCTCTGCGTCCCCCAGCTCAATAATCTTCCAGGAGCCCGATTGCTTCTCTGAAAGCAGTAATCCATCAGGTAAATAATCACACCGATCGTCCGAGAGAGGATTCAACCACGCTCCACGAATAGCTCTAATCTCTGAGGAGCTGGATAAATTGGGCATAATTTAGTTCGAGCAGATGAGTCGGTGAATTCAAGTCAATAAGTGGAAAACTCAACCGCAGATGGACTCAGATTAACGCAGATAATTAAAACAACCCGAAATGAACCGCGTACTTGCGCGCAAAGATCTGAGTTCATTTGCGTCCATCTGCGGTTAATAAAAGTCAGAGAGGGAAGAAGATCAGGAGAGTCCTTCAACCTTCCGCCTTTAGCCTTCAACCCTTAACCTTTTGAATCACCCACTCCACAAAACGGTCTCGGTGTTCGAAGTGTGGGTTATGACCGGAATCATCCCAGGTCTCGATGGTTACATTCGGAAAATGATAACGAATATCGGTATGGTCGTCCTCAGTCACGTATTTCGATAAACCTCCGATCAAGAAGTGCGCCGGGCCCTCATAGGTATCCATTAGGTCGATTGCGTTTTTGGCAAGCACCCCCAAGTGAGCTTCGATAATCGGCAAATTGATCATCCACTTGAATTGGCCAGCCTCATCGCGAACGATGTTGGAAATCAGAAACTGGCGAAAGGCCCAATCGTCTATGTAGGTGGCGATCAAGGCATCCGCATCATTGCGCGTTTCCAAGCGACTGAGGTCGAGAGCATTCATGGCCGCAAATTCGGTTTCATGGTAGGGAGGATAATCCTTGGGAGCCGTATCTACGACAAACAGACGATCGACGCGTTCAGGATAACGACAGGCAAATAACATGGCAACTTTTCCGCCCATACTATGACTAACAAGCGTCGCCGTATCCAAACCCATATGATCCATCAACTCCTGTAGATCCTGAACCATATCATCAAAAGTAATGGTCGTGGTATGGAAGGACTCGCCGTGATTCCGCGCATCGACTGTGATCATCCGAAAATGTTCCGACAGAAACCGAGCCGCCCCTCGCCAGTTGCGCGAAGAACCCAGCAGACCATGCAAGCAGATCATGGCGGGTGCATCCGCTTCGCCTGCCTCGTTGTAGTGGAGGATCATTTTTAAAGTAGAACAGGCATCCTGCCTGTTTTCATTTCAGGAACCACAAGAAGCACAAGAAGGACAAAAACTGAACCTCTTTTGTGCCTTTTGCGCTTTTTGTGGTTTCACAACCTTCTAGATGTAAGCCTGCTATCCACTCCCGAACTGGCTTCAAGATCCTAATCTTTGTGGAAAGAACACTGGCACCGCAGAGAGATTATGTGTCAGATTGGTGACACAAAAACAGGCAAGATGCCTGTTCCACTCTTCTTTTGCCAAATCGCCCTTGCAATTTACCAGTGCTCGCTTGGGATTACTTGTTTTCCCGAATGGCTACCAAGAAGTCTAAAAGTCTGACCCCGATGATGCAGCAGTACTGGGAGGTGCGAAACCAGCTTCCCAAGAATACACTGCTGCTCTTTCGTCTGGGTGACTTCTACGAACTATTTAATCAGGATGCAGAAGTCGGAGCCAAGTTGCTGGGCATTACACTGACCAAACGACACGACTACCCAATGGCAGGAATTCCCTTTCATGCAGCGGACGGCTACATTGGAAAGGTGCTAAAGGCGGGTATGAAGGTCGCGATCTGCGATCAGGTTGAGACTCCACAAACCGGGAAATTGGTGAAGCGCGCTCTCACCCGGATCATCACTCCAGGAACCACCCTCAACGAGAACCAGCTGACGGAGAAGGAAAACCACTTTATACTGGCCGTATACTGGGACAAAGCGGGTGTCCATGCTTCCTGGATGGATTTGACGACGGGTGAGTTTCGGGTCGCAACGGAGAAGAGTTTCGACCGGGTAATGCCGATCCTCACCTCGATCAATCCACGCGAGATTGTCTTACCCGAGGATGGATTGGATGACCTGAAAGCTAAAGCCGAACCCCACTCTCCCGCTGAACAGTTTGTCATCTTCTGTCGCGAATATGCCTGGTCAGAAATCCCTGGCTATCATTTCGATGCCGTTTCAGGAGCCAAGACCGTTATGGACGCACTGGAGGTCTTGAACCTGGAAGGCTTTGGTCTTAGCAAAGAGCATGAGGCGATTGGAACAGCCGGAGCACTTGTTTACTACGTGGCCGAAAGCCTCTGTGAAGAGCCTAAAAACCTGAGCACCATCCAACTGTATCGTTCGGATGAGGCACTACTACTCGATCCCTCCACCTTGCGCAATCTCGAGATCTTTCAATCCGCACGCGGCAGCCGTGAAGGATCGCTGATTGAGTCCATGGATCGAACGGCAACTGCAGCTGGCGCTCGCAAACTGGAAGATTACTTGGCCTCTCCCTCACTTGAGCTTAAAGAGCTTCAACGGCGGCAGAATTGTGTGGGAGAATTTCTCGAGTCGCCGGGACTGATGGCCGAGTTCGCCGAAACCCTCCGTCTCACCCGCGACATCAAACGCATCCTCTCTCGACTGCAAAACCGTATCCGCAATCCAAGAGAAATCGGTGGCATTCGTGACACGCTGAATGCGTTACCGGCATTAAAAGCTATCCTGTTGCAATTCGACGGAGAAAACATTCAAGAGCTGGTCGATCGTCTGGGCGACTTCTCCAATCTACAGGGTCTACTCGACCGCGCAATCGATGAGGAGCTACCCAGCAAAATCGAAGATGGCGGCTACATCAAAGATGGCTACGACGATGAGCTGGACAAAATGCGTGACCTCATGCGCAACAACAAGACCTGGATTAGTGATCTGGAAGCACGGGAAAAAGAAGCAACCGGGATCAAGAATCTGAAAATCAAATACAACAACGCATTTGGTTATTTTATCGAAGTCTCCAAATCGAATCTCTCCCTCGTACCCGAGCATTACATACGCAAGTCAACTCTCGTAAATGCCGAGCGTTATGTGACCGAAGAGCTGAAAGAAAAAGAAAAAGAAATCCTACATGCCGAGGAAACCAGCAGCTCTCACGAGGAATCACTCTTCCGCGACCTGGTACAGAAAGTTTTAGACGAAGCCAACGAACTCAATCATGCGGCGGACACCTTATCTGAAGCCGACCTCTTCGTCGGCTGGGCACAGCTTTCTCGTGAGTGGGATTATTGCAAACCCGAGTTGAGTGAGTCCGACGACATGGAAATCATAGAGGGCCGTCACCCAGTCGTGGAGCAAACGATGCGGGAGGAGGCCCTGGGACTAGCCGGCACCTATGCCTTTGTGCCCAACGACACCACATTGAGCTCTTCTGAGCAGCAAATCATGCTCATCACCGGTCCTAACATGGCCGGTAAGTCGACCTACATTCGACAAGTATCTTTGATTACTCTGATGGCCCAAGTTGGTTGTTGGGTTCCAGCCAAGAGCTGCAAACTCGGATTGGTTGATCGGATCTTTTCTCGCGTGGGAGCCAGCGACGAACTAGCTCGAGGCAATTCCACCTTCATGGTGGAGATGAACGAGACCGCCAACATCCTCAACAACGCGACCGACAAAAGCCTTATCATCCTCGATGAGATTGGGCGCGGCACAAGCACCTACGACGGATTGAGCATCGCCTGGTCGGTTGTAGAACATCTGCATGAAGATTCCGAGAAAGGCCCTAAGACTCTTTTTGCCACTCACTACCACGAATTAACCAAACTTGATGAGAGCCTGGCTCGGCTCTCCAACTACAGCGTCGCCGTCAAGGAATGGAACGATGACATCATCTTTGTCCGTCAGGTCATCCCGGGTGCCGCTGACCGCAGTTATGGAATTCATGTGGCGAGACTGGCAGGTCTACCTGGATCCGTGATTGATCGCGCGAAGACCATCCTGGATCATTTGGAAAACGACCAAACCGTCGAGGACGAGGTCACAGAGTCAGCCAAACAGGTGAGTAAAGAGAAGGCCTCTAAGAAGACTCTGCCTGAATCCAAAAAGCCAGATACGGATCAATTGGAGTTTTTCTAATAATACATCCGGTAAATCGAAATCAGGTGATTGAAAAATCGGAAGCGATACCTAAACTTAATTTTGTCACTGATAATGGGTGGGGCGGTTGTTGTCCGCTTCGCTGTCGCCTATCGGCTTCAGTACGCCGCAAACCGCCGTTTCTACATCGGCTCGCTCGGCGATCGAGCCCTACCCATAAAAAGAGCTTCGAGAGCTTTTGACTAAATTACCCTACTTTGTTTTGTATCAAAGAACTTCATCATGAAAAAGCTACCCCTATTGTGCTTCCTTTTCTCAAGTATTGTCGTTATCGCTCAGGGCGTTTCAGAAATCGACATCGCGTCATTTAAAGCAAAAGACTACATCCGCTACAGTGACTTTGGCGCCAAAGGCGATGGAACGACGAACGATAGTGATGCGATTGCCGCAACTCACAATCTAGCCAATCAGCAAAACCTTCCAGTTAAAGCCGATGGGGATGCCACTTACTACATCGGCGGAAAGAATCGCACAGCAACCATCCGAACCGATACGGACTTTGGGTCAGCCGCATTCATCATCGATGACAGGAAAGTCGAGGACCGTACAGCCTTTGTTTTCCTGGTCGATTCCGAGCTTAAGCCCTTCAAGCCGCAAGGGATAACCACCCTTTAGAAGAATCAGAAGACCATTGACCTATCCCTACCCCAAGCTTGCCTGATTACAGTTAGCAACTCCGAACGTAAACACTACATCCGCTATGGACGAAACCAAAACAATGGATCTTCCCAAACCGACGTGTTTCTTGTTTCCAAGAAAGGCGTCGTCGATCCCAATACGCCCATAATCTGGGACTTTGAACAGATCACAGATATCTTGGCGTTGCCGATGGATGAGAAGACCTTAACCATCAAGGGAGGCCATTTCACGACCATCGCCAATCAGGCCGAATCAAAGTATAACTATTATAAACGCGGATTTGGAATCACACGCTCTAATGTAAACCTGGAAGGACTCGAGCATCACATCACTGGCGAAGGTGACCATGGAGCCCCCTATGGCGGATTCATCTCGGTCAGCGACTGCGCCAACATTACCGTAAAAGACACCCTCCTGACCGGACATAAAACGTATGGAACGATCGGTCGAGCCAATCTTCCTGTTTCCATGGGCACCTATGATATCTCACTTGGACGGGCACTCAATGTATCGTTTATCAATTGCAAGCAAACCAACGACATCACGGACACTCGCTATTGGGGTATCATGGGCTCCAACTATTGCAAAAACCTGCTCCTGGATAATTGCACTTTTTCACGCTTCGATGCTCATAAGGGAGTCGCCAACGCTACCATCAAAAACTCCACCCTAGGTCACATGGGAATCAACGCCATCGGCACCGGAACCTTCACCGTGGAGAATACCACCATTTACAGCCGTCGATTCTTTAACCTTCGCTCCGACTACGGAAGCACTTGGCAGGGAGACCTGATCATCCGAGATTGTGTCTTTGTTCCCACTTTCGACCGCGGCAGCAATATCTCTCTTGTAACAGGATCCTATTCCGGGCAACACGATTTCGGCTACACCTGCTACATGCCGGAACACATCACCATCGAAAACCTGCACATCGATGATTCCGCTTATCCGGAGGACTATGAAGGCCCAGCCCTCTTCGCCAATTTCAACTCACAGATGACCGACGATTCTTACGTTGAACAATTTCCTTATGTGAAAACAAAAGAAGTCGTCCTCAACAACGTCACCACAGCCAGTGGCAAAGGACTTCGAGTGAGCGACAACGCATTCATGTTCAAGGGTGTGAAGATGAGCATTACCAAATAGGTACACTTTAACGGATTCAACGGAGCGAGACGCTTCGGGGCTTGATGAATCGCAAGAGTAAGAACGAAGCAAGCTTCGAGGAATGAACCCGGTTGCGATTCAATTTCAAAACCCCAGTCATTTTTGGCTGGGGTTTATTTTTGAAGAATCCCTTCCACCTATCGAAGACAATTGGTTGTGAAAGACTCGACGAGCTGTAAAATGCGATGCAAGATGCTAGTTTTCAGATCATGGTAAAACAAAGAATATTCCATTTATTTCTAACTGGATGGGTAGTGCTGATCCTATCACACTTAGCTGCAAAGCCCAGCTTTCAGACTGATCTAAGCCTTCAGCCAAATAAGAATCCCGCTGCACCATTAGCTGGGATTCTAAGCTTCGAAGCTTCTGGACCCGTAAATACAACGATTACCGGAACTTCTGGAAACCATCAATTTGTAATCCATTACGGCCCGGAAAAGAATCCACAAAAGGGTCTTCCAGTGGTGGGAATGTATGCAGACCGAGAATATAGGATAAAAGTCCAGATCTCAGATACAACTGGAACGACTTCTTACACAAAACCAATGCTTCTGAAAACACCGCCCCTTCCCGATCGCCCAGAACTCATGCCGCGGATCGTCACCGAAATTAAGGACGGGAAAGCCATGGCTGATGGCTATACTTTATTTAATCCAAGACGTCGCGTACCCCTGGCAGTGGCTGACGCTATCTCAGATGAATCTCGTTTCAATATGGAGTTTGGTATGTTGGCCGTCGTGGATGCTCAGGGAGAAGTTATTTGGTACTACCATGCTGATTCACGGATCACCGACTATCGCCCAATCGCCAATGGGAACATCATGTTCATAACGTCAGATAACCGACTGATCGAGATCGACGCCTTGGGAAATACAGTCGCAAGCTGGGTAGCTTCTCAACGTCCTGATGGACCGGATACAACCGGCGCGATCCCGGTGGACGTACTTACCTTCCATCATTCGTTCCAAGAGTATCCCAATGGAGATCTGCTCGTCTTGAGTACTGAGATCCGTATTTTGCCTGGATATTTCACAAGTGAAACGAAGAAAAACGCTGCTCGAGGATCCGTGCAGGTTGTGGGCGATGTAGTGATACGTATGAACCGTCAGGGAGAGATCCTTTGGAAATGGAAAGCCTTTGATCATTTGGATCCTTACCAAATTGGTTACCTCACCTTCTCAAATTATTGGGTACGTAGAGGATTCCCCAATACAGCAGATTGGAGCCACGCCAACGCCGTCAGGATCGTAGATAATGGCGATGCGTTTCTGGTAAACTTTCGCCTGATTTCAGGGATCGCGAAAATCGATGCCGCATCACAGGAAATTGAGTGGCTCGTCATTACAGATCCAGAGGACATGAAAAAGGATCTACAGGATAAGACCTTCGAATTAAAAGGTGGAGGCGAATGGTTCTGGATGCCGCATGCACCGTGGATAACAGAAGAAGGAAATCTGCTTATTTTTAACAACGACAATTTTGGCGCCCGCCCTTTCACTCCTTCTCTGCCACCCAGTGCCATCCGTAGCAGGGCAGAAGAATATGAAATGGATGAGGAAAACCGGACTTTGAAAAAGGTCTGGCAATCGCGCTTTCCCAGAGAACGTCCTATGCGCAGCTGGGCTATGGGTAGCGTGCAACCACTCGAGAATGAAAACGTGTTGGTTGGCTATGGATCTCTGCTTGTAGATGAGGATATCGAAAAGATCACCTGGGTGGAGCGCCTCCAGCACCCTGCATGGACGCAGATCAGGGAATACACGAAGACGGATCCTGCATCTCTGGTCTGGAGCTTAACTTTGCTACCTCTGACAGAGCACACCAAAATTGGTTGGACTATTTATGGGGGACTACGTGTACCCAACTGGCCACCAACCGGTTATTCGGAATAATTTATTGAGCTTCCGCTTTAAGCCCCTCAAAGACGCACTTAGCTTGCGGAAGATGGATTTCCAAATGTAAGGCCATCATGCAATGCCAGCCGTGGGCATTGAGCATACCAAAAATGGGGTGCCGATAACGTGGGGTTCCTCGAAGTGACTTCAGCTTTTTCGTATTGCGGAGGTACTGTTGGACAGATTGGCAAAAGGCAGTCATTTGTTCCTGCCCTGGATTATCGGACGGCATTACGTCTTTTTTGGTATCCTTCACAGGAAGATCTTTTGGGATGTTGTGGAAGGCGAGGCTCTCGACAATCGTCTCCATCATAGTGTTCACGATCACATTATGTTCCAGGATCATAAAAAAAGACCAATCACGCATATATTCATCCACCCCTCTCATATGGGGAACCCGGAACGCCTCTCTTCCTAAGACAGAACTGATTTCATTCCCCAACAGTTGGTATTCTTCAAATGCCCGGGTGATTTGATAGCGGGCTCTGTTTCGACTGGTTAAGAAAAACCGAATTCGTATGAGCAACTTAATAGAGAGCCTAAGCATTCATTTAATCGAGAAATTGAACCAGTCCCGTTTGAAGATCATACTTGGACCCCAAAACCTCGATGGCCCCTTCCTCTAAACGCTGAGCCAGAATTTCTGATTTGCGCTTAAGATCTTCAATCGATTGATGAACGTTAGCCTCGACTGCCTGCTCCAGAGTGGGTGTCGAATCCGTTTTCGGCATGGAGTCAATGGCGCGAGAAATAGGAGCCACGACCTTGGACAATGAGGGCGAAAGGCCAACGGCTCCAGCTAATGCCGCGTTGACGGCTCCACAATGGGAATGCCCCATAACAACTATCAATTGGGCACCCAATTGCTCGACGGCAAATTCCAGACTTCCGACTTGCGTGTCCTCGGCTACGTTACCCGCCACACGGACAACGAATAAGTCTCCCAAGCCTTGATCGAAAATCAACTCTGACGGCACCCTGGAATCCGCACAGCACAAGATGGCGGCAAATGGATTTTGTCCTAAGGCGACTTCGGCCAGTCGAGCACTATCGCTCAGATCCAAGGCTTGCCGAGCTCCAGATACAAAACGCTGATTCCCTTCTTTTAAACGTTGGAGCGCCTCTACTGGTGTAATCATGAGCCAAATATGCTTAGAGAATTTGAAACCCTGCAAGCTCGGATTGGTCACAAAAAGGACTTTTTCGCAATTTGTTCTAGCCGTGAACCATTTGATTCCTAGGATCCAGACCCCAAACGCTATTTCCATATCCCTATTATGAAGTTTCCACATTTGCTCGCCTTATTATTCATATGTGCCTCACCACTCGGTGCAGCTCTTAGTTGGCAGAAATCCTCAGCTGATCTTGGTGAACAAACCCGCGGCATCGATGTTGCGGATCTTGATGGCGATGGCCAACTTGACCTTGTTTCGACCGGAGTAAATCGGGTCTTTGTCGTGCGCAATCCCCTCAATAACAAGCAAGCAGAAGTCATAGCGGATGTTGTAGATGGCAAGTTGTTATATGGAGCATCTGGAGATATGGACGGAGACGGAGATCTCGATTTTGTCGTCGCCCGAGAAACATCCCCCTGGATTGATTACCGCGAGAAACGGGCTCGCCGCGAAAAAGTGAAGAAACCTAAAAAGAATGTCCCCGACTTCTCAGTCGCCTGGATAGAAAACACCGGAACGATCAATCCAAAGCGCACAGAGTTTAATCTGATTGAAAAGGATATGCACGGCTGCCATGGGCTGGAATTAGTCGATATCAATGGGGATGGAAATCTCGATGTGGTAGGAAACAGTATCAAAGGCGACTGGAAAGATAGCGTCGCCTGGTTTGACAACTTTGCGGGAAAATTTGTGAGGCATACCATCGTTCAGAGTAATGCCCCTGTCCGTCCTCACTATATGGATGCAGGAGACATAAACGGTGACGGAAAACCTGATATCGTAGTCGGACACTCAGGCGGGAACTCATTAGCCTGGTATCAAAATCCACCGACCATGAGTGGCATCTGGAAATTGAACACCATCACTGAGTTAAACGGTGCGACCAATGCCATGATTGCCGACTTCGATGGAGATAACCGTCCTGATGTAATGGCTAGTGCTGGACATGGCAAAGGCGTCTTCTGGTTCAAGGGTCCACGCTGGCAACAGACGACCGTAGATGCAGATTTACCCGACTGCCATACATTAGCCATTGGAGACTTTGACCTGGATGGAGATATGGATGCGGCCTCGGCCTCATTCAGCGCAAAACAGGTTCATTGGTATGAGAACAATGGCAGTGGTCTTTTCACCACCCACGATATCGATGTAGGCTCAGGACAGGAAGCCTATGACCTGAAGGCCGTTGATTTAAATAAGGATGGTCGATTGGATCTCATTCTTGCAGGACGCAATACCAATAATGCCGTTTGGTATATCAACCAAGGGGGTTGATCAAACGATGGAGTTGGCAGACTCTTTACGCTGCTTGAGCTCTCGTTCAATCTCGGAAACGCGCTCTTCGTTTAAGGGATAAAAACACATAATCCCTAGAGGTATCAGGCCGACAAAAGCCGGTATGAGGCTCATGAATCATACCAATACGTTTTTAACCTCATCGGTTGGAACCATGTCTTGAACATAACCTGCCCTTGATAAAAACCACCCAGCAACAGCGACTCCAAAGGCCCATCCGAATTCCTGAGACATGGTGGCTGCCGAGAATACCAGGCACCAAATATCGCCAACCCCATTCCGGCAAAGTTGAAAGTCGGACGCCAAAGTGTCGTAGGCGAGGGCCTGAGTACAAAAAAATGCCGGTTAGTCCCCTAACTAACCGGCAATTGAATCTAAGTATCAGGTGATACTAGATACCCCTAAATTTTTTGTCAGGTGCTTTTGCTTGGATTAGGGTCTGAGACAGGTGCCTTTTCCAATCCTGAAATCTGGTTCGTTTTAAAAAACAAGGATGGTGAGAAATCAATCGCATAAACTTTAATTCGAATACACTACCAGATTTTTTTAGAAAATATCTGAGAATTCTTCCCAAAAAAGTAAGAATTTTATCCAAAAACAGTTCAAATGGCCTGATGAATCCATAAAACCGGAGAATAATTACCCTAATTTGCATGTAATACCCAATGTCGCTATTTGTTCACACAACATGTAAAATGTTAGCAAGATGTCGGGCCTTGCGAGATAACCGCAATCTCCTGACACTCATTTGCAAAGCCTCAATCTAGCAAAGTGGCCCTCGGTTTCAAAACGCGCCTGGAAGAAAACCAACGCATCTTAAGTGCCATTTCCAATTACAACCGTTTCCACGAAAACTGGACGGCGTTTGTGGATGATCAGGCGATATCACAAAGGAACCCGGCTTGGTAATTAAAACTCAACTGGGATGGAATCATTAACTGCCATTCCACGCCTGAACTCATTCAAGGTTGTGTAGAAAGCTCGATTCCGATCGTGGACCTTTCAGATGGACCTATCTTCAACCCAAACGTCCCAAAAATTCGTCCCGACAACCGCTCCATTGCTCACTCTGGGGCCGAGTATTTTGTAGAAAAAGGGTATCGGCACTTTGCTTTCTGCGGCTTTCCCTTGGAAACCTGCTATCAAGAAAGAGAACATGGGTTTAAGGATGGGCTTGATAGGTTCAGACGCCGGTTTACAAGCAGCAACCAGCATCCCCAACACACACGCCCAGGCAAAATAGACTATCCTCTTCAAATCAGACATTAAACTTCAGGGAGTGTGGAGGCGTTCCGAAGCAAATCAATATGGATTTAGAGAATCCTGTCATGACCTTCTATTCTACTTGAGAGGCGACTTCATTTGCGCTTGGTTAGTCACTCACCCCACTACCCCAAATCCTGATGTTAGATTTTTCTCGCCGAATGGACCGTCGCACTGCCGTTGCCAAGCTGGCATCGACCGCTACTTTCCTCGGACTTGCACCTTCTCTACCTGCACTCAGCCACGCGGCGAGTCGTGGCAAACGTTTGGGGATCGTGATTCACTCCTATGCCTTCCGTGGATCCAGAAATCAAAAGAGCAAGAAATACCCTCCCTTCAAAGACGCCGCAGAACTACTTGAGCACGTTAGCAGCTACGGAGCCGGCGGTGTTCAAACCAGAACCAGTGGCTGGTATAAATCGCTGACACGCCAGATTCGCAATACCTGCGACAAACTCGGACTGTTTATTGAAGGGACTGTCTCTGCCCCTCGAACCGAAAATGATCTGGATCGATTCGAGAACGAAATTGCCATGGCGAAGGAAGCTGGCGTGAAGGTCTTCCGCACAGCCATGGGAGGACGCCGTTACGAGGACTTCCATACCCGCCACGAATGGCTCGAGCTAAAAGACAGGTCCTGGAAACGCATTCGCTTGGCCGAGCCCATTGTAAAGAAACACAAAGTTCAACTGGCGGTGGAAAACCACAAAGACTGGGAAGCAGATGATTTGATCGAGTTTATGGAAGGCATCGGCAGCGAGTTTCTGGGAGTGACGATTGATACGGGCAATTCCATATCCCTCCTCGAGCATCCAGACGAAACCGTAAGACGCCTTGCCAAGTACGCTGCCACTACCCACATCAAAGACATGGGCGTTCAGGAGTATGAAGACGGTTTCCTTCTTTCCGAGGTACCCGTTGGGCAAGGGTTTCTTAGTATGGACTCCATTTTCGACACGCTTGAAAAGCATAATCCAAAGATTCAATTCTGCCTGGAGATGATCACTCGCAACCCCCTCAAAGTCCCCTGCAAAACCAAAGGCTATTGGGAAAGCTTCGAAAGCCAGAATGCCACAAAACTGGCGAACGCCCTCAAGTGGATCCGATCCAACTCGCAGGACAAGCTCCCCAGCGTGGAAGGCAAGACTCTTGACGAGAAGATCGAGTACGAGGAGCAGAATAATAAGCTGTCTGTGATGTACGCGGAGAAGGCATTGGGGCTAAAGGGCTAGACTGCGGGATTGAATAAGTTTAGCCCTCGGTCTAATTCCTTCATCCATAATGAAAAGAATAACTACCCTTTCTTTTACCCTAATTGTATTTTCCTTACTCGGCTCAGGATTAAACGCCAAGCAACCCAACATCCTCATGATCCTCGTCGACGACATGGGATGGTCGGATATCGGTTGTTATGGCGGTGAGGTTGAGACGCCTCATTTGGACAAGCTTGCCGAGAATGGCCTGCGCTTTACGCAGTTTCATAATACATCCAAGTGCTTCCCTTCGCGTTCCATATTAATGACCGGTGTATATGCTCAACAAAACGGAACGCATCGGAAATTTGGGCCCTTCCTAAATTCGGTAACGATTGGAGAGGTTCTGCAAACAGCCGGCTACCGCACCTTATGGGTAGGTAAGCATCATAGCACGGAGAATGCCTTCGACCGTGGATTCGATCACTATTACGGATTACTGGATGGGGCCTCAAACCATTGGAACCCCGGCAATCAGCGGAAAGGCGAACCACGCCCCGGCAACAAATCAGAAAGCAAACCCTGGCGTGTCTATGCCTTCGACGATAAGGTGATGAAGCCCTACACTCCACCCAATGAGGATTATTACTCCACCGATGCCTACACGGATTGGGCTCTCGGATTCATGGAACGCTACCGTCAGGAAGAGAAACCCTACTTTATGTATCTCTCCTACCAGGCTCCGCACGATCCGCTTCACGCCTGGCCGGAAGATATTGCCAAATACGCCGACCACTACCGGGTGGGCTATGAAGCCATTGCGAAAGCTCGCTATGAGAAACAATTGAGGCTGGGACTCATCGACGAAACATTTCCCCGGTCTGAACCAACGCATGTGCCCTGGGCCGAGGTCGATGCGGAAGAAAAAGAGAAAGAAATCAAACGCATGGCCATCTATGCCGCGATGATTGACCGGGTTGATCAAAGCATCGGTCGCATTCTGGAAAAAATTGAAGCCATGGGAGAGACGGACAACACCCTGATCCTCTTTGCTTCCGATAATGGTTCCTCAGGCGAAGACGCTGAACGGAATGCACAAATTCAATCCGGCCCACTCGGTGGTTTCGGTTACTGGGCTTCGCTTGGCAAAGATTGGGCCAATGTATCTAACACACCCTATCGACTCTTTAAAAACAACAGCCATGAAGGGGGCATTTGCACGCCGCTCGTTGCTCATTGGCCAGCAGGCATTAAAAACCCCGGTCGTATAAGCACTTTCCGTGGTCACCTCATCGACATCATGGCAACTCTCGTCGATGTCAGTGGAGCGACGTATCCAAAAACTTTCGACGGAAATAATATCGTTCCAATGCAGGGCGTTTCACTGAACCCCGTCTTCCAAGAAAGAAAAGAAGTCCGAGAAGAACCCCTCTTTTGGAAATGGTCCAAAGGTTGGGCGGTCACTGATGGCCCGTGGAAGCTTGTCTCCTCCGATGCCAGTAAAACCATCGAGCTTTTCGATACCTATGAAGACCGCACGGAGACCACCAACCTGGCCGCAAAAAATCCAGAGGTCGTTAAACGACTACTCAAAATGCATGCTGATTGGTTGGCTCGCTGTGAAGAAGACGCGAAATTGAACCTCTAAGGGAACCCACGAAGCTTTGACTTTGTCAGCAAGCCCTAGTAACACTCGTTTCCATATAGAACTAAGCTCATTATGAAAGTAACCGTATCTACGAACACCATCATCACTTTTTCAACGCTTACTGCAGCACTTGCCTTTCAAGGCTGTGGAGGCTCTAGCGAATCCAGTAGTTCAAGTAGCGCGCCATCCAGTTCCCAAGTCGAGCAAGTCGCCACTTCATCAGAACCCACGGTGGCAAACATGAAAAGCGCCATTGTGGATGCCATCTAGACCATTTCCACCGATACGGTCGCTGAGATCACTAATCTCGCTAAGAACCAGGAGGTAATCGAAATTCCAGATTCGTTTGAAAAGGTGCAAAGTGCACTCGAATCAGCAGGCCAATCGGTTCTATTTAAAGGTTTCTCTTCGTCATTGAACGATTCAGCTGTCAGTGCCCTTGGCGATTATAAAAGTGTTTTGAAAGACAAGATCGGCGCTTTGGACATTCCCGCCGTTGAATCGATTATGACAGGGGGAGACGATTCTCTGACACGTTACGTAGAATCTGCGGCCGGATCACAGCTCAAGAATAGTTTAATCCCCTTTGTTAAAAGTGCAGTCAAGGATGCAGGCGCCCAAGAATGGATCAACAAGATCAAAGGCGCGCTTCCAGAAGACACCGGTGGATTGTTAGGCCAGGTTTCAGCCATGACCGGCGTTAAGTTGCCCACGAATTTCGATGTGGAAGGTTATGTGACTGACGAGCTGATGCCTAAGTTCTTCGGCGTCATGGCCACCCAAGAGAAACTGTTCCGGCAAGATCCCAAAGGACGTTCCACTGACCTATTCAAGAAAGTCATGGAAGCGACGGCGCAGTAGGCGTTATCAACCTGATCCTTTATGGTTTCGAATATTCTCAGAGAAAACACAGGCAAGATGCCTGTGCTACTCTTTCTTAGCTACCAGCTGGAAACAGAGCGGTATCTTTAATTCAGCCGCAGCCAACTCGGGCCAGTTGTTGCTGATATCGTGCTCGAACTCTTCCACCTGAGTAATCGTCATTCCTTGATCAATGATGGTTTGAAGAATCGTGGAAAAAGTATGCACAAACCAGTAAGCGGGTGGTGAGTCGTAGAATTTGCCAGAATAGTAATCTAATCCTCCTGTATCCCGGTAGGGCTCGGATTTAAAGTAATCGCAGGTTAGTCGAGGCGCTTCGACCGAGGCCTTCAAATCCAACATTTCCTGAAAGGGATGCTGCTCGTAGACAAACAGATGCCCGCCCGGCTTGAGCAATTCTGCAACCTTGCAAAAAAAGGGAGTCAGATCCTGAAACCAACCGACCGCACCTACCGAGACATAAACAATATCAAATTGCTCTCGGAATTCGGACCCAATATCAGCTACGTCGCATGCATGTAATTCACAGGCAATCCCACTCTTCTCAGCCAACTCCTTCCCCTGCTGAATAAAGGTGTCCGAAATATCAAAGCCAACACCCCTCGCGGCACCCAACTTCACCAGAGACATCACTTCCCGGCCATTATTGCAACAGAGCTGAGCGATATGTTTACCTTCAATTCCCAGATGGTTAAAGGTCGCTAATTCGTATTCATCCAAGCACGACAATCCAAGGGTCTTTAATTCATATAAGACTTTCTCGAATACGGCTTCCCTGTGATAGGGTTCACTTGCATTCCAAGCGAGGCGGTTGGCGTCATGATAATTCATTACGCCTTCGAAAATCGATCAATGTGCGTTTCGATTGATAGGTTCATCAACCACATGGGATGAAGGAAAATCAGAAGCATTCCAACCACTCCGACGACTATACCGCTTGTCCGCCTTGAATGCACCCGGCTGGTTCAACGGAATAGCCATGCCTCCGGCATCATCCATCATTGCGTAGAGCTGATCCTCCATTTCACGGACAATTTCCTTATGCTCTGGACTATTGATCAGGTTGTTGGTTTCACCGGGATCTTCCTGTAAGTCGAACAACTCGTCCGTATCCCAAAGTCCATAGTAGGTGATATACTTGTAGCGATCCCCTCGCAGGCAAAATACAGTCGGCGATTGGGGAAACGCTTTTTCCCAATAGTAAACGTAGAGAAAGTAGTCGCGCCACTTGATCTCCTTCTTCTGTCCAAGAGCGATAAAACTTTTGCCATCCATGTGCGCCGGTGTTTCCAGACCCATCGCATCCATGATCGTTGGGCCAATGTCGATATTCGCAACGACGTCTTCCACGACGGATCCACCTTTAAATAAATCCGGGCATTGCATGAGCATAGGCACTCGAATGGATGTTTCATAGGCCACTCGCTTATCGATGAGCCCGTGCTCACCAAACATGAATCCGTTGTCCCCCATATAAACTACGAGAGTATCATCATAGATCCCCATGTCCTTGAGCTGATCCATGATCCGAACGACCCCCTCATCCACCGCCCGAAAGGCTTCGCAGTAGCGTTTGTAGTAAAGCTCCACGTCGAGCTCACTGTGATATGGAAAGTCAATGCCATGCCAGCTGTTACGCTGATCGCGCAACCAGCGAGGCGTCTTCTCAGCTAGCTCGCGTGAAAGATTGCCACTATCAGGCACTTCCCAGGGTTCGTCTGTGTAGGAACCTTCGTGCCTATCAGCCGGGGTGAAGTTAGCATGCACCGCCTTGTGAGACAGGTAGAGGAAAAATGGTTTATCCTCAGAGTCCTGCTCCTTCAGCCAATCGATCGCATAGTCATTCAACTCGTCAGTGATATATCCCTTTTGCTTCACTCGCTCACCGTTTATATTGAGCGTGTAATCAGGACTCGGAGGCAAGTAGTGACCTTGGCCTTTAAAGCTGATCCAGTGGTCGAACCCTGGACGCGGTTCATCGTTTCCACCGCCCATGTGCCATTTCCCCATGTAAGCGGTGTTGTAACCAGCCTTTTGCAAATACTGAGAAAAATAAACAATGTTACTTGGTGCGTCTCGGTTGTTATCAATCACCCGGTGCTTGTGGGTATATAAACCTGTCAGAATGGACGCACGACTAGGAGAACAAAGCGAGGTCGTCACGAAGGCGTTCTTCAAGTGGACGCCGTTCTCAGCCATGGAATCGAGTCCTGGAGTTTTCAGGAACGGATGTCCCATAAAGCCCATGGCATCATAACGGTGATCATCGGTAAGGATGAAAATCACATTGCGAGGTTTTTCCCCACGTTGTTTTTCAATCTCAATACTGGTAGGAAATACGGTTCCAAAAACATAGGCGGGCAAGAAAGCCAGCACCAACAACAGGGTTAAACGACGGATCATAGTGATTCTAATGGGTTGGAAGAAGTAGTGTGTTCTATATATTAGTTCTAAATTACGATTGTTAAAACGCGATCTAAGCCAAAACTCTAGATAAAAATCTTACAGTCCCCACGGTTTTGGCGTAATATCGTCTACGAAGATTTCAGAATTACCCCCCATGCCTATATCCATTTTTGATCTGCAAATCACTGATCCCCACCACCATCTATGGGATTTGTCAGCTCAATACTACCCCTGGCTGACCGATTCTTTCAAACCACGCGTTTGCGGGGACTACACAGCCATTCGCAAGGATTACCTATTGGAGGCTCTATCGCGACATCGGGGAACTTAATATCACACATAACGTTCACATCGAAGCAGTCATTGATCCCCCACAAGCCGTGGAAGAAACCGCTTGGGTTCAGGCGATTGCCGATTCGAAAGAAAGCCATGGAAAACCCCATGGAATAGTAGCGCAGGCAGATTTTTCAGCTGATGATATCGAGTCCCTTCTAAATGAGCATAGTCAGTATGCTAATATCCGGGGCATTCGGGATGTGGTCCATGAAGGTTGGATTGACCCCGACCATTCAAAGCCATCATTAGAAACTAGCCTGAAAAAGAATACTCATTTACTCAATTACTAATTCAGTTGGAAATGCAGCAACTCGTTTTCGGAAAAACCAGGGTAAACTGTTAGATATGCCAAAGCAGCTTTTCCCGTTGCCCGATAAATGACGCTGAGGTTGAGTTCGATCTATGAGTATTTGGGATACCCTCAAAGATCTGTTTCTACGAAACGATCCTATCGAAGTCGTATTCAAGGATGAGTGGATCTCCTTTCTTGAACACAACTTGCCCTTGTACGCCAAGCTACCTCCCGCTTTGCAACTCAGGCTTCATGAAAAAATCGGACAATTTGTGGCCACTACTTATTTTGAAGGTTGTGGGGAATTAGAGCTGACCGATGAGATGATCATTTCTGTCGCTGGCCAAGCTTGCATACTCATTCTCAATCATGATGGACCGCCCTACCCTAATCTGAAAACCGTCCTACTCTACCCGAGTACCTTTCAATCCGTAGTCCGAGAAAGAGATCCTTTGGGCGTCGTCACAGAACGACAAGTGAGACGTCTTGGAGAATCCTGGAGCAACGGCACTGTCATTCTGGCTTGGGATTCCGTGCAACACGGAGCCCGTAATATTCAAGACGGACATAACGTGACTATGCACGAATTTGCACACCAGTTAGATCAGGAAAACGGAAATACTGACGGTGTTCCTTTCTTGGAATCCCACGAAGCCTACCGTACCTGGGGTTCCGTTTTAGGCGATGGGTATTCAAAATTAGTCGACCGAACCGAGCGTCGAGAAAAGACAGTTCTTGATAAGTATGGGGCCACGAATTTGGCAGAGTATTTTGCGGTCGCGACAGAAGCATTCTTTGAAAAGCCCAGGCAGATGCAGCGAAAACGAGTCGACCTGTACGAGGAGTTAAAAGAGTATTACCAACTGGATCCTGCAGAATGGTTTAGCAAAGGTTAATCGACCCCGCTCAACATGGACAAAGAAACCATTGAACTGGTAATGGAAGCCCTACCCAAGGGACGAACGGTTTACTACCACTTTCCAGACCGATACGCACTTTTACTCCTCGAACAATTTGTAGGCGAATCCGGGAAACCCATCAGCGAAGTTAAAAGCTCCCCCTTCGCTTCATTGCTCAACAAGCCATGTGTAAAAGAAGTCCTTGCAGACTTAGGAGGAAAACACCTGAAGGCGTGGGACCTAATGAAGGCCTGGCCACAGATTCAGGATGGTTATCGATTAACCTTGGGAACCTGGCCTGCGCTCGACGAAAAGCCGCAGCTAAATTGGCATCAGATAACCCGAAGCGGATGGAACCTCGTTCTCCAATTAAACTTTTCGTTTTCACATAACCGGGAACTACAAAAAACCGTGGGGAATTGGCAACGGCCGTTGGAATGGTCACCCCACCCCATAAACAAAGAAAGTGAAATTACGCTGGCTTGGGCACGCACCGATTTGGATCTAGAAACCGGTGAAGCGTTGATCGAGGAGATCCAATCCGATTGGGTACGGGATGTAAAAGACTATGCCGAAAAGCGATGGTATGATAACCACAACGACTGGAAGCGTTACTACGAAGAGGTCATGCACCCCAAAACGAGGCGTTGGCCGGAAACGATGCTCACCGCTAAACTGTGGTTCCTGTTAAACGAGCTTGGTATAAGGCAAATCTTCTACCACACCGCAGACACCGGCGTGAAAATGAAGCATATAGAATGGACTCCTCCTCCAAGATCACTCTACACGGCTTTGCCGAAGAAGTTCTGCTTTCAAAAAACCCATAAGGGGCCCAATTCATCCGCGATTGGAAAAACCGACAGCTTCGCAAACAATTCACAGATCCAGATACGACATGGTTCAACCTGGAATTCTATTGAATTAATCTCGACGGCAGCGATTTGCCTCCTTCTCCTAAAGCTAACTTGGACAACACAGATACAGCTCCCAAATACTTGAAAGGCGACGGTGTAGAAATCGGTGCCTACATCCGGCCCATTCCATGTATCAAACCCATCTACGTGGATCGCTATTCACACTATGCAGGCGAATATACGGGCGCGGAATATTTTGGAGACGCGTGTGATTTACCCTTTCACGATTCATCACTGGATTACGTAGCTTCCTCGCACCTTTTGGAACACTCAGCAAATCCGCTTCAAGCGCTGGCAGAATGGTTTCGTGTACTCAAACATGGAGGCATCATCTATGCAGTAATTCCCGATCGCAATTGCACCTTCGATCGACCCAGACCACTGACCGAAGTGGCGCATATGGTTGAAGACTTTCGCAACGGCACCACCATGGCTGATCCCACCCACATTGAGGACTTTGCCATGGGCGTGGATTGGAAAGAGTTTTCACCCGACTCTGATCCTGAGAATTACCAAAAGGAACGCGAAGCTTACGCCGCCATGTGCCACAAAAAGATAGAGACCCAGGGCGAAATCAACATTCATTTTCACACCTACGAAAGTCATACTGCAGTTGAGCTGATCAATGCCGGCAACCAAGAGCCCGCCTGGCAGGGTCGAATTGAAGCATTGGAGATCCAGGAAAAATTCCCCTTCCCCGATCACATGGGATTTCTCATCGTGGCTAAAGTGTATAAGCATTTGGGTACACGCCTAAAATCCATATTCGGCCCGAAAGGGCTTAGAGACGATGCAAAGAAATTTGAGAAGTCTTAATGGACTGAAACTGTAAGCCCAATACACGGTTTCAGAGGGCACTAAGTCACCTCTCAACGATAGTAGCGGAAATGCCCACCGCGAATGCGCTCCCAGACCTGATCACAGGCTTTGAGAACTTCCGCATCTAAACCACCCTCGAGCGACTTGAGGTTTTGTTCCATTTGCTCGCCGCGACTTGCTCCCAGGAGAATCGAATCTACTAAGGGTTGTGCAGCGAGCCACCGAAGCGCCAGCTCGGCAAGGCTGATGCCTGCATGGTCTGCCACTTGGGACAAGGCCGCAATTGCCTGAAAGTTAGTATCGTTGAAATAACGATCGAAATACATTTGCGAGTAATCGAAGCGCGATCCCTCGACTGGCTTTTCCGCCTGATGTTTGCCTGTCAAAAGTCCCGCAGCCAACGCGTTGTATACAATAAGCCCAACCTTGTGAGTGTCACAATACTCAAGACACTCATCCTCTATACCACGTGTAATCAAGTTATAAGGTAATTGAGTGATACACGGTCTGGAATAGCCGTGCTGGCCGCTCTTCAAATCTAGTTCCATCATCTTCCAAGAGGAATGATTAGAAGTGGCCATATAATGAACCTTACCTTGTTGCACCAACAAGTCGCAGGCTTCGAGTGCTTCTTCAACGGGTGTGCTTCGATCGGGACGATGCAGATATAGGATATCCAAACAGTCGGTCTTCAATCGTTTCAACGACTCCTCCACCCCTTTTAAAATATGCCACTTGTTCAAACCGCTGGTTCGGGGATTTTCATCTTCACTGGGAGAGCCAACCTTGCTCGCCAAAACAACCTGGTCTCGTTTTCCCTGCAAGATATTGCCAGTGATTGTTTCGGACTCGCCGTTTACATAAACATCAGCCGTATCGACAAAGTTAACACCGCCATCCATGGCAATTCCCAAAATGCGATCAGCCTCTTTCTCGTCCACTTGCTGACCAAAGGTCATCGTTCCCAAACAAACCTGAGATACCGTGGCACCCGTTCCTCGTAAAATTCTTTGTTTCATAATTTAGAAGGAGTTAACCACGAATGGACACTACCGAGCAATTCAATTGCGACCTGACCTCTAGAGCCCAATGGACACGAATATTTTTTGTGTTCTGGGTGCGTTCTGTTAGGACCTCTCATGATATTACCATCCTAGGAGCCAATTTCGCCTGCGACTGATCCGGTGCTTTCATGGAGTCGAGGTGTCGTGCTTGACGAGTGATAGACGAGGAAGCGCACATAGGTGCGTGACTGAAGAATGAAAGAGGAACACACGGCAGATCGGACCAAAGATGATTGCAATTCAATTACCAATAATAGCCCTCCTATTCCAAGACACCAGATCACTTAAGAAAACCAACACTTATTCCACTCATCTGTTGAAAGTTCGGATCAAAGGCGGGGTCTCGGCGGTTTGATAGGATCCAGAAACGGCAAAAAACCACTCGTGGATGTCTTTCTACGATACACTTTATCCGTGATGGTGATGTAGATGTAATTCATCTCCGGTCCGCCGAATACCGCATTGGACAACCAGCCAGATTGTGGCTTCTCCCAGATTTGATGAACACGCCCCGGTTGATCGCTAACCTGGAGCCCCGCATGGGTGGTAAAATATACGCGTCCTTCAACATCGACGGTTAGACCATCCCCACCACTCTTAGTCTGATTGTCATCCCGGTGGAGGTGATAGTATTTCTGTTTATAGGCCAACGACCCATCCGGCTGAATTTGATAGGAATATCCGTACCGATCGGAAGTATCCAAAATGATCAGCAAGGTTTGGTCAGGGGATACCATCACTCCATTCGGCTGCTCCAGACCTTCATCTACAACCTTCACTTTACCATCGAACGTGAAGTAATAGACCTTTCCTTCTCCTGGGGATGTAAAATATCCCCCCGTAGGAAGTATGACTAAATCATTACTCGGATGTCCGTTAACAATCGTTGTTTTTGTGCCGTCCATTTCATAGGCGACAATCTCTTTATCCCCGTTGGCACAGGCATACAGTCTTCCATCTGCGCCAAACATCAACCCATTGGCTTTTGCTGTGTCCTTCGCAAAAAGACTCACCTTGCCATTTAGATCGACTTTGAAGATTTCGCTAGTCCGAAGATCCGTAAAGAACAGTTCACCCTTCGTATTCACTGCCGGACCTTCGGTAAACTTATGCCCTTCGCTGACCAACTCCCAGTCTTCACCTTCGATTAGAATTTGAGTGCGCCGATTGTCCATGGATCCAACCTTGATCGTCTTCGGTTTCCACAACCAGCGGAGCGCATCCGGAAGAATGGATCCGCCATGTTTAGAGTTATGACCTCCATCTCCCCAGGCATTCTTCACTTCGTAGTTGGAGAATTTGAGTGAAGCGAACATATCCAAGTTCGCTTCCCACCAACCCCCGCCATAGAGATTCAAGTCATTGGATCCATCTTGAAGAAACACACGCAAGGGCTTGGGTTCCGTTTTGCGAATTAAGGTCGGATAACCGTCTCCGCCTCGTAATCCGACATAGGTGCCAATCGTGCTAAAAACGCGACGAAAAGCATCCGGTCTATTCCAGGCTACTCCGAATGCAGCAATGGCTCCTGAACTCGCTCCCGCAATCGCACGATCGTTAGGATCATCACTGATATTATACTTGGCCTCGACCTGAGGAATCATCTCTTCAATGAGAAAGCGAGCATAGCGATCCCCCATGCTGTCGTATTCAAAACTTCGATTGTAGCGGGCAGTTGCATTCTCATGGGGAGCCGGAACCACACCCGGGTTAATAAACACACCCATCGTCACCGGCATCTCCCCTTTATGAATCAAATTATCAAAGACAACGGGCACACGCCACTGCCCATTCCGAGTCACTCGACTACCCCCATCCTGCCAGACCATCAAACAAGCAGGCTTCGAAGGATCATACTGGGCTGGCACGTAGATCCACCAATCTCGTTCAGTTCCAGGGTAGATCTTGCTGTCATTAAAAAACAGTTTTTCAACCGAACCTTCTGGTACGCCAGCTTGCGGCATCGAGTCCGGCCCAAGAACGTAATCATCCGCTGCGGACACATAAACCAGCGAAAGAACAAGGAGAATTAACAATCGTAAGCACAGGGGTAAGATTTGCATGACTAGCTTTGTGAAAGCTCCAATCGGCAAAGTCAAAAAGGGAATCCCAACAAATCAAACGGAGAGACTCAAAAATACGAATACCCGTGAACCATTAAAAGCCTTGAAGGAATTCAATCGTTCAAAGAGCCTTGGGTTTTCACCCTCTTTGATGCAGAAAAAAAACACCCTTTTATTCGCCTCATTAGTTTGTTTGGCATACTCTCTTGTCTGGTCAGCAAATGATATTGAAAACTTTTCTGACTCGACCCAACACGTTGTGGGAGGAGTCGATGCCGCAATCGAGGAATACCCCTGGATGGCTGCCCTCGTTTCGACAAGTATTGAAGGAAACACGCGACAATTTTGCGGCGCGACTGCTATCGCCCCTTATTGGGTTTTAACGGCAGGACATTGTGTGGATAAAGCCGCATCGCCGGAGAGCTTCAAAATAGTATTTGGAACAGCCGACCTCGAAAACGAGGAGACGGCCCAGGTATTTTACCCCAAATCCATTCTCATTCACTCCGACTACATCAATAGCTACACGAAGGATAATGATATTGCTCTGATCCAACTGAGAGAACCTCTACCCGAATCGATTCCCAAAGTACCACTTTCCTCCGATCTATCTTTAGAAATGCCAGGAGTCACAGCCCGGCTGGTAGGCTGGGGAATTACAAATTCCGATTTCCGAGACCGTCAGGACACCTTGATTCTACAGCAAGTAGATATGACAATCGTTAGCCAGGAGTTTGCAAACCTCCCTGAGTACTACGACGGACGAGTACGTGAAAACGTGATACCCGCGGGGGATATCGAACCTTATCATTCGAGCGGCTCTGGTGACAGTGGTGGACCATTACTCTCCTTCAATGATACATTGGATCGATGGGAACAAATAGGTATTTCCAACTACGGTGCCGGATGTGCCAAACCTGAAAATCCAATTTCAGCCTATGCTAGAATCTCTACCCACATGGAATGGATAAACAATATCCTGAATAATGATTTCCTGAGCTGGACGAACCGATTTGAGCTGACTGAACTCGGCTACAATGAGGGTGATGATAATAGCCCGCTCCTGGAATATATTTTTGATCTCGATCCAACGGTGATTGATCAACCCAAGACTGAATTGGCTATTACAAGATCCCATGGAGAGAGTTTGGCAGCAGGCACTCTCCGTCTCCGGAACACGGTTCCTCTCATTAACGTAAACCGGGAATGGTCGAGCGACTTACAGAACTGGGAAACGCTACAGCATGACCATGACGAAATCTCCAAAGAACCCGTTCAGGGCTCAAATTTAAGCCGATACAAGATCCCCATTATCATAAGCAATTCCGACCCCGGTTTCTACAGAATTTCTCACGAAGACAATGGCGGCATTATACACGGTCCCCATACCATACGAGTGGGCTCTTCTCTGAAAGGGCTTTTCAACCGAGGAATCGATGCTGCCGGACCGACCCATTTCGATTACTTAATCGATACCATGGGCTCACTTAGATCCATTCGAGTAGCAGCAGAGTCGGATATTGATCAACCGATCTCAATCAAAGTGGTGGAAATTGAAACTGGTAGGCTCATGATCGATTGGTCGGGGGCCAGTAACCCTGATAGCTCGCCATACCCCTTCGGCGAAGGTTTCTGGCCAGAGGAAGGAAACCAATACCTGCTTAGGGTTTCATCCATCGACTACACCCTGCCTCAAAGCTTTGTAATCCATCTGGATCATGTTGAGGGCCTCATCAATTCTAGTTCATTTGAAATCTGCATGGGCGAACTCACAGCTGATGACTTCAGTTTCAAGCGCTTGAATCATTATGGAGATACATTCATATCTGATTTTGCTGCAAATTCTATTTTCAAAATCGAAGTAAGAACGGATGATCTAGATCAGCTCATCTTTTTGCAAGACGCGGCTACTGGGGAGCTAATTGAAGAAATAGATCAAAAGCCTTCAGGCGAGACTGAGTCCGTGCTAGTGCGTTTTGACAAAAACCGAAAACTCTTTGTCACCATCGCCTCTTTCGAAAGTAATGATACTGGCGCTTATGAGTATCAATTGAGTCACTTTACAGAAAAAAAGTTTATTCAAGCAGACGAAAAAACCATTGGGCTCATTCACAGTGCCGATAAAACAACAGAACTCGGCGGCATTGAGTATTACTTAGAGGAAATTGACCTACTTAACGTCCATAACCCGGCGGGAATCACAGTGAAGATCACGGGATATGGCAGTTATTATCCTTCTTACTTGATATACAACCTGACAACTGGTGAAACCATCCACAGTGCGGTAGCTCGTTGTGACGATCGATCCTACTACTTCAATCCAGTTACATCGAACAACTACCGAGTTGTCATACTCGCTTCCAAAAGCAGACTTGGAGATAATTACGAACTGGAAATAGTCAAAGGAGATATTCAGAACGAAGTTGATACAGAAGCAGCTATTTTAAGTTCAAAACAGGAACAAGATCTTCCAACTGAAGGTGATTTAGAATGGCATGTGATTCACCAAGTCTACCAGACCCCCTAAGTCCCGCAGTATGAATACCTGACCAACGACTACTCTTTCACGTGACGTGTCCGTACCGTGAATACACTGTCGCCACTCAATATCGATCCACGACCAAAAAGGCGCCCGCTCTCCCAACTTGAAAGACCAAGCTCAGGCTTCTTAAGCGCATACTGTCCATCTACCCACCGGGTGAAATCATTTCCGATAAAGGGCGCGTTCAGGGTTGAATAAAATCTCTCCTGCTCCGAGGCATCGCCACTGATCAACGACCCAACAAAATGTGGGCTGTATTCATTGAACAACGACACTGCTTCGTCTATTGAACCAACGAGCACCAGAGTCACTTCGGGCGAATCTTCCCACTCCCATTCATGACCGAGTTGATCACGAGCAATAGACTGAGCTTGCTTTTCTTCAACCAGGCCTTCGGCACGACCGATGGAAACCGTCTCATCGAAGAGTTCAGCAGGCAAGTGCGACTCGTCGCCCTCAACGACATGGAGCTTAAAATGGTGGCCGCGTTGCTGGCCCGCTTTTTCTAAACTCTCCAGAAAGACTGGCACTAACTCCTCCGCCTGGCTCCGTTCGATACAACAAGTGTTCAAGGTATTGCAGACTTTCCGATCCAGAGACTTAAAGATAGCTTCGGCAAATTGCTCCTTATCTGCATGCTTCGATGCCATAATCCAAGCCCCACCTGTTCCATGCAAACTTGTGGAAACGCCAGCGCGACGCGCCAGGCTTCCAAGCGTGTCAACCGCCTGTCCTGATCCGCGCGCAACCGCTAACGATAATCGATCGTCGGAGAACATCGCCCATCCAGCTGCATGAGCGGCACTTTCGACCAAACTGGCTGCGCCCACCGGTAATCCGGATTTTTCCAGAGCGGGGTTCAGCGCCAAATCCATAATGGCTTTAGCCGTCTTAAGCGCGTCGCTGCCGATTCGAAATACAACGGTGTTTCCTCCGCGTAGCACACCGCATGCATCCGCTAAGACATTGGGCCGACCTTCAAAAACGAAAGCGACAACTCCCAGGGCGGCGCCCACTAATTCCACGCGGAATCCTTCGTGCTGCACTGTCTCGATGATTTGCCCTCTTCGCGATGGTGCTAGGATCCAAACCCGGAGCCCATCAATCATACCACGACGTAGCTTTTCCGTAGCTTCTAACCGAGTCGTTGATCGACCACGAGCCTTGGCAGCTGCAACATCGTCTTCATTGATCTTCTGAATTTTCGCCCAGGTATCATCATCATCCAAGGCATCGGCAAAAGAGGCAAAAAACTGACTAATCTGTTGGTCCGTCACAGAACCCATTTTGCCAAACGCATCCAAAGCTAGAGAAACGGCATGGGTGGCAATGTTCTGTTCGTTGGCTGGAATATGCAAAAGCTGTCCTGTCTTGGGAGCCACAGCAAGTGAATCGCCCGGTTGAAATGCTTCAGCCAAGGACTGATCCACCCGGACCCATTTGTCACCACCCAGAAAGACCGGCATTCCGGCCTCCAGTTTACTAAATTGCTCAATTGCGCTCATAAATCGAACCCACAAGGTTTAAGGGCATCTCCAAAAAGGCAAGTCAGCTTCTAAGTTAGTCGAGGAACGAATTACGAGTTATTGGGCTGCAGTCGAATGGCCACCAGACACACGTCATCATCCAGGTGATCGCTCTCACAAGCAGAATGCAGCGCTTCGGTGACCAGCTTGAGCTGGTCCGAGAGAGGCTCGTCCTTCACGCGCTCCACCGTTTTCACCAAATTGTCTACTCCCCACTCCTGGCCATCACACTGCTTTTGTTCAATCAGACCGTCTGTAAAAAACAGCAACTCCGTCATTTGGTCCAACTTAAGCCGAGTCGCCTTGAACTTCTCATCAGGAAACATTCCCAAAGCCGGCCCCATTTCACGAACCGGGCACCCTTCAAAATGATTTCCATGTTCATCACGAACATACCAAAGAGGTTCAGGATGCCCCGCATTTGCAATCAAGATCTCTCCCTTGGACAGATTGAAAACCGTATAAACGGCGGTTACGAATCTGGGGAAGTTGGCATCGTCGGCCAGAGGAATGATCTTATCATTCAAATGCTTTAATACCCGTGCCGGACTGGAAAGCGCAGTTGGAATCTCGAGTAACAACCCTCGAATTAACATCGTAACTAGAGAAGCCTTAACGCCGTGCCCCATGACATCGCACACGAGGATGCCCACTTTGTCTTTGGTGATCGGAATAATGTAAAAGAAATCACCAGCTAGGTGGTGGCTGGGCGAATACAGATAGCTCGCCTCAAAAGACCATTCGTCACAACTGACTGAATACTTGGGTTCGCCATCGAAGCCACTCGCCATGAGGGTCTCTTGCAACTGCCTGGCTACCTGCAACTCCGTTTCCAATTGCTGGTTCTGCTTTTGCAACTGGGCATTCGCCCGACGCGCTTCTTCTTCCGCTTCTTTTTGCTCGGTAATATCCAGCGTCATTCCAACAACACCCTCTACTTTCCCTTCCGCGTCATGAAGAGGAACCTTGGAAGTCAGCACCCATCGTTTGTCCCCCATCAGACTTTTATTGAAATCCATCTGATTATTGATCGCCTGGTCCTTTTGAATGATTTCTATATCGCGCGCTTCCAGTAACTCAGCACGCTCACCCGGCTTGATTTCAGAGATTCTCTTCCCAATCAACGCTTGATCCGACTCGACCCCAATTCCTTTTCGGTATTCTTCATTGACCAAAAGGAAGCGTTGCTCGGTATCGCGAACAAACACCCGACAAGGAAGGATTCGTACAATCGTCTGAAGCAGATGACGTTGATGCTCCAGCTCGATCTCCACTTTCTTACTTTCCGTGATATCGCGCGACAGGCCAAAGGTGCCTACAATTTTTCCCGACGCATCTTTCAGGGGGAGCTTGGTGGACAAAACCCATTTTTCACTCCCGTCGCTTTGTCGATCTCGCTCCTCTCGAAAGCTCCATCCTTCACCCGAACGAATAATCTCCTTTTCCGACTCAAATTTCACTTGGGCAAAACGTTCCTGAAAAATGTCAAAGTCAGATTTCCCAATGACCTCTTCAGCATTTGCAAAGCCATTAAAAAGGGCATGCGCACGGTTCACACAAATAAATTTGCTATCCAGATCCTTGAAATACACATGGTCGGGCAAGGACTCCATCAAGCGCCAAAACAAATGGGAGGAATGATATCCCGGTTCAAGTGGAGAGTGCGTATCACTCGCTTTGCCAGCAGCATAGGCCGCGGAAAGAGCGGCCTTCAACTGACTTGGATCAGAGTTATCGCTTCGTCTTCGGAGTGCTGGAGATCCACATTCAGCGTCTCCAAGCAAATGGACCTGATATCTTCAGGTAGCGGTTCAGGCGTTGTCATAGCGGAATGCCGCGAGCACAAGAGGGATTGCGCTAGCAGATGCGACCATATTCAGGATTTTTTGGGCAAGGAATTGGTAAGGTAAATATCGAGAGAATCGTTCACAAAAGACCCTTTTTCTTCAAGCCTAATACCCATTCAGACGTCATTTTCTAACTCGTGTTGGAAATAAGTTTTACTTTTGCCTATTCCTAAGCAGACTTCTAGCTTGTAAAAGTCACCCAAGTTTCATTGACCGAATCATATACTAGGTCTAAGAGATCCATTATATCTTCGAAATACCCATTGATCAGAATTTAGTTTAACCCAAAAAGCTTACCCAAATGAAAAGAAGAACCTTCATTAAAACCTCAGCCCTCGCGGCCAGTGCCTTTTATATTGGCTCGTCCAGAGCTTATGCCGCCAGCGATGAACTCCGAATTGCCGTAATCGGACTAAACGGAAAAGGAAAGTCCGCCATCAAGGATGTGTTCCGCACAGACGGCGCAAGCCTCGTAACCATTTGTGACGCAGATACCGATGTGATGGCTAAACGTGCTGCCGAAATCGAAAAGGACCATGGAGTCAAGGTTCAGCAAGTGCAGGACTACCGCCGCGTGCTGGATGATCCAAACATCGACGCTATCACCATCACCACCCCGAATCACTGGCACGCCCTTATGGCTATCCAGGGATGTCAGGCTGGTAAGGACATTTATTGCGAAAAACCTGTTTGCCACAACATCTGGGAAGGTCGCCGCATCATTGAAGCGCAAAAGAAATACGGCCGCATCGTACAGAGTGGTCTTCAGAATCGCTCCGACGATGGGCTTCTAGAAGCATTTCCTGCCATTATGAGTGGCGAGTTTGGTAAGATCCAAATGGCTCGCGGCCTCTGCTATAAAAACAGAAAAGGCATTGGCAAACGCTCAACCCCACTCATCCCAGGTAAAAACGTGGATTACGATTTGTGGCTTGGACCTGCTAAGGATGAACCCATTTATCGTGATAAACTTCACTATGACTGGCACTGGAGCTGGAACACCGGTAACGGTGATATCGGTAACCAAGGGCCTCATGAGTTTGACCTGATCCGTTGGGTACTCGGAGATCCAGGACACCCAAGTGAAGTGGTCAGTTTTGGCGGACGCTTTGGTTGGAAAGACGCAGGCGTAACCCCCAATATGCACATCGCTTCTTTGAAGTTCGGTGACATCCCGGTGCTCTTCGAAGTGCGCGATCTTTACATCAATCCAGACACTCCTGCGGCCTCGAATTACAAAGGTCACCGCATCGGTGTAGTCATCACTTGTGAAGGAGGCGAATTCCGCGGTGGCCGCGGTGGCGGTTCTATTTACGACGAAAACAACAAGAAGGTTAAGACCTGGAAAGGTGATGCTGGATTTGACCACTATCCGAACTTTGTGCGTGCTGTGAAATCCAGAAAACAGGATTCACTCCGTTGCCCAATCGAAACCGGATACATGTCCAGTGTGCTTCCACACATGTGTAACATTTCCTACCGCGCCGGTCAGGAAGTAGCTCCAAAGCGGGTTGAAAACTTCGTATCCAAAGACGACACATTGCAGGAAACTTACGAGCGCTTTAACAAGCACCTCGGTGACTGGAACGTCGATTTCAAATCAGAGAAATGGAACATGGGCAAGAAGCTCCGCTTCGATGCCAATAAAGAACAATTCAAAGGCAATAACGAGTTGGCCAAATCCGCCAACTCTATGATTAAAGACAACTACCGGAGCAAATTTTCTGTTCCTACAGCGGTCTAGATCAATATTTTCATTCAACCAAAAAAGCCTCCCGATTCAGGGAGGCTTTTTTGATAAAGTTTGTTTACTTTAAATCGCAGTAATAGAAGACCAATGATTGTATCTTTTATCCTTTGCCACGACCTTTACCAACGAATTCCGATTCAGCAGCATTGAAAATCATGGCTACCTCGTTTTTGGTCATAATACCCGCACGGACGAAAGCGGCTAGATGCTTGGAAAGAACTTTTAGGGATTTGGTAGCCTGCTTGGTCAATGAATTAACCTGGCCTTTATTGAGAACACCATCCTCAAGGAATACTTGCAATATTTCCTCCAAGCTCAGCACTTCTTCTGGATTTTGAAACTCACACTCCTCAAGTATTTCCTTGATCGTAGGATTCCAAAAATTGTCAACGATCTCAATAGTCCCCAAAACATTACCCGATTCCAGCAAAGTAGGCTATCGCAAAAGAAACAAGAAAGAATCTTACTCTTCGAACGCCAAGTCAGTATCAGCCAATTCTTCGAGCACTTTGGCAATAATGGTCGTATCCATGCTTTCCCAACCTTTATCGAGTGCAAGTTGACGTAGCTCCTGGACCCGTGGCGCAAGCGATTGCGGCACGCCTAACCGTTCAGCCAGATCCAAGGCCAGCCCCGCGTCTTTAATCATCAGAGTCATACCAAATCCATCGTCGAAATCTCGTTTGATTATACGTCCAGGGACACTCCGATGCAGGTGGGCGTTATCGGCAGCCGTCCCGGAAAGCACTTCTCGCATGTCTTTAAATCTTAGCCCTGCTTTTCTACCCATCAGCAAGGCTTCAATCGCAGCCACTAAATTCACACCTGCCAGTTGATTATTAATCAACTTCATGGTTACCCCCGCACCCACCGGACCACAATGAACACATCGGCCTAGGTGACTTAGGAAATCTTTAGCGGCTTCATAAACGGCATCCGACGCCCCAACCATAAACAGAAGCTTTCCTGCGACTGCGTCCACGGTAAGTCCACCAATCGCAGTATCAATCATTTGGATACCTACGCCCTCACATTGAGCAGACATCTTTTTAGTCACTTCGGGATTGATTGTACTCATCTCGAGCCACATCAGATTCCTACTTCCCGAAGCGAGAATCCCCTGCTCACCCTCAGCTACAGATTCTACATGAGGACCATTAGGTAGAATAGTCAGAAGAACATCGCATTGCTTCGCCACCTCAGCAGGAGAATCAGCCGCAACGGCTCCCCGTTCTACAAATTTATTTAACGCCGCTGGATCAATATCATAGGCAATAAGAGAAACGCCCTGCTCCAATAATCTCTCTGCTATAGGGCTTCCCATTTGCCCCAAGCCAATGATGCCTGCTCGTAGTTCCTGTGCCATAGTATTGATAAAGAATGTGGACTAAGCTTAAGGTGGTAAAAAGTTCAGAACCCCACTCCAGTAACTGAGGTCTGGATGCGGCAGAGATACATGTCGCTTGTCAGGTAGAGCACACTTCCGTCATCCCCAAAGGCGCAATTGGCAATTCGCTCACCCGTCTCAATTTTTCCAAGCACATCCCCTTCCGGCGAAAATACATAGACGCCACCTGGACCTGTAGCCCACAAGTTGCCGTCCGTATCGCAACGAATGCCATCAGGCCCTCCGGGTTGTTTCTTGCTGTCCGCTGTCGCGTCGTAGAAACGTTTTCCCGTTCCAAGCAATCCGTCTTCCTTCACCGGGTAAGACATGTACCCAACCCAGTTATGATCCGCAACTGCTACATAAAGGGTTTTCTCATCAGGCGACAGACAGATACCATTAGGAGCCCGCAAGTTATCTAGAAGGAGGACCAGCTCCCCAGATTTGCGTAGCAGGAAAACACCGCAGTAATCCATATCTCGATTCGGATCGTCAAAACCTTGCGGCATGCCATAGGCCGGATCGGTGAAATATATATCTCCGTTGCTCGCTACGCAGAGATCATTGGGGCTGTTGAAGCGCTTTCCCTTGTACTCATCGACCACCGTCTTTTTTCCTCCGACTTCCGTGAGCCTGGAAATGCGTCGATCTCCGTGCTCACACAGCAGCAATTGGCCATCGTTGTCAAAAGTAAGACCATTACTCCCCATCCCTCGGGGATGATGAGCCACGCCAGTGTAGCCAGACGGTTCCATCCATACGCTCTTACCCACTCCCTCTTCCCATTTATAAATCCGATTGGCATGCACGTCCGAGAATAAAAGGCAGTGATTCTCCTTGTCCCAGGTGGGTCCCTCCGACCAAAGGAAGCCCGCCGTAAGCACTTCAATTTCCGCATTTGGTGAAATTAAACCATCCAGCCGCGAATCCAAACGCTTCACCTCACCGATCGTGGCAAAGTTCAACGAATCCTGAGCAGAAAGCATACTGATTGAGTATAGTGCAATAAGCAGGGGTAACAATTTCTTCATATCCAAATCATTGAGCGAAGATTCCTTCTGCCACAAATTAAAAAATACACCCACGAGTAACGAACCACTATTTTATCCCCATCCGATTAGCCACGTGAATTAAAACTTCACAAAGCGACCTTCTACCTACAACTTCATCTTATGCCTCTTGGAGTTAAAATATTCTGTGCCTTAATGGCGATCGGTTCGCTAATTTGGCTTCGTTATGCCTGGTCAGGATTCGGTGGAAACGTCGAAGATCTGGAAGCCCACCGAAAGTCCGGTCTCATGCGTGTCCATTTCCTTTTTATCGGCCTTGTGGTCATCGTATGCACCCTGATGGCACTCTTTGCCTAACCAATACCCTATGAATCTTAAATCCCCTATTACCCTACTCATTAGTTTGATTGCCGTTGGCGGACTGAATGCTCTAGAGGAGCCGTCCTGGCTCAAAAGCATGGAGAGTTTCCAATGGATCAATGAAGCTCCAGAACAAATGCATCCGTCCGTGATTCATATGACCTTCTACTCGAAGGCAAATAAAACGGACATTGGTTTCTACATGCGCCTGCCTCGTGGCTACGATGCCACCGAAAACCGCGGAAAACGCTACCCTGTCATTTACTATCTTCACGGAGGACGTCCCGGCAGTGAGGTCAAATCAAGGAACGGGTTCAAAAACATGCTGCCCATGCTGAAATCCGAGGATTATCCGGCGGCCTTCATGATCGGCATCAATGGCGGAAAACTTAGCCATTATCAATACAAGGGATACCAAGGTATCTCTGCATTTCTCGAGCTGATTGAACATATAGACAACACTTACCCCACCATCGCGGATCGCTCAGGCCGCGCCATCATTGGAAGCTCCCAGGGCGGACGAGGCACCAGCCGTTATATTTTTAGCCATCCAGAACTGTTCCAAACAGCTGTGGCACTCGCATCAGGTCATCAGCATGAAAAACGGATCCACGAGAATGACGGTTACGAGAGCGATTACCTCACCATTCCCGATGCCGGCAACAATGCCTTTAATAACTCGAGTTTATACGCTGCTCGAAAAAATGCCCCACCGATCAACCTTATGGCAGTCATTGGCACCAAAGACGACAACTACGTCGGCAACCTGCAATGGTCGATTCACCTACAGGAGCTCGGCATCAAGCACGAACTCGTAGTAGTCCCAGGCACAGGCCACGGAATCGATTGGAGTATCGAAAACACCGATACGCGCATCTTTAATTTTTTAAAATCAGGATTAACCACAAAATAAATAAACTCACCATGGCTACCACAGATACTTGCTGCACTATCGTCCCCTACTTCAAACCACACGAAGGAAAATATGAAGAATTTAAGGCCATGTGCCCCAGTTCGTTGCCCTCACCCAAAACAAAGAGAAGGCAATCTTCTATGGATTCTCCTTCACCGACGATCTGATTCACTGCCGTGAAGGCTATGCCGACGCGGAAGGTGCGCTGGCTCACCTAGAAAACGTAGGCGAACTTCTAGGTAAGGCCTTGGAAATCGTTGATCTCGTTCGTTTGGAAGTTCACGGCCCAGCAGAAGAGCTGGCCAAACTGAAGGAGCCAATGAAAGATCTTCCCGTTTAGTATTATACCCTCGAATACGGCTTCCGACGGTGACCTGAATGACAATGTTTAGCACAGCATCGGCAGAGTAAAACCCTCTAGCACTAATGAAAACATATCCCTTCTCCAAGACTATCACTTTCATTAGCGTTTTGACCCTAAGTTCGATCTGTAGTGCAAAAGAAATCCCTTACTTGCCTCCCGAATCGGGCGAATGGGAAACCATAGATCCTGCAGAAGCTGGATGGAATAAAGCAAAGCTCAACCAATTGGTAAAAGCCATTGGAGAGCAAAAGTCCTCAGGCCTGCTCATACTTCAGAATGGAAAAATCCTGGTTGAGAAATACTATCCATCGGAGATGTACGATACAGATGGGGGAAAATTCTCCAGACGCCTTCACGGTAAAGCGGCATACGGGAGCACCATTGAAGATGTAGCATCAGCCCAAAAATCGATTGCAGTACTCATCGTGGGTATTGCCCAAGAAAAAGGACTACTAACACTAGAGGACCCGTTACATAAACACCTGGGCGTGGGCTGGTCACGTGCCACTCAAGCACAAGAATCCAAGATAACTGTCCGTCATTTGATTTCCATGAGCTCTGGCCTAAAGGACGATCTCACCTTTGAAGCTCCAGCAGGAACTCGTTGGCGCTACAATACAACCGCCTATTCGCATTGTATGCACGTGGCGTCAGCTGCATCCGGAATGAAAGCCAAAGAAATGGTAAAAGCATGGCTGTTCGATCCACTGAGCATGACTGACTCCGAATGGATCTTTCGCGAGGGCCAGGAACACGCTAATATTAAGAATAGCAATATTTTCGGATTGGCCACGACCACCCGAGACCTGGCTCGTGTAGGCATGATGGTATTGAACAACGGTATTTGGGATGGAAAAAACATCATAGCAGACAAACAATTCCTACACGATACCACACACCCATCTCAGAAAATGAATCCATCCTATGGATACCTCTGGTGGCTCAACGGACAATCCATCGTAAATGGAGGTGCCGGCCTCAAGCCACGAAAGGGACCACTCATCAAAGAAGCCCCTGCAGATCTATTTGCCGCCCAAGGTGCCCTGCAAAGAAAACTCTATGTCGTCCCCTCCATGAACCTCGTTGTCACTCGCCTCGGCACCAACCCCCCAGTGGCGACTTCAATAACCAATTCTGGAAACGCTTGATGGCTGCCGCGCCGAAATAAACCATCCTCGTCCTCCTACTTAATCTCATACTTTTCTTTTCCTCAATCCATGTCCCAGTCCCCTTTCCGCTCCATCCGCCAAAAACTCTTCAACGAAGGTAAACTCATCCGCTATCTGGGTTACGCCATCGGTGAAATCGCCCTCATCATCATCGGTATCATGCTTGCGCTTGAGCTGAACAACTGGAATGAAGACCGGAAGGCTCAGGTAGAGTTTGAGGTTTATGCGGATCAGCTGGAAGCGGATGTTCGGACAGCAATCGTGAATGTAGAAAAGTCCAAAGCTACGATGGAGGCTTTCCGAGCAAGAGTAAGCTACATCCCAATATCTCTTGAGCAGACCGAATCTAATGAGGACGAATGACCTGCAGCCAAAGCCGTCTTCCATTTTAGATTGGAATCCTGAATAAACGCCAAGGGTGGAGTTCCATCTTTGCCTACCCCACTGCCATTAGGACCACGAAACTGGGACCAATCTGCGGCCTGACTTTGGTACACGAAAAAGAGACTCAACAACAAGAAGGCGAATATACGCATAGGAGAACGGGTCGGATATTAACAGAGAAGATTAGAGGCCAGAATCGGAAGCATTACAGTGAAGCTCCCAATCCAAAGCAATCATTGGATTCAGATAATACGAATAGCATCAGTACTACATGCGCTGTTTCTGGCTCGGCGGTGTCAGGAAAAGAAACAGGCGATTGTATAAATTCCACGGTGTCACCACAGTGGCTACAATTTAGAGCATATTAGCGGTTAGAAATAAACGTCGTTGCCAGCCTCTCCGTTACCTCCGTTATCTCCTGTTTAAAATCAATTCTTCAACAGAACACAGGCAGCGGAGAATCAGCTTTTTTGCCCCCCTATTTTTGCCCTTAAAAGAACTCAAGTCTCGGTCAACGGTGTATCCACCGTGGCTACATTTTTGCGCGAATAAGCGTCAATTAGCGGTTTAATGAAACACGTCGTTGCTAGAACTTCCCTTCCTAACCATTAGGCGGAAGTAGCTTGGTCGATCCATACACAGGCAAGATGCCTGTGCTACTCTGCTGCTTCCTCGTCTTCGGCTTCGTCCTGGGCGTCGAGGCGTTTCTTCATTTCCTCGAATTCCTGCTGCATTTTTTCGTTTGATTCCTGGATTTTGAGAAAATCTTCACGGAGAGACTTGATGTTAGCGTCTTGCTTATCGCTGCTCTTGAGCGAGGTGAGCGCTTTTTGCACGGCTTTGCGTTTATCACTGCCAGGCTTGCCTCCCTGGACGGCTTCCAGGGCTGCAATGGCTTTGGGATCATTTAAAATCGCTAAGGCATTCACTGCCCCAATCATAATGCGGTCCTTGGGATTGCTCAGGTGGTTCACAATAAAGGAGCGAACGTCTTCTTTATTATCTTCCTCAGATGCCAGAGTCGCAAGAGTAGCCAATCCGCCACCAAATTCGCGGCTCTCATATTTGTCCCCATCGCTTTGAAGACGAGCCATGATGGGCTCGATATAAGCAGGATCTCTTTGCTTCTGCATCGCACGCATGGCAGCGACCGACCGGTATTGAAACAGCGAGTCCGTTCCTAGCTCCCGGAGCAAAGCACTCTCGACCTCATCAGAGTAATAAGGTGCCAGGCCACCGATCGCAGAGCTGGCAATCAAGGCATTGGGTTCGTTGGCCAATAAAGCGGTTAATTGAGATGGCACACTCTCGTGAAAATAGGCTCCCAGAGCTTCCACCACCGCATCACGAGCTCGTGCATCTTCCTGATCTAAAGAAGCCAATAAAGTTTCCCGCGCTTCTGCCGTTCCGATTTCTTTAAGCGCATCGGCCGCGACCGTGCGGACTCCCCAGAAGGAGTCTCCATTTAAGACCTCATCAATCGCTTCGATGACCTTCTTGTCCGCATTCTTCTGCAGAGACTCGATGGCTACCACACGGCCCATCATGTCGTCCTCGTTCTCCAACTGAGCAAGCAACATCGGGCGGGGTGTTTTCACGTCCAGCCTGACCAGGAGTTCGAAGTCGGGATCGACGCGAATGATCTCCGGTTTCTTGGAGAGCGGCACATAGAAGTCTTCTTTGGTTTGAGAAACCTGAAGCGTCTCGGTCTTAACCGTATTTCCGGAAATGAAACGGACCTTCAAAGGCACAGAAAATGTAAGCACCGAATCCGATAGCTTCTGTTTCTGCTCCACACTGATCTTGGCCAGCTTGGTCTTCGCGTCCCAGTTGTAGCCCACTGACAGATTTGGCTGTTGGGCGTGAAAGACATATTGATCGAAAAATTGATCCCAGTCACGGCCGGACAACTCTTCAATGATCCCCATCAAGTCCTCAGTGCGGGCTACGTCGAAGGAAAAACGATCGAGATAAGTTTTCACTACCTTGCGATAAAGCTCATCACCCAATTGGCTACGCAGCATGTGGAGAATCCAACTGCCTTTGGGATAGGCCCGGTAATCAAACTGCTCTACCGCATCTTCGTATTCTTTGTAGACCATGGGTTTGATATCATTCTTCTGACGGAGCACCGAGCTGGCATTACCTCGCATCTCCCACAAGAAGCGATCACGGCCGTATTCGTGCTCATGATACAAAGCATCATAGTAGGTAGCAAACCCTTCATTGAGCCAGATATGGCTCCAGTCCTTACAAGTAATCAAATCACCAAACCATTGGTGTGCCAGCTCGTGAGCGACTAAACCTTCAGCGGAACGGATCTTGCGCGTTTCTGCATCCTGAATCGCACGCGTAGTCATCGTGGATTGGCTAACATTCTCCATGCCTCCCCAGTTGAAATCTTCGACCACGACCTGATCGTATTTGTCCCACGGGTACTCAACTCCGATGTAGTCTTCGAAAAACTTCATCATCCTCTTCGTTCCATCAAAATAGATCTCGGCGTGCTGGATACGTCCCGGCGGCGTCCAAAAGGCCATGGGTATATCGCGGTAGGTATCCTCGATCTTTTCAAAGTAACCGGCACAGAGCGTGATGAGGTAATTGACGTGCGGTTGATTCTGTTTCCAATGCCACGCGACCAGACCTGTTCTGGAGTTTTTTTCCTCGGATACTTTTACACCACTGGAGAGTGCCACCATGCCTTCAGGCACGTGGGCGATGACTTCGGAAGTGAATTGCTCATTGGGATAATCGTAACAGGGGAACCAGTGACGATGCTCGTGCATCTCACCCTGTGTCCAGATATGATCTTCGCCCTCTTTGTACCCCATCTCCTCGGTACGGAAGTAGAGCCCAATTTCTGGCTCTGCCGAATAGCTCACTTCCACATAACTTTCCTTTCCAGCTGGAATAGGTTTCTTAAACGTGATGATTAACTTCTCACCGGTGTTTTGATGATCCTCAATCGAGGCGCTGGATTTGACGGAATCGATATAAAGGTCCACCGCATCGAGACTCAGTTCTTCCAACGGCTTAGCAATGGGAGAAAAGTTGATCCGTACCGTTCCACTCACCGTGCGCTCGTCGAAGTGAGGAGTCACATTCAATTTCAAATGCAGGACATCGATTTCTCTGCTGGGAGCGTAGTGACGAATCGTGCTGATATCGCCATGTTCATGTGAATCCAATCGGCAATAATGCCCTTGGGATACATAGGCCTGAACGGCGGATGTGGAACTGAGTAAAGACGCGAAGGCCAACAAGGGGAGAATTAGCTTGTTCATAGGAAAGAACTCAAAGGGGTAGAAACGGTGAGTGCAATGGTGGAGATGGGACTAGCAGTGATCCCTACTTCGCCAAAGCTTCGAAGGGCACGCAGTGGTCGCTACTTCGCCAAGGCTTCGCAGGGCAAGCAGTAATCAGTGAGCAGTGAGCAGATGCGTACAACAACGTGAGGAGAGAACTACTACCGAGAAAGGGCACCCCGCCAAAGACGCAGTTTACCTTATCGCTGTTCTGGGAAACTGATTACAGATCACTGCTTGCCGATTACTGAAAATCCGGGAAGTAAGAGGACGAGGAGAAGTAGGAGGACGAACGGTTATCCGTAAAGCTCCGACAAGTCCCCGGTGCTGTCGTTGAAGCCTCTATCGGTTACATCCATGCGGTTGAGCATGGTGAAGAGGAGGTTCGACATGGGTTTGTCTTTATCGTCATCGCCTTCGTTGAAGATGTGATACTGATCGTGTTTGAAGCCCATATTGGATCCGCCCGCAAAAACGAGTGGGTAATTGTGATTGTTGTGGGTGCGGCTGTTGGACGTGCCCATGAGAACCATGGTGTTGTCCAACATGCAGCCTTCTCCTTCTGGTGTATGAGCCATCTTGCCAAGGAATCGGGCCAGACCATCGATCAGGCATTTATTCCACTCACCTTGACGCGGGAATCCACCGGGTTTACCAGCTCCGTGAGCCAGCTCGTGTTGAGAGCCTAGACCGAGGGCTTTTGAAAATTGATTGGAGACGTTGCCGTTCATAGCACTCAGCATGTAAGTAGCAATCCGGGTCGAGTCGGTCTGGAAAGCCAGATACATGAGATCGTACATCGTATCGATATATTCGATCGGTGCATCGGTAGAAACATCTAGATCCACACTCCCCTCTTGGACTTTGGGCTTGGGAATATCCAACCATTCCTGGCTACGAGCCACACGCTGCTCAATATCGCGGACGGAGGTTAAATACTCGTCGTATTTTTCCCGGTCTTGTTTACCCAATTTCTTTCTCAGGCTCTGAGACTGATCCATGACCTGATCGAGCATGCTGGCTTCGGTTCCCAAGCGTCGGCGATTTTCTTCAACCGTGTCCGTTCCGTCTCCAAAAAGGCGATCAAAAATCTGCTGAGGTTTATCCAGCCCTGGAATCGGCTGACCGGACTGAGAAAACGATAAGGTCTTGGAACGAGTGGGCATTCCGATACCTCCATCACTGGAAAGCACTAGAGAAGAAAAGCGAGTCAGGTCTCCATGCTTCTCAGCCGCCAGCTGATCCATGGAAACCGTGTTTTTGAAATTCGCTCCACCAAAGCTGGCGCCGGTCAAAAAGATGTCTCCGGTATCGTGTCCACCGATATCGCGACCCGCTGGGTGAGATAGACCACCAATAACAGAAATGTGTTCGCGAAGCGGGTTTAACGCTTCCATCACCTTGGTGCAGCGGAAACTGTCTCCTTCGATCACTGGAAACCAACCCCAATCGCGATCTTCGTGATCGTTAGCCGGAACACTCGCTCCATAAGGAAAGAAAATAGTGCACAAGCGTTTTGGTAGGGTGCTCTTTGCGGTCGATGCCAAAGCGCTTCCACGCATGCAATCGAGAAAGGGTAAACTCATGGCCACACCCGTTGCACTACGCAGGAAGGTACGGCGATTCATATGCCAGGATTTGGGTTTCATGTCTTTTATTAGCTATTGTTTCTAAAAATTGAGATGTGATGAGTAGCAAGGCGCAAACGACAGTCTTGTGAGGGAGCGTAGATTCCTACGTGACCAAACAAGATGTCGTTTGGAACGCAGCTAATCGCGCATGTCGCTTTTAACCTTCGAATGGACTCTCGAGAACAGCCAAGTATTGCTAACGAACTAACCTTATTTCTAGAAAGATTCATACGATCCAATTTCTAAATTTAAATATTCTGTCCATTCGACGGTGATTGAGACAATAGAGGTTAGCGGGTAAGAAACAACTTGGACGTTACTATCGAATCGATCAAGTCGTCCAGCCGATAGTCATCCTTTTTAAAGTCTTTTGTCAGGTGATCAATTTGCTCGCGATCCGTAAATTCAAGCGACCTGCCGAGGGCGTAGGTGGTTAATTTCCGCACGAGAGCCTCTGCAAATTGGTCTTCTTTCTCAGATAAAAGATAGGCCTTTAAAGCTTCAGGACCTTGAATTTCATGTCCGTCCGGCATCACATCCGAGGCTTCAACGGCAGCTAACTCTTTCTTGTCACGCGTTTGCCCCTTCTTCTCAGCCACCAAGCGAATGGCTTCTGAACGGAAGAGCCCCACAGCATCAAAATTCTCCAGCGGGATACCCCAGGGATCAATGTTTTTATGGCAATCACCGCAGGCAGGATCTAAACGGTGAATCTCCAATTGCTCCTTCAATGTCATCTGAGCGAATCCCGGAGTCTCAGGATCCAGCGATGGCACATTGGCTGGCGGTGGAGAAGGAGGATCATCGAGTAAACGTTCCAAGATCCACACCGCTCGATCAATCGGATGCGAATCCTCACCGGTGGAATTGCCGACCAACATACTCGCCTGAGTAATTAAACCACCGCGACGATGCTCGGGAAGCAAAGGTACCCGAATCATAGCATTCCCCGTAACGCCCTCGATGCCATAGTGGTTAGCCAGGATCTCGTTGAGCATGGTAAAGTCAGAATCAAGGAAGTTAAGTGCCGAGAGATCATTGTAGAGAATCTCGGAAAAGAAGGCCTGCGATTCTTTCCGCATAGCTGGCACCACTCGCTCATTGAAGTCGGGGTAAAACTGCGGATTCACCGCCACCCGTTCCAAGGCCTGCAGATCCAACCATTGATCGGTAAACTGCTCAATGAAGCGTTTGGCCTGAGGAGCTCCTAACATGCGCTGTACCTGCTTCCTCAATACCGAGGCACGAAGGATCTTTTTATTTTTGGCCAACGATAGAAGCTCATCGTCAGGCATCGAACTCCACAAGAAATAAGAAAGACGTGAAGCTACTTCATAACCATCCAACTTCCTACTCCCCTCTCCTTCCTCAAGAGGCTCGACCAGATAAATAAACTGAGGCGAGATGAGCACCATGGACAATGCCTGTCGCATAGCGTCAATGAAAATTGGATACACAGGACGCACTTCTTTGTAGAAAGACAGAATGTCGTTCACTTCACCTTTGGTTGGAGGTCGACGATAGGCCCGGGTCATAAAACGCTTCAGCACTTCCTTCGCGTAGGCGGTTTCGTTCTTTGGAACCTCGAGCCCTTTATACAAAATGTCGGTGTGATGCTTGGGTGGCCAACTATCAAATTCGTTCACGACCAAACTGACGGACTCAACGACCAACCAGGGTTGTTCAGGATCAGGATCGTTCAATTCTCGATACTGCTCATTGATACGCAGGCGAAAGATGTCCATGGCTTCACCGCCATCGTCGTAGATGTTATGCACATTCACCAGGAAGCCTGGAAAGTTGGGAGTCACGCTCAGCATGGGATAATGTTCGAGCCGGCCATGGAACGTGTAGAGTCCTGGTTCCTCGGCTGTATCCCAGATGTCGATGTCCTCCCCGACTGAACCACCTGTCACATAAGTGTCCGGCCGCAGACCTACCCGGACACGCATCCTCGGAGGACCTTTCCCCTCAGGAATCACCGCGTGGGCCTTTACCTTAACCGTCACAGGTCCTGTGGTCGGGTAATCCATCATGCGCAGCCAGAAGCTGTTACCCGGCTGAATGTTGCTGGTATTAACTACCGGATCAGGTCGATCGGCACGGCGGGGCGCATTGGTCGTAGTGAAAGCTTCGTAACGTTTGGGTTGCTCGCCATCGACCAGGGCAACACTCAGACCATATTGGGCGGCCTTGAGGTAATACTCCAGTTGCATCGACGACATGCCCATAACGGAACCGTTATTTTGAAAGCCATCGTGACTGGCGGTTTCCGGCGGGAGGTTGGTCGCGTAATCCAACTCTACCCCGAGCAGGTCGGACATGGTGTTGTTGTATTCATAACGTGTCATTCTACGAAGCACACCGAGCCCATTGGTAGAACGACGAATCTCGGAAGCTTCGGTCATTTCTTCCGTAATCCAGTCAACTAGCGTTCGACGTTCCTCATCACTCGGTTGAGCCTCATCCTCAGGCGGCATATCTCCGAGGTGGAGCAGATCCAGAATATCGTGCCAGGTTTCCCGATCGCGACCGCCTACAAAATCCAGGTCCAGGTTATCCACCCGCACATCGTTCTTCTGTTTGTCCGGTCCGTGGCAATCCACACAGTACTTGGTCAATAAAGGAGCCACTTCCTTTTCATAGGTAATCGTACGTGCCTCCAACAATGCAACTGCAGTAAGGGAAATAAGACAACTTAGGGATATAACTTTCATCAGTCGGGTAGACTTTGGGTAAATACCCCTTCACTTCTCTACGTTTCAGCGCTTGGGTCAATGAAGAATACCCAGAATTGGCGGGATTGGAAAACAAATGATTTTTCCACCTCAGAGGTTCAGGCATTCGTAAATGGCACCCTCGAGGGAAATGCAAATAACCCGCACTTCTTTCATTCTCTGGTTTTCAGGCAGGTCTTTTTCTGATTCTTTTAAGATCAATTCTTTCCATACATATCGTCATGAACCATTGGGTACGTCATTCTCTCACAACGCTGTTGTTAATTCTATCTGCATCGGCGTATGCGCAAAAAGCCCAGCATCCGCTGGACCCACTTCGCTGGGAGGAGTATTGGACCGTATCAAAATCGCTCCATGAAGCGGGACACTATGACAAAGATACCATCCTATCCTCGATCAATTTGCTGGAACCGAAAAAGGACGTTGTATTGAAGTGGAAACCTGGCAAATCGATTCCTCGATCAGCCATGGTCATCGTACGCAAAGAGGAGAAAACCTATAGAGCCATTGTTGATCTTAATAAGGCAGCCGTTACCGAATGGACTTTATTGGAACGTATCCAACCCATGTGGAATGGGTCGGACTACGGTTCGATGGAGGATAAACTGATGGAACACCCAGAAGTTGTTGCCGCCCTGGAAAGACGGGGATACAGCGACTTAACTTTCATCAGCTCGTCGACCCTGCCCTTGGGGCCCATGGGCATTAAGGAGGAGGAAGGTCGCCGTATTGGTCACGCTGTGTTTTTTGAATATCGCGGGGAACGTACTGGCTGGCATCGTGAGATCGATGGTCTGGTCGCAGTGGTTGATTTAAATTCTGAAGAGATACTTCGCGTGGATGACGAGGGAGCGGTACCGACACCCGATATATCCATGGATTATGACCGAGGCAGCATCGGTAAGGCCAGGGAAGTTCCGGGGCCAATCTTTATTCAGCAACCGCTTGGGCCTGGATTTAAAATCGATGGTCACATTATCGAATGGCAGAACTGGAGATTTCACGTAAGGCCCGATGTACGCCTGGGTATGATCCTATCCGATGTCACTTACCAAGACGGGGATGATATGCGAAAGGTCATGTATCAGGGGAGTTTGTCCGAGATCTTTGTTCCTTACATGGATCCCGCGATAGGATGGTATAACAAGAACTATATCGACTCCGGCGAATACACAGACTCGGGGCTCGTAAAGCCTATGATTGCCGATGTCGACTGCCCGCCTCACACCCATTACATGGACGCCACATTTGCGGACAATCAGGGACGTCCCCAGTTACACAACCGGATGATTGGTATCTTCGAACGCGAACCGGGAGATCCTTCCTGGCGACATTATAAAGGCCCTGAAGAAGGGGGTCCGGTTGGACGAGTCAAAAGAGACTTGGTTGTCCGAACTGCAGCGGTGTTGGCAAACTACGACTATATCTTTGATTGGGTCTTCCAGCAGGATGGTTCAATCGTTGTAAAGGTGGGGGCTACTGGGATGGTAGCTGTTAAGCAAGTGGCTGAGAAGACAGTTCATGAATCGATCAATGGAGATCCCGATGCCTACGGTCGCATAATTGATGAACGGGTGGTTGGGGTGAATCACGATCATTACTTTAATTTCCGGCTCGATCTGGACGTGGACGGTACGGACAACAGCCTTTCCGTTGACAAACTGAGAATCCAACGCCTGCCGGATGATCATTCTCGACGCAGTGTGTGGACCGCTCAATCCCACATCGCCCAAACGGAATCGCAAGCCAAGATGAATATCAATCTGGAGAAGCCAGCCATGTGGCGCTTCATGAGTGCCACACGCGAAAACAAGGTGGGACACCCTACCAGTTATCGCATCAAACCGGGTATGACCGGTGCAGCTTTGATTAGTGAAGACGATTCCCCCCGGAAACGAGCAGGCTTTATCAATCATCATTTGTGGGTAACACCCTATGAACAGGACGAATTGTACGCCGCAGGTGAGTTCCCTACCCTGAGCACTCCAGGGATGGGCCTTTCTATGTGGACTATGGACGACCGTGCGATAGCCAACACCGATATTGTGGCCTGGTATACCGTTGGCATGCATCATGTCGTCCGCTCCGAAGATTGGCCGGTCATGCCGGTTGCCTGGCACTCGTTTGAGATTCGTCCGTTTGACTTTTTTGATAAAAATCCGGCGCTGGACCTGCCGAAGTAAGGAGTAGTAATTACCGTATAGGTTATTAGAAATTTTGTAGGACTAGTTGATAGCAACTCAGCCTCGATGAGATCCGGAAACGAATAAAAAGGCATCGATGCAAGCATCGAGCCCTACGTATTAAATGGGATTCTACTGAGATTGCCCTGCAACGAGCGATCGCGGCGTTACCGATGAGCAAAGCGAAGACACATCTACAAGCCAAGCGCAGTTTCGACGTAAGAGTTGCAAAGCTGTTGATTGGCGTTCCCAGGTATTTGCTGGTTGATCTGTCTTCACGCTCTTTCCACACTGGGGCCAATGAATTCTATTCGATCTACCCTATTGTTCCTTTGTTTTCTATTTGTTGCATCCTGGTCCCAGGCTGAAGCGCCCAATATCATCCTAATGATGGGTGATGATCACGGCTGGGATGAGGTAGCTTATAATGGGCATCCACATTTGAAAACTCCGGTTCTGGATGAAATGGCAGCAACGGGGCTACGTCTGGATCGGTTTTACTCAGGACACCCTTCCTGTTCACCGACACGTGGCAGTTTCTTAACCGGGCGTCATCCGAATCGTTATGGTACCTTTAGCCCAAACTGGTCGATGAGACCGGAGGAGATCACCATTGGCCATCTCATGAAACAAGCCGGGTATCGGACCGGACATTTTGGGAAGTGGCACGTGGGACCAGTAAAGAAAGCGTCCCCCACGAGTCCCGGAGCGATGGGATTCGATGAGTGGTTGTCGCACGACAATTTTTTCGAACTGGATCCAGTCTTGGTTCGCAACGGTGGAAAGCCTAAGAAGTATCCGGGAGAAAGCTCGGAGATCGTGATCGATGAAACCATTCGCTTCATCGGGGATGCGCAAAAGAAGAAACAACCATTCATGGCCGTGGTATGGTTTGGTTCTCCACATGAACCCTACATGGGGCTTCCAGAGGACCTGGCATTGTATGATGACCTACCGCAAAAATACGCGAAAAAGAAGGTCAAACTAACCAGCGTCGAAACGGGCCAATCGTCGACTCAGATTTTACGCGATGTGCTGCAAGTGCGTTATGCCGAGATAACAGCCATGGACCGGGCTATTGGCAAACTTCGGGATCACCTCGAGAATGAAGGTCTACGCGACAACACCATCGTATTTTATTGCGGCGACAATGGTGTACCTTCAAGCGGCAATGGTGCAACCAATCCTTTCCGAGCACTCAAGGGCTCGGTCTATGAAGGTGGCGTCCGCGTACCCGGCGTACTCGAGTGGCCGGCCATGATATCCCAACCTCGTAGTTCTGATCTGAATACCGTTACCAGTGACCTACTCCCTACCCTGGCAGAGCTAGTTGGCCAACCCTTACCCGATCGACCTATAGATGGCGTAAGCCTAACTCCGCTGCTAAGCGGCGAAATGAAGGAACGCCCGTCACCAATCATGTTTTGGAATTTCGACACAGGCCCGGAAGAGGCCAACAGCGACAAACCCTACATTGATCCCAAGCTCCAGGAAGGCACTACCCCACTCATAAAAATGATGGCCGGCAAATACACGCGCACCTTCCGTAACTATCATCATTCAGAAATAAAGGACACCGATTACAATGGATCCCGCACTCTCCTTCATGAGCGCTACAAACTGGTGATCGATGGAGAGAAGGACAATGGAGTTGAACTCTTCGATGTAGTCAGAGATCCCTATGAGACTACCAATCTGGCAGAAGAATTACCGGCCATCACCGCTAGCTTACAGGATCAAATGAAGAACTGGCAGGACTCGGTAATCAACAGCCTGACAGCGGCTGACTATTAAGGAGAAGGAGGAAGCGAGAAGAACTCACTAATGGGATGGTTAATTCACACTATCCGGATCTTCGCTATCGATCACTTCAACCTCGCCTATCTTCACATTCGCTTCTTCATTAAAGCGTTTTGTGATGAGGCCCTTCATGTTTTGGCCGTAATAATCGCCTGCTACTTCATTCATCTGCCCAATGGCTGCGGTAAATGACTGTCCTAACGCTCGCATGCTGTACCGTGTTCTCCATAGCATAACCGTCTCACCTTCCTTAAGCTTCTGATAATCATAGGCCATGAGGATAATGAAATAGCGTTCCTCATCGATCATGCGTTTTAGCTGCTCTTCCTCGTAGCGACTTCCAATCAAATCAAAAGCTTCTTCCATCCCAAGTAGTTGAGATTTGTAGTAAGCGTTTCCTTCATTGGCCTCAGAAATAGAAAGCGAGGCGTTGTAGTTAAACTCCAACTCGGAGGAGATATTACTGGGATTATCAAATGCGATGCTTTTGTCAGGTGTGAGGCCACCCATATCATCGAGTGAAGTGTAACCGTGCAGGTCCTGCAGGGAATCCTCAGCTGGTCGCGTTCTTCCCCAGTGAACAACGATAAGCAGATCCGTATTCTCAGGGTCAGGGTCCGGGATAAAATTGTTTTTGCCCAGGTTTAGAGCGACGTCCTGGACGATATCATTAAAGGAAAGATCTTCCATCGATGGATCTGATACTGACCCTGGGTGATAATTACCCTTCAAAAACCTATAAGTCAGGATTTTCTTATCCGGATCTCTAGCACGCTCTTTGGTGAACTCATCCCAGGCTTCAGCTCGAACAGAGACGCGATTGACGGCCAACAAACCGGTGGTGGCGAGGCATAGGAACAGGAAATAAGTGAAGGCAGTTCTTATATTAAGGGACATGATAATAAAAATAACGGAGGTTTGTAAAAGAGGGTTACATACAAGAGAGACAACACCAAGGACTTCAGGATCCCTCCACAATTTTCAAAAGGAATCTAAACAAAACTGGCCTATTCTCAAGCTCTGATTGAATCACATCCCACGGCCATTCATATACAAGATTTAGCTGTGTATGGACTGATCTAAATTAATTCAGACCTGCTTCAGGTTCATCAAGAACTTCAATCTCACCCACCTTGACTCGTGAATCGTCGGTAGCGCGTTTCATAACCAATTCCTTTTGATTGGTGCCGAAATAGTCACCAGCAATCTGGTTCATACTCCGAATCGCTTCATCAAATGGTTGCCCGGTGGAGCGAATATTGTAGCGCGTCCGCCAAAGCAGAACCTTTTCCCCTTTTCGGAGTTTTTGAAAGTCGTAGACATTGAGGACCACGAAATACCGCTCCTGATTGATCAGTGTGTTAAGTTCCCACTGCTGCCTGGGAGACCCATGGAATTCAAATGCCTGCTCCATACCCAGCAACTGCGCTTTCTTGAACGAGGCTGCGTTGTGCGCTTCCTCCACAGACAGACTGGCGTTGTAGTTAAACTCTACCCCCGGATCGACGGTATTCGGGACATCGAATACAGGTCCCGTGTCGTTTGGCTCATCAAAGAGTTCGTTGGAGTGGTTTCCGTCCAATCGATCCACATCCGTTGTATCTTCCCAAATGTATCCAGTATTTCCAAAGGGATCGTTCATCTCCTCGATCGAGTTGTAGCCCATGCTCTCGGTCAGCGAATCAGGTCGACCGCCCGTCACCCCGTAATGGACCACAATAAGTAAATCGCTTTGATCTTCATCGCCTTCACTCTCTGGAAAGAATTGCTGATACTTTAGATTTGCCGCCAAGTCTTCGACCAGCTCCTCAAAGCTCACATCACTCATGCTGGGATCCGCTATGCCTCCCCCATAATATTTACCCTTCATGAAGAGATAGGTCTGCACCTTCTCCTCCAGATTGCGGGCACGTTCAGTTAAATATTCACCTAGTGCTTCGGCATTTACCACTACCTGATTGGCGCCATTGGCAGCGGCAAAGCTAGTTAGAATAAAGGCGAAAATGATAGCCAAGATCTTTTCAATTTGAGCAAACTTCATGTGAAGGACGTTTGCTGCACCCTACTAATAAAAAGAGATTAAACAAGCTACTTCGCTCTATCCATGTGTGAACAAGAAACGTTGCGGTGCCATTTATTCCAAACAGATGGGTAAAGATTCAAAGAAGGAATTTTGTATCGCCTATCTGGAGCCTGAATACATGATAATGACCATGGTAAGGATTACGATTATTAGCTTGTTAGTTCTACTACCCGCAGCTTTTAAAGCTGCAGATCGAACAATCGGAGAGCTCTTTGCCACCCGGTCGGAAGTGATCGCACAGCATGGCATGGTCGCCACCAGTCAACCGCTCGCAACACAGATAGGCTTGGATATTTTGAAAAAGGGTGGCACCGCCGTGGACGCGGCTATCGCGGCCAATGCAGCCATGGGCCTTATGCGACCTAACAGCAATGGCATCGGAGGAGATCTTCAGAAGCCAACTTGTCCAAAGCCTCATTCAGATCAATGACATGCTCATCATTATTCATCGATTCAGGTAATCCCACCAAATCATCAAATTCTGCCCGCTGATGGTCGCCGCCATGCCGAATCGCCTGCCGAAGCCGTTGGCAGCAATGTGGAAGTGCCAGAGGATGCCCGAAGATGGGATCTAACGGACAAGATAGTCTATGCTGGATTTATTGACGCATACTCTCAATACGGCATGCCGGAAGGCTTGAAGACTTTCAAGTCCGGGGGTGGATCCGAAGGACCCGCTAGAAGGATGAATCCAACGCCTTCTACTCAGGGTGCCTATGCCTGGAATCCTTTAGTAACACCAGAACGAGATGCCTTCGAGGTTTTTAAACCTAATGCGAAAGATGCTGAAAGCTTGAACGATGCCGGATTCACAACCGTGGCTACCTACCCTGCAAGAGGTATTTTCCGTGGGCAAGGCCTCCTGGTTCATGCGGATGGCTCATCCATCAAGGATGCCACGATCAAAAGCCAAATATCGCAGCACATTTGGTTTGATACCTGGAATCAATCCAGGACGGAACGCCCCAATGATTCCTGGATCTATCCAGTGTCTTTGATGGGAAGTATAGCCCAAGTCCGACAGACACTTTATGATGCTCAATGGTATGAAAAGGTCCTACAGGCTTATGACAAGAACCCCGACAAAATGGAGAAGCCAGTTGAAGATTCCGCTTTGGCTTCCCTCCAAGGCCTCATCAACCAAAAGCAATGGGCACTATGGCGTGATGAAGCAGCGCGCTGGTAACACTACCAACTACCAGATTGAAGAGTGCCCCATGTCCATGGGAACCTGTTACGATCATGTCGTAATCATTTTCTTCAATCTCGCTCAACAGCGAATCAACAATAGGACCTTCTAAAAGCAAGGTACTGGCTTCCACTCCCCGTTCTTCAATTCGCTCGGCGAGTTTTTCCAATTTTTTGGTTTCAAGAACCATTGTTTTTTCACACACATCCACGTTGTAGACCGGTGTTGAGCCGTAACCTACAAAGTCAGGCTCTGGCGAACAAACATGGATAATTTTCATTACACCACGAGAAGCAGTCGCTTGGTCGTATGCGGCCTCAACAACCGTATTAGTTACATCTGAGAAGTCAACGGCTACGAGTATTGTTTTGATGGTACCCATAAGGTACACTGCTAACCGAATGCCGCAACCGATCTACCGGGTCATTAGCTAGGCTATTACCGCGATTAATAACCCTTATCCTAATCAAGATCTGAGCTTGGATTTTTCACCGATGCTTCTTCCGTTTTTTTCTTATCCATAGTCCATCCAGTAAATCCATAAATGATAGAGATAACAGGATTTATTAGATTAAGAAATGCGAAAGGAAGATAGGCGAGCGGGTTAACCATCAATGCCGCCATCATCGTAGCACCACAAGTGTTCCAGGGAATGAGTGGCGAAGTGAGCGTACCCGCATCTTCAAGACAGCGAGAGAGGTTCTTTGCCGCTAGGCCAGATTGTTCAAAAGCATCCTTGTACATTCTCCCCGGGACAATGACAGAGAGATATTGATCCGGCGCCAGGACGTTCATACCGATACAGGTTGCCACCGTTGAGGAAACCAAGCGCCCAGTAGTTGTAGCAAACCTTAGGACAGCATTCGAAATGGCAGCCAACATCCCAGTGCCTTCCAGCATTCCACCAAAAGCCATGGCACATAAAATCAACGACACCGTCCACATCATGCTTTCAATACCACCCCGCGAAAGAAGTTCGTCGATTTGAGCTGTTCCCGTCTCCGAAGCATAGCCGGATTGCATAACCGATATCATGTCATTAATCGAAGCCCCTTGAAGCAACACACCTAAAAGCGCTCCAGCAAATCCTCCTCCAAGTAGCGCGGGTAAAGCGGGAACGCGCATGATAATAAGAGCCAAAACAACAGCGGGCGCCAAAAGCAATAGAGGTGAAAAATTGAACAATCCTGCCATGGACGTACTGAGGGCTTCGACTTCTTCCATGCTAGCAGATCCTTCTTTTAAGCGAAGCCCAAGAAGGCCATAAAGGATGAGAGAAATCAGTAAACTAGGAACTGTGGTAAACAGCATGTGCTTGATATGTTCAAACAACTCAGCACCCGCAACAGCCGGAGCCAGATTCGTGGTATCTGAAAGAGGCGAAAGTTTGTCCCCGAAATAGGCACCCGATACAATGGCTCCTGCCACCATGGGTAATGGTAGCTGCAAGCCCTGCCCAACCGCAATCAAAGCCACACCCGCTGTTCCAGCCGTTGACCAGGAACTGCCGGTGGCAAAAGAAACAACGCTGCATATCAAACAGGTAGCGATCAGAAAGATCCCTGGAGTGAGTATCTTTAATCCATAAACTATAAGCAGCGGAACAACGCCGCTGGCTACCCAGGTTCCGATCAAAATCCCGATGGCTACCAAGATAAGAACTGCCGGCATGGCGATCGAAATACTATGAACAATCGAATTCTGTAATTTCTTCCATGGGACTCCAATCGAATAACCAATGATAGCCGTAATCGCGGCGGCCAGAATGAGCGGAATATGAGGGTCTGCTCCAAACACCTTGATGCCCACAAAAAGTAGCACAATCATGGAGATAACTGGAACGAGTGAAAGACCAAGTGAAGGAGTTTTACTTTCGGGAGTAGACATGCTTAATGGACTACCATGCGGGTCAGCTAGCTATTGTCGAGGCTCGGCCCTTACCAGCGCTTAGGCTTTGACCCATTGGTAAATCTTTTTCTACCCTTCTAGTTCAATAAAAACTCAAGATTCAATTATGCAGACCCGTTTCTTCATCACTTTTCTCAGCCTGATCATTACCCTTAGCCTGAGTGCACAGGATTCAACGAACTTCCCTGCTCTGGGTCAGATCAAACAACATCATCCGGATCTGGCAAAATTGCTCGATCACAACGCGCCCATTCAGGTGATCACATCGGGATACGTTTGGACAGAGGGTCCAGCCTGGAATCAGGAGGGACAGTTTCTCGTATTCTCCGAAATCCCCAGCAACACGGTTTACAAATGGGTCGAGGGCGAAGGAGCTGGCAAGTGGTTCTCTCCATCAGGTTACACTGGGGTCACCGACTATGGGCGCGAACCTGGCAGCAATGGATTGATGTTTGATCCGGAAGGACGGCTCATTTCCTGCGAACATGGTGACCGTCGCGTTTCAGTCATGCTAAAGAACGGTGGAAAGAAAACCCTGGCTGATAACTATAACGGCAAACGCTTCAATAGCCCCAATGATGTTACCCGTGCCTCCAATGGAAATTACTACTTCACCGATCCTCCTTACGGGCTTCCTGATCGATTCACAGATCCCCGCAGAGATATGGATTACTGTGGCGTATACCTGCTCCGTCCATCTGGTGAAGTAGATCTCCTGACAAAGGAAATCGAACGCCCCAATGGCATAGCACTTTCACCTGACGAAAAGACGCTCTATGTAGCACAGTCCCACCCGGACGAACCGACCATTACAGCCTTTCCAATCAAATCGAACGGCACCGTTGGCAAAGGCAAAACCCTCTACGACGCCACTGAATTAAAAGGACCTGGTAGAAAAGGAAATCCCGATGGCCTCAAAGTCGACAAGCAAGGGAATCTCTGGGCATCCGGTCCGGGCGGTATCATGATAATCAATCCTGAAGGAACGCTCTTGGGCCATATCCTAACCGGCGAGCAAACCAGTAACTGTGCATTTGGAGGTTCGGATGGATCGATCCTATATATGACAGCCGATACTTATCTGCTTCGTGTTCAGACGAAAGTGCAAGGGTTGGGGTTTTAAAAAGGTTTCCCAACTTCGCCAGCTTGCAGGCTGCGTGGGGCAAGCGGGTTTCAGAGGTCAGGTGTCAGGTCTAACTGTTAAAGGTTCCGAAACCTGACAACTGTAGTCCTTGCCTTTCTACCTGGGCAGTTCAACACTGACAGGAGCATCCTTGATTCCCATGGTGGATTCAATCTCCTGCTCGATGTAAAGAGCCTGATCTGGATTCCCGAGCCCGGATACCATTTTAGTTTCATTCCCTTCGTGATCCTGAAAATGAACTTCATAGGTATAGGAAGTACCATTCTTGTTTCGATGCATCTTTTCCTTGGTGAAAATTTGTATTATATCACCCAGTGCAATGCTCTTTCCTCCAAACCAAGGTAATGGTCTATGACTGATGGCTATGTCCTTGAAAGATATTTTGATGTAGGTCCGGTTGATGAAGCCAGCGACACACAAATAAGTGAGGCCAATTCCAACCGATGCATGGATCGTTCCAAAGGCCGCCATGGCCCATTGTTTTTGCGAGATTGCGATGCCAAACCATACGACCATAAAGCCATCCCAAAAGAGGCAGAAAATAAGTAGTCCGATCGTCTTGCCAGAAAACCATTTTCGTACGATTTCTAATCCGTCCATGGTTGTCTGAAGCTCGATTCCTTTGGGTGCTTCCAATACCCAACGTTTGTGAGCCTCCACTCGCGTGACCTGATCACGGAAATCAAAGACCGCATCGCAACTGGAGCACTTGGCCATGTGGTTGTCCAAATGAACGTTTTCAGAAGGAATGGGTTCGTTACAGCGTTTGCAGTGAATATCCATAGATGAGACCTTTAAGCCGTTCATTTAGGAGATTCAATGAAGACCTGTAAACCGGATAGTCATTTCCCGGTTTGCCCTAACAATTATTTTTCATTGTAAAGATAAACATGGATAAAATCAACGAGTCACAAGTCCCGGAAGAGCATCGATCCTCCCCTAAAGGAGCATTTGAAATGAATCGGAAGCACATCTCCGTTGAGATGCGAGGCGGAGAATCTTATCCGACTGGCCCCTGGGAAGGTGGTCCCCCTTTCGATGTGGAACTAACCACACTACCTCCAGGAAAAAAGAACTATCCCTATCACGTCCACGCATGCGCTTGGGAGTACTACATTTTTCTATCCGGAACGGGTAAGTTTAGAGATGAAAACAATGAGTGGCATGAAGTCAAAGCCGGTGACCACGTGCAATGTGCCAGCGGACAAGCTCATCAGATAATGAACGACTCGGATGAAGATCTCACCTTTTACGTCATCGCGAATAATACAGAAGTGGAGATAGCCGAATATCCGGACACAGGAAAAGTCCTCATTTTACCGCAACGTAAGCTTGGTTTCATGCATGAGGCGGAGTATTACGATGGAGAGGAGTAATCCTCCAAACAAGGCTGAAGCCCTCTAAATTACCGGGTCGAGTTCAAAAATTAGTAAAAAGGATTGGGGTTTCATAGCTCCCCTTGTGGACGCCCTATGTACTGGTAGCCCTTTAGGAAGCTTAAAAACAGCAACAGTCCCAGATGTTTTGGAAGGTGAATATGACATTCAATTCACTCGGGCAACTTGGGAAGACTATTCAGAACCTGTAGTAGTTCGACATGCGGAAGTTTCACGTGTTGATATGATATACCCAGAAGGCTGGGTTATGATTACTTCTAATCCAGACCAAGCGTCTGTCTTTGAAAAAGGAACTTTCATGGGCAAAACACCTTTACGCTTAAAAGGCTTAAAGGAAGGCACCAAACACTACACACTTCGAATGGAAGGCTACGAAGACTTGGAAGTAGCCACCGAAGTTGTCGCTCAATCTGAGAAAAAGCTGGAAGGTGAACTTCTAAGCTGGGATCGAGAAGTAAACTACAGCCAACTCGACATTCCTCCAACCCAAACCAAACGAGGATTGAGTAATACGCAGCGTCTGATTGGCAAGAATGCACATCGCTTCTTGGTGGATTTCGTAATCAATAAGGAAGGCGTTCCTGAACAAATTGAAGTTCTCGAAACGACTAACCTCCGAGCCCACGATCGCCTTTTAAAAGATATTTCCAAATGGGTTTTTGAACCCGGTATGCGAAAAGACCATGCGGTTAAAACTCGGGTTCGTCTCCCCATCATTCTGGGCGAAGTGAGCAAACTTCCTCCCACAGTTGAGCTCGCACGCGTCGACAATGAAGATGAATAAACTTTATAGTTAAAAGCACAAAGCGGTTCTATAAACGTCTGTCCGGTTCGCCGGGCAGGCGTTTTGCTTTTACCATTCGGTTGATTCGCGATCACGAAGAAACTGTCCTGTTAGATCCGGGGATGCTTCCGTAGCCAACCAAAGAATGGTATCGGCCCCCTCTTCCAGAGTTCCAGTTGCATCCGCCCCTCCCATCTCCGTCTTGATCCAACCTGGGCTGACTGAATTAACCGTAATTCCTTCAGATGAGAGTTCATTCGAAAGCAAACAAGTGACAGCATTGAGCGTCGTTTTAGACATGCTGTATGCCGGTGCCCAACTTCCCATACTCGATAATTGTCCCGCCAAGCTGGATACATTTATTACTCGAGCGTCCTGGCTCTTCCTCAGGTACGGAAGGAACGACTTAGTTACTCTCAAAGGCCCCAGAGAATTTGTATCGATCGTTTGCTCAATCACTTCCTGAGAAACGGATAAAATGGATTCTGAAGCATCGAGCAGAATACCGGCATTATTGACCAAGACATCAAGACGCTCAAAAAGCTTACCAAACTGCTCCGCAGCTTGAACAACCCGGTTACTATCTGATACATCGAGCTCCAAAAAGTTGAGATGCTCCAAAAGAGAACCCCATGCTCTAGTAGCCTCCCTTCCCTGTTCTACTTTCCGGCAGCTTAAAACTACCTCGAAATCGGCATGTAGCAGTTCCTTCACAACCTGGAGTCCAATACCTCGATTGCCACCCGTTACCAAAGCAATGTTGCGATCACTCATAGCTACGATCTGGCCTGTCACTTTCCGACGTAGTCGTTGTTAGCTTTGGTGCATATATACCAAACACCCATCCAAAGAACTTGCGGAAGAATCGTTTTAAGTCTTCAAGAATCAAATATAGAGCTGGAACCAATAGCAGTGTAATGAATGTGGCAAACAGGACACCGAAAGAAAGTGAAGTTGCCATGGGGATCAAGAATTGAGCCTGTAAAGAACGCTCCAAAAGAATCGGAACTAACCCGACAAAAGTCGTCAAAGAGGTTAGGATAATGGGGCGAAACCTGGCAATACCTCCCAGATGTACCGCTTTTATCAGAGGAACTCCTTTCTCTCGAAGCTTGTTGATATAATCTACAAGGACCAACGAGTCATTTACAACCACTCCAGACAGAGCGATAATACCTAACATTGAAAGCATGTTCAGATCCTGAAACGTGCCCAAATTCTGAAAGTTTAGCAGATGGCCAAAAATGGCCCCTGCCACTCCAAAGGGAATCGCCGATATCACGAGAATAGGTTGCACATAACTCTTAAAGGGAATTGCAAGCAGCGTGTAGATGATGATTACCACAAAAATCATTCCGCCAACTAGAACAGGAATCAGCTCCTCAAAATCCTTTGCCTCTCCATCCTTTAACGCCTCAACGCCAGGATAATCGGCCAAGATTTCATCTAGAATGGAGGGCTCTATTTCCATGCCAGCCAACTGCATAAATCGCTTTTGTATGGGATGAACTGGATACAGCGCCCGATTGATGTCGGTAGGATTTGCAATTTCTTTATCCGCATCGGCCTGCACATTGATGACCCGCTTACGGTCAATTCTCGTTACACTTGAATAACCAATTCCAAAATCAATGTCCGCAACTTCAGAGATAGGAACGGAGGTTCCAGTGGGCGTTCGGACGTACATATTCTCCAAGTTACCAATGGATCCACGCTCACTCTTAGGATAACGCACCATTACCCGGACGTCGTCCTGGTCTCGCTGAATTCGTTGAGCTTCCCCTCCATAAAATGCCTGCCTTACTTGCCGACCTAGATCCGCTGAATTAAGCCCCAATGTTCTAGCGTTATCCTTCAACCGAATTTTCAACTCTGGTTTCCCTTCGCCATTAGTATCCCGAATATCTTTCAAGCCAGCGTATTGACGAAGATGCTCCTGAATCGCCATGGACGCTTCCTTCATTTGATCCAGATCAGAACCTGTTAAGCGAATATTAATAGGCAACCCAACGGGACCGGAAGCACTCGCCTGGAAGGTGAGCAACCTGGCACCAGGAATTTGCCCTACCTTATCACGCCACGCATCAACCACCTGAAAGGCATCTGAATCGCGTACTTCGCTTTTTGCCAGCTCCACAATCACTGAACCTATATTACTTCCAACAGAGGTACTCTCAGGATTTGGACCACCCGTCATAGTAAAATACCCAATCGACACACTCTTATGAAGGACAGGATCAATTTCTCCACGACCTAACGCATCTCGCGACACTTCATTGAGGGAATCATCAATCCGCCGAATGGCTCGTGCCGTTTCCTCTGATGAAGTACCTTCGGGCATCATCAATTGAACCAAGATAAAGTCACTTGGCACATTGGGAAATTGAACGAAGCGTATCCAACCACCTGCGACAATTCCGATACTAACAATCAGGATGGCTATAAATCCGCCTAGGGTTGCATAACGATACACTAGGACTTTCTCAACAAGAGGATCATAAACATTTTTTATGAACCGCTCCAGCCCGTCAGAGAAATTACGCTGAAACCGGGAAAAGAAGTTAAGCTGATCACGGTGCTGACGATCTCCAACATGGCAAAGCGACAAGTGATAAGGCAGCACGAGTTTACTTTGAACCAACGAAAACAAGAGGGTCGGAATTACGACTAATGGAATGGATGCAAAAAACTTTCCCATTAATCCTGGAAGAAATAGTACAGGCGTAAAAGCAACGATCGTAGTTAAAACGGCAAAGGTAACCGGTGTAGAAACTCGATGTGTTCCCCGGATGGCAGATTGCACTCCCGGCCCACTCTGTTGAAATTCAGAAAAGACACTTTCGCCAACCACGATAGCGTCATCAACGACGATACCCAGCACTAGGATAAAGGCAAAGAGGGAGATTAGATTGATGGTTAGGCCAAAGGTAGGTCCGACAAGAAATGTAGCTAAGAAACTGACTGGAATTCCTGCAGACACAAAGAAAGCCAAAGACGGACGCAAAAATAGGGAAAGAGAAAGTAACACCAGAACGAAACCAATCGCTCCGTTCTCAAGAAGCAGGCTTAAGCGATCCTCTAAATAAAAAGACGAGTCTCCCCACCCTTCCATGCTGATCCCCTCCGGCAGCCAAGTCTCTCGTGATTCTTCGACATACTTTTGAACCTGTTCACTTATATGAATTGGGTTTTCATTTCCAACTTCCCTAACAAGAACCAGGGCCGCAGGCCTTCCATTAAAATCTGTGGATACACTAACGTCTTCGAATCCATCCACAATCTCAGCCACATCTCCTAGCCGTATATCGGTACCATCCGGTCTACTGATTAGGACAAGCTCTTCAAACTCACTTCCCCGATAAGCCTGCTCCTTCGTTCGAAGTAAAATTTCACCGCCGCTCGATTTAATCTGACCGGCTGGCAGGTCCAATGAGTTCCCTCGAACCACCTGCATCACGTGGTCAAATGTCAGACCATACTCTCGTAATTGCTGCTCGGATACCTCTATGGACATCTCATAATCACGCATGCCACGGACAAAAACCTGACTCACGCCATCGAGCTGTACCAAATCGTCGCGTACTCGCTTAGCCAATCGTTTAAGCGTATGCTCATCAGTGTCCCCATAAATACCGATCCAAATGGTGTCCTTCTGAATCAGAAACTCTTCTATGATGGGCCGTTCCGTTTCATTCGGAAAGGTGGTGATGGCATCTACGCGAGTCTTAATATCCTCTTTGAGCTTACGAATATCGTACCCTTTCTCAACCAAGACCGACACAGATCCAAAATTCTCTACGCTATTGGACTGCAGCTCTTTAATTCCCTCCAACCCCTGAAGTGCCTCTTCAATGCGGATAACCACTCCTTCTTCCACTTCCGCAGGAGAAGCACCCAGATAGGGAACACGAATCACAACCGTATCTAATGAAAACTGAGGGAATAGCTCCTTCTTCATAAAGAAGAGAGAAATACCTCCCCCGACTACCATCAGGAGCATTGTTAAATTGGCAGCAACGCCGTTGCGTGTAAACCAGGCGATCATCTGGCTGCCTCCGAGGTATTCGTAGTATCTACAACAACATCCATTCCATCGACAACAATTCCCAGTTGGGTCAAACAGAGTCGGTCGCCATCTTCGAGACCTGCCGTTACAAAGACCGTTTCAACACCGGCTTGAGCGACTTGTATTGAAGTAACCTGCAATCGATCAAACTCATCAATTACATGAACAACATCTCCCGGCTTAAGCGCTGCCCTTGGAATCACAAATCCTTCTCCTAAAGACCTGCCTTGGATTTCTGCCGCCACAAACTGCCCTACCTTCAATGGCGGCTTGGAAGGCTCATCGCTGACACCGTAGGGATCATCCACCTTGGCGACCAGGAACAGCTGCCGAGTGGAGGCGTCCATGACTCCTTCTGCTCGATCAATAATGCCCTTCCAGGTCCACGTTTTGTCACCCATGGTAGTTGAAAGAATGACGGAAGGCTTTGCTGTTTGAGACTCTCCATCTCGATAGCGTTCAGGAATTTCAATATACCCTGCCTGCTTGGTGGAAATGGGCAATCTGACTTCGGCCACATCCACTGAGAATATACGCACCAGCTGTGTCATTCTCGCATTCACAGTCTGGCCAACATCTACCATTTTTGCCTGAACTCGACCGTCATAGGGTGCTCTCACCGTGGTCTTAGACAAGTTGCGTTGAGCTACTTCTAATGCTGCCTCAGCAGCTAGCCTGTCGGCCTGCGCTTTTTCCAACTGCGGTTTACGTAAGGCCAAATCATTGGGTTCGCCACGCCCCATTTCTTTCCAGTCAAGCAGTGCTTGTTGACTCAAGTTCTCCTCCTGAGCATAGGCCAATTTCGCTGCAGCTAAACGCCCTTGGGCATTTGCAATCGCAGCCTCGTATTCGATTTTTTCAATCTCCAGAAGTACATCTCCCTCTTTGAAAAAACTACCGGGAAGAAGCTTGGGTGATATCCGTTCAATCACACCTGATACTTCCGTGGTTAAAATGGTTTCCGTACGAGGCTGAACCGTTCCCTGCGAATTCACCTTCAGAACCAAAGGCTCAGACTTAAGTGCCTGAACCTCCACGCGTGGGTAAATCTTAACCACCTCCGCTTGCGGCGGCTCACTCTTCAGCAAGAGCACCACAACCGTAAAAATGACCGCAAAGAGTATAAACACAATCGGCAGTAGAGCCTTGAGCAAGATGTTACCTTTTTTGAAATCACTTCGAGTATTCATAGTTTACTCCTCTTCTTCTAAATTGATACCTCCACCTAACGCTACGTAGAGGTCGATACGGTTTTGAATGACACGGTTAATGGATGAAATGCTTTGGCTCTGCGTTTCGAAGGAGCGACGCTCGGCATCGAGCACACCTGTTATATCGAGCACCCCGCGCTCATACAAGAGCCAGGCTTGCTCGAGCGCTTTATTACTTTGCTCTGCTGCGACGCTCAACTCGTCTACCAGATTTACCAGATAGCCTTGATTGGCCAGGGCAGTTTCCACTTCGCGGAATGCATTTAGAATGGCTGATTCGTAATTAGAAACTTGTTCATTGAGTTGGGCTTCTGCCTGTCGACGCTGAGCACTCAACTGCCCTCCCCTGAATAGGGGTGCGGTTATATTTCCTGCAATCGACCAAACGGAACGGTCGGAATCGAGGAGATCGTCCAAGTCACTTGAGGCCTGCCCAAGAGTTCCTGTCAGTGTGATGTCGGGCAGACGATTTTTCTTTGCTAAATCAAAGTTAGCGCCCAGGGCAGCCAGTCGACGCTCAGCTGCTCGAAGATCAGGACGTGCTTCCAACAAGGATGCCGGCATTCCAGCAGGAATGGGTTTTCCTGCAGCCGGTAATTCCTTAGTCACTGCAATATTTCTTCCAGGATAATCGCCTACCAAAGTTTCCAGTAGGCGAATAGCTTGATCCAGCGCACCCTCACTAATACTTACCTGAGACCGCACGACTGCAGCCTGGGATCTTGAAAGGCGGAGATCGAAGGCCTGCACTAAACCACTTTGATAACGGTTTTCCAGGATCTTCAAATTCGAATCAAAGCTCTCCGCGCTTCGCTTAGCCAGGTCTCGTTGATACAGTAATTCCTTAGCGTTATACCAGGCTTTCGCTATCTGAGAAATGATGGTCAGTCTGAGCGCGGAAGCATCGTAGCCAGATGCTTCAAGCAAGGCGATCGTTGCACTATGTTGATCGCGCACCTTTCCCCAGACATCGATCTCCCATTGAGAAGATAGAGCCAGATTGTAGTTCGTAGTTTCAAATGAACCAAAGGGATTAAACAGTTGCTTTTGCTTATTCCCAGAAAGACCCGCCCCTAAACTCGGATAACGGATTGCCCCGGTAATCTGTGCGCTGGCCTCCGCTTGTTGAAGACGGAACATAGCCGCTTGCAAGGAAGGATTTTGCTGAAATGCATTATCAATCAATGCAATCAATTGTGGATCATCAAAGTCAGATAACCAACCTTCTTCCAGATTTCCGGAAACGACAGATTGGCTCCAATTATCCGGAACATGCTTCTGAATCTGCGGCAGTCCATTTTGAGATTCCGGACTAGTAGTCACACAGCCTGAAAACATGGCGAGGGAGGCGAAGAGACTTAAGCTGCGAAGTGAGGAGTTCATTGAGTTACATGCACCGGGGCAGATTCAATCCCGGTGGCGATAAAATCGATATATTGGTCAAGAAACTGATCGAAATCGGATCCACTCATGCCTCTCCCAATAAATTGCAACCGAGGGAAGTGCATCATGAATCCGACCATAGAGCAGATAATGAAGTGCAATTTGTTCATGACCGCCGCCATATCAAGTTCAGGCAGGGCTTTTTGAAAGGCTAGCAGGAAGGTTTGAAAGATTTCCTGAAAAATCTCTTCGTCCAACTCGCACATAAAATCGAGCGGCTCTGACATACACCGCGCAATTGCCTGAGCAAAACGACGCCCTTCCTTTGACATCAGTTTAGATACCGCAGGCCTTACCAGGATATCAACTAACTCACTTACAGGCACAAGACCATCGATTGTTTTCTCCTGGGCCTGACGCAACATCGCGAGTCGTTGATCATTCAGCGGTGTTATACGATAGATGAAGAGCTGCTTAATTAATTCTTCCTTCGAACCAAAGTGGTAATTGATGGAGGCAATATTTACACCCGCGCGTTGCGTGATGTTCCGAATAGACGCACCCGCGAAACCACAGTCAGCGACTTCCGACTCGGCCGCATCCAGGATCTTTATCTGCGTCTCATTCATTCAAACGTTTGATTTAAACGATCATTTGAATAAATGGAGATTTTCTGTAATTGCAACCCAAATCGCGAATTTTCTTTAACCTTCTAGGGCGATGCCCAAAAAAGAAATTCCCATCAAGACTCATGAATAACGATCCATTTATGGAAGCCGCCATTGAAGAAGCCCGCAAAGGACTCGTGGAAGGAGGTATACCCATTGGCTCTGTGATTGTTCATGACGGGAAGATTATAGGCCGAGGGCACAATCGCTGTATTCAAAGCGGAAGCGCTATTCTTCATGGAGAAATGGATGCCTTGGAAAATGCGGGACGCTTACCGGCAAGCATTTACAGGGAATGCACACTCTACGCCACCCTCTCCCCTTGCTCCATGTGCACAGGAGCCATTCTACTCTATGGGATTCCCAAGGTGATCATCGGCGAAAACCAGACCTTTATGGGCGAAGAAGATCTTCTTCGTTCCAAAAGAGTCGAAACAGTCGTGATACAAATCCAGGAATGCATCGACATTATGACTAGCTTTGTAGAAAACAATCCAAGCTTGTGGAACGAAGACATCGGCACCACACCCTGAGAACCCTATGAATAAAACGACCATATTCTTATCTTTCCTAGCACTGACAATTGGATCTTCAGTCCACGCCACTTACTTTGGAAACGGCATGAAGATTGGCGAGGTCGATCAAGAGTCTGCCATTATTTGGACCCGCCTCACTCGAGATGCCGAATTCAACATGCAAGGGCACATGTGGATTGAATACGAGGTGCCCCCAGAAAGGGGCAGAAAGGAATATGCCAGCCGCATGCCAGAAGGAGCCACCCTCAATGACATGGCATTCAGTATGCCTGGAATCGAAGGCGAAGTAAGACTCATTTACTGGCCTGAGGACGATACCAGCAACGTTGTTCAGAAAGACTGGACACCGGTTAATCCGAACCAGGATCACACAACGCAAATCCAGATAGATGGACTCGAGCCAAATACTCAATACGAGATTGTTTTAGCGTCTCGCAACACCGATGGAAAACTGGAGGCATCTGTCACCGGAGAATTTAAAACGGCTCCTGCGGTTAGTCAGGAAGAAGAAGTAACCTTCACCGTGGTCACCTGCCACGACTTCATCCGTCGGGACGATCTTGTAAATGGACACAACATCTATCCTTCGATGGCCCGTATGGTGAAGCCCGACTTTATGGTGCATGCCGGAGACATCGAATATTATGACAAACCAGATCCTTGGGCCCGTAGCGCCGAACTAGCACGCCACAAATGGAATCGCCTTTTCGCCCTCCCCTACCAAGTTGATTTTTATCGTCAGTTCGCTTCCTATTTCATCAAGGATGATCACGAGACCTTGAAGAACGATGCCTGGCCCGGACAGAACTACGGCGACCTCACTTGGGAACAGGGATTAGCCATTTACCGTGAACAAGTACCCATGGGCGAAAAGACCTATCGTACTATTCGCTGGGGAAAGGACGTTCAAATCTGGATGGTTGAGGGCCGTGATTTTCGCAGCCCTAATACCATGCCAGATGGTCCAGGGAAAACCATCTGGGGTGAAGAACAGAAGGCCTGGTTATTCAACTCGATGAAAACATCGGATGCTTCTTTCAAAATACTGATTAGTCCCACTCCCATAGTAGGTCCTGACCGTGGCAGCAAAAACGACAACCACGCAAACGAAGGATTCACCTGGGAAGGTGATCAGGTCCGTGAATTTCTCAGCACCTTGGACAACACCTTTGTACTTTGCGGGGATCGCCATTGGCAGTATGCCACCGTTCATCCAGAGACGGGAGTTCGTGAATACTCGGCTGGATCGGGATCGGACCTACACGCCGGAGGTTTTAAATATTCACTACGCACAGAAGCCCATAAATTCCTTCGTATCGAAGGAGGATTCTTGAGTGTGAATGTTCAACGCGAGGAAGGTGTGCCACAGGTCACCTTTACCCATCACGATGTGGATGGAAACCCGGTTAATGTGGAAGTTTTTAAGGCAGAGTAGATTCTAGTAGGTGTCTGTGTTCAGGTGTCAGAAAACAGATCTCACATCAGATCCGCAACGGTCGCCTCGGCGATGCGACCCTACCATTAAATCGTTATAAAATTCGGTAGGGCCCGATCGCCGAGCGGGACGTTGCAGAGACATAGGAAGAAACGGAGCTAAATTCAATAAACACTTACACCTCCCGCCTCTCGTCTCGTTTTCTTTGTCCCTTGAATTGACTCAGGGGTTTGACCGCTCCATGTAAGGTGAGTCTATTAATCGGCAATCAATAGAAAAAGTCATGGCCACACCCGAATTCCATTACCAAAACCCATTCCCTTTAACAGGAGACAGAACCGAGTATAATTTACTCTCCTCAGAATACGTCGAAGTATCTGAATTTGAAGGAAAACCCATCCTCAAGGTTCACCCCGAAGCCTTGGCCATGGTCGCTCAAGCAGCCATGCGTGACATAGCATTCTTTCTCAGACCCGAGCACCTGGAAATGGTATCCGCCATTCTGGAGGATCCGGAATCCTCTGATAACGACCGCAACGTAGCACTCACATTGCTGAAAAACGCCGAAGTTTCCTCCCACGGCATCCTACCATTTTGCCAGGATACCGGCACCGCGATCATCATGGGTAACAAGGGACAACAAGTCTGGACTGACAGCAATGATGCGGAAGCACTTTCTAAAGGTGTCTATAATACCTACACGAAGGAAAACCTTCGCTACTCGCAGAATGCCCCACTCTCGATGTACGAGGAAAAGAACACCGGCACTAACTTGCCGGCCCAGATCGATCTTTATGCGACAGAAGGCATGGAGTACAAATTCCTCTTTGTGGCAAAAGGCGGAGGCTCGGCTAACAAAACCTATTTTTATCAAAAAACGCGGGCGGTATTGAATCCCGTTGCCTTGCAAAAGTTTCTGCTGGAACAAATGGGGACTCTAGGCACGGCCGCTTGCCCACCCTACCACGTAGCATTCGTCATTGGCGGGACCAGCGCAGAAGCGAACCTGAAGCACGTCAAATTGGCTTCGACCAAGTATTACGACGAGCTACCGAAAGAAGGAAACGAACATGGTCAGGCTTTTCGCGATGTTGAACTGGAAAACCAACTCCTCGAACAATCACGAAAGCTCGGTTACGGAGCCCAGTTTGGAGGTAAATACTTTGCATTAGACGTTCGCGTGATTCGCCTACCGCGCCATGGAGCTTCCTGCCCCATAGGCATGGGTGTCTCTTGTTCGGCCGACCGAAACATGAAGGCTAAGATCAACAAGGACGGCATCTGGCTAGAAAAACTGGAAACGAATCCTGGCCGCTTCATTCCGGATCACTTGCGCGAAGCCGACTACCAGGGTGTGGTCAAAGTCGATCTCAATCGTCCGATGACCGAGATTCTGGCACAGCTTAGCGAACTCAAAGTTGAAACCCAGTTGAGCCTCACCGGCACGATCATCGTCGCTCGGGATATCGCTCACGCCAAGCTCTTAGAGCGCCTGGAGAAAGACGGGGATCTACCCGATTACTTTAAGAATCACCCTGTTTATTATGCGGGTCCAGCGAAGACTCCAGAGGGTCTACCTTCCGGGTCATTCGGCCCGACTACTGCCGGTCGTATGGACAGCTACGTCGAACCCTTCCAAGCGGTTGGAGGCTCCATGATCATGCTGGCCAAAGGTAACCGCAGTCAGCAGGTCACCGATGCATGTCAAAAGCATGGTGGATTTTACCTGGGCTCCATTGGAGGACCAGCGGCCATCCTTGCTCAAGACAACATCAAGAAAGTGGAGCTGGTCGAATACGAAGAGCTAGGCATGGAAGCCGTATGGAAAATCGACGTTGAAGACTTTCCGGCCTTCATTCTGGTAGATGATAAAGGAAATGATTTCTTTCAGGGTATTCGTAAGAGTTGCGAAGCCTGTGTGGCGGCTGTAGGCGTATAGGAAACCAAGCTGTCTGGTTTCAAGCGTCAGGAAGATTCTTCCTCTACGACAGCTGAACACTGACACCTATTAAGTCCTCGACCCGTTTAGTTAAAAATAACAGGCTGACAAAAACCTCTTAGTCATACCCCCCCTGTTATGGAATATAGAAATATTGGCCGCACAGGCCTGAAAGTCTCCGAAATTTGCCTAGGCTCAATGACCTTCGGTCTCTACACGGACGAAACGGAAGCCGACCGCATGCTCGGTCTCTCCATAGATGCCGGTGTCAATTTCGTGGATACGGCCAACGCTTATATCGGTGGAAAGTCGGAAACCATTCTCGGCAATATCATGGGCAAGCGCAGGGAAGACCTGGTCTTAGCTACGAAATTCTTTAACCCGATGGGAAAAGGCCCCAATGATTCCGGCTGGTCTCGGTCACACTTAATGAAATCAATTGAGGACAGTCTCAAGCGATTGAAAACCGACTACATCGATATCTTCTATATTCACCACGTAGACATTCAAACGCCCATTGAGGAAACACTTCGCGCACTGAACGATCTGGTGAGCCAAGGCAAAATCCGCTATCTGGCATGCAGTAACTTTGAAGCCTGGCGCATGATGGACGCCCTCTGGATCAGCGACCACCACGACTGGTCCCGCATAGAGTGCTACCAACCTCAATACAGTCTCTTAGTTCGGGACATCGAAGATGAGCTCATTCCTCTTTGCCAACACAAAGGCGTTGGAGTGGTGGTTTGGGCGCCGCTCGCAGGTGGATTTCTCACGGGAAAGTATCGACCAGGTGCAGAACGTAATCTTGAGGGAACACGTTCAGCCGATGGATGGTGTTTTCCAGATCCTTTTTACGCGGCTAATTCAGAAGACATCTTAACCACCTTGCTGGAAGTCGAAGAAGACCTGGGTCGCAGCCCAGCTCAGGTTGCACTTCGTTGGGTGGTAGAGCAGCCTGCGATCACATCCGCCATTGTGGGCGCCCGAAACTGCGAGCAACTGAAAGACAATCTCCTCGCTGGCTCATGGAAGCTCGATGATGCTTCTCGGGTGAAATTGACTAAAGTATCCGAGCCTCGGGTACGCTACCCGAAATCCATGGAAACACCCATGCTTCCTCGCCGACAGGATGCCATCGACATGCCAAGCCTGGCAGACCCTAAATCCGAATAGTTCTCAAAAACCCATAAGCATGAAAGACTACCTTCTCTTCAAAAAATTCATTATGCCGAAGGCTCTTCAATTCTTATTCTGGGCTGGCATTGGAGGAACCCTTTACGGAAGTTGGTGGTTATATGCGCACAACAACTGGGCGTGGATCATGTCACTGGTTTTTGGGCCACTCGCTACACGCCTCATATTTGAGAGTTTCATTCTTCGCTACCAAACTTACCTTTGCCTAACAGAAATCAGGGACAAGCTTCATGAATCGGAGTAGCTTCATAGCCCTATTTGTTTTCTCATTACTGTGCACCTCTGTACCCTGTGTGGCCGACGAAGGAACTTTGATCCTCACGGTTAAGGTAAAAGGAGCCTTGCCTGATACAGGCCAAATATTTCTTTCACTCTTCGCATCCGAGGATGACTACCTCAAGGAACCCTTGAAGTACAAAGAAATTAAAGTCGATGATTCCGGAGAGGTTCTTTGGTCCTTCAAAGATCTTCAGGCGGGCACCTATGCAGTCAGTGCAATCTACGATAAAAATTGAAATGGAAAACTGGATACAGGATTTCTAGAAATCCCCAAAGAGCCCATCGGCATATCCAACGACGCAAAAGGAACCTTCGGACCTCTCTTTTTTAAGAAAACATCCTTTCCACTAGATCATTCGACCGAGATCACCGTAAACCTGACTAAAGTATAAGACTGAAAAACCTACTTCAGTTTTGCCAAGTTCCTCGTCTTCTTGAGCGTCATATCAAAGCCTTCCTTCGAAAGACCAGGTTCGTTCTTCGGCAACTCAGGAGCAAGGTCGGTAGGAACAAAGCTCTTGAGCTGAGCGAGCACTTGAGCCGCTACTGGGTTATCACTTCGGATAAGGTTTTTATGCTCATAAGGGTCAGACTTGAGATGATAAAGTTCATTCACTCCATCTCTTCGTTGAATGTAGTGCCAATCTTCATACACCACAGAGTGGTTTCCATAACCTTGCGTTGTTACAGTCGGGTAAGGCCAGTCTTGAGTTGGATTCTCCAGCAAGGGAACAATGCTACGTCCATCAATATCGGGTCGAGCAGGAAGGCCACAGAGATCAATCACCGTAGGATGCAAATCAAGCAGGTTAACCGCATGCTCACAATCCTGAGCTTTGTCCATACCGGGCAAACGAATCATTAGAGGAGCACGAGTAGACTCCGCCCAGAGAGAGCCTTTCCGGTAGCGCAGCTTTTCACCCAAATGCCAACCATGGTCTCCCCAGATCACGACGATGGTGTTGTCTCGATGCGGACTCTTGGCAAGTCCATCAAGCACAACACCCACGCAATCGTCGGCAAATGAGCTGGAGGCCATGTAAGCTCGGGCAGCGCGTTTGTAAAGTTCATCAGATTGCGAAGTCCACAAATAATCAAGGGATGCTTCGTAGGCAGGCTCACCTTTGGCGTTGAGCACATCGTCGAAGTCGTTCTCGTCTACCACAGGGGCGATCACTTGGTCCAAAGGATAGCGGTCAAAATACTTTTGAGGAACATACCAGGGCAAATGCGGTTTGGAAATTCCCACGGCGAGGAAGAAAGGTTTCTCGCTAGGCTCTTGCAAAAGATCTGCAGCCCATTGCGCGGTCTGATAGTCCGACATTTCTTCCTTTCCACCAATAGTAGGCCCCCAGCCAAATTCAGATCCTCGTGGATCCGCGTAAGGTGAATCTTTCATCTTTTTCCCTCCATAGACTCCTTCCCGTCGGGAGTAATATTTCGTTTTATCCACCGGCGCTCCACCCTCTCGAGGCAACCAGGTATCCCACGCCCACTGGCCACGATCGAGCCCATGCTCGCTGGCATGAGCATGAAATATCTTTCCTTTATTGATCGTGGTATATCCGTTTTTGGAAAAATACTCCGGCAAGGTGGCATACTCCTGAACCAAAGCAGATTTAAGCATATTATGGCTGTTACCGTAGGCACCGGTTCGATCGGGCATGAAGCCAGACATCATGGCGGATCGCGATGGGCCACAAACAGGACCTGCACAATGCGTGTTTTGAAACACCACGGCCCCCTTTTCAGCAAAACGATCCAAGTGAGGCGTTAACATCTGGGGATTGCCATTAAACTTCCCCGCCCAGTCGTTCAGGTCATCAATGGAAATGAGGAGGACGTTGGGACGAGAGTCCTGAGCAATAGACAAACATCCAATACACGAAATGAAGAAAAAAAGGGTAACCCGAAAGAAAGTCATAATTCCAGCGTACTTCTTTAAAAAATGTAGGAGCAAATTTATTCGCGACCCATTGCAGTACGCGTCGCGATTAAAATTGCTCCTACAGATATCAAATAAAAGGACGGAACTTGGCTACTTAGTGTATTCCCCATTCACCATGCGCATGATGCCTGATGGATTACCATCTTTGAGCTCATCAGGCAGCAGTGACTGAGGACTGCTTTGGTAAGCGACCAAGCGAATAAAACGTTCTATGGCGTGGGTACCGACAGAGGTACTTCGTCCATCGGAAGTTGCTGGGAATGGCCCGCCATGAACCATCGATGGGCATACTTCGACACCCGTTGGAAAGCCATTGTATACTATCCGGCCAACCTTGCGTTCCAGAATGGCCACCAAATCGGCATAGTTTTCTAAATCCTGTTCCGTACCGTGGATCGTAGCGGTTAGTTGTCCATCGAGCTCTTCGGCTACGGCCAGCAAATCTTCTTTGGTGTTCCAACGAACCAAGGTCGTTTCAGGACCAAAGATCTCCTCACTGAGTGACTCGTCCTCGAGAAAGGTATCAGCACTCACTTCGAATACCGCGGCTACGCCAGGACAACCAACGCCATCGTCATCGTTCACGACCAGGGTATTCACTTTCTCGTTGCCACTCCTGGAAGCGACTCCACCTGTATAGGCACTGTGAATACTCGGATTGAGCATGATAGCAGAAGGCGCTTTGGACATTTCTTCTGTAAAGGAAGAGACAATAGCATTACCCGTCTTGGAAGACTCGACTAACACGACCCCTGGATTGGTGCAGAACTGCCCGACTCCCATGGTTGCAGATACCTGAAGCCCACTGGCCAAGCCTGGACCGTTAGAAGCGGCAGCACCCGGTAAAATAAAGACAGGGTTTACACTTCCCATTTCTGCGTAGACCGGGATCGGCTGAGGACGGCTGGAAGCCAATTTCATTAAGGCCGTTCCACCAGCAGTCGAACCGGTGAATCCTACTGCCTGAATCGCAGGGTGCGTTACCAGAGCTGAACCCACCACTCTTCCACTACCATGAAGTAAGCTAAAGGTGCCTTCTGGCATACCCGTTTCTGCGATGGCGGCCAGAATGGCTTGGCCCACGAGTTCAGAAGTACCTGGATGAGAGGAGTGAGCCTTTACAATGACAGGACAACCTGAGGCTAATGCTGAGGCTGTGTCACCTCCGGCTACCGAAAAGGCTAAAGGAAAATTGCTGGCTGCGAATACAGCAACCGGACCCGAGGGACGTTTCATCGAACGAATATCCGGCTTTGGAATAGGCTGGCGATCTGGTAAGGCGGTATCGATCCGAGCTTCCACCCAGGATCCTTCTTCAGCCACCGTTGCAAAAAGCCTTAACTGGCCCGTGGTTCGACCTGTTTCACCTTGGATGCGTCCTTCTGGAAGGCCTGTTTCAGCCATGGCACGCTGAGTAAGCGTATCGCCTAAGGCTTCAATCTGATCAGCGATTGCTCTTAGAAAATCAGCGCGTTCAGCTCCTGTCTTACGGCTGTAATACAGAAAAGCATTGTTAGCCAAATCAGCGGCCCTATTGGTTTCGTCGGCTGAAGCTGCGTAAAAAGGCGGCTCAATCTCGTTGGCAGTGGAAGGATCAATCGCGTTGAAGGACGAATCGCCCAGCGCTCCCGTAGAGGATCCAATCAATGATAGTCCATTTATTTGCATAGTATCTGAGTGTGATAAAAATGTGTTAGCTTACAACAGGAACTCCAAGATCTTTGTGATTTATTCCTGTTTTAGACATCACGGCCTCCGGGAACTCACGCTGAATGAGGTCGTAAACCAGTTTACTGCGACGAACTCGCTCTCGACTGAGGTTCAGGGCTGTGGTTTCGAGGTGTTTTCCGGATGGATAAATATCGGGCGAATTGCGTAGCCCGAGCTTCACATAAATAGGCGCGGAAAACTTGATCATATCGGGTGTTTCAAAGTGGCGTAGAAATCCACCAATCCCGTCGGGTGCTTCAATGTAGATATCCAAGGGCTTGGTCACGACTTGCCGGATGGCACTGAGCTGAGCCACCGAAAGATCGGTGGATACATTCACAGTATCAGAGCCAATATCCTCCATCAGTTTTGCCGAAGCAGGATTGGCCGGCATCATCACGGCGGATGACTTCACAATAAGATCAGCAGGCAAGTCGCCACTGTCGCGCAGGTCTTTAATCATTTTGATCAAACCCACGTCCGCGATCAGGACACTTCGTATACCTAGCTCAACAGCCCGATAAATATCATCAAGACTGTAGCGCAACTGATCAGCTCCACGAACCTGCCACTGGATAAATTTCCCAACCGGGGCATTCCAGGCACCTCCGATATCAAACCCGGCTCTTGGGGTAGTAAAAAGACAAACTTCAATATTTCGGTCGGCACCGATTTGAGCCATCTCGCGAATCTCATCGTCACTGAGCATCTGAATCCCGCTGCCCTGACTAATGCGGTGGACAGGACAATCCAGCTTATCCGCTTCTTCAAGCACGGTTCGAAAAGCCTGAGGACCTTCCGTGCTTGGAATTTCGATACGGTATTGAGCTCCATCTTCAAAGGTCGATAACGAAGGAGTGGAAGCATCCACCAAAGGGAGATTGAGTTTCTTAAGAGCGTCTTCGGATGACTTCATAACTGAAAAAGGGGAAGTGTGTGTTTAGTAAGGTAATGAAACTTAGAAGCTGAAGTTACGAGGCCAGTAATATGTAAACCCCAGAACTACGATGAATGATCTGAGGCTGAAATGGGCCGAGCAAGCACTTTTGATCCTCCAGAAGCCCAGCCAGCCCATATAAATTTATTACAGTAAAGGGACTAAATGCAACACTAATGCTATATAAACCTCAACGGGGCACACTACGTTCTGCATTCACCAGGTAGAGATGCGCCAACAAGCGATTGAGAAGAGACTCAACGAGGGCCGGATATTTGTCCGTGACTTCATTTCCTTCTTCAGTGGGATTAGGGTAGACTTTGTAGAGCTCATGGTTAGCCAGTGTGCCATCTTTGTTCCAGTAGACCATGAGCTTAAAATCGTTTTGGCGAATGGCAGACATAGCTCGACGCGGACGGTGAAAGAAGAGGGCTTGTTGAGGGCGTTGAAATTGACCCGCAGTTTTATCGGATAAGAGAGCCTGGATATTCACGCCATCCACTTCATGAGTGAGTTGATCGGGTTTTCCACCAGCCAAAGCATGAAAAGTGGGTAGAAAATCATATCCAGCAACCGGAGTCCTGCTTAAAGATCCAGCTTCTACCCCAGGGCCTACCACAAAGAATGGTACCCGAATTCCGCCTTCTAACAAATGGTGCTTGGCTCCGGACAAGGGATGATTGGGAGCCATCGCTTTATTATCTCCTCCTGGCACAGTACCACGGCCGCCATTGTCAGTTGTGAAGAAAACATAGGTGTTATCCTTGATTCCCATATCGTCAACTGCATCGAGCAAGCGACCTACCCCATTGTCTAGTTCTTCCAGCATCGCTGCCCAGGCCTGAGTATAGCCTCGGTCCGGTGACCCCTTCTTTTGGTATTTCTCCAGGAGGCTTTCACGAGTCACTACAGACAAGTGCTGGGCGTAATAACTGACCTGCACATAGAATGGCTTTTCGGCTCCAACCTGCTCATTCATGAAATGTATCGCATGATCCGTGACGGTAACGGTTCGTTTGGGGTCTTCGTTGTCAATAAAGTGAGGCGGACCTTCGGCGTGATTCCCCGATGCAATCCCCAACGACTTGGGCATGCCTCCTGTCATATTCCCAGTCATCCCATCGCTGGCATCATAGCCACATTCCTCAGGCGTGGAAATCATCTGCTCACCCCATTTTCCAAAATGAGCGGCTCTGTAATCAGGGTTCGCAGCCTTCAGTGCCTTCGGAATCGTCAAATGTTCAGCAGGAATCCAATTGGGGCTGGCGAACTCCGTCCCACTCCTCACCGCAGTCGTGCCGCAGAGAATCGCCCTTCTTGTGGGTGTGCACAATGGAGCTGGTGAGTACCCACTGGTAAAGCGGCGCCCCTCATCCATCATGCGCGCCATATTGGGAGCCTCCAAATAATCGGACTTGGAGGAACTCACCTTGGGGTCCATGAGATCAGATAACTGGCTCCAGCCCTGATCATCGGTAAGAATGAGAATGATATTGGGCGCAGCCCAACTGGATGCAGTGAAACCTCCAATCAGAAGACACAGGGTAACGAGACGACTTAAGGATAGAAACATAAGCGTAAGCTTAAGGTCGAATTGAAGTTGATCAACTCCTCTGTTTTCTAACAATCAAAGCTATGGACACCCCAAGACATACCCGCAGACACTTCATTCAAACAGCCGCAGCCTTAGGCGCCGGCACGATGCTCCCATCCATTCTCCAAGGAGCAGGTCATGCCAATGCGTCGAATCCAATGGCGGGACGACTCTACAAAACCCTCAAGATTGGCATGATCAAAGTGGAGGGATCTTTGACCGATAAATTTAAAGCAGCCAAAAAGGCCGGATTCATGGGCGTTGAGATGAACTCGCCCGGTATGGACATCGCGGAAACGAAAAAAGCAATCCGCGAAAGCGATTTTCCGGTAGATGGAACGGTGGGCAGCACACATTGGAAAATTCGCCATTCCGATCCAGATGTAGAGACGCGTAAAGAAGCGCTTAAGCTTCTCAAACAAGCATTACGCGACACGCGAGCCGTCGGGGGGCATACTTGCTTATTAGTGGTAGGAAAAGGCGAAGACGGATCAGTCAAGGAGGTGAACGATCGGTCAATTGAGAATATCCATAAGGCTCTGCCCTTGGCCGCAGAACTTGGTGTATCCATTTGCATCGAGAATGTCTGGAATCAGATGCACTACGATCATGGTGGCGATTCCAATCAAACAGCAGATGAACTAGTCCGCTATGTGGACGCATTCGACTCTCCCTGGGTCGGGATGCAATTCGATATCGGCAATCACTGGAAATACGGATCGATGGGCGACTGGATTCGCACACTTGGCAAACGTATCATCAAGCTCGACGTCAAAGGTTTCTCACGCGCACAAGGTAAGTTCATGGCCATCGGTGAAGGTGACATCGACTTCGCAGACGTTCGTAAAGCACTGCACGAAATCAACTACCATGGTTGGTGCGCTGCCGAAGTAAAAGGTGGAGATTTCGAAGCCTTAAAGACGATCTCTGGACAAATGGATCGCGTCTTTGGATTGTAGGGATGTAGGTCCTACTGAGATCGAACGACCCTCAGGGATGACACGGTGTCATTCCAGTTCCCAGGAAAGCTCTTCATGGTCGGTTGATGAATATCGAGGGTGATAGACTCGCCTCCAAAATCCTTGGCCTGATAAAGGATAATTTTAAAGCCACGCTCCACCATCACCGAGGATAACTTATCGTTCCAGCGCTTATCCCTTAAGTTGGAAACTTGCTGCCCATCATAGAGTGCCATGTATCCTCCTTGAAAATTGGCATCCTCATAAATCGTCCCTGCATAGCGCGGTTGTCCTTTGGAGTACAAACCTTCCCCATTTTTAGAAATGATCTCAAAAGAGGAAACAGCGTCATTCCAATTCCGCTTCTCAGGATCCCGACGACGAAGATCGTTAAGATTGGAAACTGACTCGTCGATCCGCAGTGAATGTCCCTTAAAGTTGGCATCTTGAAATAAGATGACCGAATAATCACCCTTGATGTAAATGGAAGAGATACGGTCATTCCATCTTCCTCGCGATTGTGCGACTCGATTCAAGTCACCCACAATTTCCAATTTGTCGTAAGTCAAAGACTGGCCACTGAATCCGCCATTTTCATACATCCTGACTTCTCCCACCTTGATACTTGTGGTCGGTCTCGCTTGAGAAACAGAAGCCTGAGATGGTGGAGAAGCATACACCCCCGCCGTGCGCAACAATCGCAGCGATCCAACAGGTCGGTTACGAATGCGTCTCATGTCAGAGATGCTCTGAGAAACCTTCATCAAGTTTCCTTGAAATCTCGAGTCATTGTAGAGGTGCAAAACAATGTCCCCATAAATTTCCACAGAACCGACCATATATTCCTGAGACGGCCAGAGTCCTGTGCTGTCCAATTGGCTTATAGCACCCATTTCTTCGCCCGGCACTAAGCGGTAGGAGGCCCCTGAGTAATTTTGCCCCGAATAAAGCACCGCATACCCATTCTCGATATTAGTTTGCGCTAGGCTTGAGGTCGTAAGAAACGACAGCATAAGCAGCAAAACAACGGAATAAATAGGACGAGAATGATTCATAAGCGGAATCGAAAAGCCAAGATACTAGATCAAGGTTGCCAAGTACCTAAAGGATCAAATGCGGGTTCTATCAATTCGCTTTTCCAAGCCTCAAACGCTTTGTTTAAGCGGTTTACCTCCTCTGGATGACCTGCAGCAACATCTGTTTTTTCACCAATGTCTTTAGAAAGTTGATACATCGAAGTACTATTTTCATTCTCCAACACCACCAGTTTGTAATCTGCTACTCGTGCGGCTCCTTGACCGGCATCCCATTTCAGCCAGAAGAGAGACTCGTGGGGCCTTCCTTTATTTTTGCCGGTTACAAAAGGCATCAAGTCCACACCGTCGAGCGGACGATCAGTGGCAATTTCAACACCCGTCAGCTGGACCATGGTGGCCAGGATATCCAGTGAGCTGATCGGATAGTCGTAATCGATTCCCGCAGGAACCTTCCCCGCCCAACGGAAAGCAAACGGCACTCGCATACCACCTTCGTAGATCGAACCTTTCCGATCACGCAGTGGTGTATTGACCGAACCGTTGTTGGACGCTCCTCCGTTATCAGACAGAAAAAACACCAGGGTGTTTTTATCTAGATTCAGCTCGTCCAATTTATCGAGCACCCGCCCTACCCCGTCGTCCACTGCGCTGATCATGGCCGCATAAGTCTTACGGAGTGGATCTTCAATATGATCAAATCGACTCAGGTATTTCTCCGTCGCCTGCATCGGCGTATGCGGGGCGTTGTAACTCAGGTACAAAAAGAAGGGTTTTGTAGAATTTCGCTCAATGAAATCGACCGCCTCATTCGACAGCTCATCGGTTAAATATTCATCTGTCTCGATGCGCGTCTCATTTCGCAAGAGCTTCGTATTGTACCAACCACCTGCTCGATCAACCGATTCGATGTCCGGATAAATTAGGTCCTCGGGGAAGTAGCGGTGTCCTCCAGCAACAAACCCGTAGAACTCGGTAAAACCGCGCACATTGGGACGAAAGCGTGGATGCGTACCCAAATGCCACTTACCGATAACCCCCGAGTGGTAATTCACCTTCTTTAGAATCTCAGCTATGTTCTCCTCTTCGACAGGGAGTCCCGCTTGCGAATCAAATGGATTGAGAGTCGGATTCCGTTGATAGCCAAATCGACCTTGATAACGACCGGTGATCAGCCCTGCTCTACTCGGTGAACAAACAGGATAAGTCACATAACCATTTGTGAACCGTACTCCTTCATTAGCTACTCGATCGATATTTGGAGTCGGGATGTCAGTGCAGCCATTGAATCCTACATCCCAGTAGCCCTGGTCATCCGTAAGGATGATAACCAAGTTCGGATTGGGGTTTTGAGCAAAGCTACCCACACTCCCAATGAGAATAAGAATCAGCGCAGCAAAAGAAAATCGTTTCCCATAAAGCATAAGCAAAATTACATAGCAGATTTGGCTGAAAAAAAGAAGCAGGAAGCTGAATCGACCCTAGTCTTAAGATTTTTCAAAATCTTGTTTCAGCGCCTCACCCTCTTCATTGGATCGAACTTCTAACTTCAAACAGGTAAATTGATCAAACAACTTCCGATGCGCCTCTAGTGAAAACTCATCTTCTCTCGTTTCGTATTCTTTGACCCAATCTAAAAGAAAATCCAAGCACTCGTCTTGCTCTTCTTTGGAAGCATATTTGTGGGACTCCCAGGGTCGAGCCCTGCAATTGTCAATGCAGGTTTCAACTCCAGGGTTCATAAAAATCAATTGAGTTGCTTTAGGCATAAAGTGGCTGATTAAGCCGCTGTAACATCCTTCAACCACCCATTGTTCGGATGAGCCAATAAAAGCATCCATCTTTTCTATACTGACAGCTTCATCTTCTCTTACACCTGGTTGATCCGCTTTCCACGCCACTGTATCCAAATCCAGGTACGCAACGAAGGGAGCCGACCCATTGATTTTTCCAGGGTCGATTTGCCAGAGCCCGAATTACCAAAAATGAGAATTCTATTCACAACAAATAGAAAGACAGTTTTCAACCGTGGAAGAAAACAAAAAAGCAAGTGAGCCTAAGCCCTCCGACTATCCACGCATATGCTTGATGATGCGTTTAACCGAATCACTGACGTTGTCGAGATCGCCACGGTCGGATTCTCCAGCCAGACGCCGGGCCTCCTCAGCATTCTCAGCCATTTCTTCCACCGTCTTCGTTCTTAGACGGGCGGCTCCTTCATAATCATCCTTCGTAGGAATGGGCCAGCCAACCTCAGCGCGGTGAGTTTTTATCTTGGCGATCTCAGCTTTGTATTGAGGCATCCAGGGTTCAAGAGCGATGAGCATTTCATCCGCCATTTGCCAGACCTCCGGTGGGTTGCAAACCGCACCCGTCAGGGGGTCAAGCAGCATGGACTGCTTCAGTAACTCAACATCCCCATGAACCGCAGCTTCCATAGCCATCCGTTGAACGGTGATGCTGTTGTTACAAATTCCGGCAAGCCCCAGAGGAAGGTCACCAACAACAGGCATGTTGATGCCGTTAGCATCCACATAACCGGGTGCCTCAATTATGGCATCGTCGGGCAAGTTGGTGATCACTCCATTATTTACCACGTTGAAATGTCCTCGATAAACATGTCCCGTTTCCAAGCCTTCGATGATCCAGCTACCATGCTCATGACTGCGTGCCTCCTGTTTGTAATCAAAGGGCGGCTCTTTCAACCAATTGGGGAAATCCGTATCAAACCAGTTTCGTGACTCCGTACAAATACGCAAATAGCCTCCCGTCTCACCCAAGATCCAACGATTCATGTTGATCCAGTTATTAATTTCATCGGGGCGCTTACGGTACCAAGCCAAATACTCGCTGACGTGTCCGTTGGATTCGGTGCAGAAATAGCCAAAGCGTTTTAAGATATCGATGCGGAGTTTTTCCTCCTGACTGATCACCGGATGGCTCTCCATCGCATCGAGTAATTTTCCGGTAAGGTCTTCGCCTTTGTGTTTTAAAGAAACAAACCACGTCTGGTGATTTATGCCCGCGCAAATCACATCCAGTTCTTCCAGAGGAATATCAAAAGCTTTAGCAATCAGCTTCGTGTCGTTTTGCACTCCATGACAAAGACCAATGGTGCGTACGCCGCCATACTTGTTACAGGCCCAGGTGTTCATAGCCATGGGATTGGCGTAGTTGAGCATCAGACAATTCGGTGCCGCCACTTCGTGTATATCCTTACAAAAATCCAACAAAGTATTAATCCCACGCTGAGCATAAAAGATGCCACCGGTGCAAAGCGTATCGCCAACGCATTGGTCCACCCCATATTTCAACGGGATGTCGACATCGTGCTGAAAGGCCTCCAATCCTCCAACGCGGACCACGCATATAATGTATTTGGCATCCTTGAGCACCTCCCGACGGTCGGTGGTTGAGTAAATCTTAATATCCAATCCATTCGCGTCGATATCCCGCTGAGCCAGCTGCGTAACCATGTCCAGGTTTTGCTCAGATATATCTGTGAATGAAATACGGATGTTCCGAAATTCTGGGACTGCGAGGGTATCGCGAAGTATCTTGCGTGTGAAGCCGACACTACCGGCACCGATAAAAGCTATTTTGAAATCATTTCCCGCCATAATACACTCAGCATAACCGATCTCAGAATAAAATGCATTTGCAAAAATGTGTTTTTGCACTTTTGTGCGTTTAATGCGGATAAGAAATGTTCAATTCATTTCCGGCTCTAGCCTCAGGCTACCCCTTTACTGGCAGGCGGTGGGGCATGAGCACATAAAGACATATAAATACCGGTTCGAAGGGCATAAACGTCCGTAATTAAAGCTGCTCTGGCAAGTTACCCTATCCGGGACTGACCACCTAAAAATCGCCAACAATCGGCCCATTAAATTGCCCAAAGGTGCGAGTTTTATGGCTCAATTCCCCAGCGACCACACCTACTACTATTCCAAACAAGAGAGTCATTGGGAATTTGCCTACATCATCTTGGCAGGCCCTGCTATTCCTCATTTACTGGAGCGTATACGGAATCGCCCAGTAACCGTTTTCAACCACTCCATAGATCCACAAATACAGAAGAAGGTGCTGGATATGATTCACCAGTATCAAGATGGCATGGATGATGGTTGGAAGTGCATGTCTGAAGCAGGTGACATTCTATCCTTACTATTGAAAGAAGAAGCCCAGTGCGACGACCGAGTGAACACGAGTCGTAGAATAGCCCGCGATCCGGACATCCTCGATCCAATTGTAAAGAATCCGGGACTCACCATATCGAAGAGCGGTTGGGCGGAAGAAAAAGGTCAGCCGCGCTTTCAGCTCTACCGACAAGTAAAAGCCAAGACAGGCGTGAGCCCAAAAGATGTGCGAAACCAACAGCGTGTGAAAGAAGCCATCCGTTTTCTGAAGCGAGCCAAGCTCTCAGTGAAGGACATAGCCACCCTATCCGGATTTAAAGACCAGGCTTACTTCTGCCGCTTCTTCAAAAAGCAAACAGGATTTACGCCAACGCAGTGGCGGCAACGGTTTGGATCGGAAGGGTCAGCTGATTCGCGGAGCAAAGCAAAGGTGTCAGTGTTCAGGTGTCAGGAAATCGGTTCTTCCCTTAGCCTTTCTCTATTTCCAGTAAAATTTCATCAGGGATCCTTGAGCAACGGCGCCCTCGGCGAGGTCGCCGAGCAAGCCGTCACGCGGAGGCAACAACGATGTCTTTAGAAATAGAGGAAGAGGAGGAGTATGAGAAAGAGCCCCATGGGCATAAAAAAACCGCCTCCAAACGGAGATGGTTTTTAAAAGTATTAACTCTTCAGAAACTACTCAGCTTCTTCGAGTTCTCGGGCTTCGTTAATGATCTCGGCAAAGGACTTGGCATCCAAGGATGCGCCTCCGATGAGACCTCCATCGATGTCGGTTTGCGAAAGAAGCTCCTTCGCATTACTACCCTTCATAGAACCACCGTATTGGATGCGGATCTTTTGGGCGATTTCCTCGCCGAACAGATCGGTCAAAATCCCACGAATAGCAGCGTGTACTTCCTGAGCCATTTCTGGAGTCGCTGTTTTGCCAGTGCCGATGGCCCAAACGGGTTCATAGGCAACTACTAAACTTTCAGCATCTTCGTTTGAGACATTCGCAAGTCCTCCACGTGTTTGCGTTTCAACGACCTGCAATGTGCTTCCGGATTCGCGCTCCTCAAGAGATTCACCCACGCATAGGATGGGTTTCAGGTTATTGGCAAATGCAGCCAAGACCTTCTGATTGATAAAGGCATCTGATTCCTTGAAGTATTCACGACGCTCACTGTGCCCGAGGATCACATAGGTAGCGTAAAAGTAGCGCAGCATCTCAGCAGAGACCTCACCAGTGTAGGCTCCACTGGCAGCAGGGTGCATATTTTGACCACCCAGCTTTACTGGGGAATTTTCCACCACTGTGGCAACGGAATCCAAGGAAGTAAAAGGAGGACAGAGGACAGCTTCAACAACGGTCTGTTCTCCTACTTCTTTTACCACGCCTTCAGCGAGTTCAACGGACTCGCCAGCGGTTTTGTTCATTTTCCAATTTCCAGCGATGATGTATTTACGGTGCTTTTCCATGTTCTAAAATGTCTGTTGTAGTTAAATGGTGTCGAGTGAGCTGACGCCGGGCAATTCCTTCCCTTCAAGAAAGTTCAAGCTAGCACCTCCTCCAGTGCTAATGAATGAGACTTTGTCGTCGTTGCCGCTGTTCTTGATGGCTTTTACCGAATCCCCTCCCCCAATAATAGAGATCGCATCCTGATTCGCAGCGACGGCATCGGCTACTGCAAATGTGCCTATGGAACAGGCTTCGATTTCGAATACGCCCATAGGACCATTCCAGAGAACCGTTTTGGATTCAGCGACAACCTGTTTATAAAGTTCAACGGTTTTGGGTCCGATATCGACCCCTTCCCAACCATCGGGAATGTCGCCTTCAACAACGTCCATCTCACCCACTGAACGAGAACCAAAATCAAGTGCATTAGTGATCTTAGTATCGATCGGAAGCAGGAAGCGCACGCCCTTTTCGGCAGCCTTATCAATGGCTGATTGAGCGACGTCCACTTTGTCCGGCTCTGAAAGGCTATCCCCTACTTTCTTTCCATTGGCCAAGGCAAAGGTGTAAGCCATGGCACCTCCAATGATGATATTGTCGGCTTTTTCCAGGAGACGGTCGATGACCTTGATCTTATCGGAAACTTTGGCGCCGCCGAGGATGACCGTGAATGGCTTCACCGGATCTTCAGTCTTATCTCCAAGAAATGCTAATTCGCGTTCTATAAGCAATCCGGCAACATTCGTATCGACATGAGCAGTGATCCCTGCGGTGGATGCATGGGCTCGGTGAGCGGTTCCAAAAGCATCGTTTACAAATACATCGGCCAAAGAACCGAGCTGTTTTGCAAACTCAGGATCGTTGCCTTCTTCGCCAGCGTGGTAGCGAACGTTCTCCAGCAAAAGGACTGACCCTGACTGGAGCGCATTCACAGCGGCCTCTACATCGGAGCCAACGCAGTCTTCTGCAAATTGCACGGGCATACCCAGCTGCACGGCCAACTCTTCGGCGGCAGGCTTGAGGCTGAATGCCGGATTGGGCTGCCCCTTAGGGCGTCCCAAGTGACTGGCGAGGATTACTTTGGCACCAGCCTCTATTAAACGCTTTATGGTTGGGAGTGCAGCAACGATACGGGTGTTGTCGCTTACTTTACCATTTTCGTCTAAAGGAACATTGAAATCGACACGAACGAAGACGCGTTTGTCCTGCACGTCGATATCACGGATAGTTTTCGTTTTGGCCATGACCAACTAGGAAAAAATTTGAGGATGCGGATTTGAAGGCCTATATTGGCCTGAGTCAAAAAAGAAGCCGCGATCCATGGATGTGGTTCGCGGCTTCCTGATGACATAAAGATGTTAGAGGTAAGTAGCTACCTTCTTCAACAAGTCTACGCAACGATTGGAGTAACCCCACTCATTGTCGTACCAAGAAACAAGTTTGAAGAACGTATCAGACAAACCAATACCTGAACCAGCATCAAAGATGGAAGATGCTGGGCAGTGAATAAAGTCACTGGAAACAACCTGGTCTTCGGTGTATTCTAGAATACCCTTCAAAGGTCCTTCTGCAGCAGCTTTCATGGTGGCACAAATTTCTTCGTAGGAAGTGGCCTTTTCAGTTTTCACGGTCAAATCGACAACCGATACGGTTGGAGTTGGAACGCGAAATGCCATACCTGTTAGCTTACCTTGAACTTCAGGAAGTACGAGACCCACTGCCTTAGCGGCACCTGTTCCAGATGGAATGATGTTCAATGCAGCGGTACGTCCACCCTTCATATCCTTTGGAGAAGGTCCGTCTACGGTTTTTTGTGTGGCGGTATAACTGTGAACCGTGGTCATAAGACCTTCAACGATTCCGAAGTTTTCCAAGATAACCTTAGTGACAGGAGCCAAACAGTTGGTCGTGCAGGAAGCATTTGAAATCAAGTTATCGTCTGCGGAGAGATCTCCGTCATTCACACCCATAACAACGGTTTTCACGTTACCCTTACCTGGTGCTGAAATGATTACTTTCTTCGCGCCGGCATCCAAGTGACCTTGTGCTTTGTCGTCAGCTACGAAAAGACCGGTAGACTCAATCACAACATCTACTCCAAGCTCACCCCAAGGAAGGGCTGCGGGACCTTCGCGAACGGAGAGTACCTTAATGCTTTGACCGTTAACGACGAGCGAATCGCCGTCATGGTCTACAGAGCCGTTAAAACGACCTTGAGTAGAGTCATATTTTAATAGGTAGGAAAGGTTTTCCGCAGGAACAAGGTCGTTGATAGCAACAACGTTAAATTCTGTTCCCAGGAGACCCTGATCAACTAGCGCTCTGAATACCAGGCGGCCGATACGACCAAACCCGTTAATTCCTATATTTACTGCCATGGTTAGCTATTTTTTTAGGTTCTATGTCTGTGTAAAAAGTGATCAGAAAAACTGAAGCGGATACTTATGAACTTCAGGGGCACTGCATGGCAAGTGTTTATATGTAACGAAAAGGGCAAATAAGAAACAGCTTACCATATCATTAGAAAAACAGGCAGAACGGCCCATCTCAGGCGCTAGCTACCCCAAATGGCCTCCTGAATTCGTCTCAGCTCAATTTTTCGATGAAATCCAGAGGGCGCAGGATACCGAGGGCATTTTGAGTCGAGACTCGAGCGGGATGAGAGCTGTCTCCAGGCCAGCAGCATCAAATCGCTCGGAATCAGCGACTTGAACCCAGTTTGAGTCTAAATCCAGATCATCCAGCTTAAATTTGCAGGAATAGGTCATCGGATTCACCACAAACAGCAATTGTCCGCCATTCTGAGTCCTATTTGCATTATAAAACACGGCGAGCCCAGCTCCGGAAGTTGCCGGGTAAAACTCGAAAAATCCCTCTTCTGGGAATGTATCTAGTCGCAGGAGTTCGCCTGACTCAGATTTGCGAAATTCAATCCAATCACGGGAATAGCTGTGAGTGGCCGCATAATCCACCTGACGTTGATAATCAAGTCCATTGATATCCCCCAGCTGATAGGTATTTTTAACACCCCACTTGCTCCGGAGGAAATCCTGCCCTTGAGCAAGCATCGGCGTGCCATGACTCATCATCAATATACTGAGCATCAGATGTGTGCGACGACGGTCTATCGGCGTCGGGTAGTAGCCGTTATGCCCGGTGTTTAGAGTAATGTCGTCCAGCCAGGTCCGATCGTCATGTGACTCCGTATAATTTACCGTTTGGCTAGGGCGTGCCACCGAATCGCGTGAACCTTGCAAGAAATACCGAAGCGATCGGTAATCCCCCTTCCCCAAAATGTAGTGTTTAAGGAAATCACGATAGCCGTCATTCCAGGACAGATAATGGGTATGCTTGAGATCTGAGCCGAGGTGGCCTCGAAAGCTCCAAGGTTCGGCTATGAGGATCACATCGGGATGCTTTTCCCTCACCACATTCTCCACCTCGCGCAATGAATCCAGGCCAATCAGCTCCGCTAAATCAAAACGAAACCCATCCACCCCGTAGAATTCGATCATATGCAACAGACTATCAATGATGAGCCGCTTGCCCATGGGAGTGCTGCAACGAAGGTCATTTCCACATCCACTCCAGTTACTCAGCGTGCCGTCAGATTGTAGCTCAAAATAGTAGAGCTTATCGACAAACAGAAGGTGAGCCGGCTCACCCACATGATTGTAAACCACATCAAGAATCACGGCCAACCCTGCTTCATGAAAAGCTTCAACGAGTTCCTTAAACTCACCCACCTGACTCGCTCCCAAAGGATCGCTCGCATAAGTGCTTTCAGGTGAGAAATAATTCACCGTCATGTAGCCCCAATGATATTCCTCCTTGGTGTGCGCGTCATTCTCCTGAATAGGCTGAAGCTCGACGGCATTCACTCCCCACTCTTTTAAATAGCAATGATCAGACTGAAGCCACTGGATCAATCCACGATAACCTAGTCGATCTTGAGGAGATAACTTGATCGGTGCCTTCGCAATGAGATCCCGTAAATGTGCCTCACCAATGACCAGGTCTTTCTCCTTGGGAATCTTAAAGGGACTTGGCGCTTCGAATGCGTCCGTATCAACAACAATGGCAGGACCCAAACGATTCACCACCGCCAATGCGTAGGGATCGAGAATGTTCTCCTCAGGATCAAAATGCGAAAAGCCGGCCTGAGACGGCCCATCCATACGATACCAATAGAATTTTCCGGTGAGATCTGCATCAACCACCACTTCCCAAACTCCGTCACCAATTGGAATCAGTGGATGCCGAGTGGCCTCGTCCCAGTTGTATGGAGTCTCAAGGACAATTAATTCTACGGTTGAGGCACGAGGAGCAAAGATACGGAACAGCGTATTATTCTGATGCGGAAGGGCCCCGAGGCTTAACTGAGATCCCATTTTCAGGAAAAAGTCACCAGGTGCTATGGCTGCTGCACTTTCAGGCTGAGCATCGAGAACCAGGAAATAATCCTGTGCCAGATCAATGGGCTCTTCCGTTTCGACTATGAGCAGGTGGCGACCAGAGCGATTCCGATCAATGTAGTAATTCGAGGTCCCTCCTGAATCCAAATACACATTGGTAGCTTCCGCTCTGACGGAAAACCAATGCCCTTCGTGAGACACAAATTTAAACCCATTGCCGGAATTGAAATCGATTTTCTGGATCGGGACAGAAATCGTTAGCCCATTAACACCATCCTCAGTGACTTCTTCAAGCAGCCATTCAGAGTCTCCAATCGCAGCATCCCAACCGTTAAAGTCGCCTGCCAGATAAACAGGATCCCCTTGACTCAACTGGCTTTGTGAAAGAATTTGAGGGCTGCAGTAAAAATGAACGTGCTCAGCGCTAATGAAATAAGCACTCGTCTCAGCAAATTCCCAAAAGTCAGCGTGACGGACGGAATCCAAGGGACCTTTCCCAGGGTCTATATAGAAATTCGGCATCCGAGAACGCATCCAATCAGCGGATAGTTCCGCCTGGATGGTCCGAGGAGATTGCAGCACTGCGTTTAATAAAGTAATACCTGCCATAAGGATAATTCCAGACATACCAATACGTCTGCATTGAACAGAGCAAGTAGCGAAAGCAACAATTCAAAGAAATTTCATGATTGCGGCCGATTCTCGAAGAAAGGAGAACATTTTCCCGATGCCAGGTCGCCGAAGAAATCTAATCCCACGCATGCTTAATCGTAAGATCAGCGTCCCCCACTTCGGCATGGTTCTCTGTACCCTTATTCTCCTTACAGCTTGTAAAGGCCCACATGAGCAAGGAGTGAAATACCAGAAAGGGAAAGGGCTCAGCTACATCCAAGATCAATTCGGAAATCACATACCCGATTACTCAACAGCAGGTTACAAAAACGGGTCCCCCATCCCGGACGTTCCCACTCGTTTGACACTTGAACCCTCGACGACGGATCAGGATGACACAGACCGTATTCAGCAAGCAATAGACGAACTCTCAAAGCAATCGCCGGATGCCCATGGCATCCGCGGAGCTATCCTTTTAGAAGCAGGGCATTACCAAGTAAATGGCAGGCTAAAGATCTCCACATCAGGGGTAATTCTTAGAGGTGAAGGTCAATTCGAAGACGGAACCGTCATTCATGAAACTGGGGCGGTCCGACGATCCCTCATCACGCTCAATGGCATTGATCCAGAACAAGAAGCTTACAACAAGGCTGCAGGAGGAGTGTTTCGTTATCAGCCCAGTTCAGACTCCACTTGGGAGATTGTGGATGAGTATATCCCCTCAGGAAATAGTGTCGTCCAAGTTGCGCCTGTCAGCGGTTTAAATGTGGGAGATGTGGTCATACTCGAACAGCGAATGAATCAGGAGTGGGTGAATCAGCTCGGCATGAATACGTTTCCCCCTAGACCTGACGAACAGCCCAGCGAGCCCTGGAATCCCTCAGACTTTTTTTTCAATTCGAGAGGCAAATCACCCAAATCGATGGAGGTCGCGTTCATCTGAATGCCGCGCTTGTAAATCCCATTTTCGCCCGTTTTGGAGAAAACCGTTTATTTAAGCCTACCCTGCCTGACCGCATTGAGCACTCAGGTGTTGAACAGCTTCGATTGATTTCTGAGTTTCAAAATACAGAGGCAGCCAACGATGAAAACCATGCGTGGGATGCAGTAGAGCTGGGCTTTGCTCAAGATTGCTGGATAAGAGGAATCACCAGTATCCATTTCGGTCAATCGACCGCCAAGGTTCTTCCAGAAGCCATTCGAATCACGATTGAAGACTGCGCCTTCCTAAGTCCCATCGCCAGGGACGGATATGGCCGCAAGCATGGCTTCATTTCAGCCGGTCAACAGATCTTGGTTCAGCGTTCCTTTGCTGAGGAGTGCAGCTCTCCATTCTTCATACCTGGACGCACTTGCGGCCCCAATGTATTTCTGGACTGCTACGCTGAAGGTGAAAAAAGCATCATAGGTCCGTGGAGGTATTGGGCCATGGGCACCCTTTGGGATAACGTGCATGCCAATGCACTCATGATCCGAAATCGCGGCTACGAGGGGAACGGCTGGGGTTGGAGTGGGATAAATCAACTGTTCTGGAACAGCACCGCTTTCGACTGGATATCGGTTCAAAGCCCCATAAATGGATGGAACTGGTCCATCGGTTCGCATGGACGACGCATCGCTGGATCTTTTCAAGGACTAACTGGGCACATCAGCCATCATGGAAAACCACGGTCTCCCAGAAGTCTCTATGTTGAACAACTGAAGGATCGAAAAGGTCCAGAAGCTATCAACGGGGTCATTGCCCAGAATCAGGAATCCGGAACCGTCTTTTTTCATATTCGGGATACATTGGGCGAAAAATAGGATACCTGTTTCCTATGAGCCTTCTCCCTTAGGGTATCTTCCTTTGGATAATGGAAATCCCTAGGGTTAAATCAATCAAGACCCTGTAGAGCGAAATCCCCAGGTATGGTAGAGTGTTCTCACAAAATATCTCATCGATATTTGCCTATGACACGCTAAACCTACTAGGTTTAGACCCAATGAAAAGGCCGGCCTTGAGTCGGCCTTTTCTCATTTTGGAGATGGACAATTCCATCCGCACAGCTCCGAGGGAAACCACCCCCATTTTAAAAATGAATTTGGACTCTGGTCTTGAGTTCCAAATGTTTCCCCGCATATACCCAGTTCAATGCAACGAATCCTAGTAGCCATGTCCGGAGGAGTGGACAGCAGTGTTGCCGCTTACCTGTTAAAGGAAGCTAGGCACACTATAGAAGGTTGCTACATGAAAATATGGCTGGAGGAAACAGACGTGTTTGGAGAATGTCCCTGGCAAAAGGATATTGACGATGCCCGAGCCGTTGCAGACAAACTTGGCATCCCCTTTCGGATTGTTAATCTCATCGACGAATACCGAGAACGCGTGGTCGAATACATGATCAGTGGTTACCAATCCGGCATCACACCCAACCCGGATGTTATGTGTAACCGGGAAATCAAGTTTGGAGCCTTCCTGGAATATGCCCAGAAAGAAGGATTCGATGCGGTGGCAACGGGTCATTACGTTCAATCCAAAATCAACTCTGACGGACGAACTGAGCTCTGGGAGGGAAATGATAAAAACAAGGACCAGAGCTATTTCCTGGCTATGCTCAATCAAGCACAGGCAGCGAGGGGAATTTTCCCAGTGGGTCATCTCCCAAAACCCGAGCTCCGCCAGATCGCCCACGACGCGAATTTAGTGAACGCAGACAAAAAAGACAGCCAGGGGATCTGCTTCATTGGAAAAATTAAAATGGGCGATTTTCTGCAGGAATACATTCCAGACCATCCCGGCCCCATTGTTAATGCGGAGGGCAAACGCCTCGGTACACACCAAGGCTTGCATCGATTCACTTTGGGACAGCGTAAAGGATTGGGTATACCTTCCAACACCGATAATAAATTCTATGTGGTTATCGCCAAGGACTACGAAAGCAATCAGCTCGTGGTCGCCTTCGATGAACCCGACACACCCAAGCTTTTCTCAAAGGAAGTTGTCGTCCGAGACCTGAGCTGGAATGGAACTGCCATAAGCGAACCATCGGAGCTGCTCGCAAAACCGCGTTATAGGGACCCCTCACAACAGATCGAAGTGATCCCAGAAGCAGACAAACTACGAGTACGATTCAAAGATCCCCAACGAGCGCTGACACCTGGTCAGATCATCGCCTTTTACGAAGGAGAACGACTTTTAGGCGGGGGCGTTTACGAGACGATTGTTTAGTATGAAACAGGCGCCTCTTCTTCTGTAAGACTACCAAGCTCCATATCAGGTGGCACGGTGGAGATCGATTCCTCCATCGTAGTGATACCTTCCTGAACCTTCAGCATACTATCTTGGTGAAGCGTCTTCATATTGTTACGCATCGCAATCTGCTTGATCACTGCCGTTTCGACTTGGCCATTGATACCTTCAATAAGCTGCTTACTCGTCGGCATCAGCTCATGAATACCTACACGGCCTTTGTAACCACTGTTGTTACAGTTGGGACAGCCATCGACATTAGCCCGTTTGATTTGGCCAGTCCATCCAATCGCATTTTGAAGAATTTCTTCCTCTCGCGAAGTTGGATCCTGAATTTTCCCGCAAGTCTTACAAATTCTACGCATCAAACGTTGAGCACAGATACAGACTAAGGACGCAGAAATCATAAACGGTTCCACTCCCATCTCAGTGAGACGAGCCACGGTACTTGGAGCATCATTGGTGTGCAAGGTACTGAAAAGCATGTGACCTGTAAGCGCCGCCTCTACAGCGATGCCAGCGGTTTCAGTGTCCCGAATCTCCCCTACCAGAATAATGTCAGGATCCTGACGTAAAAAGGCGCGAAGAGCAGCCGCAAATGTGAGACCGATTTTCCGGTTCATTTGCATTTGACATAACCCATCAAGGGTATACTCAAAAGGACCCTCCGCAGTCCGAATAACCGTGTCAGGACTGTTAATTTCGTTCAGTGCTGAATAAAGCGTCATGGACTTACCAGAACCCGTAGGTCCGCAGTGCAAGACCATACCATAGGGTCGACGAATTAAACCTCGATACATTTCAAGGTTTGCTTCTGAAAATCCAAGAGCAGGAAGTGGCAAAGTCGATTTTTGCTTATCCAAAATCCGCATCACAACCCCTTCACCGTGATTCAAGGGTGCGGTTGAAACACGTAAATCGATATCCAGTGGTTTGCGCGTGAATTGCTTAAAGATGATTCGTCCATCCTGTGGCTTCCGTCTCTCAGCAATATCAAGTTCCGCCATCACTTTAAGGCGAGCAATCAACGATCCCGTAACTTTCTGAGGTAAGGTCAACTTTGTCTGACAGACTCCATCCACACGGACCCGGACACGGCATTCAGTTTCCGAAGGTTCAATGTGAATATCACTACCACCAGAGAAATACGCATCTTCAATGATTCGATTTGCGAGCTGAATGATAGGAGCTGATTCCTCAGCGGACAAATCATCTTCATCCAAATCCTCGTCGGCATTATACTCCATGCCCAAAGCATCTACTACATCACCGAACTCAATCTCCGGTTTTTGCGGATCCTCAGTAAGATTTTTTTGGATATCCGCGTCGGAAGCCAAAAAGCGTATTACTTTTCTTCCGGTCTTACTCTGAACTTCACTCGTTATCGAAAGTTCAAAGGGGTTAGACAAGGCAATCAATATGTAATCCCCCACCGTGCCGAGCGGCAGTATATTCTTCTCAACACAGAAGTCTTTATCGAGATTCTCAAAGGTGTACTCAGTAACTCGATACCTTTTTGCTCGAAACGGAGGCAGACCAAAGGTTTGAGACTTTGCAATGAGTAGTTGAAATTCGCTTACACTAGACTCAGAGAGAAGCACGCTATCCAATTCCTCACCCGTGTATTCCGCTGGAGTCGCTTTTAGTTCTTCAAATTGATCATCTGCCAACCATTCCATTTCATGGAGTTTTGCGACGATCTTTAATTGGACTCTACCTATGGCCATATTATTTAAAAGTTAGGCATTTACGGTTGTGGTTTTTAACTCTTTTTCTGCGTTCTCCAATAGAGTCGAGAGCCCAACTAATTCAGTAGCAAACCAAAGTATTTTGCCTGCCAACTTCTCTTCCCACATATCAATGACTGGCTGACTCAGATAATAAGCAGTCGCCAAAAAATAGAATCCATTTTCTTGATCAAAAGGCACTGTCCAGGTGGCCCAACAATCTTCTAGAGAATACAAGGGCTCTTCTCCTTCTTCAACTCCGAGATAAGAATAGAACCCCATATTGGCGAGACCGATTTCATATTGATCCACTAGGAAATTGATCAGATCACTTTCTTTCAGCATATCCAATTCCCACATTAGAATACGCAAGAGAGAAGCTTCTTTAACATTCTGGGCATCAATTTTATCGAGCAATGCGTTATTAGCTTCTTCCAGCTGATCCAGGGTAATTAATTCATGGTTAACCAGGTTATTACCCAGAAAGCGGTTCGATCTAAGGATGATAGGTTGGATCATAATACTTTTCGGTTATAAGTCTCATCTCAACCAAGATTCAGGATACTATATCCTCAACCCTCCAAAACCTCAAAATCATATTTCAAATTGATTTTACAGAATTCCTAATAAGAGGAGTTCAAATCCCTAAAAACCAACGCCTCTAACAATCCTATTGTATGTATAAGGATCATAAAGATTCCCTAGAGAACGAAAATATCTCCATTCAATTCGAAGAACTGAATCATATGGGGAGGTGTTTTTCTACCGATCCAAAATTCGGGGCGCATCCATAATTCCACTGATCCATGAAGTATCCGACTAAAGATCATTCTAGATTGCGATTGGGAGCTCGTAATCAAAAAAGCTCAAAAGGCTTCACCGTAGTAGAAGTGATGGTCGGAGCAGTCCTTATGATGACGCTTATTGCAGGCATGCTGAACCTGATTCGACAAGGGAATCAATTATGAAAATCCGAAAGTTAGTTGTCTCAGTAGCCTGATAGTAAACCTTTCTTCCTGATGCTTTCATTAACACTGATAGCAATCATGATGGTGAAACTTGACCTTACTCAAAAGCTGGTAGAAGAATATTATTCCACTACAACACACCTTGTCCTAGACTAGAACCGCCTCACGGCAACCAGGGAAACTTATTAAACTCCGGTTTCCGTTTTTCCAGAAACGCTTGTTTCCCTTCTGAACCTTCTTCGTTCATATAGTAGAGAAGTGTAGCATTGCCTGCTAGTTCCTGAATCCCTGCCTGCCCATCGAGCGACGCATTAAAGGCCGACTTTAAACAGCGAATCGCCAGAGGACTCTTTTCTAAAATTTCGTTGGCCCATTGAACTCCCTCGGCTTCCAATTTATCGACTGGAACCACGGTATTCACCAGTCCCATATCCAACGCTTCATGAGCATTGTATTGGCGACATAGATACCAAATCTCTCGAGCCTTCTTTTGTCCCACAATACTGGCTAGATAGGAAGATCCAAATCCTCCATCAAAACTTCCGACTTTCGGACCCGTTTGTCCAAAAATGGCATTGTCGGCAGCAATGGAGAGGTCACAGATCACATGAAGTACATGTCCCCCTCCAATCGCATAGCCGGATACCAAAGCGATGACGACTTTGGGCATTGAGCGAATGAGGCGTTGCAAATCGAGAACGTTCAAGCGAGGCACCCCACCCTTGTCAATATAGCCAGCCTTGCCGCGAATACCCTGGTCGCCTCCAGAACAAAAGGCATACTTTCCATCGGTATGCGGTCCAGCACCCGTTAGCAGTACAACTCCAACAGCCGGATCTTCACGCGCATCGGAAAAAGCATCATACATTTCAAATACAGTAGCAGGAGTAAATGCGTTGCGACGATGCGGTCGGTTGATCGTCACCTTGGCAATACCGCCTGCCTTTTCATAAATGATATCTTCGTAGTCCTTAACTGTCTCCCAATTCATACTAGTATTTGGCTGATCGATTTAAAAAGTTGTTTTCGGTATTCAGAATCTCGATGCCGGTCAGTTTCAACCTCAATCACGCGAATTCCGCTTAATGGCATCGTGGAGAGGTACTCTTTGAGTTCATCTATTTGCTCAACGTGAATATACTCGCAACCGATACCCTCTACGCATTTTTTGAAATCCACTTCTTGAGGGGTCGCGAAAAAATCTTCAAAAGGAGGTTCAAAACTTGCGACAGGTAAATGGTTAAAAATACCACCCCCTCGATTATTGATCAGTATCACCGTAAGGTGTCCTTTCAATTTCGGGCGAATGAGCAAGCCATTTGAATCATGCAAAAAGGCCAAATCTCCGGTGAGCAGCACCGAAGACTGATTATCATGGGCGATGCCCAAAGCAGTAGACAGCGTTCCGTCGATGCCATTCACACCGCGCGAAGCATAGACCTTAATCTGACTCTCATTGCTTGGCAAAAAATACTCCACATCGCGCACAGGCATGCTGCTGGCCACGAACAAAGGTGTGTTTGTCGGCAACCACTGCGGGAGTTTCCAGGCAATACGCCCTTCGAAGTTCTGCGAGGACTCACTTTCAAATGCATCCGCGATTTGCTCTGAGGCTTGGCGCTGTGCAACTGACCAGCGCTCGCAGTAGGGCTTATCCCCTCGCTCTAAAAATTTAAACACATTCCCTAATAGTTCCACCGGCTGATCCAATACTTGTACTACTTTACCCGTTGGATCGAGATTCTTACCCATTGTGTGCACATGATAAATCTGTGCGTCGATTTCACTCAACCACTTCCTTAATTCCTTACTGGTAGGTAACGGCCCTAAGGCGATTACACACTCAGGCTTGAGAGACTTTCTTAAATCGGAATTCCTAAGGATCAGGTCGTAGCTCGTAATCGGCTGAACACCCGGTATTGCATGGTTTCTCGCAGGAGACAATCCATCTGCCAGAACAGGCCAATCCGTCTTCTCGGCCAATCTTGCGACAGCTTGGCAATAAGCTGCAGGGTTCTCAGGTGTCTCCGTTCCACATAGAATGAATCCTTTTCCTGATTGAATATCGATTTTAATGGGTTCGGTGGGCGTGCAGGATGATGCAACGGGAAGATCTGAGTAAAATCCATCCGAAAGCTGAAAGTCTCCTGGAACCGATTGATCTGGTGTTGGTGGCAGTGGATCACGAAATGGACAGTTTAAATGGACAGGTCCACGGAATCCTGCTGCAAACGTTCGGCCTAACTGATCCCTCATCTCCTCCAGCGCTTCCACCGATACAGATGGCAAAGCCATCTCCTCCTGACACACAGGATAGTTCCCATAGAGGCGTATCTGATCAATAGTCTGCCCTGCCCCACAATTGCGCAGTTCGTGCGGCCGATCAGCAGTCAGCACGAGAAGAGGAACGCAGGCTTCCGATGCTTCAACGACGGCAGGAAAATAATTAACAGCGGCGGTTCCTGAAGTACAAACCAAAGCAACCGGTTTGTGAGATTGTTTAGCCAAGCCCAGAGCAAAGAATCCCGCTGAGCGCTCGTCTAACACGGGAATGGCTTCAATACCTGAGTGTGAAGCAAAGGCCACCGTGAGTGGAGTGGAACGTGAGCCAGGGGAAATGACCACTTGGCGTAATCCGCACTGATAAAGACATTCCACCAAAACGGATGACCATAAGGAATTCGTATTCGCTCTATTGAGACTGTCCATGGACTAATCCAAAACTGCACGCATGGCTTTAAATTTCAAATCCGTCTCCTCTTTTTCTTTTGCAGGATCCGATCCTTCTACAATACCTGCTCCGGAAAATAGTCGAAGCGAGCGGCCATTGAGAATACCTGAACGAATTCCCACCACGAATTCGCCATCTCCTTTGGCGTCAAACCAACCGACTGGTCCAGCATAGGGGCCACGAGCAAAGGATTCATAATGCTCAATCCTTGAACAAGCAGCCTCCCGAGGAGATCCACCGACAGCAGAGGTGGGGTGAAGGTTTTGAATAATATCGAGAATGTGAGCGTCCCTCGGCAATTCAGCTTCGATCGGTGTGTAAAGGTGCTGAACATTCGGCAGCTTCAGCAAACGCGGCTTGCTGGCTACCTGAGCCGTAAGCCCCAACTCACTTAAGCGATTAACAATCGATTGAACTACCGATTGATGCTCACGTGCATCCTTATCACTGTTCAATAAGGACGCTCCAAGAGCAGCATCCTCTCCAGCTGATTCTCCACGCCCTGTAGATCCCGCAATCGCATCTGCTTGCAAACGCCCATCCTTGACACGAATAAGCAGTTCTGGAGTTGAGCCAAGGAAAGTGCCATCTGCACCGGCTGAGTAAGAAAAGGTATAGCAGCTCGGGAACCGGTTACGCAATCGATCCAGAATACCCAGAGGACTGATCTCACCGTCTGACTCCATATCGATAGCCCGTGCCAGCACAATCTTTTCAAATTCCTTATCGCGAATAGCACCACTTGCCTCGGCAACCGCTGCTTCAAATACATCACCACCACATTCGTCTTCACTCACCCATTCTGGCTTGGAGTTTTCAGAGCCAGCCGTCTCCGTGCTATAGGGAAATGAGGAAAATCGCTGATGGGCTCCAAGTAAGCGTTTGGCAAGTATTTCTATAGACGTATCCGAATCAACCATACAGTTGGCAATCGCCAGACTGAATTGATCCTTCTTACTCACCTGCCACACAGGTACAAATGCTTGAGCCGGGGGAAACCCCGATACTTCCTGCCCTTCATCAAAGAAGTTAAAGGCGCAGAAGAAATGGATTCCACAATAGGGCGAATCAGTGCTCCCAGTATAAATGGTGGTCTCCAATAAATTATTGGCCCAATCTTTAATCTCAGTAAACCGGTTCAATCCGTTAGCGGTAGTCTGCAACACGGTTTCAATGGCCGAAATAGAGTTTTCCTTTCCTGGATTCTCTAAAAAGAAGTGCTGGTTCTGTGGTTCGTAGACCGCCTCCAAAATGGCCAACGGATCAATGTGGAATACATCCAGTGATATGTTTACCAATTGACGAACTCCCAGTTCTTTCGCCCGTTTCTTGCAATCGCTTAAAAATGCCACCAATCCCACGGGGTTTTCTTGTCCGCCATACTGGCTGATGGGAAAATGCTCCATGGAGTGCCTACTTCTTTTCAGGTCGTGGAAACAGTATGAGCTTATCTCCTACTTGATTCCCTTTAGTTCGAAAGTCCCAGTCGAGATTCCCTTCAAACAAAGTTACTGATTCTGATCCCAGAAGATTGAGAATCTTCTCACTGACCTGTGGCATGACCGGCCCCAGCACGACTGATGCAAGGCGAAGCCCTTCCGCGATCACAGCTAAAGACGTTAGCAGTCGGTCTCGGTCAGCTGGCTCTTCGGACTTGGCCAACATCCAGGGAGCTCGAATATCGGTATAGCGGTTCAGGCCCGTTAAAAACTGAAAGATTTCTTCAAGCATTCGGTGAAACTGAAACCCTTCGCCCAATTCGACGACTCGTTCCGCCGTTTTCGCCCACAACTCCTGAACCTCTTTCTCTTCTGGATCGTTGATAACCGCCTCGGGAATGATTCCCTCGTTGTAACGGGTAACCATATTCTGAATTCGACTGACAAGGTTTCCCAGATTCTTGGCCAACTCACCATTGTAACGGTTTAGAAACTGCTCCTCTGAAAAATCACTATCCTGCCCAACGTTCATTTCGCGAGTCACGAAATAGCGAAACGAATCCACTCCAAACTGCTCAGCCAAATCGAGCGGATCAACGGTGTTTCCTGTAGACTTGGACATCTTGACTCCGGACATAGCCCAAAAGCCATGCACCAGAAGATGCTTCGGAAGCGGTATGTCACAGGTCTTCAACATAATGGGCCAATAAATACTGTGAGCTGGCACCATGATGTCTTTTCCAATCACGTGGTAGTCTGCCGGCCAACGAGACTTATCCCCATCCATATAGCCAGAGGCCGTCACGTAATTGATAAGGGCATCGAACCAAACGTAGGTGACATAGTCCTCATCGAAAGGAAGAGGAATCCCCCACTCCAAGCGCGACTTAGGCCGGGAAATGCATAGATCGTTTAAGGGCTCTTTGAGAAACTCCAATACCTGCTTCTGGCGAAAGCTGGGGAATACAAAGTCCTCATTGTCCTGGAGAAACTCAATCAGCCAATCTTGATACTGGCTCAGCTTGAAATAGTAGTTCTCCTCGGAGATCTCAGACACTTCACCAAAGATTTCCGGCCAACTTCCATCTTCATTACGATCTTTTTCCTGAAGAAACTGCTCCTGACGGGCACTGTAGAACCCCTTGTATTCGCCTTTGTAAATTTCACCTTTGTCAAAAAGGGCTTGCTGAATATCGCGAACGACTTGTTTGTGCCGCTGCTCAGTGGTGCGAATGTAATCGTCGTTGGAGATCGTCAACATCTTGCAAAGCGCCTGGAACTCCTCGGCTACACCGTCGCAAAACTCCTGAGGCGATACCCCTTCCTTGGCAGCACTCTGCTGCACCTTTTGTCCATGCTCATCCAACCCTGTGAGAAAGTAAACGGAGTCGCCGCGTGCGCGTCGAAACCGAGACACCACGTCGGTCAAAACCTTCTCATAGGCATGCCCTAAATGCGGAGAGCCATTCGCATAATCGATGGCAGTTGTTATATAGAAAGACTTCATAAAATTGGGAAAAGAGGACCACATTAGGAGTCACTGCCTGAAAGGAAACTGAAAAAACACTCAGAATTCAGGAGGAACCAATTCATTTTCTCAATGCGACTGGTCCGTTTGATACCTAATGAAAATACTATGAAACCAGTCGTTTCAAAAGAAATAGGTAGGGGTTCGTGTAAAAGGAAGTAAAACATCAGAATGCGCTTCCCATTAGTTTTCGGTTTAAATTCAAACTCTGTGGACTAGGTCCAGATGTATCTGTAACCCAAACCATCACCCTCGATGATTTATCCTTCTAAAACCAGCTCCATGTCAGAGAAAGGCTTCACCTTAGTCGAAGTCATCGTAGGCGCCGTTATCTTTGTAATGCTCTTGGCGGCTGGATCCTCAGCCATAGTGCAAACTCAAAAGCTGGCTCATAGCAATATCATGCACAACACCGCCCGGACGGTGCTGGAGGGGTATATGGAACAGATGAAAGGTCTCCCATTCAGTCACTACCAGGATGTTCTTGCCGATCCGACATAAGTACCATTCGAAACCAAAGGTATCGATTCTCTGAAAACAGCAAAGGTCATCCAATATGACGACCCACTCTACCTGAAAACGGAAAATAAAAAGAGCATTCTACTAGATATCGAGGATGAAGGCGGAGTTCGGAACACGAGACGCCTTCTACGTTTCAGACCTGCGTTGGATTGTACGAAACAGGGAATTGAATCTACATTGTGAAGATTACGTTTGTAAGGGAGAAGTTCATAGTTGGTATAATAATTCTCCACACCTCGAATACACGACTCACAACGCAAATGAATTTCTAATAAGCATTGGCTTCTTAGATCGTGAACCCATCGTTGAATTACCCCACAAACCTATAAACCCGAACCGAAACCAAATTCAGGACGGCAAATACAGTGGTAAAAAAGACTGGGACGACATTGAAAAATATAAACAATTCAGAGAAAACAAGCAAATCGAACTCATTCCCTTCAACCATTACAAGACTCCCTAATACCTATGAAACCCATTGTTCAAATCTCCCTCGACATAGTTAACATCCCGGAAGCTCTGGAAACTGCCGATATGGCCATGCGCGCCGGAGTCGACTGGCTTGAAGCTGGAACGCCGCTTATAATCGCTGAAGGCATGAATGGCGTAAAAGAACTACGTAACCGCTTTCCCGATACACCCATTGTGGCTGACTTAAAAACCATGGATGGCGGTTGGCTTGAAGCCGAACTCATGGCAAAGGCTGGCGCGACCCAAGTCGTGGTCATGTCGCAAGCCCACGAGGAAACGATTCGTTGCGTTGTGCAGGCTGGTAAAGATTTGGGGATTGAGGTGATGGGTGACAATCTGGCGGCCGAGAATATGGTTGATGGAGCCAAGCGCCTGGCCGACCTAGGCTGCGACTACGTTATCCACCATATTGGCTACGATGAACGCCGAGGCATTGCCGCGAGAGGTGAGCGAATGCCCAATCCACTCGACGAACTTAGAGAAATTATTGAAGCCGTTCATGTGCCTGTCCAAGCAGTTGGAGGACTCACCATCGAGCAGGCCATAAAAACACCCGAGTATGGGGCACCTCTTGTTGTTCTGGGAGCGCCCCTGACGATTGATGCGGATTCATTTCGCACAGCAGATGGGAATGTTGAGGATTCTCTGCGTCTGATATGCGAGGCGGTGCATGCTTATGGTGATATACCGGTAGTTTAGACTTTTATATTCCTCCAGAAGCCTTCTTAATCCCATTCAATGCCTCAACCAGCCGTTGTTAATTTTGAGAATAAAAAGGGAGCTGTAGACTTCCGTGAAATAGAAAAACCACAAATTGGAGAAGAGGATGTTCTCCTCCAAGTTAAGGCCGTTAGTGTCTGCGGAAGTGATTTACACCAGTGGGAGGCTTGCCATAGCTGGCCAGTCAATTACCCGGTAGTGCTAGGTCATGAGTTCGGAGGACTCATCGCAGAGACCGGAAAGCGCGTCAAAGGATGGCAGGAAGGAGACCAGGTCGTCAGTGAAACTGCCGCAGTCATTGATCCCAATAATCCGATGAGCCGCCAAGGGTTATACAACCTTGATCCAACACGCCTTGGCTTTGGCTACGGAGTCAATGGAGCCATGACCGAGTACGTCAAAGTCCCCGCCCGCTGCCTCCATCATATCCCACAGGGTCTTTCATTTGAAAAGGCGGCTCTCACGGAGCCTTGTTGCGTCGCCTACAATGCAGTTATGAATCAATCCGACATCACTCCCGGTGACCGTGTGGTGGTGATTGGTCCTGGCCCCATTGGTATTCTCTGTGCAGCTATGGCAAAAATCTGTGGTGCTGAAGTCGCCATTCTCGGCCTCGAGTCCGACCGCAAGCGCTTGGCAGTGGCCGAACAATACGGCTGCACCGCCTTGGTTGATAACCTGGATGAATGGGCATTCGCGGGCGACGGATTAGGGGTCGACGGAGTCGTCGATGCTGCTGGAATTTCAAAGACCCTCCAAATAGCCCTTCGAATCACTCGTCCGGCAGGATGGATCAGCAAAGTTGGCTGGGGGCCGCAACCTCTTGATTTCAGCCTTGATCCCCTGGTCCAAAAAGCCATCACCCTACGAGGCAGTTTCAGTCACAACTGGCCCATTTGGGAACGTGTTTTGCAACTTACTGGATCCGGACAATTGAATCTCGATCCAATCATCGGGGGTGTTTGGCCACTCGAGGAATGGCATACCGCTTTTGAAACCATGCACTCCGCACAAATCGTCAAATCCGTATTAGTACCAAACAGTTAAACTATGAGCCTAGCTGATCTAACGAACAAAGTCATACTCGTAACCGGAGCCAACACAGGTGTAGGAGAACACACTGCCCGCCTCTGCGCAAAATTGGGGGCCAAAGTCGCCGTTCATGGACGTAGACCTGATGCGGTGGACAAGGTAGTCGCAGATATCGGTGAAAACGCGGTAGGCGTTTATGGTAGCTTGGATACAGCCGATGAACCGGCCAAGGTAGTGGAGCAAACCGTTGAAAAGCTGGGTCGTATCGATGGCGTTGTAAACAATGCAGCTCTAACCACACGGATGCACTTTGAAGAGACGGATGTAGAGTTTTTCGATAATATGATGGCCGTAAATGTGCGGGCCCCTTTCCTCATCTGCCAGGCAGCACTCCCCTATCTTAAAGAATCTAAGGGTAGCGTGGTTAACATAGGCTCAATCAACGCATTAGGTGGAGAACGAATGCTGGCTGCCTACAGTATCTCTAAAGGCGCGCTTTTGACCATGTCGAAGCACCTGGCAAATCTGTATGACCGGGATTCAGTTCGATTCACCCACATCAACCTCGGGTGGATTCTTACTGAGAATGAATATAGCCTAAAGATTTCCGATGGATTTCCGGAAGGCTGGGATAAGAATGTCCCCCAAATGATGGTTCCAACTGGCAAGATGTCTTCCCCCGAAGAAGTAGCCAAAGTGATCGCCTTCTGGTTGAGCGACGATGGAAAGCCATTTAGCGGAACCGTATTCGAACTTGAACAATATCCCTTCAAAGGACGCATCCCTACTTTGGATGCAGACTTCCTGGAAGGTAAAATGTAGTAGGAACAAAATCTATGGCAAATCTTGCGGCGTTTCCTAAAGCATGGATGGATCCACTCTGTATTGACGGATCCATGACATTGAATGAATGGATCGACTTATCGGGCAAACTCGACGTGGATGGCCTGGAGTTTTACTCAGACTTCCTGGACCTCAAGGATCGATCCAAGTGGAAGGATTATCGAGCCAGAGTCGAAGATCAAGGGCGCTCTATTCCGATGCTTTGCTGCTCTCCTGACTTCACACACCCGGAACTTTTTTTTCGCCAGGAACAAATCGACAAAGAAAAAAACTGGATCGATATGTGCGGCGAGCTGGGGGGAAAATTCTGCAGAGTTTTGTCTGGCCAACGCCGGCCAGAAGTTTCTCGAGAAGCAGGCATCGGCTATGCAGTAGAATGCATCGAAGCCTGTATTCCGCATGCAGCCGAGCAAGGGATCACGCTGATCATTGAAAATCACTACAAAGACAATTACTGGTCCTACCCAGAGTTTGCCCAACACATGGACGTCTTTTGCGATCTGGTCGCTCGCATCGACTCTCCCCACTTCGGCGTTAATTACGACCCAAGCAATACAGTCCTGGCTGGAGAAGATCCACTTGAGCTCCTGGAACGCGTAAAGCATCGAGTCATTAGCATGCATGCCAGCGACCGTTTTCTTTTGGAAGGCAATCTTGAGGATCTTCGCAAAGAGGAAATGGACAGTGTAGGTTACGCCGAACGTCTCAGCCATGGAGAAATCGGGAAAGGCCTCAACGACTACGATAAGATTTTCAGCACACTTAAGGAGGTTGGTTTCAATGGCTGGGTGAGCATCGAAGACGGTTTAGACGGATTCGAGCAAATGAAGCGAAGCGTTACTTTCTTACGCAAGAAGATGGCGAAGTATTGGCCTGAGTGATTTAAAACTACGAAATGCGCTAAATTTCGCGAAAGCTAAGACTACGTTTCGTTAATGAATCTTTCATGCTCCAAGCGCGGGTAATGACCAAAATTCACAAGCAAACCCAACTTTAAGCCAGTGGCTTTGAGGTAATTAATTATTTGCGCTCGATGTTCATCAGTAAGATTTTTGACAGCTTTTATTTCCAGAATAATTTTTCCGAAACACAAAAAATCGGGATGATAGCCCTGCTTTAACGGCTTGCCCTTATAAGTTAATTTCAATCGTTCCTGCTGAACAAAAGGAACTGAGACCTCTTCAAATTCAATACAAAGACACTCCTGATACACGGGTTCCAAAAACCCATTACTCTTGTCTTTGTATACTTAAAAGCATGCGCCAATAATTTGATAGCTCTCATGCTTGAACAATATATTCTCAGTCATTTTTCGCGTACTTTAGCGCATTTCGTAGTTCCTATTCAACACCAGTTCCAGCTTCCATTATACTCATTATAATCAATGTGCAGAATTTGTTCAGCAGATTGATACGTCACAGAATAGAAATAATATCTCATGCATGAGAAATGGGATACTCAGATTACTTTTTTCTGTTACTAGTGGCTTCGAGTTGCCATAAACATTGGTAACTCAATCAATCGACACCATGCTATTATTAATCTCAGAACTGACAAAGATATGACGACCAAGCTTCCTTGGAAAAGCACCGGGTCGATTATCGGAGCCGCAGTATTTTTGGGATTACTTTTATTTTTCAACCCGCGACCGGATAATCCGGAAGTGGGGCACATGGCTGCCATCGCCGCGCTCATGGCCATCCTATGGATCTCAGAAGCCATTCCTTTGGCGGCCACAGCCTTGATTCCCATCATTCTATTTCCTTTAACCGGGGTGTTAGATGGCCCCTCGACAACTAAGGCCTACGTAAACTCCATCATCTTTCTTTTTATCGGAGGATTCCTAATTGCATTGTCCATGGAACGTTGGAACTTACACCGACGAATCGCGCTCAACATTATCAACGCTATAGGCAAACGGGCCGACCTCCTGATTCTCGGCTTCATGGCCGCTTCGGGCTTTCTGTCGATGTGGATCTCCAATACAGCTACGGCAGTGATGATGCTGCCCATTGGGCTGGCTATCATTTTGAAAATGGAAGAGGAGTTTGGAAAGGAACGATCTAAAAAGTTGTCGTTAGCTTTGATGCTGGGCATCGCCTATGGTTGCTCTATCGGGGGCGTCGCCACATTAGTCGGTACGCCGACCAATCTGGCCTTTGTCCGTATCTTCCAAGAATCATTTCCCAACGCACCACAAATATCCTTTGGGAATTGGATGATTATCGGAATCCCCTACTCACTTGTTATGTTAGGTGCAACTTGGGTGCTACTCACACGAGTACTCTGTCGCTTCGACAAGGATCTGACCCTGGATCGGTCCATCATCCGAAAAGAAATCAATGACCTCGGGCCAATCCGCTATGAAGAGAAAGCGGTCTTAATTGTATTCGTGATGACCGTGTTCCTTTGGACCTTCCGACGAGACTTGAACCTCGGAGCCTTTTCGATTCCCGGTTGGTCAAACTTATGGGAGCCCTTCAAAGGAATTGATGATGGTACCGTTGCCATAACCATGGCACTCACCCTGTTCTTCATTCCTGCAAAAAATGACCCGAACTATGCAAGGATTCTGCAGAAAGATATTTTCGCAAGAATTCCATGGGGTATCATCCTTTTGTTTGGAGGAGGATTTGCCTTGGCTTCAGGCTTTAACTCCAGTGGCCTTTCGACCTACATCGGAGAATCCTTCCGAGCGATCGGCCCTGTTCCAGTGATCGTACTCGTGATTATTATTTGCATCAGCGTTACCTTCCTAACTGAGCTGACATCCAATGTAGCGACCCTCTCCATGCTCTTGCCCATACTCGCAAGCTGGGCAGTAAGCCTGCACACTCATCCACTGGTATTTATCTTACCAGCAACCATCTCCTCATCCATGGCTTTCATGATGCCTGTGGCAACACCGCCCAACGCGGTTGTTTTCGGTAGTGAGCGCATACGCATCATAGAAATGGCTCGCACGGGTCTGTTTCTCAACTTTGTGGCGATAGGATTTACCTTGTTGATGGTGTACCTCCTTTTTCCTTATGTCACCGGCACACCCATGGGAGAATTCCCAGCCTGGGCAAAATAACCAATATAGCTAGCCTCTAAGCTGTAACCTTTTGTATGGAAACTGGACTCAGCTGAGCGAGCAGAGTTTTAGATCCCAGAATAGAGTGATTTTATATAGGCCCTGAGACTCTCTCAGGGCCTATCCCGCAAATACGGGATGGGCGTAATCTGAGAATTTGATATTTTAGGGATACAGTCCCCAGTCTCATATTTATTCAGTTAGCTCATCATTTTTGTTAAATAAAATAGTCGATCAGGCAGGAGGATTGCCTAGATTGAAGAGCTACAAACATTTACCCTATGAATAAAGTAAAATGGATCTCACTGGCAGTGCTTTGCACAATCTCCCTTTTGTCAAATGCCTGTGGACAAAAGGAAAGCTGGGAAGAACGCGCCGCAGCTCGCTTGAAGCCTCTGACAGACGACCAAAAACGCCAGATCACACGAGCCATTCCTAAGGAAACGACCGCCCAGCCTCAGAAAGCACGCAAGATTTTGGTGTTTTGGAGGAGCGAAGAATGGATTCATATTTCCATTCCCAGTGGCAATTTTGCCCTAAAGGAAATGGGCCGCGTATCCAGCGCGTTTACGGTCGACCTAGCAGAAGATTACGAGGTCTTCACTGCAGAGAACCTAAGCCAATACGACGCTATTGTTTTCAACAACACCACCCATCTTAAATTGCCTTCTGACAGTCATCGAGCTGCGATCAAGGACTTTATCGAAAGTGGAAAGGGCATCGCAGGTATCCATGCGGCCACCGACAATTTCTACGAATGGAAAGAAGGCGCTGACATCATGGGCGGACAATTTTGTGGTCACCCGTGGACAGCCGATGGCACCTACGCATTCAAACTCGATGATCCAGAGCACACGCTCAACGAGGCCTTCCATGGTCGTGGATTTTGGCACAAAGATGAAATTTACCAATACGATCCGGATACTTACCAAGGAGAAGAAAATCTTCGAATCCTTGTCAGCCTAGATATGAGCAAACCTGCTACATCCGAACGTCTATTCGATGAGAAATATACCAAGCACAATGCGAAGTTCAAACCCGGAATGCGCGAAGTCCCCGTTTCATGGGTTAGCACTCACGGGAAAGGTCGTCTTTTCAACACCAATTTCGGCCACAACGAATCGACCTACACCAAACCAGTCATGATGCGCCATTTGCTGGATGGTATTCAGTACGCCCTAGGTGATCTCGAAGCCGATGCCACACCAACAGCGGATACGAAAAACTTTATCCCTGCTTTGGCCCCGAATTTGTAATAGTCAGCTAATTTACCACTTGCCTTCACTACCCTTCAGAAAACCGATTTATTGTTTCTGCCTATTATGGTTGGGAGCCGTTTTACTTATTGAATCAACTGCGTGGTCGTCTGAACCAACGCTTGATTTCAACCAGGACATTCGCCCTATCCTCTCCGATAAGTGTTATCGCTGTCACGGTCCCGATGCCAACAATCAAGAATCGGACTTTCGATTAAACTCACGAGAAGAAGCTGTCGCTGATTTAGGGGGCTACGCTGGCATCGTTCCCGGAGACGCAGAAACCAGTGAAATTCACTTTCGCATCTGGGAGGATGTGGTCGATGAGGAACGCATGCCCCCTCCCGATTCACGGCTAAGCCTGGCAGACGAAGAGAAACGCATTCTCGATCAGTGGATCAACGAAGGGGCTCACTACGACCAACATTGGTCCTTTAAGCCTATTGAAAAACCGAAGTCGCCACATCTCGGTAAAACGAATCAGTTATGGGCTACTAATGATATCGATCATTTCATTGCGGCTCGACTTGATCAGGAAGAGTTAACCCCCTCAAAAAGGGCCTCGAAAGAAACCCTCATCCGCAGAGTGACCCTGGACCTCACAGGACTTCCTCCAACAACCGAAGAGGTAGATCAGTTTCTGAAAGATAAGAGTCCGAATGCCTTTGAGAAGGTAGTCGACCGACTACTCGCATCGCCTCGCTACGGTGAGCGTATGGCTCTGGTCTGGTTGGACGCTTCGCGTTATGCAGATTCCGGTGGCTATCAGAATGATATACTGAGAAGCCAATGGCCGTGGCGCGACTGGGTCATCCAAGCTTACAATGAGAACATGCCCTTCGATCAATTCACGATCGAACAACTGGCTGGGGATATGTTGCCCAATCCGACCAAAGACCAAATACTTGCCACGGCGTTTAACCGAAATCACAGGATCAACAACGAAGGCGGCATCGTCCCCGAAGAGTTTCTCGTCGAATATGTAGCTGACCGGGTTGAAACCACATCGACGGTATGGCTCGGCCTCACCATGGGCTGTGCGCGCTGTCACGACCACAAATACGATCCGCTTAGCCAAGAGGACTTCTTCGAGCTCTTCGCTTTTTTCAATAACATAGACGAAAATGGCAAAGATGGGAATATCGCGCCCCGCCCCAACATGACCGTCTATACAACCGGCAGGGAAGAGGAGCACAAAGCACTTCAAAGCGATCTCGAATTTTCAAATCAGAAACTAAACTCTCTTCCTAAAGACCGAGCAGACTTCTTCTCTGCATGGATTGAAAAACAGGAGGTAGCCAGTGGAAGCCTCATCGCTCAATTGGTCAAATTACCAACACCATCCCACCACTACCCCTTAGACACCATCGACGAGGCGACTACGCCCAATGTCCACAACCCAAAGACCAAAGGGCAACTAAGTGGTCGTGGTGCCAGAAACCGCCCTACCCTGGTTGAAGAAACGACTTACGATCGCGGCCTCCAATTTGGAACGACCAATTACGTTTGGGTTAAAGATCCCTATGAAGGTGGATTCCAATCCGATGTTCCGCAGTCATGGATGGTCCAACTAACCACTCCTAAAATCTTTTCTGGTTCAGAAGGCCCTATCCTGGCATTAGTAGAAGATGGAACAGAAAAAGGTTACCGACTGATCTTGGAGGCGACCGGACTGAAAGCCAATTTCCGCGTATCCTTTAGGCTGATACTCGACAGTAATCAGGATCTTGGCATTGAGGTCGTATCTGATCCTATCATCATCCCAGGCTCTACCATAAGGTTAGGCGTCACATGGGATGGTAGTGGCAAGGGATCGGGCATCCGACTCTACGTGAATGGAGAAGCAGTAGTTACAAATGTAATACAAGAAAATCTACCGAATCACTATGAGACACCCCAGATCCTTTTAATCGGAGCCAGAGCAGAGCAGGACGCAAAAGACGGTCTGCGTGATGCGACCCTCAATAGAGGTATCATCGATGATGTGCAAATTTACCCTGTCCAACTCAGCGAAGCTGAGATGGGATTCATTTCAAAAACAAATCCCAGAAGCCAATTACTGGCCCAAAACAGCAACGCTTCGAAAGCCGTACTCCAAGCGGCTTGGCTAAAAGAAGATCCAGAAGGCCAGCGCCTTAGAAATCAAATTGCAAAGCAGGAAAGAGCCCTGGCTACTTTTGAAAAGACTCACGTAGCAGCCGTTAGCATCATGGAAGAAATGCCGGAGCCACGAGACACTTACCTACTCGATCGCGGCGCCTACGATCATCCCAACGAGGATAGAAAACTATTTCCTGCTACACCAGATGTGTTGCCCTCAATGGATACGTCCCTACCGAGGAACCGGCTCGGGCTCGCTCAGTGGATAATCGATCCAAATAATCCGCTAACGGCCCGGGTAACCGTAAACCGCTATTGGCAAACTTACTTTGGCACCGGGTTGGTAAAAACACCGGAGGACTTTGGATCACAGGGAGAATCACCCAGTCATCCAGGACTTCTGGACTATTTGGCAGCCACCTTCATTGCAAGCGGTTGGGATGTGAAAGCCATGCAGAAGCTCATCGTCATGAGTTCTACCTATCAACAATCTTCCCATGTCACTCCTGATTTAATCGAAATCGATCCCGACAATCGATTGCTTGCCCGAGGCCCACGATTCCGCCTCAACGGACAATTCTTAAGAGACCAAGCACTGGCAGTATCCGGCCTTTTGGCTCCGCAAATAGGTGGCCCACCCGTCATGCCCTATCAACCCGAAGGCCTTTGGGACGAAGTAAGCGCGAAGGGTTATAAATACATCGTGGGCGAAGGAGATGACCTGTACCGAAGGAGTCTATACACCTTCTGGCGAAGAACGGTCCCTCCTCCATCGATGATGAATTTCGATAACTCCGCCCGTGAAATTTGTTCGGTCAAATCGAATCGCACCAACACTCCCCTTCAGGCGCTTAACCTATTGAATGATCCGCAGTTCGTGGAAGCAGCTCGTGGACTGGCAGAACGCATGATCAAAGACGGAGGAGAGACGGTTGAACATCAAATCACATTCGGACACCGTTTACTGCTTGCCAGACCCCCTGACGAAGAGGTGCTCAGCATACTCACTCGGGGCCACGAGGATTACTTAACTACTTTCCAAGCACACCCAGAACGAGCCAACAAACTCGCAAACGTCGGAGCCTCAGGGTTTGATATCTCCATCGACCCTGTTCAATTGGCTGCGATGACTACTATCGCGAATATCCTACTGAACTTGGATGAAACCCTGACGAAAGAGTAAGCATCATGGATCCCATTTTAGAAGCACAACTCCGCATGAACCGGCGTCATTTCTTTAGCAAGACGGCGACTGGCCTCGGATCCATGGCATTGGGCAGCCTGCTCAATCCTAGCCTGTTTGCCTCTGATCCCGCACAACAGTTTCCCAACTTCACACCCAAAGCCAAACGGGTCATCTATCTCTTTCAATCCGGCGCTCCTTCTCAGATGGATCTCTTCGATTGGAAACCGGAGATGCGAAAGATGTACGATACGGACTTGCCAGACTCGATTCGGCAAGGTCAACGGCTGACAGGAATGACGGTTGGCCAAAAGCGCTTCCCAGTGGCACCCACCATTTTCGATTTTAAACAACACGGCCAGAGCGGAGCTTGGGTAAGTGAATTAATGCCCAAAGTGGCGAGGATTGCCGACAAGTTGTGTTTCATCAAATCCATGCACACGGAAGCGATCAACCACGACCCTGCCATCACCTTTTTCCAAACAGGTTCCCAGATTGCAGGTCGTCCCAGTATCGGTGCGTGGCTTTCCTATGGTCTGGGTAGTATGAATAAAGACCTTCCGAATTTTGTATCCATGATATCCACCGGTACCGGCCGTCCCGGAGGCCAACCGCTCTATGACAGGCTCTGGGGTAGTGGATTTCTCCCTACAACTCACCAAGGTGTAAAATTTCGCGGCATTGGTGACCCCGTATTGTATTTAAAAAATCCTCAAGGGATCGACCATAGCACCCGTCGACGTATGCTCGATGACCTCAACGCGATTAATCAGCGCAAGTATGAAGAAGCTGGCGATCCCGAGATTGCTACTCGGATTTCCCAATACGAATTGGCTTACCGTATGCAAACATCCATCCCGAACCTCACGGACACTTCGGATGAACCGGATTCTACTTTCGAAGCCTATGGACCTGAGTCGCGCAAGCGTGGCACCTACGCCAGCAATTGCATCATGGCTCGTCGCTTGATCGAACGCGATGTCCGCTTCGTGCAACTGTTCCACATGGGTTGGGATCAGCATAAAACGCTGCCTAATCAAATTAAAGGCCAGTGCTACGATACAGACCAGGCCACCGCAGCACTCATCGAAGATCTCGAACAACGTGGTTTATTGGAGGACACGCTCATTGTATGGGGAGGCGAATTTGGTCGAACCATCTATAGCCAAGGCACTTTAACAGAAACGAACTATGGTCGCGATCACCACCCTCGGTGTTTTACTATTTTCCTAACGGGGGCTGGCATCAAACCCGGCATGACTTATGGCGCAACGGATGAGTATTGCTACAACATCACCGAGGATCCCGTTCATGTTCACGACCTGCACGCGACCATCCTGCACATATTGGGAATCGATCATAAGCGCCTCACCTACAAATTCCAGGGACGCCACTACCGATTGACCGACGTGCATGGCAAGTTGGTTAAGGGGATTTTGGCGTAGTTAGAAAAACCGCAGATGCACGCAGATAGACACAAATTTGTCTATTGAGAGTAACGACTGAGGTGGTAGGGCTATTGCTTCTAGCAATGCCGCACGCTCTTGTTCGAAACGGCATAGCGAGGACGCTATTGCCCTACCCTTTTGGATATGCAGCCGCGGTCGAAAGACCGTGGAAATTCCGTCTAGGGATATGTCTTCAGCACGCGATTCATTTCCTTCAGCAGCAATGGATAAAACGGTTCTCCAGGAGCGTGACCGTAGCCCTGAAGTTCGAGCAGTCCCACGTCGGGATGACCCACTTCAAGCATCATGCGATACATGTAGGCATTCTCTTCCCATCGCGCGATCATCTCCATCGCCCTATCACCGGTTACAAACAAGATCGGCGGACCGTCGTTTCGTATATGAGAGATGGGAGCCAAGTCATCGACTAGGACTTGGTGTTTTCCGATGCCTCGCTCTTCTCGAATGGTGAAATGCGTAAACATCTGGCCGGCTAACGGGATAAGGCCTGCAATCCGATCAGCATCAATATCATGAGCCGCAAGCCACCGCTTATCCAAACCTACCATGGCTGTCAGGTAGCCACCAGCTGAGCTTCCGGAAATAAAGATCTTATCGGGATCACCTCCTAAAGATTCGATATGCTGAAAAACCCAGGCAACGGAGGCCGCTGTATCTTCCAGGTAGGCTGGAGCCTTGGCTTTTGGAAACAATCGGTAGTTGACGGCAGCGACCGCAATGCCCTGGTTTTTCAAGCGGTCGGCGATTTTCTTGTTTCCGTTTTTTAATCCTCCGCCATGAAACCAAACGACGGTCGCGTAATCCTTTTTATTTTTGGGATAATATAGATCGAGCTTACAACGTTCTTGAAGATAAGCGTCCGAATGAGAATCGGTGTAGTAAGACACATTCTCTTTAAGCGCGTAGGAGTCGTCCTTAGCGAATGTAGATAGAGCCGAGATACTAAGGGTGATAAGGCAGAGGTAGAAGATTCGGAGCATTCTCAGGGTAGTGGTTGGATTAGACGTTTTTAAATATAGAAGAAGACAGAGATCCTTAGGCAATCGGGAAGTACACATTCGTTATGAGCTCATTTTCCGGAGTCGTTTCAGGATTGTTCGCATAAGTCTCGAAGGGGTGAATCTTCTTACTTTGCTTAAAGACCTTGGCACGAGCGTGCATCATGGCACTTGACCAGGCATTGCCAAGATGACGATAAGGTCCTGTGTGAGTGACCTCATAGGCTTCGCAAGCAGGGAACTCACCCGCAACAAATCCTTCAGGCAAAGATTCCGGCGCAGACTCCACAGCCAAACCCGTCGTATACACCACCATACCTTTAATCGGATCCCACTTGTGGTAGATTGAAAATATAGAATCGGGATTCACCTCCTGTCCCTGGAAATAGTTTTTCAATTTTCCAAAATCATCCGCCATGGCTGGACCCACCGCTTCCATCGTGGTGGTCGTTTTTATCCCGACATAAGGAAAGCGTTCGAATGATTCATTTCCGTTAAACGCTAACTTGGAGGGGACTTCACCGGTTTCTAAATAATCTTTGAGCATCTTCAATCCACGCTCGTAATCCATCCCCACAAATACCCCCATCATCTTGGTCAAGAAGAAGAGAAAGAAGGGCATTGATCCTTCCATCGTCCAAGTGAGTTTGGTTCCACTTCCCTCAGGTTCAAAAAGAAAGCTGACCGGAGAGATAGCCTTCCAGGGTTTTAAGAAAGTGAGCGTGTAGTAAATGGCCTGGTTTTCTTCGGCGCCCTCAATGAGCATTTTACCAGAGCCGATAATATCTCCTTCCCAAGAGTTTTGCATGCCATCGGGAGATACGCTTCCCTTGGATTCGGGCTCGGCGATCACCCAGGGTGACCAAACAGGCCCTTGAGTAAAATCTCGAACAACCGAGAACGCTTTTTCCAAAGGAACATCGACGACAATTGACTTCTCAGCATTGAACTTAGGCATGATACCCCAGGAGGGTTGAATCAGTGGTTTCTTCCAGGATTTTGACAGACTTTATTGCGTCATCTCCGGGCGATCAACCTCAACTTGCACATATCCATCTGGTTTATCCGGCTTGATTTGTTCAACTGGAACATAGTTCTCAGGATCAAAGAGAGGCCAATCATCGGTTCGAAATGGTGATGCCGGTATTCCCTCCTCATTATAGAGCAAATTACGTCGAGATGGATTGTCAGCCCAGGCATAGCGCACGGCTTTGGGTTCAGAGATACCCTTTCCGGACACCACGATGCTTTCACCGACAATCTTGGCATTAGCCAAAACGAAAACTTGATCGTCCCCTGCGATGGCAAAGCTATCCAATTCCCCTTCCCTGCTCGACCGGAGTCCACTTCCTACTGAGTCGAACTGTAGAATCATTTTATTACCCTTAACTTTGTGGGATACATAACGTGGACCTGAATCGACAAAATCCTGATCATAAGTACCTTTTAACGCGAGGTAGGCCATACGAATGCCAATGGGCTTCTTGTCTTGAGGGTGCAATAAGACCGCATCACCGGTATCGATGGCAACCGCAGTGCCTGTATTAGGAACCGTATTCGCAACCAAGCGCATTGATTCACGATTAACCGCCCAAGCCGCATGAGGCTCTACCGGTTCTGTTTGCTCCGGTAACCAGGCAGGAAGTTGTACAAAATAGAACGGGAAATCGTCGGACACATTTCCACCGGACAGCTCATGCCATGAGGATCGGTAGTAGTTAATCATCATGGGCAGCTGATTCACGTAGTTAGCCGCTTGAGCAACGTCCTTTGCATTTCGTTCGCCCTGATACCATATAGCACCGCGGATTCCATAGGGGCGTACGGGATGAATCATGCCATTGAAAATGTTGCCTGGATATTGGTGACCCCAATTACTCGGTGTCCGTAACTTCGGTTCGCCTCGACGTTTGCCGTCTTTCCACAATTGAGTGGCGCGCTCCAATTGTTTTTGTGCAGCTACCAGATCGTACTTCGCCGATTCGGCATCCATTTCCTCAATATCCGCAAGCGTCCTGGGATCTTCCATTTGTATGTCGCGAGGCGTCCAACCTTCAATGGGTGTTCCAGCGTAAGGTTGCAATACGACACCGATGGGAATACCCAACTCTTGATGAAGCTTCTTGGCGAAATAGAAGGTAACTGCGGAACAAGTTCCGGCCGACTCCGGGTTGCAGACTTTCCACTCTGCCTTCACATCCGTTTGTGGCTCGTGACTGTGAGAACGTTCAGAACGAAAAATGCGGATACCAGGATAATCAGCCGTCTTCGCTTCTTCCTGCCCACCAATGGTAGCCGTTAATCGCCAACCCATATTGGATTGTCCAGCACACAGCCAGACTTCACCCACCAAAACATTGGTGAACGCAATACGATTTCGACCTTCCACCGTAACTTGGTAAGGCCCCCCATAGGATGGCGTTCTCAAAAAAACTTTCCAAGCTCCGTCGCTTCCTGCGGCTGTCGAAGCCTGCTCTCCCCAACTACCAGATACCGTTACTTTCTCCCCCGACTCGGCCCATCCCCAGATCGGAGCACCCGTCTTTTGCTGAAGTATCATGTTGTCGTCAAATATGGCAGGCATGGACACGTCTGCCTGGATGATTGAAGAACAGACTACCAGAAGGAGCGTGAAAGCAGAAAATGTGGAAGATTTCATATCAACAGTCTCGACAAATACAGCTGAAGGGTACGAAACGGCGCTTTCGGCGAGATCGCCCTACCTTAGCCAGCGATAAAGAGAAATCCATTTGGTCTCCAGTCATTCCCCGACTCCATGTCTTTTGAAGTGCTCTACAAACCACGCATTCACAGGACCGTCCCCAACCGAAGTATGGTAAGCAGCTTCGGACTTGGGAAGCTGCTTGCGAAACGCAGCAATCACATTTCGATGCGCTTCACTGGTAGCCAGATTGTGCCACTCATTGCGATCGGTCTTGTGATCATATAATTCCTCAGTCCCATCATCGTATCGAATATATCGGTACTGTTCCGAACGTAGGGAATGATTCCCCAGAGCATAAGTTGTCAGAATGGAGTGCCGCCAATCCGAATCTGGATTCTCGAGTAATGGAACGAGGCTCTTACCCGCGTTCGCAGAACGTTCAGGCAAACCACAGAGTTCGATCAAAGTAGGATACAGATCGATTAACCCGGTTGGTTTTGAAGATTGCTGCGCTTTAGTCGAATCCAGCGTAATGATCATCATAGGAACACGAGTCGCTTCTTCCCAAAGACTATGCTTGGACACCCGAGACTTTTCACCGAGGTGATAACCGTGGTCGCTAAACAAAACGATGATGGTGTCATCGGCATGGGACGAAGCTTCCAGGGCATTCAGCACCTTCCCCACTTGAGCATCTACGAAACTCGTGCAGGCCAGATAGGCTTGAGTGCAACGCCTCAGCTCATCGCTATCGTTTTCACGCAGCCAGTCGAGTTGAGGATACCTGGGTAATTCATGTATCCGGCTTCCGGTCTCAGGAACATCATTTAAGTCGTAATCGCGAACCTCTGTAAGCACAACTTCATCCAAGGGATGCATATCAAACCATTCCTGAGGTGCGTAGAAAGGCACGTGTGGACGGTGAAATCCAACAGCCATAAAGAAGGGTTTGTCGTGCTTCTTCTTCAACTGATCAACCGCCCATTCGGCGGTCTCAAAATCGGGCATCTCTTCATTCCTCTCAGGAAATACTCCCCAGTCAGTTTGAGTTCCGGTAAAAGGCAGCGAGTAATCGGGGCGGTGATGAAAGCGAACGTCGTTGGGTGGCTTGGGTCCTTTAGGCTTCGGACCCGAATTGCCAGAAGAACCAGCAACCTGGACAGCATCCTTTAAATCATAACCATGGGTGATCTTCCCTACCCCCAGTGTTTTGTAACCATGCTTGGCAAAATACTGAGGCATCAAGTGGCCATCAAAAAAATGGGAATCTGAACTTAAGCCCGGTTTGCCCCGCGGTTGATTGTACAAGCCAGTCTGGTGAGGATACAGCCCGGAGAGAAATGATCCACGAGAAGGCCCACAAATGGGCGCCTGACAATGCGCGTTGGTGAACAAGGTACCTCGCGAAGCCAAGGAATCCATATGAGGGGTCTTGGCTTGCGGATGGCCATCCATGCTTCCGATCCAGTCATTGAGATCGTCAATGACGATGAACAAGACGTTAGGTTTGTCCGTTTGCCCGAAGAGAGCTGTTGAACAAAACAGACAGCTCACCAGGAGCATGATTGGGGCAAATGCTCGTACCATAAGGCAGCTTGATTGAAATTTGGGCAGCTTAATTAGCCATGGATTGCGCTTTCAGGAATTCCATCACACGAACGTCATAAGCCTTGTAGCGCCCCATCCAATCAGCAGTTAGGTCTTTGGGGTTGATAGGCCAAATAGCAGCCGATTTCTCAAAGACACCTTCGTCGTAAGGATAATCTTCTTGTACGTGATCCAGAGCATTGATCGCCTGCAAACGAGCCATCACGTTCGAATCGTTTAAAAGGACTTCGTTTAACACAGGACGTGGATCAGCTTCTCCAAGTCGGGCAAGGTGCTCGGCAGCTGCTATACGAATCGCCGCGATAGGACTGTGAGTTAACTCTTTAATCTGCCTGGTAGCCCGAGCGGCATTTTTTCCTAGAATCATGCAATTCACCAGCGCCCAGTATTGAACGACTGGATTGGACGACTTCAGCAGTGATTGCAGTTTAGGCAGCGCATTCCGCCCTTCAATTAACAGGGCATCAGCCGCGTCCATGATTTCTGCAAGCGGATATTGAACATCGTCATGACCTATGGCGTAGGGTGTCTTTCCTGATCCTCTACTCCATTCGATCAATAAGGCCTCGGGAATAAATCCGGTATCCCGAATCTTCATCATGTGGTCGCGATTAGCCTTCCGAAAACGCTCCAGGGTTTTGCGGTGCTTGGGATCCTTCGCTAAATTATTTACTTCATCCGGATCATTTTGGAGATCGAATAGCTCTTCCATAGGGGCAGGCAAGAAGAAGGCGCTTTGGGCTGCTGTCGCTTCACCAGATCTAAACAAGTCTTCAACTTCACCCGTCGCAGGATTGTCCCACAGATAGTTCACATGCTGCCCCGTTGGTAGATAGGCGAGGTAGTTGCGGATGTAATTAAACCGACCGTCTGTAACACCACGCTTGAAATCAATTCGCTCATCGGCACGAGCACGAAAGGTATGACCAAACTCCAGAGGCCGAGTTCGTTTCTCACCAAGGAACGGACGTCCATGCATATGATCCGGAATATCTGCTCCAGCTAGACTCAGCAGGGTTGCCGCAAAATCGACAAAACCAACCACTTCCTTTGTTTCTGTTCCTGGTTTGTGGGGTGAAAGATGAGCCCATTTTTCAGGAAAGCGAATGACCAAGGGAACATTGGTTCCACTATTGTAGATAAAACGCTTAGACCGTGGCATGACTCCACCGTGATCCGAATAATAAAATACGATGGTGTCATCAGCCAAACCAGCATCCTCAAGCTCTTGCAAGCGTTCACCGAAAAAGGTATCCATGAGAGAGATACAGTGGTAGTAAGTAGCAATACGATTTCGGGTTGTTTCTGAGTCAACCAGATAGGCAGGCACTCGCACGTCCGCTGGGTCCGCTCCTAAAGGGTGAGTTTTTCGTGAAGGGTGCAAGTTACTCTCGTGAGTGATGTTCGTATTAAAGATGGCAAAGAAAGGCTTTCCTTCAGGTCGATTTTTCCAATGGGCCTTGTTGCTGCTCTCATCCCAACCATCGATGGCATGGTCCACATTGTAATCGGTTTTGCTATTATTGGTGGTGTAGTAGCCAGCCTCCTTCAAATAATTAGGATAGCCTTTCACAAAGGAAGGAAGCGGAGCCTCACTTCGCATATGCTCGGCACCCAACGCAGGCGGATACATGCCGGTAAGAAGCGTAGTGCGCGCTGGAGCACAGACCGCAGCCGTAGAAAAGGCATTACGATAAAGAACTCCGTCCTGAGCCATCGCGTCGATATTGGGCGTTTTGGCTAACTTGTCTCCATACGCGCCGATATAGGGGCTGTTGTCTTCGCTGGTGATCCAGAGAATATTGGGTTTATCAGCGGCCTGAAGACCAAGAGAAACCACAATAAGTGTAAGTAGTATACGTGTAATAACTGAATTTATCATAAGAGTAGTCCTCGGTTGTAAGCGGCGATCTCCGAAAGGTCACCAAAAAGTTTAGGAAACTTTTGAGAAGAACCAGCGAAATCATCCACGGTGTCTCCACCGTGGCTACAATGTAGCGATGGTCGTGAGACCATCGAATTTCGAGGCAAAGCAGGGATGCTCTTAACCTACCCTTAAGCCAAATCCAGCCCGGTCATCGTGCCTGTGGAAGAGGCAAACTGATCTGCTTCAATGCCCATGCTCTGCAGCATACTGACAAATAAGTTGGGCAATGGATAATTCCTATCCCGATCAAAGGCCAGATGTTGCCCATGCTTAAAACCGCCACCCGCAATCAATACCGGCATATTGTTGGTGGTGTGCTTGTTGGCGTCTCCAAAGTTACTGCCAAACAGAATCATGGTATTGTCTAACATATCAGTATTGCCTTCGGTCGAGGACTTTAAATCCCCTAACAACTGAGCCAATAACTTCATCTGGGCATGATCGATCGCTTTTAGCTGATTCAGCTTTCTCTCACTCTTCCCGTGATGAGATAGATTGTGGTAACCGTCTGAAATATCTACGCCCCTTACATTAATCGTCGGGGAATTATTACTATCCAATAACAAGGTAACGCTTCGTGACGAATCCGTTTCAAAGGCCAAACGTGCCATCTGGTACATCAGGGCTGTTTTGTCCATATAATCACTGGGCGAGTTTGGATCGAGGGGCATTTCGACTGGAGCCGAGGGCTTCGCTTTGAGTTCCCACTCACTACCCTTCTCCATGCGTTTCTCGACGTCCCTGATGGCCGGCTGAACCTGTAACCAGGATCCTCATCAGGAAATGCTCAGCACATACTTCCCAAACTGGGGAGAAACTTTCATCTGAGCAATCGCCTCATTACCTTCTTCAAGAGGATAAGTCGCATCGACCACCGGCTTGATCGCTTGCTGATTCACGAAATCCAACATGGCTTCGAAATCGGCTGGTGACCCCATCGTCGAACCCTGCAGACAGAGTTGCTTCCAGAAGACCTTCCGCATTTCGAGGATATCAGGTGGACCCAGGGTCGCTCCAAAATTCACAATACGCCCTCCCATCTCAACCAAATCAATCAAGGTATCATAGATGGGGCCGGCGGCACTATCGACAATGATGCTGGGTGCACCTGCAGCTTCCAAAAACTGGGCCGGCCACTCGTCATTCGTATAAAGAAACCCGCCTTGAGCTCCCATCCTAATGGCTCGATCGATTTTACTTTGAGAAGATGAAGTCACCCAGACCTTGGCCTTTGCAGCTACGGAAAATTGCAGTAGAAAGGTTGCGACTCCCCCTCCTACTCCGGTGATTAACATGGTTTCACCTGCCTCAAGGTTGCCTTGTGAAAAAAGCGCACGATAGGCGGTGAGACCGGCCAGAGGCAATGCCGCTGCTTCGTGCCAATCCAAATGATCCGGCTTGGCGTGGAGTTGAGAAACAGGAATTTTAATTTCCGTGGCGAAGGTCCCATCTAAGGGGAGTCCCAGAATAGAAAACTCATCTCCAAATGCGGCCTGGCGATTCCCCCAATCAAGGCTCGGGTTGAGAATAACTTCTTTACCCAGCCAAGTTTCATCCACGCCTTCACCTACTTGAGCAACGACGCCTGCCCCATCCGAACCCAGGATCACTCCGGATTTAATCCCCGGATACATGCCTTGAGTAATCCAAAAATCGCGACGGTTGAGAGCCGCTGATTTGAGCTTGATGACCGCCTCTCCTGGGCCCGCTTCCAAATCGGCTCGTTCCTGTAGTTCCAGAGGTTTATGTGGTTCGTTGATGACAAGTGCTTTCATAAATGTAATTTCTTAATCAAGCCATACACAGTGTAAGCAAGTATATGCCAGAACTTATTATTCACATCCTAATTCAACATGCCGTTCGTAAATATAAAAATCACCAACGAAGGAGTTACTCCCGAGAAAAAAGAACAACTCATTTCCGGAGCCACTCAACTACTTGTTGATGTTCTGGGTAAGAATCCAAAGACCACTGTGGTCATCATCGATGAGGTCGAAACAGATAACTGGGGTCTGGGCGGCGAGTCGGTATCCACTCGGCGAAAACGAGGGGAGTAATTCGCTCGGTTCTAAGCGTCAGGCTCGGCTTCCGGCTCTTTCTGAAGTTCGGGCACTACAATTCCCAATTTACGGGCCCGCTCTTCCCACCGCTTACGAGCCAGATCACGCATGTCTTCAGTTTCATCGGATTCATCCGTAATTTCTAAGCCCAGCAGTGTCTCGATCAAATCTTCGCTAGTAACCAGCCCCGACATACCGCCATACTCATCTACGACCAAAGCCATATGCTCTTTATGAGAAAACAGGCTGTTGAAGAGATTGGAAAGCGATTCGTCCTCATGAATTAATCGAATGGGACGTTTGATATCAGAAAGCAGAGTGTCATGCTTATCGAAAGCCACTTGCTCCAAGACCTTTTGCTTCAACACATAACCAGTAATATGCTCTGCATCCTCAGAATGAACGGGTATGCGGGAAAACCGCGATAGAGAATCCTGCTTTACAGCTTCACCACAAGCCATGGATTCAGGCAATTTGCTCACGACCGTACGGGGGGTCATGATATCATCGACTTGAATTCTTCGAAATCGAATTAAGTTACGAATGATCTTACTCTCGCGTTCAGCAATGACACCTTCACTGTGACCGAGCTGAGCCATCGCCACCACTTCGTCACGGCTTATTTGCCCCTCGTGAGGACCTCTGGGAGACAACAGTTTCGTAAGCTTCTCTGAGATAAGGACTAATGGATAAAGGGCTACAATGATAAACTTGCAGGTATAGGCGGTGAATGCAGCCAACTGCTTCCAGTAAAGGGCCCCAAGCGTTTTGGGAATAATTTCTGAGAAAAACAGAATCAGCAATGTTAGCACCGCGGAGATGACTCCAAAATATCCTTCGCCAAAAACCGAAGCTGCTTGAGCGCCCACACCGGCAGCACCGACCGTGTGAGCAATCGTATTGAGAGAAAGGATACCTGCCAAGGGACGGTCGATATTCTCTTTTAAGGAAGCAAGTATGACACCTGTTTTGGTGCCCTTGCCCTCGGTATCCTTTACGAAAGAAGGCGACATGGACAAAAGACTGGCCTCGAGAATCGAACACAAAAAGGACACACCGAGAGCCAGAATAAGGTAAAGGATGAGCAAAGTCATGGAATATGGAAAGATGTTCGCCTCGTTCCACTCACCGATTCAAGAGAAATCGGGCTTTCTTAGGAGACATCAGTAATCTCGACAGATGAAGTAGATTGAGCCATAGAATAAAACATACCCTATGAAACAAAATTCATTCTTTCGCTCCTGTATCTCGGTTTTCTCGCTGATCTGCGTCTCCTCCATCATGGTTCAGGCAGAGGTAACTTTTGAGAAGACAGAAGATCAATTGACTTATTTCGCATCCGAAAAACCCATATTGAGCTATCAAATCAATACGGTACAACCCCCGGAGGGCATGAATAAGATCTACGCACGCAGCGGTTTTATTCACCCACTCTATTCACCTTCTGGCAAAGTGCTGACCGATCCCTTCCCGATCGGACATGTGCATCAGCATGCGGTCTTTTCAGCGTGGACGCGAGCTACTTTCAAACACGAAGTAGTCGATTTCTGGAATCAACACCAGGGTCGAGGAACGGCCAAGCACGTAAAACTCGGATCCGTGAAATCCGACTCCTTCGAAGCGGCACTCCAACAAGTGAGCCGCAAGGGAGGACCTGCCATTGATGAAGAATGGGAAGTCAAAATAGAAGAATCAGACGATGCGTACTTCATCGACATTGAGATTGAACAAAGCTGCGCCACTGAAAATGAAGTGTATTTCCATCCCCATCATTACGGAGGATTTGGTTTTAGGGGAAGTGCCCATTGGAGCGAAGAAGACGAAGCTCACTATGAGGGCCGAATGAAAGTCCTAACCGGAGATGGACTCACAAGCATAGAAGAAAGCAATCACACGACTCCTCGATGGGTCGCGGTCTATGGAAACATTGATGGAGAGATGGCTGGGTTTGTGGTGATGGACCATGTGTCAAATTTTCGCCACCCACAACCGGTTCGCGTGCACCCAAGGATGCCGTATTTTGTATTCACGCCGGTCTACAAAGGATCTTTTATTCTCAAGCCCGGGTTTAGCTATGAAGCAAAATACCGAATAGTGACCTTCGATGGTGAGCCGGATGCGGAAACCATTGAGGATTGGTATAAGGCGTATACGGTAAAGAAGTAGAGTCATTTGCTTGCAAATCGGCCTTAAAAGAAGCCCTGGAACGATGAAAGGCGTCGATGCAAGCATCGAGCCCTACCTTTTAGCCTTCGTTGAAATATATGCGGAGGTTTTTAGTCGAGCGACCGCAGGCCACGATATCCAAACGACCATCACCATCGAGGTCTCCTAGCTTTAAGTCTTCACAAGCCATTCCATCAGGATCGATATCGATAGATTCCCAATTGTTACCTTCCTCATCTTGTGGTATAAATAGTTTGATGCCAAAGTGGTCGGGATTTTGGCGGTTACCGCGCCATCCGGCCACGATTTGATCCGAGCCGACTCCGAGCACGTCTCCACAAGCGATCGCGTGACCTTCGATCATTCCATCAAAAATGGGATTCCGAAGCCCCATACGGGTAAGACCACCAGGAGGCGGAGGCGTATAGCTCACTAAATTTTGCCCATGCATGGGTTCCACAGTCGCGATAAATAATCCACCGCCAGGCAGTTTCCCGTGACGAACTTCTCCTGCCCCAAGAAAGCCAACGTCACCTTCGTCGTTACCGATTATTTTCTGGCTGTTTAGTGCCCCATTACTCTGTCGAAATAAAAGCACCCCTTCCGCTCCAGCTATTAAAATCGATTCATGCCCATTCGCTGAAGGCCTGAAGGCCACCAAGTCCAGGTTGTGCGTTTTATGCATGGAATCGTCGATCACAGTTTGCTCCCACTCATCACGTGGATTGGATGGCATCTTATAAGCAATGGCTTTTACTCCGGCGCCCTCTCCTCCTTTATTTCCCCGGCCATGGAGAGGAAGAACCAACAGCTCATACTCGCCTGAGCTTGTCTGAAACCAGCGCATCCGGTGAATGGTCGGCTCATGTGGTAATTGGACGGGCGTCCATCCCTGAGTCCTATCCTCAGGTGGGATTAAGTAATGAACACTTCCGCTCTTGGCTTCATCGGAAGTCTCCCCCGGATTCCATTGAGCCCCGACGGCGACCTCGGCTTTGCCGTCTCCATCAATGTCGCGCGCATCGATACAAACATGGTCACGATCGGTCAGATTCTCGACCATGATGTGTTTTTGCCAGGAAGGGTTCTCATACCAGGCAAACTGATTCTTGTCGGCCAAGACAATATCGAGTTTGGCATCGCCATTCATATCGGCCAAGACGACACCGTATCCAATTTCCAGCCCGTCATCGATTTCAACCGTGCGAAACTCGGGGATGTTTGCAGCGGCAAGGACTGAAGAGACCCAAAGGAATAATAATAGAAAGAAGCTATTTTTCACGCAACTAGCGCTATCCGTTAGTGGATTAAGTGGCAACTGGTTTTCGAAGTGGCTTAACGATTGATGGGAGCCAGGTTCCCATTGAACAGCTGTTGGTAGGTTCGATTCGTCGTCTTCCCCACCTTCTCAATGTCAAATTGGTTTTTCCTCACATGATCGGGGCCCTTATTGTAACAAGCTGCCAAAAGTGGATAGGAAAAGCGCTTTTTCCGCTCTAAATAGTCTTTGCACCAACCCAGATAAGCCGTGCCGACCTCTATATTCACCTGCCAATCCCAAACAATGTCGTAGGGTTGGTTCGACATATCTCCCCAAGTTCCAGAGCTTACCTGCATAATCCCGTTGCCGCCCGTGTTTCTGGCCCGAGGGCGAAACGAGCTTTCAGCAAAAACAATCGCAAATACAAATTCTGGCTCCAGGTCATAAACAGCAGCCTCTTGCCGGACTTTCTTCCAGACGAGCTCGGCAGGCACCGTGTAATTGCGATAGAAAAACCGGTCAATGGTTACAAGCAGTGCAAGAAGAATCATGAATCCAAGTATTGAATACAAGATTCTCTCAAAACGTGTACCGGTATAGAGAGGTTTAGTCACGCGACAACCCAAGCAGGCTCAATCCATCAGGGCAATTGGAACTTTTTTCTCAAATAAAAAAGTTCACTCTACTCAAAGTTCAGGTCGTCTAAAATGCCTGGAGTGATGGATCGCTCCTAACCTCACCCAAGCCGTCCGATGGATTGTTGGGTAACTCAATTCTTCGACTGCAAACAAGCAGTTTATCGAGAAGATAAATCGAGCCCCAAAAGCTCCTGAAACAGTCCCGGCAATGGAGACTCAGCCAGAAACTCATGTTGACGATTCTGCCAATCCCAAGTAATTCGAATGGAACTGGCGTGAAGAAATAAGCGCTGACTACCCATGGCCTTTTGAACTCGACGATTGAATGAAAAATCGCCGTATGTGCTATCGCCTACAATTGGTAGCTGGCGCTTGGCACTCTGCACCCGAAGCTGGTGAGTCCGTCCCGTTCTCGGATGGAGTCGAAGCAGACTGAGTTTTGGGAAGCTCTTCTTTAACTGCAAAATTTTCACGTGAGTCTCCGCCGGGGATCCACGACTGTTATTGGCATCCATACGCAGATTGCTTCCGACCCGACGCTTCCTCAGTAGATCTTTCCAGTGGGTATCGTTCTCCCTAGCCAGCCCCATGACGACCGCATGATAGCTCTTCGATACCCTTCGCTTTGAAAACTGACTTTTCAGCTCGCGAGACAAATTTGGGTTAATGCAGCCGAGAATCACACCCGAGGTCGCTGAGTCCAACCGATGGAGTAAATAAAAACGATGGGATTTATCCCCGACTTTCCACATGTAACGCTCTCGGTCTTTGCTCCAAGATGCGTTTAACAGACTTTTGCGCCGATCAGCCTCCACGTTAGGATGGGACAATATACGGGTTGGTTTTTCCAAGGCCACTAATCCTTCGGCGTGTATAGCGAGTACTTTGACGCCCTTGCCAAGTGGAATTTCCGGAATGATGTCAGAAGAATTAACGGACATTCCAGTGATGGATAGCTCCCATTAGTAAAACAGGAAATTAACGATGATTCGTTCTGGATCTTCCAAGGTACTGCGCATCTCAGCAGTCCAATCCCCAAAGGGCGCCCGATTATTGATGGCCGCAGCGCAGATGACCTGGGCCTGTAAGGTCGAGGAGGCGGATACAATTTCCCAGTCCTCGATTTCACCATATTCGTTGATTAGAAATGCGATTGAAACCCTAGACCGTTTTTCAGCAAGGCGTTGCTTGTTCAGCAGATTGTGCCACTCGATTTCAATGGTTTCAAACATGCGCTCCAGATAATCGCCATATTCACTGAACTCAGCTGAATACTGAGCCATTTGAGCAATCCTCGAAACTCCGGCCATGTGGTTTTTCAAAGGCCCGGTATTAGCATAACGAACTCTAGGTTGAGGCAACCGCTGTGGGCGATCTTCTGGACTTGGCTCCGGTGATGGATCAACTGGTGGAGTTAATGGCCGTTGATCCTGGACCACTCCATCGTCAATTCGAGTGCGGTCCTCCAAAGCATCATCTTCACTTTCCACGACTTCATCTGCCTCCTCATCTTCTGGGAGATCTGGAATTTCTGGTAATGACCGAGGACTATCCTCATCCAAGGCTTCATCTTCCAGGGCTACCGGTGCCCGCGCCTGGCGTTCATCCAACTGATCCTGACCGATAGGGTTGTTTATTCGAATTTGCGGAAGACTAGGCGTTTGTTGCTGCTGAGCTTGGGTATTGCTAGCTTGAACTGGCGGAATGTAGGGCGAAGGAGGCACCTGCACAGGCTGCCCTTGTACCAGGTTGTTAAATTCCTCTGATTCTCCCTCAATAAAAGGCGTATCTTCATTCAACTCTTCACGTAGCTCTGTATTTTTCGCCTGCGCATCTTGGGAGGCAAAATTCTCCGTCTCATCAGGAGCATTCGGAATGTCATCTTTGTTGATTGGAACGTACTGTTGCATGACTTCCGGTTCCTCCTCGGCGAGGATGATATCAAACTCCTGCCAAGTCTGGGGCTCAACGTCCGAAGCCATGATCATAAGCGTCTCCGGAATAAAAAGATACAATAATCCGTGAGCTGCGATGGAACCAACAACGGCCCACAAAATGGGACGCCACCTAATGCGTTCATCTCTGGTGAACTCGTTTTGTATAGAACTGTGGGGACTATCGGGCAATGGATCTATTATTAAAGCATCTGTTTCTTGAGCCTATCCCCGTTTTATGGCGAATGAAAAATAAGGATATGGATACAAATAATCACCGATTCCTATGGACGGCAAAAATCCCAAGCGGTTCCTGTGATTTGACGAATAAGGATCTTGTTTTTAAGGGGCGAATAAGTAAAAACCGATCTTATGTTAGTTCACTCTGTATTTTTCACACTCAAAGAGGGTCTACCCGACGACCAAAAGTCGGCCTTCGTTGAACAAGTCAAAACACTCGGCTCCATCGATACGGTGAAGTCGATCCATGTAGGAAGTCCGGCCGCGACCCCCGATCGCCCAGTCATTCAAAAGAACTACGATGTCGGACTGACTGTAATTTTCGACTCGATCGAAGAACACGACGTTTACCAGGATGCCCAAGCCCATCTGGATTTTATAGAAAATAACAAGGATCTCTGGGAAAACGTCGTTATTTACGACGTGGACTAGACAAATGGGCTGCTCAGAAAGTGCTTGAAAAGAGGGTTAAATACCTCATATACAGCACCCTACTAAAACCCCCGGTGATGTAAAACACGTCATCCTGAGTCCAAGTTTAGACTCAGCAGCTTAAGGTTTTGAAGCGGACTGAAAAGTCCGCTTTATTTTTTGTACAATCATCAAAAATGACCCAAACGCTAGTAATTCTGCTCGTAACGCAAATTTTTGCGATGATGAGCCCGGGGCCAGATATGCTCCTCATCATCCGCAATACTTTGGGTACTGCTGGGAAACAAACAGCCTTTTTCACCATTCTAGGAATAGCGGCAGGATTAACGGTCCATATCTCCGTATCCATAGCAGGATTGGCAATTGTACTATCACAAAGCGACCTCCTCTACTCCATTGTTCGCTACTTGGGTGCAGCTTACCTGGCCTATATCGGGTTGAAATCGCTGTTGAACCGATCTCAATTTAAAATCCAAAGTGGAGAGAATACAGATCTGGAAAAGTCCAATTCAGAAGCATTTCGGGAGGGGTTTTTCACAAATCTCCTAAACCCAAAGGTCACACTCTACATTCTGAGCTTATTCACTCAGTTGATAGCTCCTGCCAGCCCCATTTGGCAAAAGCTTATCTATGGATCCGTTCTTGTAATAGAAGCGATGGCGGTCTGGCTTATATTTTCAGCCATCATTGGCATCCCAATCATTCGGAGGCTCACTCAAGAATGGGCGCTATGGATTGACCGACTATTCGGCCTGATGCTGATCGCTATCGCCTTGTCCGTCGTCTTGGTAAAGTGATTTCGTTTTTCCCATCACCGTCTGAATCGCTCGACTCAATTCCTCAACGCGGAAAGGTTTTTCCACCACACCACTGAAGCCATAGGATTCAAAATTAGACATAATGGGATCCGTAGAGTATCCACTGCTTACAATACCACAGACGTTGGGATCAATTTTAAGTAGCTCCTTAATCGCGTCTTTTCCACCCATGTGACCGGGGATCGTTAAATCCATAATGACCACATCGAATTCTCGTTCGGTGCCCATAGCTTCTTTATAAACCGCAATAGCATCCTCACCCTTGGTCGTACCAGTAACGGTGTATCCAAGACGTTCCAAAATCAATTTCGCAACTTCACGGATAGCGGAATCGTCATCCATCAGCAAAATTTTCCCATTTCCATGCATTACTTCAGTCACTTGTTTTTCTTCTTTTTCAACAGTCTTATGCGTAGCCGGGATGTAAATAGAAAAACGCGTTCCATAACCCAGCTTCGAGTTCACCTCTACATGGCCGAAGTGGCGTTTTACGATAGAGTATGAAGTTGTGAGACCTAAGCCTGTCCCGAAAGACTTGGTCGAAAAGAAAGGATCAAAAATTTTAGAGATATTCTCTTCGGGGACACCCATTCCGGTATCCTGAAGATCGATACAGATATATTTACCTGGCGCAAGCGGCAAGGGAGAATCATTTTCGAGGTCAATCTGGAGAAGGGAAACATTATAACTCCCACCATCCGGCATAGCTTGAACCGCATTAATCGAGAGGTTTTGAATCACCTGATTCATTTGACTCGGATCCGCTTCAACAAAGAGACCATCATCCCCAACCGTGAAATTCGCTTCAACATTAGAACCGGTCAAAGACAACCTCACCGAGCGTTCTACGAGCTCCTGCAGATCAACTACCTTCTTAATCGGAGCCCCATGATATCAATATGACTGATTTAAGTTCAAATAGGTGAGTTGATAGAGGATTAGAACCCAGGCTCTATTGGGCTGAAACAATTACTTTGAATCCCCGCCACTTTATCACATATTTTACTCCCTTCCGAAACCAAACCCTCTGCACGACTATTTATGCCTGTTCACGTCATCGATCATCCGCTAGCAAAAGTACTCATCTCTCAATTGAGAAATGTAGATTCCGAAGGAGAAGCCTTTCGTCTAGCTGCACGGAAAATAACCCAATTACTTCTTATAGAAGCGACTCGCAATTTGCCATTGGCTACCGGGAGGGTCTCTACCCCACTGGAAGAAACGGAAGCTTACACCTGGGCCAAAGAGTTAACGATTGTTCCTATCATAAGAGCGGGAATTTCTATGGCCGAACCAGCCTTAGACTTATTCCCTTCTGCGGTAGTCGGGTTCGTAGGCCTTGAACGTGACGAAGCAACCGCTGTCGCAAGAAGTTACTACTCCAAAGTGCCTCCACTAGCAGGCAGAAAGACGATGATAGTTGATCCTATGCTGGCAACAGGAGGATCCACTCTCCAGGCAATTGAAAGTTGTAAGGAGAACCAAGCAGATGACCTATGTGTGGTAACCATCATATCCAGCCCAGAGGGCGTCGAAGCGATCCAAAGCCAGCACCCAGAAATCCAACTCTATACAGCTACAGTGGACAGGGAACTCAATGACAAGAAGTACATTCTTCCCGGCTTAGGGGATTTCGGGGATCGCCTTTACAATACTTAATGGAGCTACGAGTAATAAAATTTCCAATACAGCACACCACATATGTCAGACGACACCTGCGAAGACTTTCTTAACGTTGCAGATAACTTTAAGCTGGGCACACTCGAAACCGAGAAGCCCCACCCTCTTACCGAGGCCCTCTCCGAAGAAGTTCACTCAAACTTGGAAAAAGCGATATCGAGCTTGAAAGCGGTGGATTCAGAGGCTCTTCAACGGCTTCGTGACTATCTTCCTCAATTGGGCCAGCTGGGGTCAGACCTATGGGATGCCTTGAGTACTGGAGGAAACATATATCTATGCGGATGTGGCGCAACCGGACGCCTTTCAATTTCATTGGAAGTATTTTGCCGACAAGGACTGGTGCCGGATGAATACCAGGAACGTTTCATTGGATTTATGGCCGGAGGGGACGCAGCTCTCATAAAATCGATAGAAAACTTCGAAGATTTCCCAGAGTACGGTAAGCGACAGTTGTTGGAGTTGGGATATTCTGAAAACGATTTATTGATATCTACAACTGAAGGCGGGGAAACACCTTTCGTAATAGGCGCAACAGAGGCAGCAACAACAGTGAGTAAACGAAGCCCGTGGTTTATTCATTGCAACCCTGATGACCAGCTCGTCCAAGAAGTAGAGCGGTCGAGACGTGTAATCGAAAACCCAAAAATAAAACACTTGAGCTTGTATGTAGGGTCTATGGGGCTGTCTGGCAGTACACGCATGCAAGCTAGCACCGTACTTATGGCTGCTGTAGGCTGGGCGATCAGATTTGGAAACAATGCAGAACAATTCACCTCTCAATTTGAGAAATTCCGAAACACCTGGGACCAGCTTGATCTATCTCCAATCACCTCCTTCATAGAGTCTGAAGCCGACACGTATTCACAAAATGAATTCGTTATTTATGAGACAGAAAGCTATGCAGTAACCGTTTTAACGGACACGACCGAACGATCCCCTACTTTTAGCCTACCTCCCTTTGAAAACGAAACGGATCCTGACGATCCCCCGGCCTGGTGCTACCTATCTATCCCATCGACCATTGATTCACAATCAGCCTGGAAAAAAGTCCTGGAACGGGCGCCTCGCTGCCTCGATTGGAAAGGAATCGAGGCAAACACAGAAGTCGATTACCTGAGAGGGTTTTACATCGACCAAAGTTGCCGAAATAAACGTAGCAAGAAGACCCAAAAAACTCCTCACCACATCTTCGAGATCAAGGATACGCCCCGGGGATTTGAACTTAGATACAGAGGACACAATTGGAGTATCTGCGCTTCCGAGCTAGAGTTTTTCGAAGTCAACTTGCTCCTGAAGCTCATCCTTAACATTCATTCAACGCTTATTATGGGGCGACTGAACAGGTTTGAGAGCAATTTAATGACCTACGTAAAACCTACCAATTTCAAACTAATCGACCGAACCATTCGGTATGTGCAAAGATTAGCTGAATTGAGAGGAGCACCAAAACCGAACTATGAAGCAGTTTCCAGAAAGCTCTTCGCTGTGAAAGACCAGTTGTCCAACGATGAAGCCATTGTTTTACGGCTTTTAGAAGAACTCGACATCGGCTAGGTAATTTACTCCGCTGCACTGAGGATTTCAGAGACTATAGGGTAGTTGTAACGGGGTTGTTAAAATAGGCCATTAAAACCCTGTCTACTGGAATGTAAGGCCCACTCTATGAAAGAGTTTTGGGATCTTTGATTAATTTCAAACCCATGCAACTCATGAACTCTAAAAAGCTTACCTTAGCCATTCTCGGCGCATTCATGCTTCTCAGTCAGGTTTTCCTGAATGCAGCATCAGTCGATATTGCTCCTCGCCCTATTAAAACGCCGAATCCTACTTTCTTTGGTCAGATCATCACTTCAGATGCTTATGTCAACCTTGCCATTGAGATCGATGCCAAGGGTAATGTCAGTAACGCCATTGTAAGAAACTCTTCTCATCCAGATCTTGAAAAACCGACCTTGAGAGCGGTACGCAAATGGGAGTTCGAACCAGCCTTCAGGAATGGAAAGCCTGTATCTTGCAAAATCATTCAGCCTTTGACTTTTGGTTCATACCATCTGACCGCCATCGATACTAAGGCAGTTCCATTATACAGCCCCAAGCCAGCACTGGCAAAAAAGCTACAGGAAGTAGAAGGTGAAGTTGGCGTGGCCGTCTCCGTTGACTCAGCAGGTTTTGTGACACGCGTAAAAGTGCTTTATTCAAGCGATCAAAGACTAAACCTGCCAGTTCTAAAGGCCATTCGCCAGTGGCAATACGAGCCAGCAAGACGCAAAGGTCGCTCTATTGCATCCAAGCAGATACAGCCCTTCACATTTGGTAAAAACACCAAATATAAGGACAACCAAGTGATAAATGCAGCTGCCAGATCTATTTCGGTTAATCCGATGAGGCCCGAATCAGTTGAATTAGCCCAGGTTGATTCCGATCAGGACTAATCCCGAGGATTCCAAAAAATATTTCCAACCAACTATCCATAGAGCATCAAGTCCGAGCGATCGGACTTACCCAAACAAAAGGCAAGCCCCCAGGGGCTTGCCTTTTTTGGTGCCGTAAGGACGCAGAAGCTTCAGAATTTAAGCTTTCACTGAGAAATCGATTTACATATACCTAGGCGTTTTCGAGTTCCGATGCCTATAAGAATCCCCAACAACCTGCCCGCCAAACAACGTTTAGAGCAGGAAAATATTTTTGTAATGCCCGAAAATCGGGCTGTTCAGCAGGACATCCGTGCCCTGGAGGTCGTGGTGTTGAATCTAATGCCGAACAAGATCGATACAGAAACGCAACTCATGCGCTTACTGGGCAATACTCCCTTACAGATAAACATTACCCTGCTGACAACGGCTTCTTATGAATCGAAGAATACCAGCAAGGAACATCTTCTTAATTTCTATCACACCTGGGATCAAATAAAGCACCGCAAATTTGACGGCCTGATCGTAACAGGGGCTCCCATTGAGCAAATGCCCTGGGAGGAAGTTGCCTACTGGAAAGAACTTACACGTATTTTAGAATGGAGTGAAACCCATGTGTGGTCCTGCTTTTTCATATGCTGGGGGGCCCAAGCAGCTCTTCATCATTTTTATGGGATAGAAAAGTATGACCTTCCTGAGAAAAAGTTTGGAGTATTTAACCACAAACGCATCAAGAAGGACTCTATCCTACTTAGGGGATTCGACGAAGAATTCATGGTTCCAGTCAGCCGACACACAGAAGTCCGCAAGGAAGAAGTTGAAGCAGTTTCCGACTTAGATGTGCTCTCAGAATCATATGAATCAGGATTATACATAGTCCGAGATAAATCAACGCGTCGCCTTTACGTATTCAATCACTCCGAGTATGAGGCAGATTCACTGAAGAAGGAGTATGACAGGGACGTAGCAAAGAATGTCCCCATCGAAGTTCCCAAAAACTACTACCCTGACGATGATCCGACGCAAACTCCAGTACTCTGCTGGAGAGCACACTCCAATTTGCTTTATAATAATTGGCTTAATTATTACGTCTATCAGTCGACGCCCTTTGACCTTGATGAAATAGATTAAGGCCGATCGCTGTGCCCTAAATCTCTTCCTGGAGCAATCCGATCACGAATTAACTGCTTGAGCTCTTTGGATTCAGGGAAACGTCCCTCTTCGGATCTATCAAAAATGACTTCGTTGTTCAAACTGACAACAAATGCTCCCCCACTTCCAGGCTCAAGAGAGACTTCCTTCAAATCCTGCCCAAAAGTGAAAAGTATTTCCTGACTCAACCAAGTCGCTCGAAGAACGAACCGGCACTGACTGCAATAGAGGATGCGAATCTTGTATTCCATAGCACAATAATGATGAGGTTCGATCTGCCAGAAGTCTTTGCCAGCTGATTACCCAACCCAGGTTGAAGCAACAACTTTACTTACTCTCCAACAAGCCTTTTTAATAGAACTCATTCTCAAAAAATCCAGTTGTATAAACCGTAATATTGGCCCATAAACCGAATTTTATAAAGTTCCCAACTATTGCCGCAAGAGGCTACTCGACTCACCATCCATTTTTACCTTGGAAAGCGCATCCGAAAATCAACCAAATATCCAACATGTAGCGGTAATCATGGATGGAAATGGCCGCTGGGCCAATCGCCGGGGATTAGCAAGAAATGAGGGGCACCTAAAAGGCGTAGAGAATGTTGAAAAGATAGTTGAAAAATCGGGTGAGCTGGGCATTCGATACCTCACACTATACGCGTTTTCTGCGGAAAACTGGAAACGGCCCAAAGCGGAAGTCAACGCTCTCATGGGACTCCTAGAGTCGTTTCTGAAAAAACAAAGAAAACAGCTTCTGAAGCAGAAAATCCGATTACATACCATTGGCCGTGTAGAAGAGCTACCACCTTCAGTTGTTAATTTATTAAACCAAGTAAAATCTGATACTTCACATTTTGAAGAAAATCACCTCGTACTGGCCTTGAATTACGGTGCAAGGAATGAAGTGCTAGATGCAGTAGAACGGTACACCGCTGCTATCCAAAACGGCACCGAAGACCATGAAGGAGATCTTCAATGGGAGAGCTTCAGCAAATACTTGGATACTTCAGGAATTCCTGACCCCGAGCTTGTCATTAGAACTTCGGGCGAGCAGCGGATAAGTAATTTCCTTCTCATGCAGAGCGCATACTCCGAATACTTGTTTAGCCCCGTGTGCTGGCCCGACTTTGGACCCGATTTGTTCGAGGAAGCACTATTAGAATACAAAAACAGAGAACGCCGCTTTGGTAAAACCGGAGCACAAATTGAGCAGGAAAAACTGCTCTCTGCTAAATCGAGCTCTTAACAAACCGTGGGCAAAAGAATCATCAGTACCGTTGCTCTCTGGAGCCTGCTCGCGTGCCTTCTCTATTTTTGGAGACTGACGGCCGCAGTCTGGCTGATTACCGTCCTCGCCGTGGTTGCTCAAAATGAGGTCTACAATATGGCCAGGAATCTGGGATGGAAGGCCTACCGAGTTTTGGGACTGATCATCGGTGGCTGCTTGCCACTTGCCACTTACTACGAAGAATTTTTGCACAATTACACGGGGGGGGTCGTGGATGATGCTACGGTAATGGCAGTAGGATTTACCGTTTGTGCCCTCGCCAGTATCAGGAATCGTGAAATCAAGGACAACTTTCAACGAATTGGCGGTACCTTTTTTGGAATCCTACTAATCCCCTACATGCTAACCTTCTTCATAAGGATAGTGGAGCTGTTTCCTCACGAATCCATGGGACTGGCAGCAGGCATCTGGGTAGTTATAGTTGGAAAGTTCTCAGATGTCGGTGGATTGTTATTTGGCAGTTGGCTGGGAAAAAACAAAATGGCACCCAAAATCAGTCCTGCCAAAACCTGGGAAGGCTTCCTCGGCGGAATATTCACATCCGCGACTTTAGGCTTTCTAGCCGTATTTCTCTTTCCGGACTATTTCCCCACAGGATTTAAGCCTTGGATTGCTGCCATTTGCGCATTGCCGATCGCGGCAATGGCAGTCCTTTCCGACCTTATTGAGTCCGTTATCAAACGACAAGCCGAGGTCAAAGACAGCGGGAAATCCATACCGGGAATCGGAGGTGCCTTCGATCTGGTAGATAGCCTCCTATTGAGCGCACCCGTCGCGTTCATACTTCTGTCGTTTTTTGCATACTGATGAGTGAAGCTCTGAAGAAAATTGTTATCCTGGGGGCAACAGGATCCATAGGTGAGAATACACTCAATGTGGTTCGACAGCACCGAGATAAAATCCAGATTGTGGGCGTTGCATGCGATCGGTCCTACCAAAAATTAGCGGCCATTTGCGACGAATTCGATGTTCAAAACGCGGCCATTTTCAACGAAGAAGCATTCGACGAAGCAGAGAAATCCGATCGTTTTCATAATAAAAACCTTCTTTGCGGTCTTGAAGGCTTAGTCCAACTGTCGTGCATGAAGGAAGTCGATACCGTGCTGGTAGCCGTCGTTGGAACGCTGGGATTACAACCCGCCTTGAAAGCAGTTCAACACGGGAAAGACCTGGCACTTGCAAGCAAGGAAATCCTAGTCATGGCCGGGAAATTTTTCACAGAGGCAGTCAAGGAGGCCCATGTTCGACTTCTGCCCGTAGACAGTGAACACAATGCCATATTTCAATGTCTCCATGGTGAATCCACTGCTTCCCTCGACCGCATCATCCTTACCGCTTCGGGGGGTATGTTTCGAGACCGTGATCTAAAATCATTCGATAGCATTACACCCGAAGAAGCCACCCAGCATCCAAATTGGAGTATGGGCAGAAAAATTACCGTCGATTCAGCAACGATGGCCAACAAAGGCTTGGAAGTCATTGAAGCTCACTGGCTATTCAATTTACCGGGCAATAAGATCAAGGTAATGATCCACCCAGAAAGTATTATTCACTCCTTGGTGGAATTTGTGGATGGCTCCATCCTCGCACAACTAAGCCCACCTTCTATGACTTTCGCCATCCAACACGCGCTCCTCTATCCACTTCGGACCCATAGGACAGAGCCGAGTTTGGACTTTGAGGAACGAATAAACCTGGATTTAAGCCCACCTGACCTCGAACGCTACCCCTGCCTTCGCCTGGCATACGAGAGCCTTGAAAGCAGTGGCATTTCACCTACTACCTTTAATGCCGCTAACGAAATAGGGGTTGATGCATTTCTGAAAAAGGAGATTGGCTTCACTACAATTTCCAAAATCATTGAGAAAACTTTAGAAAAAACGCGAAACCGTGAACCTGAAAGCTTACAAGAAGTCATTCAAGCTGACCAGGAAGCTCGCAGTCTAGCTACCCGTTATCTGAACGACTTTTAAGTATACATGGAAATACTCACAAATTTCAAAGCGCTCGCAATGGTGTTCCTTTTCTTTGGAGCCTCCATATTCGTCCATGAATTAGGCCACTTTCTGGCTGCTCGTTGGCGAGGACTAAAAGTAACCCGCTTTTCAATCGGCTTTGGCCCGAAACTCTTTAGTTGGACACGAAACGGAGTCGAATACATAGTCGCCGCACTTCCGATCGGCGGATACGTCGCGCTCCCCCAGCTCGGCCACATGGAAATCATCGAAGGAGAGGCTGAAGAAGTAGATCCCGTTAAAATTTCCTGGAGCTCTAAGGTCATCGTTCTCGTAGCAGGTGCCTTTTTCAACGTTCTGTTCGCCTTATGCCTAGGACTCTGGCTGTTCCAGTTAGGCGGTAGACCAGAACCCGTTTACTATGACGTCACAGAACTGGGGGCAATTAGTGAATCCATCGCTATCTCAGAAGATGAAATCGTTCCTAATCCTGCCTACCAAGCCGGACTTCGCCAGGGCGATAAGATTCTCTCCATTGATGGGACATCAGTTTCACTTTGGAAGAATGTAGCAAAAAGAATCGTTTTTGGAACCCTTCGCTCAGACGACGGGAGACCTCTATCGCAATTTAAAGTCCAAAGAGGTTCAGAAGTTCTTGAATTTGAAGTCTATCCAGTTGTCGGAGGTCCTGAGAATATGAGAATGGTGGGAATTAGCCCCCAACTGCCAGAAAAACTACCTGCCTTGATACACTATACCTACGAAGGATTCCCTGCTGATATCGCAAATATTCTTCCTGGAGATGAAATCGTTAGCTTCGATGGAAATCCAGTAGACTCCAGAGATCAAATCGCCAGCTATATTCGCGATAGACTCGACCAACCCATCGCACTTGAAGTTTCTCGCGAAGGTGAGACGTTTTCCACAACAGTAACTCCAAAACTAGCAGTCCCAAGAAAAGGAGAAGCTCCCTCACCCATGATCGGTGTGGGCTGGGGACTTCCAGACATTCTAGTTAAAGAATCGCCGGTGGCATTAGTCAAATCAGCGGTGAGTGAGACCTTAGAAACACTGCAAAAACTAATTAACCCAAGATCCGACATAAGGTTGAGCCACATGAGCGGACCCGTCGGTATGGGGAACATCATCTACCAAACCGCAAAACGAGATTTTAGGTGGGTTCTGTTCATCGTAATCATCATCAATGTAAATTTGGCCATTATTAATCTACTCCCGATTCCTGTACTGGATGGTGGACATATCACATTTGCGACGATTGAGAAATTCCGAGGACGAGCATTGCCAGAAAACGTTATGATGAGCCTGCAAGGCTCCTTCGTAATACTGCTTCTTTCTCTTATGCTTTATGTAACTGTATTTGATGGGAAACGTATATCACGAGAACGGGCAGATGTGAAAGCAAGCTCGACTGATTCTACACAGCCTCAACTTGTAACAGAAGAAGATTCTCCGACTGGTCAGCCATGACCCAGTACTGCTCCTCCAGATTCACTTCCGTACGAAGAAACACCCGAGAGGTAAAAGTCGGTAGTGTAGGCGTAGGCGGATCAAATCCCATACGGATTCAGTCGATGACTACAACATTGACGACCGACGTGGCGGCAACCGTAAAACAAGCCAGAGCACTTGTAGAAGCTGGCTGCGAGATTGTCAGAATTACGGCCCCGAATGTAACCGCAGCAGAAGCGCTGGGCCCTATCCGAGATGCCTTGCGCAAAGACAAAATCCAAGTCCCTTTAGTAGCCGACATTCATTTTCTACCCTCAGCGGCCATGGAGGCGGTCGAACATGTTGAGAAAGTCAGAATCAATCCTGGCAACTATGCAGACAAAAAGAAGTTCGCCATTCGGGAGTATTCAGACAACGAATACGATATCGAAATAGAGCGCCTTTACGAAGTATTTACTCCCTTAGTGCTTAGATGCAAAGAGCTGGGGCGATCCATGAGAATTGGAACCAACCACGGCTCACTATCCGATCGAATCATGAATCGGTTTGGAGATTCCCCATTAGGAATGGTCGAATCTGCGCTGGAATTCATTCGAATCGCGGAATCTCACAATTACAAAGATATCATCCTGTCCATGAAGGCCAGTAATCCGAAGGTGATGATCCAAGCCTATCGATTAGTTGTAGCAAAGATGGATGAAGAGGACATGAACTATCCACTTCACCTAGGAGTAACTGAAGCGGGAGACGGTGAGGATGGTAGAATTAAAAGTGCCATAGGAATAGGAAGCCTACTCATGGACGGACTAGGCGATACTATAAGGGTATCTTTAACAGAAGACCCCGTCTATGAAATCCCCGTTGCAAAGGCACTTGCCGAAAAAACCAGAACATTGTGGCGGTCCACTAAAGACGCGCTCGATGCAACAGAAACTATCGATCCTTTTGATTTCACAAGGCGCGCCATTTCACCCATTAAGATCTCAGAATCTGTCTCCACAGGCTCGAACATACCTCCAAGCGTATTTATTAAGGCCCCAGGTAACTTAAATATCGCAGAATCATTCGTTCAACTAAGCCAAATAGCTCGCTCAAGAAGCACCAAAGACACTCCCCTAGAAGGTTGGCTGATAGAACTGAAAAATACAGAAGATATTAAAGCAGTTTTAAGCGAAGAGAATCTCCCTGACAGCAACACGGGCCTTATTCTAGAAATAGAAGGCAAGCTGGCTTTTGACCCAGAGTCCCTAGATCCGCTACTAAAGTCAGACCTTTCTATTATCCCAGCGATTTCACTCCACAACAATAGGGTTTCCACAATAGAGGCGTGGATCAAATGGACCTTCAAACATTCAATTCCCTTAGCCCTAGGAATAAATGCCGGTTTGCTGGCCAAAAACAGTCACTTATTTTTATCTAACGATCTACCAGACCTCATTGTTTGGGCAGATTACCAAGACTCGAAAGTGCATAATCTAGGGGAACATCGGCTTCTGTCTTCAGTACTGGAATCCATCCATCTTAAAGCCTCTATCTGGATTCGATGCAAATCAGATACCTATATCAGCCAGGACGCAGGCTTTCTGAATGATCTACTCGAAGCATCCTTAATTTCAGGCGGGCTTCTTGCAGATGGGATCGGAGATATTCTCAGCATTGAGTCAGTAGGAGATCCAAGGAAGGCGCTCTCCCTGGCATACAACACACTTCAAGGAGCTGGTGCACGCATTTCAAAAACAGAATACGTTGCCTGCCCTAGTTGCGGCAGAACTTTGTTCGATCTTCAGAAAACGACACAAAAAATAAGAGAAGCCACTGATCACCTCAAAGGAGTCAAAATTGCAGTAATGGGTTGCATAGTAAATGGCCCAGGAGAAATGGCCGATGCTGATTTCGGATATGTGGGCGGCGCTCCGGGAAAGGTAAACCTATATATAGGGAAAGATTGCGTTGAATACCATGTTCAAGAAGACAAAGCTGTCAGTCATTTAATTGATCTAATCCGGACCGAAGGCAAGTGGGTCGACCCCGATCCTGAACTAAAATAATTCAATATAATTTACTCGCATTAAAAGTTCACAATCGCTTGCTTGTGATTATGGATACGAACGAGGATTTTGAACGGCCTGACGGAAGGGCGATAGATCAACTGAGAGAACTTACCTTCACTCCCGATTTTGCTCCAAATGCTGACGGATCAGTGCTTTGTGCATTTGGAAATACTAAGGTTATTTGCGCAGCATCCATTGATAATAATGTCCCTCGATGGATGAAAGCCCAGGGTGTAAAAGGAGGTTGGTCGACGGCGGAATATTCCATGCTCCCCTATTCAACTCTTGACCGAAAATCACGGGACATATCCAGAGGAAAACAAGATGGGCGCACAGTTGAAATTCAACGATTAATTGGTCGGTCATTAAGAGCAGTACTCGATCTCCAAAAACTCGGGGAACGCACACTGTGGATTGATTGCGATGTACTACAAGCAGATGGAGGGACACGAACCGCTTCCATTACCGGAGCCTATGTCGCATGTCGGATGGCCATCGCCAAATTACTGGCTAACGGAGACATCCAAGAAGATCCTTTCAACGATACCATTGCAGCGGTATCCGTTGGCGTATTCAAAGATCAAGAAATTTTGGACCTCAACTATCTAGAAGACCGTGACGCTTCAGTAGATTTTAATGTGGTTATGACCGGGAAGGGGAATTTCGTCGAAGTGCAAGGAACCGGGGAAGAAGCCGTTTTTAGCGAACAACAGCTTCAGAACCTTCTCAAGTTAGCCAAAATTGGCTGTACTCACATTTCTTCATCACAACAAGCAGTCCTAAACGCGTAGGATATATCGCCAGAAATAAGGAATAGCCGCCGCCCTTGAAACTCTCAGCGAGTTTCTTCACCACCATTCTTACTCAAATTAGAGGTTCACTGTATTTGATAACGTACGGGCTGATTCATCGATAGATTGAGAAACAACCAAACGGATTGTTTCTAGCTACTGATACCTAATATAGATACATAGGAAATCTGAGCGTTAAGGACGAGGAATCCTTGGTATTTGTATAATAAAAGGCGGGCGAGAACCCCCTCATGATTCCTCACCCGCCATCTCTGAGCCATGCAGTTAGCTTGGGTCGGGAAAACAAAACTGTTTCCATGGAGTTAATAGCTACACTCGTGCCAATCTAAGATGTAAAAACTCAAACCACTGATAATCAATAATATATAGGGTTAATTAAATAGATCTAAACCTTAAAAATAATAGGATTGCATTTTTCATGTAATATTTTCCTATTTTTTAATTATTTAATACTCTTTATAGTGAATATTTCATACATTATAATGACTCCCCTTGATCGTTAGTTAATCTCCTGAAGATAATCTAAGAATTTGAAGGGATGACGATCCATCAGATCCGAAAACCACCCTGATACTTTCGAATCAATCAGATATACGCTATTATAATAAAATACAGGGATAATGGGCGCATCACCAAGAAGAACATCTTCTGCCTCCATAAATAAGTTGTCCCTTTTCCTGGGATCAACCTCTACCTTCGCCCTCTCTACCAATTGATCGTATTTAGGATTACTCCACCCAGTGAAGTTCTCAGTACCTTCTGTGGTGAATATCTGAAAAAGCGGGTAAGGATCAGGATAAAGAGGAACGTAACCATAACGAGCGATCTGGTAATCACCCGATTCCACCGCACTTAAAAAGTGCCTTCCATTCTTGATTTACAATTTCAACTTCAATACCGAGGTTCTCTTTCCAGCCAAACTGAACAACCTCAGCCAGGGCCTGATAAGCCACTGAAGTATTGATCGCAAATTGCAACCGAGGAAATCCGCTCCCATCCGGAAAACCAGCAAGATGCAGAAATTCTTGCGCTTGCTTAGGATTATAACCAAGCGGATCTGAATCATCGGACCGGTCCAACACCTCAGACGGAGCAATTCTTGGGGCCAGTTTTTTACCATCCTTCAATACAGATCCAACAATCAACTTTCGATCAATCGACTTTGCCAGTGCCCGCCTAACATAAATATTATCAAGCGGCGCAACCGAATGATTTAATTGAATAAAGAATAGCCCCACACGAGGTTCAACACGAAGTAGCTCTGGATGATTTTCTACGTACCAGGGCATTCTGGCAGAAGGAACCTTGGAAGTAACCTGTATCTGACCACTTCTAAATGCGCGTTCTTCAGCTAGTGAATTCTCAATGGGATAAAAAACAATCCGATCAACTGAAACATTCGAAGAATCCCAATAATTTGTATTTCTCCGAAGCACAACCTGCTCGTTTGTAGTCCACGAGTCCAACAAATATGGACCATTCGAAACCCTCACATCTCCCCTGCCCCATTGATACGCGCCATCAAAATAGTGACCTTCAATTGAACCTTTTTCTTTGACCGGGAAGAAGTAACTCAACTGCGTAAGGAAGGCCAAACTCGAATACTCTAACTCAAAGAGAAGGGAATCATCGGATTCCGCAACTATCCCTACCCGCTCGAAGTCATTTATCTGCCCCCGATGAAAAGCTTGGGCATTTCGCAGGGGATACAGAAAGTGCACGACAATATCTGACCCAAAACTTGGACCCAGCATACGCTGAGCAGACTTCACAAAATCATGAGCTGTAATCCGTGAACCATCAGACCAATTTGCACCTTTCCTAATCTTAAATCTCCAGTTCCTCCCTTGGCTCCATGATTCCCAAGAATCAGCCACACCTCCCACTGGCTCCTTTGAAACGGGGTCCAATAGAACGAGTCCTTCAAACAATCCTTCAATCACCCGCAAATCAGCCCATGAAGAAGCTTTATGCGGATCTAGCGTAACAGGCTCACGTCCATTACCGATTGAAAGAGTCTTAGATTTTTTAGTCGATAAATCCACCCTTGAACGGGATGATTTTTCACATCCCATTGGTATCACAGAAAATGCAACAATAGTCAGCATTACGACTAAGCGACTCCCAATAATAGATGTGACCCTAAAAAGACTCATCCAAACACAATTAAGCAATAAATCATGAGATTCGAGCTGGATTTCCCAATAATAGAAGATCAATACCGGGCTGAAAATAAAAGTATACCTTGGTTTTCAAAGAAATTCCCTTCCCTATCGTTCTACCGCAGAATGATGGGAGTGGTGTGGAAGGCCTCCAGATTAGCAAAAAAAGGGCAATACGATGATCAAAGCTGGTGTAAAAGCAGCTACGATATCCTAAAAGCGCTTGAGCGGCTTGGAACCAAGATAGACATCCAACATTTAGAGAATCTGACCAAGCTCCAGCAGCCATGTGTAATCATCGGAAACCACATGAGCACCCTGGAAACATTCCTGCTTCCCTACCTGATCTGCCCCAAGAAGAGCTTAACATTCGTCATCAAGGAAGCGCTCACAACCTACCCTGTATTCAAACACATAATGATTTCCAGAAATCCGGTCGTTGTTGGCAGGAGCAATCCCAAAAAGGATTTCCTAACAGTCCTAAACGAAGGATTGGATAGAATCCAAAATGGATACAGTGTTGTCGTATTCCCCCAAACAACTCGCATGATAGACTTTGATAAGACTCAATTTAACTCCATAGGCATTAAACTAGCTAAGAAAGCCAAAGTTCCGGTCGTTCCACTAGCCCTTAAAACCGATTGCTGGGGCAACGGAACTCTTATAAAGGATTTTGGAAGCATCGATCCATCCAATGCCATTCATTTCGACTTCGGAAAACCCTTAGAAATTCAAGGGAATGGAAGAGACCAACATGAAACCGTAATTTCTCATATTGAAATTTGCCTCCAAGGTTGGAGGACAAACAATAAAGATTAATTCCAAAAGCTCAACGCACCAACACAGCCATATATTCATGTCCGAGAATCCAAACACCAATTTACCCAAATGGCCGTTTCTTACAGGAGACATCGTATTAATCCTACTTGCATGCTTTATTGTAGTTGCTTCACCGAAGCCCATGTCAGGTATGGGAATCTTCGCCTGTGCCCTAAGCGTCATATTAGGAATGCTGGTATACGTAACTCCATACATTATTGAACACCTCACTCAGCAGCAACGGATCAAGCTCAAACAAGCCAAAGCAGAAGAGACTCTCTTAAAGGCCGTTGAACTTGCTTCTGATTTACTGAATCGCACCGAATCAATCCATGCGGAGCTAATGAAAGGTGTATTAAACGTTAAGCAAGTCCCAGCGATACTAGAGGAAAAAACTGAAGAACTACTGGAAATCGTAGATTCAGAAAAACTCGCCGCCTCGCTCACGGAGCTAGGAGACCTACTAAACAGATTAGAATCCCAACCCTTCACCCATCAGGATGAAACGGAGAAAGCCGACCAATCTGAGGAGCAATTTAGAAATTTGCATAAGGCCATCTCAAACATACCTACACCTGACTATAATGAGATATCGGAAACCCTGGAGACAAAGCTTGAACAAATTCGGAATGAAGTAATCGAAAAACTGTCAGAAATTGAGGACAACAAACTAACCGAGACAAAAATCGAAGAAGTTGAGGCCGAATCCAGCCCAGATACCGAAATTGACTCAGAGGATGACTCTGACGAATCAACGACATCGGAAGAAAAGGATTTAGAAATAATAAAAAGCATTCCAGAAGAGGAAGCTGAGACCGAGTCACTGTCTAAACAGGAAGATTTCCCCGAATCTGAAGAAATTAATCTAATCGATGACCCAACTGAAGCAGAAGATTCTATTCTCCAAACAGAAGAAGACCTATCCCAAATCACCCAAGACTTTAATTCTCAACCCAACGAAGATGGGGCTACGAGACTCATTGTTGGCGCCTTTATAGGCATTTCCAATAAACTCTATATACGCGGAGATGGACCAGGACTAGATTGGGACAAAGGCACACCCATGGAATTAGTAGGGATAGGCAAATGGGAATGGAAGACATACGCCGCAAGCGCTGCCATTCAATGCAAAGTCCTGATCAATGACGAACAATGGACAGACACAGAAAATCTTACAATCGAGCCCAATACAACCTTAGAGACAACGGCCTCGTTCTAGATTTGATTCACTACATTGATGCCTAAAAGCAGCCCATCTCAAAACTATATTCAAACTTATCCAACGGATCAGCATGCTATCGATATATTCAAATCCGAATGGTCCTCAAAATTCCCAGAATCATTCGGTATAGATTCAGGCGCCGTTGCTGACCTATTTAATGACCAAAGGATTATTTGGGCTGAACAGGAAGGAGTCAGTTTCGAGGATAAAACCATTCTCGAGCTAGGACCGCTAGAAGCGGGCCATACCTGGATGATGGACCAACGAGGTGCGCGAGAAATACTTGCAATTGAAGCGCATGAAAGGGCCTATTTAAAATGTCTGGTCGTTAAGGAAATTGGTAAGATTACCTCGGCTAGGTTTCTTCACGGAAACTTCGATGAATACCTGTCTACAAATAAGCAGCAGTTTGATATCTGCCTCGCTAGTGGGGTTCTATACCACTCAACAAATCCAACAAACTTGCTGGATCAGATATGCAGCTGCTGCAGCACGATCATTTTGTGGACTCACTATTTTGATAAAGAAGCAATTGTGAAGCACGGGGCTGAGCTATTACAACGGTTTCAGGAACCATACTCGATTGACTACAAGGATTTAAAAGTCACCCATTATCCGTTCTCCTATGAAGAGGAGGCTTCAAAGGATGCATTTTGCGGTGGACTGGCCTCCAACAGCATCTGGCTTGAAAAATCAGATATTAAATTGGTTTTAGAAACTAATGGATTCAATATTTCAGCCTACGGATTTGATCATCCCCATCACCCAAATGGACCAGCTGTAGCTTTAATAGCTAACAAGCCTCAATAAACTAGCATTCCATTAAAAAAAAGACTCCGGTAATACCGGAGTCTTTTTAAATTTCTTATGCAGCTGTCGATTTACTCAGGATAGTCGTAAACTTCAGCGTTTGCGAAACCTACCCCGTCACTTACTCCTCTTACAATGAGAGAGTAGAGTGCATTTTGTGCTAATGTAGCAACCAATGCTGATTCAACATCGTTGGCAGGTGGAATAAAGGTAGCTGTAATTTCAGCCTCTTGGCTAGAATTGTCGGCCGCATTTACTTTCCAATTATCATTCGAGGAAAGCAGTGCATTATCACTAAAGCGTCTTAGCTCCAGATCAGGATCAGCTAAAAACTCTGTAATCCCCGCACCCTCTAACGCAGGTCCTGCTACCCGAGAATAGATTCTCTGAGGCGCATCACCAGAGACCTGGAATGAAGCAATCAAGATATCATCACCAGTGCCAACTCTTGCCCGAGTTGAAAGATTGGTAAGCTTGCCTGGATTTGCTTCACCTGGATCTGGAAATTCATATAGCTCAACATTTGCGAATCCGGTCACGTCGTTTACTCCTCGAACCACAATGGAATATAGGCCTGGAGTATCCAAATTAGCAATCAGAGCGGATTCCGCATCATCTGCAGGAGGAATAAAAGTTGATTCGATATCTGCTTGCTGGCTGGACTGGTCAACTGCATTAACCTTCCAGTTATCGTTAGACGCGATAAGAGCATTATCACTAACTCTCCTAAACTCCATAATTGGATCAGATAGGAAATTGGTGATACCCGCACCCGCAAGGTCCGGACCTGCAACTCTTGAATACACACGAAGTGGACCTCCAGAAAGCTGGAATGAAGCGATCAGGATATTGTCACCGGTTTCAACCAAAGCACGCGTGGAAAGATTTGTGAATCTTGCACTAGCAGCAGAAGATTCTACGGCAGTAGAAGTATCATAATCTGATTGAGAAGGACCTCTCAGAGCGAGGACTCTATATTGATATGAAGTACTTCCTTCTACTGAATCATCATTATAAGAAGTCACTCCGGCTCCAACTTCACCCAAGATAGACCAGTTACCAGATCCATCCAAAGATCTTTCAACTCGATATCCGGTTTCGTCTGAAGCGTTATCAGTCCAAGTAACAGTAATCGCCAAGCCATCAGCAACACCCGCAATTCCAGAAGGAGCAGCAGGGCCAGCTCCTGGAGTTACGTTTGCGGAAATTCCATCAGCGGCATCCGCCTCACCTCCGGGATTTAAAATAGTAGCGTCGGTTGTCAGAAAGATCAAATTGTGTCCAGAAACACCATCAGCAGGCGTGGCCCAATCATCTGTTCCATTTGGATTACCTGTTGTAACTGTATACATTCCATAAGGAACTGCAGCACCAGGTGTCTCAGCTGCAGTCGTCGATGTTGGAAACCACATTATGGCGAGCGGATCCCCCGCTCCCCAGTCGCCTGAGAAACTTAGACTTCCAGTAGATCCCAGGAAAGCTCCTGGAGTTCCACCGCCTCCGGTTGAGATATCCCAAGCTGCCAGCAAAACATCGTCAGCCTGAACAGGTGCCGTGTCAGAAGGACCGCCAAATCCATCCGCAGCAGCATCTGCTACGAGAATAAGCACTCCATCGACTGCCATTGAAAATCCTCCAGGGTCTTTCAACTTCTCAGCAGAAATATTAATATTAACAGCTGCCTGAAGCTGACTTACTGCAAGTCCGATTCCCAGAATCGAGAGGCATGCGACTTTGCTAATTTTTTGGCTCATAAACTGTCTTATCATTTCCAAAATTTGGTCAGAGGTTTGAGATAACTTTATCGTGAGGGGTCAAGGTTGGTTGACGTAATTTGGATTATTAACCCAATTAACTTCATTAACCTCTGCTCCAGTAGCTTTTCGGATGATGAATCCAGTTCCAGGAGTAAACACTAATTCGGCGCCCACATCTTCGCTTCCGCCATCTTTTACCCATTTAGCACCGTCCCAAGTGTATACGGTAGCATCGGCTGCGAGTCGATTCTGCTGAGCTTGGGCATTGTCCCATACAAGAAGCTCATCTCCTGTTGCAAATACACCACTAGCAGCTAGTCCTGATTCATCTAGTGACATTTCAATAGGACGTTGAAGACCGACTAAATTGTCTTGTTGTGAGGAGTCTTGGAAAACCAAAGGCAAACCGAGATCACCCATAACCACTTCACCAGTAAATGTCACTGTCGTAGACGTTAAATCATTACGCAAAACAAAGTAAGAGTCAGGGAGTAAAACTGTTCCACCGAAGTCACCGCTAAGGTCTCCCCCGATTTTGCGCCAACTACCATCATAATAATAATAGGTTGAGTCCGCAGCCAAATTGATGCCTTCACCAAAGGAAGGAATAAAGATTTCACTGTCACGCATTGCATGAGACGTAGACGCGTTAACTCCTGCTCCTTCAGGAAAAAGAAGATCAAGTGTCCAGAATGGATGAATTGAGAAGCTGACGCCTTGAACCAGGTCTGAAATATCCTCCTCAACGTCAAAAGTGATTGCGTTAGCGGTATTTGAACTGATACCTGCATAATTGCCTGCTGCTGCTCCCGAACGGAAAAATCCGTAGTGAGTGCCCGCCCATTCGTCGACATCCCAACCAGGACTTCCTTCCGCAGTAAGGGTAGCACCACTAGCGGAATTGACCACACCATTGAATACAGCTGGCTGCTTCAAAGGTATAGAAAGGATCGTATCAGAATCTCCAAGAGCAGTTACTTGAATAACTCCTACCGGGTTCGTAGTGGCATCAATGGCAAAGGCATTTATAGAAAATGACCCCAATATTGCGATCAAGAGGGGGAGGCGGGACAACTTAGCTAATCTCATAGTTTAATTAATTAGAATTACTATAATTAGTGTGCAACAATTTACTTAATAAGCGCAAAATCTTTTTTATTAAATTTCTGTCAGAATTAGACTCTGTAATTTCTAAAATATTCCTGTCAGTTTTCGATAAACGACCCCTAGGAATCAAAAAACATTAGGCAGCACGATTTTTGCCGAATGCGAGAACAATCTTGACGTTCTTTTTACCCCTTTCAGGCGTTTTCGTCCTTAAGGAGCTTGTATTCGGCGGCATCAAGCAAAGCTTCCAGACTTGCAGCCACAATATTATCGCTGGCTCCAACCGTGCCCCAGATCTCGTCTCCGTCGGTGGATTCGATAAAAACACGGGTTTGAGCGTCTACTCCATTCTCGGACTCAAGGATTCTCACTTTGAAATCTCGAAGCTCTACTTCCATAATGGCCGGGAAATCCACAGCAAGAGCTGACCGTATGGCTTTATACAAAGCACTCACCGGGCCCGTAGACTCTGCGACGCAATGATTTACCTGTCCATTAACTTCGACTTTCACCGTAGCCTCAGAGACGACAGACTGAGAATCATCGCGGTGACCCTCAATCACTCGGAATCCTTTCAAAACGAAGAAGGGACTGTGGTGCTTCAAGAACTTTGAAAGCAGGAGTTTAAATGAGGCATCAGCGGCTTCGTACTCATAGCCTTTATGCTCGAGTGCTTTCAGTTGATCTAGAAATGCCTTCATCTCAGGCGATTTTTCCTCAACTTCCATCCCGAGCTCTTTTGCCTTCATCATCAGGCTACTCCTTCCAGACATGTCGGAGACGAGGATTCGCTGACGGTTCCCCACTTCCTCCGGACGTATGTGCTCGTAACTCCGAGCGACCTTCAAGGCTGCATTCGCATGAACTCCACCTTTATGGGCAAAGGAAGAAGCTCCAACAAAAGGAGCCCTGTTGTCAGATCGAACGTTGGCAAGATCATCAATGTAGAGAGAAAGGTCACGAAGCTCATTCAATCTGGATCGACAATTCATATCTCGATCCATCTTCAATACCAGGTTTGGAATGATTGATGTCAGGTTGGCATTCCCATTACGCTCACCATACCCATTCATAGTTCCCTGAACCATGGTAGCACCGATATCAATTCCAGCGAGACTTACAGCTACGCCAACCCCAGCATCGTTGTGGCAATGGACGCCGACCTTTTCACTACCAAACTTATCAACTACTACCTTGGTGATTGATTCCACCTCTGATACCAGCTTTCCGCCATTCGTATCGCACAGAACAATAAAATCCGCACCCCCTCGTTCAGCAGCTTCGAGCGTTTTCAATGCATAGTCTGAACTGTCGACGTATCCATCGTAGAAGTGTTCAGCATCATAAATCACTTCCCTTCCCGACTCTTTCAGATATCGGACCGAATCTTCAATCATAGCCAAATTCTCTTCGGCCGTGGTACGTAAGACATCAGTTACATGGAGTAACCAGGTTTTCCCAAAAATGGTCACAACCTCAGTTTCAGCATCTAATAATAGCTGAATTTGAGGATCATCTTTAGCCTCTAGCTTTGCACGCCTGGTAGAACCAAAAGCGGCAACTTTGGCATGCTTGAGTTTAACCCCTTTGATTTCTTCAAAGAATGCCATATCTCTTGGATTAGATCCAGGCCATCCCCCTTCGATATAATCCACGCCAAATTGATCCAATTTCTGCGTAATTAGGATTTTATCAGTAGCAGAAAATGAAATGCCTTCTCCCTGAGTTCCATCTCTCAGGGTCGTGTCGTAGATAAGAACCGAATTGTTTCCACTCATAAAATATCGTTAGTTAACTAGATTGACTGACGGATGAAGGTTTTTACGGCATCTACATCGGATGCAACCTTATGTTTCACTAGAGGCATAGTTTTCAATACCTCCAAGGAGGGGTGCTTCGGCTGAGAACCTATACACTCAATAATTGTTTCTGGAAACTTTGCCGGATGTGCAGTGGATAGCACAACTTTCGGATTCCCAGAATCAAAGCCAGTGAGACCACATGCAGTATGCGGATCAGCTACATAGCCATGTGCCTGATGAAGTTTAGTAATGATATCTCTAATTTCCGTATCCGTAGTCCGACTGCTGGTGAAGGTGCTCGAATCAAAATCAACGAATTCGTATTCACCGGACGCCTTAAAAGCATCCATTATGTTTCGGACTTTTTCTGGGTTCTCACCCTCCGCAAAATAGATAAATCGTTCAAAATTTGAAGCCACCTGGATATCCATCGATGGAGCCAAACTGGGACTCACATCATGAACGACATAGTTTCCAGATGAAAACAACCGGTGCAAAATGTCATTCTGATTGGTTGCGACACGGAAAGAACCAATGGGCAATCCCATCTGCTGAACCATCCAACCAGCGAGTATGTTTCCAAAGTTTCCGGTAGGCACCACAAACTCTGTTGACGCACGTACAGATTCTGGAAGCCGCCAGTATCCATGTATATAATAGACACATTGAGCCAAAACACGGGCCAGGTTAATTGAGTTAACAGCCGATAGGTTGACTTCCTCACGAAAAGCTCGGTCACCAAAAGCTTCTTTTAATACCTTCTGCGTGTCATCGAAACTTCCCTCAACAGCCAATGGGTAAACGTTTCCTTCACCCGTGCAGGCCATCTGCCTTTCCTGCAGCGGAGAGATCCGTCCGTCTGGATATAAAATAAAAATGCGAACACCCGATTTGCCAAGCAGTCCATGAATGGCAGCAGCCCCCGTATCGCCCGAGGTAGCCCCAAGGACCGTGATAGGTCGTCTGGTCTTCTCTATTTGGTATTCATAAAGGTTCCCCAGAAGCTGAAGGGCGAAATCTTTAAAAGCCAGAGTAGGACCGTGAAACAACTCTAGAATAAATAAGTCTGGGCTCAGTTGCTTCAAGGGAGCAATCTCTTCATGATCAAACTTCCCATAAGATTTGGCGACGATCTCTCTAAGAACCGAAGGCTCAATATCCGTAGCAAAATGCCTCAGGAATTCGAAACAGAGTTCTTCATATCCTAGATCTTTCCATTTCGAAAAATGCTTACTTAGATCTGGCATTGCCTCGGGAACAAACAGTCCACCATCCGGAGCCAGTCCAAGGGCAACCGCTTCTGAAAATGAAACAGCCGGTGTTTGACCTCTAGTACTAACAAACTTCATCAGCCAGCTGTTTTCAAATCGAAAGCGGTATGAGCTAATTGAGCTGCCAAGTCTGCGTGCTCCAAATTGATGGCCACCGAAATTTTAATTTCAGAGGTACCAATCAACTTAATATTTATACCACCATCCGCCAGCGTCTTAAACAACTTTGCAGCTACTCCCGAATGACTCCGCATCCCGACTCCGACGACGGATAATTTCGCAATGTCGGTTGAGCTGGTTAGGGTTCCACCAATGTCTTGAAATACTTGATTCACTACTCCCTCAGCCTTCAAGGTATCATCTTTGGGAATAGTGAAGGTCATATTCGCTTTTCCTTCACGACCGATATTTTGCACGATCATATCGACCAGAATATTTGACTCAGCAAGCGCAGTGAACAACTTACCGGCTGTGCCAGGTTCATCGGGGAGATCACTGACGACAACTTGAGTTTGGCTTTTGTCCACGGCAACGCCACGCACCAATACTTCTTCCATCGAGGAAACTTCTTCTTTCACAATTGTACCGGGTTCATTGTTAAAACTGGATCGCACCTCAAAGGTGACTTTGTACTTTTTCGCAAATTCAACAGCACGAGCTTGCATAACCTTAGTGCCCATACTGGCGAGCTCGAGCATTTCGTCGTAACTGACTTCATCTAACTTCACCGCATCTTTTACAATCCTCGGATCAGCCGTAAAAACTCCTTCGACATCCGTAAAGATCTGGCAGAGATCAGCCTCTAATCCGGCCGCCATAGCAACCGCACTCAAATCCGACCCACCCCGACCAAGAGTGCTAATTTGGCCTACACTGTTTATGCCTTGGAATCCGGCAACAATCACCACCTTGCCAGCGGCTAAAAGATCGGGAATACCGCCACCTTCAACACGAACGATTCGAGCCTTAGTATGAGAATCGTCAGTGATCACGCCAGCTTGAGGCCCAGTTCGGGACTCAGCTGGAATGCCCAACGCATGCAAAGCCATCGCCATGAGGGCAATCGTCTCCTGTTCGCCTACGGCAAGCAGCATGTCCATTTCGCGCTCGTTAGGTTCCGGATTGATACTTTTAGCCCTTGAAACTAATTCATTGGTAACCCCGGAACGTGCGGAAACGACTACCACAACTTCATTTCCGTTGTCGTAAGTCTCCTTGATACGCTCAGCTACCGCTTGAATTCTTTCAACGGTGCCAACAGATGTGCCTCCATATTTTTGTACTATCCTTGCCATCGAGCTTAATCGTTAAAATTAGCAATCCTCAAAAGGAAGGGTTTGGAGAGAACAGGACTTGAACGCTTTAATGAACGAAAAGCTCGTGCAATAGCTGACTCAGAGCATTGATGAGTAGTTAAAGTTAAAACAGCAGAAGCCTTCGTCTTTTTATGGGATGGCTTGCTATCCAATTGTTGGACGACCCGAGCAATGCTAATTTTCTCCTTTGCCATAAGAGCCGTTACTTTTGAGAGCACACCAGGCTGATCGATTACAGATAGACGGAGGTAGAAGCTCGACTTCACTTCTTCCATGGAAGCGATCTGAAGCTCCTCAAGCGTCGAGGTTAGGGGATCATTCTTTTCATCAATCAGATTCATGAGCCCAGCACCTTGAGTCGTAAATACGGCATCAGCGATATCACTGATAACTGCACTGGCAGTAGCATCTTGCCCTGCCCCTCGCCCGATATGAATGGTGGATCCGACTACATCACCACTGACGCATACTGCATTATATACATCATCGACCCGACCCAGGATATGAGTTTTCGGAATAAGCGCAGGATAAACACCGACAAAGAGAGAATTTTTCTTCACATCACTTACGACAGAGGCAAGATGCTTAATCCGGTAGCCCATTGCATCAGCGGCCAAAATATCGGACGTAGTTATCTCGCGGATACCTTCAATCAGCATCTTGTTCATGGGGATCCATTTTCCATGAGCAAGGTAAGCTAGAATACCCGCCTTGTGAGCGGCATCAATTCCATCAACATCTAAGCTCTCATCCGCTTCGGCATATCCCAGGGCTTTTGCTTCAGCTAGGATTTCACCGAAAGGTTTACCCTCCGCCTGCATTCTAGTTAGGATATAGTTACAGGTTCCATTCAGTATACCGTGAATCCCAGGGAAGCGATTCGCGACCAGCCCTTCTCGGATGGATTTAATAATCGGGATTCCTCCAGCCACACTCGCTTCAAAAAAGATATGACCTTCACTTTTCTTAGCAGCCCTGATCACCTGATTACCGTGCTCGCACAATAGTGCCTTATTTGCGGTAACAACAATCTTACCGTTCTTGAGCGCTTGTAAGGTCAATTGCTTCGCCAAGGTGGTGCCACCGATGAGCTCGCAGACAACCTGAATGGAAGGATCATTAACCACTTCAAAACCATCTTCAGTTAATAAGTTCGGATTTACCTTTACGTTTCGCTTAAGCCGTTTGTTTCGAACGGCAATCTTGGAAACCTTGAGCCGAACTCCTAATCGTGATTCGAGAATCTTTCGATTACGGTTCAGGTGTTTCAACACACCTTGCCCCACGACCCCAAGGCCTAGAATTCCTAAATTTACTGTTGGTTTGTTAGCCATACTAAAATTGACCGATCTATTTTTTGACAGATCGATTTTCGGTTCCATTTAAAAGCCGGATGATGTTCGACCGGTGAAGAACAATCAGCAAGCACGCAATCAAGGCGCAAAAGCCCAATATCCATTGCGACATGCCGAGGAAATATGAAGAGATGGGCAAGCTGACTCCAAATAACATGGAGGCCAACGATACATACCGCAGGCTGTAGAAAGTAATAATCCACACAACTGCCCCTATTAAGAGTACCCAAGGAGCAAGCGCTAGAAAACCACCCATGGTTGTCGCAACTCCCTTTCCTCCTCGGAATTTTAAAAACACAGAAAAGCTGTGCCCTCCAATGGCTGCTATCACTGCGCATATGGAAAGCAACTCACGGTATTCAACAGAGGCAATCAGTAGAGGAACCAAGGCAGCCACGAATCCTTTAAGGAAATCAAAAAAGAAAACGGTATTACCTGCTTTCTTTCCAATGACACGTTTTACATTGGTAGCTCCAGGGTTGCCACTTCCCTCCTTAAAAATGTCTACGCCGTTTTGTTTTGCGATTAGGACAGCAAATGAGACTGAGCCGAGGAGATACCCGAGCGTACATGCCAGCACAATTTTCCAGATCAGATGCATGAATGGTAATCGCTAGATAGAAAGGAAGAATTAAAGAGAAACTACGATAGCCGACTTGATGTTCTCGCTGGAAACAATTTCTTGAAAGGCATCATCGTTGGGAGCCGTATCCAGGTTCACAACGTTCAATGCCAGACCACCCACATGATTTCGACTTAAAGACATGGATGCAATATTCACACCGGACTTAGCAAGGGTGGTTCCAAGAACTCCGACAATTCCTGGAACATCTTGATTCTCTACAACCAACATGACTCCTTCTGGAGAAGCTTCAACGTCACGCCCATTGATGTGAACCATACGAGGATGACCCGCTTTCCCTATTAAAGTGCCTTGGACGGAATATATTTCTCCATCACTGGCTGTTGCTTCCAAAACAATCAGTTCATTGTAGTCGCTTTCTTCACTCGACTTCACCACCTCGTTCTCAATGCCCAATTGCTTGAGAAGAATGGGAGCATTGACCGAATTCACATTATCTCCACTGATGTTGGTCAAGTAGCCTTGGAGAATGCTTCGAGTAAGAGGATCTGCATCAATATCTACGATCTTGCCGAAGTAAGTGATCTTAAGCTTGTTCACCTGGTCAGGCGTTATCTGCTGGAGAAAGTTGCCAAGGTTGGCACCCAAATTAAGGTAAGGCGACAGAGCATCCAAGGTCTTGCTATCAACTGAAGGCATGTTGAGTGCATTCTGAATGACTCCACCCGCAACGGCTTTTGCTACGTTTTCAGCGATCTCAATCCCCACACTTTCCTGCGCTTCTTTAGTAGATGCACCCAAGTGTGGCGTTAGCACTAGATTATGAACCTGTCGCATGGGGTGATCCTCAGCGAGTGGCTCGCTTTCATAAACATCCAGACCAGCGTATGCGACCTTGCCAGACTCAATCGCTTCAACGAGGTCGTCCTGATTAATGATTCCACCACGAGCACAATTGACCAACCGGACTCCGTCCTTCATGGTAGCAATCGACGTTTTATCGATCATATTGCGCGTCGAATCTGTAAGCGGCATGTGAACGGTTATAAAGTCAGCCTCCTTCAAAACATCTTCCAATGTCATGGCCTCAACTCCCATTTGTTTAGCCCGGCTCTCGACCAGAAACGGATCATAAGCCAGCACACGCATTCCAAATGCTTGAGCACGGGAGGCAACTTCAGCACCGATTCGACCCAAGCCAAGAATACCGAGTGTTTTTCTAAACACTTCAGCACCCCCGTAAACTTTGCGGTCCCAACGACCTGCCGTCATTGAGGCATTTGCCTGGGCGATCTGACGCGTGGTACAAAGCAAGTGGGTAAAAGTCAGCTCAGCGGTCGCGATGGTGTTTCCGCCAGGGGTGTTCATCACCACAACTCCGTTTTCAGTAGCAGCCTCGATGTCGATATTGTCGACCCCTACCCCGGCGCGGCCGACGGCTTTTAATTGAGGTGCTGCTTCAATTACCTCACGGGTAATCTTAGTATCACTTCGCACAATGATTCCGGAAACGTCTTTGACGAGTTCCAGAATTTGCTCTGGTGAAGATCCGTAAGCCTCGATGACTTCGAAATTATTTTGGTTCTTGAGGAATTCGACGCCACTAGCGGCGATCTTGTCTGCGACGAGTATTTTCATCAGCTGGAATGTCGGAAAAAGCGATGAATACAAGAACCGGATTTTTTAATTGCAACGACGAAATCAGGCCTAATTCACCGAGTAGCCTAAAAAATCAGCTTTCGTCCAATTCCCGCAATGCTTCAACCAGTCGATTCAGAGGGATTTCAATCTCCTCTCCAGAGGCCAAGTTTTTCAATTTCACCTGCCCCTGAGATACTTCCTCCTCGCCAAAAACGGCAGCCCAACGAGCTCCAGATTCATTGGCGGACTTAAATTGCTTACCGAAACCAACCCGTTTGATGGGATAATCAACTGAATACCCAGCCAAGCGCAGGGCCTGAATTTGTTGAAGAGCTGCGGTGAGCACCTCATCACCCCCTAAGACAACATAGACGTCTGGCGCTTGAATGTAGGTTGGTAGAAGGCCTTTTTCTTCGAGCAAATCCTTAATCACGACATCACCCATGGCGAATCCAACCGCCGGCATATCAGGCCCACCCAGTTTTTTAACGAGATGATCGTAACGACCTCCTCCAGCAATTGCCCGGTGTTCTCCTTGGATATCGAAAGCCTCGAATACAAATCCAGTATAATAAGCTAAACCACGGACAATTCCCAAATCGATGCGAATGAAGGATTTCATGCCCATGCCATCGAGTCGTTGGATAAGTGCCTCCCAAGCATCAAGACGCTCAACGACCGCATCGGCCAATTCTCCAGCCGCAACATGGGCTTTGAAAAAAGAATTTAGATCAGCGAGCTCACGAATTTGGGTCAAAGTCTCTACTTTTACCAAGAAGTCTTCGGACGCTTCGTTGAAATAAGGCCCCAGCTTCTCCAAGAGAACTTCGCGCGGCATCCGCTCCATTTTATCCACCAGACCAAGAACGGCAAACACCGCCTCTTCCTCTAGACCGAGGCTCTGTAGATAAAGGACCCAAAGATGGCGATCGCTGACTCGGATAACAAAGTCATCTGAATTGAGCCCCATCACGCAGAGGCTGTGAATGAGAATGGCTATGATTTCCGCATCAGCACCGGCTCCCGCCTCGCCAAAGATATCTGCATTAAATTGATAGAATGAACGGAGGCGGCCCTTCTGCTTCCGCTCGTATCGAAAATTTTCTTCGATCGTGAACCACTTGATGGGTCGTTTAAGTGCATTGGCACGAGCCCCAATCATACGAGCCAAGCTGGGAGTCATCTCGGGACGGAGAGCCACAGCCCGTCCACCTTGATCCTCAAATGCAAAGAGTTGGCTTACAATCTCATCGCCCGACTTTTGCTTAAACAAATCGAGCGATTCAAGGATCGGCCCATCATACTCTTTAAAACTAAAAGACTGGGCTGTCTTTCGCCAAATCTGGAAGAGGTGGTTTCGTAGGGCACAATCTTCAGGATAAAAATCCCGAAAGCCTGGAAGGGTCTTAAACATCTGAAGTGGCCATGTTAATTCTACGGCCTGACCGGGTTACGCCAAGTTATCCAGCTCCAGGTCTTTCAGGTTGGCTTTCAATTCTTTTCCGGCTTTGAACTTTACCACTGCACGAGTTGGAATAATTACATCCTTCTCCGGTTTATTAGGGTTACGTCCAATCCGGGCCTTTCGAACCTGAATTTCAAACACACCAAAATTCCTCAACTCAACATTTTGACCGGAGCTCAATGCGTTTGCGATGGCGTCCAAGGTAAGTTGAACAACCTCCTTGACTTCCTTTTGCGGATAATTGGTTTTCTGGTAGATATCCAGAACGATATCTCGCTTAGTTAAATTGTCTGACATACTGTCTGTAGCTCCTTTTAGACTTAATTAAATACATACAAAAAAATCCGAATTTCCTTACGTCAATGGCAAACAAATATTTGCCTCCGAATTTTCCAAGTATATGAGTGACAAAGACACAAAAAATCCCTTCGAAGAAATCCAGAAACAACTTCAGGAACTTTTAAAAACCAATAATCCCAACGTCACGGTAAACCCTTTCGTTCCGCCGCAGCAAGCGCCACCCACCTCTTCTACGCCAGAAGAGCCGAAGGAATCAGATGAAGTTTTAAAACAGATTCAGGCGTTTAAAAGGAAGCCGAAGGAAATTCGCGACTATTTGGATCGATTTGTAATTCGTCAGGATGAGGCCAAGAAAGTTCTATCCGTTGCTATTTGCGATCACTACAACCACGTACGGCAGTGCATAGAAGATCCTTCCTTGACGAAGAAAGAGTATAACAAGCAGAACATCCTCCTCCTCGGCCCGACCGGTGTCGGTAAAACTTACCTGATGCGCAATATCGCCAAACTGATCGGCGTTCCCTTTGTCAAAGCGGATGCGACAAAGTTCAGCGAAACAGGCTATGTGGGCAGCGATGTCGAGGATTTGGTTCGAGATCTCTACAAACTGTCAGACCAAAATGCAGAGTTAGCACAATATGGTATTATATACATAGATGAGATCGACAAGATAGCCGGCTCCTCGGAAATGGGAGGCAAAGACGTCTCTGGTCGAGGCGTGCAGATCAATTTGTTAAAGCTCATGGAGGACGCCGATGTAAACTTGGTCAACCCACAGGACATGATGAGCCAGATGCAGGCCATGATGAGCATGGGGCAAGGCGGTAAAAAACAGAAACGTACACTAAGCACCAAAAATATTCTCTTCATCGTTTCCGGTGCGTTCGACAAATTGGCCGAAAATGTCCGCAAACGTCTCGATCAAGGACAAATTGGTTTCTCATCCCAACGGAATGGCGAAGAGGCCGACGATTCTCACTTCCTCAAGTTGACCGAGACGCGTGATTTTATGGACTACGGATTCGAACCAGAATTCATTGGTCGACTTCCGGTCCGAGTTGCTTGTGAAGCGCTTTCGAAAGAAGACTTGGCACAGATTCTAAAAAACTCTGAAGGCAGTATCCTCGATCAATACCATCGAGATTTCAAAGGTTACGACATCGACTTCTCGATCACCGATGAAGCCATTCTTGCAATCGCTGATCGCGCCTCTAAAGAAAAGACAGGCGCTCGAGGTCTAATGACGGTTTTGGAAAAAACCTTTCGTGAGTTTAAGTTCGAGCTCTCCTCTACCCTCATTCAAAACTTTGAAGTAACCAGCGATACAGTGGAAAACCCACAGGAAGCGCTAAAGGACATTTTGCTAAACAATCAGGCCGCATTGAACGATTTTCTTTTCAAGCGCGTGGCAGAGTTCATATCAGACTTCAAAGAGAAGCACGGTCTCGACTTGGAATTCTCCGAAGATGCCTGCGCCAAGATTGTCGAACTTGCCGTCAATGAAGACCGCTCTACGAGCTCCATCTGCGAACAGCTTTTCAAGGACTATGAGCACGGCTTAAAAATTGTCAGCCGAAACTCAGGGAAGACTCGCTTCCTCATAACAGCCGATGCGGTCGACAATCCCGATGGTGAACTTTCCAAATGGGTCGTTGAAAGCATCAAGGGAAAAGATGCCGTAGCCGAGGAAAAGCCGGAAGCAGAACCTGAGGAAGAGAAAGCCTAAGTATGCCAGAAGCGGAAGCAGTACGCTCCATGTTTGGTGGGATTGCCAAACGCTACGATCTAGCTAATCACCTACTGAGTGGCGGTATGGATTACTGGTGGCGACGAGTACTCGTAAAGAAGGTGAAGCAAATGAATCCTTCCGTCGTAGTTGATTTAGCAACCGGAAGTGGAGACGTCGCATTCTCACTGAAAAACAAATTGGGCGATCAGGTGAGTGTGTCAGGGCTCGACTTCTGCCAGCCCATGCTCGACGAAGCAGAAAAAAAGCGTCTAGAACGCACCCCCTCCCCCGACATCAGATTTGGGATCGGCGACATATTAAATCTACCTCTCGCTGATAATTCGGCAGATGCCATCACGGTCGCATTCGGCGTTCGAAACCTGGAAAATCGAAATCAAGGCCTCAAAGACATCCGCCGTTGCCTGCGTCCAGGCGGCAAACTTTTCATTCTCGAGTTTTCCCAGCCTTACAATTGGTTTCGCCCTCTCTATTATAGTTACCTGAAATACATACTACCGACAATCGCCGGTTGGGTAACGAAAAAGCCAGAAGCTTACGATTACTTAGGGAACTCAATAGAAGGCTTCCCCAGTACGCAAAAACTCATCGATGAGTTGGACGTTGCTGGCTTCCAGGACATGAAGGCAACTCGCATGACTCTCGGGATCGTAGCGATTCACGAAGCGGTAGCTCCTTGAGCTGATTCGGTATTCCAGATAATGCAGTTCAACTCCGTCGCGATAATGGTTGCTGCGATCAAAGAGCGCTTAAAACCGAAATCCGTTGAACCACCTCGGCGCCTCAGATCCATGTAATCTCCAAATCCTAAAAGCGCATAATTATAGACTTTTACAACGAGATTGAGGAGTGCAGCTCCACCGACAAAAGGATCTAAGGCGGATGGCTGAATGACAGCTCTGGGACGATCTTCATTGGCTACACCGTCGTCAGCCCGCTGGAATACCTGGCCCAAATGGTTATCCCAAACTGTTTTCCCATAAACATTGGAAACAGTCAGACATGGCTGCAAATTAACCAAGCTGGGGACCAGCAGCCCCAAGTGAAACTGCCAGAAGATCTCGTAGGTCTTTATTCCGGTCTGTTCATCCAATACGAAACCACAGTTACTTTGTAATATGGTCGTACTACTGCCTCCAGGCAGTATTTTAGATCCATCGGGCATGAGAAACCCAAATTGAATACTATAATCCTGATCTCCTTTGGCGATGGAATCCTGCAAGCTAACCGGCAACGATAAGCGAATGCTGAATTGATTATTCTTGGGGTTGTAGATCTGCTCGAGAAGCGTCTGGCCAGACAGAGCACTTGAAAGGCCTCCCATGGCTAAGCTGAGGATTAAGAACCATCCACAGACCTGTTTTAGACTGCGAGATGTGTGAGGAGATTGATGGAGGAGTATAGTTTAAAACTGTAGATGTCGCACTTGACCCATGTCAATCGGCCCACGTTCTCAGACTCTTTGGAGAGCCAATTTACTATAAACACCTAATAAAATATGCCGGAATACATCCAAATCTGATGGATATCTGCATTTTGCTGAGGCGGAGGTTGATTCAAATGGATGATATTTCCCATCCATAAAAATTTCGGGAATGAAAACATGGTCTTGAAACATCTTACATTTTTGCTTTTCTAAGTTCCCCAGCAAAGCCTGATAATCATTTTTATATGAAACTGTATTACCTGACTCTTTTCCTTTCACTCATTTTAAGCCCGCTTTTCGCTCAAGTCGACGAAGCCGAGCTCAACGAGGAAGGATTCAAAACCTCCACCGTTTCAGATTTTCTAAAATCCAAGTATACCTGGGAAGCTCCGAAGAAAGAGGGAGAAGAATCTGAGAGTGTAGTCGATAATAAGACTCCTTATAAACCCTTGGACCAACGACTGGCCGAACGAAACGAAGAGATAAAAGCACGGCTTCAACCCACCCTGGATATCGACGACCCCGCAAAGGAGAACTCTCCCGAGGACATTCCTTTGGATGAACTTGGTCTCGATACCGTTGAATTAAGGGAATTCCAGGTCAACGAACTCTACTCCCCTTTGATGCGTATGTCGGAGATAAAGGATCTGGACACACTCGATCCTGCATCAGGTGGCGCCTACTTAAGTGATGAGTATTTCTCTAATTTTGAAAACCGTTGGCTAAACCGCTACCACATCCCACTCATCGGAAAGTCCCAGGAGCAGCTTGCACAGGAACGGTATCGACAGCAGCAGTATGAAAGTTTCCTTGGTGATGTTTCAACTACCATTAGTGGATTGGAGAGCTTGGACCCAGCTAGGTCCAAGGAGATCAAAACGCTACTGAACGACACCAAGTCGCAGTACAACTTCAATCACAAGAACGACGATCTGCGCTTCAACGGTCCCGACGCAAGGTTTTAGGTGTTTGTTGAACGATAATTCCTATAAAGAATGCTTTAATGTATTAACCATTAGGAAGAGTGACTCCAATGCTCCACCTGATAATGGCGGGACAATAAAACAGCCCATAGTCGCATCATCTTCAAATGGTTGAGCGGAGTAATTTAAATTCGTAGCCTCATGGTTGTTGGACCCTCCAAAAGCACTCATTAGAGTGTAATCATTCAATTCTGGAATGTAGGGACAAAAGACAATTTTAAATCCTTCAACAGGATCGAAACTAACCAAGGACCAGAAATAGTCGTAAGGGTCTTTTGGATCTGTTCCAGCTGCAAATTCTTCCTCATTCGTCATGCCATCTCCATCGAAATCGGTATCAGCCTTTTTGTCATCAGCAGACGCAGTAGAAGGAAATGTTCCAGGACTGTTAGCAAAATCCTCATAGTCTTGCTCGTCTACGATATGTTCGATGACAGTTACTGAAATACACTGACTGTCCATTCCGACAGGATCACCTGCATCAGATACTTCAACGGTAACTTCATAAACATTGTCCGTATTGGCGTCAGTAGGTGTCGCAACAACCGGTGCTGTTTTAAAAGTCAAAACACCGGTACTCGCAACGATGTCGAAAAGTGCAGCGTCTGCACCACCATTAATAGCAAAGGACAAAGTGTCACCTGGAAGGTCCGGATCAGAGGCGGTGACCGTTGTCAATGCAGTTTCGTTCTCTTCAACATTGATTCTTATATCCGTATACTCAATGGTTGATGGTATGGATATTACCCCTAACAAAACTCCACATTCTAGGAGATCTTTTCTGAAAGGAGCCGTAATCTCAGCCGGGGTACTCGCCGCCGCTGGACCCGCTGCATCAGCAAATACCGAAACCGCCAAGATAGCTCGCAAGCAACATCCCATCGAGTGGAGAAACAAACAAGCAGACATGGCCTATCGTCAGTTGGGTTCGACGGGCTTGATGATTTCTGAAGTGATCCAAGGAGGCAGCGGCCCGATGTTGCCCGAAACGTATCATCGCTTTAATTACGCGATCGAACGGGGACTCAATTATTTTGACACCAGCTCCCGTTACAGTGGCGGAAAGAGCGAGGAAGTCTTGGGCATGCTCCTCAGCCAGCCGGGCGTGAGAGACAAAGTATTCGTCTCCACCAAAGTAGCCAGTTACACCGCTACAACGAATACCATCTGCAATGAAATCTTCAAAGGACTGCCCGGAGAAAAGCAAAGCGCCCTAAAAAAGAAAGCTCTGGATATGCTGAATGAGCGAGGGGTTCGAAAGCCAGGGTATTTCTATCCCTACTTCGGTGGGCACTACGAAAGTGTGGAGCGCGATTACTTAGGATTGGTCATTAAACAGGAATACGGCTATAAACGAGCGTGGAAGCAGCGGATAAAGAAGGACATGTTCGAAACGCTGGAAACGAGCCTTCGAAGATTAAAAACCGACCACGTTGATATCTGCCACTGCCCACACGGAATTCGACTCCCCGAAGAACTGGAGGATGAAATAATCGACGAGTTTTTTGAAACCGTAAAACGTCAAGGGAAGATACGTTTCACCAGCTATTCCTGCCACACCGATGCGCCTCGAATCTTGGAAAAGGCAGTCGTTCAACGTTCTCGTGACCTCGCTATGTCGACCTATAACATTGCAAACCAGGGCAGCATGGAAGGACCGATCGAACGGGCGCACAAGAATGGTATGGGCTTTATCGCCATGAAGGTCGCAGCAGCAGTTCAAACCCGTTTTGAGCCACTGAAACCCATCCCCGAATGGCGTATCAAAAAACTGGAGACAACCGTTCCCGGCAATTACTCCCTTCCCGCCAGAGCCTATTTATGGGCTCTTCAGAATCCTCACATCTCCGCCGTCATCTCAGAGATGTATGACCAAGACATGATGATCGACAACTTTGCCATTGTGGGGAAGAAAGTTGAACTCAAACCAGCCTAATCGCAATCATAGCACTATGAAAATCACCTTATCCTTCGCACTCACAGTTTTAGGCATCATTTCAACTGGGAGTTTCCATCTTCAGGCACAACGGGGCTCCGAAGTACAGCAATTGAGACGAGCGGCGGAACGATCACGCCAACAAGAAGCTACCCTCGAAGACAATCCCTTTGTAGGAATAACAGAAGATGGTTCCGTCCAAAAGGGACTCTTTAAAATTGAATTCACGGGTGTTTCAGCCGCCTCCATCCAGCAAGCGGCCGAGGCCTTTATTGCGACTCTAAGCGACAGCCAAAAAAAGGACACCTTGCATCCGGTGGATAGCCCAGAATGGCGACAGTGGATGAACCAGCACTTTTATGACCGTTGGGGGATCAGCTTTGAAGAAATGACCGAGGCGCAAAAGGAAGCTGGCTTTGATTTACTCCGAGCATCACTCAGTCCCCGCGGTTTTGAACTCGCCAGAAACATTATGAAGCTCAATCACACGCTGGGCGAAATGCAGGGCAACCAATTCATGCTCGGAGAATGGGCTTACCACATAACAATCATGGGCACCCCTTCTCAGACAGAACCCTGGGGCTGGCAGATCGATGGACATCATCTGATCATTAATTTCTTCATCCTTGGAGACCAAGTAGTCGCCACTCCAACTTTTGTAGGTTCCGAACCCATGATCGCTGAGGACGGGAAATTCAAGGGAATCGCCATTATGCAGGACGAGCAAAACAAAGCTCTCGCATTTGCCCAAAGCCTGACTCCAAAGCAACAATCGAAGGCGATTATTCGACATAGCAAACCAGGCAACGATAATAAAACGGAGGCATTCAAAGATAATGTCGTCATGCCTTATCAAGGCATACCGGTTAAGGAGTTAAACAAGAAACAAACCCAAGCGCTGCTCGAAGTAATCGGCCTCTATGCTGGCTACATGAAAGACGGCCATGCAAGAGTCCGCATGAGCGAAATTAAAGATCATTGGGACGACACCTATTTTGCATGGAAAGGCCCCACCGATGAAAATGCGGTATTTTATTACCGGATACACAGCCCGGTTGCATTAATTGAATTTGACCATCAGAATCCAGTCGGTCTAAGACGACAGTTCCCTGAGCGGAAGCCCATTCGCCAACACGTGCATGCCGTTATCCGAACCCCCAACGGAAACGATTATGGCAAGGACCTACTCAGGCAGCATCGCGAAAAGCACCACAGCCATTAATTCAATCTCACAGAGTATTGACCTACTGGGAACCTGAGCAAGTATAGAGGCACTCAATCAATCTAACCTTAAATTATAATAGTCTTATGTTATTCCATATCACCTAAGAAGTTGATCTCAACCAGCGAAATACTGCCCAAGATCGTTTTACCTCTACCGGAGCACTTCCACCCGAAGGTGTGACCATGTTGGGTCGTTGGCATAGTGTCGCTGGCAGAAAGGGATGGATGATGGCCGAATCGGACAATGCGGAAGCACTCATGACATGGACCCAGGGTTGGACCGATGTAATCAGCTTTGATATCTCACCTGTGATCGAAGATGAAGGAGCTGCCCGAGTCTTATCAGCTTCGTAAATTTATTTCAGACTTTTATAGGCTCAGGGATGGACATCATCCCTGAGCTTTCTTTTTTGTGAGAGTTGCAGAAATGAAATTCCCTTCATCGACCAACAACTTTCAAAAAGAACACGTGCAATTGCTCTGCTCCAGTTATCAACATTGGACAGGAAAGCCTCTGCTACCCGGAAACCACCCGGAGACTGAAACCGCGCAATTGATATTCGAAGCTCCATTCCCAGTGCTTTCCCATGATACGGCCTCGAACCCCATCCTCAATTATGCTAATCAGGCTGGGCTAGAGCTCTTTGAGATGACTTGGGATGAGTGGACATCCATGCCGTCGACCGATACGGCAGAAGCCATGCTTCGTGAGGAACGAGCGGCCCTGATGAAGCGTGTCACTGAAAACGGATATATCGACGACTATTCAGGCACGCGTATATCCAAAACGGGAAAACGCTTTTTTATAGAACAAGCCACCGTGTGGAACTTAATCGATGAAAGCGGAGATTATCGAGGTCAAGCCGCCACCTGCTCCGATTGGGTACGAGTCAAATGACTTATTTCTTGGAATCGTAGAAGCCTTTCAAGCGTTCTATAATCGCATCGGCATCGCTCATACCCAACACCTCTTCGGCCACCGCTTCTACTTCTTCCAATGATACATTTCTTAAGAAGTGCTTAATCGAGGGTACAAAATTAGGCGAGACGCTCAAACTGCGAAGTCCCAAACCAATAAGTAATGGAATAAAATAGGCATCTCCAGCCAGCTCACCGCAGATACTGACAGGTTGTTCTTTCTCCTTCGAATTTTCGACAACTAATTTAAGGACACGATGCAGAGCCGGATGACCTGGCTCGTAAAGATGAGCCACTCGCTCATTCCCACGATCGACTGCAAGCATGTACTGCATCAAGTCATTGGTTCCTATACTGAAAAAATCGCAATAGTCGGACAGGATATCACTTACCAGAGCAGCGGAGGGAATCTCGATCATAATCCCCACTTCCGTTGACTTATCAAACTTCACCTTGTCTGCCTGCAGCTCCTTCTTCACTTCCTTAACCAAGGCGTTCGCCTGATTGAGTTCCTCAAGGTTGCTGATCATAGGGAACATGATCTTTAGATTGCCATAGGCACTCGCCCGCAGCATCGCACGTAATTGATCTTTGAATACTTCAGGATAAAGCAAACTGAACCGAATCGCCCGACACCCCAAGAAAGGATTATCCTCTTTACCGATAAGGTCTTTTCGTTGAAGTACTTTATCGCCACCTAAATCATAGGTCCGAAGGATAACCGGGGTTCCCTTCATCGACTCGACGACTTCCTTGTAGGCAGTAAACTGTACTTCCTCGGTAGGGAAATTGCCTGACTTCAAAAATAGGTATTCCGTTCGATACAGCCCAATTCCATCAGCCCCCGTCTCGAGCACGCGAGGTATTTCATTATTCCCTTCAATATTGGCCATGACGCTGATTTCAACACCATCGGTCGTAATTGCAGGTTCGCCTGAATGCTTGAGGAATTCGAGTTCCTGAGAGTCGCGAAGTTTCTTACTTTCACCATACTGGAACAATGTGGCCTCAGTTGGATTAAGAATAACCACGCCTTCAAACCCATCGATGATAATATCATCGCCATTCTGCAGTACTTTAAGAATGTTGTGTACTCCGACTACAGCAGGCACGCTCGCAGCCTTGGCCATAATTACTACATGACTCGTACGACTACCTGCTTCAGTGATAAATCCTTGCAAATATTCGGTTTGAATCGCTGCGGCATCAGAAGGAGTGAAATCGTGGGAAACGACAATCTGTTCCTTATCTATCGATTCGAGACTCTCAAGCGTTTCTCCCGATAAATTGTAGAGGATTCTTCGAGAGACGTCCTTAATATCATTCAAGCGCTCCTTAATAAACTCGTCGTCTATTCTCTGAAAAGCCTCGATGTACTTCTGCGAAATCTTATGAAAACAGGACTCAACATTCTGACGATTTGTTTTCAGCTCAGTGATCGTCTCATCAATCAACGCTGGATCCTCAAGAACCATCAAATGGGCATCAAAAATCTGAGCCTCCTCTTCCCCAAGGCGATCAGCCACCTGGTGGCGAATCTCCGAGATTTCGTGGCGGGTCTTAAGCAGAGCCAGTTCGAATCGCTTTATTTCGCCATCAATCTCTTCGGCATCCACCAGATAATGAGGGATGTAGAGCTCGTTTTCGACGTGCACGAAAGCCTTGCCAAAAGCAACGCCTGGCGCAGCGGCAATACCTTTAAATATCTGTTCTTTTCCTATACCCGATGACATGCACTTTCTAACTGTAGTAGCTCTAATTAAGACAAAACTTCAGCAGCAATTGTGCCTGAGAGCAAAGGTTTTTATCTTTGATGAAGGGCCGCAGCAGGAATTATAACTCCTTTGTTACACATGGGCTCCCAATCGGCAGACCTTGAAGAACACCGAATCGCTAAAGGCATCCTTTACAAGGACTTCCAACGACTCCTGCATGGCCAGATCGGGTAATAAACAGAAACAACTCGCCCCGCTACCGCTCATTAAAGGGCGAAGTCCCAATTCTGAACGAATGCGATCAAAAAGGGTCGGAAATGCGACAAACTTCTCAAATACAGGCCGCTCGAAGCTATTATAGAGCAGCTTTTCAAGCGGAAGCTCACACTTCTTCCATGACTCCAGGCGTTTCTCAACTGCCACACTATCAGCATAATAGCTGGGGTGCTCGGCCAACACACCATATGCCCAAGGGGTTGAAATACCAATACTTGGCTTGAATACAGCAATCGCCTGGCCTTTCAACGATTCGGAAGCTTCAGCAGAAAGAGGCTCTATCTGCTCTCCTCGCCCACGCATGATCAGGGGCGTCCGATGCAGGAACAGGGGACAATCTGACCCCAGTGTAGCTGCCAGTTCAGAAAGAGCCTCCATGTCCAGAGGCTTTTCAGTCAGCTCATTGAGGGCTAATAAAGTAGTGGCGGCATTACTGCTTCCGCCCCCGAGTCCAGCTTCCATTGGAATATGTTTTTCCAGATGAATAGTCAGACCCCAGTTACAACCGGTAACTCGCCTGAAAGCCTCAACCGCCTGCACGACGAGGTTCTCGGCTCCAAGAGGCACAGAAGATTCGCTACAAGTGAATTGAACGGAGCCTGCCTCACCAGAAACCGCTACTTCCAAGAAATCTCCAACATCAAGGGGAGTGACCAAAGATACCAAATCATGAAAACCGTCGTCTCGTTTACCCGTCACGGCCAAAAGCAGATTAACCTTGGCAGGGGAAAATAATCGCATTGTGCTGTTGGTTTTCACACGCATCACGCTGTCATTCAGTCCGATTGCTACAACTGAAAAATCTTCCTACTACCTGAACCGTATTCATGAAATCCTGTGAAATGATACTAGCGCTCGACATTGAGTCTCGAGAAGAAGCACGCAAACTTCTCAATGACATCGGCCCAGAACTAAAATGGGTCAAAATCGGCTTGCAGATGTTTACTGCTCACGGACCTGAGTGGGTTAAGGAAGTTGCAGGTCTGGGCTTCAATGTATTCCTCGACCTCAAGCTCCACGACATCCCCAATACGGTCGCTAAAACGGTTCAAAGCTTAAGCCAGCTACCCATTGGAATGCTGACGATTCACAGTAGTGGCGGCGTGGAAATGATGCGTGCCGCTGACCAAGTCAGACAGGAACTAAAACCAGAGCTTCTTTTATTAGGCGTGACCGTGCTCACCTCAATGGACGAAACTCAACTTCGGCGAGTGGGCATTCCAGCCACCCCACCCGATCAAGTCCACAACTTAGCAAGCGCGGTAGTCGAATCCGGAGTCAAGGGATTGGTATGCTCCGCTAAAGAGCTCGACACACTTGCACCCAAATTTTCCAACGACTTGCAGTTTGTTACACCCGGCATACGACCGGTTGGAAGCTCAGCAGACGACCAAAAGCGAATTGTAACTCCAGCTCAAGCAGCGGTCAATGGTTCCAACTACATTGTCGTCGGACGTCCAGTTTACAAAGCCGACTCACCTCGCGAGGCCGTCCAGGCCATCAACGCTGAATTGGCAAGTTAAGGAAAATGAGTACAGTCGCTATACTGCTTTGCGCTGGATCGGGAAACCGTATGCAGGGCAAGGTTGAGGACAAAATTTTGGCCGAGCTAAACGGCCGCATTGTATTCGAGCACAGCGTAGTAGCATTCGAACAATCAAACTTTGTTTCTAGCTTTATCGGCGTGTTTCGAGACGCTGCACAACGTTCCCAGCTGGAGGAGCATTTCAAAGCCTGCTCCTCAAAACACATTCAATGGGTAAGTGGTGGTGCTGAACGGCAGGACTCCGTATTAAAAGCTCTGGAAGCGGTTCCCGAAGATACGAACTTCGTCATGATTCATGATTGCGCTCGCCCTCTGGTTACCAAGGAAGCCCTGATTGAGCTTCATGAAACCATGGTTAAGGACAAGGCAGCAGTACTTGCTCATCGCGTGGTAGACACCATCAAACAGCTCAGTTCCGAATCGAGCCAAATACGCCAAGCTAAACTAAACAACCTGGATCGTAGAAATCTCTGGGCCATGGAAACTCCCCAGGCATTTTCCTGGAAATTAATTTTAGGCGCCTACCGTAAATTGAAAGAAGATAACATTCAAGCCACTGACGATACGGCAGCCGTCATTGAATATGGCTATCCTGTATCCATTGTAGAAAATAATCTGGCTAATCCCAAAATTACACACCCAGAGGATTTGGCCATTGCGGAACTGATGTTGCAACAAAGGTCGCAGCTATCCTAATAGGAACCTATCTCAAAATAAAAAATAATGCGCATTTTGGAATGTGAGATAGATACTAACCGACTTCATTTATGACCCACCTTCCCTACCGAATCGGATTTGGCTATGACATCCACCGCCTGGTGGCAGACCGCAAACTAGTATTAGGAGGTGTAGAAATCCCTTCAGAATTTGGACTGGACGGCCATTCAGATGCCGATTGCCTCACGCATGCCATTGCCGATGCTATCCTGGGCGCCTGTAGCCTTCCCGATATTGGTCACCAATTCCCCAACACAGATCCAGAGATTGAAGGCATTGATTCTCAAATCATATTGGCGAAATCCGCTGCATTGGCAGCCGAAAAAGGCTATCGAATTGGCAATATCGACAGCTGCCTCATCGCAGAAAAACCCAAAATTGCGCCCTATATTGACGATATAAAGAAGATCATTGGGAAAACACTGGACCTTCCGGGGGATTGCATCGGAATAAAGGCTACCACTCAGGAAAAACTGGGGTCTCTGGGCGCAGGAGAAGGCATTGCAGCTCATGCAGTATGCATGTTGTACAAGCTTTGATTTTGAAATCTTTGAACGCCTTCAACTAGCATCAGTCTCTTTTAGTATCTCAAACTCTCTCTACTTTGGATAAATTTTTCGCATTTCGCCGTTATCTCCGTTCCTGCAAAGGCCGATTCCTCCTAGGAATTGCTGCTGGATTAATCATGGGCGTAAGCAGTGGATTCGGCGTCCCCTATTACATACAGGTTGTATTCGCCAATGTGTTCGAATCGGCATCTGAAACATACAGTGGTTTCGAAATTTTCTTCATTGCGGCTCAATTGCCTGGAGTATTCCTCATCCGGGGCATTTCCGGGTATTTTAATCAGCTATGGATGAACCACTGCGGACTGACTATTCTGAAGGGTATCCGCGCTGATCTTTTTGCCAAAATCCAGCACCTGCCGCTTGCTTACCACGACAGAACCAAAAGCGGGGACCTGCTATCACGAATCCTTTCGGATACCACGCTGCTGCAACATACCCTACAGGAAACCGCCAACGGCATCTTCGCCTATCCCCTTCAAGTGATAGGTGCATTCAGCTACTTGGTATTCTTGTCCATCCAGCAAAAGGAAGTCGTTTTTATTCTCTTCATTATTTTAACCGCACCCTTAGCAGTCGTCCCCGTTCTTCTGATTGGCCGTCGACTTAAGAAACACGGTATCGACATGCAGGAGTCCCAAGGAGAAATGACTGAGGGACTTAGCGAAAATCTGGACAGCGCCACCGAGGTAAGAACCTTCAATCTTCAGGATCAGCAGATTTCCATTTTCGATCGCTTCCTGCAGAAACTGTTCAGAAAGCAAATGAAGGTCGTCAAATATGAACGGATGGCCCAACCCTTGATTGAGTTCCTCGCCTCTGCCCTCGTCTCGGTTACTTTCATTTTCTGCTACTTGAATGAAGTCAAACTCTCCACGTTCTTAGCATTGGGCGGTGTCATGTTCATGACCTACGATCCGCTAAAAAGAGTATTTCGACTTTATGGGAATATCCAGAAATGCCAGGGCGCCATTAATCGCATCAACGAAAGCCTCGAGGAGCCTGATTCGATGCAAGACCCTGACAGACCTGTGCAATGCGATATTCCGGAAGGAAGAATTACCTTTGAGGATGTGTCCTTCGGATATGCAGACGTACCGGTCATAAAACACCTTTCAGCCACTATTGAACCCGGATCAGTGGTAGCTTTGGTCGGCCCGAGTGGAGCAGGCAAATCGACTTTCGCGAAGCTGATACCACGACTTTATGAGATTACTAATGGCAGTATCCAAATAGACGGTACGGACATTCGACATTTCACAAAGAAACACTTGCGGGACAAAATTGCGGTCGTCTCCCAACATCCCGTATTGTTCGACGACAGCCTGTTCAACAATATCCTGATTGGCCGCCCAGACGCTACCCGAGAGGAAGTCATCCAAGCTGCTAGAGACGCTCACGCTCACGAATTTATTGATGCGTTTGAAAAGGGTTACGATACCATGGCCGGAGAACGTGGAGGACAACTTTCAGGTGGCCAAATACAGCGCATAGCCATTGCACGTGCATTCCTACGTAACTCTCCTATTCTAATTCTAGACGAAGCTACTTCGGCCCTCGATTCGCACAGTGAAGAAGAAATTCAAAAAGCCCTCGCCTCACTCGTGGTAGGGAAAACGGTGATCATCATCGCTCACAGGTTCAGCACCATTCGACTGGCAGATGACATCATGGTGTTTGAAAATGGCGAACTAGTTGCATCCGGATCGCACGAAACATTGTATCAGACTGATCCATTGTATACAGCACTATACACAAAACAACTCTAGCCCAAACTTCTCATCAAATACGCACAATTATTAGCTAACAATTATTATGGAGAAGAGTTGCAATCAATGATCAGGATTCTCTCCGGCATTATGCCTATTCCACGTATTTTCAGGCCGACATGCCGAGTGTTGTTCCGGTCTGCTCCGCATCCGGTCTTGTCGAAGCTTCGCTTCTCGGAACTCCATCACAGCTTAGTTAAGCACAGAAGTGTGCGCCCGCGCTTCTCCGTCGTCAGCCTCAACATTGGACCGATTCGCTTCGCGTTCGGTCATGTCACCACTCCATTCTTCGGAACAACTCTGTGAGAAAATTGCGCTAGGTTTTTCATGGACTTCTTTTACCTCAGATTCCTCATCAAGGTCCTAAAAGGGAACAGCCTGTTATTCTCCCTCATTATAGCCCTCGGATTCATTGGCTTCTCGGTATTTGGAGAAATCCGTTCTACATTCAGAAGCGTTGGACTTGCCTGGCCCATCGCATGGATCGGTTCGATCGTCCTTGTCACCTATTTGGCAAAGCAGGAAACCAAACTACAACTCAGACCCAAATTCAAACTCGCCTTCTGCCTGGGCGTGGTCTCCTTTGGCATACTTTCAAGTTTCATTCTGGGTGCTTACGAAAAGTCGCTCATGAAAGACATTCCCAAATACGATCTGGATACGACACCAGCCAATAATATCCAACGCCGACCAGGACCGCGCGGAAAGTAGCTACTCCTTTTCGGCGAGCTGCTTGAGATTAGCCAAGCCCTTTTCGTAGTTTTCGCCCACCATCTTCTCCATTAGGATACCATAATACCGCTTGATGGGGTTTCCGTGAAACTCACCCGCGAAGCTCCAGGTGACGTGTGTCGAATTTTCTTCAGGACTTAGAGTGAACGAGGCAAAGGACGGGCTATCCTCCCACCCCTTAAATTGCATTTCGAACGTAGCGCCCTTCGGTGGATCAAACTCAGAAATGGTAATTATTCCGCTGCCTGCTGTTTCTCCCGCCCAATGGTAGTTTCCTCCCATTCCCGTGGTAGTGGTGCCATAAGTGACTCTCATTTCCGGATCCATTTCAATCCAGGGAGACCATTCAGGCCAATTTCGTAACTCCCCGACTAAGGGAAAGATGGCCTGAGCCGGAGCGTTAATAACAAAAGACCTCTCGTATTGGTATGACTTGGGCAGTACCAGGGAACCAGCAAACACCACTAAAAAAACAACAGCCACAACAGCCGATAAGATCTTTAATATCTTCATAGGAAAGCTTTGGGACTGTGAGTAATCCACACCCCTTTGACAAGCGATCGCTTCAAGGATCATTTTTTTGAAATACTGTAACTTATAGCAATCAGCCGGGTAATAAGATAAACAACCTTTCATATATGAATATCAGAAAACTCGAAAATCTGGGCCTCTGAGCTCCCTTTCTCCTCTCACTAGTAGCCTCGACTCAACTTTCCGCCAAAGTCGAAGACACTGTAAAAGAAACGTTCACCACCAGTGGCTCAGGGCTACTCTCCCTGGAGCTCCAATCAGCTGGAGTCGATATCGACACTTACAATGGCTCAGAAGTGAGTATTGAGATTACTCGCACTCTCAAACGGGGTGACCAAGACGATTTCGACAAGGAGCTGGAGAAACTCGATCTTACTTTCGAGCAATCAGGAAACGACATCCGTTGTATCATGACCTACGACAACAAGCTTACAGGGTGGAGTTTGTTTGGATCTAGCAAACGTCTCAATTTCAAGGCTGCGGTCCGATTACCAAAGTCATTTGACGTAATTACCAAAACCTCTGGCGGCGGGATCAACCTATCATATCTGGAAGGCGATGCCGAACTACGCACCTCAGGTGGGGGAATCGTCATGGAGTCTGTGGACGGAAATGTGATCGCAAGAACTTCCGGTGGAGGTATTCGAGCCAACAATTTGAACGGAGATGTGGAAATGAGAACCTCTGGAGGATCCATCAAGTCAGAGACGATCACTGGTAAATTGCAGGGACGTACTTCAGGGGGTAACATTGTCATCAACGACGTTCATGGAGATGCAAACGTCTCGACCTCCGGTGGCTCTATTCGCCTGGGCATTGTCCAAGGAAACTTGGAAGCAACCACCTCAGGTGGAGGTATCACGGCTTCAATCGCGAGTCAGCCAACCCAAGACTGCTATCTTAAAACTTCCGGTGGAAGTATCACCGTAGCCATCAACCGAGAAGCCAATTTGGCCATCGACGCATCCACATCAGGAGGTGGAGTGTCAACACAACTGCTCCTTTCAACATCGCATGTGAAACGCTCTTCCTTAAAAGGAACTTTGAACGCGGGCGGTCCACTTCTGAAGACAAGAACCTCGGGCGGCAGCATCCATCTCAACTCGATTTAGAACGCTGCCCTTTCCTGGGAACGCGGGGCACCAGTTGTACCGCTCGAAGCTTTGTGCGTAGGCTGGCTCGGCAAATAAACTCGATACTCAAAAAATGGTAGGGCAATTGCGTCCTCGCAATGCCGAATCGTACGCCCCACTAGGTGGCAGGGCAAGGATACCAGTGCCTTCCATACAACCAAAGCGGACAAACTAATCCTCATGTTTCATTGAACAGAAGGCAACGAAGACACAAACGTACATCCTAACCTTCGTTCCCTTTGTTGCCTTCTGTTTAAATTTGATCCGCTCCTACACTTTCACACTTCATCGGCTCACCCATTCTATCAGCTTGCTTTCATTTCTCACTTGAATAAAGGTCAGGCCATTAACGACTCTTTGTTCAATCATATGAAAATACTCCCCTATCTCACACTCTCACTCATCGCTTCTCTCTTAGTTGGCTGCGGCTCAGCCACCGAAGAAAGTTCAAACACCCTTTCCCTGTTCAATGGTGAAAACCTTGACGGCTGGGAAATTCAGAATGGGGGTCAATTCTCCGTTGCTGACGGAGTGCTCACGATCAACAAGGGCACGGGATGGCTCAGGTCAGCCGATACCTTTGGCGATTTTACGCTGACCATGGAATTTCGTTTTATGGAAAAAGGCGCTAATAGCGGTATCTTTGTCCGAACCGGCCCCACCAGCAACGACGACGAGAACGGCTGGCCCAATAATGGCTACCAAGTGCAATGTCTCGATGAAATCGAACATCAATATCCACTTGGCTTTATTATTCCCTACGGCGCTCCTGAATTTCAATCCGAGTCCAGCCTCGATGCATTGAAGAGCGTCTACAAGCCAGCTTTGGAATGGCACACTTACGAAATCACCTGCCTAGGAGAAACCATGGAGGTAAAACTCAATGGAACGGTGATCACCACTTGCACAAGCATCAAGAATTTGACCGGCCATATTGGCATTCAAGGTGAACTCGGTCATCTGGAGTTTCGTAAGATTGAAGTGACTCAACTGTAGGAGCGGCTCCTCAATCTCGCTGTCGATTCGTTGCCTGATGAATGTGAATACATCGCCTGGATTGATTGCGATGTGATCTTTGAAAAACCGGATTGGGCTGAGGCAGCGATGGAGGCTTTGAAAAGCTTCAATCTGGTGCATCTGTTTCAAGAGCGCAAAGACCTACCCATAGACGCTGACCTTGCGATGGTTTTACAGGGTGACGCACATTCTTCCGCTGTAGACACGAGGCCTTCAACCGGCTACCGCATTGTCCTGGGTGACTCAGTGCAGGAAGATTACCAGCGCGTATCAGGAGAAGCCAAGTCAACCACGGGACTGGCCTGGGGTTGTCGCCGGGAATTGCTTCAGACCCACGGTCTGTATGATGCCTGTATAGTCGGGGGTGGTGACCGTGTCATTCTGGGATCTGCCATGGGTTGGCTGGAGCTCACTGCCGATTACCACAGAATGTTTGGAGCGAGGAGGGATCATTACTTCGCCTGGGCGCAGGCCTTTCACCAATCCGTCCAGGGACAGGTGGGATACATCGATGGCAGCCTGGTTCACCTCTGGCATGGAGAGACCAAAAACCGACGCTACGTCAGTCGACTGAACATTCTTCCCAGGCATGATTACACCCCTCAACACGATATCGCCCTGGACGCTAACGGAGTGTGGACATGGGCATCCGAAAAACCCGCCTTGCATCAGGATGTAAGCGAATATTTCGCAGGGCGGCTGGAAGATGGAAGGGCTAGTTAGCCCTCTACTCTGCTTCCAATAACTGAACCAGCCCGGCGAGCAGCTCAGGGTTATCAGGGGCCAGGTTTTTTTCTTCGCCAATGTCCTTGGAGAGGTCGTAGAGTTCCCAGTCCGCATCCTCGCTGTTTTGAATGGCTTTCCAATTACCCAAGCGGACGGCCGCTTTGCGACCACGACGTTCCTCATACAACCAGAACAGGGGGTCCATACGTTTCTCCTCTTTACCCAGGAAGGCAGGTAAGAGGGAACTGCCATCCACATGGTCGGGCGTTTCTATCCCTGCCAGTTCGCAAGCCGTGGGTAACCAATCCCAGAATGCGGAAGTGAACGCCGAGGTGGTCCCCTGCTCGATCCTGGCAGGCCAGCGGGCAATCATGGGCACGCGAATGCCGCCTTCGTAGAGGTCGCGTTTATAGCCTTTCAAAGGACCATTGGAATTGAAGAATTCATGATCGTGATTGCCCTCATGGTGAGGGCCGTTGTCGGAGGTGAAAATGACGAGCGTGTTATCATCGATTTTCAGCTCCTTAAGCAAGGTCATGATCTTTCCAACATCGCGATCCATGTGCGTGATCATGGCGGCGAAACCCTTTTCCGGATTGGGCCAGTCTTTATCGGCAAACTCACGATAGCTTGGCACTTCCATACCATCCATCCAGGCACGACCCCCTTCGTTGTTGGCGTGGGGAATGGTCCAGTGCACGTGAAGCAGGAACGGGTTCTCGGCATTGCGACGAATGAAACCCAACGCCTCATCGGTCATCACATCATGCGAGTAGGTCTCACGTCCATTAGCCACGCGCCCACGATACGGTTCATGCGCTGGCCCAGGTAGATTTCCTTTGAGAGGCACCTGCTCTCGATTGCGCCAAAGATAAGGAGGATAAAAATTGTGTGCGTTACTTTGGTTTAAAAACCCCATCCAGAAATCGTAACCATGGTCATTGGGATGCCCATCCTCACCGTCAAACAATGCCCACTTGCCAACACCGCCCGTTACATAACCTGCATCCTGCAACAACTCTCCCACGGTGACATCCGAGTCCTGCAAGGCGTAGGCCGCATTCCCAGTAATGGGTGCATGCCTGGGATCAAGGCCTGTCCAAAGCGCTAAGCGTGATGGACGGCAAACGGTATTCCCCGAGTGGTAGTCGGTAAACTTCATACCTTCCGCAGCCAGACGATCAATGTGAGGCGTCGCAAACCCGGTCTGACCGAAGCAACTCAGGTCACCATACCCAAGATCATCGACCATGATGTAAATTAAGTTGGGTTTTCCACATATACCCAGAGGCAGAGCTAACAGTAAAAAGACAATTAGTTTTGAGAAGCTAGAGGTAGACATAAGCTTGAATAAAGATACCGCTGGATGAATTGACAAGTCATGCCTGCAAAGATTCATGCGATTAAAAAGGGATGGACCGCATTCGATCCATTTTCTGTTTGTGAGTCTATCATTGGAATTCAACAATAGAACCCATGAAGAAACTTTCCTTACTCCTTTTGCTACTTCCCACGTTTGTGGTGGCAGATTTAGGCAAAACCGTCGATAAGCTGGCCTCAACCGTCGAACCAAAAGTGATAGCGTGGAGACACGACATCCACCAGCACCCTGAACTTTCGAACCAGGAGTTCAGAACCGCCGCCCTGGTGACCGATCACCTCAGCAGCCTGGGGTATGAAGTGCAAACCGGAGTCGCCGTCACCGGCGTAGTTGGTGTTCTCAAAGGCGGTAAGCCCGGACCCGTGGTGGCCTTGCGAGCCGATATGGATGCCCTACCCGTTACGGAAGAAACCGGCCTACCCTATGCATCGAAAGTGAAAGCTGAGTATGGAGGCAAAGAAGTGGGAGTCATGCACGCTTGTGGTCATGACGCTCATGTCGCGATCGCCATGGGAGCTGCCGAGGTATTTGCCAAGATGAGAGATGAGCTGCCCGGCACCATTAAGATGATCTTTCAGCCTGCGGAAGAAGGTGCCTGGCCGGCCTCGGTTTGGGGAGCCCAACAAATGATCCAGGAAGGGGTTTTAGAACATCCAAAAGTAGATGCGATTTTCGGTCTGCACGTCCGTCCCGGTATATCGGGTTCGGTTCTCGTAAAACCAGGCCCACTCATGGCGAGTTCCGATTTCCTAAGAATCACGGTAACCGGGAAACAAACGCATGCAGCCATACCTTGGGGGGGCATCGATCCGATCACCGTATCAGCCCAAATCATCCTGGGTGTTCAAACCGTGGCCAGTCGCCAGGTGCCGATATTGGGCAGCCCATCGATTGTATCCATCGGTACCATACAAGCTGGAGAACGAAACAACATCATTCCCGACGAAGTGGTCATGACCGGTACCATACGAACCTTTGATCACGATGTCCGATCGGCCTACCACGAGAAAGTTAAACGAACCGCTGAAAAGATTGCCGAAAGCGCTGGGGCAAAGGCAGACGTTTACATCGGTGCTGACACCGGTTATTCACCGACCATCAACCATCCGGAGCTGACCGAAGCGATGACTCCAACCCTCGAAAGAGTGGTGGGCGCCGACAAATTATTCGAGAGCACCATGACCACGGGAGCCGAAGATTTCTCCTTCTTTCAAAAAGAAGTTCCCGGTATGTTCTACTTTCTAGGCGTGACTCCAGATGGCCAACTCACAGAGGACACACCGGTCAATCACTCCCCACTGTTTATGGTCGATGATGGTGCGATGCTCAATGGCATACGAACCATGTCGCACCTCGCGGTGGACTATATGTTACAGAATCAGTAAGACCGATCCCAGATTTACTTCATGCGAGAGAAGTCGGTCGGCTCAAGAAACTCGTAGGTCACTCCACCTTTGACCGTCAATCCACCTCCGGCTCTTTCTTCAGAGGCTTTGCGAGCAGACTTCCAATCGGGATCCTGTCCAAACGCTCCAAAGGAAGCTTTGCGCGCCTCTTCACTGTCGTGAGTAATCAGATAAATAAGCGTGTCGGCCGCTCCTTCCTGATCAGCTTGCGGCTGCATATAGATAACATTCTCGATACCATGCTTCTCAAAAAGACCAATGGTGTGGTCACGGAAGCGGGCATGCAAATGAGGCAAACGACCTTCAGCTGCTTTGTAAGTGCGGATCTCAAACAAACGATTGGGAGAATCCTGGCGTCTCACAACTCGAGGAGAGTATTCGGTCGCATCCAGGAATACGCTGTCGATCTTGGTAATCAGTCTTCCATTCACAGAAGAAGCCTTTGCTGCTGCTTTCCAAGCTGGGTCATCTTGAAAGGCGCGCCACATGGTTTTTTGCTCTACGCGATCAGGAAAAGCGATGATGTAGACCAATTTGTTGTCCGTATTATCCTTCGGAACCCAGTAACCGATATTCTCAATCCCGTGCTTTTCGAATAACGCGCAGGTGTGGTCACGAAATCGGGCGATAAGATCGTCTAACTTCCCTTCAGCAGCGTAGTAAGTACGGATCTCAAAGCTCCGGGTATCGTGCGCTTGGGTAGCAGCAAATGATAAAAGTTGGGTAACAATCAGGGTGACTATCAGTGAAGAACGAATTTTCATTCGCCCAAATTGAGGAAATTCAGGGCGGCAGTCACCCAAAATATCAAAAATTGATAGATCCGATTATTCAGTCACCCCCTAAGTTGATAATTACCAGCCTGGCATGCCGGTTTCAGCTCCATAAAATGAAGCGAGTCTTCCGGTTCCTTGCCGCTCGTGAATCTGGAGCGGAGTGGATACATTTCACAGACATAATCTACAAAGAAAAAGGCCAACCCGATCTGGGTTGGCCTTTATAAATTGTTTGGAAGCTAAAGATTAATCTTCATCAGGCTTTTTGTAAGCCTTGTGACCTTTCTTTTGGGCATCACGCAACTTAGCAATGATGGCTTCAGCTTTTGCATTGTCGCCACCTTTGAATGCTTTCTCAAGAGCGGTCAAATGAGCAACCATTTGCTCCATGCCCTTTTTGTATCCCTTAACGAAGTCGGCTTGTTCACCCTTAGGCTGGTCTTCTTTCCAGGCAGGTTCGAATTCGAGAGATTTTTGGGCTGCAGCTAGCATCTTACCCGCGAGTGCGGCTGAAGAAGCGTTCTTGGCAGGGTCTTTTGCTTGGCGACGCAATGTACGAAACGCCTTGCTGATAGTTTCCATCTCTTCGCCGAGAGGAGTATGGTCATGGCCGCCTCCACCGTGAGACGCGGCATTGAGGACAGAGAGGTTAAGACCGCCAAATGCGATCACGAGGGCAATTATTGAAGCGAGTAAACGTGTTTTCATTAAGGTGTATTGATTGGTTTGATGTAAAAGTGTTCCGCTAGAGACGCAAAAAAGTGGAGACAGTTCAAGTTTCATTCAACACAGATTTAACTGCCTAAGATAGCAGAAAGTTACAAAAAACGCAGAATCTTCAGCAGAAATACCCTGAATCTACCCCTCTTTGTAGTCCAATCGGCTGCATTTCTGTCATTTGCCCCAAGGTATTTTGGATTCCCTCTTCCCAATCGCTTCCGCACGAATGATCCCCCTTAGCCACACGGATAACATGAAATCACTCACCAGGAAGCCCTCGAAAGGCCGTATGTTAGACCGAGGGAGCTAATTCAGGATTCTTCCCGGATTTTCCGGTAGATTTCTTTCGCTTGGTCGTAAGCTAGTTTAGCGGCTTCAATATCACGGTCTTCGATTTGCCCTTTCTTTGATTCCCAACAGGTATCCACCGCGTCCATGCACCACTGAGCACTGCGTTTATTCGCGCGAATAGGTTGTCCATCCACCTCAATAAAAACGGGATTGGTGTGCGCAGTCGGCAATATCCGTAAGGCCACCCAACTGGACTTTTCAATATCCAGATCAAACTCCATGCGGCTCATAGCTCCATCCGCATAAACTTCCTTTATCGCCGCCACTTCTCCATTAACGATCAGTTCAATCGGCACTTTTCGTGTATTGCCAATCCGACTACGCTCATCATGCCAATAGGGCTTATTATCTAAACGGGAGTTTCTAATGCTCTCGGTCCATTCAGTAGGTTCTGGCTCCAGCATCGCAGCAACATCCACACTCACTTTTACTTTTCCTGGTGCCTTCAAATCTAGCTGACTGATTTCGCCACCCGAACCTGCTTCTCCCACAGCTACCTCATTCACTTTAAAATCAATTAAGTGACTCATGCCGTCGCCTACGTAACTGCGGCCCAATTTCACGCCCTGAATCCAGGTATCGAAGTCGAGCGGCTGGCCTTCGTCCAACTTCACATAGACTCGACCTAGACCCACTTTGTCTCCGTATATGCATGGAAAGTCAGTTTCGCCAGATATGCGCGTACGAAATCCACAATTCAATGTGTAGTACCAGACATTGAGTTCCCAAATAACAGGTGTATCAACCGTCGAGATAAAGTCGCACACATTGTGAGCTGCAGCCACCACATATTCATTAGCCCCGATACCATCGAAAGGAGGCATCTCATAGTCAGGCAACTTATCGGCAGCCCGTCCTGATCGAGCATTGAATCGGGTTCGATAGGGCATGGTTTGCATTCGTTGTCCATTAGGACCAATATCGGGTAATCCAAGCCCCCAACCAGAATGGCTATAGCCAACCACACCCCCCCTGCTTTTTTCCCATTTCAAAACGGGAAGCGTCCAACTAGGCCACTCTTCAACTTTGGTCGTTCCTGGGAGTCATCTTCTTTTAAGCGCAAAAGACAGAGGTGCCCGGCATGAGAAGAGGGAAAACCGCTGACCTCGACATCGTAACGCATTACATAGTTCTCTCTGGATAAGGCGGAAACCTTACCTTCGAAATACTCCTTTTGCGCATACCAGCAGGGTCCCCAGGTAAGCACGCAGCCTACATTTAAATCTTCACCAAGAATATGCCTCATCATATCCGAAGGAGAAACTCCCTCCGTTGGGTTTTCGTAATGAGCACAGCCGGCTGCATGCACATGATGATCACCTGAATACCAACCAATGGCCGCAGGGTGAATCCAACGTTTGAGTTTAAAGTCGACGCGTTGACTCACGTATCCAGTTCCAACTACAAGCTCACGGGTTTCCGGATAATATTCAGGGCCACGAGAAATAGTCATCGAGTATTTTCCAGGTGGTAGAAGAATCGATTCTCCATCGGCCCGGTAAACCTGGTCGTGAAAAAAGAAGTCAGGCGCCAAGCGACGAGCGGGATTTGGGTAAACGCGTCCGTCTTGATCTTTAACAACAAAAGCAGCACTCGTCGGTTCACCATCGTGATCCTTCACTCCCAGCACTACATCCACTGCAGGAACACATTGAAATAAAATCCCCACGCCATTTCTGAAGCCGATATCTTGGGTCCCCTGCCCCACATTGAAAGCCAGGGTCGCTTCCCTACGACCTACGTCGCGGCTGTAGAGTTGAATGATGCGATACTCCAGTTCGAGTCCGGAAAGTCGAGGATTCATCGGCCGCTTATCATACATGGTCAAGTCGAGCCAACGTTGCGCCACGTCGGAAAAAGTGATATCGAGCGACGGGGATTTCGAACCGGTGCTTCTACGGTATTGGGGAGCTGCATTCGGACTTTCGGCGACCAATGTAGGTGTTATTTCAGCCTCATTGTGTACTTTGACCAGGAAGGTCCGCCACCTTTGCTGGACCAGTTTCTTATCCACGGAGCCCATGTCTACTTTCACCCGACTCTCATCACTGATATGGACGCCAGCTACGCAGTAGCGATCTAGGATCTCCTGAATCCCATCTACAGCACGCTCTCCATCGTCGTCTCGAAATAACGCTTTGATTTGCGCTTCGTCCTCTTCACTAAGCGGTGCTCCGACATAGTCCAGTGCATCCAATAAGCGTTGAGTTGCCGAGATTAAGGGTTGGTGCTCAACTTCATACACCGGAAGAAAATCCTGAGCATACAAGGGATTGAGCAGCGTAAATAAAAGAGTACCGAAGAGAAGAAGTTTTTTCATAGGGCAATAGACGGGGTTTGGAAATCCCATCTAAAGCCGAAGGCGAAAAAAGATAAAGCTTGCAGCTTAGGGACCTGGGAACGCCAAGCACCAGCTTGGCCTTTTTGGTAGGGCTACCGATGAACGAAGGGAGGACACATCTACAAGCGAAGCGCTGAATAACACGGCATCCTGCCGTGCCGATTCCTTATCATCCGCAACGGCGGAGCAGGGACGCTCTTGGCCTACTCTTTTTCTAACTGCTCCACAGCCTGATCGTTCTCTGACTCCGAACTTCGATTCACCGACCAGAAATATAGACATACATTAAATACAACTAACAGCATCGCTACCCAGAAAATGGGCTGTGAGGTAATCTTTACCTTCTTATCTTCATCATATTCGGACTCTTCCATAATGCAGTCACTAGTAATAGTGGGGTCCAACTCCAGCACAAGCCGGTCCGTACAAAAGAAACGGGGCCCAACGAATTGGACCCCGTGAAAAATAAGCGTAGACTTAAAGCGCTTCTGAATCGGTCTCACCCGTCCGAATGCGAACGGCGGTTTCAACCGGAATGACAAAGACCTTACCGTCACCGATCTTACCGGTGTTGGCCGTTTTGATAATGACTTCGACCGCTTGTTTAACAATGCCTTCGTCCACCACAATCTCAAGCTGAGTCTTTGGCAGAAAATCGACCGTGTATTCACTTCCGCGATAAATCTCGGTGTGACCTTTTTGGCGACCGAAGCCTTTTACTTCCGTAACGGTCATTCCTACGACCCCGATTTCAGACAGGGCGTCTTTTACGTCTTCGAGTTTAAAGGGCTTAATAATAGCTTTAATTAATTTCATGCTAAGAGCTTAAGTTTGTTGGTGAAAATAAAGTGATTATAGTTAGAAACCATATTTATTCATAGTTGTAAGAAGTTTCACCGTGTTCCTCTTGATCGAGGCCAGTGTGTTCGACTTCTTCAGAGACTCGCAATCCTGTGACAGCTTTACAAATAAATACGATGATTGCGGTAGCCACAGCGGACCAAATAACGGTAACACCAACACCCTTCACTTGGGTGACCAGTTGCGCTCCGATGCCGTGGTCGCTCAGCCCTCCGAAAGCGGCAACACCAAAAAGGGCAACCAGAATGGTGCCCATGATGCCTCCCACTCCGTGAACAGCAAACACATCCAGAGAATCGTCGATACCCAATGAATTCTTCACAATGCCGCAGGCGAAGTAGCAAATGAGACCGGCCAGGAAGCCGATGCATACGGCACCCATAGGGCCAACCGCACCTGAAGCAGGTGTGATCGTAGCAAGACCAGCGACCATACCAGTAACGATACCGACGAGACCCGGCTTACCAGTCTTGAGCCATTCTACGACCATCCAGGTCAAACTCGCTACCGCAGCGGAGATGTGAGTGACCAGCATAGTCATGCCAGCCGCTTCATTGGCGGCCACCTGGGATCCGGCGTTGAAGCCGAACCATCCCACCCAGAGCATGGAGGCACCAATCATGACCATTGCAGGATGGTGTGGAGGACGAATGCGTTTGGGGAAGTCAGACCGAGGTCCTAACATTTTGGCAAGGACTAAAGCGGAAATACCAGCCGTCGCGTGAACGACGATTCCTCCAGCGAGATCAATCGTGCCGTTATTGAACATCCAACCATTGCCACTCCAAACCCAGTGACAGACTGGAGCATATACAAGAAACAACCAAAGCGTAGTAAACAGGAGGATGGCAGAAAATTTCATCCGTTCAACAAAAGCTCCGACAATCAAACCAGGGGTGATGATGGCGAAAGTCATCTGGAACATAATGAAGACCGTTTCCGGGAACGTGCCCCCGTTCAGCTCACCCACCGTGATTCCTTTGAGGAATATGTGGTCGAGGTTTCCAATCCAGGCATTGCCATCGGAGAATGCCAGGCTGTAAAGGCAGACGACCCAAAGCACGGAGGCCAAACAGGCGACCGCAAAACAATGCATGAGTACGGACAGCACATTTCTGGAACGAACGAGACCACCGTAGAAAAGAGCCAAACCGGGCAGGGTCATAAACAAGACCAGCACCGTGGCGGTTAACATCCAGGCGGTATCGCCCGAATTGAGAGCAGAACTTTCATGTCCGGCTGCAGAAGCTATTGCGGGAGCTATCGAGAGCAGCAGACATGCGGAGACAATTTTTTTAACGAATCGGAAGAGCATAATTGGAGAATAAACGATTTAGAGAGATAACCATCTAACTCTACCCCTCACCAAAGCTCTCTCACAAGTACTATTTTATTTTATTTATCATTTTGATGAATAAAATTCATACTAAAAGTTACTCTCGAGAGACTACTCAAACAACTCGTGGAGCCACCGAATGAGGGAATCCTCCCAACCAAAATCCGTGATAAGACCCAACCCGTGTCGGCCCTTTGGATACACGTGCAATTCGAAAGGTACGCCTTTCGCCTGCAGAGCCGAAGCAAACAGTAAGCTGTTCTCAACTGGCACCAACGGATCTTCCACCGTATGCCAAATAAAGCAGGGAGGCGTCTCAGCAGTCACCTTCAATTCAGGCGAAACCGAGCGCCGCAATTCCTTAGACGGATTTTCACCAAGGAGATTCCTACGTGATCCTGCATGGGTGTAGGCTCCGTCCATCTCAACCACCGGATAACAGAGAATGCCAAAAGCTGGACGAAGATTATCCGAATATTCGCTGTAGCTGGTCACGGTGTGCGCGCTTAGATGCCCACCAGCCGACGAACCCATCACTCCCACTTTGCCTGGATCAATTCCGAACTCTGTGGCTCGCGAACGCACGGTCTCAATCGCAGCCAAAGCATCCTCCAGCATGGCGGGGTGCTTATGCCCACCCGGTGCAAGACGATACTCGACTACAAAAGCAGCGATCCCTTTTGATTGAAAGAAATGCGCGTAACCTGGTCCCTCGTGTTCGGCTAATCCACGGTAACCACCACCGGGAAAGATGATCACACCGATATCCGTGCGGCCCTTTTCCACGGGCAAGTACACTTCGATTTTGGGTGAGGGATCAGTAGTACCATTGCTGAGCTGACCATGAATCACTCTCGTGGAATCTACTGGGGCTCCCACAGCGACAGTTGAATTCGAAGATCCGATAAAGAAAACAACAATGATGAGCGATACTGCTCTATAAATAATTAGTCTCATAAGTTTAAACAAAGAATTAAGAAAATAGAAATTACTACAAACTTTACTGGTATCCAGATAAGATTTTATGTATGGAGAAACTAACCCTTCTCTATATGTGTCAGAAATTAGCCGTCGTATCTATAGCCTTATTACTTCCGATAAAGCTATTCAGCCTTGAAATCTATCTTTCATTTGGGAACTCCCAGAATGCATACGTCTATAAATCAGAGGATCTCATAGCACAAGAGGTCTACCTGAATATCTACGAACGCTCAGTCGCTACTCCTGATAGTAGCACCTTTCTGCCAAGTGGAATTACCATCGTGGGCAATTTCATATACTGGATTGATGGATTGGAAAGGCTATCTGCCGAGCGCCTAGAAATTCCGTCACTGCGAGCGCAGAAATCGAACGGGTCCTAGACATGCGCTTAGAAAGCACATTCGAAGCAGGCGACGAAGGATTTCCGCTCAATTCAGAACTCGTTACGGATGGGCAATACTTCTTCTTTGCCATAGATAGAGCCCTCATGCGCTGCGACATAGATGGAGGAAATCCTCTGATCATCCAAGTCCCTAATGTCTCTTTTCCTGAGCTATCTAGTGTGAACATTTCCACCATCGCCACCGCAGATGGACAGGTCTACTGGTGTGACAACAACAATGAAGGCATCTATCGCTGCGACCTGGATGGGGGAAACCCAGAACTGTTTTTAGATCTTACCACTGCGCCTCTGGCCCTAGAATACGATCCAGCAACCAATAGCCTAGGAACCGCCCCTAGAAATGACGCTGGCTTTCGAGCATTCGGCATGACGATCGACGACGATCACCTCTTTTGGTCGGATGCAGCTCAAGAGGCGATTTACCGGGTCAACAGAGACGGATCCAATCCTGAAATATGGGTGGATGGTCACGCCAACTTCGACCAAAATATCAATTGGGATCCAGCCGGAATCGTACACGACTCAACCAAAATTTATTGGCTAGCCCGTGACGATTTACACTGGGCTAATAAATCCGGCATCACTCTTGATGCAAACAAGTCGACCGTATTCGGAGGCTCTCATCTGGCCATTGTTCCAGATCCAATTCCTTACACACCGCAAGAAGGTTCTGCTTCCGGATTCGACTGGGATCTCCGCACACAGGGGCCAGATAGAATCTGGTCACTCACTATTGAATGGTATTCGGTTCCCGGTAACAGTTACTCGGTCGAACGCAGCATTGACATGAACAATTGGGAAGTCCTTGCCACCGTCGCTGCTCGGGCAAATGAGACCACGACCTCCTACACCGAGGAAGTTAATGCTCCGGAATCGACTCTCATCACGGGGCGTTTCTTCCGGGTAGTCGTGTAGTAGTCCTTACTTGGAATATAGCCGTACGAACCAATATTTTAGAGTTTAGAATAGAATCTTGAATTTAATAGCGATTGAGAGTTAGATTAAACCCATAAGAATCCCAACTTCTTTACCCTGCTTCCAAACATACCAGAGTTTAACTCACCAAATTTTTTCTGAATGGGGATTTTATATGGAAGCTCGCATAGCCTTCAAATTGAACGCCGTGAAGAAACCGCTGATACTCTGTATCGCAACTATCGGTCTGACACAGGATTTAGAAGAGCTATAATTTGTTTACAAAAACGAAGTTGAAAGCCAGAGCTATAATATGAAACAAAAATTCGCATTCCTCATTCTTCTCTTTGCATCGACCTCGATTTCCTCCGCTAACGACGCAGCCAGCTTGATCGCCGAAACGTACGGTTATCAAAACTGGGAGAAGGTAGAGTCGATCACCTATACCTTCAACGTGAAGAGTCCTCGCCGGTCCTTTGGACGGACCTGGACGTGGTGGCCACATGAAGATAAGGTCAAGGCACACGACAAGGATGTGACCTACACACGTGGGGAAGGGATGGATGCGGAGATTGATAAAGGATTCATAAACGATGTGTTCTGGCTTTTGTTTCCGTTTCAGGTGGTGTGGGATCCAACCCTGACTTTTGAGGAGGAGGAAAACGTGAAGGATCCGATCAGCGGGGAAACCGTTCATAAACTGCGGTGCATTTATAATAATGAAGATGGCTATACGCCCGGAGATGTCTACGAGCTGTTTTACACTGCGGACTTTACCGTGACTGCCTGGAGCTTTATCCGTGGTGGTGAAGGCGAAGGTCGGCCCACCGTGTGGAAGGGAAACCAGGACTTTAATGGTATCCTTATTTCTACAGAGCACCGTAACCCTGAAGGTATGGGGCTATGGTTCAGTGATGTGGAAGTGACGTTGAAATAATGATTATAACGAAACGGCGCCCTCAGTCTTCGCACGAGGCTACGACCTGACACGGTCGGCGAGGTCGCCCTACCCATTACCCTATGAAAAAACTACTACTCCTGAGTCTGGTCTTCATTCTTCTTCCTTCAGCCTTCATCCTTGGTAATGACCCCGAGGTCCGCATTTACAAAAAAGTCGGAGATCGCGAGCTGGCTGTTCATATCTTCAAACCGGAAAAACAGGATGCTCCTTCCCCGGCCGTAGTTTGGTATCATGGTGGAGGTTGGAATCCTAGAGGTAGAGCGGGTCAGTTTTTTGAACATGGAAAGATACTCGCAGGATTAGGGGTTGTATCCGTCTCAGTCGACTACCGTGGATATGAAGGCACTGCCCAAAACCGGGACATCTCCAATTGTATTGCAGACGCTAAATCCGCTTTCCGTTGGGTAAAAGCACATGCGAAGGAACTCAATATCGATACCACGCGAATTGCGGTAGGCGGTGGATCTGCTGGTGGCCATCTTGCCGCGGCCGTAGCTACCCTCCCAGGCTACGATGATCCCAAGGACGACTTGAGTATCGAGATCAATCCAAGCCTTCAACTTCTATTCAACCCTGCCGTCGATCCAAGTAAAGTAACCGGAGATGGATACTCACCCCTTCACACCGTTAAAAAAGGTATTTCTCCCGCCGTTATTTTCCACGGCAAAGCCGACACCACCGTTCCCATTACGCAAGCCTACGACTATCAACGCGCCATGGATAAGGTGGGAAGTGAATGCACCCTATTTGCCTACGCAGGCCAATCCCATGGATTCTTTAATCACCGACCGGGAAGCATGCCTCATTATTATAAGACAGTTGGAGATATGCTCGTCTACCTGGAAAAGCACGGTTACTTTTCGAAATAGTCTGCCCACTGGAAACGTACATTTTTTAGCCATTAAAACCCAGTATCTATGAAAATCCTAAGTTCTGTTTGTCTACTTTTGATTCCGTTTATCCTAGCCGCAGGAGAACGGGAGAAGTTCATCTACAAAACCGTGGGTGACACGGAAATCGAATTGTATGTGACCCATTCCGAGAAAACAGATGGCCCATCTCCAGCCATCGTCTGGTATTATGGAAGTGGACTTAACAAACGAGATATGCCGGACCAATTTTTCGAACACGGCAAGATCCTGGCCAAGATGGGAATTACCTCTGTTTATACCAACATCCGTGGGAGGGTTGAAGGAGAAGAAAGAGACGAGAGCATCGCCATTCGTTGTATTGAGGATGCGAAATCAGCTTTCCGCTGGGTGCGAGCGCACACTGAGGAATTCAAATTGGACCCGGAACGCATTGCGGTGGGCGGCGGATCATCTGGCGGGTTCCTATCCACTGTGATTGCGAACCTTCCCGGCTACGATGCGGAAACGGATGACACCGATATCCCGCTCAAGCCAAGTCTCCAGATCCTATTCAATCCTGGGCTAGGACTGAATAACCCAGAACATCTATCTCCTATTAAACACATTAAAGAAGGCGCTCCACCAGCAGTCATTTTTCAGGGCACTGCAGATACAACGACTCCACTTGCTGGTGCCTACGCTTACCAACGAGCCTTGGACAAAGCCGGAAGCGAATGCCATATTTTCTCTTATGAAGGCCAGACGCACGGCTTCTTCAACTACCGCGAGGGATCGAATCCATATTACTACAAAACCGTGGGAGACATGATCCTCTTCTTGGAACAGCAGGGTTATATCAATAGGCCGTAGAGCTAAATCCCCTACGGCTTCGAAAAACTCCCACATCCCAGCAAGTTTCCTTTAGCTGTTTTATCGCGTAGATTACGGTCCCATAAATCTAAGGGGCAAAGACCTCATCAACTTCAGGAAAGCGGTTAAATGGGGCAGCATTACAGTCGACGGGCGAATTTTGGCTGATGACTAGAGCCATCCCCTAAAATGAATCAACCTATCAAAGAATTTTTCTGGCGATAACCACAATCGCTATTTCAAAAAACTACCTGAACGCCGAAGCTGATATAAGGGAGGACAGCACCTATGCCTCCCCCTGAATCGAATGTTTGATGATCAACATAACACCAAGTAAGTAGCTTGCTAGAAGTCCTCGCTCCCAAGACAGGACATTGTTTTGTTTCCATTTGCAGAGGAATCTATAAACAAAAGGTCCTTAATCGGTATTTATGGAATCCCAATCGTCCAGGCCTAGTTGGAGCATTGCCTGCCTCCTCATATTTCCTGTCTTCATCTATTTCATCCTCATCTGGATCTATGCCTACAACTTTCCGTTTCTAGACGACTATACAACGGTGCTAGTCCATGCGCTTCAGCCGGCGGCAGAGCAACTCAAAGGCTGGTTTGTTCCTCACAACGAACACATCCATCTCATCCTGAAAGCAACCGCTAGTTTCGACCTTTGGATATTCGGAGACGTTAACCTGGTGAGGCACCAATGGTTAGGCGGTTTTGTATTTCTATTATTTTATGGGGTGCTTCTAAGGACTCAGGCCAACGAGAATATTCCCTGGATCTGGCTTGCTCCTCTACCCTTCTTACTCTTTCAGCCATCCTATTGGGGCACCATCACTTGGAGCACCACGAGCCTACATAATTTCCCCGGACTGTTGTTTTCCTTGGCAACCATCCGTCTCTGGAGCTCGACACGCGAGAATGACAAATGGCTGGCACTGCTGTTTACGAGCTTGGCTCTCCTCACAAACGGCTTCGGGATGGCTGTATTGGGAACACTGATACTTTGGGAGCTTTACAAATATTGGAATCTGCGAAAGGGTTCCGCCAGCTATTCAAAAAAAGCCCTCATTAGCCTAATCTCACTGACAGTCGTCTGGATCGCGTTTAGGTTTTTTCTTGGACGAACTCACCTCCAGGCAAACATGGAAGGGAACACCCCGATTGAATACCTACATTTTTTCACTAATTTCATAGGCTCTTGCTTTCATTTCCTTGGATCACCTTGGCTAAATCTGCTAGCGGTTTTGATGGTGGCCCTTCTCGCATTGCTCATCAAGAACGGCCTACTAAAAAAACACCCGGTATTATTTTTCTTTGTTGTCTATCTATTGTTGTCAGCGGTTATGACTACTGTGGCAAGGACTGACCTGGGTGCGAAACAAGGACTGGCATCACGCTATCGCATCTACAGCACACTGTTGCTCTGTTGCGTCTACCTCGGCTATGCCAAATTGTATTGGAAAGAGTGGAGAATCAAATCGTGGATACTCCCTCTGCTATTCGCAGGTTCGATTTCATTCTATAGCATCTCGCTGTTCGTGAACCTCAACAACCTCAACAAGATCAAACAACGTCTTATCGCTGACAAACAGCGGTGGCATTCTGGAAACCCCATCCAAGAATACCTTAATGCCAGGGATGCTAAATTGATCCTGAATGAAGCCGATCAAGCGGGAGTGTTTCCCAAAACAACCGACAAACCGTAAACCTACGGTAGCAATCGATTTCTCAGCTCGGGTCTTACGATGGGACATACACCCTCCGGCTTTTTAAATAACTTCCTTCGGACCGCTGCCACACAACGGTAGCCAAAATCACGTACGGACTTTGGCAGAATTCCGACAAACTTACCCATTCTACTCCAGCCCGGCGAAAGTGTCTTGAGTGCATATACAGCTGCATCGGATAGAGTCAGAATATCCCCCTCACTTGTCTTGATGATCAAACTATCTGGAAATGCCTCTGCCTCCCCTTCATTGAAAGAGGCAAGGAATGTTTCCCCACCCAATGGAGCAAACCTAAAGAGTGGCTCTTGTTCACGTTTCAGTACAAACAGCACAAACCGGTGACACAGGCCACAGTCTCCATCGTAAAATAGTATCGGTTTGTCTCTCATCCTCCTTGTCTTCTCTTTGGCTACTTCGTCTTGGGCAAACCCTATTTCCTCACAATATTCATGTTTTGGACGAATTTTGAATAATGTCTTTCGATTTTAGGGCGTAAAAATGAATCAATCCTTGATGCTAGGACTTGATTTTGAGTAATCAAAATTGCATTTAATAGACACAGTTACTTTTAGGCAATCAGCCAATTCCAACAACGCCCTCAAACCATCAACATTCCGATGCTCGCCAACCATTCTAAAAGTCTATTCTTCAAATGGGTAACGCACCTATTTTTGGTAGCTTGCGTTCAGTCTGCTCTTATAGCCCAAGTGGAGCACCCTTCGCATCCAACGCACCATGATTTGAGCTACGAACATAGCTCCAACTGGTTCACATCTGCCATGTGGGACAGCAAATACATTTCGGAAGGCCGAGACAATTTGGAAGATGGAGGCCTTGGCTCTGTTGCCCTGGAGTGGAACCAACATTTCGAAAACGGTGGCGAAATGATTCTCGCCGGGTGGTATGCAGAAGGAACGAGCGTAGATTACTCTGAGCTAAATCTCGCTGCAGCCTACGGATGGTCACTCGAAAATTTGGATATTGCTATTGGTTATACCTGGCTGGATTTTGCTGAAGACAATGAATCCGATAACGAATTCGTACTTGTGCTGGGAACCACTGCTTTTAATGACCTGGATTTCGGAGCGGCATTTGTCTACTCCGACGAAGCAGGAGGAACCTTTATCGAACTCGTAGTATCACGATCCTTCGAAGACTCCTCCGTTAGCTGGACTCCCTACCTGCTGATTGGTATCAATGAAGGTTACGTGGCAGATGAGCACGATGGCTTAAACAACCTTCAGATGGGTTTAGAGATCTCAACCCCGTTAAATGACAGCGTAGAATTAGGCGGGTATATAGCCTACACAATTGGTTTGGATGAAAAAGCAGGCGAGTCACTGGACGATATATTCTGGGTCGGTGTAAATCTCGGCTGGGGAAATTAAGACAGTTCGGCCATCCAATTTATACCGGGTCCGCTTTCCCAAACCACGAATAGAGACTGGGGATAACTATCATATTCAAGAAGGTCGATGTAATGAGGCCACCGAGAATAACGATCGCCATCGGCGCCTCCAACTCCTTACCGGCTTCTCCTACCCCCAAGGCAAGTGGAATGAGTGCTAATGCAGCTGTCAGGGCCGTCATGAGAATAGGATTAAGCCTTTCAAGCGATCCCTGCCTGACCGCATCCTGCAACGGCTTTCCTTCATTCATCAGTGTTCGAATGTGAGAAATGAGCAAGATGCCATTTCGAGCGGCGATACCAAAGAGCGTTATGAAGCCCACCAATGATGCGAGACGGTTCCATCACAAAAACTTTCCGCAAAAAAATGAACATCCCCAGACTGATGCTTGCATAACTGAATAACATCCGCAGCGGGGACCGCCAGGGATGCAGCAATAAAACAAGCAAGCAAAAGTTTCATAGGGACAACTGGAACAAAAGGAACCGATTTCAAGAAGGTCAAGAAAAGACAGGGGGAATTGATTCTTACATCGCTTAATCTCAACACTCGAATCCTTACAGGAATCAACCGCGAATATTCCACCTTGTATTCATTTTGTGAGTGCTCTACGACTGGTATATAATTCAGGCTTAATTTCTTGAACTCAATCTAGCTTCTCTATGTTCGCATTTGTCTCCTTCCTTGCTTTTACCATCTTTGTAGCGGTCATCTCGTGGTGGAAAACCCGTAATGATGATCAAAGTATTGGAAGCAATTATTTCCTGGCAGGCCGCAGCCTTCCCTGGTTTGTCGTAGCGGGTTCCTTAATGCTGACTAATTTGTCTACCGAACAATTAGTGGGCCTTAACGGTGGTGCCTACATGAACGGATTTGTCGTCATCGCCTGGGAGGTTATCGCCGCGGCGGCCTTGGTTATGATGGCTTGGAAATTCCTCCCCATTTACTGGTCTGGTCAAATCACAACCATTCCAGAATTCCTGGAAAAACGCTTCGATAGGCAGACACGTACTTACGTGAGTGTGTTGTTTCTTTTAGCCCTGGCCCTAAGCTTCCTGCCTTTCATTCTATACTCAGGTGCACTCGCCATGAACGGCTTGTTCGGCGTTTCCGAAGTGTTCGGAATTTCAGAACAACAATCCGTGTTCATCATGGTCTGGGCTATTGGCATCATTGGAGCGCTCTACGCCATCCTGGGCGGACTTGAAGCCGTCGCGATCTCAGATACCATCAACGGAGCAGGATTACTGATTGGCGGACTCCTCATCCCCTTCCTGGGTTTGATGGCCCTGGGTGATGGAAGCATGTTGGGAGGTATTGATCGCATCGTTGACAATCAACGCCCCATGCTCGACCCGGTGGGTGACAGCGATTCAGATATTCCCTTTGGAGTACTCTTCACCGGCATGCTCATGGTGAATATGTTTTATTGGTGCACCAACCAATTCATCATTCAACGGACCTTCGGTGCTAAGTCGCTTAAGGAAGGACAAAAAGGAGTATTGGGAGCTGCGTTTCTAAAACTCTTAGGACCTCTCTACCTCGTGCTTCCCGGGGTAATCGCACTCGAGCTATTTGGACCTGAGCTACAAAACGGCGACCTCGCCTACCCTATGCTCGTAAAGGCAGTACTTCCGACCTGGTTAGTCGGGTTCTTTAGTGCCGTGATGTTTGGAGCCATATTGAGCTCATTCAACAGCTGCCTCCACAGCTCGACGACGCTCTTCGGTCTCGATATCTATAAGAACCTGATAAACAAGGATGCCACCGACAAACAGGTGGTAAAAGCGGGCAAGATATTTGGTATCTGCTTAGCCTTGTTTGCGATGATCGTGGCCCCTTTCATCGTGCACGCACCCGATGGCCTGTTTAATCTGATGAAGAAAATTGGTGCCACCTTCAGTGTGCCGGTTTTTGCACTGGTCGTCTCAGGTATCATGATCCGTCGCTCACCAGCGCTCGGAGCCAAAATCATCATTTTCGTAGGCATCAGTCTCTATATACTGTTCAACATGATCCTCCCAGGTATGGGTGTTCAGCTGGTTCACTGGCTCCATGTCACGGGTATGACTTTCGCTCTTCTTATCATCATTATGATGGTGATGAGCAAAACTCAACCGTCAGAGCCCAAGATAGATATTCCCTCTTTCTGGGGCACGCTTCATGGGGAAGGTACCTCCGAATATTGGTCGGGCACAAAAATTGCCGGTTCAGCTGTGTTGCTGTCAGTGGTAGCCATGTATGCCTTTCTGCATTGGTTCTAAATCAAGCCAAACAGAATACTTGACCTGGAGTTAGAGAAACGCATCTTCGATGCCTTCTGCTATTATTGGAGAGATGCCAGAGTGGTCGATCGGGCCTGCTTGGAAAGCAGGTGTAGGGGAAACTCTACCGGGGGTTCGAATCCCCCTCTCTCCGCCATTTGCCTAGTCGTGCCATTATATAGGAAGTTTAAAAGTGGCCCCTACCTCTTCTTAGCCTTTGTCCTTTTGAATGCGTCCCTAAACGCTGTAACCAATTGGGCCCTAATGGATTTTACAGATTCTGATAATGTTTCGACCGAATTGGAGTTCGAGAAAAGCTTCCTAGTTCCCGTTAACTATCCTCCTGGAGCGACAAGTATCCAAGTATCCCTAACGGCGAAAAATGCTGAGGATGAAGCGGTGGCATTATGGAATCCAAATAACCTGGGTCTAGCTATCGATGGGAACAATGAGGACTCTTTGGATCAGGGTGAAAAGTTAGTGCTTCAGCTTTCCCTGAGAGATCAACAAGGAGAAATACTAACTGGTTATGGTTTCAAACTCTTTCAGATGGGTCACTCAATTCAGACAGAGGTAGCTGACAACGCCCTACTCCTCGATGGAGAAAAGGACGGTCTCGCGGAGATTTCACTCAGCAAAGACTCAACGAGCACATCCCTTTGGAATGCATACACGGTTTATGCGGATCAAGTATTCTCAGTACTCAACCAAAACACCGAGGCACCTTTTCACATTCAATCTATCGGACTGACTATTGTACCTCTGGTCCAAGAAACCATCTACCAACCGTCCAAGAAGTTCATCTACGAGGACTTCAACTTCCCAAGCGCGGGACTCATCGCTTCCAACACGGGGAGCCAAGTCTTCCAATCCTCCTTAACCACCGGTCATCCATGGGGCGGTTATACGGCAGGAAACAACTTCATTAGGACTCTCGGAGGTCAGATTGCTTTCGCGGGTGCAGCCAATACTCCCGGATCCTATATTTACACGATATTTCCCGAAGGGACTGACGCCATAGATCTTAGCAATCATGAATCTACGTTTAAGATCCGGGCCACCCAAGTCGCATCGAATCAAAAGCTCAGGTGGCTGGTCAGGGATGAGTCCCATAAATGGTTCTTATCTGATGAAACCTGGGAACCGACCCTTTCGACGACGGAAAACGAACGCCATATGACTGCGTTCCCCGCAGCAAGGAATGATTGGCAATTGGTAACCAATGGCGATGCGCTCAATGCACTTGGCGAAAACGGAACCGCTCTGGAAACGGGAGAGTCCGCAACACCCGATCTGTCGCAGGTAAGTGGGTACGGAATTTATGTTTCTCAAGGCGATGGAATTAATTCCCTTTTTATTAGCGCACTTCGACTGAGCGAATACGAACCCCTCATTTACTACCACCCCGCCAGGGCGTCACATTGGTTCGAGGGCCCGAACAACCTGAGGGTAGGTCTCTCCGATATGTCGGGAGCAGCATTCAATGAAATGTATTGGAATACCGATACCAACATCATCGCTTCGCAAAACGGACGACAAGCACAGTATGCCTTTCGTTCCTTCCATCACAACGGACGTTGGAACCCGACCCAAGCTGGCTACGACGAATTCTATGGTATGCCCACTCCGGTAAGAACAAGTATCTCCAGCCTGGGTGACGGCCCCCGCTATGAATGGGGACCCACCCCGATGTCCAATTGGCATGGAGATGGACATTTCGATTTTGTAGAAAACGAGGACCTGACATTGGGAAGTCCCTACAACCATATATTTGGCTGGAGAGACCGACCGTCTTATACGGACGATGACTTTATTGATGAAAGCGATCGAAGCCAGGCAGACGAAGTGATATCCGATTTCGACCAAGGGGGTTTTGTTGAAGATGTTTCCTCATCTACAGACCAAGATGTTTTGGCCATCCGGTTTAATTTGTATCAGAATTTTCCCCGACTCACCCATAACACACTGCAGTTTAACGAGGAGGCTATCATCTTTGACACGAGGCGCAGTCCCGAGACCGAGGAGCCACTTATTGACGAAAACCGTACATCCGCAGACCTTTCATCCGTTCTACCGGGTGCTCAGGCGACAACAGCTACGGACATGACCGAAGTTCCTTACCGTTGGTCAGATCGCCTGGATGTGCTGGCCGCCAATTTCCGGTACCTTTGGAATTGGGAATCCAATAGCCAACAATGGACAGTGACCGACCTGGTAAACGAAGAGGGTACTATTCCAGCCTCCAATGATTCCTTTTTCAGCATAATAGCCAACAGCCCAAATCCGACAGACGCAGAAACTGCCCAGGCGATCGCCTTGTATTACCCGTCCTGGTCGGAACTTAATCAATACCCCATTCAAGGTATTGATCGGCAAACCGGTGAAATTGTCTATCAGGAAGATCGACTCGACCAAGTAGTAGCAAGCGCGATCCAAACCGTGCGAGGGGGATGGATAGGCCCAAATGATGAAATTTCAGGAGAATTTACACGTCGGCAACTCGGATTAAATTATGGGGGGATTCTAAGCCCGGACCATACTCCTATCGACGTATACGAAAGGCTCCGACAGGAGTTCTTTTGGATTTTCGGCACGCCCACTGCCCTGGTGGCGTCTATTCCGGACCTTGAAGCTCAATTCATGGATCCGCCTGAAGAATTGCCTTCCCGTGCACAACTAAGGGCAATGCCGGACATGGATTCCCTCATTGATGGTTCGATCAACGTGCCGACCAATCAGGAGCTCACCTGGTGGGCCGCTGTAGGCGCAGACAAATATCACATTTACCTAGGAAAGGATCCCGTAGAAATTGCCACCGCAGATACGAACGCTCCAAGCTACATCGGGGAATCAACGACCAACCGTATTTTTCCAACCAACCTGGAGACCAACACCACCTATTTCTGGCGGGTAGACTCAGAGAACTCCACCGGAACAACCCTAGGAGATGTGTGGAGATTCAAGACCTCCACACCCGCATTTTTTGAACTCGCGACCCTTGTGACCCTCAACCTTGGATCTGGCGCCACTTCGGCGGCGGAAGGCGTTTCTTCGCATACAGCAATTTCGGACAATATTCTGGTAGCAACCGGTGCCCATACAGTCGAATTACATATCACGGGATCCAGCGATGGTAGCGAAGCCAATATTCGTAAAGTTCCGTCAGGAGTTGCAGCCAATGGACTGGTGGTTGTCGATGGGAACCTTAACGATCTCGGCGTCGGTGAAAGTCTTCACTTTGACTTGCAAGTCAAACGTGGTGAACAGCCCGCGCACAGCGGCATGTTTCAGATGCTCGATTTCAGCTACAAAGGCAGAACAAACAACGATCAACGTGACTACACGATTACCGATAGTTCAGGGACGGTACTGGTAGAAGAAACTAATTTCGACCCAATCAATTACGATCCCACAACGCCAAGGCTTCCATTCTCTCCCGGCGAAGGACTTGATTTCAGTTGGAACCGCACCGGTGCTGGCGGAGCGATCCTCTCCATAGAGACAATCACTCTTCTCATTACCGAGGTCTTTGACGAAGAACCCACTTTCACGGCTCAAGGAACACCGCACAGCTACCTAGAGCTATACTATAGCGGACTGGACGCGGACGAAGATTACGCAATAGCAGAACTTTCCGACTCGGATGGAGATGGACTCCGCGTATGGGAAGAGTACCAGTTCGGGACTAACCCGCTAGATGGCACTTCAGTCACACGGATCATCCGTACCGATCTAACGGATACCAATCAGCTCAAACTGCACTGGAAATCCAAACTGGGCAAATCCTACAGCATCTACCGAAATAGTTCTTTGGACGAAAACGGCTGGCATCTTATTGATTCAGGAATCGAGTCAACACCCCCCGAGAACGAGAGAGTCATTACCCTCAGCGAACGCCCTCGGTTCATAAGAATCTCTTCGGAATAAGTAGACCACATATTGAACTAGCTCGCAGTTTTATTCGTTCCCATTCGGCGCAGAAAATAGCCGATGCCGCCGATCACCAAGCCACAAAAGAGGAAGCTGATTCGACCCGACATACTGTTTGGAATAATAACTCCAAGTAGTCCGATAAAGATTCCGTAGATCAGGCAAAGTATGCCCATGGCTTTACCCTGGTTATTGTCGCTGTCTTTCCCACCTTCACCATCGTGGTCTACAGGACGGTTCTGATTTCTGAAAAACTCCTCCACATGTTCCTCGGGTTGGTAGTTATTCAAACGGCCAATCCAGACAGTAATAAAAAACCAGATGCTACAAATGACTATGTTTCCGAGACCGGAGAAGAAATATAGGAAGTCGGACTTTTCACGACCTGCAAGTTCTCCTAATCCAAACCAACCATACTGTTCAACAAGCTTGGAAAATATCGAGAAGGCAAAACCGACCAATACGGTACTCCAAGCTGACCAACGCGGTGCTCCCTTTATAAACAGTCCCCATACCAGCGGCATAGCAATCGGTATGGCGATCATCGAACCGAATACAGTCATGATCTCGAACAAATCCCAGTCTTTGAGATTCAGCCAAAGTAAACCCGCCAAAATAATGAGAACCCCAAAAACAGCGGACATGATTTTGCCGACCAGGAGAAGCTCCTTATCCCCTGCATTTTTGCGCAAGATTGGTTTGTAGAAATTACTAACAATGATCCCAGCATTTACATTCAATCCGCTGTCCATGGAAGACATGGTAGCAGCAAATAAACTACAGACAAGTAGCCCAATCATTCCAACCGGAAGCACTTCCATACCCATGTAAACAAAGGCACCCTCGGCTGGGTTCGCTAAGTCCGGAAATACAGAACCCATGTCCGGTTGAAGAACACGCGCAGCCATAGGCGGGATAAACCAGATGACGGGACCGACAAACATTAGAAAACAGGCCATCAAACTCGCCTTCTTCGCCTGTTTATCATCCTTCACACACAGGTAACGGTAAGAATCAAACATGTTGTTGAGCTTAAATGCCTGCACCACAAACGCCGTGAATATCCAAATATACACAAAGCGAGAATTCTCCGCCAAACTAAAAGAGAAATGATGATCAGGAACTTTATCGATCAACCCGCTAAAACCACCGATGGCTGGATGCGACAGCGCTAGAACGCAAGTGACGATACTGATACACATAAGCAGTAACACTTGAATAAAATCCGAAGCGATTACGGCCCAAGCTCCTCCTGCCACAGACATCACTAATACTGAAATGCCAACGACCCAAACGGTAATTACGGGATCGATCTTGAAAATACTGGAAACGACAATAGCCAGTCCGTTCAACCAGATGCCCCCATACAAAACGCGAGAAGGTATCTGCGTCCATGTAAACAATTGTTCATTCAGAGCCCCAAACCGCTTCAAGACAGAATCGATGGGCGTTACCACACGCATTCTCCTAAACCGATAGCTGGTCACCAAGTAGTTTAGGAAGTACCCGACGGCATTGCCAAAAAAGATCATCGATACCAGTGCGCCGTCCGTGTAGGCCTTGCCTGCCGCGCCCGTGAAAGTCCAGGCGCTAAACTGCGTCATGAATGCAGATGCACCGACCATCCACCAGAGCATGCTTCCACCACCGCGAAAGTAATCACTCGAGTCGCTACTGAAACTTTTGTAGACGAATCCGATGGCGAACATAAACACCACGTAGAAGGCCAAAACGGCCAAATCCCACATGGTCAGGTTAGTTCCAAATACAGTATCCATAGTTTGTAGTAATTAAGCAAATACAGGCATCCGACTGATGCCCAGTACTGGATGATAAAATCCGATTATAAGCGATCAGGGATGGAGGTCCTCATTCGAGTTCGCACGAAGGGTCTATAGGCCCACTCTTCGGAACCAATCCACAATAAGGGGCGCGTAAGAACATGCGATTCAAAAGGTCTGCTATTGGACCGGCCTTCCAAGCCTTCAATCCAGCAATCAATGATATCGGGTTTGTCCATTTCCTCTCCCAGTAAAAGTAATAAGGAGGTATCTCTAAGTATTGTCTCGAATTTAGACTCTTTTCTGGGTTGAACCCAGGCACCTCTGGGAATGCTAGCCGAGCTGTGATCACACAGCTTGGATTGTAATTTGTTGAAAGTATTTGTCAGAAGTTGACCTTCACCCCCCTGGCCTTGGTCAATCCAATAACAAAGAGCAAAGTAAACCTCCAAACAACTAATCGATTCTTCTCCTGCCAAATGAGCTAGATGACCCTTTTGAAATTGGTAACTGGCTTTATCAAAAGTTTCGTTTTCAGCCAAAAATAGGGAGATTAGGATTCTTTCAAGCAGACAGCCTAGCTGCTCCAGCAGGCTTAAGCTACCCACACTTTTTCTTTCTAAGGCTCTTAATCGCCTGCTTAGAGCATAAGATAATTCCTTCGTTAGTTTACTGCCGAGTAACCCAAGTCCTTGAATCATTTCAAGACCCAGGATAACTTCAGCCATAAGACTGTGAGTTTCATGTTCTGTGGAAGATATCCCCTGAAGACTGAATGAGCCATTCAGCTCATCTATAGATAGAAGCCCATTAGCAATGATCTCCTGCCCCACCAACTGCTCGGCGAATTCTGCGAAAGGCTCATAATTTGAAATTACATAAGCCAAACTCATTTGCCCTAAAGAGTCCCTCACTTCCTTGATAGCATGAGTACGAGAACAACTGTCGGCGTGACCACTCCTACTTCCTGCCATAGGATAAATATTTTGAACAGAGGACTTTCGATTAGCCTTCTCCATGTGATATGATAAGCTTTGCTCGACTCCTTCGCTAAAGAGTGAGCTCACATCTTCACTTATATCACGCTTAGTTAGTTGCTGAGAAGCACCAACAATCGCCCGAGGCAGCTCACGGTCCAGAAGTTGATAAAATGTATAATGTTTCATAGGGTATGGGACGAAATGGACATCAAGTTGAGTGTCTTGAGATAAGTCTTACACGGCTATCGCCAGGATTGGTAACTTCACCTGATTGAGATTGGTTCAACAGAGCATCCAAACACCTGCGACCGTCTTCAAAGAGTGGAATGGATATAGAAGATATATTTGGGTACACCATGTTACAAAACGGATAATCATTAATCCCCAATATAGCCAATTCGTCGGGTATTCCAATTCCGGCACGCAGCGCAGCATTGTGAAACAGCAGTGCGAATCTATCATCCACACAGAAAATGGATCTTGCTTGTCCTTTAATCTGCTGGACATAACTGAAAGCTTCCACATGCAAGGTCGCATCGTACAGATTACTGGCATCAGATAATTCTATAACTTCAGGATGAAGCTCATGCTCTTCCATCCATTCTCGATAAAGGCGTACCCGATTTTCAAAGACTCGAATATGAGGATTAAATACGAAGGCTATATTATCTCCGTATAGTTCCCTTAGATGCCTTAACCCAATATCAATTATTTTGGCCTCAGGATAGAAGCAAGAAGGTCTTCCTTCGACTTGATCGCGAATGGAATCAGAGCCATAGAACACATAAGGGATGCCTTCATCTTCAAGATACTGGTAAGTCGACCTAACAACCCCGTAATCCCTAAAGAATAATACACCCTTTGCGTTTGGGTAGTAGTGTTTTAGATCAGCAGCAATTTCAGTAAAGTTTTGCGAGTTCATCGGAACGGGCATCAAGGGCTGCGCATAGGCTGCTGAGTCGCCGATCAGACTCTGGGCAAAACTCACGATTCCGAATTCGCGCGAAGGCAACGACTCTTGGAACCGACCCACAATCAATACCTGATGCCGGACGGTTGGAGGAGAAATAAAGGTTCCCTTGCCATGCTCACGGTAAATCCTCCCATCCTGAATGAGCTCCTTAAGCGCCATACGAATCGTAGGAACACTGACGCGAAACCGCTCTTTCAGCTCACTTTCGGAGTAAAAACGCGCATGAGGCTCCATACGGCGCTCCTCCATTTCGGACACCAAAATACGCATGATCTGCTTATATTTCGGAGCATCTGACAGGGTAACTTTCATTGAGAAAGGGCACACATTAACTCCTATATAGGAGTTGTCAATTAACACCGGTAAATTATTTCTCTAACAACTAACCTTCAAGAAGATAGAGATTATTCGTACTCGAAAATCATGCCTAAAATAGAGTCCGGATCCTGGGTTATTTGCTTGGTTTCCTCCTCGAGCTGACCAAATGGCACGCGATGAGTTGTGAGTTTCTCCACAGCAATTTTTCCTTCGGCTACTAAACGCAAACAAAGCTCCAAGTTACTCTTGGTGTCCCAGCGCACGAAAACGTCATCATGGTTTCTCCCTCGCTCCCAGGCCTTATCATGATAACCAGCACCTGTTCTTGATGAACGGCGCACATCCATATTCGTGAGCGATCGGGTAAAAGGAAACTCTGCCCCGCCAACAATAACCATCGTTCCCATAGCATGGCCATCCCCCGTCACCTTCATGCACTTCTCCAATGCATGGGCTGGTCTGGTAGCATCTCCACCCAACGCAACCACACTGATATCCAGTCCACGACCGCGGGTAAACGCCTTCGTTCTCTCAATTTCATCTTCGACAAGGACTTGAGCTGTCTCGTCGATTCCCAAATCCTTGGCCAACTGCAATCGACTATCGATCGTATCCCAACCTATAGCATAGCAACCAGCGATCTGAAATAAGCGTGCGGTCAAAAAACCCACAATGCCCATACCGGCCACTGCTACATATTCACCCATCTTCGGATCTCCCCGGCGTAAGGCCTGCATTCCGGTCGCAAGCAACATGCCATAGGCGCCCTGCTCATAGCTGGCTTCCTCAGGTAGTGATACGACCAGATTCTGAGGAACGACAGAGTAATCCGAATGCTGGGCATACCCTGCTCCAATCGAAGCTACTCGATCGCCCTCCTTCAATCCATGCACCTCTGCACCTACAGCTCCAACTATGCCCGCATTAGCATAGCCGAACGGTTTCGGCTTTAATGACTCATCAGGATTCAGTTGAAGTTCACGAAGCCCTCTCCAACCACCTGCAGCTTTGCTTCCACGGGAAACGGGTCCCTTGAGTTCCGTCCCCGGACTAACCAGTGAGGCCTTGGCCTTGATTAACACCATGCCCGGACCGAGTTCTGGCATGTCGCTTTCCATCCGACGGAAACTACCATCGCCATGAAGAGTTAATACGGTCCTACTAGTAGGGATTTTTGTACTCATAATTTTGATACGGCTATAGTTTCCGTTTAGTAATGTTGATCGATCAACTCCTTTAAGAATTTCAAATCGTCTTTTAGATGTAGAATGACGTCATTCCCAGACAGTCCTTTCCTCGCCTCATCTTTGTACTCACAGGTAATGCAAATCGGCAATGAGTAAGAACGGCGCCCAAGCTCAGCGATTGCTTTATTCCAGGAGGTATACCCTTCCCTACCAGGAACCCAGGTACGGTTCCAAATAGTCGCTCCAAAATCATCTTTCCCATCGGGGTAACGGATAGCATTCTTCAAATTGACGAGCGAAAGGCGAGACCAGGCAATATCGATGGCGATTTCCTCAACCTCGCCATCCAATCCCGTATGCCCCAGGTCCAGCACGGCAGTCACTTCCTCATTGGGAAGCCCCTCGATGGCATGCATCATTCCAATAGAGCTGGTAACAAACTCATCGCAGTGGTTTTGCAGACCAATGGTTGTTGCTGACCCAGCAAGAGCTTCTCCCAGTTCCAAACAAAGTGTACGAAATTCTTCAACGTGCTCTTGGTAAGATTTTTCAGGCGTAATCTTAAGCATGGTTCTCAGAACAGGAACTCCGGCCTGGGCGCAGGCTCGAGCTGTTTTTACATCCATGTCTCCAGCCACGCTGTAGATAGTCAACCCACAAGCTTTGAAAACATCAACGGCATGACCCAAGGTTTCCTCAATCGTATCCGGCTCAACCTGGAACCCCGGACGAACCGGTAATTCTATACCATCAAATCCCAGCTCAGCGATCAGGTCTGCCAGTGCCGAAATTTCTAAATCTTTCCAAGGCTTCGTAAATACCGTAATCGGTGGAGTGTCGTTAGCTTGGGTCATAAATAGTTTTGGTCATTCTCGATTATCGCTCTTCACCTAGAACCCTATAAAATTGGCTCGCTCCGGACCCTGAAGCCACATCGAGTAATACATCGAGGGTATCCTTCCCTCCCGGGACGGTGAGCATTTGTCCGTGCTCACCAGCTAAAGGACGCCAATTCTCTAAGTTTTCACTGGTCTCAATCCAGTAATTTGCAAAAGGCCCACCAGGGACTTTCAAATTCAAGACACCATTTGCGTGCGCCAAGTGCACTCGACCCGTTTCATTTCCGGACAGAGGATTGGTTCGATTAATAAATTCGACCTCATTGGTATTCCCATCCAAATCCGGGTCATCATCCCTGCCTCCAATCGAATCCTTCAGTTCACCAAATTGCGTCTCCTGCCATTCGTCGTAGCTCAGATATACAGCGAGTCCTTCTTCAATCCAACGCCGGATCAACTCAGTTCCTTCGGGATCAATTTCACTGGAGCCCAGCGGAGGCATCCGTGTCTCCCCTACTTCTGCAAGCATCCGCAGTAGTAATACTGAATTGTCTGCGTCGCCTCGTGTCACCAAATCCTTTTCCGGATCCGAGGAGGTACCATCGATCAATCGCGTCCGGCCCAAGATTCGCTTAGGCCGGATATCAAAAGGATCCGTTTCGGTTCCACCCGCTTGATGGCAATTCACGCAATTGGCCGCCAAATAAGAGCGCGCCTTGAAATCAATACTCGCATTGGGATCATCCAATTTGGCAAAGCGAGGCATGGTGCGTGCATCTTCAACTTCTTCTTCGAAGAACTGGTGCTTACTCAAGTATTCCAAATAATTCACTTCCTCACCACCCACGTTGACCGAGTGGTTTAATTGATAAGTGTTGAAGCTGAGTGCAAAGCCCCCGCTTATAGTGTGACAAGCCAGACAATCCGCTCGGCTAGGAATCGACCAAGTCTGAGTCTTCTGCTCTCCCCCATCGGTAATACTCAAATCGAATGATACTCCATCTTCACCAACCAAGGTGGCTTCTGTCCCAGCTTCGTTCCAACGATAAGCGACTCCATAGGTACTGAATTCCGTTTTCACCAAGAAGCGCGTTTCAAGTCGTATAGCTGTGTCAGGATTACCACGCTCCAACTCAATATCAAAGTGCTTTACCCACACTGAACCCTTAGGAAACGTCCAGTTTTCTGTATCAGAGAATCCCATATTTGAACCCATTGGAATATAAAACCAACGGCTCTTCTTCGCATAGTCTGACCAAAAACTGATGGCGGGTTCATAAGACCAAATACCGCCCTCGGGTTGTAGGGACTGCAAATCCTGGAAAGCACCCGTTTCACTCAACAAATTCGGCCACCCATCCACGGCGAACGGTACATTCAGAGTGTAGTTTAGGGGTCGTCGTCCCGGGGCATAACTCGGACCCACATCACCTGCTTCGAGTGGACCATTTGTAAACGCAGCTGCCTCTGAATACTCATCAGCCCCTGTGTCGGAAATACCTTCGCGTATTTGTCCATCAATATCCAGTAGAACATCAGCCACTACATTTGAAGACGCATTCACCGCGGGACTATTTTCAGAAAGCCTTTGGATCCCTGCATCCGGATCGAACATGAACTCTGGATTAAGAATCGTGAAACCTTCGGTCACCTCTCCGCCCATAGGCCTACCAAAAATCAGGTTTCCTGCCCAAGTTTGAGCCGTTGGGTTTTCACCTGAAATAAAGCTGCCGCTGGTTTTCGATCCAGCATGTAAGATGTTGTTAGCTACTGTGATTCCCGTAGGCACAATCGTTCGGTCGCGAGAGCCAAACCCTCTTCCCACACTGATGAGTGGCCCCGAGTTATTATAAAAAGTGTTGAAAGCAACCACAGCGTTGTGGGCAGCATCATACTCGTTCAACTTGGCGCCAGGCACACCGGCGTAGAGTGTAATTACTGCATCATCTCGGGCTGTAGTACTCTCAAAATAATTATTTATGACGCGGTGATCCTCACCAATGACCCGGACCCCACCGGATTCCGCCTGAAAGTTGCCAATAAAATAATTCCCCTCAACCACACAGCGGTGACCATGACGCAGGGTGAGGGTGCCTCGACACTCCAGGAATGTGTTATAGCGATAGATATTCTCACCTGACTTGTTAGAAATAATTTCAATCTCTCCATCCACCTCGGAGAAAAGGTTATACTCTACGGTAGTACGAGAGTTCGAGAGAGACGTATCACTCGTCCCGATACGGATCGTTTCCCAACCATTTTGACCACCACTATCTATACGATTGGCAAAATGATTGTGATCAATTCGGTGATAATCCGGTTCTCCGTCTAACCAGGCAACCAAAGTGACTCCTTCCACATTATGGCCCGAAAAGTAACAATGATCCACCCGGTTGCGCATCCCTCTAAGAGAAACCCACATCGTCTTGGCACCGTCCTCAGGAACGTAGTCGATAATGGATACATTCGTCACCCTACAGTCGACCGCATCTTCTCCTCCGGATCTGAACTGAATAATTTCATCGTCGTTTCCAGAATAAGGTCCGGCAAATATCAATCCTTCCAATATCAGCCAGCTCCCCCCCATCTGCACTCGGGATTCTTCGGTAAGAATGACCTCCCCTGGTGCTTCAGCCTTGAGCGTTATGGGTGCATTCTCAAGGCCGTGGCCCTCCAATCGAATCACCAAATCTGAATAGATACCGTTTGGAATTACCAGCGTATCGCCAGGCAGGGCTGTTTCCAGAGCATCCTCGACTTCGTTGGAAGTGGTCACATTCGTTGTGATTCCATCCCTTACATCCACAGCAAAGCTGTCACTGTCTACCTCTCCTTCATTATTGGAAACTCGAACCCAAAAACTGATATCCACCGTTAAAGGACTGCTCACATAGGAAGTATCGGTAGCACCTGCTATGGGTTTTGAAACATCCCCCGCATTGCCCTCATACCACTGGAAGGTTAAGGGGTCGCGTCCCAGTGCCTCCACTGCAAAGGACGCCGTGTTCCCAGTCACCGCAATGGAGTCTCCCTCTGAACTTAGAATAATAGGCAGCACCTGCTCAGGAGTCGTTACTTCAAGCTCATTACTTGGATCTGACTTGAACCCGTTGTCAGCAATCACCCGGTAGGTATAGCTATTTTCCGGCTCCACCGACTCGTCCAAGTAGCTAGTTACATTCGAGGTCACGTTGACCAACATTTCAAATGGTCCTTCTGCTCCAGCCTTTCGCTCAATGATGAAACCGATCTCGTCGTCCGAAGCATCGACCCAGGAAAGTTCAACTGACAAGGGAAAGGCCTCAACCAAGGCCAATGTATTGGGCGCCACCGACGGGCCGAAAATTTCATTTATAGGGGCAAGTATTATATTATCGAATACAATACCGCCTTGACGCTTGGAATCCTGATAAAAGGCAATTTGCCCCAAGTCATCATCCTGCTCGTTAAATTTTACCTGAGGTGCGTTTGCCGGATCTGGAGTAATATGAAAGTCATACTCACCTAATTTCACCTCATCCAAAAAGAGATGGAGTGTATTCGGGCTAATCGCACCCACTCCCAACCCAGGCAGATCATAAGCAACCGAGTTAGTGTCGTGAGAATTTGCCAGAATATCTATTCTGTTGCGGTTGTCGGTATCATAAGAAGCAACTGTGGACGATCCACTAAGCGAATTCAGAATCAGATCTCCATTGTTATGAATCCGAAGCTCGAATGGGCGAAAGTCTGAATTATTCAAAGAATCATCAACACGTCCCAGTGCAACATGCACACGCATGTCGGTATCCAATTCTTCAGACGCGAACGCCCGCTGAAAATCAAACCCCAAGCGAACTTCAGTTCGATTCGTTTCCTCATTGAATGGAAATCGCATATGAGTGGGATTCCCATTAGTGAGATCACCATTCAAATCATACACATAAAGACTCTTACCGCCCAAAGGATTAGCTGGATTTGCCCCTCCATCAATCACAACGGCTCCATTCGTGGAATCATTCGAGCTGGGCGAGAACTTTACGTTGTCGATACCTGCTAATTCCGGCTGTTCGCCAACCGTATCCGTTTCAAAGTCCAAATTGACCAAAATTTCTGAATGCACCACACAGCATGAGCTCAACAGCAATAGTAGAAATCCAAACGTTTTAAATGGGCTCATTGTCGAAGTCGTATAAAGGGAATATATCGGGCTTTATTTATATTTATAAGTCATTTTAGACAGGTTCTTATTTCTAATCGGGTCAATGGAAAAATCGCTTCACAACACAATGAAACTTTAAATAATCACTCGTGAAAAACCTACTTTCCCCTTACGTTCATTATTATTAGAGATGCTGTCAGAAGCAAAGGATAGGAACAGTATCTAACTACAAAAGTCTAAGTTTCTCCTACATCACCTGCTATTTTCTAAAATATGAGGTTGATAATAAATTTATATTTATTAATTTACCCACAATGCAATCAAACAATTTGCTCTATCCGGGATTCAAATGGTCTTTTTCTACGCTCGGTTGTCCAGAAATGACGCTGGATGAAATCTGTGAACTAGCTCGTACCTTTGGCCTTCCATATGCGGAACTCCGCGCCACGGAGCAACGAGTGGACTTGCCTACTCTCTTTCAGGAGCAGTTTGATTCACCGGAATCATTAGCCAGCTATCTCAAGGATCAGAAAATCGGTATCAGTTGCTTCGACACCTCCCTGAAAATGGTTGGCAATTCCACCGAAGATCGAATCGCCTTCCTGGAATTTCTTCCTTGGGCTGAAGCTACGGGCACTCAATTTCTACGTGTTTTTGATGGTGGAACGGTGGATACGGCGCTCAATGACATCGCTTACGGAATCGCCTGCGATACCATCGAATGGTGGTTAGAGGAAAGAGACAAGAGCGGCTGGAAAGCCGACATCGCCATTGAGACGCACGACTGCCTGGTTCATATCGAATCTCATCAACGTCTCGCAGCGAAATACCCGGAGCTTAAGATCATTTGGGATACACACCACACCTGGAAGAAAGGGAATGTGGCCGTTGAAGCCAGTTGGGATCAACTCTCTCAAAACACTTGTAGCGTTCACGTAAAAGACAGTATTTCGGAACCGTCCGCACGCCACCCATTCACTTATGTCAACCTGGGTGATGGAGAGTTCCCTCTAGCTACGACCCTCGACCTCTTAAAAGACAACCACTATCAAGGGTTTGTGACTATCGAGTGGGAACGCATGTGGCATCCCTACCTACCTGAACTTAAAGAAGCTTTCACAAGAGCCAGAGAACTCAACTGGTTTTAAATCTCCATCGGATGAACGAAAAATTAAAAAACAAACGCGTACTAGTAACAGCCGGAGCCCAGGGAATTGGCGAAGCCATTTCAAGGACGCTTCTCGAAGCCGGAGCACATGTAGCCATTCACTACTTTTCCAGTTCAGCCAATGCTGAAAAAATTGCTGAAGATGCCAACGGCAAGGGTCAAACGGTATACACCCTTGGCGGTGACTTGACCGATGCAGACAAAGCAAAGGAAACCGTCGAGAACGCAGTCGCCCATTTGGGTGGGCTGGACATCTTGATCAATAACGCCGGCTCACTGGTAGACCGAAAATGGGTGGGAGAGATCGACGCCGAATTCTGGCGTAAGGTCATCGACATCAACATGAGCTCCATGATGTTTGTTTCCCAGGCAGCAGCCGCACATCTGGCGAAAAACGAAACCAGCAGCATGGTAAACCTGGCATCACTAGCTGGTCGCAAAGGCGGACACCCAGGATCCTTAGTTTATTCGACTACCAAAGGAGCCATTCTCACCTTCACCCGTGCACTCGCCGTTGAACTCGCTCCACAAGGCACTCGCGTAAATGCGGTTGCCCCGGGACTCATCCTTGGCACATCATTTCACAGCACACACACAAGCGAGGAATCCGCCAACGAAACGATCAAAGGCATACCTCTGGGACGTGCCGGAAATCCTGACGACGTAGCTCGAGTGGTTGAGTACCTGGCTTCAGAATACGATGGTTTTGTCACCGGTGCCACGATAGACATAAATGGTGGAGTCTACTCCGCCTAAATAAAATGACACAGCTTTTTCACAGAGTAACAATCCTTGCGATCAGTCTGGCGAGTGCCGCCACTCTCCAGGCTGGCAAGGATTTTCTCAACGCCAATTGGGAATCCCATTCCGGATTCCGAGTCTCCACTGAAGCCGTACTTCCCGAAAAGGAGATCCATCCTTCCCTTTGGTTCAGCGAAGAAGGTCTGGCGGCATTTAAAACCCAACTGAATGCCGATGCCACCATTCGCGAATATTGGACCAAAGTTAAGAATCACCCATTGCTTACCGCCCCCTTCCCAGAAGTTATCCCAGATGAAGAGCTCTGGATCCCCGAACTCGCAAGTGCCAATAACAAGCGAATTCACAAGTACTACGGCGAAATGACCCAGATCCCACTCTACGCTGGGTTCATGGCGTGGATGACGGATGATCCGCAAGAGAAACAAGCCTACATCGACCGGGCAAAAGCGGCATTAATGCGAGCCTTCGATGGACCGTTCTTCGATCTCGATCCCAGAGGCTCTGGCGTCGACAAATCGGTGGACGAAATTTACCAAGGCATCTGGTCGCAATCCATCTGTGCCGCCTACGACTTTGTGCAACCCTTTCTCAGTAAGGAGGAAGATAAGATCATCCGAGCACGCCTACTCAAAGTGGCTCGCTACACTCATGAGAACCTTGATTCTTGGGCGAGTGGACCTCATAACCATCTGTCCAAACCGGCTTGGGGATTAGCTGCCTATGCGCTGACCTTTACAGACGATCCCGATGCAGCTGATTGGTTTCAAAATGCCATGGAGGCAGCCAACAGGAACACGCATTACCACTTCAGTGCCGATGGAATTTATCGTGAAGGCGGCATGTATTATATCTTCTCATGGCTGAATTACGTACCTTTCCTCTATCACTACAAAAATGTTTCGGGCGTAGATTACTTTGAAGATTTCAAAGAGTCTTTTGAGTGGGGAGTCATAGGAAGAAATGCTAAGGGCTGGATCATGAACGTGGAAGACTCATTCATTCGTCCCGTTCCTACCCAGATGGTAGCCAAGGCCTTTGCCGATCATCGTTCTTTCCTCGCCCCCGATGTTCCATTCTCGCAGATACTCCAATGGAATTTTCAAACCACCGACTATCAACCCTACCGCGACATTGAAAAGATCAGCGGCTTCAACTACACCGGAGCCACTTGGGATTATCCGAAGGAACTCTACGAACTGATTTCTTACGATCCAGACATCCAAGCGCGTGCTCCAACGACTGATCCAACCATTTTTATGGATGGAGGACAGACCTTCTTCCGCGATCGCTGGACTCATGGAGAAAAAAATCAATCTTACTTGCTTTTTCATAGCGTACCACAAGCTGACAACCACGACCACAATGATACACTGAGCTTCATTCTCTACTCAAAAAATCAGATGATGGCCTCTGATAGTGGTTATACGCGCTCTAGCTACGGAGAAGACATTCGCTATACTTACTACCGTCGCCCACAGGCGCACAACACCCTCACTTTTGACGATATTCCCTTAGGAGACTTCGTGGAAAACACACCCAATCCATCAGAGGATAAACTAAACACGTCCTTCTTTGATCTCGAAAAAAAGACGGCACCTTTCCGTCGCTACCTCGGAGAGATACAGGGTTCAGCCAACCGAACCATAGCCTTTATCCAAGGTGACTACTTCCTCATTCTGGATGAAGCAAAGGGGCACGACAATGGACAGAAGCTGGACGGAAAATTCGACGTCTATTTTCACGGTGGACGCAGCTCGGTTCATCGCGAGGGAAATCAATTCACATGGTCGTATGAGAAAGATCGGTACGGTGATGCAGCAAAATTAATCAGCTATCAACTCACTCCAGGATCTGAGACCATAATCAACAACACCGAGAGCACTTATATCAAGGCCGACTGCGACTCCTTCCCCTCCCTTCAAACATCAAAGGCCGGCAGCAGTGCATTGTTTGGACAAATTCTTTTTCCTCTTGGTGAGAGCGAGAAGGCTCCGATCATAGAAGACATTTCCAGTGAGAAACTCCTGGGAGCAAAAATCACACAAGGCAATACCACGGACCTTTTTCTAAAATCACATTCCGACAAGAAGAGTTCCAAGGAAGGCATTCAGCTTGATGGTGACTTTTCTTGGACGAGACACGAGTCAGGTAAATTGACTCAAGTGGTTGGCCAATCCGTCAAACTAGTTAACATAGAAAATTCGAGTTTCCTTACAGCGGACGAGCGCCTCACCTTTGCTCTCGAAATGGGCAAAACCATCAGCCTCGCTATCGATATTGAAAAGCCAACCGAAGTCCACTTAAAATTACCCAAGAAGATTCAGTCGGTCATGCTTGATGGCAGAAAGGTCCCATTCAAATCAACTGACTCAGGGCTTATTATTCGATTCGAAGAAGACGGTAATTATTTACTGAATTAGGGGGCCTTATTTCCTGCCTGCTTCTTTGCTTCAACAATCAATCGAAGTACTATCCCAGCATAACTGGAGGATACTACTTTGATGAACACGAAACATCTCTCTGTTGGACTGATTGCTGCACTAATCACCGTAAACACCTGGGCAAATGATGAGCTCGCAATAAAACTAAACGATGCACTCGAGTTTGCAGAGCAACCCCTGACTGGCCTCGCTGAAGAAGTCCTCGATAACACTAATCAATTCGTAGACTACTCTAACACTGCCGGACAATGGAATGTCAAAAACAGTAGCACTTGGTGCAGTGGATTCGTTCCGGGTCTGTTCTGGTATATGTACGACCACACCGGAGAACTGGTCTGGTCACAACGCGCTCGCCTTTGGACTAATGGTGTGAGGTCCCGGTCTACTGCTGCTGACAACGATACTGGATTCCAAATATTCGACAGTTTTGGACTCGGGTATTTGATTCTGGGAGAGTCAAACGAGGATTACCTTAACGTTATGCGAACAGCAACCAACACGTTTTCAACTCAACGATATAACCCAATCATCGGTTGCTACAGAGCGTGGACCAACCACTCCTCAAATCCTGTTACAAACCCGAGCATCACAGCTAGCACCACAAATCCGAACGACATGGTATTTGAGGTCAACATCGACATGCTGATGAACTTGGAGCTCCCGCTATTTATTGGATACCGAGACTCAAACCAGAACTATATTGATGAATCGATTTCTCATGCGGACATATCCTGGAGGGATCTAGTGCGAGAAGACGGAAGCACGTACCACGTAGTTGGATACAAACCTGATGGATCGGTGGACTACAAACGTACCCATCAGGGATGGATAACGGATTCCACCTGGTCACGGGGTCAGGCATGGGCCGTCTATGGCTATACGATGGTTTATCGCTATACACAATTGCTGCGTATGCTGGATCGCGCAGAAGCCTGTTTCGACTACTTTGTTACTGCAACTGATATTCAAAGCTCAGATGCTATCCCCTACTCTGACTTTGATGCGGCACTCAACTCGCAAAACCCTCGAGATTCATCCGCTGCGGCCATTGTCGCATCAGCTGCCCTTGAACTGTACGATATGACCGAAGATGAAAAATACCTAATTCGGGCCTCCGCCATTCTAAATTCACTAGCCAGCACGGAATACCTTTCAAGAGGCACGAACTACGAATCCATTCTCCGAAAGGCATCTAGCAAATGGGGCGACCCTGAAACGGCTGCCATTTTCGCCGACTATTTCTTTGTAGAAGCCGGCCTTCGCTACCTGGAAATGTTTCCCTTGGATCCGACTACTGGAAAGCCAGTCAATATTTCAACAAGAGGTCACGTTGGAACAGGAGATCAAATTCTCATAGCTGGCTTTGTCATCTCAAAAGGAGCACAACAAGTTATTGTTCAGGCATTGGGCCCAGAGCTTTCGACGGAAGGCATTGATAACTTTCTATCAGACCCGGCGCTAACCATCTTTGATGCAAACGAGGAAGCATTAGCTACCAATGACAACTGGGAAGACGATGATAAGCAAGTAATCATCATCAGTGACCTTTGGAATGGTTCACCTCCCATGGATCCAGACAGCAATAGGCTATCGCGATTACCCTAGCCCCCGGAAGGTACACCGCAGTGATCAATGGGTCCAGCAACACCCAAGGTGTTGCGTTGGTAGAAGTCTATGAAGTCGACTAAGTTACTCCCGGTTATCCAGGTAATCTCCGGATTCATCTCCTAAATCTACAGGAGATTCGTTCCCCCTAAGATCGTTATTAATAATCCGATAGTCTAACAAGTCACCCGACGTACGAACACCTATCTCATTTCCATTAATAAAGTTTCCATCCACGAACAATCCGGCGGATCCTCGTTCAGCATCCACGCCTACCCCACTTCCAGAAATCGTATTACAGCGAATCCAAACACTGTTTCCACTGCCATTGTGCAGCCTGATTCCAGCAACTGGATTATCGTAGAGCTTGTTGGCATCGAGGAACACAATGTGAGACTGTTGAACGACTTCTATCCCGAGTTGATAACCCATTACTTCATTATGATGAATCCAATTTCCTGGACCTGAGCGATCATGGGTCGCTCCGGTATTGCCTACACCAAACCCAGATGGAGATCCAAAGGGTGCAGAATCGTCATCCCAATAAGCCAAGTTGAAGCGAAGTTCGTTGGCATACTCATCCTCTCCGTGCAGGTCATAAGCATCCTCCGTTGTTTCGAAACAGGTGTTTTTTTCGACCAAATTATTGTGCGCAGAAAATTGCAATAACACTCCATGCCGTATGACTGGACCAATCACGTTCCCGGTAATCCAGTTTTGTTCGCATGCAGCACCGTGTAATTCAACCGCATAACCACGGCCTCCACCCCCCAGATCAGTGGCGTTAAGAATTCTACATCCTTCCACCTTTACATATTTCGTGGAGCGGAGTCGAATTCCCTGACGCGCAAATCCTTCGATTCTAAGGTCCTTCAACCAAATCCGTTCAGGGCTCGTAGAATTAGTCGCACCCACCTCAACTCCGTAGTTGAGCGCTGTGTCACTACCAACAATGGCTAAGCCATCCAAGGTCACATCTGTAACCCCCGGAGCTAAGCGGAATCCTGCTGCTATTCCAACCGTCTCAAACTCAACAGCTTCGCCCTCAGCAGCTCGGATGCTTACTCCTGAAGGTACGCTGATAGTCGTTTTCAAATGATAAACCCCGCCTTCCACATTCAAGATACCACCTTCCGTCAAGGAATTGATAGCTGTTTGCAAACCTGGCGAATCGTTGTCGTCCGGATTTCCCGGAGTCACACTAAAGTCTGATAAATTTAGAGAAGCTCCCGTTCCATTGACCGGCATCTGGAACGATTCTGACAGCCCAATGGGTATCGGTGGCAGCGAAAAGCGACTGCCAATCACACGAGCGAAATTTCGCCCTGACTCATCGGGCTCAATCAGGACACTCAAGTCACCTGCTTCGGTCTGATGAAACTGCTCGAAATGCTTCCAATCCGCGAGATCGTTAGACGATTGAACTTCATAGCTCGCCGCTTGCTCACCAGTAAAGCTCAGGCGGAGCGCATTACCCTGGCGACTTGATTCAATAGCAGGAGCCGACAAAGGCAGCGGATCAGCATAAGCTTGAGTAGCAGAACTCACATCCGAGAGCAGTTCATCACCGCCCAAGGCTACAACGCGGTACTCATAAAGCGTAGCAAGCGTTCCGGTAGCATCCAAAAAATGGGTACGATTCGAGGACACCGTTCCTAGATCTTCGAACTCCGTGCCACCAGACAGGCGTCGTTCGATACGAAACCCCGTTTCGCTATCCGAATTATCTTCCCAGTTGACGGATACACCGGCTCCTGGCACTCCAGACACAGTCAATCCGGAGGGTGGTAAATCAGGAGGTGCTTCAAAATCTCCAAAGGTTCGGGTAACTGCCATATTATCGATACGAAAAATCCCGATATTTACCCCTTCTTCTGATTCATCGCGATGGCGAACAGCCACTCCTTTTATTCCGAGAAAACTTCCGTCATCGGCCACTACATGCGTGTCCTCTTCCGTTTCCGGATTAATGTATAAAGAAACGGTCTCTCCATCAAAATCACTTTTTACGAGAACGGTGAGCTTAGTTCCCTCTGCCCAATCCTCAGGATAGTAGACCGCATCAAAACGACTGCCCGATTGCTTAGTTATACCTAGGCGAAACCGTCCGGGAATAATTCCTCCGTTACCATTTGGAACCGCAGCAATAAAGGTTCGCGAGCGATTACCGCCGCTACCATTCCACATAGTGAAAAAGATACCAGCCGTATTCTCCCCGCCAATGGGGGCTTTTATCACTTCCAAATCAAAGTAACTAAACAATACACCGGAACTGATACCCGAGTTATCAAAGATGGCACCATAATAGCCATTATTTACCGGGTCAGGAATCGGTCCCGTAAAATCCCACTTTAGCTGATTATCCACGACAAACAGGTTGGGATTTCTGGAATCGGATGTCGTAGGCAACCAACGATTATCCGAAGCTTCATTCAACTCGCCGTTTTCATAATCAAAGCGTTCGACAAATAGCGCTTCACCGAGAAGTAAGTGAGAAGCCGAACCCCATAAAGCGGCAACTAAGCATCCTTTAAACAGACCTCTCAACATCCGATAACTTTCTATGCTAATTTTGGCAGTGATTCATCTTCGATAACCCAAGCGCCCAATTTACAATGCTCGAGCTCCCACCGGCCGCTCTCGAGAGAGATCACCTCCCATGCGATGGATTCGGATTGATTACTACCTGCCCAACTTAAGCAAGCCAGGTAACCTTGTTCGCGGCCCACGCTCCTATCAAGAGTCCGCAGAACATGGAATGGACCTTGGATGTGTTCCCTAGGACCATCCTCTTCCGACAAACGGTCATGGCTGAAAATTCCCTGAAATCCATGCAAGGCCTGCACAGCTATACCTTTACCAGACTCAAAAATGCTCACATAGAAGTCATCGATTTTATTTTCTACAAGATCACCCGCCTCATCAACGGACAGCGCGTATGTCCCATGCCGCAAGAGACAGTCTTGATGAGAAATATATCGATGTAAAATCAACTGCCACCCTGACTTCCACCACAGGCGGGTCTCGACGGAAACTTGTGATTGTTCAGTTTTGTGGCCCAGGCTGTACAAACAGGCCATTCCATCCTCCTCCATTTTAACCGGTGCGGTATAGTGACGCCCAAGAATTAGATTTCCACTAGAATTCGTCGCGGTCAGACCTGCGTCCAAAGGATATTGATTTGGATCCCTTGAGATTAAGAAACCTATACTGGAGCAGTAACTTAGCTTACCCCACTTCCAAGTTCCAAAACGAATATTACAAGAAGCAATCTGTGAACCAACGTTGATAATCTCCGATTCGCCTCCAACGGTTCGAACAATCAACCCTGGAGATGCGAAAGCGACCACCTGATCTGAAGATTCCGCCGGAATAGCTTCAGAAGAAGCCGTCCAAAAAGGATCGTCCAAAGGTATTAAAAGTGGAGAAAATGCTTTAGCCGCCCAGTAAGGAGAACCACCACAACTGTAGGATTCCACCATATCCTCAAATATATCATACCAACCCATAGAAAGGCAGCCCTGTGATTGGTATATTGGTTTCTCCAAAAAGAAATCCATATTCCGTTCGCAGATCGTTCGAGCCAACCCAGGCATTGTCGGACTTATCCCAAGCAACTGAGCCATGCCAAAAGGAGCGGTGGCGTTGAAACGATATGTAATCGATCGACCAAAGGCTGCTTGCTCACCTTGGGAGCTGAAAAACAATTCATAGTTTTCCAGAAACAGCTTAGTTTTGTCCTTCCACCATTCGCAACGCTCGGGACTGGCCTCGCCATAGAGACGAATCCACCAAAGACTGTAGTAGTGCCAGGCATAGGCGTTATAAAAATCTACGGATTGATTCATACCGTCCATAAACCAACCTTCCCCCGAATACATATCCTCAAGATCACCGTAATAGCGATCGATCACAGCTCGGTAAGACGGAAAGCCTCGTCCCTCCCTTACCAAGAATTCCATTACAAAAATCCCAAAGAACATATGATTGTTCCAATGGTGCCCATTCCCAATATCCGACTCCAACCAAGATAGCACTTGTTGTTGATCAGCCTGACTAATCGAATCCCACAACCAATCGCGACTCAGCTCCAATCCTATTACCATCAATCCCATTTCAACGGAGTGCTGATGAAAGTTTGAGGACCATCCCCAAAAGTGTTCCGAGCTACTATCAGTTCCTAGAAGTAGAGCCTGACGGAACCATTGCCCCATCCGTTCTGCTTTTTCAAGATCTCCTTCTTCCGTGTTTTGACTCAATGAGTAACGCCAGTGCGCGAATAAAAGCAGAGGACGAGCAAAGGATTCAACTCGGTCTGCATTCAGATCATGATCACTGGCTTTGCCTTCGATAGGAAGATCGGCCCGCCCGGACTCCATAAGATTCTCCAAGGGAGCCAGTAATTTCCAGGCACGATCTTGCCAACCACGGTACGCGGCGAGTGCCGACGAATTCTCAACAACAGGTGAGCGGCTCATATCAAGATGCCCGATCGTACATGCCTAGGTCGTAAGGATCGACCAATTCCTCACCGGCGAGATAGCGCCGCAAATTAGCCAATCCATGCTCTCCGGCATCACACCTTCTATCGATGGTTGGACCGCCTAAGTGAGGCAAAAGCATCACATTCTTCATCCCCCTGAATGGAGAATCCTTGGGCAGCGGCTCGATGCCATACACATCCAGAGCCACTTGAATATCTTCTCGCTCAGTAGCCACTCTGGCCAACGCATCTTCATCAACCACGGCCCCACGACCTACGTTCACAAAGGCAGCTCCTTGGGGCATCATGCGTAAATGCGCTTCCGTAACCATGCCCGTGGTCTTGGGAGTCAGCGCAGCCAGTTCTATGATCACATCGTTCTCGGAAAACAGTTCTTCCAGAGAGTTACTCCGACCAACTCCTAACGATTCATAAATGGAGTCAGGAACGCTGGGAGAAAAGGCAGTGATATTATTGGTAAACGGTTTTAGCAGATCGACTAATTTTTGAGAGATTAACCCCAGACCATGTAGTCCTACTCGGCGCTCGAACAAAGACTGTGTCTCCGTACTTTGATCCTTCCACCCGCCATTGAAATGCATCTCTTCCGTCCAATAGCGCACACGACGCATGCAGGTGAGCGCGAGCAACAATGCACATTCAGAAATAGTGCGACTCACTGATGAACTCCAACTGGTTACCAAGAGACCTTCTTCAATGGCTTTTCGAGGCACGAGTTTTCGAATCGATCCCGGCAAGTAGCATACATACTTTAGTCGAGGAGCAACTTCTGATAAATTCTCAGGTAGTGGCGGCGTTTTCCATCCGGCCATCAAAACTTCTGGATTTCGATCACGCAGCAAATTCAACCATTCGTCTTCGTTTTCAAAAGCGAGAGGATCGAACGACTCAGATGTTTGCATGAGCGACATAGCATCGTTCAATTGCCCGTTAGGAAAGAAAGTCTCTATCTCTCTTTCAGTTAAGCAGACTATATTCTCCATGATAAATATTTGATTTAAAATTTCAGTTTGAACCTGGATAGCATTCGAGGACGACAAGCTCATCCTCACTATCATAAATGATTTCTTTGACTCCAGCGGGGCAGAAAAAACGATCCCATTGATCCAAAGGCGCCTCAAGGCCATCGATAGAGACACTGCCCTTCCCAGCAGCAACCACACCAATAAATCCTTGGATTAACGTTTTTCTCATCTGCCCATGAGCGATACTTCTTTCCACTCTAAAGCAAGAGGTCTGCTTAGCACCAATGAGTTCTTCTACTCGTCCCGCGCTACCCGCATCGTGAATCACGCTCGGCTCACATCGAAAACACGAATCGATAGCGTCATCTCCAACCACCTCAAAGTTAAATACGTCGAGCGAAGTTTCGATATCTCTCCCCATGAATCGCGCTTCCTCAGGAATCACAAAGCCACCCCGTTCAAACTCAAATCGAACAGCGAGATCGGATGCTTCCATGATCTCCAGCATGAGAATGCCTTCTCCCAGCGCATGAGGTCTACCTCCAGGAATGAAGAATACATCTCCAGGCTTTACTTGGATTGGAGTAAAACAACGTTCAATGGCCTCGATATTCTGATCAAGAATCCATTGCTTCAATTGCTCGCGTTCGGGTGGTCGTTGAAATCCGGCGTATATGTAGGGATTATCAATGCCCTCACGGACAGCCAAGATGACATACGCTTCCGTCTTACCACGATTGGCATTCAAACGTTCACGAGCAAATGCAGCAGTGGGATGAACCTGGAAGTGCAAGCGGGTAGCACTATCAAGGTATTTGACCAATGGTAGTCGGTCTAAGTCCTCCGAACTTGCTCCCTCTTCAATATGGAATTCTGGCGATGCTGATACCATATCGCGGAATGTGAAAACTTCTCCAGAGTCGCTCTTCACCAAAGACAAGCCTTCATCCTGCTCTTCTCGGCCCGGATTTCTAGCTTCGGTAACAGAACCAATCCAGTCTTCCGGAAAATGTGAATCTTCAACGGTTTCTTTTCCTTCAATCTGATCCAGGACCTTACCTCCCTGATAAGTACGCCAAACACGATTAGGCTCAAACTTTAGTATGCCAGTTTTCGTGTTCACGACTGATTTTGGATCAATTTGAAAGGTCCCCAATTCCATACACCATTACTCGACCTCGTAAACTTCAATTAATGCGACACCGGTCGTGTCCCCTTTTCCTGAAATTACAGCCGTGTAACTTCCTTGGTTGAGCATAAGAATAATTCCAGAGCTCGAGCTTCCGTCAGCAAAAGGTAAGGCTCCACCCCACAAATCCCTAATCTTGGTTGCGGATTCAGCATCGTCCTCCCAGTCATCATTCGTTCCCAAAGAAGCATTTCCTGCATCGAAAACTTCAAGAACAGGATCAGCAAGAGCTCCTGTAACACCGTTGTTCGTCAACTCAGGACCGATTGCTTGTATGAGAACTTTTTGAGAATTGTGCCCAATTACAAATCCACCAATCAGAACATCATCCCCTGTTCCAACTTGACTACGTGTCGAAAGATTAACGAGTTTTCCACCGGTGGCAGGATCCCTTCCTCCGTTATTGTTCTCATCAACCGCTTCAACCACTTTGTAGATCATACCTTTTCGTTTTTCTAACAAGTATAGCTCTTGGTCATCATCGATGCCGAAACGGATGTCCGCTCGTTCATTATTCCCAGCCAATTCAAACATCGTAGTGGGTTGACCATCGAGCTCTAGATTGAGCACTTCGATGTCGGACTGCGTTCCCTGAGATAGAGAATCAGCATCGACGATCCAAAGATCCCCAAACTTGATATCGCCAAAAATAAATTTTCCCGCCATCGCAGGTAGATCAGATCCTCGGTAAACATAACCACTCACGATGGCCACACCTACGTGACGTCCAAACTGAGCGACAGGGTAAGTATAGCCTAATTCTGCATCGTTTGCCGGTAGCTCAAAGACCTCTTCTCTATCACCACTGTTGGGATCATTTTCAAAATTTGGATTAATTCGGAAGGTTCCTTCCCGAACATTCCAACCGTAATTATTTCCAGGTTCGATCAAATTGAGCTCTTCAATTTGTTTCTCTCCAATATCACCAGAAAGCATTTTCCCATCACCTGCTGTATCCCAACTGATACGGTGTGGATTACGAAAACCGTAAGCCCAAATTTCGTCGAAAGTGTCAGGATCGCCATCATCAGCAAATGGGTTGTCTGCAGGAACGCCATATTGCCCGTTTGGACTATTATTACCTGCGGTATCGATTCTTAAAATGGTTCCTAAAACAGAGTTCAGTAACTGAGTATTTCCTGGATAGCCTTCAATCGTTGTACCGCCATCGCCAATACAAATGTAAAGGTACCCGTAGTCATCATCGGTAGAAACTGAGTTTGGATTAAAAGAGATTTCTTGCATCCCATGAATCGTATGCACGAGGTCCACCCGCATAATTTCCCGGCTTGTTCCTGAAAAGGTCGCAGCGGCAGGATCTGTCGCTGTCCATTCCATAACAACACCCTGTAGAGCAACTGGAGAATTTACAGGTCTAGTAAAATCGGCCGTGCCCGAACCTGGACCTTCTGAGTGAGCGGTATAAAATTTGCCGTTATTGGCAAAGTCAGGATGAAAATCAAAAGAACCAAAACCGGTTCCAAGACCGGGAGTGGTAGTAAATGCAGGAACCTCAGTATCTAAATCAAGATACAAGGCGACTTGCTGACCATCGATCACGTGGAGAGGTCCATTCAAGTCATTGACCATAAGTCGACCTGCAGCATCGTGCATTGGCTTCAGGTGATTAATTCGCGCCAAAGGAACTGAACCTGAACTCGCGGGTATTCGCACAAAAGACTCAATCTTAAGCGTGATACCACTTGGCTCTGGAATATCCGGAACAGGGTTATTGACCTGAGCATTGCCGACAGAGGCAATCAGTGCAGATATAGAAATCCAAAAAGCGGTCTTAAGAGAGTGCTTGGATGCGTTCAAAGCTAGGGGAGAGGACATAGTATGAGTGGGCATAGGTAATTAAGTCGTCCAAATTAAACGGACCTTTTATAGCTAAAAATGAAATAGCTGGGCGGGATTCCGCCCACCCAGCTATCATTTAGAAATCAAACAAATGTTGAAATTCTATGAGTGCTAAAGGTTAGACTTAGTCTAACTCGTAAACTTCGATGAGTGCTACACCGGTTGTATCACCGACACCTGAAATGGTAGCAGTGTAGGTTCCCGGTTCCAGTGTGACTACGGCCGCAGCACTTAAGCTTTGGTCAGCCAATGGTGGAGCACCTCCCCACAAATCAGTAATCAACTGACCTTGGGAATCCTGCCAATTATCATTGGTCATAATAACGGTGTTAACACCTCCTGTGGTATTGGTAATTGTCAGAAGCGGATCGAGTAGAGGCCCGGAAACGCCAGAGTTTTCCAACTCAGGACCCACTGCTTGGATAAGCACTTCTTGCGTAGCATTACCAACCACAAAACCACCGATCAATACATCGTCTCCAATGCCTACCTGACTACGAGTCGATAGGTTGACGAGCTGACCAAGTGTGATGTCGACTGTATTGTCTTCTACGAACGTCAACTGACTATTCGCAGGGACCGCAGCTGATGTTGGAGCTTCAAAAGTAATAACGCGCCCAGCAATAGAGGCGATTTTACCGAGTTCAGTTCCATCGTTCAGGAAAACCAGTTTTCCAGCTTCAACTTCAGGTCCTGGATCCATAGTCATGGTAATCATAGTAACTCCAGCATCTGCGGCTTCGGAGCGAGGCGTCGTATCCACAATAGGAGCACCCGGTGAAGTCAGATTTACACCTTGTGCTATGTAGAAGGAACGCAGGTAAGTATCATCCTTACCTTTTACTTCATCAATGGTTCCGGCAGAAGTGATGAACAGCATCGTATCCAGATTGTTTAAAGTCTGGTTACGGTAGTTTGCATCCTGATAGACCATGGTCTGTGTTGGGAAATCTCCACCACCTTTGACGTATTGTGTGAAAGTGTTGTTGAAGTGATCCACTACAAACCAGAATTCATACCAGGTTTGTGTATCGATGGCTGAAGCAGCCAGATCGATGTAATCACCGCCATCACGAATATCGATGATACCGTTGGTTTCAATACGACCTAATACAGAGTAAGTGCCATACCCCAAAGGAGCGGTAGGCTCAGAACGTGCCGTAGAATCAGCCAAGCCCCAAGTGATGTCAGCTTCTCCAGGAACACCTTCAACCGTTGGGCGAGCCATTTGGAAGTAGAAGGTGACGGGATCAGATTCCGTAAGCGGATCACTAATCTGTAGAGCTTCTGGAATAGCGAATTCAACTGTCTGGTTCAAAGCATCGGTGGTAGATGGAACACCAGGATTGATGGCCAGTGCATTTCCTCCGCTTCCAAATGGATCAGCAACTACAGTCGTGCTTGGTGAAGTGGCAAAGTTGCCTTCTTCCTGAATTACGGTGAATCCAGCGGGAAGTTCCGTATCACTATCGAGGTCTACAATCTCTTCCCACTCAGCTGCAGCCGGCGGCGGTGGTGAGCTCAGGTTTACACCTGGAGACATTTGGAAATTACGCACGAAGGTATCATCCTTACCTTTAACTTCATCAACGGTACCAGCTGATGTAATAAACAGCATCGTATCAAGATTGTTCACCGTCGCGTTACGGTAATCCGCCGTTTCATAAACCATAGTCTGACCCGGAAAGTCAGATCCACCTTTGATATACTGAGTAAAGGTATTAGTGAAATGATCCACTACGAACCAAATCTCATACCAAGTCTGAGTTTCGATGGCTTCCGTAGTGAGGTCGATATAATTACCTCCGTCGCGGATGTCGGGAATTCCGTTTGTTTCAATACGGCCCAATACAGAATAGGTGCCGTAGCCCAAAGGAGCAGTCGGCTCGGAGCGAGCAGTTGAATCTGCCAAGCCCCAAGTGATATCGGCTTCACCAGGAACGCCTTCAACCGTTGGCCGTGCCAACTGGAAATAGAAGGTCACCGGCATGGATTCCGTGATGGGATCCGTTACTTGCAGAGCTTCTGGAATGGTAAACTCAATGGTTTGATTCAAAGCATCCGTAGTAGAAGGAACACCAGGATTGATTGCCAATGCATTGCCGCCGTCGCCAAATGGATCAGCAACCACAGTGGTGCTTGGTGAGGTCGCAAAATTACCTTCTTCTTGGATTACGGTGAATCCAGCAGGAAGTTCAGTTCCACTATCGAGGTCTACGATTTCAGCCCAATCAGCAGGATCACCAGCAGAGGGCGAATCCAAATTGATGCCATCTAAATCGATATAAAGGTCATCAATGTAGGTATCATCTTTTCCTTTAACTTCATCAACAGTTCCTGCGGAAGTAATGAAGAGAACCGTATCAAGTGGATTTACGGTTACATTACGGTAGTTGGCATTTTCATACACCATGGTTTGGGTAGGAAAATCGCTTCCACCTTTGACGTACTGAGTGAACGTACTGGTGAAGTGATCGACAACGAACCAGAACTCATACCAAGTCTGTGTTTCGATAGCTTCGGTCGTCAGGTCGATATAGTCACCGCCATCACGGATGTCGGGAATACCATTGGTTTCAATACGACCTAATACAGAATAGGTGCCATAGCCCAATGGTGCAGTTGACTCGGAACGAGCAGTCGAGTCAGCCATTCCCCAAGTAATGTCAGCTTCACCCGGAACGCCTTCGACCGTTGGTCGTGCCATTCTAAAGTAAAAAGTGACCGGCTTCGATTCGGTAATAGGGTCGGTAACTTGTAGGCCCTCTGCCAAAGCATATTCAACCGTCTGGTTCAATGCATCGGTTGTAGAAGGAACTCCAGGGTTGATTGCCAGCACGTTTCCTTGGCCAGCATCAAATGGATCGGCAACAATGGTCGTACTCGGGGAAGTAGCAAAATTACCCTCCTCCTGAATGACCGTAATTGAATCGGATAATCCCGACTCAAAGTCATCGATCTTCTGGAAAGTCGCGGATAGCGAACCAACAACAAAGATCGAACTCAATGTTAGTAGTATTTTTTTCATAATGTAACTGATGTGTTTTTCGTGATTTCGCTTAGTTATATCCCTTGCGATGAAAATTAGAAATCGATGCCGAACGAAAGTCGGTAACTGCGGGGTGCGTAGAAGTTCTCTGTGCGGCGTTTGAGAGGAACGCCATCATCTACATAGTGAGCAATGCTCAGACCTTCTGTATCATCTAATACATTGTAGATATTCAGACGCGCAGTCAGGTAGAGGTCGTTGATAGTCCAGCTGTAGCGAAGAGAAGCATTCATATTCCAGCGTTCTTCCGTCTCAGGTGTACCAAATCGGTTCGCCGCTAAATCAGTGCCTCCAATAGGAATGGATGTAGCAGCAGGTCCTGTATAGATAACTCCGAGCCCCGCACCCAGCCCATCAAAAACTCCTTCAGTAAACCGGTAATTGCTCCACATCGAAGCAGCGTCCTCGGATCCCGTATATAAGCTGGCACCTTGCAGGCCTCCTATCAGGTCAAGAGGACTCACATCACCCATAGAGATGGGTTGACCATCCTTAGTCACGGTATCAATCACTCCATCGCCGTTGGTATCGGTTTCTTCCAAGCCAAATGCTTCACGACCAAAGGTACGCACCCAGACATCGTACTCAGTGCCAAAAGCAACCCCTGTTTCTGGGTCAACGACATCAACCAGATTGAAAGAACCGGTGGCTTCCCTCTCCGTATGAGCATAAGCAAATATCAACTGCCAATTTTCAAGAGGAGAATAAATAAACTGCATGTCATAACCCGTTGCCTCATCGGTATAGGTGACATTCGCTCCTCTGGAATTATTGATCGAAGTATTTAATCCGAGCAGAGTTCCTCGTGTTCTACCCCAAAGCATGGGGTCAAAATCATCCGGTCCTGCCTGTGCATTAAAAACTGAGGAACTTCTTTCGCGATCAGCAAAAGCCTTTTCCAAGTAATAGCGCCATGGCTGTCCCGTAGGATCCCCATTCTTGTCAATAGCGGGCATGTCCAGTTTATCATACTGTAGATAAACCGCGTTTCTGGGATTAGTCGTATCCGAGAATGTTCCTTCAATGCCAAGTAAGCCTTCTGGCCAGTCAAACTGACGACCAACAATATTTCCTTCATCATCCCGGATAAACTGTAAGACCTTTTGAATTTCGATACCATCTTCGTCGAAATAGTGACGATCGATTGAATAAGACAACGGCGCCACATCATCTGTGATGAGTCTCGGATCAAACCCTGTATCTTCGTTGGCTTCTTCGTCGATTGCATTGACGCCACCAACCCAGCGAGCAGGGGCTGGTGCTCCCTGAAATCTCCAAACCGCATTTTCACGCTCAATCCTGTAGGCAGATATCGTTCCGCTAAATTTTCCGTCGTTGATATCAAACTTGATACCGATCTCTTCACTTGTACTGGTTTCAGAAGGAAGGCCGAGCAGGTTTCCATCGCGAGCACCTGTGTTGGGTGTCAGGCCCTCTGCACGAACTCCGTAAATGGTAATATCATCCGTAAGACGGTAATTAAGAGCTAATGTCTTGGTAGTCGTTTTCTCAGCCTCATCAGCATTTGGAATATATTCACTCACACCATCAGGTAAGGGGAAGAAACCAAATGTTTCATTATTTGGATTGCTTACAATATCACTGGCAGGTGCGATCTCCAAAGCTGGACCATCGTAGTCCGGACCAAACTCAGCAAACTCATCGAATCGATCCCACAAACGATCTCTAGAGTGAAAGCGATCATGCCGAGCACCGGCGATAATACCAATTTTTTCGTCCCATATTTGCCCTTGATAGAGAGCGTAGTGGCCTGTGAACCACACCTCCGCATTGCGGTACTGTCTACCAGGCATTCCGAGTGGCTCGCCATTATAACGGATTACGCTTTGGTCATTGATGTTGCGTACTTGCAATTGGTCATTGTCAGCAATTTCGAGTTTATCCGCGTATTGCCAATTAATGCGAGGATTCCCGATCGTAAAGTCAGCTTCGTCTTTAATATCATGCCGACCAACCAGGAAGGTGTGTTTGTGATTTTTACCAAACAACTCTGTTTCGAAATTGTAGGTTGCACGCAAACGATACTGTTCAGTGGTCGTATCCTCAGGATCATTCTCCCACCAGTAGCGAACCATTCGATAGTCCCTTAGATCACGACGATCGCCTTCAGGAGAAGGAACATGCTCGTTTTGAAATATTGTCACGTTCTCGTCTAACCAGTCGATGATCGCCTGCGGATTCTCCGTATTGGGATCATTCGGACGCTCAGTAAGCACACCTTTTAATTGCAGAGCGCGCTCCGTGTTAACCAGTGTTGAAATGTTTACATCGAACTGATCTTCACGTGCATCCGTCATGAACATTCCGGCTGAGATCGTCAAATTCTCAATCGGAGTGATGTCGAGGTTGGCCATGAAATTCGATTCACGACGTTGGTGATAGGTATCCGGTCCAGTGATACGATAAGTTTGAGGCAACCCCCCGTATGCTTGATTCTTGGTCCAGCTGATTTGTTCACCAAATTCGTTACGGAAATTCTGATCGATGGCTGCATTCACATTATCATAGATAAACTGGTCACCAATACCGGTCTCAATCTGGTCAGCGTATTGACCTTCCAGAAACAATGAGAGCTTTTCGGTCTGCCAGGTCAGCTGTCCTACATAGTACTCTAGCTCCTTACCTCTCCAGTCAGTCCAATGATCGCGTTCTTCATAAGCAGTCGCAAATCGGTAGTTGAGCTGACCACCCAGAAAATTTTCTGCCAACGGACCGGTCACATCGATCGTGCTTCTAAGATAGCCTTCGCTGCCGATCCCAAAGGTAACCTCTTGTACCGGTGCAGAAAGGGGACGCTTCGGAATCACGTTTACGATACCGGACAATACACCAATACCATATAAGAGTGAGTTCGGGCCGCGGACCACTTCCATGCGCTCAACATTGGCCGTATCAATGATTCCCCCAAGGATCGTTCCGTACTGCGCAATAAGTCCACCGTAGCGAAAACCATCCCGGTTTTGAAAAGGAACATTAAATCCACGAATGATTGTTACATTGGCAAAGCGACCTCCTGTGCCCCCACGAGATGAAGGAGATCGGTCAGCACTATCCACTTCATTGGCACCTGGCGTGTTAGCTCCATCTGTGCTCACACCATCGCCAGCAGAAAATTCTTGTAGGAAAACACCTGCTGAATAAGCCAGCGCTTCGTCAAAGTTTGTGGCACCGGTATCCTCAATAAATTCCGCATTAAGAACCTCAATCGCCATGGGTATATCCTTTATAGCGGTATTGAGACTGGTTCCAGAAGTTGAGTTCGTGGACCGGTAACCATCATCCGTGGATACATCCACTGTGAAGGGTGATAACTGGTAAATATCACCTTCAACTTCTTCATCCTCATTCTGAGCGAATGCGGAGTGAGTCAGTCCAAACAACAAATAAGCTCCAACTGCCGCCAAGCAAGTAGTTCGGAATCGGGGAGGTAGAATAGGATTTTGCATAGAAAATGCTTCGTTGCGCTTATTTAACGCTGTTCGAAACGTCTCCCTAACCATAGGAAGACAGTGTTTAGAGAGTGGTTCTAGAATGGGGTTTATGTACTGATATTAAATAATTAACAACGATTAATTAATAATTATTAATTGCACTCAAGAAAAAAATCTGCATATTTTTCATTATTCTCAATTATTAACCATCGTCATTCCTGATAGTTATCATGCCACCAACAATGGTAAACATCTACTTATTAATAATCCTTAAAGACTGAGTTCGAACTTGATTAATAAGTATTATAAATTTTAAATTATAACTTACTCTTTTATAGGATCAACTCTACATGTCCTCCCAACCCTCGAAGCGGATTTCGCAGACCCAAATTGCTAGGGAATTAGGCTATTCCCAGGCTTTGGTATCGATGGTTCTCAATGGGCGCAAACAAGGCATTTCCGAGGAAGCCTATAAGCGCATCTGGGATTACGCTATTACCCATGGCTACTCTCCACGCGGTATGAATATTGATACCGTTCGGGAATCAGCCTCAACGACCACCGTTGGCTACATTTTAAGATCTCCTCTTAAACTGGCAACCAAGAGTAACTTTTTCAGTCACGTACACCAGGGCATGTATAACCAGCTCGACCAACATGGAATCAAGATGGTGTTTCTCGGTTCTGAGGATGACATCGAAATTGATAAACTTCCTGAGTTCAAGGCCATGACCAATACCGTGAAAGGTATCGTCATCATGGGAGAAGTTCAACCTGCCTTCCTGGAAGAAGTGCGAAAACTGGATCTTCCCATCACCTACACTTCGGCGAGGGCGACCGGCAAATGCCATTCAGTCCTTTCCAACGAACAAGAAAGCGGTTCCATGCTCGTAGACCACCTCTACGAATTGGGCCATAGAAAATTCGCTTGGCTCGGAGGAAACAAATTTATGGGTCGCCACAAGGAACGTTTCGAAGGGGTTGTAGAGGCATTGACCGGATACGATCTTTCGATAGACCCTGATGCAATCGCCCGCCTCAAAGGTGCGGACCGCATGGAGGGCTCGAATGCAGCCAAACAAATTATTGAAGCCAATAAAGACAATCTCCCAACGGCATGGATTTGCCTCAACAGCCTTATGGCACGCGGCGCAATCAGCTATCTCTTTCAACATGGTTATCGCATTCCTGAAGATGTGAGCCTAGCCGCCATTGATATGACCAACGTCTGCACGGAAGAAAATCCACAAATCACCAGTGCAAGTGCTCTCCCAGAGGACATGGGATCCGAAGCGGCCAGAATCTTACTAGATTCTATCAATGGATCTGTTCGTTCTCTAATGGACGTGACCCTCCCCTCTCAGCTCCGAGTGCTCGACTCGACCGGCCCAGTATCGAATTCGGTAGTCAAGGAAGAAGCCTAACAGTTTAGGGCAAAAGCCCCCAATTCTAGGCGAATTCGTATTAATTCGACCCCCTTTCTCCTCTGCTCATGACGCTTAGAGCAGAAATATTTCTCATAAATCGAGAAGAATCTTGCATGGGCAAGGATTCCATTTAGCGGTATTAGTGACATCCACGGGCCTATAATAGGACATTCGATTCAAACGATTCTTCCTCGTTACCACCATGAATAAGAAAGCCATTTTTTCTCGCCGCAAGTTCCTGGCTGCTTCCGCAGCCACAGTCGCCTTTCCGACTATCATCCCTTCTAGTGCTCTTGGGGCAGGCGATAAGCTGGCTCCATCTAATCGCATCAATGTGGCTTGCTTGGGCTTTGGAACGATTGCCTATACGACGGTGCCCAATTTTCTGAATAACGACAGTGTTCAGGTCGTAGCCATGGCCGATGCCAACCGTCATTCAGGCAATTATGGATACCAGGGCGAGAAAATGGGTGGCCGTTTGGCTGGCATGCAGATGGTCAATGAGCACTATGCTAAATCTACGGGGATGCTTAATTATCAGGGTTGTCGGGCCTATGAAGATTTTCGTGAGCTTCTGGATAATGAGGATGTCGATGCGGTTAACATCTCTACCCCTGATCATTGGCACGCCGTCATGGCTATCTACTGCGCCAACAAAAAGATCCACGTATATGGCCAAAAACCATTATCAGTGACTGTTGAAGAAGGGCGCGCCATGGCTAATGCCATTGCTAAAAATGGAGTAACCTTTCAAACCGGCAGCCAACAACGCTCCGAATCCCAATTTAGAGAAGCGGTGGAATTTGTCCGTAATGGTCGCATCGGAAACCTAAAGAAGATCCATATCAAAATCCCAGGTGGACACTCCAATTGGAATCAGATGGGGAAGCGCAAAAAACCAGAGGAGATTCCAGTTGGCCTCAACTACGACCTATGGGAAGGCCCAGCTCCGCACCGTGAGTATCGACCCGCAACTCTCCCCCTCAATTGGCGTCACAATTTCGATTACTCGGGCGGCATGATCACCGATTGGGGTGCTCATCATGTGGACATTTCACAATGGGCCATGGGCATGGATAAGAGTGGTCCCACGCAAATCGACATTGATCACGCAAAACTACCCGATGAAGACGACCTCTACAATACCGCAACTGCCTTCAAGTTTACCTGCACCTATGAAAGCGGCGTTCAAATGATCGTCCAAGATAACCGAGGTGACCCCAATGGAATCACCTTTGAAGGCGATAACGGAAAGAAAATCATGGTTCGCCGTGGAAGCATCACAATGGATCCGGTAGTCCTCCGTCGTGAGCGCATCCAAAACAATGAATGGCATGCTTACAAAAGCAGCGATCATGTCGGCAATTTCATTGATTGTATCAAAAGCGGGAAACAAACCGTTGCTCCTGTGGAAGCTGCTCACCGCACCATTTCCATCTGCCACCTGGCCAACATCGCTATCCGCCTTGGTCGCAAAACGCTCAAGTGGAATCCAAAGCGAGAAAAGATCATTGGTGATAAAGAAGCTAGCCAGTACCTAAGCAAACCGATTCGAGGTAATTGGCGCCTAAGGTAGGCTGTGGCTTTCAGTCTACTACCCTTGTGATTGCCGGAATATTGATTTCCAGCGATGTTGATTCAGTCACTCTAATCCCCTACCCGACTTCGGGACTGGCGAGAGTGAATTGACAGTCTGGCAAACCCGGAAATGGATTCTTATTTAAATACATCCGATAGAACGGACGCTGAGTTTCGAAACCGAGTGACAGGAGGAATTCCCTGAACGCCGATTTACTGGTGTGGATATCCACTGTTACCGGGTTATCCTCCAGGTGTTTAGCTGTCAGTGAAAAGAGCTGGCACGCGAGCGCCTCCGATTGAGCAAAGAGCGGCCCAACTTGGTGATAGAGCGTTCCTTCACGAATGAGTAAGAAGCCTGTGACCTCACCCTGGCATCTGGCAATCCATCCAACATCCAGGCGACTTCCGGCCAAATAATGAATCAGGCCTACCCTACTCGCTCCAAACGTTTGCGAATCAAATTCAATGAGATCCGGTATATCCGATTCCTGGATACGCTGGATTAAATCCTTGGAAGGAGACCCGACGGGCGCACTGAGCGAAGTTGCAATCATCCGTTGGAGTTCCAACTCCACAACAAACCCGAGTTTCTCATATACATGACTTCCGGCGGGGGAAGCATCGAGTTTGATGGATTGGCAGTCTTTTAATCGAGTGATGACTTCATTCAACAAAGCAGTGCTGACTCCGTATTTACGGTACGGTTTCTCCACAATCATCATACCAATCCAAGCGACTTGGTTGTTGTAGTTGATCGCCATGACCGTACCCACCACTTGGTCATCTACTTCGGCAACTAGACAAAGACCAGGATCGTGCTTTAAGTAGAAGGCCCAATCGGCCACCTTTTGATTCCAGCCCTCGGCATTCTTCAGGCGCATAGCAGCCGGAAGATCTGTCTCGCGCATTTGCCTGATTGAGAAATCCATAAGGTGTTTTTGAGAGTTTTTAGGCGGCGGAGCAAGGATGCTCTCGCCCTACCGTTGACACAATATCTTAGATGGTAGGGCTACAGCGTCCTCGCAGTGCCGTTTTTCGAATTCGTTTAAAAGTCCTGCTTAGCTCAACCACCGGTGGAGGTTTTCACTAACAAACGAATCATCGTTCAATTCTGGATAGGCTTGGTAAACACGATCGATCTCAGCTCTTTGCTGCGGTTTAAGCACTTCCTTTTCATTCAAGGTCCAAACCCCTTCTAGCAATCCTTGCCTTCTCAGGACTTCGTGCAGACCAACAATGCAACCAGCAAAGTTGTTGGCCGCATCAAAGAATGCAGCGTTGGAGTCGGTAATTTGGTTGGCCACGGCGAGTGCCTCAACGGTGTTGGATGCGAATGCTCCAGATTTTACCTGCTCAACCAATTCAACCGCACTCTTAGCCCAAACAGCCCAATGCCCGAGCAATCCACCCGCAATGCGCTTGGTAACATAGTCGCCCTCGTGTTCGATTCTATATTCACTCAGTAGATCGACCAGGATATTATCATCGTTCCCAGTGTACAAAGCGATTTCGGAAGCTCGTCCCGACTCCACAACTCCACGAACCACATCCAAGGTTTTGTAACGATCAAAGGGAGCCGTTTTTATGGCGACCACATTTTCGATCTGAGCAAACTCACGCCAGAAATCCACATCGAGATTTGGGCCACCAATAACCGTCTGAAGATAGAAGCCAAAGATCGGCATCACCTCGGCCACCGCACGACAATGCTGGATGAGCTCTTTGTTCGTTGCATCTTTCAACGCTGTTAAACTCAGTAGCACAACATCGTATCCAAGCTCAGCTGCGACCTCTGCCTCGGAAACGGCTTGTGCAGTTTGACCAACCACCCCGGCTACGCGCACAACTGGACGGCCATTGGTTTCATGGTAGGCATCAAGCTCTTCCTTTGCCAGAGTTAGGACTGGCTTATAGAGCCCGATCTCAGGTTTCCGAATCTCAAACTGTGTGGTGTGCACACCCACAGCTAATCCACCCACTCCAGAGTCCAGATAATAGCGAGAGAGTGCGCGTTGTCGTCTTTCGTCGAGCTTGCGGTTTTGATCCACCGCCAACGGGTGCGCAGGAATAACGGTTCCGTCATTCAGATGTGTTCGAATTTTGTATGTTAAGATTTTACTCATTTAATGTGCCAATCTGCATTTTCACGGAGTTGAGATGTTGAGGATGACGAACGAATGGTGAGGGCACGCACGTCTGTGCGTAACCGAAACAAGAAGGAGGAACACTCGGCATGTCAGCCCGAAGATGGGTGCTCTTAGATATTCAAAGGCTTGATGCATACCCATATGCACCAGCAATGATCTAATCGCATATTGTAACATTCTACTTTTAAAAATCTCCTTCTTAGCACCCATCTGTTGAAAATGCAGATTAGTATTGTCCGTCCCTCACTTCAAAATGCGTGGGCTTTCCCAACTGCCTACCTCCATCGCGAATCCATTGAGCGGTCCACTCTATGACTTGCTCAACGGGGATGGATGGCTTTCCCATTCTCTCAAACATAAGAGAAGCATTAGAAAGCAGCGCAGAGGGAGCTTCTTCTCCAACAAGCTTTGGCTCTTTCCCGAGAAGCCGACCAAACCGTTCAGCTACAGATCGGATGGATAGAGTTTCCGGTCCCGTCACATTCAGATGCCGGGCAGGACTCCTGCATAAATCGAAAGCTCTTAGGATGAGTGCATTCGCATCTCCCTGCCAAATGACATTCGCGTAACCCATTGTTACGTCGATGGTTTCGTCCCCCCAAACTTTCGTAGCTATGTCGGCCAGCACCCCATAACGCATTTCCACAGCGTAGTTTAGCCTGATTAAAACCACGGGAGCATCATGAGAGGTACTTCCGAATTCGAACATGCGCTCACGGCCTAAACAAGACTGGGCATACTCTCCTATCGGTCCCACCTCATCACTTTCGACAGATCCTCCAGATTCCATATTCACGAGCGGATACACACATCCTGTAGACAAAGCGACTATCCGAGCGGACTTGAACCGTTCCGCTATCAGACCCGGCAGATAGGCATTCATAGCCCAGGTGTAGGCTTCATTCCCCTGAGTTCCAAATTTCGTTCCAGCTAAATAAACCATATTCTCACATTCCGGAAGCGAAGATAAGAATTGCTGGTCCAGTAGATCGCCAGCGATCGTCTCGATTTCGAGACCTTCGAGGTATTCACGATTCGCAGCATTACTGAACCTGGACACACCGATCACTCGTTTCTCTACCCCAGCTTGCTGGCAGGCTCGTTTGGCCATACTAGCCATAGAGATACCCATCTTCCCGGATACACCCAGAAATAGAATATCACCATCCAAGCGCTCCATGAATTCAACAAGCTCAGGAGTAGGTCGAGACAACGCTTCCTCAAGCGTTTCCTCATTTTCAAAAGCTGTAGGGTACGACTCCATAACGATAAATTGCTATGGCTTCTACCAAAGCGCAACACCAAGACAATTGAGAATCGGCTCTACTGTAAACAGGTAGAATTCTACAGGCGAGAGACTAGAGAACAGAGGCAGAGAGGGAGCTTGGTTGGAGTCGACGCTGTCACCAGCGTCGCTACTTTTTTGTAGCCACGGTCGTGAGACCGTGGAAGTCAGCGATCAAGCCTACTTCCCAGTCGCAAACTCGCTCATCCTTTTAAAGATGATGGAAACAGATACCGCTCCGGCATCGGGATGACCAATACACTTTTCACCTAAGGTTCGGGCACGGCCATGTTGAGCAATCATGTCTTTGCTCTTTTCCATGCCTACGCGGGCTCCTTCCGCAGCTGCGGCAAGCGCTTCTGCTATGGTTCCATCTTTGGCATTGGCAGCAGCTTCCTGGGCCGGAACAAGCGCATCCACCATGGTTTTGTCACCTGGTTTTGCTTTGCCGATATTCATTACCCCTTGAGCAGAAGCTTCCAGGAATGTAGCAAGCGAGGCAGCGGCCAATCCTTCAGCTGAAGCGATGGCCATGCCTCCACTCTGAAACATCATACCAAAGACCGCACCCGAGGCACCACCCATGGTACTCATAAGCGCCATACCCGTCGTGGTGAATACCTGGCTCACCGATGTGGGCTCAAGTGCTTCCAATTGCGCTTTGGCGGCAGTGAATCCTTTGGTCATTCCAATACCATGATCTCCATCACCGAGTTGGCGATCGGCTTCACCAAGAATATCTTCATTTGCAATCACCGTATCTGCTACGGCAATAAGCATAGCTTTAACTTCTTCTGCGTTTAGCATAATTCTTTCTTAAAACTTGAGTATCATTGCGGCACTGCGAGGACGCAGTAGCCCTACCCTCTAATCAGAAATGGTAGGGCAAGAGCATCCCTACTCTGCCGTTCGTTGGTTTGGATCAATTAGAAAATGAGATTCAATAAAACTATAGCTTGGTGTATCCCAAGGATGAACAAGGCATGTCCCAGAGGGGTTTTAATTCGTCGTCCAATTTCGTAAGACTGATTGAGAGCCCGGCCATTTCCTGACAGGTCACTAAATTACCGGCGATGATGTCGTGAATTTTTACGCCACGCTCACTGAGGATCTGCTTCACTTTCTTCAGTACGATGAGGCATTCCATCAATGTGGTAGATCCAAGACTATTGACCAAGACGACAACTTCATCGCCCGATTCGAAAGAAAGATCATCACCGAAAATCAGATCCATCATTTTGACGGTCAAATCGTCGGCAGACATCATTGGCTCAACACCGACGCCCTGCTCACCATGAATACCCATACCAATTCCGATGGAATCTTCATCGAGCTCGAATGTAGGTAGCCCTGAGGCAGGAATCGAACCGGGAGCCAATGCCACACCAATAGAGCGTGTGTTATCACGAGCCTTGGTTGTAAGACGAACAAGCTCCTCGAGCGTATCAACCGCATTCGAAGCAGCACCAGCTAGCTTTACGATAGGAATGAGCCCAGCAATACCACGACGCTTTTCTTTTTCGTCGGGCGGCGCGGAAGCCACATCATCATAGATCAAAACGGTCTCAACATTGATTCCTTCTGCACGAGCCAATTGCTCGGCGATATTGAAGTTCATCACATCACCTGCGTAATTGCCGTAGAGATACATAACTCCATTGCCTTTATTTACAGCACGAGTGGCATCCAACATAATGTTGGGCGGCGGAGCAGCAAAGATATCTCCACAGGCAGCACCATCAGCAAAGTTCTTACCAACCAACCCATGATAAATGGGTTCATGGCCCGCGCCACCGGCAACGAGCAGTGTCACTTTATCGTCAGGAATGTCATTCATGGCGATTACACCAGGAGATACCAAAGAAGCATCACCGTTATAGTAATCCACCAATCCACCCAATAGCTCTGTAGCTACCGTATTGGGATCGTTTATAATTTTCTTCATAGAATGTTCCGGAAGCATCCGGTCAGAAAAGCTTAGTTATGAAATAATAGGGACCAACTTCTCTTTGCAGTATTCTCCATCGTGTAGAGTCACACCATCTGGATCTTCAATCGCGGCATCGGCTTCGTCTTCGCACATGATCCAACCTTCGAAACCTTCGTCGACCAGCCATTGAGTGATCTCAATGAAATCAATTTTACCTTCGCCCATAAGTGCCCACTCTGGATTTCCATCCCAATCTTTATAGTGAATGTGATTAATAAGCGGACGGAACTCAGCCATCTTTTCCAAGATATTCATACCCCCGTTGCGGATGTGACCCACATCAGGAGTCCAACCAGTGACGGATGCGTCCAGACCGTTTAGGATGACATCATAATCTTCAGCGGTGCGGTTGATCGACTCATGGGGAGAATTGGGGTGAAACGAACATTCCACACCTGCATCGACTGCGCGCTTAGAAACGGCATTGACGCAAGAGACCAAATTCAAGCGACGTTGCTCGAGATCGTGACGTCCGGTTGGCATTTGCACGGTGCAGAGCTTGGACCCTGGAAATTGCGTCAGGAGTTCAATACATGCATTTGCTCCCGCGACTTCCTCGACGGTTTCCTCAGGATTATTCCAGTCATGAACCAGCGCGATGCCGGACAGCTGAACATTGTTTTTATCTAAACTCTCTTTCAAGAGGCCAGGATCGGTGAGGTCGCCCATCCAGAAATGCATCGGCTCAATGCCGGTGAATCCAGATTTGTTGCACATCTCAATCATGTGACCGAGTTGATTTTCGTAAGCGGCTCCTGATTCGCGCATGAACCAGGTGTAAACTTCTGCTCCTAGGGATATATTTGCCATGGTGGTAACTATTGAATGATTAAGGGTTGAAAGTAATTATTCAGACGCGCCGTGTGCTTGTTGAACATCGATCATGGAACTTAGAATCGTGTTCCAAGTGTCCGGGTTTTCCAGCGTAGCATTCGGAAACATGCAACCATCCCAGCAGATGTGCTTGATGCCGCGGCTTTGGTAATCCTTCAGCCAGTAGCCCGAACAACGGGTGATGTCCAGTTTGCCGTTGGGATCGTCTGCGGGACAATGTTTGCCCGTCTTATCGTGCGAACCGGCGCCATGCACTTCGCCATCGTTTTGGGCGACGTGGAAATCGATGGTCCAGGGGCGTAGTTTGTCAGTCATTTGCTCGTAGGCGGCCCAGAACTCGTCTTCGGAATAGCCCTCCTTGAGCAGGGCGTGTTCCGGAGCGTTATAACCGAGGGTGTAAAGATAGGTGTGGGCAAGGTCAGCTTGAAACCCGAAAGTTTCTGGCATACCAACACCTTCAAGTAAGTCCAGCATGTCCTTCCAGGAATGCATGCCCGCCCAACAGATTTCACCCTCTGCAGCCAGCCGTTCGCCGTGGTCAGCAGCGATCTGGGAGGCCTTTTTGAAAGTGTCTACAATACGGGCGGTGCCTGCGCTCTTGTCTTCACGCCACTTTTCCACACCGAATTCAGCTGAATCGATACGAATGGCGCCATATTTGCGAACACCGTGCTCGTTAAAGACTTTAGCGACACGGCAGGCCATCTTGACGGCGCTGAGGAATTTTTCCACCTGCTCGTCGGTGCCCATAGCGGAATCACCAATGGTGCCTGGCCAAACGGGGGCCACCAAAGATCCAACATCGAATCCTTTGCTAGCGATCAGATCGGCGATCTCTTTCAATTCATTGTCACTGGCCTCTGGATTCGTGTGGGGCAGGAAGAGAAAGTAGTCGATGCCGTCGAATTTCTGACCGTTCACTTCCGCAGCAGCGGTGAGGTCGAGCATCTTTTCAAGGCTGATGGGCGGTTCCTGACCTTCGTCGGTTCCTTTGCCGACGAGACCGGGCCACATTGCGTTGTGAAGTTTAGGGTAAGAATTGCTCATAGAAGGAAAATGAGAAGGGTTAATGGATTATGCGAAACGCCGTCAGGGGCGCAGAAGATATGTAGTATTTTACTTTTCGCAGAATGGCCCAGACTAAAATGACAATTCAGGCATTTTTTTGTGATCATTTTCCGTCTGGTTGTATGTTTCCTCACAATAATCCTACTAAGGAATAGCGAATCGAAGGATCTCCTTGAAATTAATCGGGATTCCATTTTTATCGTCCATCCAAATGACCATTCCATTTACAAAGATGCACGGAGCCGGAAACGACTTTGTAGTGATAGATAATCTCGACGGACAATATGACCTGACCACCGAGCAAATCGCCTATTTATGTGACCGCCGATTTGGAGTCGGAGCGGACGGGCTTTTACTTCTCGAAAAAGGTCCCACGGAGAACCTGGATGCACAAATGCTCTATTACAACGCCGATGGATCACGCGCGGAAATGTGCGGTAATGGTGCACGCTGCTTTATCTCTTTTGCTCTCGCCCATCAATTGGGTCTGGATGGTCGCCTCAAGTTCCGCACCGACGCTGGGGATATGGAAGGCGTTGCAGAAAACGGTCATATAACCGTACAAATGACTCCTGCCTTGGACACCCAATTGAGTTTGCGAGTCAATCTGAACGATGGACCTTCTACTGTTCACTATACCGATACGGGAGTTCCACACGTCGTAAAGTTCGTCGACGACATCTCGACTGTTGATATCAAACCAGAAGGTTCCGAGCTGCGTTTCCACGATGCGTTCCAACCTCGAGGAGCGAACGTCAATTTTGCCCAGCTAGATGGGGATCAAGTTTTGGTCCGCACCTACGAACGCGGTGTTGAAGATGAAACCCTGGCCTGTGGCACCGGAGTCACAGCGGTTGCCATCCTATCTCATTTGGTTAACGGTGTAGAAAAGCCGATCAACCTTAAGGTAGCAGGTGGAGATACGCTCGGCGTGGACTTCAATGTCGACGGAGATGAGATAGACCAAGTAACCCTGACAGGGCCCGCGAAGGTTGTTTATACCGGAAGTATTGAGCTGCCGTAAGTGTTTCGCCGTTCTTCCTACAGTACACATTCGAATAATAATGGCAGAATGGGAGCTTGGCCCCGATTTATGGGCCTGGAGGCCAAGGAACATGAATGGCAGAGGAAGAGTAAGAGTGTCCTACTATCACCAAGGGTGTTCGATCATCGCATAGGTAGCTGAACACCGAACGCTGAAACCTGAACACTCCAAAATCAGAACCACTCACGGTGACCATGGGACAGTGCCATGGCGACATCACGTGGAAACAAGGGCCCTCTATATATGAAGCCGGTGTAAATCTGGACGAGTGATGCTCCAGCTGCGATTTTGTCGCCTGCCGATTTAGCATCCATGATTCCTCCTACTCCAATGATGGGTAATTTAGATTCGGTAGATCGGCTGATGTATCGAATGATGTCGGTCGACTTCTTATCCACTGGCCTTCCGCTAAGCCCGCCAGCCTGATCTACATCTGCAAATGGTCCAGGACGAGCGAGAGTTGTATTCGTTGCAATGATACCATCGTAACCTAGCGCCAACATGGTTTCTAAAATGCCATCAATCTCGCGGTAGCTCAGGTCAGGTGCGATCTTTAATAGAATCGGCAGTCGACCAACCCCCAGCCTTTCACTGCGGTCATTGTTGGCATCGGCCAAAACCTTGAGTAAAGTCGGCAAATGCTCCGATCCCTGAAGCTTTCTTAAGTCAGGAGTATTTGGACTACTTACATTGATCGTGAAATAGTCCGCATACTCGGCGAGTAAGTTAAATGATTTCAAATAATCGTCGGCCGCATCTTCAATCGAAGTCTTCTTCGACTTTCCGATATTAATACCTAAAGGGATTCTCCGCTTGAGGCCTTTGTTTTGTTTTGCCAATCGGGCGGCAACAAACTCGGCCCCTTCATTATTGAAACCCATCCGATTGATGACCGCTTCATGCTCTGGGTATCGAAAGACTCGAGGTCGAGGATTTCCAGGTTGGCGATGATAAGTGATAGTCCCGATCTCTACATGGCCAAAACCAAAGGCTGCTGCTGCAGGCCAACAGGCTGCGTTCTTATCCATTCCTGCGGCTAGACCCACACGGTTTGGAAACTCTAAACCAAACAATTTGATAGGCTCTGAATGTGGAGGTCGCAAATTGCGTGATTCCATCAAACGGCAAAACCAGGGCAACCTACCCATAAACCGCATGAAAGCTACACCTTGTTCATGTGCAGTTTCGGCATCTTGTCGAAATAATGTCGGCCGAATTACCGACTCGTAGAACTTACCCATCTAATATTGATTCATGATCATAATACTCTCAGCACTTTACCGCGGAGAATGTTTTTGCAAAATATGGAAGAAAGTTTCAAAAAAAACTTGTCTTTATTGGGGGACGAACAAATTGAAAGATACTTAATAATACAAAGGTAAAAATCCTCCACCTCATATACAACCAGATTCCACTCATCCAAAGCTCATGGCATCCAAATCCAGTAAGTTAGAATGGCTCGTCGCTTCCCTCCAAGACGATATGAACTGGTGGGTGATCGAAGTTAGTAAAGACATCCCTTGGGACCTCGACGGCCTAGGCATTATCGATCCCAAACAATGGTCCTTTTTAGTCGACCTCCTGGATCCACTCCGAGAATACGGATTAGACATTGATATAGTAGAGGATGCATTTGTTTCTTATGGAATCGATAAGGATCTCGGTGACCAAAAGATCCGCATGGTCCCAAACACTGAGTCGCTCTTTGAAACAGAAGAAATCATATTCGTACTCCCAGATGTTCTGGATGATGATGAAACCGGACCCTATGCCGATTTCCTAGACCACATCACGACTCTCCGCGTGAAGTTGCTGAACGATCTAATCGATTTTGAGCAAAGCATGTCTACCAGCGAACTGGAAGAAGACTTGCGAGACGAGTTGAACAATATGCATTTCGAAGGTAAAAACCTTCACTACTTCACCGAAATTACCTCCATCCTGGATTACACTCCCGCTGGCTACAGCCTGGACGATGATGTCGATGACGACGACGAAAAATCATCTGACAATGATGAGGAAGTGGTAGAAGACATTCCGGACCTCGAAGAAGCCAATGAAGTCATCAAAGAAGATGATACCATGAAGTGGGAAGAGGAGGAAGAGGAAGAAGACCTTGAGGAACCCACTGCTCCGCCTGATCTAGCGGAAGAGGATATGGACCCTAAGGTTTAGGCACGCAGTGCCAAAACCTGAGTGGTCGGTGATCAGTGATCTGTAGTTAGTCGTCGGTGATGGTTGCCGTGTATTCTATTGAATCCTCCTTTATTCGGTAGCCCGGGGATGCGAATGTATCGGCCCTTCGAATCATAGCACCTAGCATCCGGCCAATTTCTTCACATTTTTTAGTCAGATCTTCGGATTCATTTCGGGAAAGGTAATTGCAATCAAGGGCTTCATTGAGCCAATGTTGAGTTTCAAGTTGCTCGCCATCAGCATCCGTGAGTTTGCTAATGAAGTGCTTTGGATAAAGACGCTTCGCCCACGCTTCCGCAATTTGTGCACCGACAGATCTCGAAGACCGACGGATTTGATCTATAAGAGCGAATTTCTCCTCATAAGGAAAATTCTTTGAAAGCCGAAAGACTTCTATTGAGACCTCCCGTTGCTTTTTATAAACCTCTAAATCTCGAAAGTGCTCCACATAACTGCTCATGGTAACTTATTACTAGCAGCCAGTAACACCCTTTGTCACCAATTACTGGTCGCCAACTACTAATTACCGACACTGAATACTGGCCACCGATTACTGACCACTCTCAAAGAGCCTTCGCGATGTCCTTGGCGAAATAGGTCAGGATCATGTCAGCTCCGGCGCGTTTGATGCCGAGGAGGGACTCGTCCCGCGTCTTTTCGAGATCGAGCCAACCTAACTGGGCGGCGGCATGGATCTGTGCGTATTCTCCGGAAACCTGGTATGCTGCGATGGGAAGCTCTGTATTGTTTCGTAAATCCCGGATTATATCGAGGTAGGGTCCGGCGGGTTTGACCATCAAGATGTCTGCCCCTTCAACCACATCCAGCTGAGCTTCCATAGAAGCCTCATTCCGATTGGCGGGGTTCAGTTGATAGGTCTTCTTGTCCAAGCCAGTGGTTCCAGCAGCTTGGGCACTGCCCACCGCTTCACGGAAAGGACCATAGTAAGCCGATGCAAACTTCGCGGAGTAAGCCATGATTCCGGTTTCGGAAAATCCTGTTTCATCCAGAGCCTCACGCATAGCCCCCACTCGACCATCCATCATATCGGAAGGAGCGACCAAGTCTACCCCTGCTTCGGCTTGCTGTTGTGCCATGCGACAAAGCACCTCAACGGTGGGATCGTTAAGAATTACCTGCCCTGATTCATCTAGAAGTCCATCATGACCATGGGTCGTATAAGGATCGAGGGCTACATCCGTGATGACGATGAGCTCAGGCAGAGCTTCCTTCAGCTTCCGAACGGTACGAAGCACCAAATTGTTTTCCTGTGTAGCTTCCGTGGCCTGATCATTTTTAAAAGAGGGATCCACCTGAGGAAACAGGGCCACCGCGGGTACGCCCAACTTGAGTAATTCTTCGCACTCCCTGACCAAGTCGGACAAATTGTGACGAAACACGCCTGGCATAGATTCAACCGGCTCGGGCTCTCCTACCCCTTCTTTGACAAAAAGTGGGGCGATTAGGTCGTTCACACCCAGAGTGGTCTCCTGGATCATATTGCGGATTCCAGCAGAACGGCGTAGTCGACGAGGTCTGCGTTGCAGGTTTAATTCAAATTCGGTTTCCATTCGATCGCTAAACAATGGGATTGATTCACAGAATGCAAATCCTGATAGTGCTCCGTTTTCTAAATCGCCGCAATTGAAAATCTGCTCAGGACTCATTCCCAAGCATGGAAATATCACTTCATCTTCACGACACTATGACCCGCAGTATTCAGCCTTTAAAAGCTGAAGACGGAAAACAATTTAGATTCTATTGTTGCGGGCCTACCGTTTATGGACCGGCACATATCGGAAACTTTCGCGCGTTTCTGGTGCAAGATGTCCTCCGGAGAGCTCTCGAGGTAGCTGGATTGAACCCCTACCACGTCCGCAATCTTACCGATGTAGACGATAAGACCATTCGGACGTCCCAAGCGGAAGGAAAATCCCTGGGCGAATTTACCCGCTTCTGGACAGAAAAATTCCATGAAGACTCGGAGGCCCTCAATATTCTCCCTCCTCACAAAGAACCCAAGGCCACGGAACACATCCCACAACAGATCCTGCTTGTGGAGCGACTGGCTGCAAAGGGTCTGGCCTATGCGGCCAATGATGGCTCCGTCTACTTCAAAGTTTCAGCCTACGAACCCTATGGGAAACTGAGTCGCCTCAAAGAACGGGAGATTTCCACTCAGTCCACCACCAGTTCCGGTGAACAAAACGATGCGGACGAGTATGATCGCGAATCCGTAGCGGACTTCGCTTTGTGGAAATCTCGCAAGCCGGATGATGGTGATAATTTCTGGGAAAGCCCCTGGGGTGAAGGCCGTCCTGGCTGGCACCTCGAATGCTCGGCCATGAGTCAGGAATACCTGGGTGACAGCTTCGACCTCCACGGCGGAGGCATCGACCTTTGCTTCCCGCATCACGAAAACGAGATCGCACAAAGTGAGGGTGCAACCGGCAAACCATTCGCCCGGCACTGGTTTCACAATGCTCACCTGATGGTCGAAGGACAAAAGATGAGTAAGAGCCTTGGCAACCTTTATACCTTAGAAGACTTAAAGGACAAAGGGTTCACACCTATGGAGGTGCGTTACACACTCATTTCCGGCCATTACAAGCAGCAGTTAAATTTCACCTTTGCGTCCTTAAAGGCCGGCAGAAGCGCCATGAAGAAAATGGAGAAGGCGGTCACGAAGTATCTGGAACAGGCTGGACTGACCGAAGAAGATTTCCTCGCATTCGCTCAGGCCCCCTACCCTACAGAGTTTGGTTACTTCCAACGAGCTTGGGACGGAATCGCCAATGACCTCAATGTTTCCCAGGCTACCGGCGGCATATTTGCAGGTTTCGCCCAGTTGGAAAAAGTAAAACTCGATGCGGACTCGATTCTAAAAGAACTCAAGGCGCTAGCGAACGTGCTTTATGCCATTGGTATTCAACTTTTCCAGAAGGTTGAAGAAACTATCATTGAAATCCCGGATGAGGTACAAGTCCTGGGCCAGGAACGTTGGCAGGCCAAACAAGCCCGCGACTGGGAAAAAGCGGATGCTCTCCGCAACCAGCTTCAGGAAGCAGGATGGCAAAGCCTTGACCGGAAGGACGGCTACGATCTGACTCCCATCTATTAGAACTTATCTTGCTGACACCACGCTTTATTAGACGATGAAAGACATGTCTCCACTCGAAGAAATCCGACATTCGTCGGCTCATATACTCGCGACAGCCGTATTGCGGTTATTCCCAGAAGCCAAACTCGACATTGGCCCTCCGACGGATACCGGCTTTTATTACGATTTTGATATCGCACACAAGTTCACCGCGGATGACCTGGAAGCCATCGAGGCGGAGATGAAGAAGGTCATTAATGAGAATCAACGGTTCGAACGTTTCGAGAAGACACGGGAAGAAGCCATCGAATTGGTCAAGGAAATCGGTCAGGACGAGTACAAGTTGGGCCGCTTGGAGGATATTCCCGAAGGTGACACCATCAGCTTTTACCGAAACGGTGAGTTTGTAGACCTGTGTGCAGGCACGCATGTAAACTACAGTAAGAAGATCAAAGCGTTTAAGCTGTTGAGTGTGGCTGGTGCCTATCACCGTGGTGACGAGAACAATAAGCAACTACAACGTATCTACGGTACCGCCTTCGCTACCAAAGATGAGCTACAGCAGTATCTTGATCAGCAGGAGGAAGCCCGGAAACGTGATCACCGCAAAATCGGCAAGGACATGGAGCTTTTCCATATCGATGAGCATGTGGGACAAGGCCTCGTTCTCTGGACAGCCAAAGGTTCGATCATTCGTAACGAGCTACAGAATTTCATTTCAGAAGAACTTCGTAAACAAGGCTACGACCAGGTCTACACTCCGCACATCGGCAAGTTGGATCTCTACAAGACTTCTGGTCACTTCCCCTACTACCAGGATTCTCAGTATCCACCTGTAATCGATCGCCAGTCATTAGCTGATCTGGCGGAGGAGGACAAGACCTGCTCCGACCTTACGAACCTGCTCGAAGAAGGACAAATCGAAGGCTACTTGCTCAAGCCAATGAATTGCCCCATGCACATCAAACTCTTCGACTCGCAACATCACTCTTACCGTGACCTGCCGGTTCGCTTTGCAGAGTTTGGAACGGTTTATCGTTGGGAACAATCAGGAGAACTGAGTGGCATGACTCGCGTGCGTGGGTTCACTCAAGATGATGCCCACCTCTTTTGCACCGACGAGCAACTTCAGGATGAGATCAACGGATGCCTAGGCCTTGTGAAAACTGTGTTCAGCGTACTTGGCATAGAAGACTACCGAGTTCGAGTAAGCTTGCGTGATCCCAATTCGGACAAGTATGTCGGATCACCCGAGAACTGGGAGAAAGCAGAAGCCGCACTACGAGTCGCCGCAGAAACGTTAGGTGTCCCCTTCTCAGAAGAGGAAGGAGAAGCCGCCTTCTATGGCCCAAAGATCGACTTTGTTGTAAAAGACGTCATCGGCCGCGAATGGCAATTGGGAACCGTTCAAGTGGACTACAATCTACCTGAGCGCTTCGACCTTAGCTACATCGGCTCTGACAACAAACCACACCGACCTGTGATGGTCCACCGCGCTCCCTTCGGATCCATGGAACGTTTTTGTGGTGTATTGATTGAACACTTTGCCGGCAACTTTCCAACCTGGTTGGCTCCTGAACAGGTTCGTCTACTTCCTATCAATGATGCGGTTCTACCGTTTGCCGAAGAAGTTGCTTCAAAACTCAAGGTAGCCAAGGTCCGCGTAACGATTGATGGCGCTTCCGAAAAGCTGGGAGCCAAGATCCGCCGTGCTGAAATCGATAAGGTTCCTTTCGTCGGAGTCATCGGAGGGCGCGAAGCAGAAGAAGGCAATGTAACGGTTCGCTCGCGTGTAGCCAAGAGCAAGGAAGGCACGTACCCGGTCGCCGAATACTTGGATCTTATACTCAGCGAAATTGCGAACAAGACCCTGCCTGAGGGGTAAAGCAGAACAGGCTTCCAGCCTGCTTTTACTCCAAGTGGATTCAGTCGCGACTTCCGTCCTTCGCCGAAAGGCTATGGAGGACACGAAAGTTGCTCCTACAGAATAACTATCGAAACCTAACTGTAGGTGATGAGCAGTTCCAGTTTGGGAGCAAGCTCCCTTCCTACCTTTGGCGAGCTGGGGCTCGGGCGTTCCCTGGACACAAAAAAGCCCTGCCTCGAGAGGCAGGGCTCTTTAAATGCTTTGATATTAAGCGATCAATCAGATGGCACCTTCACCGCGCTCATCAGTGCGGATACGAACTGCCTCTTCGATTGGCAGGACGAAGATTTTTCCATCTCCGATCTTACCCGTCTTGGCTGCGTTGACGATGGTCTCGACTACCTTTTCTGCAATCTCACCGCCTACAGCGATCTCGACTTTAACTTTCGGTAGAAAGTCTACGGTATATTCACTGCCGCGATAGATCTCGGTGTGGCCTTTTTGACGACCGAAGCCTTTCACTTCGGTGACGGTCATACCTTCGATGCCGATCTCGGCAAGGGCTTCTTTAACTTCCTCCAATTTGAAGGGCTTAATGATGGCTGAAATGAGCTTCATTGTAATACCTTTATTTTAAATTATTTAGTGATTGTTTATGTGAACTAGATTCAACGACTGGCAGGGGCGAAGTCGGGATAAGCTTCCTGACCATGTTCACCAATGTCCAGACCTTCGTCTTCTTCTTCAGCAGAAACGCGGATTCCCATGGCTGCCTTCACAATCAGGCAAATAATGAAAGTTCCAACGAAAGCGAATATGGCAACCGAGAGGGTTCCAATCAACTGTGTGAAGAAACTGAGGTCTTCGTTTCCACCATTAAAGAATGGAAGTCCAACAGCCAAGGTTCCCCAGATTCCACAAATACCATGCACAGAGATGGCACCTACGGGATCGTCAATTTTGATTTTGTCGAAGAACAGAATCGAAACAACTACCAGGATACCTGCAATAAGACCAATGACAACGGAGGACCAAAGTGTTACCGAGTCGGCTCCAGCGGTGATACCAACGAGACCGGCCAAAATACCATTGAGGGCCATGGAAAGATCAGGCTTTTTAAGCAGCATCCAGGAAAAGAAGATGGAAGAGAATCCACCAGCAGCGGCTGCGAGTGCAGTTGTTACAAAGACAAAGGATACTCCTTCAGGAGCAGCACTTAAGACCGAACCACCGTTAAATCCGAACCATCCGAGGAAAAGTAAGAATACACCAATCGTAGCGAGAGGCATGCTGTGCCCCAGGATTGGACGGATGCGTCCTCCTTCCAAATATTTACCCCTACGTGGCCCTAAAACTATGACCGCGGCCAAGGCAGCAAAACCACCAAATGCATGAACAAGTGTAGAACCGGCAAAGTCATAGAAACCCATGCCGTCCAACCAGCCTGCTCCCCATTTCCAGGAACCGGATATTGGATATAAGAACAATACCAAAAGCGTTCCAACGACCATAAAACTACCGAGCTTGATACGCTCAGCAACAGCACCAGAAACGATAGTCGCAGCGGTAGCAGCAAACATGGCTTGGAAAATAAAGTCAGCCCAACCGGTCATGGCCAGTGCAGTTCCACCATAAGAAAAGTCCGTATTTCCATAGGCCTCCATGGTGAGTGGCGAACCCATTGCAAAAAAACCAGAGCCATCCCAGCCCGGATACATGGCATTGAATCCCCAAACCGCATAGGTCAAGAGACCCATACAAATAATAAAGACGTTCTTGAAGAGTATGTTGACAGTATTTTTAGACTGGGTCAGACCCGCTTCAAGAGTAGCAAATCCCAAGTGCATGATAAACACGAGGCCAGCTGCAATTAATGTCCAAAGCACACTAGTAGTGAAGAAATCAAAGGTTTCTCCATACTGCGCTTTGAGCGCCAAGTAATCTTCGTCGGGAGCAGCGGCCTCAACGGCGGCAGCAACAGCCTCTTCCTGAGCAAATCCGTGAATTGCAGGTCCGAAGACCCCCAACAACACAAGAGCGGTGAATAATAGTGATTTTTTTAACTTCATAATTAGATCGGTTAGCTATCGAGATAAGAGTGGTTATATGCCGATATTTAGCCCTCTTTAAGCAACCGGTGTGCCAATGGCTGGATGAATTTGCGGAAAACTCCATCTGCGTTCCCCTAATCCTTTATTCTTCAATCACTTAAGATTCTAAAAAAGATATAAGGTAAAAATCCCTTCCAAGCGGATAGTGAAAAAATCCCCTCTTCGAATTCAATGAATGAAGCATCCCTGTGCTAAATAGTATTCGAATTGACCGATCCCTTTTGGTCCTAGACCGGGCCCTGTACAAAAATGTACAATGCCCTTTATAAGGCGGATAACAAAAAGGCCCCACCCGTTCAAGGTGAGGCCTGATATTAGAATTTAAAATCTACTACTGCTTATCCACAACAATGGTCTGGATATGCAAGTCAAGCAGCTGACGCTCGGTGGCTGGGCCCGGACTCTGAGACATCAAACATTGTCCCTTCTGAGTCTTTGGAAAAGCTATGACATCGCGAATACTGGGCGACCCTGTGAGGAGACCTACAATACGATCAAGTCCCAAAGCAATACCACCATGCGGGGGTGCACCGTAACGAAATGCCTGTACCATATACCCAAAGCGATCTTCGATCACCTCCTTGGGTAACTTGAGGACTTCTTCGAATACTTTCTGCTGAAGTTCGGGTTGGTGAATACGAATACTTCCACCACCAAGTTCCATCCCGTTCAATACGAGGTCGTAATGCTGACCCCGAACCTTACGAGGATCTTCATCCAGGTATTTGGCATCTTCGACTACCGGTGCGGTAAATGGGTGGTGAGCTGATACAAAACGACCTTCCTCATCATCATAGACCATGAGTGGAAATTCGATTACCCAAAAGAAGTCCCACTGATCTTTGTCAATTGCGAGACGTCCACGCTTTTTCAAAAGCTCTGCCGCTTCGAGGCGAACCTTACCGAGGATAGAGCAGCTACGCTCCCACTCAGCCGCCATGAAGAAAACGATATCTCCGTCCTCAACATTGAGGCGCTCTTTGATCGCAGCCTTCTCTTCGTCACTAAAGAACTTCAAAATAGGTGACTTCCATTCTCCACTTTCACGGGCACGAATGAAAGCAAGCCCTTTGGCTCCCATCGCCACGGCCATATCGGTCAAGTATTTCAGCTCACCTTCAGTGAGGTCGGATAGCCCTTTGGCGTTAATGGCCTTTACACTACCGCCGCCTTTGATGACGGAATTGAATACCTTGAACTCCGAATTTTCGAATAAGTCATTCAGGTCGTTCAACTTCATGTCAAAGCGACGGTCAGGCCGGTCACTTCCGAAGTTATTCATGGCATCCTCATAGGGCATGCGCTCGAAAGGAGTCTGAATGTCGACATCGAGTGTTTCCTTCCAGAGGCGCTTCATCATGCCTTCGATCAGAGCATACATGTCTTCCCGATCAATGAAGGACATCTCCAGATCAACCTGAGTAAACTCGGGCTGACGATCAGCACGTCCATCTTCATCGCGAAAACAACGAGCCAATTGGAAATAACGCTCCACTCCGGCGACCATCAGCATTTGCTTGTACTGCTGAGGTGATTGAGCCAGGGCATAGAACTCACCTGGATTCACTCTACTCGGCACCAGATACTCACGCGCTCCCTCGGGAGTACTTTTAAAGAGCATGGGCGTTTCTACTTCAAGAAAGCCTTCGTCATCCAGATAGTCGCGGATGACCTTGGATGCACGGTGTCGGGTTTTCAGAGTGTTTAAATTCTTGGGGCGGCGAAGATCGAGATAGCGATAGGTAAGACGCAGGTCTTCATTCACCTTATCACCTTTTTCATCATCGATTGGAAATGGAGGCGTCTCAGACGCATTGAGAATCTCAAATTCAGCACCGTGAACTTCCACTTTACCAGTCGCCAACCGCTCGTTGACCGTTTCATCTTCCCGGTTCAAAACTTCACCGGCGACAGCGATCACACTTTCAGACTTTAGGTGATGAAGAATCTTCGAGACTTCATCATTGGTATTGGGATTGAAAACAACTTGTGTAATGCCTTCACGATCGCGCAAGTCGACGAATAATACGCCTCCTAGGTCACGAACGTTGTCAATCCAGCCAGTCAGAACTGCTTGTGTACCAACGTCAGATGTTCTGAGTTCTCCGCAATGATGCGTACGTTTCATGTGATAATCTTTCGTTTCGAATGGTTTTTCCTCAGTGGGAAAATGAAAAGCTGGCTATAAACCGATAGAAGAGACCAGAAATCAACACCAATTTTGCGCTCTCTGCAGGTAATATTATAAGTAGGTATTCTCAACAGAGGACTGTCAGCCTCGATGGCCTAGTCCATCCGACGGGTCAAAGCAGTCACATTCCCCACTTCATCTTCCACTTCCATGAGCAGACTTTGCCCAGAATCCTTGGGCGAATCCAGCTTTAGGATAAAGGTTTCCAGGCTTTCGTCCAAGATCCCGTCTTCTGGATGAATAGAATCCATATCGTTGCCATTGAGCCGATAAGTCGCCGAACGAATGAGACTCGTGCTATCAGATGCAGTTATCTCAAGGGTCACTTCATCTCCATCACGATCGTAGCTGCTTAAGAGAATAACTGGAGGTGTATTATCAATGAGAAACACTTCACTCACCTGTTCACCGGTTTTTGCTTCAGAAGCGGGATTTGAGGGGTCGTCAGTCACAGTAACTTTCAACCGGTAATAGCCGTCCGCGAATCCCTGAGTGGTATAAGACAAATAGGTTTCTTCAAGATCTTCAGCCAAGGTGACCCAGGTATCCTCTCCGAGAGCTGATAGTTTCACCGAGTAGCTGAGGTCATCCCCATTCCCGTCAATCGATCGCCACGCAACCGTTTGAGAGCCAGGCTTAGGAAACAATTTAACCTGCCGCGGTTTGTTTGCCAGTTTGGCAAATTCTGCTTCCACCCCGCTATTCAGGCTCCGGGCAAGATCTACGCTCGGATTGGTCGACTGAGTCGTAAAGGTGCGCGTTTCGTATCCTGAATCGAGAATTTTGATAGTGGTAATGAGCGGGGCCAGATTTTGGGTCCTTGAGAAAAAGCGGACCTGATGAACGGGTGGCACAGCCCCATCCCCAAAAAGTAAGCGATATTGCATGAAACGCGAAGGTGGAAGTGAATTCAGGAATACACCATTTTCTCCTGCCAGCTCGGTCCACTCAGTCCACGTGCGGTCTGGGCTTTCAAGGTTTCCTCCACGAACTTCAACTCCGATCTGCGACCCTTCGCCGGGATTGCTGTAAACCTGGAAACTTCCAAATTTCGAGACGTGGTCGAAATCTACAACCTCAGATTGAAAATAGCCTTCCGATGATTCGTTAGTATCAAGTTTCAGGATGCGTCCTGGATTGCTACAGATAAGATAGTATACTCCCTCATCTCCAGCCGGAATAACGCCTGTTATTTCACTACCCGCTTCTAGCGTGTGAAGCAGCGACCAATCGCCAGGATTTGAAACTTCGTATAAATGCCCTTTGCTGCCGGTGCCCAGAATCATATGACCATTCGGCATTTGAGCCAGTGAGTAGATTGAAATGTTATTCTCCAGCCACCAATTGGTAACGAAGCCTTCGGTGTCCATCCAATATAAGGATCCTGAATCACTTCCTCGGGCAGAAACTGTCATTGCGTAAAAAGGGGTCGGTTTCTGGTCACCGTTACTCGGTGTGTCTGTATCGGCAAAAAATGAACTACCAGAGGAATTGCTCGATTGGCTACTGGAAGAAGAGGAAGAAGTCGGCTTCTTCAAACTGGAGGAACGACCCGGCTGATTAAAGGAGCTGAAAAAGATGGTTCCGTCTTCCTGAGGAAGAATAGAGCGAACTTCCCGTTCTCCGGTAGAATAAATCACATTCCCCTCTCCCTCAGAATCAATACGATACAGGAGGCCATGCGTTGCACTTCCCGCCAACAAGTTTCCATCGGCCTCAAATGCGAGCGCCGTAATATGTGTTTCCTCAGAGTCAAAGAACACTTCTGCCTCGGGATCTTTATCTCCGGTATCGATCCGATAAATTTTACCTTTCGACCCGGTTGCAAGGTAGAGATTTCCGTCTTCGCCAAAAACCATGTCCCAAACATATTCGTCCTCAAGCTTCAGAAATATTTCTACGCCTCCATCCCGATTGACTCGGTATAAGGTTCCGTCCGGAGACACAGCCACATACAATTGGTCACGACTATCGAGAGCAATCGCCCGCGTCATGAGACGGTTAGGTTCAAAAACGGTTTCACTCTCACCTTCCGGTGTCACTTTAAAGACGGCACCTTGATTCCCCGTGCCAACGTAAAGGTTTCCCTTTGAATCGACTACCGCATCCCAGAGGATGGGAGCATCCAACTCAGCCAAGGTTTCCAAAGCTGGAGCAGCTAAAAGATATCCGTCGGTGTGCAGGGATATCTCATTCATCTCACCCTTACTGAAGTCATCAAATGATTGATGAGTCGTCTCGTGAGTTCGCGCCCCCAAGAAGGCGGTAGTAATAACAAAAACCAGTGCGGTAGAAAAAAGTCTCATATCATTCAACAGTTAGGGGTAGCAAAGCACTGCCTCTAAATTCCGAGTCCACAGGTATGCGCATCTCAAATCCGCTTTGCTTGCTGGTATCCTTATCAATTTTTAAGCCCTTTGCGTTCTTAAGTAGCATAAGCGTGGAAGGAGGTAGTCCTGCCAGGTGCTGCCCCTCCAGACTGATCCCGGGAGAGCGCCTCATCAGTTTGATGTAAATGTGATCTCGGCTCTTAAGCTCCTCAATACGCTTCAATAGATGCTCGAATTTAGTGGCTGTGTAAAAGCCTTCAAACTCAACCTTATCAACCGCTATCGCATCAGCTACTAATACTTCAACACGCTCTTTGCGTATTTCTTCCGGCAACACAAAGGATACTTGTTTTGAAAATCGCTCTCCCTGGTGAGTCTTCATCTGGAGCGTCAGGTTAACCGAACCTCCAGCGCTCACTTTCTCTTCATGCAAATAAACCGCTTCAAGGTAGGTGATGTCCGTCACCGGTCGCGCTTCAATCTCTACCTCCAAGGATTCAACGACGGGCGATTCGAAGGTATTATCTGTCAGCAATTGGTGGATTGCCATTTGTTGAAAGGCCGCCGACGCAGCCACTCCGGCTCCTGAAAAAATGTCTCTCACCTCGACGGGATCGTAACCATCCAAATGGATTTTGGTTTTTATACGAAGCGTCTGCTCTTCCGAATATTCAATTCCACCTTGAAGTGCCTCCATAGTAGCCATGGCGCCCACCACTGGACTTAAACGTGGATGGCGAAACATTTTAGCTGAGAACGCTTTGTATTCGAAATCCGTATACGTTACTAAAATGGACAAATCCGACATGGGAGAGATCGGACCCAATTCGGCCGCAATGCCGGTCAATCGATCCTGGTAAACGCGTCCGACGAAATCACCTGTATTGGATAACTTAAAGGAAGAAGGCATGGAGCGAACAATGGTTAACACTTCAGCCTGAGCCAGGGGCATCTCTACAGATCCCCACTGAAAGAAAGGATGGCCAAAAGCCAGCAGCTGATCGCCTTCAACATAGGTCACTGTTCCGGTAGCACCAAAACTGAAATCTCCATGCATCAAAACCGCAGCCACTGCTGAGCCCGCCTCGATCTCACCGGTAAGCTCAGATGAAGCAGATCCACCGGGACCATTCATGACCTTCACGCCCAGCTCATCTAATGTTTCGCTAAATGCCTCGAGGGTGCGGTCAGATATACCAGCAGCAATCAAAGGTGCGGGTAATGGCTGAAGAACCGTTTGAAAATCATTCAGTCGACTACGACTGGCAGGCTCAACGGACTTCCAATAGGAATTGATAGAACCACTTGCGGCTACTTCTCCACCGCGATCCTCCAACACCGGCAACATGTTGTGAATGGGAGTTACTCCAATGATAGCCTGTTCCTTGGGCCAGGTGTATCCGTATGCATAAGCACCCACCAATTTTCCATCAATGAAGACCGGACTACCGCTCATTCCAGCAACAGGGCCAGATAGAATGTTTCGATCGTCGATGGCTTCGCAGATGATCACCGATTCGTTCGGCCCAATAAAGTGCTCAGCAATGCCGATTACCCGAAGCGGAAACGTCTCCACCTCCGTACCAGACATTACAGTACGCCACTCCCCTTCCATGCCCGGCTTTACTTCCTCAAGGGGCATCAGTTCGTAAGCACTGTTTAATTGAGCACACAGACCTCCTGCTATGAAGAAGCTCACCAGGGTGAGGGCTGTGTTTAAAGCGAGGCGCATTGAAGTAACTATTCGATAATTAGGTTTTGTCCGGTCATTTCTTCGGGCTGTTCCAAGCCTAACAAATGAAGAACGGTCGGGGCTATATCAGCTAGACGTCTATCTGACTGATTTAGTTTAAAACTTTCGCACCCTTTTCCATAAATGGCCAGTTCAACCGGATTCAAAGTATGCGCGGTATGGGGACCATCCACTGCGGGATCCCACATCTGATCGCAATTTCCATGGTCGGCAGTTACCAAGGCAACGCCGTCTACTTCATCGATCGCATTCAGTAATTCACCCAAACAAGCGTCTACTTTGATACAAGCTTTCTCAACTGCTTCCATCGAACCGGTGTGCCCAACCATATCGGGATTGGCGAAATTGACTAAGATAAAATCATACTTCCCGGAAAGAATGGCGTCTTTGGTAAATTCCTTTACCTCCTCAGCCGACATTTCGGGAGCGAGATCGTAGGTGTTTACTTTCGGACTGGGTGCCATGGCCCAGTCCTCACCAGGAAACGGTTCTTCTCGGTAGTCGTTAAAGAAAAAAGTCACATGCGGATACTTTTCAGTTTCGGCACACCTGAACTGAGTCTTGCCCTGATCGGCCAAATAGCCTCCTAGAATATTGGCCATTTTCTCAGCCCGTGGAAAAACGATGTGATCGAGCATGCCCTTCTTGTATTCCGTCATACCGGCGTAATAGAGATCCAACTTCTCTCCGCGATCGAAGTCATCAAAATCGTCTTCAATAAAAGCGCGGGTAATTTCACGAGGCCGGTCCCCCCGATAATTGTAGAAGACAACCGCATCGCCATTTCCAATCGTGGCAATGGGCTCACCACTTTCTCCAGTAATCCAGGTAGGCACGACGAACTCATCACCCTGCCGGGAACTATCGAGGGGATGGTCATAGTAATGCTGGACGGCCTCTGCGGCAGAACTGGCGGAATGATCCGCTTCTTTGCCTGTCAACAGATTGTAGCCTTTGGAAACGCGCTCCCATCGGTTGTCACGGTCCATACTCCAAAATCGTCCACATACAGAGGCAATTTTTCCGATACCAAGCTCGGCACATTTGGCTTCGACTTGTTGAATGTAGCCCAGTCCGCTTTTGGGCGAGGTGTCCCGACCATCCGTGAATGCATGGATATAGGCCTCTTCTACTCCAGCCGCTTTCGCTTCGATCAACACCCCATAAAGATGCTCCAGCAATCCATGGACTCCTGCATCCGACACGATGCCCAACAAATGGAGCTTTCCCCCACTCTTGGCTCGGTTAAATGCTCCCTGAAGCGTTTCATTGCTGCGGATTGTGCCCGTATCGAAGGCCTTGGTGATCCGAACAACTTCCTGATCAACGATCCGTCCAGCACCGATATTCTGATGGCCCACCTCACTGTTTCCCATCACACCGACCGGCACTCCTACATCGAGCCCACAGGCTGCAAGCTCCGTTCGGGGCCAATTCTCCGTCAAATTGTCAGAAACGGCCGTTGGAGCGCGTTTAATGGCATTAAAGGAATCCTGGTCCGAGTTGTGGTTGGCTCCCCAACCGTCACGAATAACCAGAAGTACCGGGCGTTTTCCCTCTTTCATAAATTGGCAAATATCTTAGGTCCAAATGCTGCCCCATCCCGGGACAGAGAATCGCAAAGAATCGGGAAATAACCGTCCCAAGTCTAGAACTTATCTAAAAAATCTGCGACTCCGCGCACTGTACCCTTAGTCACGGGAAAGCCTGCAAATCCAACGGTTTCTGCTCGACCAAGAACTGACGAAGAAACGCCAAATAAATTACCTACCTGAACGCTTGACTTGAAGGGATTATATAGGTTTCTTCCGGCGCTTATCGGCGACCTGTTTACTAGGAAACCTAGAATCCTTTTACTGTTATGCCCACCAAACTGAAAGATACTCTTACGCTTCCATCGACCGAGTTCCCCATGCGGGCGAATCTCGTTCAACGTGAGCCCGAGCGCATTAAGCATTGGGAAAAGGAAGGATTGTATGAGAAAATTCAGGAGAAAAACGCCGATAATCCATCTTTCATCCTGCATGACGGGCCTCCCTTCACGAGTGGGGATGTGCACATTGGCACAGCTTTAAACAAATGCCTCAAGGAATCCATCATCCGCTACAAGTCGATGAAGGGATTTCGCGCACCTTACATTCCTGGCTGGGACTGTCACGGCCTACCCATTGAGCAACGCGTAACCCGCGAAATGCGGGAGCAGGGAAAAGACCTGCCTTCCTCAGAAATCCGCAATGCCTGCTCCGAATTTTCCATGAGATTCATGGATATCCAGCGGGAACAGTTTGTCCGCCTGGGAATTCTCGCCGACTGGGAACAAGAATACCGGACTCTCGACCCCGAGTATGAGGCAGACATTCTGCGCACCTTTTCCTCCTTTATCGATAAAGGCCTCGTCTATCGCAGCAAAAAGCCGGTTTACTGGTCCATCCCCTACAGAACGGCCCTGGCCGAAGCGGAAATTGAGTATAAGGACCACGTTAGTCCTTCCATCTGGGTAAAATTCAAACTACCCGACACGGGTGCACTCGCGATTGAAGGGGATGTATCCATCGTTATATGGACCACGACTCCCTGGACCATCCCTGCCAACTTGGCCTTAGCGCTTCATCCACGAGTACACTACGTGGTCATGGTCGCCGGGGACCAAAAACTGATTGTGGCCAAGGACTTGGCTGAATCCGTAGCCAAAAATGTAGAGCTCGGTGAATACACGATTGAGAAGGAGTTCAAAGGCGAAGCACTGGACGGTCTAATCAGTAAACACCCGTTCATCGACCGCGATAGCCCCATTCTTTTGGCTGACTATGTAACCACGGAAACTGGAACCGGCGCAGTTCACACCGCGCCGGGTCATGGTTTGGAGGATTATATGTCCGGGCTGAAATACGGTTTGGAAATTTACTGTCCGCTGGACAACGAAAGTAAGTACATCGACGACGGGCAGATTCCAGCTGAATTGGTCGGAGTATCCGTCCTGGAAAAGAAAGGACGAAGCCAGGCCAACGTCGAAGTCTTAAAGTTACTTGAAGACTCGGGTAATCTGCTTAAATTCGAAAAATTTGAGCACAGCTACCCACACTGCTGGCGCTCAAAGACTCCCGTAATTTTCCGTGCTACGCCCCAGTGGTTTGTTTCCATGGATACAAACGGGTTCCGTGAACAAGCCCTGGAAGCTATCAGCAAAGTGGACTTTGTTCCAAGCTGGGGCGAAAACCGAATCCGCGGCGCAGTAGAGGGTCGACCGGATTGGTGCGTCAGTCGTCAACGGAGCTGGGGAGTTCCGATTCCCGCATTCTACGACGAAGAAGGCGAAGCCTACGTCGATGCAGAGGTGGTGAGAGCCATTGCTGCAAAAATTGAAAAAGAAGGAACCAATTACTGGTTCGAAAATGATGCTGCGACCATTTTAGACGGTATTGATCTCCCAGAATCCTGGCAGGGCAAATCCTTAAGCTGTGGGAAAGACACTCTGGATGTTTGGATCGATTCAGGATCCAGCCACCAAGCGGTTCTTAAGCGAAGAGATGCATTACAATTTCCAGCAGATCTCTATCTCGAAGGTAGTGACCAACATCGCGGATGGTTTCAATCGTCTCTATGGACTTCCATGGCGGCAGAGGGAAAACCACCTTACAAGGAAATCGTAACCCACGGATTTATTGTGCGGGGTGACGGCACGAAGATTAGCAAAAGTGATAATAAGGGAGGAAAACCTCAAACATCAGACGCCTACATCAAACAATATGGCGCAGATGTGATCCGACTGTGGATTGCATCTCAGGATTATCGCAACGACATCCCCGTATCCGACGACATCATCAAACGTATTGTTGATAGCTATCGTCTAGTTAGAAATACCCTTCGGTTCCAGCTATCCAACTTGTTCGACTTTAACGCTGAATCAGATGCAGTTGCCATTGAGGATCTGGACGTCATCGACCGCTGGGCCTTAAGTAAAACAGCTGAACTAATCGGTCCTGTTACCGAGGCCTACGATAAATACGAATTCCACCGCGTCTATCAGCTGATTAATCAATTTTTCTCGGTTACATTGTCTGCGATGTATCACGACATGCTGAAGGATCGCCTTTATACACTGGCGCCCGATTCAGCCTTACGCCGATCCTCTCAAACCGCTATTTATCAAATATTTAAGACCGTTTCTCGCTTATTGGCCCCCATTGTGGCGTTTACGACCGATGAGGCCTGGAGTTACTTCAAAAATGGCGAGGAATACAGCTCAAGTTCAATACATCTAGAGGATTGGCCAGAAGCTCCCGAGAGCTGGAAATGGCCTGAGAATGTTGAAGAATTTGAAAATATATTAAAATTCAGAACCAGGGTGAATGAACTTCTTGAAAAGGCTCGACAAGGCAAAGAAATTGGAAAATCTCTCGACGCCGTCGTCAGCATTACAGGTTCAAACAACGATCCTCTCTTTCAAACTCTTCAAAAATACGAACCCAAGCTACCGGAAATATTTATTACTTCCCAAGTCTCTTTGGAACCAACTGAAATTGAAGCTGTATCTGTAACCATCCAACCAGCAAACGGGGAACGCTGCCCAAGATGCTGGAGAACTGTAGAATCACTTTTAGAAACCACTATCCAAGACAACTTATGCCCCCGCTGTAAGGAGGCATTGAACGCTTAATACCAAACTATTCCAATTGTCATGCCTCCTAAAAAAACCGCCGCAAAAAAAGCTACCAAAGCGAAACCTGCTGCTGAGAAAAAAACACACGCCAAATCAAAAGCCAGCAATGGAAAAGTTGCTGCCTTCACTTTGGATGATGTGCAAAGCCTTCTAAAAACCAAAAAGAAGGACGACACCGCCACCGAAAAGAAAGTAGCCAAGAAAGCGGCTAAGAAAAAGGTCGTAGAAGAAGTCGAAGACGTTCCCCATGAAGCTCAAAGCTTGGGCGCTGCTTCTCTAGCTGATATCCTGGGCTTCGACCCAGCTGCTTCAAGCCCCCAACAGAAGGACGAAACGAAAGTGCCCAAGAAGTTTAAGCGCTATTACGACCTGCTCATTGAGTTGCGGAATCACGTAAATGACGAGCTCGACCTTCATACCCGAGAAACACTGAAAAAATCCAACAAGGAAGATTTCGGCGACATCGCAAGCTACAGCCAGCACATGGCTGATGAAGGCACAGACAACTTTGACCGCGATTTTGCGTTGAGCCTGGTATCAAACGAGCAAGAAGCACTGGCCGAAATTGAAGATGCGATTGGACGCATTTTTGATGGAACCTACGGGGTTTGTGAAATCACAGGTGAACCCATCAACAAGGAACGCCTTCTTGCTGTCCCATTCACCAAACATTCATTGGAAGGACAAAAAAAGCTCGAAAAGAACAAACGCCATTCGGTGCAAAATTCCGGTGGAGTTTATAGCACTGGTATAGAAGATTCGACTCAGTTTCTAGCAAACGACGATGGCGATTAAACCTTTATCCGTAGAAGATAAAGTATCTCGGTTTGATCGCATAATCTACTACCGCTTGTTTTTCATAGTCGCGGCAACAGCCACGGTTCTGGATCGTGGTTCCAAATGGATTGTTCAAAAGACGATTCCTTATGGTACCTATGATCCCTCCTCGATGATTGAGGTCATCCCCAATTTTTTCTACATTTGCCATATCGGCAATACAGGTGCGGCCTGGGGAATGTTTCACGGCAAAAGCTTTCTGCTAGCCTTGTTTTCCTTAGTCGCTCTCGCCCTACTCTACTTCTTCCGGAACAGCCTGGGGCTGAGAAACATTTTCGTTCAGTTCTCCCTAGGCCTGGTAACAGGGGGAATACTGGGAAACCTGTACGACCGCTTAGTCTTCAACCACGTGGTAGATTTCCTGGATGTTCATCTAGGGTTCTACAGGTGGCCGGCTTTCAATGTCGCAGACTCAGCCATATTGATTGGTGTCCTACTCTTCTGTTATTACAGTTTCAAAGAAGAAGCGACCCGCAAGGTGCAGGAACAGCAATAAGCTCCAAACGCTTACTCGATATTCGCGATCTGTTCGCGGAAGCGTTCAAGCTCGTTTTTGAAGTCAATCACATGTCGCGAAATGCGAATGTCATTTGACTTACTACCAATCGTATTGATCTCTCGATTCATTTCCTGAAGCAGGAAGTCGATCTTGCGTCCAACCGGTCCAGAAGCATCTAAAAATTCTGCCAACTGATCCATGTGACTTCCAAGACGGGTAATCTCTTCTGAGATATCACTTCGATCGGCGAACAAAGAGATCTCTTTCAAAACACGTTCGTCATCAAGGTCCAATTCGAGGTCAGCCTGGCGTAGACGTTGAAAGAGCAAGTCCCGGTAATGCGAGACACTATCCCCAGCATACCGCTCGACCTCCTTAACACTCGATCCCAGCAATTCAAGGCGATCCTGCAAGTCTTCCTTCAACTTCACCCCTTCGCTTTGGCGCATGGCAACCAATGCTTTTACTGCTTCAGTAAACGCATCGCAAACGCTCTCTTTCACATCCTCGGCATCAGGAAGCACCTGATTTTTTTTTGCATAGAGGGCTAGCTGGAATAACAGATCCGGGGTTGATTCAAATGGGACCTCCAGGTCCTTCGATAATTTTTTGAACTGACCAAAGATTTCCGAAACACCTTTCGTATCAAAATCCCCACTACCTCCTTCGCTCGAAAACTGAGCTTGGATATTAACAACGACACGGCCGCGTTGAATGTGCTCCTTCAGGATTGACAAAAGGCTTCCCTCAAGAAGCTGCCATTCCCGAGGAATCAAAACATTGGCATCGAACGCCTTGCGATTCACAGAATGAACTTCTATAGAAATCTCCAGATTCTCATAGAGCGCAGATCCACCCCCATATCCAGTCATTGAATACATTAAAGTTCTCCCTCTCCAAGTATGCGTGCGGCCTGCTGAACATCCTTATCTCCACGGCCACTCAAGTTGACTAATAAGATCGAACCCTTGGGCATTTCAGGGGCACGTTTCAAAGCATAAGCTATAGCATGCGAGGATTCCAAAGCAGGAATAATACCTTCGGTCTGGCTACATTTCTGAAATGCTTCCAGCACGTCTTCGTCGGTAGCATAGGTGTAATCAATACGACCTTCATCACGATAGTATGCATGCTCTGGTCCGATAGCAGCGTAGTCTAATCCAGCTGAAACAGAATGAGTCAGTTCGATTTGGCCGTCAGGATCCTGAAGTACGTAGGTCTTGGTTCCCTGAAGAACTCCCAGCTTTCCTCCCTGGAAACGGGCTGCATGTTCACCTTGCTGAATACCATGCCCCCCTGCTTCGACGCCGACCATGCGAACGGATTCATCTTCCAGGAAATCGTAAAAGAGTCCTATCGCATTACTACCTCCACCGACACAGGCACACAGCTCATCGGGCAAGCGCCCTTCCCTTTCGAGGATTTGTTCCTTGGCTTCCTGACCAATCACTCGGTGGAAATCGCGCACCATCATCGGGTATGGGTGGGAACCCAAAGCAGAACCAAGGATGTAGTGCGTACTTCGCACATTAGTCACCCAATCGCGCATGGCCTCGCTCACCGCTTCTTTCAGGGTCTTTTGTCCAGCATCTACGGGAACAACCTCCGCGCCACACAAGCGCATGCGATAGACGTTAAGCGCTTGGCGCTCCATATCCACACGCCCCATGTAGATGACGCATTCCAAACCAAACTTCGCACAGGCTGCAGCAGTCGCTATACCATGCTGCCCTGCACCTGTTTCAGCGATAATACGCTTCTTGCCCATTCGCAATGCAAGGAGGGCCTGACCGATCACATTATTGATCTTGTGAGCTCCGGTATGAAGCAAATCTTCGCGTTTGAAATAAATTTTGGCGCCACCGAGCTCCTCGGTTAGACGTTCGGCAAAATACAATTCCGTCGGACGGCCGGCAAATTCTTTAAGATGCCATTTGAGCTGCTTCTCATATTCAGGATCCTTGCGGGCTTCGGCATATACTTCTCCTATTTCCTGCAAGGCAGTCATGAGTGTTTCCGGCACATAAACGCCACCATAGGGACCGAAGTGTCCAGCCTCGTCGGGCAACATTGACGGATTAACGGATGTATCTGTACTCATTTCGCTATAAAAGACTTACTCAGTAGAATTGCACCAGAAAAATGTCGAGTCGACTGAATGAATATTCCTAGCCGACCTGCGCCAAAGCTTAATCATTCTTCGTTTTTCAGGAAAGTTAGCAGATCCTGGAATTTGGCCAGGTTAGTCTCATCGATCTTCACCAGATCCTCATGAGCACCAATAAGCATCTCCTTCTTTTCCTCTTCAGTCTGAGCCTCGCAAGAGAGCCCTTCAGCACCATCAGAGATTTTCTCTGTCTGATCAGAGCTGTTCTCAACAATGTTGACGATACGGTGCAGACCCAAATTTTTGACCAATTCTAGATTTCTTTCCCCAAGCCCTGTCAAAGTAACAGAGCCTTGTGGTTCAGACCGTTGCGTATCAATCGCCAGTCCAGCCAAAATCCCCAAGAACGTACTGTCCATTCCTTCACATTGGGCAAAGTCCAAGGAGAACTCATGGTTTCCCTTCGCTACCATATTTCGAAAAAAGGTGCGTAAGGGGCTGCAATTCAGAAAATTGGCCCGGGCACAAATATGAACCAGAATGGGTCGGCTCGACACTTCTACCCGGAAGGTAGGCTCGGTATCATCAGCCATATTTTAGGGAATTATTGTGATGCGATAATATTGCGAAGAACGTAGGGAAGAATACCTCCATGACGATAGTATTCTACTTCAATCCCAGTATCGATGCGCAATCTTACCTGAGTGTTAAAGCTGCTTCCGTCTGCCCGTTTGACTTCCATATCCAGGAGAATCCCTGGCTGTAGATCATTGGAAAGACCACTAATTGAAACTTCTTCTGAACCATCCAACTGGAGAGAATCAACACTCTCGCCCTCTACGAACTCCAGCGGAAGCACACCCATTCCAATCAAATTACTGCGGTGAATTCTCTCAAAGCTTTTGGCAACTACGGCCTTCACACCTAATAGATTGGTGCCTTTGGCGGCCCAGTCACGAGAACTTCCCATACCGTAGTCAACGCCGCCGAACACGATAGTTCCAATGCCACGTTTTTTGTATTCCTGGCACGCGTCATGAATAGCCATGAGCTCACCTTCTGGCATCAGTTGGGTATATCCACCTTCTTTACCATCCGCCATGCGGTTCTTGATTCGCACATTGGCAAAGGTTCCCCGGGTCATGATTCGATCATTACCACGACGAGAGCCATAGGAATTGAAATCCTTTTGCTCTACTCCTTTTGAGATCAGGAATTTTCCAGCTGGCGTTTCGGATTTGAACGCACCTGCAGGGGAAATGTGGTCCGTAGTTACGGAATCTCCCAAGATCGCCAATGGGCGCAAATCATTCAGATTGTTAATTTGGTTAGGATCCATTCCGAATCCGTCAAAAAAGGGTGGTTCCTGAATATAAGTACTTTCGTCCTTCCAGTTGTATATGTCACCCGTTGATGATTCCACTGATTGCCATTCAGGTGATGCGTCCATGATCTTGGCATATTGTTCGGTGAACATGGAGGATGTGATGCCGGATGCTACGTTTTCTTGAACTTCTTCCTGACTTGGCCAGATGTCTTTCAGATAAACGGGATTTCCATCCGAATCATTGCCGATCACATCGGTATCGAGATTAATATCCACCGTACCTGCTAAGGCATAAGCAACTACTAAAGGAGGTGACATCAAGAAATTGGAGCGAATGGATCCATGAACACGAGCTTCAAAATTCCGGTTACCAGACAGCACACTTGCAGCGACTAAATCACCTTCGCGGATAGCATTTTCGATAGGATCTGCCAATGGGCCACTATTACCGATACAAGTAGTGCATCCGTAACCCACTAGGTTGAAGCCAATTTTATCGAGGTATACCTGAAGTCCTGTTGCTTCTAGATACTCGGTAACAACGCGAGACCCAGGGGCCAAACTTGTTTTGACAGTTGGGTCAATCGTCAGACCTTTCTCAACCGCTTTCTTGGCTACCAAGCCAGCAGCAATCATGACGTTCGGATTCGACGTATTGGTGCAACTAGTGATAGCGGCAATTAACACACTACCATGTCCAATCTCAGGTTCGGCAACTGCAACGGCTCCATCTCCAGATCGAACGGCTACGGTAGTAGAAAAGTCTTCAACAGATTTTCCAAAACCACCTTCAGCTACGGGCATCTCGAACAAGGAACGAAATCGTTCCTTGAGATCAGGTACATTGATGCGATCTTGTGGTCGCTTAGGTCCGGCAACACCAGGTACGACATCTGCCAAATCTAGGTCTAAAGACTTGGTGTATTCAACTTCACCAGCCTTAGGAATTCCAAACATTCCTTGAGCCACGTAGTAGTCACGGACCTGGTTGATAGAAGCTTCGTCACGTCCGGTTAGACGCAGGTAATCGAGCGTCTTATCATCAATGGGGAAGAATCCCATGGTTGCTCCGTACTCGGGAGCCATATTTGCGACGGTAGCGCGGTCTGCTAAAGTAAGTTTCTCAGCTCCATCGCCATAAAACTCGACGAACTTTCCCACTACCTGCTCTTTACGCAGCAATTCCGTGACGTGGAGAGCGAGGTCTGTAGCCGTCACACCTTCGCGCAAACTGCCAGACAAGTTAACTCCAATGACCTCAGGAGTCTGAAAGTAAACCGGTTGGCCAAGCATTCCTGCCTCCGCTTCGATACCACCTACACCCCAACCTACAACGCCGAGGCCATTGATCATGGTCGTGTGGGAATCCGTTCCCACTAAGGTGTCCGGATAAAGAACGGTGGAATCAACTTCAGCCTTCTCAAAAACGACTCTTGCCAGATACTCCAAGTTCACCTGGTGAACAATCCCAATACTAGGTGGCACGACTTGAAAGGTATCAAAGGCCTGCTGCCCCCATTTGAGGAATTCATAGCGCTCACGGTTCCGCTCGAACTCAATGGACAAGTTTTCTTTAAAGGCATCTACCGTGCCACTTCGGTCGACTTGTACCGAGTGATCGACAACCAAGTCTACTGGTACAAGAGGCTCGATGCATTTGGCATCCTGACCGAGACGATCCACGGCTGAGCGCATAGCAGCAAGATCTACTAACAACGGAACGCCCGTAAAGTCCTGTAAGACAATGCGAGATACCACAAAAGGGATCTCACTTTTGGAAGGAGACTTGGCATTCCAATTGGCTAAGGTCTTCACCTCGTCCTCGGTAATATTCTTCCCATCGCAATTGCGAAGAACAGATTCGAGTACGACCCGAATACTAATGGGCAATTTGGATACAGGTCCGATACCAGCGGATTCTAAGGACGGGAGGGAATAGTAATATTTTCCTTCTGCTTCGTTAAGTGCAGTTAAGGTGTTAAGTGGATTGTTCAAATCACTCATTATAGGGTTTACAAAAAGGAGCCCCCTATTGGGAGGGCTCCTGTTAAAAATGAAATTTAGTTAAGTGCTGCTTTGACCGCTTCAAAATCTGGTATCACCATAGGATCGTCGTTGCTGGTGCTGTATTGAATAACTCCATCAGAATCGATGATGAAAACAGATCGCTTGGCCACGCCTTTTAGACCTAGAAGGTCTTCGTAGAGAACGTCGTAAGCGGTAGCGGTTTCCTTGTTAAAATCGCTTACCAAGGTAAAATTAAGCTCATTCTTCTCAGCGAATGCTTCCTGAGTAAACGGACTATCTACGCTCACTCCGATGACATTGGCATTGAGGTCATTAAATTCCTGAATGCTGTCACGCATAGAACACATTTCGTTCGTGCAAGGGGGAGCAAAGGAGAGAGGGAAAAAGAGAAGGATAGTTTTTCCCTTTGCAAAATGGTCACTCAGAGTGACGTCTTCAAGACCGCCTGCAGTCTTGGTTTTCAAGGTAAAATCGGGTGCTTTGGTTCCAACTTCTAAGGCCATGGATGGTGTATTTTTAAGTTTTTAATTTTATTGAGACAGAAAGAGTTAAAACAATGGAGGGAAAATCAACCATGGCAATGCTTTCCCTTCGCAAAAAAGACAATTTTCGTTCCTATAAGAGATTATGAGCTTTTCTATTGAAACTAGAAGAGGAACACGGAATTTATAAGCCTTTTCCTATGAACGTCATTGAACAGATCCGCCGGGGAACCGACACCATTTTAAGTGAAGAGGAGCTCGAAAAAAAGCTACAGAAGAACAGGCCGCTCCGCATAAAGCTAGGAGCTGACCCTACAAAACCTGATCTCACGCTGGGTCATACCGTAGTCTTGCAGAAATTGCGACAATTCCAGGACCTGGGGCACACTGCGGTACTGATTATTGGTGATTTCACGGCCCGTATTGGTGATCCCTCCGGAAAATCCGCTACTCGACCCGAGTTATCTAAAGAAGAAATAGCCGAAAACGCAAAAACCTACATCGACCAAGTCTACAAGATCCTGGATCCAGAAAAAACCGAAATTCATTACAATAGTAAGTGGCTGGCTTCGATGAGCTTCGAAGACACTTTGGGACTGCTGCGCAAAATGACCGTGGCAAGAATGCTGGAGCGAGACGATTTTTCCAAGCGATTCAAGTCTCAGACACCCATCTCAGTGGTGGAATTCGTTTACCCCCTCTCCCAAGGCTATGATTCAGTCGTATTGAAGTCAGACGTAGAATTGGGAGGAACCGATCAACTATTTAACCTTCTGGTAGGTCGACAGCTCCAAAAAGATGATGGCCAGGAAGAACAGGTCGTCATCACCCTACCCCTATTGGTAGGCTTGGATGGGGTAAACAAGATGTCCAAGAGCTTAGGCAACTACATAGGCCTCAATGACTCAGCCAAAGAGGTGTTCGGTAAAGTCATGTCCATCAGCGACGATTTGATGTGGAATTACTGGACCGTGCTTTTCTACAAGTCCGATGAGGAGATCGAGGCGATGAAGCAGGATCACCCAATGTCGATCAAGAAGACCCTTGCAGTCGCAGTCACCGCCCGGTTGCACGACCCAAAAGCCGGAGAATATGAGCTCCAACAGTTCGAACAGGTGTTCTCGAAGGGTAAACTGCCAGAAACCATGGACGAAGTTGCCTGGGAAACTGTCTCAGAAGGCGCAGATTCCGTAGGCATCCTGAATTTACTAGGGAATTCCGGGAAATTCCCTAGCCGAAAAGAAGCCAAGCGTATGCTTCAACAAGGCGCAGTTAAGGTAGATGGTGAAAAAGCGGGCTTCGACCTGGAGCTGCAAAAGCCTGAAGGAGAACTCGTAGTTCAGGCTGGCAAACGCTTGTTTTTCAAGGTGTTACCTTAGTATTCGGCCTCTAAAGAACGATATTTCAGGGCTGAAGCCCGTGTATTTGGTAAAAAGATACACTCATAACAAAAATCTAAGAATTTTTATTTACTTCCTCATCAAGAGGTCTTTTAGTAATTGTTAAGAAGTCAGCTCTAGTTAGCGAAAACTCTCCTTTTAACTCAAAACCCCGCGTTTAACCCTAGCGCTCATCACTTTCCAGACTTTTGGTAGCAGGTTAAAAGGATAAGTTGGGATTGTAGAGGGTATGAAGAAGGTTTCATGCCCTCTGCTTCCGTACAGACCTAACGGTTTTTTGGGAAAACCGTGCTTAAGCCGCCTAGCTATTGAAGAAAATCGCTTCAGCCAAGGTATTTTCAGGAGACAATAGTCCGGCTCGCAGAGAGTAATTAAAATCTGCGCGTCCCATATTTCCGACTAAGGAAGCCGTGCCTGTCGCAATATCAGCCTGAAATCTTAGCGTTTTGCCATCGGAATAGTTAAATTGGAGATCAAAGTCGCTCCCCCCCTCCGTTTCCGACGTTTCAACATCGAGAAGGTCAAAGGGCAACTTGATACCAGACACTTCCGCGCAAGCCTTCAAGCAGTTGAAAATCCAATGAGAAAGGGCTCCCCCCTCCAAGAAAAAGTCCGGGGAGCAGATCAAAGCGGCGATTTCGAGCTTATCAGTCAGGAGCGATGGCTCAAAACCACTGAGCCCCTGCCCAATTGACTGCCGCATTGGTAATAGCCGTGCATAACTAAGATTTCGGAATGCATTTGGCTCATCTAATTTACTCCGAAACTCCCTACCCTCAATCGATGAGTCGTAGACCTTCTGTTTGCAGAAACTAATAAAGCTTTTGTAGATGGTATTGATTCGGTCAGGCGGAAGTCGATGGGTCCAATAATAGGTGGGTAAATCACTCTCGAGCCATACGGAAACCTGGTTTTCCAGGTATTTGGGTGCATTTACATCATACCCGAGGGTCAATATCTCGAAGCATCTCATATCTCGCCGACTCGAACCGATATAACACCCAGAATAGAGCTTTCCGGTCAGTAGCGTATTTGCATCTTCAGCCGGCGTTGGGCAAAGAATGATAATTCGACTGGGATACGCATGCGCAAACTCGTTGGCTGTTTTGAACAACTGCTTTGCTTCCTCATTGGTGGTTCCGTAACCGAGATGCAAAATAAGATTCATCTGCGAAGCGCGAAACTCCGAAGGGGCGGCGTGTCCGCGCTTCGGTTCGTCCGCTTCCCATAGCTTAGCCATGGTGTCGACCACCTCAGATACTGGAAGCTCAATTCCAGGGATTACGCTGAATACAGAAGCCATTACGGTCCCGGCTTTCTCCATTGATGATTATTTTCCCAAGCAAGCTGATCCGCCTCAAGAGGCCCCCATGATCCAGATTGATACTCGGCCATGCCCTGATTTCCACAAGATTTCCAGAATTCGAGGATCGGAGTCACAATCTTCCAGGAAGCTTCCGTTTCATCTCCACGAATAAAGAGCGTACTGTCCCCAATCATGGCATCGAGAATCAAACGTTCGTATGCCTCAGGCGTATTCGAGCCATAAGTGGTTTTATAGCGGAAATTCATACGAACCGGTTGAGTCCGTGTTTCTAATCCAGGGATTTTGGAATTCATGACCAGCGAGACTCCCTCATCTGGTTGAATTTGAATGACCATGGTATTCGGAGAGAGATCGAAAACGTTACTGCTACTGAATAAAATTCCTGGGGGAGTTTTAAATTGAATGGCGATCTCACTCACTCGACGTGCCATACGTTTACCCGATCTTAGATAAAACGGAACGCCTTCCCAACGCCAGTTGTTGATGGAAAGCCGGAGAGCAGCGTACGTCTCGGTAGAAGAATCCTCCGGAATCCCAGACTCTTCCATGTAAGCTGGCACTTTATTTCCATCAATCAGGCCTTCCCCATAGCGCGCACGAACAACATCACCCCTGGGCGAACTCAATTCCAGCGGTTGAATGGCCTTCAGGAGCTTTACCTTCTCATCGCGAATCGATTCCGGATCCAGCGATACCGGAGGCTCCATAGCGGTCAAACTGAGCAGTTGCATCGTATGATTCTGGATAATATCCCGGAGAGCACCACTTTGATCGTAGTAACCACCACGAGAACCCACACCCAAATCCTCAGAAACAGTAATTTGAACACATTCGACAAAATTACGGTTCCAGAGTGGTTCAAATATGGAGTTAGCAAACCGCTGCACCAGAAGATCCTGAACGGTCTCTTTCCCTAAATAATGATCGATGCGATAAATCTGGTTTTCTTCAAAATGTTGATTGATCGTGGCATTGAGCGAACGAGCCGACTCCAAATCTTTACCGAAAGGTTTTTCAACTACGACTTTGGAGGCCAAGGGTGTACCTATATTTCTTGAGGCTAGCCCACATGCCCCAAGCTCGGACACAACGGCAGTAAAGACACTGGGTGGAGTAGAAATATAGAACATCACCTGAAGATCACGCCCCACCTGTTTCTCATAGGAGTCAATTTGATCTTTCAGCTTCTTGTAACCGGCTGAATCGTCATAAGGTCCATCGACATAGCAAGTATTAGCCTCAAACCGCTTCCAGATCTTCTCATCCAGATCACGGCGGGAAAACTCAACCAGTGAATCGTGTGCAAGCTGACGAAACTCGTCATTCGGGATGGGGTTTCGCCCAAATCCAATGAGAAAAAAGTCAGAAGGAAGCAAGTTATCGAGACCCAAATTATAGATCGCAGGAACAAGCTTCCGCTTGGTTAGATCCCCCGAAGCGCCAAAGATGACCACAACCGTAGGCGGGGCGCCTCGATGCTTACTGAGACCGTTGAGAAATGGATGTCTGTTTTCTGATGACATAATGAAAAAGGAAAGCAGTGATTAGATGGCCTCACTAGAGACCCGAATGCAATACCATTAGTAGCACGAAGAAATAATTCATTTCATCAAAATGATTATCGCTAAAAATACTCAATACACCTCATGAAAACCACTCGACATTTGAAAAATGGAGAATCTCCCATTCTTTTTCCTCCTGATGGTTTACTTCCACCACGTCCAAGCGAAAGGTCAGTGGCTTCTTTTTGAGCGTTTTCATGTAGGCCTGAGGGCGCGTTTGAGTGCTCGTTTTTTTCGTTTATCAACTGAGTATTACCCAGGAACCAGGCCACCCGCTCGACGCGTCTTCACTTCCACAAAGACGAGTATATCATCCTCGGTGGTAATCAAATCGATTTCGTCTCTTCCATGTCTCCAGTTGCGTTCGAGAATCTTAAAGTCCTTTTCTTTTTTGAGAAACTGTTCTGCAGCTTTTTCACCAGCAGCACCGGTAGACGGCGCCTGCACCCCGATTAGCCGTTTTAAGCCATCAAACATCCGAGCTCTTATTTGGTAGCCGCGTTGACGTTCACAATCTCTTTCCCGATGGGAAAAAGCGCCAGACTAGCAATTTTCAAATGCTGTACGCCAAATGGTATCCCAATGATCGTAATGAAGCACAGTATGGCTGAGGTGAAATGCCCGATCGCTAACCATATGCCTCCAAAGACAAACCAAATAATATTACCGATTGTGCACAAGGTGCCCGTTCCAATATCCGACTTGCCTTGAGACACTCGCCTATCAACTGCCTCACGACCAAACGGCCACAGTACAAACACCCCTGTAGTAAAACAAGCACGTCCCCAAGGTATCCCGATAATGGATACATACATAATGAGCCCCACAAGGAACCATCCGAGCCCGGTCACTAGTCCAAGAAAAATAAACCAAAGAATATTTAAAAGCGTGGTCACTGTTATTACCTCTTCAAAGTAAATGATAATGGAATACGAACCCGGGTTTTTACCGGAGAGCCATCCATAAATCCAGGCTTAAACTCCCATTGTTTTACAGCAGACAAGGCGTTCTTTCCAAATTCCGAATGAGAGGATTTCTCGATTTTGGCATCCACTACTTTGCCTTGCTCGTTGACAACAAATACAACGTCAGCAAATCCCTGAACCCATTTTTTCTTTAATTCAGGAGGATAAACAGGTGCGTATCTTTTTACTGGAACAGGTGCCTGATCAAGTTCACCGACCTCAAAGACCTTAACTCCAAAATCTTTAGATTTAAGTTCTATCGGAAGCCTTACCTTATAAGCAGTATTCAATTCATCGGAATGAGGCAAATCCACAGTCCAACTCCGAATGCTCTCTCTCAAAAATAATCTCAAATCCCATGGAAGAGGTTCCAGGAACTTTGGAAACCTGACTTTCCCCACAGGATCAATCACCATTTCGATCTTTACCTTCAGATCTCCATATTTCTCTCGTAAGTGCTTAGGGTACTGAACCGACAAATGCTCCTTGGTCATCGACTCTACAAACGATTCTGAAGGCTTTTCAAATTTCCAGTTAGGTCGTTTTGACAGGTCAGTCCCATCCTTGAGAAAAACCTCTTTGCAAAGTTCAGCATTGTAATAATCAGCCACCCAAGTTCCCGGCACATGCCCACGAAAGCTGCAGTCAGAGGTCAAACATTGCTCCAAGGAAATCTGCACAACCTCTGGAATGTCAAAGGCCAATGCGTAGTCCATAAGTTGCATAGCCAGTTTGTCATCCAACTCACATTCAGCTCCATACTGGATTAAGGATTGAATACTCTCTCGTTCATCCTGAACAACCGCCATCCACACAGCTGCCGGCCTCTTCTCAGGACGAACATTGGGATCCGCCCCCAGACCTAGCAGCTCATGAACCGAACTCACCTTCTTCGCCAATACCGCGAGGTAAAAGGGAGTATTCCCTCTGGCATCCAAGCTGTTAATGTCCAGTCCAGCCTCGACCAAGACTTTTATCACAGAAGCATGACCGCTTTGGGCTGCGTAGTGAAGGCAGGTGTATTTATTGCTCCCAAATATTTTTGGAAAATTTGCCCCCCTGTTCGATTAAGAACTGAACCAGCTCCGCATTGCCTGATTGAACAGCCGCTTTGATGGCAGCGTTTCCTCTTATGCTTGTGTTGATATTTAAATCTTCCCTCAACATCGCACGGGCCAACTCCAAGTTTCCCATAGCACAATTTGAATAAAACAAATTTGCGTAGGTACCAGTCTTCGGCCGAATCTTATCTACCTTCAACTTCACTCCAGCATCCTTTGTTTTCTGAGCAATCATATCGAAGATGGCAGGGCGTAATGAACTAACTGCTACATCTAAGGAATTTCCACCCTTCGGGCTCTCATGCTTCAAGTATCGATTCATACCACTGAGGTAGTCCACCATTCGAAAGTCTCCCCGCTGTATGACATATTGATACTGGGTATAAATCAGTTTCGATTTTTCTAAAGGATCGTGGCCCTGCTCGATCAGTTCTTTTACCGAATTTAGTCTACCGCCGTATATAGCCTGCCTTATGATCGAGGCTTCTTTGTTGCGCTTAATCTTATCCGCTTTGATCTGATTCAAATACTGTAGGACACCCACGTTCCCATACAATGCGGCACCATGCATGAGTGAGTATTTATTCATAACTTGTATTCGAGCCAGATTTTTGCCGAAATTTCCAGTCCTTTGAAATCCTCAGCAGTTCCTGTGCAAGCTAAGCGATAGAGATAATCTGGATTGTCGTTCGCAAAATCCTTTTGGGGGATTCTCACCTCCAAATCATCCTGTCCAATTACACAGAAAAATGGAAATCCATCCATATGACTTTCCTTGATCCGAAAATCCTTAAACAGAGAATCCATAAGCCCGGCGTGGATAGGTTTATTCGTTCTGAATAATTCGACCGATGTAACCTCACCGTCATAGTACCAGCCGAGCACAACGACCGTTGACTTGAAACCGGAAGAACTCCAGCTAACTGCTTTTCTCCTTGGAACTCAGACTAGCTACAACCGGCAAAGTATCCCCATCTAATCCAATGGACAGCAGACCTTCCCCTTCCCGCACAGCATGGACACGGTGAATTTTGTTGAGGAAGTAAGATCGTGGAAAATGGCAGTTTTCCCAGAACGACTCATTTTCGATCTCCAACCCCCACTCTCCTTCGATAGGTAAATATCGATTTTCGCCATCCTCTTGATAATAGGGACGAGTAAAATCAAACCCATCTACCGCGAAGGAATTACCCTCGTGATGGTAAACCAAGCGAGCCTGACCACAGAGAACTGAAAGGGTAGAAAAAAAAGAAGGGCAATGGACCAACCACTTTTCATGAGGGATTCAACAGGGTTTCACCGAGATTGGAAGAACGGTTATGCTAATTACAATCGTTCGACCAAGGCAAACTCCTTTTCCCTCCACCCATTGCTCAACCGCAAATGCGTGTATTAAAACCTAAGTGTTTACTCCGGCAGTAGCCAACTCAACCTCTTCCGTAGAGCCAGACTCACGATTGAAGCGCATAGAAAGCACCTTACTCACACCCCGTTCCTGCATAGTCACACCATAAATGGTATCAGCGCTAGAGATGGTGCGCTTGTTGTGAGTGATGATCAGGAACTGTGAATGCTTGGTGAACTGACGGAGGATGTCCACGAAACGACCAATGTTGGCTTCATCCAATGGAGCATCCAGCTCATCAAGAAGACAGAATGGACTCGGCTTAACCATGTAGATCGCAAATAGCAGAGCCACGGCGGTCATAGTCTTTTGTCCACCTGACAGAAGTGAGATGGACTTCAAACGGGTTCCAGGGGGTTGCGCTACAATCTCAATACCTGATTCGAGGGGATCTTCAGCGTCTTGCAAAGCGAGGTCTGCCTTTCCTCCTCCAAACAACTTATCGAAGGTGAAAATGAAATTCTCACGGACCTGCTTGAAGGTCTCCTTGAATTGCGCCAGTGAAGTCTGATTGATGTCGTCGATGGCAGCCAACAATTCTTCTTTGGAATTCCAAAGATCCTGGCTTTGCGTTTTCAGGAACTCGTCACGTTCCTTTAATTCACCGTATTCTTCGATCGCCACCAAGTTAACAGGTCCCATCGAGTGCAGTCGCTTCCGCAACTTATCGACTTCGCTTTTGATGGGTTCCCAATCGGGTTCTTCCAATCCTTCCAGATCTTCAGCACTTGGTTCCTGGATCTGAGGGGCTGAATCCGGGTCGGGTGCCTCAGCATCCTCTTCTTCCAAATCCAATGCCAGTTTCTCAACCAGTTTCTGATTGGCTAAGAAATACTCACGCCGCCATTCGATATCGCCGAGTTCGAGATCGTATTCGCGCATGATCTCTTCTGAGAGGTAGCGCATCTGTGACTTCTTTTCTGCCAGGACGATTGCCTCTTTATTAAGAGAAGCCTCATACGTCTGAAGTTCTTTGCGAACTTCACCCAAACTACTTTCCTGGGCAGCAATTTCTTTCTCTTGAGCCATCAGAGTCTCGCGCACTTCATTCGACGCAGCCTGAGCAGTTTCTAGTTCTTCAGAAACTTCGACCATAGCCGCTTCATTTTCCTCAACTTGCTTTAGCAGTTGATTGCTCTGAGCGTGGAGAGATTCCTTTTCTTCGGTGCGCTGCAGTCGAGCACTTTCAATTTCAACCAGCTGATCCTTCATTTCCTGAAGGCTACGTTCCAGACTTTCCAGTTGCTGCTTTTTAGCGGCTAACTCTACTCGCACTTCAGAAAGCGCTTCTCGTTTCTGTTCACGCTCTTCACGTAATGACTGTAAAGACTCTTCCAGTTGAGTGACTGTACTGCGCTTAGCATCCATTGTGCTTTCCGCCTCACCCAACTGCTCATTCGCCTGCTTCAGCTGCTCTGCGTACTGACCGTGCGTCGCTTCAATCTCCTTGATATTCGACTGCATGAGCTCCAATCGCTCACGCCCTTTCTCAAGTGACGCTGCGGCAGCACGTTGCTCAGATGCGAGAACAGACTCCTCACGCTGAATTTCCTGCATGCGGCCTTTGAGGGATTCAATGCCCTCCTTGGCCTTGGTTAATTCTTCATCGACACCGCGAGCAGTAGCACGTTTGGCCTCTAATTCAGTTTCGCATTTCTCAATCTTGGATTTGAGTTCACGTATTTGATTACTGCGCTCCAGGATACTATCAGGTTCATTCTTACTATGACCGCCGACAAACCAGCCGCGTCGGTCCACTAAATCACCAGATCGAGAAGCAATACGAGAGAATGCAAAATTTGGGTTGTCTTTCCAAAAAGCCAAGAAGGCATCCAAGTCGTCGCAGACGTAGCAACCAGCAAGCACACGCTTGAGCGCTTCAGAGGTTCTAAACTCATCGGAATCCACTACTGAATCTGCAGGTGTCAAAAATTCAGCTACATCCTTAACGTCACCTACCTTGAGTGGTTCAACGGGAAATTGGAGGCATGCTTTTCCCAGCTTACGGATTTCCAACTGCTTAACCACCGTTTGGGCCACCTCAGCTGAATCGACAAGGAGCGCATCCAAAGAGGCACCGAGCAAAGCTTCAATCGCTCGTGTGTTTTTAGTACTCACCTCGATGCTCTTAGCCAAGAGACTGAATTCGCTGGCATCAACGATGGCATCAATTCGCCCCTGCATGAGTGCCTTGGCTCCTTCACTGAAACCTTCGAATTTCTTATTGAGGTCGTTCAGCACATTCAGGTGAGCGGCCATGCGAGCCAACTGGCGATCCATGTCTTGGATTTCCACCTGTAAGTCACGGAAATGAGATAGCAATTTATCAGAAGATGCCTCTCCAACTTCCAAGCCTTTCTTTACCTCTTCCTTTTCTGTCTCAAAAATCGTGGACCGTTTTTCAATATCGACGAGGTCCTTCTCCAAATGCGTGGTCTCTTCCGTTAAACAATGAATATCTTCGTTCATGGAAGACTGCTTCACCTCATCGGTCTTCAAAGCTACCTCGAGGTGAGATACGTCTGTACGTAAGCGTGTGATCGAAACTTCCTGCTCACCAATTAAGCGACGTTCATTTAGCAAATTTGCCTCAGCAGTAGCGATGAGTGTTTGAACTTCAGTAAGTTGATCCGACTTTTCCTGATGAATTTCATCAGAGTTGCCAACCAGATCGAGCTGTTGTTGACGAACTTCAACATCATCCTCGGACCGATTCTTCACATCATCCTGACGCTTGGCCATGTTCTGGAGCTCTTGATCGATTTGCTCCAGGCGATGAGTCACATCTTCAATCCGCGACTTGGCAAACTTGGCTTGGTTTTCTGCCTGATCACGCTTGGATCGCAGATCAAAAATCCCTTGCTGGGATAATTCCAGATTTGTGTAAAGCTGCGTCCGAGATTCTCGCTGAGCTTCGAGTGCTTCTTCCTTGGAAGACACGGAGCTTCGTAGCTCTTCAACCTTACTGGTAAATTCCTTACTGTGCTGACTGGCGGAGTTCAGGTTGGATTCGATTTGCGAAAATTGATGACTGCTCAGAGCCAGATCCAGGTGCTTCAAGCGATGAGAGATCCGTTTGTATCTTAATGCTTTACTGGCTTGGCGGCGCAGGGATCCGATTTGCCGCGTTACTTCCTCGATCACGTCGGTTACCCGAGCCAGGTTGGCGTCCACGTGAGAGAGCTTATTAAGCGCTTCCTTACGTTGCGCTTTGTAACGGGTGATGCCTGCGGCCTCCTCAAAGATCGTCCGACGTTCTGAAGGATTTGAAGATAGGATCTGGTCAATCTGCCCTTGCACCATGAACGAGTAGGAAACTTGCCCGACCCCCGTGTCCATGAAGAGCTTACCAATATCCTTTAAGCGACAGGACTTCCCATTGATAAAATAACTGCTTCCACCATCCCTTACTACACTCCGCTTAATTTCCACTTCGTGGAATCCTTCACCCAGTTCTTTTTCGCAATCAGAGAAGATGAGGCTGACTTCGCAAATGGAGTGCGGCTTGCGCTTATCCGTACCTTCAAAAATGACGTCCTGCATCTTACCCCCACGCAAAGCCTTAGCACTCTGCTCACCAAGAACCCAGCGAATGCAGTCGGCAATATTACTTTTGCCGCAGCCATTCGGGCCTACGATAGCGGTTACTCCAGGTTCGAGCGATAGTTGGGTAAAATCGGCGAAACTCTTGAAGCCGTTAATTCTGACTTCCTTCAGGTACATGGATAGAAGACGGGAAGATTTGTAAGCGACTGACGTTTCAGCAACCCTTAATTTCAGGAAAAAAACATCCCTCCGAATTAGCGCCCAGAAATGCGCTTGAAGAGAATAATTCCCAGCACTTGAAAAGCAATATTGGGCACCCAGATGAGAAGGTCGGGTCTCAACTCCGGCGTCTTTTCCAGCCACTCTACGATCACCGTGGCAAAGTACCAAACGAAGGCCAATCCAAGAGCTACGAGTATGTTGGCGTAATTTTCTCCACGCCCCACTTTGATTCCAAGGGGGATCGCCAAGAAGGCGAAAGCCAGCACCGAGTAGGCCATCGCAAAATTCTTCTGAACCTGGGTCTGCACTCGAACGACCTGCATCTTTTTTTCGTCAGGATCGATCTCTGGATCATTTTGAATGCGTTTCCGCTCTCTCAACAACTCATTAAAATTCAAGGCAGACAATTTGCGATTCACGGTGGAACGTCCGAGGAAACGATTCAGAGGGAGCTTGATCCCGGCCTTTTTGAAAGAACCCGCCATGAGCGGCTTGTCTAGGCCATCCGGATCTTTGGAATTCCTGTTTTCAGCATAGCCATCGTAAATGGTAAGCATCATGGCATCCTCTTCCTGGTCATAGTGAAACTCACCCCGCTGTGCCCGTACCAGTTGATTGACATTGCGGTTCTCATCCAATTCCCAAATCCAGAAGTCGCGCAACTCGGTTTCTGTTTCCTCTCCTATAAAGAGTACCCGGCGGGGAAATTCTCGGATGAAGGTTTTGGGCACGATGAGCCGCATCGGATCGTTACTGATCGCGTCTCGCATCTGGGCACGGTTCTTGGCCTTGGAGTTCGGCGCATAGTAATTATTGATCATGGCCGAGCCAGCTACACCGACGACTGAAATCGCCAGGATAGGAGCGGCAATCCGCCAGATACCAATGCCTGCGCAGCGCATGGCCGTGATTTCGTTTTGAGCAGAGAGTTTGCCCAGAACCAAGAGAATCCCAGTAAGCATACCTAAAGGGAGGGCCCAAGAAACCACCAAAGGAATGAGGGTGACCAGCATGGTCAAGAATTGGCTCCAACTCAGATATCCCAAGCTCAAGAGAACTAAGACGTCCTTAACGACTCGTCCTGACAAAAGAACCAGCGTGAAAAGCGTCAGCGCCATGATACAGGATATGGATACCCGGCGGAATATATAAAAATTAAGCGTTTTCACCCTATCCTGTTGCGATCAGTCAGTTATTAACCAAATAGAACCCCACCAAAAACCACACTGCTTCAACTTGACAACGACAATCCACAACGGTTTCCACTTCTCGCTCTTTTCTAACCTATGAAATACGAACCCAACCAGGAGCTCATCTACGGTCAAACACTGGAGGAGCTGGAAGCATTCGCCAAAGAAAGCGGGCAACCGAAATTTCGGGCGAAGCAGCTGACTGAGTGGCTTTATAAGAAAAGGGTCCAGTCTTGGGAGGAAATGAGCAATCTTCCGGCCAAGTGGCGAGAGCAACTCGAAGAGCAGTTCATCCTCAGCCCCGCCACCCCACTCTTCAACCAGCAGTCCCAAGATGTGACCAATAAAGTGCTGATGAAGCTGGGAGATGACACCATGATCGAGACGGTATTGATCCGAGCTCCCATGGAAGGCGTGGGGCAGAAGTCCTCGCGCACCACCGTCTGTATTTCTACGCAAGTGGGCTGTGCCTATGGCTGCAAGTTTTGTGCATCGGGCCTCATGGGATGGAGACGAGACTTGTTGGCAGGAGAAATAGTGGCGCAGTTGATGCAGGTGTGCCAAATTGAGGACGGCCGAACTGAGAGAGCTAAACCGGAAATACCCTCATTCGATAATATTGTGATTATGGGCATGGGAGAACCACTGGCCAACTACGACCACCTGATGAAAGCACTCCGGATTGTGAATGCTGATTGGGGTCTCAAGTTTGGTGCGCGCCGAATCACCGTATCGACGTCGGGACTTGTCCCTCAGATTAAAAAACTGGCGGAAGAGCCCATTCAATTTCGATTGGCTATCAGCTTGCATGGAGCCACCAATCATGTGCGCACCAAAATAATGCCAGTTAACAGGAAATACCCACTGGAAGAGCTGGTGCCAGCAGCCAAGACGTTTGCGAAAACACATGGTCGTATGCTCACCCTGGAGTACATCTTAATTCAGGAGGTCAATGATTCATTGGATCAAGCCACCGCGCTTGTGGAAATCGCCCGCCAACTTCACGCACACGTAAATTTGATTCCTTACAATCGGGTCGAAGGCCTGGACTGGAAACGACCAGGGCATATGCGGCAGAACCGGTTTGGTGATATTTTGAAAAAAGCGAAGGTTTCCTACACCATCCGGAGGGAGAAAGGTCACGATATAGACGCGGCATGCGGTCAACTGCGCCTTAAAGAAGAAACCCCAGAAAACCTGGATGGAGAGCGGCTTTTCGAGAATTAAGCCCTCAAAATACACTTTACATATCATCATATCATGATACGTTGATATATTAAATGAAAAGCCAGCCTATTTCAGCCCTTCTCCAATCGGGCAAACCGATAAAATCCCTCGAGTTCTTTCCTCCTAAGGACGAAAATGCCAGTCGGCGTCTATTTTTAGCTGCCTCTCGCCTACAGGCATTCGCACCCGATTTTGTCTCGGTCACTTACGGAGCCGGTGGATCCACGCGTCACTTTACACAGGAGATCACCGCGCGCCTGCAAATTGAGTTGGGATGGCTCATGATGCCGCATCTCACCTGTGTAGGCTCTACCCGCGATGAATTGGGGGAGATTATTCAAGGATTTCACGACGAAGGATTCCGCAACATCATGACGTTGCGTGGCGATCCGCCAAAGGGATCGAATAAATTTGTCGCGACTCAGGAGGGATTTCGATACGCGAGTGATCTAGTTGGATTCATTCGTGAAAACTTTCCCGATATCGGCATGGGCGTAGCCGGTTATCCCGAAAAACACCCAGAAGCTCCCTCGATGGAGGAAGATCTTAAAAACCTGAAGTACAAGGTCGATCAAGGTGGAGATTTCATCACCACGCAGTTGTTTTACGACAACCAGCTTTATTTCGACTACGTGGATCGCCTTCGAGCCATGGACATCACCGTTCCGGTTCTCCCTGGAATCCTTCCAGTATTAAGTATCGCTCAGGTCCAACGCTTCGGAACCGTATTGCCAGAAGCACTTACCAAGCAATTGGAAGCGGCCGGTGAAGACAAAGCAGCTCAACGGGAAGTGGGAGTCGATTGGGCCACCGATCAAATTGCCGATCTTATCGATCGAGGTGCACCCGGTGTCCATCTCTACATTATGAACATGAGTAAGTCCGCCCTCGGAATTCTCGAGCGACTGCAAGCCAGAGGTTATTTCCTCGATTAAGCTGGATTCGCTAAATGGGTAGAGTGACCTTACCGTGAACCGCTCATTGAGTTCGGCTCTTCCACTGCATTCGGTCAGCTGGGCGACCTGACCCTAGCTATCAGCCACCGGCGAAAACCACCTGAAATCTCGCCTCTTCCAAAATACGTTTTACGGCGTCCCGGTTGTCTCCCTGGACTTCAAGATTACCACCTTTGATAGTTCCCCCGACTCCACAGGAACTCTTCATCTTTTTGAGTAGTTGCTCCCGTTCACGCATTTCAATATTTTGCATGCCGTTGACCACGGTTACGGTTTTGCCACCTCGACCGGCCTTCTCCCGTTTCACATCTACCCGACCTCGTGACTTCTTTTTCACTGCTGGAGTAGGAGCTGAGGAAACCGGTTCTGGCTCAGGAGCGGAGCGGAGACCGTCTGATGAGAGTGCGTCGAAGGGATTTTGTCCCAAGGAATCACCTCCACTGGTCGACATGCGTTCTTTTCTTTTGCCCATTGCTCAGACGTTACTCGGGTTGACCTTCAATAAATGCCAGTGCCTTTTGATAGCTTCGATTTTCGAGGTAGTGATTCAAGTGACCTTTAATGTCTGAAGCGCGCTCCTTATGGAGGGTATCCAGAGCCAAGGTCGCGTTAAGGATTCCTTCTGAGTCAGCATTTTCAGTCGCTGATAAAAGATCCCTAATATGGGAGGCAATTTCTTCTTCGATCATTATCTCTAATTATCTGATGTGGGTATTAATGAATCGAATCTTATATCCGAGCCATTAATGGAGGTGGGCTTGCAGGGTCACTCCCTTCTACATAGCTTTCAAACCTTTTTATCTCCGTTTCTATAGAAATGAAAACACCGACCTTTGCGACGCAGTGGAATGCCGAGCTCATAGAACAATATTACCAGGATTGGCAAAAGGATGCCAATTCCGTGGATTCGCATTGGCAGGCCTTCTTTGAAGGGTTCGAGCTGGGTGAAAATCGTGCTCCAAGCACGGCCAACACAGGGAATAACCAGCAGGGGGTCAAACAGACCAATGTCGACAGTTTGATCTACGCGTATCGTTCGCTGGGCCACACTCTGGCCAATTTGGATCCTTTAGGGCGCCCGAGGGATGACCAACCGCGATTGGATATCGAACATTTCGATCTCACCGAAGCAGATTTAGAGGACACATTCCAGACCGGCCACTTGCTCAAACAACAAACGATGAAGCTCAAGGACATCATCGCCCTGCTGAAGCGCATCTATTGCGGATCAATCGGAGTCGAGTATGTTCACATTCAAGAGACAGAAGTTCGCCGCTGGATACAGAATCGGATAGAACCTTCCGAAAATACGCCGCAATTCGATAACGAGAAAAAAATCCGCATCCTTACCAAGATTCTCGAAGCCGAAACGTTCGAACAATTTCTCCATACTCGGTATTTAGGACAAAAGCGTTTCTCGCTTGAAGGAGCTGAAACGTTGATCGCTGCCTTGGACGGCATCATCCAACATGCCCCGGAAGCAGGTGTTGAGGAGGCAGTAGTGGGCATGGCTCATAGAGGACGCCTAAACGTATTGGCGAATATCCTACGAAAGTCCTATGAATTTGTATTTCAGGAGTTCTCCGAGAACTACATGCCCAACACGGCATTTGGAGATGGAGATGTGAAATACCACCTCGGATTTCACTCCATGATCACTACCAATGCCGGGCCACAAGTCGAGCTACAGATCGCTGCCAATCCCAGCCACCTGGAAGCGGTGGATCCGGTCGTGCAAGGAAAAGTCAGAGCAAGACAACGGATTCGTGGAGATAAAGAAAGAAGGCGAGTATTGCCAATCTTGATACACGGAGATGCGGCATTTGCCGGACAAGGAGTGGTGGCAGAGACCTTAAATTTCTCACAATTGCAAGGCTATCGCACTGGAGGAACCGTTCACATCATTGTGAATAACCAGATTGGCTTCACCACACTACCACACGATGCACGTTCCAGTCAGTATGCCACTGATGTAGCGAAGATGATCGAGGCTCCTATCTTCCATGTAAATGGAGACGACCCACTTTCAGTTGTGATGATCACAGAGCTCGCTCTTGAATTTCGACAGAAGTTTCAAAGAGACGTGGTGATTGATATGTATTGCTATCGCAAACAAGGACACAACGAGACGGATGAACCAGCGTTTACCCAACCCACACTCTACAAAGAGATCCGCAACCATAAGAGTATTTCTCAAATCCTATCGGAGCAACTGGTAGAAGCAGGTACGTTGAACCGGGAAACATATCAACAGATTGAGAAAAAATTTAAGGCAACGCTGGAGGCCGCATTCACATCCGTTAAGAGCAAACAGGAAAAACTGGAGCAGGATCCAGATAAGGAAGCTGAGCTGAACGCGATGAAGTCGGAACGCAAACGGCTGAAGCAACAAGGTACGCACTACTCTTTTGATCCGATAACGACAGCCGTAGATCGAAACCTATTAGAGAAAGTCATCACTAAACTCACGACGACTCCAGACGGCTTCAACGCCAACCCTAAGATCAAGCGCCTCATAGCCGGCCGTAAAAAAGCCTTCGACGATAACCTGCCGATTGATTGGGCTTATGCCGAATCGCTCGCCTTTGGAACCTTACTAGCGGAGGGCACTCCGGTTCGTTTGAGTGGACAGGACTCGCGCCGCGGAACGTTCAGCCAACGGCATTCGGTATTCTACGACATCCAGGATCGAGACCGCTACATCCCGCTTAAGAACATCGACGATGAGCAGGCACAATTCTGCGTTTACAACTCAACGCTCTCCGAAGCAGCCATACTCGGATTCGATTATGGTTACTCCTTGGATTACCCAAAGATGCTTTGTCTCTGGGAGGCACAATTTGGTGATTTTGTGAACGGTGCCCAGGTCATCATCGACCAGTTTATTTCAAGCAGTGAAACCAAGTGGCAACGAATATCCGGAATCGTGATGCTTCTGCCTCACGGCTACGAAGGACAGGGTCCGGAACACTCCTCAGCGCGCCTTGAACGCTTTCTTCAAGCCTGTGCGGAAAATAATATCCAGGTCTGCAACCTGTCCACACCGGCTCAATATTTCCATGTTCTCCGCAGACAAATGCGACGCGACTTTCGCAAACCGCTGGTGATCATGGCTCCAAAAAGTATGCTGCGAAATAAAGATGCGGTAAGCCCATTCAGCGAATTAGAGACCGGGCGATTCCATGAAATAATGGAAGACGATGAAGCCCCCAAGAAACCAAAGCGCATCGTTCTTTGTTCAGGCAAGGTGTATTGGGATCTATACAATCATCGCAAAGATAACGCCATCGACGACACCGTAATTCTGCGAGTGGAACAACTATACCCATTGAATAAGGAACGGTTGAAAGAACTGGCCGACAAGCATAGTGATGCGTCGTCTATCGTTTGGTGTCAGGAAGAGCCTCAAAACATGGGAGCCTGGACCTTCATTGCGCCTCGACTGGAAACCTTATTTGGGAAAACGCCAGCTTATGCCGGACGAAGCAGCAGTGCCAGTACCGCGGTAGGTTCCTTGGCACTTCATAAATACGAACAAAGCGAACTCATTTCCCAAGCATTCAGCCTTTAAAAAGAAACCGAATTTATTATGGCCACAGAAGTAAAAGTTCCACCCGTTGGAGAATCGATCAGCTCAGGTATCCTGGCTGTCTGGCATGTCAAAGAAGGTGATCACGTCAAACGAGACCAATTACTGTTTGAGTTAGAAACCGACAAGATTACATCAGAAGGCTTGGCGGAAGTAAGCGGTATTATTTCCATCAAGACAGAGGAAGGTGAAGAAGTAGATATAGGCCAGGTGGTAGCGGTCATCGAAGAATCAGAAGCGGAGGACGAAGGAGAAACTGAAGCGCCTGAACCTACCACGACGTCCGAAACTGCAGCCCAAGCTGAGGCACAAGAAGATGCACCCGTTTCACCTGCTGTTCGACGAATAGCTGCAGAAACAGGGGTCGACCCAGCCAATATTGAAGGCTCTGGAAAAGGAGGCCGTGTCACCAAAGGCGACATGCTCGAAGCCAGCGCGGACTCTACTGAAAAACAAGAAGCACCGGCAGCAGCTCCTACGCAAAACCTAGAAAGAACTTCGCGGAAAAAAATGTCGGGACTGCGCAGCAAAATTGCTGATCGACTAGTCCAAGCACAACAGGAAGCGGCTATACTCACGACCTTCAACGAAGTTGATATGAGTGCGGTCATGCAGTTGAGAAAACAGCATCAGGAAAAGTTTGTAGCCAAGTACGGTCATAAACTCGGTTTCATGTCTTTTTTCGTTAAAGCGGTTGTGATTGCCTTGAAGGAAGTCCCCGGGGTAAATGCCCAGATAGACGGAAACGAGATCGTCACCAACCACTACTACGACATCGGTATCGCGGTTGGGACTGAAAAAGGTCTGATTGTTCCGGTCGTGAGAGATTGCGACAAAAAATCATTCTCAGGTATCGAGGCAGACATCCTTCAATATGCCGGTAAAGCGCGCGATGGAAAACTGGCCATTGAAGATCTTCAAGGTGGCGTATTTACAATCACTAACGGCGGTATTTATGGCTCCATGTTATCAACTCCCATTTTGAATCGACCGCAAAGTGGAATCCTCGGAATGCATTCCATCCAGGAGCGCCCCATGGCTGTTAATGGTGAAGTCGTTATAAAGCCGATGATGTATTTGGCGCTCTCATACGACCACCGCTTGGTCGATGGAAAAGAAGCCGTTACCTTCCTTATTAAAGTGAAGGAAGCGATTGAAGATCCCACCACACTCCTTTTCGAAATTTAGTTATGAGCGCAGACAATTTTGATGTCGTAGTCATTGGGTCAGGCCCTGGCGGTTATGTCGCAGCCATAAGAGCGTCTCAATTAGGCTTGAAAACGGCCTTGATTGAAAAAGGAAATCCAGGAGGCACTTGCCTGAATGTCGGCTGCATTCCAAGCAAGGCGTTACTGCACTCAACCGAGATGCTTCATTTCACAAAAGACAAAGCCGCCAATCATGGGATTCAAGTGGACGGTGTTTCTGTGGATCTGAGCCAGCTCATGAAACGCAAAGACACCGTGGTGAATACGCTCAAGGGTGGCGTAGAAATGCTCGTCATTAAAAAGGGAGGCACGATCTTTAAAGGATTGGGTGTTATCCAATCTCCTAATACCGTATTGGTAAAACAGGAGGACGGTGAAACAACGCTTCAGACAAAGCACATAATTATAGCAACCGGCTCGACGCCGATCGAGCTCCCCTTCCTCCCATACGATAGTGAAAAAATCGTTTCGAGTGATCAGGCGATCGCGTTTGATTCAATTCCAGAAAAATTGGCGGTGATTGGTGCGAGTGCCATCGGGCTCGAACTGGGCTCGGTATGGGCACGCCTCGGATCTGAAGTGACCATCGTTGAATACTTGCCAAAAATTGCTCCTGGATTTGACGACGACCTACGCAAACTCTCTGAACGCGTATTTAAACGACAAGGACTTAAATTTCTTACCGCCACAAAAGTAACGAGCGCAGATACCTCCGAGGACAAAGTCGTTCTAAAAGCCCAGAGAAAAGGAAAAGAAGTCAGCATTGAAGCAGACAAAGTCCTCGTAGCGGTAGGCAGAAAACCCAACACCCTGAACACTGGCGTTGAAGAAGCTGGAGTGAAGACGGATGAAAAGGGACGCATTGAAATCGATCATCACTTTCAATCCAACATACCGGGTATCTATGCAATTGGGGACGTCGTTGCCGGCCCCATGCTCGCACACAAGGCAGAAGAAGAAGGCGTCGCAGTTGCCGAAATCATCGCTGGCAAAGCGGGTCACGTTAATTACGACGTGATTCCTGGAGTCATCTACACTGACCCGGAAATCGCTTCGGTTGGCATAACAGAGCAACAAGCACAGGAATCCGGAATTGAAGTGAATACCGGCAAGTTCAATTTATCTGCCAATGGACGTGCCATAGCATCGGACGTAACAGAAGGCATGGTAAAAGTCATTGCCGATGCAAAAAGCGATAAGCTTCTTGGCGTGCAGATTCTCGCCCACAACGCATCTGAGCTCATTGCAGCCGCAGTGACGCACATGGAATATGGGGGAAGCGCGGAGGATTTAGCTCGAACCATTCATGCTCACCCTACGCTATCGGAATCACTCAAAGAAGCAGCCCTCTCAGCCGATGGGCGGGGAATTCATAGCATTTAAAACAGATACCGATGGGTGTTGATTTGCCGAACCAAGATTTTGGATAGAGCCAAATTCCGAAGTCAGGGGCAACCCCTCTGGAAACCAACTAGGCTTCGTAACGCTTGAATACGAGCGATCCGTTATGGCCGCCAAACCCAAGATTGTTACTCATGGCTACCCGAACATCTAACGTTTCTTTGGTGTTGGGGGTGTAGTCGAGGTCGCACTCCGGATCTTGATCGTCCAAGTTAATCGTAGGTGGAATTTCCCCAGTCATAATTGATTTCACACAAGCAACTGCTTCAATCCCTCCCGCAGCACCCAACAAGTGTCCGGTCATTGATTTGGTGGAACTGATCGCAACTTTCTTAGCGTGATCACCCAGGCAATTTTTAATCGATTGAGTCTCAATCTTGTCGTTGTAGGGAGTAGAAGTGCCATGAGCATTTACATAGTCTACTTCTTCCGGAGCAATTCCAGCATCCTTCAATGCGATACGCATCGCATTCTCCAAACCTTCACCTGAAGTATCAGGAGCTGTAATATGATAAGCATCACAAGTGCCCCCGTATCCGGAAATCTCACACAAAATATTGGCTCCACGGTTTAGAGCGTGCTCCAATGATTCAATCACAATCACGCCAGCTCCCTCACCCATGACAAATCCATCACGGCCAGCATTGAAAGGTTGGCTCGCTTTCTGAGGATTATCATTCTGAGTACTCATGGCCTTCATCTGACAAAAGCCCGCATAAGCCAACTTTGTGACACTGGCTTCACTGCCCCCAGCGACCATCACATCGGCATCACCATAACGTATATGTCGTAGTGCTTCTCCAATGGAATTGGTTCCTGTTGTGCAGGCACTGACGATTCCGAAGTTGGGTCCTTTTGCGCCAAGATCGATCGCAACCTTACCGCAACCCATGTTCGCAATGAGCATAGGAATCATAAATGGAGAAACTCTACGAGGCCCACGGTCGAAAAGGGTAAACGATTGTTTCTCAATCGTGTCCATCCCTCCGATTCCAGAACCCACGAAGACACCTACACGGTAAGGATCTTCCTGGCTGATATCGATGCCGGAATCCTTAAAGGCTTCCAAAGCAGCATAGAGTGCAAATTGAGTATATCGATCGTTACGGCGGGACTCTTTTATGTCCATGACCCTGGTCGGGTCCCAATCTTGTATCTCCGCCCCAATCTTACAGGGGTAATCGGTGGTATCAAATGCCTTAACCGAATCGATCCCACTGACTCCATTCAACAGATTGTCGTAAAAGGCATCCGGAGTGTCACCCAAAGATGTGAGTACACCCATACCGGTAACAACGACCCGTCTGTCATTTAGGAAGCTAGTCATAGAAAGATGAGTAGTACGCGTGACTACTCAAAGGTTGAGCTATTGAGACTCTTCTTTGATGTAGGAAATTACATTTCCTACAGTCTGTAGCTTTTCAGCGTCGGACTCAGGAATCTCCCCATCGATCTCGTCTTTGAACTCTTCTTCAAACGCCATGATCAGCTCTACGGTGTCGAGAGAGTCGGCACCTAAATCATCCAAGAAGGATGCCTCAGGAGTAACTTGCTCTTCGTTTACGTTGAGCTGATTAACGATGATTTCAGTAACGCGTTCTTCAGTTGTTTTATCTGCCATGGTAGGAACTAGATGTTTAAGATTATTTGAGAGTTTAAATCGTCATACCGCCGTCAACAGTAAAAACCTGACCAGTAATATAATTCGCTTCCTCAGAAGCCAGGTAGGTTACCATATTGGCGATGTCTTTGGGGTCTCCGAATCGTTTTAAAGGAATTTGCGCCAAAACCTGCTCTGATAAATCCCCTTCCTGAAAAGAGCTGGTCATGTCGGTCGCAATAAAACCAGGAGCAACCACATTCGAGGTAATGGAGCGAGTGGCCAACTCTTTCGCCAAAGTCTTAGCAAAGGCAATCATGCCCGCTTTAGCGCTCGCATAATTGAGCTGCCCGGGATTTCCAATGATACCACTTACAGAGGACACATTAATAATGCGACCCCACCGCTTGCGGGTCATGGGACGAACCAGGCCTTTAGCCCAGTAAAAACAGCTACTGAGGTTGGTATCAATGACAGCCTGCCAGTCCTCCTCGGACATACGTATCAGAAGATTATCTTTTGTGATTCCGGCGTTATTTACCAGGATATCGATCCCACCATGTTCCTCGATCAGTTGTTTGCAGGCTTCCCCAACAGCACTGGAGTCCCCCACATCCACGGCCAGAGAAGAGGCTTTGCCACCATTGGCCAGAATGGCCTCTGCAGCGGATCCACAACTCGCGGGATTCACACTCACACAAACCACATGAACTCCTTCAGCGGCCAAGGATTCAGCAATTGCTTTTCCGATGCCTCTTCCGGCACCGGTTACAACCGCTATTCGATCATTAAAAGTCAGGTTCATAAAACGGAAAGTGGGACACAATTTCTATGCCCTATCAAGTGAAATTAAACAGCGAATTAGACGAGTATTTCAGTCAAAATAGTTAGCAACCTCAATAAACATCACGCTGGTAGCGTTTATCTTTCTTTAATTGCTTAAAAAATGCGACCGCGGCCTCCTCGCTCAGTCCACCATGCTCCTGCGCAATCTGGTGCAGAGCGGCATCTACATCCTTTGCCATACGCTTTGCATCTCCACAGACATAAAATGAAGCTCCCGATTCGAGCCATTCCCACAGTGTAGCCCCGGATTCGATCATTTTGTCCTGTACATATACTTTCTCGTCTTGGTCACGCGACCATGCCAAATCGAGGCGCTCGAGATGGTTAGCCTCTTTCATTGCCTCAAATTGCTCACCATAGAGGTAATCGGTTGCTGCATGCTGATCTCCAAAAAACAACCAGTTTTTACCACTTGCCTTGGTTGCGATGCGCTCTTGAAGAAATGCTCTAAAAGGTGCAATTCCTGTCCCTGGCCCCACCATAATAATCGGAGTCGAATTATCTTCAGGTAACCCAAAATGGGACTTGGTGACGAATACAGGCAGAATCGCTTCGTTTAAGGCAACACGGTCTGAGAGATAGGTACTACATACTCCACTACGCTCGCGGTGATTGGTTTCATAACGAACGACAGCTACCGTTAAGTGAATCTCGCGCGCATGGACCACAGATGAGGACGCTATTGAGTATAACCGGGGCATCAACTTCCTCAATCATTGGACAAAGTCTTGTGGAGAAAATCGAACCGACGGAAACTCCTCTAACAGGTCAATAAATTCCCGTTCTGACAAAAAGAGGGCTGTACTTTCCTTATTCTCATCCTCCAGGAGTTTAAGTAGCTGAGCTTTCTCAGCAGCATCTTCAGCTCGTTCGGCAAACGCCCGAAGGGATTTGCGAGTGGGAGATGCCAGGGATAGCTTCCGGGTCAGCGCTTCTTCTAATCGAATTTCATTCTCGGTGCGTGGGAGAATGACCGACTCATCGCCACTGGCGTGGAGTGCGCGAAGGATAGCATCTACCTCCTCCTTCGAATTCGAAGGGAAAACTCCCAGTGAATCTCCACAGCTATACCCCAAGTCACTCCCATCAATACTCACGACGAAATGACGAGTATTCTTGGCAGAGCCGACTTTGTTAAGTTGGGTGTTTTCGGTGAGCCGAGCCAAAAACGGATTATTTTTGTTGTATTGAGATTCTACTTCAGAAGCCATACTTTTAATAGTCGCGCCTAATCACTAGGCCATACACACCAATTTCAATCTCGAAATTAGAAAATTTAATAATCACACCACCTTCAGAATGTCTGAGCACAATACAGAAAGACTTCAAAAATTCCTTGCCCAGGCTGGCGTGGCTTCTCGACGTAAAGCCGAAAGGCTCATAGAAGAAGGCCGCGTAACCGTGAACGGACAGGTCGCCCAGATCGGTCAAAAGGTGAATGGTGAGGTAGATCATATCTTCTTCGACGGTCGCCGTATACAAAAGTCTGGGACACCCAAAGTCGTTTTGGTTCTAAACAAACCAACGGGATACACCTGTACCCATGCGGATCCCTATGCAAAGAGGACTATTTATGAGTTGCTGCCGAAAAACTTTCAGGCAGATAGTACCCTTCACTGCGCGGGTCGCTTGGATCGTGACAGCCAAGGCCTGATTGTTATCACGAATGATGGCGATCTCACCTATTCACTCACTCACCCTTCCCAGAAAGTCCTGAAACACTACCGGGTAGTCGTTGATAAGGAGTTTCCATTCCACCTAGTAGGAGACATGATCAAGGGTGTTCGAGATGAGGGCGAACTTCTCCGAGCGGAAGCGGTGTTGCCTAACCCCGGCAAGCCCCGGGAGTTGGATGTCACCCTTAATCATGGCAAAAAACGAGAGATCCGACGGCTTCTAAAGCAACTTGGGTTTGACGTTCTCCAGCTAGAACGTTTCAAAATTGGAAAATACGGGATCCAAGGCCTACGTTCTGGGTCCGTAAAAAGGCTCACAGAAGCAGAAAAGGAGTTGTTGTTGTCCTAAAGAGACCTTAGCTTCACCGTTCACACGCAAAAAAATCATGATCCGATCCAAAATTTTGAGAACTGCCCTTCTCTCCCTTTTTCTAATTACAGGTATTCGAGGAGCAGAAGCACAAGGCGTCATTTCGCTATATTTACAAGCCGATCCCACCTCCCACCTGGTGACCAATATTCCATCTGACGATGCTCGACTCGCATCCGCGGTCGATCTTCCAGCAGAGCCCGGTAACGCAAACCTATGGAAGTTCATCGAGTTCGAAGACACTTTCGAAGGTTACGTGCGTAAGTCTTATGTTACCAAGGGACTCACCCTTCAAGTAGGTGCGCCCGTCTACTTGGTTGCAGGAAATGAAAATACCTTTCTAGCAATCCATCAGGAAAATGGAACCGCTGAAGTGATTGAAGCAGCTGGGGACTATATGAAAGTCTCCATATCCGCATCCATCCCGGTATTTTTTGAATCTGATACACCCGCTGCAGCTCCTCCTATTCCGGAAGAACCCATCGCGGCAGCCCCTATCGATGATTTTGAACCCCAATCGGCTGTCGTAGAAGACGACTTGGCAGCCGCCGTTCCCGCAGACGTAGATAATGGAGCTCCCTACCCAGGTGAGCCTATTGACCGCATCCTTGAAGGTAAATTAGCCGCCTACAAACCTGTCTTCTCCAACCCCTTCAAACAAGAAGGCTATCAGTGGGAGATTTTAAACCGACGGAAAAAACGGATTGCTTTCGTTGACCCGCGGAACCTGATCGTGGATCGCCCCCTTGAATCCTATGAAGGCAGACAAGTGAGCCTTTCCGGAAGTATCTACCAAATCAACAAAGGCCGCGACCTGGTAATAGTAGCTAACCAACTGACCCTGCAGTAACATTCTATGAAGCTGATCGACGGCAAGCAAATCGCCGCCACTATCCTTGAAGAAATAGCTGAAGAAGTCGCCCAACTGGGTGAAGAAAAACCAGCCGTCACGTTTATCCGAGTTGGAGAAGATCCAGCCTCCGTTTCCTATGTCCGAAACAAAGAACGAGCTGCTGCCAAGACCGGCATCCGAAGTGAACTGAAAGTTTTTCCTGAATCTATTACCCAGGATGAACTTCTGGCAGAAGTCGAAGCTCTCAATAACGATGCATCCGTTCATGGGATACTCGTGCAGGCGCCTCTCCCAAAGCATATAGATGAAGGCACCATCTTCAGAGCCGTGCTTCCAGAGAAAGATGTAGATGGATTTCATACGGTGAACATTGGAAAACTTTGCCAGGAAGATCCCACCGGTTCCGTTGCCTGCACTCCAGCAGGGATCATAGAGCTTTTGAGACGTTCGGACATTCCAGCTGAAGGCAAACATGTCGTTGTGCTGGGTCGCAGTTTGATCGTCGGAAAACCCGCCGCCCTGCTCTTCTTGCAGAAAGGTGCTTTTGGCAATGCCACCGTTACGGTGTGCCATTCACGTACTCAGGATATTGCTTCTGTGATAAAGCAAGCAGACATCGTAGTTGCTGCCATCGGCCGTGCTCATTTTGTAACAGCTGATATGCTGAAACCAGGAGCAGTCGTTATTGATGTGGGTATCAACCGAATTGAAGATAGCTCACGCAAAAGTGGATATCGATTGGTTGGAGATGTGGATTTTGAAGCGGCTAGCGCAATTGTGTCCGCTATTACGCCGGTACCTGGCGGAGTTGGACCCATGACAGTTGCTATGCTAATGCAAAACACGTTGAGCGCGTTTAAGACATTGCACTCATAGACACGGTATGGATCAGCCACCGGAGCTTCCATCATCGGCAGAGATTGAAATAGGAATAAGCATGAAACCAGCCCCGGCGTGGGTACGGTTACTTGCCGGAGCAGCAGATGCCATTGTGGCAGGTTTGTTTTCTCTGGCTATCATCATCTTTTTCCTGATTCCCGTGTTTTACCCAGAGACTCAGACCATACTGTACGAATATACCGAACAAGCCACCGAATCACTCACCGGAAATACTGAGCTTGCTCGACAACTACTTGAGAACACCGCCGTTCGAAACATGGTGTTCGCGAGCCAGATTATCAATTATTCGCTCTTCTTCTTTTATTACCTCCTCAATGAATGGATCCTTCGAGGAAGCTCATTTGGCAAAAAGATATTTGGAATCAAAACAGTCAGACGGAACCCGGAAGAGGCACTATCGCCCAACACCTTGTTTCTAAGAGCCTGGCTCAAAACACTATTTTTACTTTTTCACCCAATTCTTTGGATCACCTTTATTTGGGCGGTATTCCAGAAGGATAGGCGATCGGTACACGATTTAATTACGGGTACCTGGGTAATTGATTAGGAAAAATTCCCTAGAATGTAAGTAGTCTTTTAAACTTCGGTTTTTTGTTAGACAAAAACCATACCCTAAGGTTTACCCTTAGGCCTCCTTTATAAAAACTCTGCATCCAAGGTGAAGATAAAACCTAAAATTTTAGTGGTTGATGATCAACCCGTGAACGTAAAGCTCCTAGAAAAGAAGCTCATCCGCGAAGATATGGATGTGTGGACTGCCAACGATGGTGAAACATGCCTGTCGCTGGTGAAAGAGCATCAACCCGATGTCATCCTTCTGGACGTCATGATGCCCAATATGGATGGCCGTGAGGTGTGCGAACGACTGCAAGAAAGCGAGGATACTCGTTCGATTCCTATTATTTTTATTACGGCTAACTCCTCAAAAGAGGGAAAGCTGGAAGGCCTAAGTGCCGGCGCAGTTGATTATATCACAAAACCCATAGATCTAGAGGAAACCGTGGCTCGGGTAAATACGCAGCTCCGCTTCCTTGAAGTGAACCGCGAAACCAAACGCTTGGGAGAAGCTCGCCGTAATGCAGCCATAGGAGCAATTACCCAGGGGATCGCCCACAATGTAAACAATATGCTGGGAGTAGTCGTAGGTTACTTGGATCTGATCAAAACCGATCTTACCAACGAAGAACTTGTTCATCGGGGCATAGGAGTCATCGACAAAACGGTGGCCAAAATGACCGGTATTGTAAAACAACTCAGCCGCCTTGACAGTGAGACACAAATCGCTGTTGGGGAGTTGATTCTCGACGAGCTTCTCGAAAGAGCGGTCGACCGGTTCAAAGAAGAACACGAGATTGAGTATGTGGAACTCCACATGAGCAATCCAGAACTCAAACTCCAGGCCAACCGTGAAACATTTGAGGATGTCGTTTCCAGACTTATGGAAAATGCCATGGAGAGTTACCATCGATTTGATTGCGACGACCCCATTATACGGGTTGAAACAGACGAAATAATCCGTGAACGTGTAGAAATGTTGCGCTTAAGAGTTACCGATAATGGCAAAGGTGTTCCCGATAATATTCGGGATAACATCTTCGAACCATTCGTAACCATAAAAGCTGGGATAGGTTGTGGCATGGGATTGACCGTGGCCAGACACTCGGCTCGATCTTTGCGCGGCGAAATTGACGTACAGCCCAACCCAGATGGTCAGGGAACTGTATCCACTTTGTACCACCCTATTCACGCGCCCAATGACTCACAGTTTTAGGATCGGTTTCTGGGGCAGCGGTAACATGGCCAGTGCCATGATGCGCGGCCTCATTTCGAAAAACGTTGTCCCACCAGAACAAATTTACTGCATCAGCGAATTCGGCCGAGGCGCCGGAGCCTTTGCCAAGGAAACGGGAGCCCATTCATGCGGTAACTCTTATGAGGACCTGATTGAAGCCAGCGACATACTCGTTCTCGCATTTAAGCCTCAACAATTGGACACCCAGGCGGAAGCCGTTGCCTCCATCAACAACCGACTAGTGCTTTCAATCCTGGCCGGCACGAATCTGAAAAAACTGAATACTTCGATCCCCAATGCCGGGACGATCGTACGCACCATGCCCAATACTCCCGGTCGTATCGGCGAAGGCATGACGGGGTTTTGTTCGGACAACGAACTTTCAGAAGACCATAAAACAATCCTCCATGCTGTCTTAGGTAGTCTGGGCGAAGTCGTTGAGATCAACGAAACACTTATGGATGTCCATACCGCAGTCGCCGGAAGTGGTCCCGCCTATGTATTCGAATTTATCGCTGCCCTGGCAGAAGCAGGTCAGGCCGAAGGGCTCTCAGAAGACATGGCCCTACAAATCGCCAAGCAAACCGTTTTCGGTTCAGCCGCACTCGCAAAGCAAGCCGATGAACATCCGGAAGAACTGCGAAACCAAGTCACATCCAAAGGCGGCACTACACAAGCTGGCCTGGAAACCATGGCTGCAGAAAACTTTCGTACTCTCATTCACAACACTGTTCGGGCCGCTAAAGAGCGTTCCATCGAGATGGGGAAAGATTAAAGGCCGGAACATCGTCCGGCCTTTAGAATGAAAGTTAATGGGAGTAGCTTTTACTACTCCATCGAGGCTTCAAGCTCTGGAACTGTCCACATGCTTCGTGCACCTGTAGCGGCACGGGCTTCGGCAACGACTGAAGCGTCAACCGCAGGATAATCGTTACCCCAAGTTTGGCGAACATAGGTCAGCACATTGGCGATGTCTTCGTCAGATAAAACGGCTCCCAGTGGCGCCATGATAGAGTTATATTCAGTACCATTAACCATGATAGGACCTTGCATACCTGCGATGACTATACGGGCCAACATATCTGGATCTTTTCCTGTCCAGTCTGATCCAGCCAAAGGTGGAAATGCACCCGGCATTCCTTGACCCGTCACTTGGTGACAAGCCATGCAATTAGACATATAGATTTTTTCACCTAGCGCAATAGGATCATCCGTAGCCACTTCAACGATTCCTCCACCCTGCTCTTTCAATTCTGCAGCGATAGTCTCAAACTCAGCATTTATGGAATCTTTCTCCAGATATTCACTGGAATCAAAACCACCAGAAAATTTGGAGATATAGAGTCCTGCCAGGGCAACAGAAATGACTATACAAAAGTATCCAATCATCTGGGGAAGCCCCAGTGACTTTTTATCGTTTAGCGAAACCAGATCTGCATCTTCTACAGTTCCGGAGTTATTAGAAATTGATGGATCGTCACTCATTACTTTAACCGTTTCGATACAGTTGATTCAGTTAGATCGTAGTCGAGGTTGAGGCTCTGCAAATAAGCAACTAAAGCCACACCTTTAGCTGTAGGAACCACTTCGGTTCCTTCCGCAGGTGTATCGTTACCTGGCAGATCAAGGGCATTCACCGCAGGAGTACCACTAAATTCTTTCTCTTGGAAGAGATGGGGATAAGCCGGCATGGTCGTAGCATCTGCATGTAAGCTAGGCTTGTAGAGATGCATGAATAACCAGTCCGCTTCGCGGCGAGCACCGACATTGGAAAGATCGGGACCCAAACGACGAGAGCCGATCATTGCATTATCATGCAACGCATAATCAGGAGCTACGGACTGACGTCCTCCCCAATCGCGATCAAAGTCTCCTCCGTATCCCGGGCGACGGACTTGTTGAGTGTGGCAAGCAGCACAGGCCATTTCCCGATAAACATCAGCTCCAGCTGCGGCCAGACCTTCAGAACCAATGATGATCTTTCCAGCATCGGCTTCAGCTTGAAGCGATTTTATAGCCTCGTTGTTAACATCGCTGGCGCCAACAACGAGTAGGCACAGCCAAGAGACGGCCATGGCACAAAAAATAAAGGCGAATAAAGATGCGAAATTTTTCATGATTCAACTCCTCCCACCGGTTCGGTTTCGGTTCGGGTCAACTCTTCGATGCAGCTGTCGCAGTCCGGTTTGAGAATAGAAAACAAATTAAGAATAAAGGCACAATGACCGACCCCCAGGAAGATCCAACCCATAGAACGGGCAGCCATGTAGTAGGACGTTTTACGGACGACTTCTGAGAATGGAATGGAAGCATCCATCATGGCAGAACCCTGTTTCCAACCACCAATGGCTAATGGAACAACAATCAGAAGGATTCCGATAAAGGATATCCAGAAGTGTGATGATATGAGAAAGCGCATCGGCCAGTCTCTCCCCATGAATTGAGGGACAAGATAATAGACCAAGCCAAACGCAGTCATGCTGAACACACCATAAATAACCAGGAAGCGGTGAGCATCCAGGAGTATTGTGAATTGTGTCACTTCAGCTATGCCACGCAAGGATAGTAGCGTGGCCCCAATTCCAGAGATCAATAATGCATAGGAAGCAAATTTTGCGAAAAGCAACACATCGTTGTTTTCACTATTCGCTCCACTCTGCCAGAGGGTACCCACGAAATTGATACCTGTGATGGCAAAAAAGATAAGCATCAGGATGCTAGCTACGATGCCAGCAGTGATAATCCAGGAAGGGAAAGGTCCACCGACAAGGCGAGCAACTCCTGCCCAGCTACCTGCAAATATCAGCGCAAAGAACCCAATATGGGACAGACTGTATGACAGGAGACGTGATCCCGACAGCTTTGGAATCAGATAGTAGAGGCCCGCAACTGCAATCGCGCCAAACCAGAGCCAGGTCAAATTCCCTGCGAACCAGCTAGCTACCAAAGCTTGACTGACTCCAGAGCTCGCATCCGAACCGAGCATGATTTTCGCCACGATCTGGATCCAGGGAAACACAAAGAGGGCTGCAATGATGAACCACTGAGAGGCATAAACGTCCTTGTTCGTGCGGTTCGTAAATAACATAATTCCCCAAATGGAAATGAGGGTGGAGGCCATAGCCATAGGTGCTGCAATGTATGCGGGAAGTTCAAGGAACTCAAAGGCTCTTAAGTCACCTATCAAAATCCCAACAACTCCTACGGTCAGAGCGATGTTCCAGAAAGCGCCGGCTATAATAAGTGTTAATCCTGCGCGCACTTCTGAACCACTGAGTCGAGCCATCATCCAGATAGCGACACCAAATGCCAGGTTACAGGCAAAACCGTAAACCAATATCGCGGTGTAAGCGGCTTGGACAAGACCGGTTGTTAAGAAGGAAAATGAATCGAGAAAAGCTTGGTTATGTGATTTCCATGCAGCCAGGTATCCGAAGATGGTTGCAAAAACCAACCACTTGGCACTTGAGAGCAAAAAGACCAATACCGGAGCTTTCAGCGACTGATCGATGGCCGAAATTCCCGAAGGATTGAGCGATGTATCCGTATCAGACATGGTGTAAATTACTGGTTCAGTTCTTCGATTACCAACTCGGTCGCCCGCTCGACAGGGATACGAACCGTACCCTTTTCCTGGTCGACCCAACCGTAAGTGCTAAGTGTTTCCGCTTCTTGCACACGCAAGTCAGCTGCTGATGGTGGTTGATCACCCGATTGTTGTGCTACCTCAACTTTACCCCCATCGCTTAGTTTACTTACTAAGAGAACGAGCAAAGCGAATACGACAATGGTAACGAGGCCTACAAAAACTGAAGGCAAGATCGAAGATCCGTTTGATTGGGATGAATTAGCGGCCATGGTGATGCAAAGATTCTGAGATTCTTGGATCCTTCACTGGGATGACTTGTGTTTTTGCCCAGCTTCTCATGAAAGACCAGGCGCAGAGTCCACCGATTCCGAGGAACGCAGCGATATCCCAAAGAGAGATGTAGAAGGGATATGAGATAAACATCTCATAGTTTTCCCGCTTGGACGGTAGAATGTTGAAATAGAGATCCAACATGTGGAAACAAAGGATCCACACGGAAATAAAGATCATGCGGCTCGCCTTCACCTTGTTTCCGTAAAACAGCAAGTAGATGAAGGTAAACAGGAAGTGGCCAAAAATGAGGCCCATGCTGACCCACCACCAGGCTCCCTGCTCACGCATGTTGTACCAGAAGGTTTCTTCGGGAATATTGGCGTTATAGATCAGGAAATATTGGGAGAAGCTGATGTAAGCCCAGAATACGGTGAAGGCCAACATAAGGCAGCCAAGGTCGTAGAGGTGGCCCCGTTTGAACAGACCGGTTAGGGGTCCGTTCTTATAAACCTGATACAAACAAACTAAAGCCGTTACCGCCAGAGCAGCCCGCATACTGGCGGCAAAGAACCAGACGCCAAACATGGTAGAGAACCAGTGGAATTCGATAGATTTGATCCAGTCAATCGCAGCCATGGACAGGGTCAATGCAGTGAAGATCACTCCAACGGCAGACCACCATACCAGCTTGTTCGTCCACTTGACATCGCCGTCCTTGTCCTGAGCAGCACTGTAGCTGCGCATCTTGTGAGAAAGAAAAATCCACCCGCCGAAACAGACAATCACACCAATCAGAAAACGAGCATCGTTGAGATACCAACTCTTTTTGGTATAAAGCACATCGTCTTTGACTTTTTCAAAATCAATCCATTTCCAGATCAGACCATTGTCTATGAAATAGGTCATGATTAGAAAAACTGCAAAGACTCCCGCTAGTACCGGGAAGATAGAAGTAGCATGCTCAACTTGACGCCGAGGAACCGTTGACCAACCGGCACCAAATACATGGTGAATCAAGTTCAACAACAACATCCCCAAACCGATGCTCAGGTAGAAGGTGAACATGATAAGCAATCCGTAAGCCGGACGTGCGTTATGGTCCATAGCACCGGAGACGGCTCCGAAGATGGCGACTAAAAGAAAAATCACACCGCCAATAAGACAGATATTCGACCAGTTCTTTTTACCTAAAGAAGCGGCTACCGCTCCTGGAGTTGTTACTTCGCTGCTCATAGTCCCAAATCCTTTCTGTTGGCCTGAGGCACGTCTTCGACGGAAGCATTTTGTGCGCGTTGTAATACACGCATGTAGGCAATGACTGCCCATCGTTCTTCCGTAGACAACTTATCTGCATATCCTCCCATAAGACGGATGCCATTGCTCACAGTGTTAAAAATCTCACCTTCTGGCATATCGCGCAGACGATCGTCGTGGTAAGTGGGAGTGACAACCATGCCGCGGAACTTAGTCACGCCGTTACCATCTCCGGTTCCTCCGTGACAAGGGGTGCAATAAATTTGGTATTTAGCAGCACCTAGTTCTATCAGCTCACTCGTAACAGGCATTGGAAATCCTTTTGCCCAAGCGTCGCCGTCTTTTCCGAAGTGAAGAAACTCGTCGTCCTTAAGGTTACCCCGAGCGATCGTTCCAGTAACTGGAATGCGATCGGTGCGACCATCCGCAAAGAATGCAGACGTTCCTTGAGGCTTGTATTTGGATTGGTCATCCATGTCTGGGAATACTTCCAGAGGTGGCTCGGTAAAGGTCGTCCCACGGAATCCAAGAATGGAAACAACGGAAATAACCGCCAAGGCGTATATGAAGAGAAAATATTTCATGATCAGTCTTCGAGCTCCTGGATGTTGATTCCGCCAATTTCCTGAAGGAAGGCCTTGGTTTTATCGGAGTCGTATAATGGATCCGAAGCTTCGATCGTGATACGCAAGATATCATCGGTGGTGCCGGCAAAATTCTTGGCTTTCATCACAGGATGATAGTGACGAGGCAGGCCATTCAGAATGAACATTCCAGCAATCGTCGAAAGAGCGGCCAAAAGAATGGTCAGCTCATACATGACCGGGAATGGAAAGACCGGACTGAAGAAAGGCTTACCTCCAACAATCAATGGGTAGTCAAAGGCATTCATATACCAGGCGATGAACGTTCCGGTGCAAAAACCGATACTTCCGCCGATAAAGGTAAAGAAGGGAACTTTGGAACGTTTGAGTCCCATGGCATCGTCCAATCCGTGAACGGGAAAGGGAGTGATGCAGTCCCAGGACTTAAATCCTTCGTCGCGGCACTTTTCCGCTGCCTTCATCAAGGCCAGTGGATTTTCAAAATCGGCTGCAAGGCCGTATGTGGTGTTATCAGACATACTTAATTCCTCCGATTAATGGTGCCCTCCTTCGTAGTGATGCGGATCCGCTTGTGGTGTCACTGCTTTTACCTCGGCAATAGCAATAAGTGGCAGAAAGCGCAGGAATAGAAGGAACAGCGTGGAGAACACTCCAAAGGTTCCGAAGAAAGTGAAAATATCGACCCAAGTCGGTGAGTAGTAACCCCAACTGGATGGCAGGAAGTCACGAGCCAAAGAAGTAACCGTAATAACGAAACGCTCGAACCACATACCTACGTTCACGAAGATCGAAATGATCCAAACGACGTGAGGACGTTCACGGATGGCCTTGAACCAGAACAGCTGCGGGCAAATCACGTTACAAGAGAACATGGCAATGTAGGACCAGGCGTAGATTCCGAACGCACGGTTGATAAACGCAAAAATCTCAAACGGATTGGCTCCATAAGCTGCGATGAAGAACTCCATCGTGTAGGCGTAGCCGACAATGGTTCCAGTCGCTAAGGTGATCTTACACATACAGTCGATGTGGTGCTGGGTAATCAGATCGTGCAGACCGTAGATCGCGCGAAGCGGCAACATCAAGGTAAGCACCATCCCGAATCCGGAAAAGATAGCACCGGCAACGAAGTAAGGTGGAAAAATGGTGGTGTGCCATCCGGGAACCAGAGACACGGCGAAGTCGAAGGATACGATCGTATGAACCGAAAGAACCAGCGGCGTAGACAGACCCGCGAGCAGCAGGTAGGCCATCTCGTAGTTGCTCCAGTTGCGATTCGATCCGCGCCAACCCATAGCAAAAAAGCCATAGGCAAACTTGCGAATCTTGGTCTTCGCACGATCTCGAACTGTGGCCAAGTCAGGAAGTAGTCCGACATACCAGAACGCGACAGAAACCGTAGCGTAAGTGGATACCGCAAACACGTCCCAGAGGAGCGGACTGCGGAAGTTAGGCCAGATCGCATTGGCGTTTGGAAGTGGGAACAACCACCAGGCAAACCAGACACGACCCACGTGAAACACCGGGAAGATACCCGCACAAGCCACCGCGAAAATAGTCATCGCCTCAGCTGCACGGTTTATGGTGGTCCGCCACGGCTGTTTTAATAAACAGAGAATCGCGGAAATCAGGGTACCGGCGTGACCGATACCAATCCAGAATACGAAGTTTACAATCGCCCAACCCCAGTTGATCGGATTGGCCAGGCCCCAAACACCTACCCCGGTTGATACCAGGTAGGTCAGACCGATTGCGGTAAAGGATGCTAGGAAAACCGCACAACTAAATGCTACCCACCACCAGGTCGGTGTCTTCTCCTCAACGATGCCACACACTTTGTTGGTAATCCAACTGAAGCTGCGATCGTTTTCAACGAGCTTGGGTCTTGGTTTGTGCGCGGGCTTTACTTCGGCCAGCACTTCTGGAGAAGCTGCCGCTTTTCCATCTAGAGAGAATTGATCAGAAAATGTCATAATCTCGAAATGCTATTAATTAATGACCGTTGTGGCCGCTATCCTCTGTAGCGTGTGCTTCATCGCCGTGGGAATCTCCATGGCCATCTCCGTGTCCACTCGCCTCATTGTATTCCAAATGACTGAGTGGGTTATCGTAGAAGTCCGGCATGAGCGGATTCGGGTTACGCAACTTGGCGAGGTAAGTGGTGCGCGGACGTGTGTTCAAGTAAGCCAACACACCGTAATCGCGGTTGGATTCCTTGAGCTTGGAAACGCGAGATTCAGGATCGGAAACGTCTCCGAATACAATCGCGTCAGCCGGGCACACTTGCTCGCAAGCGGTTTTGATAGTGCCATCAGGAACTTTGATGTTGTCGGAATCGCGGGCTTCAACCTTCTGGTCGATCTTCGCTGCCTGGATTCTCTGGAGACAGTAGGTGCACTTCTCCATAACTCCACGCATACGAATGGAAACCTCGGGATTCTTGCTCATCTTCTTAAGCTCATCCATTCCCTTGGGGCCAAGAGGGCCTTCGTAGTCACGACCCATTTCGCGGTCGTTCCAATCGAAAAAGTTAAACCGGCGCACTTTGTATGGGCAGTTGTTGGCGCAATAACGCGTTCCTACACAACGATTGTAAGCCATCACGTTCAGACCTTCATCATCGTGAACGGTTGCGTTCACTGGACAAACAGACTCACAAGGTGCCGTTTCGCAGTGCTGACAAGTCATCGGTTGCAAAGAAACCTGTGGATCGGTGGGGATCTCATTGGTGTCTTTTCCTGGACCTGCAGAATAGTAACGATCGAGGCGGATCCAGTGCATCTCACGTCCACGAAGCACTTGTTCGCGACCGACCACTGGAATGTTATTCTCAGACTGACACGCAATCACACAGGCGTTACAACCCGTGCAGGTATTCAAGTCGATGGACATTCCCCATTGGTGGGTGCCAGTGAACTCTGGTGATACGTAAGCCGAGTTACCACGGTTGTTATCACCCGATTTGACCAGCTCTTGGAGAGCGACCGTATCGCGGCGATTACCACCGTTTCCATCCAGGCCGAGAATCGCAGGTGAATGCGACTCCATTCCCATATGGTCCACGAAGTCGGAGTGCTCTTTATAAAAGTCGAGGTTGGCTTCGCGAATAATCGCACGGCCTTCCATGGACCAGTGCTCTTGCGTATCAGCAAGTTGCTGAACACCACCAACGTTTTTCGCTGAAGCACCGGTAACGGAAGAACATCCAGCCACCGTTCGCAGTGTGTAAGCATTAAAGCCACTACCCTCTCCTACGTTTCCGGTCACTGTGCGACCGTAACCTAGAGAAACAACAACCGTGTAGTCTGGCAGACCTGGCTGCACGTGAGCAGGTCCGGTCAATGTTTTACCGTCGACGGTAACTTCAATGATATGACCTTGCTCTTTTCCACGTTTGTGGGCGTTCGGGTTTTTGCGAACCACCTTCACTAAAGTATTACCTGCAATCACGCCAAGCTCTGCGCCCAATTTTGGAGAAACGAGGAACGCATTGTCCCAGGTCAATTTGGTGACAGGGTCCGGACATTCTTGCAGCCATCCGTTATTATTAAACCGACCGTCGTCGAGACTTGGGTCTTGGAGGAAACGAATTTCGAGGTTGCTAGACGAGGTATTGGCGAGCCCGATTCCTTCTGATGTCAGCAATTGCTGAGCGGCACCTTGGTTGAAACTTACCGAAGTCGTTTGGCTAGCTGTGCCACTCCAGTATCCATCGTGCAGGAATTTTTCGAATGCTTTTTGACCTCCGCTCAAAGAACCGATCAAAGCTTCGGATACGATCTGGTAACCATCCTTTGCTGCTCCGTTGATGATGATCTCCAAGATTTCACTTTCAGTAAGTCCTTGGAAAAGTGGGAGAATCATTGGCTGGATGGCCAAGACAGTGCCGTTATAAGCGATCGCATCTCCCCAGCTTTCGAGGAAGTGAGCCGCGTTGATGTGGCAATCTGAAATCTCTGACGTCTCGTCAAAGGTGGCTCCGAGGCGAATCACCTCGTCTACCTTAGCTTGAACGTCCGACCAGTTCAGGTCAGCTGGAGCGTTGTAAACCGGATTTCCACCGAGAACGAAAAGGGTCTTCACAGAGCCTCCGTTGATGGATTCGGCCAGTTCAGAAATGGCGCTCGCTGTATTTTCAGGAATGCTCACGTAATTCACGGTATTACCTTGAGCCTGTAAAACTTCGTTTAAGGCGATGGTAAGCGCATGAACACTTTGGGACTGGTGTGGTCCTGCAACCACGAGCGCTTTTCCGCGATGACTGACAAGATCCTTGGCGCATTCTTCAATCCAATGAGGATCTACGTCCAGGCCTTCACCAGCAGACTTCAAGAATAGAATGGCCTGCCCTCCAGTGATGCCAGCTTGTTCTAAAACAGCTGCAGCAACTAACGCAGTAAACGCTGGGATATCACCTGAAGCGATGCGTAAACGGTGATCAGCCATACCACCCGTGATGGAGTAGTAAGACTCAGCCGCATAGAGGCGGTTCATTTCAGGATGATCGTCGTCCACCTTGCGTGCTTTTGAGAACGCCAGGGTATCAGCCAGGTGATTCGGGTCGCTGTATAGGAAGTCAGCTTCCAGGGACAGAACTCGTTCCGCCTTAGAATAGTCATAAATGGCGCGAACGCTTTTACCTAATACTTGGGCAGCCGCCTTTTCGAAATTGGAAGTGTCGATCGCATCATACTCGGCCCAAACTGCATTGGGGAGTTTGGCTTTGAGCTGCTTCAACTGAGCTTGGCGAGTCACAGAAGGAGTTCCCTCAGCGAGGAAGGCAAGGCCTTCTCCACCATTTTCAGCATACTGCTTAGAAACAGAAGCCAGATAATCCGCACGCTGATCCTCGGTCAGGGTGCGACCGCCTTGGACGGTTTTCTTTGAACGATCGGGATCATAGAGGTCTAGAATAGAAGCTTGAGCATATTGGTTGGTGCTACCATTGCTTCCTGGGACCAGGGCATTGCCTTCAAGCTTGGTGGGACGACCTTCATGGGTCTCAGCCACCAAAGCTACCGGATCATTGCGGTGTGGCATGGCCGTTGCATAGAACAGTGGCTTACCGTGCACGATCTCCTCGGGCTGCTTGCTGTAAGGCATGACATGCTTCTCCGGACGACGGCAACCCGTCAATCCAACGCCTGCAAAGGCAAAAGAAGCTGACATGACTTTCATGAACTGGCGGCGATTTACGCCGTCCAACTCAGAAGCCCCTTCGGGAAATTCCCGGTGCAAATAGTCTTTGAAACCTTCGGTCTCGGCCAGTTCGTCGAGGCTTCTCCAGTAGTGAGGTCCCTTAAGATCCGACTCGGAAGGTTCGGGATGTTTTAAGAATTTATTCATCGGTGACATCCTGAGCAGCTGGTTGGCGGATTGATTTTCCAGTGCTCTTTCATTTCATTTCCAAACTCAAGTTGCGCTTCCTTGCTCTCAGGACGCCAATCGAGGTTGGTAATTTGATCGAGAGGGCGAAGTTTTTCTTCTGGATTGCGGTGACATTCCAAGCAGAAGCCCATGCTAAAGGATTTTTCATGGCGGACTTCATCCATTTCATTCACTTGGCCGTGGCATTCGAAACAACTGATGCCGCGATTCACGTGAACAGAGTGATTGAAATATACATAGTCAGGCACCTTATGTACCTGCACCCAGGGAATGGATTCCCCACTCGCAAAACTGTCACGAACCGGCTCTAGCTTCTCACTCAGGACCTGAACCTGGTTGTGGCAGTTCATACAGGTGCTGGTGGCCGGAACGTTGGAATGTCCGGATTTCTCCACCTGATTGTGGCAGTAGCGGCAATCCAGGCCCAACTCACCTACGTGGAGTGAGTGTTCAAAAGGAACAGGCTGAACTGGCTGATAACCTACTCTAGAATACTTGGGAGTAAGATAATAGGTCGCTCCGGCCGTGATGGTCCCGATGACGATCAGTAGTGCGATGACTACCTGAAGCGGGGCTTTGTTAGCTTCTTTCGGAAAGATTGTAGACATAGTAAAAGTATCCCTTTGAGCCGCTCGTTAGTTAGAAGGAGCAGGAAAGCGGTTGAGTAGCATTGTTCGATTGCACCCTGATTAGCTATCGCGCGAAATAGCGCGAGGATCCTGGCGAACTTTGAGGCGCACGTTCTTAGACGATGCATCCTGGTTATCTTTCGTTGAGCCGGTTGCGGATTTTCCTAGGAGAATCGACGCAAACCCGGCGCCCAAAAAGCCTTTCAAAAATCTCGGACGTGAAAGGTTTTCCTTGTTGTCTGCCATGGATGGTGGAGAAAAGAGATTATACGGACGGTTGCAAAAACTACGCTATAGAATGTGCCCGATTTCCTATGGCAATAACTTTTTCTAAAAATTAGAGGCTGCAATTTGACTTATGCGAAAAACTTATACGTGAGGGGGTCTCAGTTGATAAATTCGCCATCTTCCATTTGCAAAATATGGTCGCACTTTTGAGCGATGTCTGGGTTGTGCGTCACGATGAGCACAGCCTGGTCATTTTCGCGTGCCAAACGAGTCAGTAGATCGAAAACGATATTGGAGTTATGGACGTCCAAATTACCTGTGGGCTCATCTGCCAAAATGACTGAGGGTATATTAGACAATGACCGTGCAATGGCCACACGTTGTTGCTCGCCTCCTGATAATTGAGTGGCCAAGCGGTGCAGTTTGTCGCCGAGGCCCACATCCTTGAGGTAGGAGGTAGCTCGCTCCTCCATTTCTTCAGAAGACAGCACTCCCTGCTTGCGCATGGGAATCATCACATTATCCAGGGCGCTGAATTCCTTAAGAAGGAAATGAAACTGGAACACGAAGCCCAAATGCTGGTTGCGTGCAGCTGTACGTTCCTGATCTCCCATTTGGGTCATTGGCTCACCGCTCAGGTAAATTTCTCCCTCGTCTGGTTGGTCAAGTAACCCCAGTAGGTATAGCAAAGTAGATTTCCCACAACCTGAAGGACCCACCACGGCGTATACCTTGCCACGCTCCAACTCAAGCGAGACACCCCGAAGTACGTGAACCCTACCCTCTCCTTCGCCTAGGTGGCGATGAATGTTCTCACAGCGCAGAGCGATGCGATCACTATTAGATGAACTGGAATTAGGCACACTCATTGGGAAGTTCCGCGAATGACATCGCCGGGTTCGAGTTTAGCCGCACGACGAGCTGGGATGTAGGAGGCGATCATTACAATCACAGAGGCAATAATCGTGGCTGAGACGTAGTGCCAGATGGACCAATTCACGACAAACGAGTCAGTAGTAAAAATTCCAGTAACGCGAAACGGCAGCTTTGAGACACCGTAGGTCATAAGTACCGCGACTATCCAACCAAGGACATTTCCTGCCACCAGTACAAACACACCTTGCCAGAGAAAGATGCTGGTGATGTCGCGTCGTGTATAGCCCATTGACCTGAGAATCGCTATTTCTTTGGTTTTTTCCATGACCATCATGGCGAGCGTATTAAACATACCGAGGCCCGATAAAAGAATGATGGTCGATACCGTGAGCCCGGTCGAAACGCTTAAAACTAAAAAGGCATCCAGCCAGGATTTCTGCCTCTCCTGCCAACTGGCCACATGGTAATAGATAGTATTCATCATGTGGAAGGCCTCTTCTCTGGCCCGGTGGGGGTCGATCAGATTGACTTGAAGGAAAGATGCACCATGAGCCCGCTGAAGCACACTGCGGGTCTCTGACAACTTCATATAGATACGTTCCCGGTCGATATCAGAGACTCCAGTTTCAAAAATGCCAGCCACCGTGTATCTGGAGTTTTTATCTAAAGACTTAATAACCACGGTGTCGCCGATACTCACTTGAAGCAGGCGAGCAAATTTGGAACCGATCAAAATCCCAGTGGGTTTTGACCGAAAGTCCTCTAAGGATCCAAAGATTATCTGTTTCTCCAGATCAGACACGGCAATGTAATCATCGATATCAACCCCAAACAACCGTCCGGTGTAGCTTCGATAATTACTACTGACCAGGACGCTACCGGTGAGTACCTCCGCAATTCCGGTGACACTTTCAAATTCCTTGAGCGCATCAATCACTTCGAGTGGCTGCTCAATTCCTTCAATATATTTGTAGTTTTCAGTGTTCTCAATCACCCAAGGTGAGTCGCTATCGTCCTCCTCATCTGCGAGCTCCATGGTCTTGAAGGTAATTCGAATGCGGTCCTGTACACGAATGGCACCATCAGTCCCTAAAATGGTCTTTACGAAAAACTGTTGGAATCCCGTCGTTTGCGCCTGTCCAAAAATGAAGAATCCGACTCCAAAGATGATACCCGTCAGGCTCATTGCCATCGCCCGTTTATTGGCGGTCAGAAATCGCAGCGCTATACGGATGTTTGGGGACATAACTATGAATCTGCCACAGCTCGCTCGCTAACGAATCGAAAGCTTGTCATCCTTTTCCTTGATCGTAACCCGATCTCCAGGCTTTAAAATATCAAGACCTTCAGTAACCACGAGGTCTCCTTCTTCGAGGCCTTCAAGAATCTCAACTTGGATCAAACTCCGGTAACCGTAAACAATCTGGCGGAAATCGAGACGTCCATCATTAAAGACGAAAACATAATCTCCTACTAAGGCTCGAGTCGGGATGATGCGGGCATTGGCACGTTCACCAATCGTGATCGTGACTTCACCGGTAAGACCTGGAACCAGCAGATCCTGGGAAATCTCAACTTCGAGCTGAACCGAATAGCGTTGAGTATCTGGATCCGCAGAAGGAAAAATCTTGGCCACCTCGGCATCATAAAGCTCCCCGCCCAACGAGAGAAATCGAACGACGGCTTTCTGCCCTAGCCGGATGCCTGCAAATTGTTCTTCACTCACTTCAGCTACGACCACTCGTTTTTTGGAAATGATGGAAGCAATGGGAGCACCGGATCCAATCAGGTCTCCTTTTTCAGAAAGAACGTCTTCAATAATACCGTCGATGGAACTGCGAATATTCATCTTTTCCATGCGTCGTTTCATCACTTGGATCCCATTTTCCAGACGCTTGATATTCGTATTCGCAGTCAACTCTGAGAGCTCAAGATCTCCCTGTGCCTTTCTGAGGTTTCTTTCGGCCTCCTTAACTTGGCGGTCTGATCTCTGTCCCAAATCGAACAGTCGCTTCATCTCATCCAGGCTCTCCTCGGCCACCTCCACACTAAATTGCTTGGGATTAACAACTTCGAGCTGCCTTTGCGCAAGATCTAGATCTATCTGACGAGCTTCCAATTCCAACTCGAGATCCCTTGGATCGACTTGAGCAACCACATCGCCTTCAATGACTTCATCACCTTCCTCGATGAGCACATCCAAAAGCCTTCCCCCTTCACCGGCTCGAATTTCGGTCGAATAATCCGCATTCACAGTGACGGTACCAAGGACAACCGAGCGAGCCGTATCAATGACAACCGGTTGGACCACCACTTCGCGACTGATGATTTTTTTGCTGAAAATCCAGCCGGCAAAACCAACGACTGCTAGAAATAAGATGAGAAATATATAACGAATCATTCTTCGAGATAAGCCAAGATTGAGGGGTACTCCAACATCACATAAAGATTGGTCAATGACTTATAATAGCGACCCCGCGTATCAAGCAGGACAATCCGCGCACGCTCCAAGTCCCGCTTGACTGCTTTCAAATCTTTCTCGGGCGAACGCCCCGCCTTTACATCTTCCTCCATCTGGCGATAACGACCTTCTTCCCAATAAAATGTCTGATCGCTAAGCAGGCTTTGCTCCCGTTTAATTTCTAGGTCCTTGAAGTAGAAGCCAATATCGTCTTTCAGATTTTTCTTAATGTCGGCCAGTTCTCTTTCCAATTGTCGACGCGTTTGCAAAGCGTCTTTAATAAAAGCGGCTGAATACTTACCGTCGTAGACATTCCACCTAACTTCAAGACCCGCAAAACCCTCGGTGTATTCCAAATTTTGACGATTACCTGTAATTACGTTGTCGGAATCCCGTCTTAACTGGACCAATCCATTGAGCTTGGGCTTCTGGTTTACCTCATAATTATTCAAGCGCTCCAGTTCCTGGGTCAGTCGAGTCTGCTTAGAGGCTACCTTCAAAGATGTTGCATCCATGGAAGAGAAGAAACTCTGCATTTTTGCTTCCACAATCGACAAATCGTCGGCAACAGCAGGAATACCTCCGCCCATATTAATCGAGGTGGTCTCTTCCGAGCCAATCACTTCATGCAAATCATCGGCTGCTCGCTGAAGACTATTTTCCAAGGCCTCGTGCTTTAAGAGCTCAGTTTTATAGTTTAATTCCATGGTTGCGAATTGAGTGGCGGGAAACTCACCTCGTTCCAGCTGCTCGCGTCTTAGCTCAATGTCCGCTCGATAAATTTCTTCAGCAAGACTACTATATAGTACCCGCTGCTTTAGAATCGCGTAATCGATAAAGCGATTCACCACATCCCGGTAAATCGCCAGAAATGCCAGTTGTCGGTCCTGCTTAACTCGTTCGACTTCGAGCAATCCGTACCGATGATCTGCTTCGGCAGCGCCCCAAGTATAAAGTGGCTTCCGTGCATAAACATCAAATTTGTATTTCCATCCATCGGAAGTTTCTGCCCCGGTGTCCTGGATTTGGAATCCAACGTTAGCAGATGCACTTACCTTGACTGCATTTGAAGACGAGTACCGCATGGACACTGCTTCCGCTCGCCTGAGCAAGATATCCTGCATGTCCATCTTCCAGGAATTAGCCGCCGCAGATTGTATGAGCGGTCGTAGTGCCGGATTAATTTCGTCAAGTGGATTTGGTAACACTCCGGTTGGGTTCGTTTGAGCCGACAGGCGTGAAAAATTCCCTAACAGCAGAATAGCTGAAACCAGAAAGCTTAACGTTTTTGGAATAAAGCGTAGCGGTGTCACGAGTTGGGATGAGCAGTTGTGGTCGATTTTAAAAGGCAGAGCATGGGAGCTTGTTAACACTTATCGAGCAAAAATTCATGGATAAGGTTCCTTCTTGTCAGAAAGTAATTTTGCAGCCTTCATAACGATCTTTGAAAATGAAGCACGTAGTTCTACTAGGCGGCAGCGGGTACGTTGGCAAAACGTTCCAAGAGGTCCTCAGCAATCGAAACATTTCTTTCCGGAACTTTTCCCGGGCAGATTTAAATTACTATAATCCAGCCAAGCTCAAAGAAGCCCTTCAGGCAGAAGCGCCTGATTGCCTGATCAATGCGGCCGGCTACACAGGAAAACCCAATGTGGATGCTTGCGAAGATGACAAAGCAAACTGCTTGATGGGAAACGCCGTGTTACCGGGAATCATCCGTGAGGTCTGCGAGTCACTTAAACTTCCTTGGGGGCATGTATCCTCCGGCTGTATTTACACCGGGAACCGCCCGGATGGTACGGGCTTCATTGAAGACGATACTCCTAATTTCGATTTCAGGCACAATAACTGTAGTTTCTACAGTGGAACTAAAGCACTAGGGGAAGAAACTCTGAAAGGAGCTGAGGATTGCTACATCTGGCGACTTCGGATTCCATTCGATGAAAGAAACAATCCGAGAAACTATCTAACCAAGCTACTCACCTATGAATGGCTCTTGGATGCTGAAAACTCAGTCTCACAACGATTCGAATTTATCGATGCCTGCCTCAAATGTTTTGAAAAAGGTATACCCAGTGGTGTTTACAATGTGACCAACCCTGGAGCGATTTCTGCGAGAGAGATCACCGAAATCATGAAAACACATGGTCTGGTGAAGAAGGAGCTCAAATTTTTTGAAAGCGAGGAAGCCTTCATGTCTAAGGTTGTGCGAGCTCCACGCTCCAATTGCATCATGTCTTCAGAAAAACTTAGCTGTCATGATATCCAATTAACCGAGGTTCATGAAGCTGTGGATAGAGCCTGCAAAAATTGGATTGAATAGATACATACCAAGATGAACGTATTAGTCACCGGAGGAGCCGGATTTATTGGTTCTCATTTTCTAGATCTGTTACTTGCAGAAGCAGACAGCTCAACAAACAAGATCATCTGCCTCGACCTGCTCACTTATGCTGGTCGCGAAGAGAATTTTGCTCACCATGAAGATAAGCCAAACTTCAGCTTTATCATAGGTGACATTGGAGACCAGGGATTGGTAGGCCAGTTATTAAATAGTCATCAGATCGACTGGGTAGTCAACTTTGCGGCAGAAACCCATGTGGATCGCTCCATCGAAGGTCCTGACGCGTTTATTCAAACCAATGTGGTTGGCACTCACGAGCTGCTGAAGGCAAGTCTTGCGTATTTCTCCGAGTTGAACCCCGAGCAAAAAAGTAACTTTCGATTCTTACACGTATCCACCGATGAAGTGTATGGAACGCTTACATCCGATGAGGCAGCCTTTACAGAAGAAAACCAATACCTGCCGAATAGCCCCTACTCTGCTTCAAAGGCGGCAAGTGACCACCTGGTTCGAGCTTATCACCACACCTTTGGTTTGCCGACGCTCATTACCAATTGCTCCAACAACTATGGGCCAAGACAGTTTCCGGAAAAACTGATCCCGCTAATGATCCACAATGCGTTGGATGGCAAAAGCCTCCCTATATATGGAGACGGTTTAAACGTTCGAGATTGGCTCTATGTGACGGATCACTGCGCTGGCATACACAAGGTATTGAAAATCGGAAGATTGGGAGAGACCTATAATATAGGAGGCAACTGCGAGAAAACGAATATCCAGATCGTAGATACCATATGCTCCATTCTTGACAACCAGCAGCCGAAGACAAACGACAGCAGTTACTTAAGCCAGAAAACGTTTGTTACCGATCGGAAGGGACACGACCGACGCTACGCCATTGATTGCCGAAAAATCGAGAGTGAGTTAGGCTGGACTCCAGCAGAGACCTTCGAGACAGGGATACAAAAAACCATCCGATGGTATTTAACTCAAATCAATCGAAGCAATTAATCAGGATTGATTCGCGATACATTTAAAACAACGATCAACCTCTATGGACAGCTCCGATAATGCACCCAACGACCTGACACTGCTCAGTATCGTCGTCCCGGCGAGGGATGAGGAAGGTTGCATCGCCGCAACTGTTGAACACTTGCACCTGGAATTAGAGCTTCAAAAAGTCCCCCACGAGATCCTCGTCGTAGACGACGGAAGCACTGACAAGACCTGGGACATTCTAAACGAAACCAAAGAAAAAGTTTCAACTCTTAGACCAATTAAGAATAAGGGAGAAAACGGATTTGGTCGCGCCATAATTTTGGGTCTCAACAAAATGAAAGGGGATGCCGTTGTTATCATGATGGCAGACCAATCGGATGACGTCAGAGACGTTGTCAGATATTGGGAGCTACTGAACGAAGGCTGGGATTGTGTCTTTGGCAGTCGTTTTTCCAAAGGTGGAGGCGTAATCGACTACCCCTGGCTAAAACTCCGCGTAAATCGATTGGCCAACTTCTTTATACGTATCCTTTTTAAGATCAAACTTAACGATACAACCAACGCTTTCAAAGCCTACCGCAAAACGGTTATCGATGGCTGTCAGCCCTTCTTATCTCCTCATTTCAATCTAACAGTGGAGATTCCTTTAAAAGCAATCGTTCGAGGTTTCTCTTGGACGGTAATGCCCATCACCTGGACCAATCGACGCACCGGACAAGCCAAGTTGAAGATAAAAGAAATGGGGAGCCGTTATTTCTTTATCTGCGCTTACGTGTGGCTCGAAAAGTCCTTCAGCAGAGGCGACTATAAAACAGATAAGGATGAGGTTGAAACCACTGAGGTCTCAGACAGCCCTTAGGCTTACCATAATCCATGGAAATGGATTTAAGACCTCAACGATTTCAAATCCGTTTTCAGTTACAGCTTTAGTAAAGGAGTTCGGGCTCCAATGATTGAGATGCCCCGGCGTGTTTCCCCAATCACCAAGATACTTGAAGCGAGCCATATTCAAAATACGCCAGATGGGTTCACGAGGAACAGAGAAGACATAGTGGTCAGCATTTAGACTCCTAAGAGCCTGAAGCCCACGCACCGGATCCTCCAAATGCTCCAACACCTCGCAGCACACCACCACCGATCTGGCATGTTCTTCGGGATTTATATCGTAGATGCTAAGGTGCTTGAAGTCGATCGAGTCACAATCGCGTTTAAGATTCTCGTCGATAAGCGCCTCTGAGAAATCACTCGCCAATATCTGGATCTTGTAGCGATCACGAATAAGCCGCGTAAGCCGCCCCTCTCCACAACCCACTTCATGCAAGGTTTTCGGTTGGAGGGCATCCAATACCCGGAACAACTTACTATCGAATCCAGAAACAAGCTTTCTGGAAATGGGGTTATTCAGGTTGGATTTATCCACCTGATTTCCGATGTAAATGCCCTCTTCTAATTGCTTATCGTGATTGTCCATTCAGTTACTCTTCTGGGGACGTTTCAGAAAAATCACACTGAGTCCAAAACAAAATAGATCGCCCAAAACTGAGCTAATGCGCATCCAGGAAGCGACAAATAGCAAGTTCACATTCATCTCAGGTGACATAGAAAATAATGCATAGGTTGCCTCCCTGACCCCTAGCCCGCCGGGTGCTCCAATCACTAAAAAGCCGGCAGCCCAAGTCACCGAAACCATTTCAAGGATTCGAACGAAGCCCAACTGAAGTGGCTCTGCTAACACACCTGCATACAGGGCGAACATGGCTGCCTGTAGAAAAAACACACAAACATAGGACAAAGATCCGATTAAGCCCCAATGCAAATGTTGAGCTTTCAGAGACTCGGTGATCCCAATTTTCCTCCTCAGCGTTGGGTTTATGAGTGCAATCACCAGAACAAACACCCCGCTCCCAACAACAACCAAAGCAGGAATCCCATAGCCTTGTGTGAACAAAAAAGAGAGTCCAATGAGTCCAGCGACAAGCACCAATGCAATGGACTCCATAATCGTAGCGGTTCCCGCAATGGCAGCTTTTATTCCGAGTTGTTTTGCCAGGACGACCCGCCCGATATGATGAAACACATTTCCAGGTAAGTACTTAGCAAACTGTGTGCGAAATGATAAAATGATTGAAGCCATGAATCCGACCTCACTTCCCAAAGCGCGAACCATCAAAGCCCAACCAACTCCAAGGACCGTGTTCACCAAAACCCAACAACCGGTAGCCCCAACAAGAGGCCACAGAAACTGAATGGGTACACCATGGGTCAACTTGGAATCATCGTAAATCAGTTCTCGAAACACATAAAGACAGCAAACGAGGCTTAGCGAGAATCCCAATGCACGCGGTATGGAATTTGAACGCTTCCCCTTAGATAGTCCTGTCTGTATATTAAGCACAGGCTAGGAGTCTTCTCGAGAGAGCTCGTCTTCAAGTTTTCGAACCTGCCATTGAATCTTTTGCAACAGCCGTCGATTCACTGAGATTAGGTCCGTAATTACGGCTACAATGGCAAGTAACAGCCCCGACCCCATCAGCAAGGCAGATAAAATCACAGACTGGATATGTCCATCCCCAAGACCATTTAAGTAGAAGTACAAAAAACGAAGGGCCAGAGCAAATCCAGGCACAAAGGCCAAAGCAGCTAAATAGCCAAAAAAACGCATCGGACGATAAACAACAAAGACCCTGAACATGGTCACGATGGACCGTTTCACATAGGAAGGAATGCTCTTCACAAGGCGGGATGGCCGTGTTTCTCCATTCACCCGAATCGGGACTGATTTGACAGCCATCCCCATCTGGCCCGCCTGAATGATCGTCTCGAGCGTGTAAGTGTAATTACTGAAGACATTGAGCCTCATTGCCGCCTCCCGACTATAAGCCCTGAATCCGCTCGGCGCATCCCGAACGTCCGTCCGACTAATCGATCGAACCACAGCACTCCCCCACTTTTGCAACAGCTTCTTGATAAAAGAGAAATGTTTGATGCTCGATATGGGACGCTCGCCCACAACCATTTCTGCCTGCCCTTCAAGAATAGGTGCCACCAACAAGGGAATGTCGTCCGCGTTGTATTGGTTATCGGCATCGGTGTTCACAATCACATCAGCGCCCAATTTCAAACACGCTTCCAGTCCAGCTGAAAATGCTTTGGCAAGGCCTTGGTTTTGCGAAAGCCGCACGATGTGGTCTACACCACCCTTCCGCGCGACATCGACGGTTCGGTCCCAACTCCCATCGTCAATCACGAGCCACTCAACCACATCGAATCCCTCCACAGCCCGAGGTAGAGATTGAACTACTGCTGTGATATAATCCGCTTCATTGAAGCAGGGGATTTGGATAATTAGTTTCAAAAATATTTTTATAAACGAATAAGCACCTGTTTAGTAACCAAGCACAATAGAAAGATTCGACCTAAGGTTCAGTTCTAATTAAGTGAACCAAGCAATTGATACCGAAATCGCCAACTGAATGGCTAGACAATTTAGCCTTATGACTAATTTGAACATAAAATGGGAATAAGTTCAGAGCTTCCAACCTTGCATTTACCTTAAATAACTCGTCGAACCACCCTCACCGGCTGCGTGCCATTCTAAACCCTGTGTAGGCTAACCAATGCGGATCGCCATTCGGAATTGAAGATCCCCGACTACTAGATCGACAGTCTCTTGCAGTTGCATAGAAGTGACCGCCACGCACTACTCGATAGGAGCCTACAGATGGTCCCAGCGGATCGGTTGCTTTAATGATGTTGTTTTGCCACCAATCCCAGCACCACTCCATCACATTGCCATGAGTATCTCTTAATCCCCATGCATTTGAATCCTTCCGCGGATCACCCACAGGCCTCGTGTTCCAACCTCCACCTGGCCATTTGCTATTGGCGACATACCAACCCACCTTATCTAGACTTGGGTCTGGAGGATCTGCATCAATGAATAATATCTATCCGGAGTAGAATGCATAGATGGAGCCAGCCCTACAACTGTACTCCCATTCTGCCTCGGTCGGAAGCCGGTAACCATTATTCAAGAAGTTACAATCTGGTTCTAATTCTCCGGTACGATACACTAAACCATCCACCGAGTAGCAAGGCACTAATCCCTCCTCCATTTCACTTCTGGCATTCAGCCACTTAACCACATCATACCAATTGACTTCTGCAACAGGGTGCTGATCCGTGGAGTCCTCCTTAAAACCTCTTCTCCCTTCAGCTAAATCCGAATAGCCATGCTCCATACCCCATGAGCGGACACGATCCCATTCTGCCTTACTGACTTCAGTCCTTCCCATAAAGAAACTTCTTGTAAGAGTAATTTCACGTCGAACCTCATTGGAGTACTTCCCCTTCTCAGTTGGCAACGGACCCATCCAAAAAGTATCAGACGGTATTTCAGAAAATTCATCGGAAACTAGCACTTCTGAAGAGATGGAAAGTCTGTAGAATCGTTTATCCGGAGTCGAACCCATTTCGAAAATCAAATTGCTACCTTCGAATTGGAAATTCTCTGTCTGCAATGGTTTCCAAACAAGAAGGTCAGTACTAGAATCAATTTCATAGCGCACTCCTTCGGTAATCGGTCCAATTAGCAACCTATTGGGGGAGTTATCCTCTACAGAAAAAAGAACGCGCGATTTCGGATCGGTGGGATCCAACTTAGCGATGAACTCAAATCGGTTGGAAAAACCATCTCCATCAGGGTCAGCAGTATCAGCAACATAATTGGCGATATTGCGATGTTCTGCACTAAAATGCATCTCAAGCCACTCCGGCCAACTTTCTCCGCCCAAGCTTAGGGCAGGACAAAGAAGAAAGATAAAGAAGGATAGCCGAAATAATTTACCAAAATCCTTCATTTAAAATCGTTACCTTAAATCAAAATTGATGATGCTAATGCCATGAAAAATCTAACTATATTAATCATGAGCGTCAAATTGACTTGATGGAATCACACATAGGGAGGCTTGTTTTATCTCTAATGAATGTAACGCAGTATCAATGTAGGGAGCCCGTAAATTGCTCCCATAAAGATTTATGGCTCAAATGAGGCGTTAAGGCACGAACCAAACCGATCTCGAATGGATGAGGAAAATCCGTTAAGACTTTTCCCAAATTGCCTGCCCCGGAGTATACCAAGAGCAAAAAGGAAATCTGACGAGGTTGCCTTGATATTCTTTTTCAATCTCTTTCAACGCACCAAAAACGAGGAGATCCTCTTTTTGGCCAATGTCCTCGGTATTATCAAAATAGACCTTGCCGCCAACAACAAGAGTAGGTTCGACCAACCCAAATTCGTGTAACACATGAGGCATAGAGTGATTGCCATCTAAAAACACGAACGATGGCGTTTTGCCTTCCAGGACTTCTGCTAACAATCTTAAGCTATCTCCCTGATAGGTATTTATCAAATCAGATACTCCAGCTTCCTCAAAATTCTTTCGAGCAATTTGTAGATTCTCCTCTTCCAGCTCAATCGTATGAACCTTTCCTTTTGCGCCGGAATCTCTTAATGCCTGGGCCAGAATAATGGTAGAATAACCCCAGTTGGTACCCGTTTCAATTATAGTGTGCTCTTGGTCTGGATCCAAGGAACACAAACAGCAATAATACAATAAATTCCAACCGGGATATCCCACGGTTTTTCCAGTACGTTTCTGGGCGGAAGCCAAATCTACTACCTCCTCTTCTCTTTGCCGAAGAAGAGGGTTGGGAAGCAGCATCTTGTCGTAATCAAATTTTCTGTAGAATCGTGGGGTCATTTTTTAGCGTAAATAGCTGTGCGAAAAGCATGCCCGATAAATGTAAATTGGCTCTTGATAATGCGACTGGCATCTACCGCTTCTTTAACTTCTGGCCACTGTCGTGACCCATAATCGTCAAACATAAACAATCCACCTTTCTTCAAAGTGTCGGCATAATTCCGAATATCTAAAGCAACTCCTTTCCGAGTATGATCTCCATCCACAAAAATTAAATCTACTGAACGTTTCTTTACCTGCCTAACGATACGCTTGTGGTGGCTAAACCCCTTGATTAATTCAAATTTTTCGGCATCCAATCCGCACTTATTTATGTTGTACCAAAAGTTGCGACTGTTTACTTCCTGCTTAGTAACAATGTCGAGCTGGCCGTGTTTATAATAGCCATCCAGAGGATCAATAACTTGGTATTTCAGCTCTTTTCCATATGCAGCACTTAACTCTTCGACGATACACAAATTGATCCCAAATAGTGTTCCAATTTCTAAAATTCTACACTGCTTTCTTTTAAGGCCAAATACACTGATCAATCGGATGAGTGCATCTTGAATATTAGTAGCTAAACGCCCCACGCAATCCTCTTCAATTTTGCAAATCTTGTGCGCAAGATATCCCATGGTATTAAAGGACATACTAAGCCCAAATAGTTCCAACATGGGCTTAAGCGTTTCCTCGTAGTCTTTACGAACGAATCGGCGATCAAAAACTTGAAATGTATTGTAGTTAAAAGTGTTACTACGGTTAACGAGGTTTTCTATGTTTTTGGTAATTTGATTCTGTCTTTGGACATGACGCATGAAGGAGTCCTCGTTTTCCTTGATACTCACAAGATCAGTTTGAATCGTATTAATCCTATCCCCGCTTTGCTCTTGGTCAGACTGAAGACCTTTATCGTTTTTCAAAAGATCCATCAACTCCTGGTCAATCCTTGCCGCTTCCTTATCTAGACGAGAGTTAATCTTTTCAGCGTCTTTACTAAATTTATCCGCCATTTTCTCCAAATGGGAATCGACCTTCTCAAGGTCTTGAGCCGTTTTCTTTTCTAAGCGAGTTCGATTATCTGAAATAGACTTTTGAAGACTCTGCTTAGTCTCGGCAATCAGCTTCTTACTCTTCTGATTACTGGATAATAATTTCTCATTCAATGATTCAGCGTCTTTACTAAATTTATCCGCCATTTTCTCCAAATGGGAATCGACCTTCTCAAGGTCTTGAGCCGTTTTCTTTTCTAAGCGAGTTCGATTATCTGAAATAGACTTTTGAAGACTCTGCTTAGTCTCGGCAATCAGCTTCTTACTCTTCTGATTACTGGATAATAATTTCTCATTCAATGATTCAGCGTCTTTACTAAATTTATCCGCCATTTTCTCCAAATGGGAATCGACCTTCTCAAGGTCTTGAGCCGTTTTCTTTTCTAAGCGAGTTCGATTATCTGAAATAGACTTTTGAAGACTCTGCTTAGTCTCGGCAATCAGCTTCTTACTCTTCTGATTACTGGATAATAATTTCTCATTCAATGATCCAGATGAAGTAGCTAACTTGTTACCGACCTTTTCCACCTGAGAGTTTGTTTTCTGTAAATCCTTTTCGATCGTCTTTCGTGAGGACTCCATCAAAGAAGTCAGTTCCTTGAATCGGCCAGTAAATTCTTTATTTGCTTTTTTGAACGCATCTACATTTGCATCGATGAGCGTTTGAAACTTTAAAGTTTGCTTCCCATACTTCGTTTCAAAGCGATCAAGTGAGCGCTTCAAGTCCTTCCTTGCCGAATCAGCCTCCTTAATACGTTTGTCCGTGGAAAGAAACGCAGACCAAGTTTCTTCAGACAACTTCTTTAGCGATGCCGCATGATTTTCATTAGCTTTCGAGAGCTCATTCACCAAGTGCTGCTCAAACAAATCGACTCGATTAACTAACGTAGAAGAATACTCCTCGAGTGATTTCATCAATTCTTCTTCCACATAAATCACCTGTTTCCCGATATCACCAGTCACACGGTTTTGAATATCCAATCGTGAATCCAAAGCTCCCATGCGAGCGTTTATGGTTTGATCAATTGTGATCAGATGCTTTTCGAGATCTTTGATAGCTACGTTTGTGCTTAACCATAACTCGTCAGAGTGATCTTCCTCTTTTGGCTTCGTTAAAAGAATGATGTGAGAAGCAGCTAACACCAACAAGGCAGCTACAATGATTATATCAACTATCATTTTATCCGTTGTTATATCCGATCACATTCAATGATCCGACTTGAATAGGGGAAATCAATTTATGTCCATTATTCTGAACTTCAATTGATCTATTGTTTGTTAGGAGATTCAGCATGATCCGTTTGTTCCCATTTCTAAATACAGCGGCGACATGATTGGCATTGGGCTGACAAGATCGACAAGGGAATCCACCAGAGATCTGGTAAGCGGACTTACCAAAGATATGCTTACGGCTTTGGCCAAGCTTCCCGAGAGAGATCCAATTTTCACCTTCCGGCATTACATCGAGAAGAAATTGTTTTTCACTTCCGGAAAAGTCCATTAATTCATTCACATTAACCTGCTGTGTTTCAATATCCACATCGATGGACTTCATGGGTACATCCGTGTTTAACGATCTTAAGCGCACAGCTTTGATCCGATGATCCAAGCCGAATTGAAATGAATTTTCTCCCAAATTCACCAAACCATGGTTGGGAAGATAGACCAAGGATTCGTGATTGTTGTTTTGGGCCGTGACGGCGGGATCAGTGTTCGGTTCAACTTCACTGTATGCCGGAGGTAATTGATATCGGAAGACAGAGTCAAAATTCACTCTTGGAAATATTTCAAGTTTACCACCATGAGTAGCATTGTAGACCTTTCGGCCACATCCTTCATAGGCAAGTTTGGCCTGCTTGTAGTTCATCAGTACTCGGTCAAGCTTGGGATCTTTCCATGATTTCCCCTTACCAAAATAATCTTTATGGAAGTGGTTAGGATCATCGGTATCAGAGACCAACACGTCCCCTTTCCGACTGTGACTCTCGGGGATGATATAAGAAAAATCCATACCGACCAAATAGACTTCCGAGAAACCCATGAAAAAAGCTAGCTGCAAATTAATGTGTGTTACAGACTGTCCACAGTAGGCAATTTTGGAGAAATCTGTAGAAAACCGAGGGACACAATAATTGGGACTCGATTTCTCATAAAAGCCACGGTTCATCTTGAAAAAGAAAGTATTGTGGGCATCTCCATGCAGATTGCGGTAAATGGTCGGAAAAAACTTATATTGAGGGCGGTACTTTTTAATCGCGGCCAAGTTTTCTTTCATAACCGAAGAATCTTCTACCACAAAGAATGTGGGCATGAAGCCACTTTCTCTCGTTTTGTAGTAAAGTGAATTAACTCCAAAGGTGTACTCACTTTGAATTTTACCCAGGTCAATATTGTTAAGGCTGGGACCGTTGCCGATTATGACACACCGTTCTCCTTTGTACTTGTTGTAAAAGTGTTTCAACTCCGCAGATGGCTCCCTCGTATCCGCATATTCTTCGCGAGCAGAGTATTCATCCAAATTAGTAAACTCATCCGGGTAGATTGTATCCTTCGAGTCCACTACTGCGGGGAAGCTTCCAACGCATTCTGGCTTCGGTTTCAGTCCGTTTATTTCCAGGCTTTCCTTGTTGTATAAACAGGCATCTCCCCATTCCTCACTCTGCCTCCTAAATTGAACTAACTCTCTAATTTTGGGAGCATTCTCGTGATGGCAATACTGGTGAATGTAACTTCGATAGGTCAGTTCGGAATGGTATTTACAGCCATAGTTGGCTACTAAATGTTGGTAGATTTCATCGAAATTCTTCTTTTCCACATTATCGAGAGGATGCCAGAGATGGATGTATGATTCATTCTGAATCAGAACGGTTTCAGGGTCAGCTAATTCACAAATAGTGGCATCAAATGCACGATCTTCACAGGCATATCCCATATACTGTTCATACCCAGCGAGACGCTCGTAAGCTTCACAGGTAGCAATGAATATACCCCCCGTAATTGATACCGGATTTTTCAGGCTGTTCTCATCAAAATTCAACTTTTTCAAAGAAAGCGAAGCCCTGATATCACTAGCCTCTTCCTCTGAAGTATAGACAACATTTCGATAGGGTGAAACGAACTCTTTTCCCTTGTAACATTGAAGCACGGAAGAAAGAAATGAATTCCCAAGCAGCACATCTGTATCACAAGTGGCCACCACTGGAGTCGTTACAAAATGCTTAACAGCAACATTGTATGCCCATCCACGGTTGTAGCTATCGGGATTAAAAATGAATTCATAGCGCTCCCCATGCTTGAGAAGGCTCTGATCAAACCTCTTTTCCGAATCTTGCTCTAACAAAATGACCTCAAATAGATTCGGAAAATATTTGTTCACCCAATCCAGCAGACACACCATATTGTCCAATCGACTAGGATCTCCTTCCTTGAGCCGGAAACCGATCACAAGCGAAGCAACTGGTCCCTCTCCTAAGCCATAGGATTGAAGAATTTTATCTCGTTTTTCAGCTGTGATTACCTCCGGTGGAGTAAAGGGGCTGACCGGTGTGTCAATTTTCCAGAATCCAGGAAAATAGCGAGTAACACACTTCTCTTCAACTTGATCTTCCTTACGATCGATGTGGTCCAAGACTCGGTTGAAGATAAAATTATTTCCCTCTTCGGTAAGATGTATGTTGTCTGTGGTATAAAGTTTTATTTCTCGATCTGTCCACGAAGACAAATCCACCTGTTGCTTAATCTCCTTACTGTAGAGCTCAGAAAAATCGTGGATAATAGGCATGTTCCGTGGGCGTTCACGCGGGTAATCGCCATTCCAATCCGCTGCCATTCGATTGGTATTAATATAGAGCAAATTTGGGAGATCATTCAAAAGTGGGATCAACCGGAGCCTGGCCATATCCAATCCATACATATTAATGGTTTTCTCTCCGTTGTAGAATGAATCAAACGGAGCATCAAAATGTTCACTCATGGTCTCCTCACCGAAGATTCGGTCGAAGATCGGCTTTTTCCAATTACGGACTTTGCGAGAATAATCCCTGGTATTTAATGAAAGATTTTCAGAATTCTCTTCCGTCTTACAATCGTACAAATCATGAACGGCGTTACTGAAAGGTCGCGGAGAGAAATCCACAATACCAGTCTGCAACACAATCAAGTCGTAAGCTTTCAATTGATCCCGATCAAAAGAAGATAAGAAATCTAGAGTAGTGGTCCACTTATAGGGACAGTAAAAGCCATCCACTTTGAGCCCATCTAATTTGGCAAGCATGTCTCCGAAAACAAGGTGCTCAGTCCCCTGAGCGGTGTGTTGCCCACGACTATCGGTAAATACTAATACATTCATTTAGAAAACACTTGATAAAATTTCTTTTCCATTTTGTTCAAACTTTTGATTTTGGACCATGTGGACCCAACAAACACTTCACCGTAGTATCCTAGGTGATTCTTAACGGAGACAAATCCGCAATGTCTTCGGTATACAAAGGCAGGATCATTCTTTATTGCAACTGTAAGCCAGTATCTTCCCGAGTTTACAGGAAGAGCCTTCAATTCAATCTTCATCACGTGATGCCCAACACCTTTAATTGACCATGCGGGTTCAAAATCTCGACTATCAGGGCCCATGACCATTTTACCCGTATCATCAAAAAAAGGGAGACCAATTCGCAGATTCTTGCACTCCTTTAGCAGCCTAAAACTTAGAAAACCAACGAGAGGCTCACCCGCAAAATGCATATAGAATCCATTTTCATCGCGTTCCATATTCAAAAAGAACTCAACGTCTGTTATAGTTTCCTCTGCTTGGTATTCGGGGCCAAAAAGGCTTTCAATGGTTTTCGCATCGAGACCATACTTTGAAAAATCAGTCTCAACCACTTTGGCTTTTTCATCGGATTCCTTTTCCTTTGAAACAACCACCGTTTCCGGTGACTCCTCTTCAGAGCCCCTTATCTTCTCCCTCACCTCGAACGTATTCAGCTTTGCATTACAAAAAGAATAGTGCTTCAGGACCTGTTTAGGATCACCGATACTTATCATTTCCCCCTTATGCAGAAGAATAGCCACATCGCAAAACTGCAGAATGTTTGCGTTGCTATGGGATACCAGAATGAAGCTGCTTTGATTTTTTAATTCGATGATCTTTTCAAAGCACTTTTGTCTAAAATCAAAATCACCTACTGCAAGTATCTCGTCGCAGATAATTATCTCAGGTAAGAAATGTACCACAATCGAAAAACCGAGTCTCACCTGCATGCCACTACTGTAAGTTTTAACCGGTGAATTTATAAAATCACCCAAGTCCGCAAACTTCACAATTTCCTCCAGTTTGGAATCAATCTCGGCTTTGCTTTTACCCAACAAGACACCCTTATTATATATATTCCGAACACCATCCAATTCAGGATGAAAACCTGCGTTAAGCTCTATGAGTCCTCCCGCTTGACCATTAATTTCTACCTCACCGTGATTTTGTGCAATCCGCCCCAATATCACTTTGAGCAAGGTACTTTTCCCAGCACCATTCAAACCAACAATCCCAAGAGACTTTCCAGGCTTTATTTCAAAGCTGATATCACGAAGCGCCCAAAATTCTCCAGAGCGGGCTTCTCGCTCGGGAGCGGGCATACCGATAATCTCTCTCAATAAACGTACAAGCCGACGCTTTCTTCCCTCCTCTGCGTCGATGGTATACTTTTTGGAGACGCTACTGACCCGAATGGCAAAGTCCAAAGACATCCTACAAAATCTTATCTACGTAACGCTCCCCTCGATAAAAGATGGTTATGGAAAAAACAAACAACAGGAAAATAACAATACAGGATGTGGCAGTAAAGGGAGCGATGGCATCCACGCCACCAAATACGTAATCTCTTGTTCTTCCAATTATCTGGTATAATGGGCTCGCTCTCAATAAGTCCCATACTTTCCCCTCTGCCTCGATCTGCCTGAATACACCAGATGCAAATAACAAATAAAAAGAAATGATCTGTACCAGGTTAGTAATGTCCTTATAAATAACAGCAAAGAGGCTAAGCATAAGCCCTACAACCCAGCCAAGGCTCATCATCATCGCAGACCAAAAAAGAATACTAACTCCTCTTATTCCGATTTCCACACCCATGCTTTGAACAATAATCCAGAATAGAATACTTCGAACTACAAAATTAGTAAGCGTCCCAAGAATCTCAGATAAACTCAGTAATATCTTGGACGTACCACTAGAAATGATGACACTCCGGTTGTTCGTAATAATACCAGTTGTAGTAACGAGTGCTTCCGAGAAACTGTAGTAGAGAGTCAGTCCATAGGTTAGAAAAACAGACCGCGGAATCCCTCCTTGTGGATCGCCGAATAAGCCAGCTAACTGCAAAAAGTTATAGAGAACAACCGGAACTATAGGTGTTACAATGACCCAGACCTTACCCAATGCAGTATCTTCATATTTATGAAGGTAATTCTTTGAATAAAGACTCAGAATCACGATCCTCCCATTTTTCCACTCAAAGAAAAATCGGCCGAACGAAGCCAGCGGCCCTACCCTTTTCTGCTTTTGCTTTCCGGCCGCCATTTCGTTTACTTTCATTAAAGAAAGACAGGTGGAGAGCTGGGGGCCAATCGAAAGCGGCCTGAGATAGGTTGGTCGCCAAACCGGATCCGCATATGCTTCAACTCAAGTTGAATAAGACGGAAATGGATTGAATTCTCTGCACAGACGAAGAAACGAAGAAATCCTGATAGGAACAAAGCGAGACACCCTAAATTGAAGAACGGGTGGCAAACAGCAGAGCTAATTGTCATCTTAGAAGGTAGCCGGTGAACAATCAGTCTCAGCGGCAGTGTTTTGACAGGTTTGGTTGATAGGTTAAAGGATGACGAAAGATGCGACGAGAATGGTAATCAACGCAAACTTTTTCCTACCGAGATTGGGCAATCAGATCCTTTGGTTCTTCAACCTGGATCCAAGGCTAAAACAACCCGGTAAAGGTAACTCGCGGAAAGACCTCTAACTCACCACCTACAGTCGCATTTAACAGCTGGACCCCGAGCTCATCACATTTTTCCTTAACCCTGCCGTAACCATAAAGCTGCCCTCCGACGTTTGGCGCTGTCCAGGGATCCCCCTTCTTAAAGTAATCCGGATGAAAATGATTGGGATCAGACTCCCCTTCCATTGTGAGAGCAAAGTTTTTTATAAGCTCCCCAGTGCCTGGATCACGTACCTCGCCAGCACCTTTGGCCAGCCCTTCGGGCATCATCCACTTGGCATCGGTACCAATCAAATAGATAGGATTAAAGCCCATAAATACAGCTAACTGAATACAGGTGATAGTAACCGTATTGGGGGTTCTCAGGAAATCAGGTGGGTTGGTGGCAAAGTAGCCATCTGGTCCCAGGGATGGGTCCTGCAATTGTTCCCTGGTCCATACAATATTCTCACGGTCTTCCCAGTCTCGCAATCCGGCATACTGTTCCGGCATAAAAAAGGTTGTATCAGTTAGCTCCAAGGTCTGAGCGTCAATTTCGGGAGAGATACTCGGAGTCACCCGATGGTCGACGGCGCAATAAAACTTAGGACGCCAATCGATACGGTCATAAAATAAATGACACCGGTTAACCCCCCAGACTACTTCATCCTTCAGTTTCTCCAACGGCGTCTGATTCAGACTGGGACCATTTCCCATTACAAAACAGCGCTGCCCTTTGTATCTATTTCTAAATCGTTTAAACTTCTTGAGATTCGGCCGTGACTGAGACAGTGAGCCTTCGCTCCCCCATAAGGACTTAATCGACTCAAAGAAACTCATCCCAAGGACTAAGCAGGTGGGTGTGCTGTCTGCACCAACATCTCAGCCAATGCAATTATTTCAGCTATACGCCATTGGGTTGCATTATCGATATCCGCTGACTCTAAAGTGGGGGTAGGAAAAAGAATGGGTGCTTCCCCTATCCGTGCATTCGTCGCTTTGAACGAATTCTTAGTGAATATGTATAGGTTCGAGTTTTCCTCATACCAAGGCTCCAACTCCTGAGTGGGGAGCAACACATTTGGATCATGATTCACTGCCGAACCATCATCGCGATAGAACCGAGTTTGGTACTCGTTGACGGTAAAAAGGCTATCTTTTCCATCCTCCGCCACACCTTTGTTATAGGCCTGGAGAGCTTCCTGAAGAGTAGGTCCACTTAGGAGAGGATTCGTGGTATGAGTCATGACGAACGTCTCAGCATCGATGGCTTCAAGATCGTCTTCAATGACAAGGTTCATACTCACATGATCACCACAAATCTCAGGCTTACGGTCTCGGATAAGAACTCGATCGGTGTCCACAAGACCATTCTCTTTTAGAATCTCGCGAGCATCCGTGTTGATTACAATTTTCTCAATTTCCTCAACAAAGAGAAGCGTATCCAGGATCCAGCGAAATAGCGGCTTACCAGCAAAGATCCGAAAGTTCTTTCCTTTGACGCGAGCACTATGGGCTTTCATGGGTAGCAAGGCCACCGTTTTGTAGGATTCAGACATAATATCAGATTTAGAACGTTGCGCTAAAGTGAAGATCGAATCTTAGACAAGGCATTCCGACAAGATTCCAGCACCATGGTAATATCCAAACTGTAGGCCATGAGTTGGTAGCCCTCTTGATTCTGTTCAATGAATAAATCCGCATCGGGTGGCACCACATGAATCCCAGGGGCAATGCCCTTTGCTTTGCATGCATTCAGCACCCGAGTCCTGGCCTCGATGTAGTCAGGATGGTCAAACTGAGCCGTCAATCCCATGGACGCAGAAAGGTCATAAGGCCCAACAAACACCGCATCAATTCCTTCCACTTCCAGAATGTCATCAATGCATTCGACCGCATCTATATGTTCAATTTGAACAGCCACAAAGATGTCATCATTGGCCGATGCCACGTTGGTCTCGAGATTCGCACCATATTGATTTGCTCGGCAAAACCCGACTCCTCGATTGCCCATGGGAGGATACTTGGTAGCCTGTATTAGCAATTCCGCATCGGCGCGGTTCATCACCAAGGGTGCGATAATCCCCTGAGCTCCAGCATCTAGGTATCGTTTAACCAGTGAGTAGTCTACTCCATGTAATCGGATGACATTAGCGCAGTTGGGATTTCCAGAGTGCATGGCCTGGAACATTTGCTGAACTTGCGGCAAATCCACAGCCGAATGTTCTGCATCAATGCACAGGAAATCAAATCCTGTCGTGGCCATGAGCTCGGCTATCGCCGGGCTACCCGAATTAATCCAACTGCCAATAAGCGTTTCTCCGGCTTTCAGCCGTTTTCTGATAGCTTCCATAAGGATAAGTAAGTCGAGCACTTACCCATGACCAAGCAGAAGAAGAAATCAAGCGATTAAGTTGACGAAGCAATAATACCGTCTAACAGCCTAAATAATCATCCCTGCTCCAACGGTTACATTGGTATTTGGATCGACTAAAATGAAGCTACCGGTGCTACGATTATTTTTGTAGCTATCGTGAAAAAGTGGAGCTGAAACACGGAGGCAGATGCGGCCAATCTCGTTGAGACTAATTTCGGGTTCACCTTCGATTTTGTGGAGGGTGTTGACGTTTACCTTGTAACGAGTTTCCCGAACGATGGCTTTAACTTCCTTGGTGGTGTGCTTGAGGAGGTAGCGGCCTCCAACTCTGAGCGATGAGCTTTCAGAGAACCAACAGATCATAGCTTCAATATCCTGCCCCACTTTCGGTTTGTTGTTGGGCTTCACGATCATGTCTCCACGACTGATATCAATCTCGTCGTAGAGAGTCATGGATACCGACTGTGGAGCAAAGGCTTCGTCAAGCTCACCATCCATGGTGTGGATAGCTTTGATGCGACTGGTAAATCCGGAAGGCAATACCGTGACTTCATCACCTGGCTTAAAAACGCCACTGGCAACTCGTCCCGCATAACCACGGAAATCATGGTGCTCTGACGATTGAGGCCGGATAACCCATTGCACGGGGAATCGAGCATCTACATGATTTTGGGCATCTCCTATATAAACTGTTTCCAGGGTTTCCAGAAGAGGTGCTCCTCCGTACCAAGGCATATTTTCGGAGCAATCGACTACATTGTCCCCCAATAATGCACTGATAGGAATGAACCGAACGTCCGCGACATCCAAGCGTGAGGCAAAGCTTCGGAAATCGGCTTCTACTTTGCGGAAGGCCGCTTCATCGTAGTCCACCAAGTCCATCTTGTTTACACAGACGACCAAGTGCTGAATCTTCAGTAAGGTGGCGATAAATGCGTGGCGGCAGGTTTGCTCCACTACCCCGTTACGAGCGTCTACCAATAGAATAGCCAAGTTGGCGGTAGACGCTCCAGTCACCATATTCCGGGTGTATTGAATATGCCCCGGAGTATCCGCGATGATAAATTTCCGTCGAGGAGTAGCATGGTAGCGGTAGGCTACATCAATGGTAATTCCCTGCTCTCGTTCGGCTTTCAGTCCGTCAGTCAGCAAAGCGAGGTTTACGTTTTCATCGCCTCGTTTTTTGGAGGAGGTTTCAACAGCATCCCATTGATCCTCAAAGATGGATTTACTATCATAAAGAAGGCGCCCAATCAGGGTGCTTTTTCCATCATCGACACTCCCCGCCGTAGTGAAGCGAAGCAGGTCCATTTCGTTTTCTTTTATTTCTGATTCCATCCTAAATGCAAATTTCGTTTTTCGGTTACTCGTTTAAGAGGTCAAACCTTGAATCCGTTGACTAGGCAAAGCTTCGTCAAGATTGCAAGGAATGACCCCGACCTTATAACTTAAAAGTACCCTTCCTTCTTCCGATCTTCCATCGCTGTTTCGGAACGTTTGTCATCCGCACGGGCTCCGCGTTCGGTCACACGAGCAGCGGCCACTTCTCGGACGATGTCCTCAACGGAGTTGGCCGGAGACTCAACAGCACCAGTATTGGTCATATCCCCTACGGTGCGGAAGCGAACCACGCGTTCTTCCGATGCTTCATCATCTGACAAGGTAACGAATTCTGACTCGGCCAGTAAAACTCCCTGCCTGCTAAAGACATTTCTTTTGTGAGAAAAGTAAATGGGCGGCAGCTCAATATTCTCCCAGAGGATGTATTGCCAGATATCCAATTCCGTCCAGTTGCTCAAAGGGAACACGCGGAAATTTTCGCCAAAATGCTTATTGCCATTAAATATATTCCAAAGCTCAGGGCGTTGGTTCTTTGGATCCCATTGTCCAAATTCATCCCGATGAGAAAAGAAACGTTCTTTAGCTCGCGCCTTTTCCTCATCTCGTCGAGCTCCACCCAAGCAGGCGTCGAAGTTGTGCTCCTCAATCGCATCCAGTAAGGTCGTGATCTGCAGACGATTTCTGCTGGCATTGATCCCCTTCTCTTCCGCAACCTTGCCCTGGTCGATCGAATCCTGGACGAGTCGTACGATCAATCGTTCACCCAAACGCTCCACCAGCTCATCGCGGAACTGAATCGTCTCCGGGAAATTGTGCCCCGTATCCACGTGCATAAGCGGGAAAGGCAATTTGGCAGGGTGAAAGGCCTTGAGCGCGAGGTGAAGCATCACGATCGAGTCTTTACCGCCCGAAAATAGTAAAACTGGATTCTCAAATTGAGCGGCTACTTCGCGCATGACGAAGATCGCTTCGGATTCCAGTTGTTTGATATGGCTTAATCGATAGTCCATTCGTTTTTTTGAAATTAAAATTTCAGGTGCTCTTTATGGAGCCTGAGAGCTGATCGTAAAGGCTGTTTGAGCATTCCAGGACAGTTTTTGCTTCGGTATTTACAATTATCGCAGAATCACCTTCCGGTGGTTCGAATGCAGAATCCTTACCGGTGAATTGTTTTAGCTCTCCCGCTTTTGCTTTGGCATACAAGCCCTTAACGTCGCGCTCCGCACAAGTCTCGAAGGAGGCTTCCACATAAATCTCCGTGAAATCGTCAGTACCAATAATAGAGCGGGCCTGCTCTCGCAGTTCTATTTTGGGAGTAATAAAGGAAACCAGGGTCACAATACCCGATTGAGCGAACAGCTTGGCCACCTCAGAAATCCTCCGAATGTTTTCGGATCGATCTTCGTCGGAGAACCCCAAATTGCTATTCAGTCCGGTGCGAACGTTATCTCCGTCCAAAATTTGCACAAAATACCCTTCAGCAAAGAGCCTTTTCTCCAATGCATAGGCCAAAGTGCTCTTCCCCGAACCCGATAATCCGTAGAACCAAAACACGTGCCCGCGCTGGTTTAAGCGGCCTTCCTTCACTTCTCGTGGAAGTAGTCCGGAGAAATCCGGATGTATTTCTTTAGTTTCTTGGGTCATAAACCTAAATTAAGGACGTTGAGTGCCTTTTCAAATTAATCCAGCCATAAATGAGACCGCCCAGCATAAAAATGGTGATCAAGAGATTGATAAACCAAAAACTGTAGGTCCGGCACAGAAAGGATTTACCAGAAACACATCTTTAATTTGATGACCAGACTCGATTTTTCCATTGTGCCAGCGGATTTCCTTCCCACCGTTTAGCTACCTGCATGAATATCCTGTTTGTCCACCACGGCGCCATAACTGCCAATAGCATGAACCACATCGGTCCCTTTGCCGACGAATTAGACAAACAGGGGCACCAAACGATTGTGGCCGTTCCAGAACTGGACCCTACCCTGAAGTTTTTTCCCTATCCTCGGATCAAACTTCAATCCTTCGAAGAACTGCTAAAAAGCCCCTGTTGTTTCGAAGGGTCACCGCCGGATATCGTTCATGCCTGGACGCCCAGAGAAATTGTCAGGCAATTCTGTGAACAATTGTGGCAACGTATCGAATCGCGTTGGATTATCCATCTCGAGGACGACGAGTCCGCGGTCCGAGAAGCAACTGAGATGAGCCGCGAGGACGTACTTCACCGCACCGACCCACTCCACGGTCCCTGGTTCATGGAGTTTGCAGATGGCTACACCCTTATTCTAGATCGCCTGGCACGCGATCTACCTCCTGAAAAACTGTTTCAGACGCTATACCCAGGCTTCGACCTTCAGGCCTTCCGCCGTAATCCTGAACCAGCACTTTCGCGCGAAACTTTTTCAATCCCGGACAACTTTAAAATCATTTCCTACCCTGGTGCAGCCTCAGGTGCCAATAGCGAGGACCTGCTAGATCTTTTCACGGCAATTCATCTGCTCAACGAACATGGTACGCCCTGTGTTTTATTAAAGACAGGGTTTCCAGACATTCGCGTCCGCAAACAACTACCTGAGGGAGCTGAGAACTGGATTCGGGATGTAGGCTATCTCCCGCGTGAACAAATGTGGCGTCTGATTGAACTCGCAGATGTCGTGGTTCAGCCCGGCAGGCAAAATGATTACAACGAATACCGGCTCCCTTCAAAATTGCCTGATTTCCTTTGTATCGGAAAACCCCTCGTCACGAGTACCACAAACCTTGGCCGCAAATTGAAGGACGGCGAGGAAGCCCTCCTCCTGGAAGAATCCACCGCCGAAGAGATTGCAGCTCGTTGCCAGGAATTGTTTTCCAATCCAGACCTAGCTCAGAACCTCGCCAAAGGAGGTAAGGAGAAAGGGCGCGATTGGTTCAACCTCAGTAAGAACACGGAATCTTTGGTGGAGTATTATCAACGGATTTTGGAAACCCCTCAAAATCCACTCTCGGAACCTCCAGGGAATCAGATTGATAAGGCACTCGAACTCTTGGAAAGCGAATTATCGACCATCCAAAAGCCGAGTGAAGAGGTACTACAGATACGAGGCTACCTCCAAGAGGTATGCCTGAACCGCGATACCAAGCAACTGAAGCTCTCAAAGCCTCCGCCCATTACCATAGAGCTGCAGGTATATTACCCTCACGACCCCGACAAATTGGAGTTTTCATCTATTCGGCGATCGCATGGTCTGAAAACGGAGCAACATTGCATGATCCCTTTCAGCCCCAAAGAAAGCATGGATTGGCTGAGAATCGACCCGGGCCAATATCCTGGAACTTATCTGATTAAATCCTGGGCTTTGTTGGACGAACATCAGAAGCCCCTCTTGGTTTGGACACCCCAATCGGCTTATAAGATTCTCTGCCAAGCCAATGGTGCCACCCTTGGACCCATTTCCGATGAAGGACAAGAAATCTGGAGTCTCACCCACGACCCTCAGCTTTTGTTTGCTCCGTTACCTAAGATTGAAACGGCAAAAATCCGCTGGCTTCGTCTGGAGTTTTCAGCCAAGGAAGTGGAATCCCCCCTCACCACCCAGCTCAAATTGCGGCGCAAATCAATCGACCAACAAGGCGAAGAAGAAGCCAAGAGAAACGCTCGCATGGACATACTTCTAAACAAGCTAGAAAGAAGGCACTCACTAGTGCTTAGGTTTATAGATAGAATTCGAAACAGATAAAGGGTTGATCATTCCCAACGAAGAACTCTCAATACGATCTTTTCTTCCCAAACTTTTCAACCGCCTTCATAAGCACAGGATTTAAAATAGGTGGAAATAGCAAGGAATGAAAATGAGTTTAGACTTTAATATTCTCACTAACAGTTAAGTTCAACGATGCACTTCCGAAGGCTAAAACCGACATGCACGCATAGCTGCGTTGCAGCCAGCAAAGAACTTGGTCACGTAGCTATCTACGCTCCCTCGCTTATTTCAAAACTGCGCCTTGCTCTTCATCACAGGTCGATTTTTTGAAACACTTGGGTATACTTAGATGCCGCTGCTGAAATCGTTTCTTCGAGTGTTTAGTGAGTACGTGCCGATCATCACGTACCGACACGACATCTCCGAAACAAAAGATGGAGTTCGATTCTCAATCGATGGTCCACGGTGGCTAAGCCCTAAACAACGCGAATTCCTACTCCGTGGCTGGTGTTTCAACGAAAGAAAGCCCATTGAATCCATAAGGATCACCACCCGAAAAGGAACTCAGCTTGCACGCTTTGGCATCGAGCGACATGATCTATTGGAGGCGTTTAACACGCGCAATGAAAACGTGCTCTATTCTGGATTTGAAGTTCCTTTGAAGGTTCCACGAGGTTCTACAAAGTTTCAGTTAGAGTACAAGTATGCCAATGGCGAATGGCTACCGTTGGTGACCGAGCATTTGGTCCGCCCGAGGCTAAAGACTTTCGACCCGGAAAACTCGATCAAAGCCAAACACCCCTACTCTCAATGGGTAAAAGAGTACGATACACTCAGTAAAGAGGATCACCAAAAAATCAGATCCCATATTCAATCCTGGGAATCCCAGCCGCTCATCTCAGTCGTAGTTCCAACTTACAATACATCTGTCAAACTGTTGGATGAGATGATTCAGAGTATCCGCGGACAGCTCTACGAAAATTGGGAACTCTGTATCGCCGACGACAATTCCACCAACAAGAAGACCCGCAAGCGCCTGGAGTATTGGCAGGAGAAAGACGAACGGATCCACGTTTCCTTCAGAACGGAAAATGGTCATATTTCAGAGTGCACAAACACAGCCATTGAGACAACACAGGGCGACTACATCGCACTGGTAGACCACGATGACGAGCTACCGGCTCACGCACTATATTATGTGGTGAATGAAATAAGGGAGCATCCTTCAGCTCAGATTATTTTTTCCGACGAAGACAAAATCACTCCCGATGGCTATCGAACCGATCCTTACTTCAAACCCGATTTTGGATATGACCTTCTTTGCTCACACAATTTTGTATCTCATCTAGGCGTCTACCGGAAATCATTGCTCGAAAAGATCAATGGCTTTCGCAAAGATTTTGTAGGATCCCAAGACTGGGATCTGGTCCTCCGCTGCCTGGATCATATTTCGGCCGACGAGATCAGGCACATCCCTCGAATTCTTTACCATTGGCGACTCTCGAATGAGTCCACTAGCGCTAGTGTGGGCAATAAGGACTACGCAGTCACAGCAGGACGAAAAGCCTTGCAGGAATATTTGGATAAACATGAGCCAAGCGGACAAGTCGAAGATGGTCCAACCGTGGGATCCTTTCGTATTCGTTATAGTACTCCAGAGGATCCACTCGCATCGATTATCATTCTTACGAAAAACAACGCGGAGCTACTTCGACGCTGTGTAGATTCGATACTGAAAAAAACGGGGTACTCCAATTTTGAACTCATTATTGTAGACAACGGGAGCGACGAAACGGAAGCCATCGAATATCTAAAAGACCTAAGTAACCAAAAAGGCATCCAAGTATTGAATCATCCAATACCCTTTAACTTTTCGGAGTTAAACAATCGTGCCGCCGAATCGGCCAAGGGAGAAGTGTTAATCTTCCTAAACAATGACATGGAGATCATTGAAGAAGACTGGCTGAGAGAACTGGTTAGCCATGCACTTCGCGAAAAAGTCGGGCCGGTTGGCACAAAGCTTCTGTATCCCGATGATTACATACAACATGCAGGCATGATCATGGGAATTGCCGGATTGGCGGGGCATGCATTCAAATTTCTTCATAGACAAAATCCGGGGCACATTGGTCGGGCAGGCATTATTCAAAACTACTCCGCTGTAACGGCAGCATGCCTGGCCATAAAACGATCTGTGTTTAACGAGCTTGGAGGTTTCGATGCAGTAAGCTTTGCAACTGCCTATAATGATGCTGATCTTTGCCTCAGAGCATGGGAGCTTGGATATCGTACCGTATACACTCCCCACGCCCTACTCTATCATCACGAATCTGCATCCAGAGGGTTGGAAAACAATTCCGAGAAGAAGGCCCGTTGGAATAAAGAAGCGGACACCATGAAAGACAAATGGAGCTCCGTTATTGAACGGGATCCTTACTACAACCCTGCTCTTTCGTTAGTCAGTGAAGATTTCAGTTTGGCAAAACCTCCACGGTACGAAAAGCCATGGGAGAAACAGGATGAAGGGGGTAGAGACTTATGATGGCCAAACTAGCAGAGCTCTATTATAAGCTCCCTTGGACAGCCAAGATAGCCGGGGAAATTGTAGAAGCCAGCAAGTGGCTTCAAGTGGAACGACTCACCATAACAGTCGCCATCCGAATCCCACAAAACGGTAGACCGATCATCCGGATTAACAAAACCGAGCTGGCTCATAATCCGCTGCCTGATGAAGAAGAGATCTATGAATGCAGCCCGAAAGAGGAAACTCACTTTCTGGAAACCACTTTCGAATCCATAGATAAGGCAGCCACATTTACGGTGCTGTTTTCTCCCCCCGACAAAAATTATGAAATCCCGGTATTCCAAATCCCGGTAGGAGAGATTCAGGCGACCAACCTGAAACTTCCCATCATTCATTCCATTGATGGTATCTTAGAAGCCGAGAACACGGACACACACATTCTCTACGGCTGGTGCTTTGCACTCGATCCAATGGTGGTCAAGAAAGTGCAAGCGCGCCTCGATCACATCCCACTCAATGTCGAATTTCCTCTGCCGAGGAAAGATGTCGCCGCATCTTTTGAATATGAGAAGGACGCCGCCAAATGTGGCTTCGAATTTGAGGTACCTAATGATAAGCCCGATGGAATCCTCACACTCGAATGCCAACTCAACAACGATGCCTTGATTGAGTTGAGCCAGACCACATTATCCACCTATGAAGTAAAAACCGCTCGCGTGGAGGCTGTGGAGAAAAACGAAACTCCCATACGAACCGCCCGGCCTGTTTACAATGTAGACACGATTTTCATAGAGCAGCAAAAGAAGATAAAGACGAAGGTCCTTGGCTGGATATTCCTTGAAGACGGCCCTCCCATTTCGGACGTCCAAATCCTATATAGAGATAAGGAGCTCCTGTGCCGCTACGGTCTGATGAGAGGAGACGTGCAAGGTGAGTTCCCAGGACATAAGAATGCAAGTAATTGCGGCTTCGAAGTTAAAACAGAAGATATCCCAGGGAATCCCAATCTGGTATTTCAATTCAAACCCGAAGGCGGTTCCTGGATTGAATTTGACCAACGGAAACCCTCACAAATCTCGAAGACCTACTATACGGACAGGAAAATCTCTTCTAGCAAAAGTGGCGTTCAAGGAAATGTAGAAAACGCACAGATTGGCAGACGATACGGCCACCAATTCATGTTTGTAGGTTGGTGCTTCAGTATCAGTGGTGAACCGGTTGAAGAAGTCCGAATACGTACAGGTAAACAGACCTTTATTGGAAAGGCTGGTTTAAAACGAAAGGACGTTTATGAGGAGAACCGAGAAAGCTACCCCAACAGCCTGAATTCTGGTTTCGAGATCCCGCTCGACGATATCCCAAAAATAGCGAAGTTAAAATTCGAATACAAAAGCCCAAAAGGAAAGTGGAAGCTTTTCGCTCTCGAAGAATTCTCACGATTTCCTGTCTCACATTTCGCTTCGCAATCAGAAGAAAAGCGCGACTACAAGAAGTGGCTTAAAAAATACGATGGTCAATTATCCATACCCAAAGACAAAGCCACTGCACTTTTAGATTCTCTAGAAAACAAGCCACTCATATCGGTCATAATGCCGGTCTATAATACTCCGGGGAATTACTTAAAACGAGCCATCGATTCAGTCATCGACCAATACTACCCGCATTGGGAACTTTGCATTGCTGACGATGCATCTCCTGACGATTCCGTTTGGGAACTCCTGGAATCATTTGCCCAGAAAGATGAGCGGATAAAAATCGTTCGGAGAGAACAAAACGGACACATTTGCGCAGCTTCGAATTCAGCGCTTGAATTGTCTACCGGCGAGTGGTGTGCCTTTCTCGACCACGACGATGCCTACCCAAAAGACGCACTGCAGCGTGCGGTGCAGTTTATAAATAAATATCCGGATGCAGGTTTATTTTACTCCGACGAAGACAAACTGGATGAGGATGATAACCGACATGATCCATACTTTAAACCGGAGTGGAATCCGGAATTATTGGAAGGGCAGAACTACCTCTGCCACCTGACAGTTACGAAACGCAATCTGGTGGAGAAAGTCGGGAAGTTCCAACCGGGACTGGAGGGCAGCCAAGATTGGGATCTGTTTCTTAAAATCACAGAGCTTCTTGAAACTCACCAAGTCGTCCACATCCCATATCTCCTCTACCATTGGCGAGCGATTGCGGGTTCCACTGCACTGGCATTGGAAGAAAAGGGCTACATTCGTGAATCATCTCACAAGACTCTGGAGGGACATTGCGAACGAGCCCGACCGGGAGTCGAGATCATGCCGATCGCTCATGGACATTGGCGCCTGAAATACAACGTCCCCCAACCTGCACCGTTAGTTTCTATTATCATCCCGACCAAAGACCAAGCCCCTATCCTCAGGGCCTGTATAGACAGTATTTCCAATAGTACCATTTACCCCAATTACGAAATTATCGTCGTTGATAACCAGTCTGAAGAAGCCGAGACTCAGGAACTCTTCGAAGAGCTAAAGGAACGAAACATCCAAGTTCTCGACTACCCGAAACCATTTAACTTTTCTGCGATAAACAATTTTGCAGCGGAGCATGCCAATGGCGAATTCCTGGCCTTCGTGAATAACGACGTAACCATCATTAACGGAGAGTGGCTTGAAGAAATGATCAGCCACGCCTGTAAGGACCACGTCGGGGCCGTGGGTGCAAAACTTTACTTCCCTGAAGATTGCATCCAACATGCGGGCGTCATCCTGGGTATTAACGGTGTGGCCGGACATTGCTTTAAATATGCCGTGAGAGGTGAGCCGGGCCAACGCAATCGGCTTAACTTGGTGCAACAGTTTTCGGCTGTCACGGCTGCATGTCTGGTAGTAAGGAAAACCATATTTGAAGAAGTCGAAGGCTTCGAAGAGGACAACCTGGGAGTTGCATTTAACGACATTGATCTCTGCCTTCGTATTAAGGAAGCGGGTTATGCAAACATTTGGACACCCCATGCACAACTCTACCACCATGAGTCAGTCTCACGCGGAGATGACAATGATCAGTCTCGCAAAGTGAGGGTCGATTCTGAAATCGAATATATGCGCAAGCGCTGGGGAGACCTGCTTCAATCCGACCCCACCTACAACCCGAACTTGACTCTAGAGTTTGAAGATTTCTCTTTGGCTTGGCCTCCTCGATTACCTAAAGAATGAAGACTATCCTGAATGCCATTAAGAAGTTTAATTGGATAGACATCAGTCTTTCCTTCCTGGCGCTTCTAGCGATGTTTCCGAATCCCTACCATACCGTGGCTGAATTGGATGCAACTTGGCAGGCGGTTTTGGAGTTTGGACTCTTTAACAACTGGCAATTCGGGAAAGACATTATCTTCACAGGAGGCCCTCTTAGTTTTTTGTATGGTCCTACATCCATAGGATATATACCAAAACTTCAGGTGCTTCTGGAAGCGAGTCTTCTCTTTGCAACTATCTTTGTTGTTCAACTAGCCGTCAGGAAAGAGCACATCGTCATCCGCATACTCACCTTTGCAGTCCTCGCATGTGGTGCTGCTACTTCAAGGGATGGTGTCTACCTGATATCTGCAACGGCCATTGCTTTTCTCGCCCTCCAAAACTCGATATCAAAACCAAAGTTATTAGCCTGTGTTTCGTTGGCAGCTTGTTTGGGTCTGATGAAATTTACCATCGGAATGCTCGGGTTCACCTCACTCCTCGTAGTCGTCGGCCTCAAACTCTGGGACAGAAAAACAAGTGAGGCTCTCCAAATTCTTGGCACATATCTGGGCACGGTAATCATCCTATGGATGGTTATCGGACAATCGATTTTGAATTTACCGGCTTACATCTACCATTCATGGAATCTATCCCAGGGGTATGCCTGGGGCATGCATCTCCACGAACCAGGAGGAATCTTCAAATTCCTGATGCTAATCCTCCTGAGTTCAAGCATCCCCATTTTTATTTGGACGTTGATTCGCAAAGACCGCAAAGCCTGGGCTATTCTACTAGTGGCCGCGCTTGGTATGTTTGTATCCTGGAAGACAGGCATTACAAGATACGGCACCCATGTCTTCTACTTCATTCAGGTGGCGATATTAATACCTGTCCTTGTTTTGACCTTTGTTGAGAACAAACGAAATGGCTATTTATGGATCGCTTGTTGCTCGGCCTTGTTCTTTTGGTCAAATTTCTGGCTCCTTCCAACCAATTCGAACACATTGATACAACGGGCAAAAGCACAGGGAACGTTCGGACTGAAGTTCATTATCTCAGCAGGGAACGAGGTAAAGAAGTTTTCAGAGTTGGTCCCTTACGTGAAGATGAGTCATACGTTGCACCAGATCAAAGAACGCATTGGCGAGGAGACAGTGGACGTCTTATATTATCACCATGGAATCTTACTATTGAATGAGTTAAACTATGTTCCCCGACCGACCATTCAAAACTATGCCGCCTACAACGAACATTTGACCCAATGGAATTTGCAGCATTTGAGAGACACCCCTCCTCAGTTCATATTATGTAAGGATGGCGAAATTGATGCTCGATACCCAACGACCGCAGACAACCTTTTCCTAAGGGAGGTTTTCGAAAACTACTCACCTGTACTAAAAGAGGAGGATTGGTTGCTACTAGAAAGAAACAACGAGCCAACCCCTTTCACCGATATAACTATTATCGATGATAAGAAGATTATTATGGGAGAGGAAGTCGATCTCTCTGATCACACAAACAAAGCACTGTGGTTAAAGATTGGGTACAATCCCAGCCTCCTACACAAAGCCGCCTCATTTCTCTACAAACCAGAAATCCTGATCATCAAAATAACCACTCCCTCGAACGAGACAAAGCACTATCGCTTAATCGGACAAAACCTGAAACATGGATTCTTACTTAATCCTACCTTGAATTCAATAGAGTCCATGGAATCATTCCTTAAGACTGGTCAATTGGATGAGAAGGTCAGCCAGTTCAGCATTCATTCAGACGCCGGCATGAACCCATTCCCGACAAAAGAGATTAGTATCGAGCTATTGGAATTATCCACTCATCAATAGGCTAAAAAGAAACAAGAACTAAAATCGGCATCCACTCCCCTCTTCATTTTCTTCCATCGGATTCCTCAGCCTCCTCAAGCGACCCATCGACACCATGGACTACTCAGCCAGCTACAACAAGTTCTTCAAGAAACTGAAAAAGAATAAGGGCTCCAAAAACAAGGTCTATTCTGATGCTGTCGGCGGTGACTACGAAGAGATGGGGTATATTCAGATGCAACTCTTGAAGATGATCGGTATTCAACCCGACCAGCGCATCGTGGACGTGGGGTGCGGATCAGGACGCTTAGCACACCAATTAGCCAAGAATGGATTCTCTGACTACACCGGCTTCGATGTTGTCCCAGACCTGCTTTCCTTTGCTAAAAGCCAATGTTCTAAATCCAGCTTTAAGTTCAAAAAAATCGAGGACACTCACATTCCTCTTCCTGAAAACTCTGTGGACTTAGTCTGCTTTTTCTCAGTATTTACTCACCTGTTTCACGAGGACTCTTACAAGTACCTAATCAGCGCTAAATCAATCCTCAAGGAAACGGGGAAGATCGCATTTTCATTTCTAACCTTTGATGAAGATGAACATTGGGCGCTGTTTGATCGCATGGTCGAATACGAGAAACCCACACATCACAACCAGTTCATGACCAATAGCCAGATTGAAATCTGGGCTGATAAATTAGGGTTCAAAATTGACCGGCTTGAAACGGGATCCACGCCCTTTATACCACTTGAAAAAGAAATTATCCTGGAAAGCGGAGCCCATTTCCGAGATCTGGGTTCACTCGGCCAAGGAGTCTGCGTACTCTCAAAAGCATAGCCTGAAACAACCGGAATCACTTTTACAAAAAGCGGGGTACCCTTCAAAGGATTACCCCGCTTTGCTAAATTAAGTGAAGAAGTTCTATTAGTTGACTTCGTAGATTTCAATCAAAGCAATGCCGGGAAGGTCCAGCGGGTGATGGCCCGCCTGTTCGAAGAGTATGGCGCTCCTGAACACATCCGCAGCGATAATGGATCGGAGTTTATCGAAAAGAATCTTTCGTGAATGGCTCACTCGTGAGAAGATCAAGACGCTCTACATCGAGCTGGGCAGCCCCTGGCAGAATGGATACATCGAGAGCTTCCATGCCCGCTTGCGTGAAGAGTGCCTAAACCGCGAACAACTATGGACCTTGACCGAAGCACGAGTGGTAATCGGTGACTGGCGTTGGAAGTATAATCACATCCGACCGCACAGGTCCCTTGGCTACATCAGTCCAATCAAGTTCGCTCAACAATTAACTCAAGAGAACTCTGAACAAGGCTCTGGCTCCACTCGGCCTACGGCCTCCTTCCTCCAGAACCTTAACTTCCTCTACAACCTGAACCACATGATTATAACCTCCAGACTAACAAAGCAGGTGGCCCAGTTTGGGTAACTCGATCAAAGGGAAAGGCCGGAGGCCAAAAGGGTAAGGCCAACCGGAACAATGAGTCTTAATGCATGGAGGAAATCTTTCAACGGATCCGCAGAGAAAGAGAGTACCTTGGAATGTGCTGGTAACTCTCTCAAATCAATAAAATATTTTGACACTTTCGTTACCCCTAAAACCAGGAAGCACACAGATAAAAGGATTGCGCCTGTATCCCAGTCAAAGAGCATACGAAAAATGCCCAATTCTGACTCGCCCGATATATCCTTCATAGTCCCATTACACAACCGGCTCGACTGCACGGAAACCATCGTACCGAGCCTCCTTCAAACTGCCAGCTCTCAGAACTTTGAACTCATCCTAGTAAATGACAAAAGCGAGGATGGCACACGTGAGTTCCTGGATGGACTCACGGATCCCAGGATCAAAGTCATACACAATGATACCTGGTCGGGGTACGCGATATCAGTCAATCGAGGAATTCAACAATCTCGAGGTAACATCTTGGGCTTACTCAACAATGATCTGGGTCTAACAGATGGATGGTTGGAGCCTATGCTAGAATGCTATAATGAACGTTTAAAGGTCGGAGCAATTGGCAATATACAACGCAATATTGAAACCAAACGCATCGATCATGCTGGCATTATTTTTGACCTCCTGGGATTGCCCGATCACTACGGGAAGAACTACCCCTTCATCTTTCCATTTGATTACAAAGAATTCCCCGCGGTTACAGCAGCCTGCATGCTTATAAAACGAGATTTGTTCAATGATATGAATGGATTCGATGAGGGCTATTTAAACGGATGTGAAGATGTCGATCTTTGCCTACGATTGGGCGAGAAAGGCTACCGAAATTTCGTCGCTGGACGAAGTCAGATTTTTCATCATGTAAGTGCATCTCCAGGTCGGCGGGATAATGATACTCGAAACAATCAAAAGTTGTTAAAGACTTGGGGGGAATCGATGCAACGACATGGACAACGAAACTGGCCATTCCAATACCTCATGCGGTATTGGAAAACACCCTGGCTTTATAATGGGACCAAGTTTCTGGATGCGATTTTCAGAATCATGAGACTCAAGGGCGGCGACTCGCAATGGGCTAAAGATAAGCGTAATAAGATCCTGAATACGCCTTCAATGTGATCTAAATTCCTCAGGCAACTCAATGATGGATTACAGGTTCAGTGAAACCCTTAAGTCCAATACTTCTTTAATCCATCATCATCTCCTAAAAGAGGATCCACTGGCGGTATTGGCAGTGCCGCAATATTCTCCAACACTTTTGGCCTTTCACCCGGGCGGCCATATTGCATATCCCAATCGAATCCGCGCGGATAAGCTCCAATCACTCCAAAGTCCGAACTTGAACCTTTATTGAAATGACCGACTCCAGCTGGAATTAGAACCACATCACCGGCCTTTAAAGTGAGAAGCTTACCTTGCTGCCCACCAAACAAGACTTTGGCGGATCCTCGAAAACATCCAAGGACCTCATGCGCAGTACTGTGATAATGATGAAAGGTGTAGATACCATTACGCCACATATTTGCCCAACCATTTGAAGCAAACCGATCCTCAATGGTTCCTCCTGGATCAGATCCATTTAAATCAAATACCTGAGAGTAGATTAACAGGGGCAGCGAATTATTCGGAATGGATCCGTCATCCTCAAAGCCAATTGGGGTAATTTTCACAAGCGCAGGAAATAAAAAAGGCCGGACAAGCCGGCCTTTTCAAAGTTTATCTTAAGTGGGGTCTATTGGACCGCATCTTTAAGGGCTTTGCCAGCGGAGAATTTAACCGCGTTGCGAGCAGGAATCTGAATTTCAGCGCCTGTTTGTGGATTACGGCCTGTGCGCGCATTGCGGCGAGACACAGAAAAGTTACCGAATCCAACTAAGGAGACAGCATTTCCCCCTGAGAGCGATTTGGTCACTGCTTCAAGAGTAGTGTCCAGGGCTTTGCCGGCGTCGGCTTTTGATATTCCAGCGCCTTCGGAGATAGCGTCTACAAGTTCAGCTTTATTCATTTTTGGTACCTTTCGATTATTTGAGGTTTGGATTGTTTAATGGTAAGCTAAGGGGTTGAGCAAAGACCCATTTTTCCCTGATTACAAGCGGTATTTAAGGGGTTTCGGCTTGTTGGAGGCAAAAAATGCTGAAAAATACCTATTTTTATGCCGAATCCAGCCCTAAACATCAAAAACCTCACTAAAACCTTCGGAGAGACCACGGCTGTCGATCGCGTATCATTGTCGATAAACACAGGGGAAATCTTGGGATTGTTGGGTGCAAATGGGGCAGGAAAATCAACCACGATGCAAATGCTCTTGGGCCTAATCAAACCGACCTCCGGCGTCATCGAGGTCTTCGGCAAGGATCTCGAGAAAGATCGCATCGAGATTCTCAAACGCATGAACTTTTGTTCCACCTATGCCAATCTACCTTCCAACTTAACGGTGGAACAAAACCTGAAAGTTTTTGCGGGACTTTATCAGTTTAAAAATCCGAAGCAAAAGATCACCGATCTACTGGAGCTATTCGAGATCGCTGACTTGAAGAAACGCGTGACGGGTCAACTTTCTTCCGGCGAATCCACGCGTCTCAATCTTTGCAAAGCCTTTTTAAATGATCCTTCGCTCCTCCTGCTCGACGAACCGACTGCGAGTCTTGATCCAGATATAGCCGACAAAGTTCGTAATCAAATCAATCGACTTCGGCATGAGCGCAATTTGTCGATTCTCTATACCTCACACAACATGCGCGATATTGAGACCATCTGCGACCAAATCATATTTCTGCACAAAGGAAAGATTATCGTGGAGGGAACCCGAGATGAAATAAAAGAACATTTCAAAGAGAAGTCACTTGAAGATGTATTCATACATATTGCTCGGGATGGTGAAGTGATTGATGCCGACCAGGAGGCCAGCTCATGAATTTCAGAGTCATCATTGCGCTGATAAAGCGTTATAGTTTTCTCTACACCCGCAACCCCATCCGCGGCCTGGAACTTGTGTTTTGGCCAGCGATGGAATTGTTACTTTGGGGATTTCTTTCTATGTATATCCAGAAGCAAACCTCTGGAGATTTTTCTACTTTCATTCGTTTCCTCATAGGAGCCACTATTTTTTGGGATGTATTATTCAGGTCACAAATGGGCGTATCTATTTCCTTCCTTGAAGATATGTGGACCCGCAACCTGTTAAACATCTTCGTAGCACCTATACGAATTCGGGAATACCTGGCAGCGATGTTTTGTATGGGCGTCTTGAGGGTAAGTATCGTAGTCCTCGTCATGTCTTTGATGGCTTGGGTACTATATGCCTTCAATCTCTATGCCTTCAGTTGGAATTTAATTCCCTTCTTTATAATGCTGATGGTTTTTGGGTTCAGCTTGGGAATCCTATCAGTAGCTCTCATACTCCGATGGGGTCAGGCAGCAGAATCACTCGCCTGGGCGATTCCATTTATGATTCAGCCCTTCTCGGCAGTTTTCTACTCCGTAGATACTCTACCATCGTTTATGCAGACAGTGGCCTGGTGTTTTCCCAGCACTTATATTTTTGAAGGCATGCGAGAATTTATCCGTACCGGGGTCATGGATTGGAACGCCATCGTTATATCCGCTGCCTTAAATGTGGTATACTTGGCCATGGCAGCTGCCATATTCATCTGGATGTTTGCCAAAGCTAGAAAGCTCGGTTTACTGACCAAAATAGCAACTCAGTAGAAAATGATCATGAAACAATTAAGCCCTATAATCATACTGGCATTCTGTAGCCTGTTTTTTTCAGCATGCACAGAATCCACTGAAGACATTTGGATCGATGTAAGAACACAGGAGGAATGGGATTCCGGACACTTGGAAGAAGCTATTCATATCCCACACGAGGAAATTGCCGCTAGAATCAGTGAGATAACATCTAATAAGGATGCCACGATCCACTTATACTGCAGAAGTGGTGGACGTGCAGGAAGAGCCAAATCCGCGCTGGAAGCCATCGGATTCAAGAATGTAATGAATGATGGGGGCTACGAAGATATCGTAAAGAGCAGGCAGGAAAATTAGGCTGATACTTATGAGCATCGTAAAAGAACAAAACTTCGAAATAGAAGATTTCAGTGAAATCGACGGAGTCCCCTGCCCCTGTGGCACCTCCAAGCGTGCATTTTTTTCTCCCGAAAACCAAACTGCGACGGTTCATCGGGTAGACATTTCAGTGAATGCGAAAACGCATTATCACAAGAAACTGACTGAGTTTTACCTCATCTTGGAGTGTGAAGCTGACGCTTACATGGAGCTGGACGGCCATCAATATCCCATAAAACCAATGAGTACGGTCATGATTAAGCCCGGTTGCCGCCATCGGGCGGTTGGAAAAATGAAAATCGTCAATTTCGCGGTTCCGGCCTTCGATCCAGAGGACGAATGGTTCGATTAGGAGAGGGGTCATTTTTCTGCCATTTGTGGCCGAAATAACGCTTGCAATTGGGTCTTTCAGACCTACCTTCGTGCCCTTCACTTCAAAACTCGAGAAGAGCAATGTCCAGAATTTGTGCAATTACAGGTAAACGACCCGTCACCGGAGGATCTATTTCTCGCAAGGGTCAAAGTAAGAAAAGCGGCGGTATTGGTACTCACGTGACCAAGTCCAACAAACGCGTATTCCGCCCCAATCTGCAACGCAAACGCGTTCGTATGCCCGATGGCAGCGTAAAGCGTATCTGGATTTCAGTAAAAGCTATGAAATCCGGTAAGGTTGAGATCGTTTAGAGACCTTACTCAGAAAATTTTCAAAACCCGGCTCATACGGCCGGGTTTTTTGTTATCTAAACAAGTCGGAATTTAGGAGGCTCCCTCAGACTGATATTTTCTGAGCGGTACAATAAGAAAGGCACCCAGAATTAGCTGTACTGGGTGGAACAGCATTACGGGCAATAAGATGACCCCAAAGGATGGATCTGAGCCGAACAATGAGATTCCTAATGGAATTCCAGCTGCCAGGGTTTTCTGAGTACTACAAAAGTAAACGGCTACCTGCTCATCTCGAGGAATTTTTGTTAAGAATAGCAATCCACCGCAGATAACAGTAAGAATTAAGAACAGGACTACACACAGTCCCAAGGTCATTAGAATAATACTTCGCCCCTGCCCTACCCAGGCTCCACCTACTACCGAGTTCGAGAATACCGCGAGTACAATAAAAATGATAACGGATTGATTGAAATAGCCAAAGAACCCTTTGAGATGCTTCACCAGGTCTTTCCATAAGATATGGCAAATCTGGCCGATGACGAGTGGAGCTAGAATCAGCTTAGAGAGTTTCAGGAGTACGGCGCTCAAATCCCCCATTTCCCCACCTCCCGCTATAGTAAGCAACAGCATCCATATTGGGGTTATTAGAATACCGACCATATTTGATACAGTCGTGTTGATTAGCGAAACCGGAACACTTCCATTCGATTGAGAAGTATAGATTATCGCCGAAGTCACGGTTGTGGGCAAAGCTCCCAGAAAAAAGAACCCATAACGTAAAGGTGTACTCATAAATTCCCCCCAAAATAAATCACCCAAAACGATGACCATCGGGAAGAGGAAAAAAATGAATAACTGAGTAAAAACATGGGCACGCATTCTTAACATACCCTTTGCCAGCACTTCCGTGGGCAACATCCATCCCTGGATTAAAAACACCAGAATGATGGCAAGGTTTGTTGTTATTTCTGGACGAAGAGGTCCTCCGTTGGCGCCGACCTCAGGGAATTGGAACGCAAACAAAACCGCGACAAACAATCCAATGACAAACCACTGCTTTTTAATGAGTGATATCATCAATCTACGGAGGAGTTCCTCCTGACAAAACGCTGAAGCAATTGCCGTAACTGTTCCATCTCGCTGAACCTAAAAAGCCAAAGAGTCCCGAAGTAAACCACGACGACAACCGGAATTACGATTAGTACCAGAACAGCTACTTCCCCCTTGGCTGTCAGTGGCATCGCTTCTACTAAGGGGCGACAGCCTAGAATGGCCAATACCATTACAACAGAAGAAATGGCAATCTTCAGCACATCGATCGTAAGGTCTTTAACCAAACTTAACTTCAACTTACTCGACAGCATGCCCGTTAATAGAATGGTCTGCCCAAGGATTGCCAAAACATTAGCCAAGGCCAACCCGACCACACCCAAAATTTGCATGAGCACTAAACTTAAGATAAGGTTTAGTACAAAAGCGAAAATCGAAATTTTCATCGGAGTCTGAGTATCCTTGAAGGCATAAAAACCACGGACCAATAAAACGACCATTGAGTAAAATGGTAGCCCTAGGGCAAACGTCCACAATAGTGGTATCGTCAGTGCAGTATCCGTCGCCCGAAAAGCTCCCCACTCAAACAGAAAGGCGATAATCGGCTCGCCCATCACCAGGAATCCAACCATTGCCGGAACCGTAATCGCAAACATGAGCCGGATAGATTGTCGGAATGTATTACCAAATTCTTTTTTGTCACCGCGGGAAGCACATTCCGAAAAGGTGGGGAAATATACCGTAGCAATCGCAATGGTAAAAATACCTAGAGGCAACTCGACCAATCGATTGGCTAAATAATAAATGGAGACCGCTGATTCGTCGATGAAGTGCGCTAATGAGCGGGAGACCAAAATATTAATTTGAATAACAGAAGCGCCTAGAATACCGGGAAGTAACAAGCGCCCAAACTCTTTCACTTCATTACTTGGCTTAAAATCAAGGTCGAAACGCCACCCTTCCCGGCGCAAGGCCATCCAAGGGATCATTAATTGAAAAATACCTCCAACCAGTACTCCACAACACAACCAATACATCCGATAGAGCGGAACTTCCGTTGCGAAATAGCCCAACCCTCCAAGAAAAAGAATGATCGATAGGTTGAGCCACACGGCCGTCAAAGCTGGAATTGCAAATCGTTGCAGAGCATTCAAGGCAGCAGCAAAAGTGGCCGCCAAACAAATCAGGGCCATATAGGGAAATAATAACACCCCAAGGAGCAGCGCTAGATCCCAACGTTGGGAAATTCCAGGAAATTGCCCTACCACAATCATGACAAAACTCACGAGGGCAACGAGGGCAAACAACAGGGTCATGACCCGGCAGAGTATTTTGTTGTAGAGCCAAAACAATCGCTCCTTTCCGTGTTTTTCTTTTTCCTCGGTCAGAAGAGGTAACAGAGCCGCGGTCAACGCCCCTTCACCAAGAAGTCGTCGGAATAGATTTGGAAACGTATTTGCCAGGATAAAAGCCGAATTCAACACCGAGCTGCCAAAGATGGAGAACACCAGAATGTCCCGGAACAATCCAAGTATACGCGATCCTACTGTGGACAAAGATACGGTGAGTACATTCAAGAAACGAGAAGGCATATAAATATAACACCACTATGGAACAAAGCTCGGTCGAGTTGAACCCAAAAATGGTTCGTGAACCCTTTCGATCCCATTTTTATTGAGCTTAGCGCTTTTAAACCTAGTTCTATCCATTCCATTTTAATTCACCCATGATGAAACTCATCAACAAATTGGCTGGCCAACTACAACGCCACCCCAAGCGCATCCTGTTTCCCGACGGTATGGACCACCGAGTAATGCAGGCGGCACGGCAGTTAGCGACCAAGCGATTGGGAGCTCCTATTTTGATCGGTGAACGCCAGAAAATCAAAGAAACCGCCTTCCGACTCGATATCAGCCTGGATAAAATTCGTTTGATCAATCCTCTAAGAAGTGAGGAGCTGGAGTCCTTCGCCTCTCAATACTACGAAGCCAGAAAAAGCAAAGGGATTAGCGAAAAGGAGTCATTGGCCACCGTCAGCAAACCGAACTACTTTGCTTCCATGATGTTAGCCAATTCACAGGCAGATGGCCTGGTATTTGGTGCGGGGACACCAGCTAGCGAAGCCTTACCATCCCTCTTTCGCTGCATACCAATGCGTGAATCAGTCCAAACAGCTTCTAGTGTTTTAGTCGTAGATCTGGAAGAAAAACCAGAATTCGGTATAGATGGCAGCCTCTTTCTCTCGGATTGCGCAGTGCTTCCGGATCCTAATGCAGAACAATTGGCAGACATTGCCATGACAACCGCATCTCTTGCCTATCATTTGACCGGGCAAACTCCCAAGGTCGCATTGTTGAGTTACACAACTCACAGTGAAATCTCATCTGATTCCTCCGTAAACAAAATGGCTGAAGCAGCTAAGATTGCTTCGGGAAAGGCAAAGCTTCTTGATTTCCCAATCCAAATAGATGGGGAAATTCAAGCCGACGTTGCTTTGGATAAATATGCCGCCAAACAAAAAGATGTAAGCGGCGATGTTGCGGGCGGCGCAAATGTCCTCATTTTCCCGAATCTTCACAGCAGTAATATAGCGGCCAAAATGATTACGATTCTCGCCGGCGGTGACGGTTATGGGCAGATCATGACGGGTCTAAGTAAACCAGCAGCACAGGTAAGCCGAGGAGCCAGTGCACATGATATTTATGCCACAGCGGTCATTGTGGGAGCACAAGCCACAGATCGTCATTTGTTGATGTCTTAAGCGTATGAGCAAATCATCTCCAACAAAACCATCGAAAAACAATACTTCTAAGGAAGCTTTGTTGACTCGCCCGACCAATAAGGAAACCAAACGTATCTTCGTGGCAGCCACGAGAATGAACGATGGCAAAACGACGACTTGCCTCGGATTGTTTGCGTCCCTCCTCGCTCGATTCTCAAACGTAGGATTTATTAAACCCATTGGGCAGCGATTTCTGAAAGTTGAGGGATTGGATATCGATGAAGACTCATTCCTCCTCGACTCCATATTTAATGTTTCAACACCCATCTCAGCAATGTCCCCTATTGCGGTCGATGGAGAATTTACGCGACGTTATTTAGACAACCCAAAACCGGCACTTGATCAAATCGTTAATGATATTTGCGTAGCATTCGATAGAGCAGCTTGGGAAAAGGATTGTATCCTCATTGAGGGTACGGGTCATGCAGGAGTTGGTTCAGTATTCGATTTATCGAATGCCCAGGTAGCCAAACTATTAGATGCCAAGGTCGTCATAGTAGCTCAAGGGGGTATTGGTCGACCTATCGATGAAATCTCACTCAACAAAGCGCTCTTTGACAAAGCGGGACTAGAAGTTGTGGGCGCGATTCTTAATAAAGTCGAACCCTCCAAAGCAGAGATGGTCAAAGAGTACGCTGGTAAAGGTCTTAAAAAACTTGGCGTCCCCTTATTGGGAGTGCTTCCAAAAGAGAAAGTATTAAGCGCTCCAAATTTGTCTCAAATTGGCAAGGAGATTAAAGCTAAGTGGATCAATGGTCAGCTTCATGGAATGAAGCAACGAATCACTCGCGTAGTAATTGGAGCCATGACAGCAAAGCATATAATCGACTATCTTTCGACTGGGACTCTGATCATTACCCCAGGAGACCGGGAGGATATACTTCTATGGGCTATCGCCAGTGCAGGTATGCCAGGTGCACGTTCCATAGCGGGAATCATACTAACACGCGATCTAAAGCCACACTCCAAAATCCTCAGTATGCTTTCTGAAACCGATATCCCCATTATGACGGTGGAAAAAGACAGCTACGAAGTCGCCTCTATGATCAACAACATGACGGTAAAAACTGAGCCTCAAGATTTGGATAAAATCCCTCTGATCAAGGAGATGGTCATGGACAGCGTAGATATCGAACAAATCATCAATGCCTTTTAGGAGCAAAGTCGCTCCATTAGCTTATCCGTCTCAAAACTCAGTTGTTGGGCATCGAGCATATCCTGGCTGAATTGACGGGCAGCCGTACGGAACCCTTCCAAGTCATTGCTCTCAATAGCCAAGAAAATCCGATCGAGTGAATGACAGGCATTGAAGTAATAAGGGTGTATAGATACGGCCAAAATCTCTAACTCGGACTGCTTTTTCGAGAACTCCCTCAGCGCTACCGGATCTGAACGGTGCAAGAACCAGACATCTGTATTTAAGGCTGCAAGTTCCCTATTTTTTAAAATCTCCAATCGAGCGATCCGTTCAAGTGAGTTCAACGACTCAGCTTCAGACAAACATACACTGGAGTCAGTATATAGACTTTCCGAACAGAACGTCTTCCAGAGTAACTCCAACTCTGCTCCATTCAGTCCTGGATATCGGTCATTAAAAAACAACGCCAACTGAGTCCAATCGTAGCCGTTGCTCTAGTACTGCTCGAGTCTTTGTTCGAATTGTTTTTTTTCTAATCCACCAGACTCAAGAAACTGATAGATGAGATAGTTCCATCCAACATGCAAGGACCTATCATTGCCTTGGATAATCTCTGATAACGGAGGCGGGGGCTTTTGTTGCAATTGGCGCAATAGCAATACCCTCACCTGAGGTTTATAACGTATGGCTCCCCTTAAGCGAATCGAACGAATCAACCAATCTGGAGGCGTTGTCCTAATTCCTTTCCAGGCTGCAAAATGTGCAAGTAATCCACGGACCATCCATTCGGCTTTAATTTCTTCACTAAATGCTGGATTGAGTTCTACCCTAACAATTCCTGAGACACCTGTACTGACTAGCGGATCTGTAACACCCGAGAGGATTACAGTCAGAGGCTTCGGAAAAGAATCCGGCCAATCTAAACTGGATATGCAGCCATCAACTAACTCCTGACTGCTGAGCTCCAGGGATTGTAGTTGTGCAACATCAGTCCCGAAAAAGTCAATGAATGGACTTTTAATCCATTGGAGCTTCGTTTTCTCCTGAGCGAGTACCCGGGAAAAACTAGAGGCAATCAGGACCAAGCCTAAAAGCCCACTAAAACAAATGGCTCTTACCGTTTGGCGGTAAGTACTAATTGCGATTCGTGAATATTGGCTGTTCCTACTGTAGACCACAAAGACTCAAATTCTTCATCTACCGTATAGGATGCTGAGATGTGTTTCCAAATGAAATCTTTAGCTGGTCCAGGAACTCGAAAGGAGCCAATATAAAGTTTTTCAGGCTCAATTCGAAGTGTGGATTGATCAGGAACAAACTCCCCTTCCAAGGATAAGGTAATCGTTTTCTTCCAAGCGCCAAAAGCTGTTTCAGCGGGAGCAGAAACCAACAACTTATCACCTTCCAAGCGGAAGACTGGACGTTGCGGTTCCATGTAAAGGGATGCCTTCTCGGCAGGATAATTAGTCTTAAACGAGGCAGCCCAACGATTAAGCTCCGTCTCCAGGAAAGTGACCTCTCCATTCCCATCCTGAAGTTCAGTTGCTTTAAATTTCCAAGCATCACCACCATTAATACGGCCCTTCAGAACGTAATGCATCTCCGGTTCGAATTTATCAGGCACATCCGTCACCAGTTTCACCGGATGAGTAATCAGGTATATAGCACCTAAGAAAGCTCCTATCAGGATACCGACAAAGGCACCTAGCAAAAGGTTGAGGGAAGTTTTGATATCGGGAGTTTCTTCAGAGGACATAGATAATTGGGTTAAGATGCACAACCGCACCCACCCGAATGACTAGATCCTCCTTTCGAAGCACTTTCGCTTGATTCTTTCTTTGGCTCAGATTTAGCAGGCTCCTTCGCAGACTTTTTGTAGTCGGTCTCATAGAAACCGCTGCCTTTGAAGATAATTCCAGCACCCGTTCCAATTTTGCGTTTCAGCGTAAGCTCTTCACAAGAAGGACATTGCTCGAGTGGAGCGTCTTTCATTGACTGAAAGAACTCAAATTCCCCTTCGCAGGAGGCACACACATAATCGTAATTAGGCATAATTCTTAAAATATTTTTTACTGGATATTCCCCAAGTGAGGTTCCTTTTTAAAGGTTTCCGTACTCGATAGCGCGGTATAGGGAGGTGAAATACACCAAGATGACAAGACTTATGATGAAAACCACGAGGATGGAAAACGGCCCCAAAATCCAAATTATTCCGCAGAATCCAAGCAACGGCAATAAACCATATCCAACAGTTCTTAGGTAAACTCGGAGAATCAAAGGTAAATCTAGAGCATCCTTAAATGATTCAAAGTTCTGGTAGCGGTACAAACTGGCAGAAAAGAGCTGCAAGCCAATTGGGAAGCTAATCATAAGAGGGATTCTTGCCAATTCGTCCCAGACAACCCCAACCAGCAAAGAGATAAACCATCCAAAGAAAACAGGAATGGCTATCCAGATAAGGGATAAGACGAAAAACTTCAGGCCATCTAGAAACAGGTCTCGCCAGTCGTCCCACTCAGGATACAAAGCTGGCGCTCCTGACTTTACCAAGACGGTAGCTCTATAAAGATACCCCATAGCAAAAATATGCACAATAGGTATCAAACTGAGTGCCGTACCCACCAATAATTTAGGCCAACACCCTGGAGTGTTGAAAACTTTACGCCAAACTTGCTCAATAGAGGCCATAATGCATGTTATCTGATTTTCAGGAATTTGATCTGTATGGATTTTAAAGCAACGCTCAAGTCTTATCAGGGCCGTATAGAAGACGGAATAAAACAATGGGTGCCGTCATCGGAAACGGCTCCCCCCCACCTGCATGAAGCCATGCTTTATAGTTTGGAAGCGGGAGGTAAAAGGCTTCGACCGGTACTTATTCTCGCGGTTGCAGAACTTTTTGAAGTTGAGTTGGATCCCCTACCCGCAGCAATAGCCATAGAGTGCATCCACACTTACTCGCTCATTCACGACGATCTCCCGAGCATCGACAACAGCGATTTGCGTCGCGGGAAACCCACTTGTCATAAGCAATTCGACGAACCGACTGCACTCCTGGCAGGAGACGCACTGCTCACCATTGCGTTTGAGATCCTATCCCGTGCCTATCAGAAACATCCAGTTCTCGCAAATCAGTTGGTCCTGGAGCTGAGTACTGCCTCAGGCAGCCAAAAGTTAATCGGCGGTCAGATGGAAGACATTTTAGGCGAAAACTCCGATTACTCCAAAGAGCAATTGGATTATATTCATCTGAATAAGACGGCTGCTTTAATAGCTGTCGCCATGACCATGGGTGCCCATCTCGGGCAAGCGAGCGAAGAGGAGCTTAAGAATATCCGCACTATCGGGACGGAAGTCGGGTTAGCTTTCCAAATTACGGATGATATTTTGGATGCTACATCTGACTCCGACACCATGGGCAAACCAACAGGGGCTGACGCCGAGAACGAAAAAACGACTTACATCAAACTATTTGGTTTGGAGGGTGCGCGGCAAGAAGCACGCAAACACACGGCACTAGCTTCGGAAATCTGCGCAAGTCTCAACCAAGACACAGCATTTCTAGAAGCCCTGATCGAATACCTTGAGCACAGAATCAACTAGGCTACACCTAGGAATTCAACCACTGGAAAGGCCCGGTGATGGCCAACATCAGTCCCGGTTTCTGCAAATTGACAAAGATAATTTTTCCGTCAGGAGAGTGACACACTCCAGCCAATTCCGTAGGGCCAGTGGCATTGCGTGCTAATTTGAAATATTTTCCTTCCGGAGTCACTCCGACCAAATACTGATCTTCGGCTCCATCCTCGCAGAGGAGTAAGCCACCATCGGGAGTCACATCAAGATTGTCGCACATTTCAACCAATTCAGAGTTATTGGGCTCTAGATAGAGTTCCAGCTTTCCGGGAGCTTCCGACTCACGGTCCGTGCCTTCATAAGGACTCGGCTTGTAAGCAAATACTTGCCCCTTAAGAATCGTCCCTCCATTGGTGCAAGCCCAATAAATTCTGTCGTGACTGAAGAACATGCCTTCACCTCTGGCAAAACGTGCGGCGCCCGATTCGAATCCACGGTAACGAAGGTCGTCCAAGGGAGACTCAACATCGTTCACATCGATCCACTCCACGTCATAAGATTGGCCTAGCTCAAATCGCTGAGAAGCGAGGTCCTTCCAATTGCGTGTATCACAGCCCTTCCACCCTTTGATAGCCAAGGCTTGTAGTTTTCCACCTTTCTCTAACTTGCCTGGAACATGAGGCAGGTAACGATAAATCAATCCATCTGGTCGGTCCTCGGTTTCATAAACAGCTCCAGAGGCAGGATCAACTGCCACAGCTTCATGATTAAAGCGCCCCATCTCCTTCAATGGGACTGGATCGACCAGTCCTACGCGTTTTGAAGCAGGGACTTCGAAATTGTAACCGTGATCCTGTTCAAGTTCCTCGCCAGCCCGAACCAAAGTTTCTTCACAAGTCACCCAGGAATTCCAAGGTGTGGGCCCGCCCGCACAATTTCGGATCGTTCCGGCCAAGCTCAAGAACTCGCGCTCCACCTTTTGGGTATTGGGATTGTAAACAAGTGTAGTCGTTCCACCAAGCCCTGGAAAAACGCCGCGACCGTAGTCATATAATTTGCTCTTCGGGATTTTGTCTAAAAGTTGATTCTGAATACCAAAAGGACTCCAGATACCCTGATCTGGATTGATCTCGTGGTTACATACCAAGATCAATCTCCCCCAAGATCCGGGAAAGACCGCCATACCGTCGTGAGCGCCAGGAGTGTAAAAACCGTCACTCATCTTGCGTCCCGCACGAGAAAGCACCTGGTATTTAAAACCTCGGGGCAGATCCAATACATTCGCTCGATCAGGAATGAGCGGGCCATAAGCAGTTTCAAGCGGCAGGGCCTCCTCACCAGACTCAGCCGCTGCGACCGCATTTCGCATCGTAAGAAATCCTGCAGAAACAAGACCGGCAGATTTGAGAAAGGAACGACGGGTTGAATGGACTGTACTCATAAAAAGATAGTTGCGACTTAGGGTGAAGCCTGCGGGTTTACTTAAGATTGGTAAAGGTATTAGCCATTTCGTCACGCAAATAGTTTATCCATGGATTGGTGGTCATCATTTATTTCCCAAGCCGGCGACTGGTGGGGCACTTCACAGCCCATCATCGCTTTCACTGTCCTATTCCTATTTTTCGGAGTAGGACTGGTCGGGTGTATACTCCCCATCGTGCCAGGGCCAGTAATTGTCTGGTCAGGCATGGTCATTCATAAGCTTTGGGTTCCTGATTCCTCTGCAAGCTGGTGGCTTATACTGGTTGCCGGGGTCTTTGTCGCGCTTACCTTCTTACTCGATTATATTCTGGCCATGTTGGGAGCAAAAAAGTTTGGTGCTTCGAGAGCCGGAGCCATTGGCGCCATTGCCGGAGGTTTCATCGGGTTTATCATCCCTCCATTCCTAATATGGCTCATTGTTGGACCGTTTGTGGGAGCATTGATTGGCGAGCTCATAAGCGGCGAAACCCTGCAGCGAGCGAGTCGAGTTGGCTGGGGCAGCTTTCTCGGAACCATCGCCGCGTATGTATCAAAACTCACCATTTGTTTTTTGGTGATTGGTTTCTTCATGGCTAACGTTCTAATCTCATACTTTTCATACAATTAAGCAAATGGCAAAAGTAGACACAGAGTTGGTAAAAATGATTCTTCAACGCAATGAACTCGATCTTCGAGTCGTATCCCGCATCATGGATGATATCCAGATCGAGATGAAAAACCTCGTTGAGGAGGAACGCCCCCCTCCGGTGAAAAAACAATGGTGTATTCTAATTTCAGATCCTCAAGGGAATCTACAGGGGAAAGACCACACCGGTTGGGTAGTCCAGATCCCGGAAGAAGATTCACCCGCTACCGTGCAAGAGCGGATCATCAAGGCAGCCTACGATTACAATGTTACTCCAAAGGGTCGCCGCATTCCTGTTCAGACCATTGGCGAGGCGTGCGAAGTGGTTCAAGCGCGCATCTTCAAAGAGCACAACACTTGGATAAAAACCAAGGAGCCTGTGTTAATGATGACAACGGATAATAAAATACCGACGGACTAAAACAGGTCTAGAGAACAATATGACCGGTCCAGTAGAGCAAAAGTAACTGGATCAGCCCTATTATAAATCCCAGGACTCCACCAAGAAGCTCAATACGCCGAAACTCTTTGGAAGCGATTTTGTGGACCAGGCGTTCAAGATCATCGAGATCCAGGCTCTTGATACGTTTCTCTACGAGCTCTTTCACGTGAATCTTGTGCTCTACATCGGCCGCCACTTTTTCGACGAAGGGAACTGCGTGGGTATCTACCTCTGCTTTTGCCATATCAGTAAACTGCTGAACCATCCCGTCGTTTAAGAAATTACCGATAAACGGCATGGCTTTCAGCTTGGTGACGAGCGCTTTTCCGATGAGTTCGTCGATAAACTCATAAAAGTGAGGCTGCAAATCCATCTCCTTCAACGATTGGGAGAGCAGGTGCTTTTGTAGGATCTCCTGTTCAATGACTTCACCCGTTTGCTCGGCTATTTCATTCTGCCTTCGTGGAATAAGCCCCTGCCAGCGAAACCCTAAAATCGACACAGGCTGTTTGGGGTGAAATAGCATCCAAACGGCCACCTTGTTTGTAAACCAACCGATAAGAGCGGTTACCAAGGGAAGAGAATATACAACGAGCTTATCCATGAAAGAGAGAGCTTTAAAGAAAGATTACTGAGTTGGGGCGAGATCAAAAGTACGGAACCTGCTACCCAGGCTTTGACAGCCCATGAAAAGCCTGAAGTGTGACGAGGTCTATGGATATTGAACTCACTCCTATCGAATGTCGTGTTCTCGGATGCTTGATTGAGAAGTCGATTACCACTCCTGAAAATTATCCTCTCTCCCTCAACAGCCTGACCAATGCCTGTAATCAGAAGTCCAATCGATTACCAGTCATGGACATTGACGAATCAGAGGTATTGGAGGCCTTGGATGAACTTCGTAATCAGCACCTCTGCTTCCGCGTAGATGTCACCGGCTCACGCGTACCCAAATTCAGTTAAAATTTGCCAGAGAAATGGGAATTCACAGGCAAGCATCTCGCGATTGTATGCGAGCTACTGATTCGAGGCCCTCAAACGCCTGGTGAATTGCGAACTCGAGGCGAACGCATGTATTCCTTCCTGGATTTGAATGAAGTCGATGTTGCACTGGAATTTCTAAAGGAACAGGAGGAAGGACTGTTTGTGCAGAAGCTGCCTATACTTCCTGGAAAAAAGGAGGCGCGTTTTGCGCAACTACTCGGAGGGGAATTAGAAATTGTTGAGCCCACCGAATCTCAACCGGTGGTTATTTCTTCTGGCCCTTCACGAAATGATCGGGTTTCAGAACTTGAAGAAGAAGTGGCTTTCCTAAGAGCAGAAGTCGAATCCTTGAAGTCTGCCTTGGCTCAATTTAAAGAGCAATTTGAGTAAACTCAAAATCAGCCTTTAAGACCCTCTAAATCCTTACCGCTCGGTTTTTGAAAAACCTTGAGATTAAACTGAGGAATGACAGCCAATAGGTGATCGAAGATATCTGCCTGGATATCCTCATAATAAGCCCAACGTGTATCTTTTGTAAATACGTATATCTGAATGGGTAGCCCCTCTGGGCTAGGCTGAAGCTGCCTGACCAATAGTGTCATATCCTGATGCAAAAGTTCGTGGCTACGAAGATAGGCGAGACAATAGGCACGGAAGGTTCCCACGTTGGTCAAGTGACGACCATTTATGAGCTCCGACATATCGGCTTCCCGGCTGGAATTATGCTCATGCACATCCTTTAGCTTCGCTTCGATATAAGGCTTCAGGATTTCAAAGCGCTTAAATTTTTCCAGCAAAGCCTCATCCGCAAACTGCACACTACTCATATCGATATTGATAGAGCGTTTGATTCTGCGTCCTCCTGCATCAGACATGCCTCGCCAATTCTTAAACGAATCAGATATCAAAGCATAGGTTGGAATCGTAGTGATGGTCTTATCCCAATTCTGAACTTTTACCGTCGTTAGGGTGACATCAAGCACATCTCCATCGGCACTGTATTTGGGCATCTCAATCCAATCACCGACCTGCACCATGTTGTTTACGGATATCTGAATACCGGCGACAAAACCGAGGATGGCATCTTTAAACACCAACAACAGAACTGCCGTCACAGCTCCCAGGCCTGAGAAAAAGTAGATGGGCGATTTGCCGAATGCGATTGAAAGAATGATAATCAATCCGATCAGATTAACGACCAGCTTAACCGCTTGAAGAAATCCTTTGAGCGGAATCCGGCGCGTCTTTTCCGTTCGATTGTAAAGGCTGAGAACGGCATTGAGAAATGAATCAATGACCCAGAGAAAAATCAGAATGAGGTAGATATTCACACCCATCTTCATCACGAGAAGAACTTCTTCCATCTCAGCGAAAAAGACCGGGGCCAACCAATTGACCACAATCGCCGGAGCAAAGTGTGCGAAACGGGCCAATACTTTTTGCTCGATCAATACGTCATCCCAATGAGTCTTACTTCTACGAATGACAGCTATGACCGTCCGCAGAATAATCTGCTTGGCTATAAAATGGAACAAGATGGCGACAAGTATGATCGATATCACACCAATACTGATCACAAGCGCATCGACCCAGGTTGATTCAACTCCGGCATTCAACAACCAAGTTTTGAGATTTCCTATCATAGCTATATTTGAAAGTTATGCACTTTGTGTCAGAACTCGATAGTTGCAATGCACAATTTAGGCGGCTTAAAAGGCGGCTTTCAGCAGCTCAATCGCGATGCGATCAGCCAACAGTTTCCCCTTCATCGTCAGGCAAACCTTATCGCCATGGGAAATAGTCACAAGCCCCTCCTCATTCAAGGAATCGAAAAACGAAGTGAGACTACCCAAGGACTCGCTACTGAACCGACGCGACAGGGATTCAATGGAAATCCCCTGCCCCATTCGCAGTCCGAAAATCACCGCATCTTCTAATAAATCCTCATCAGAGAGCTTAACGACGTCACAGCGACTTTCTACTTTGGAATCAACCTGCTCTAACCAGGTATCCATGTCGGCCGCATTGCTGTAGCGAATATTTTGAAACTGAGAGGCGGCGGACGGGCCTACTCCGATCCATTCTTTCATCTTCCAGGTATTAATATTGTGAAGGCATTCTCTACCGGCCTTAGAGAAATTACTGATCTCGTAGTGTTCGTAACCGGCAGCAGTAAGTTGGTCCCAGGTTGATTCATACAACTCGGCATCCAGTTCCAGGTCCTGCTTGATCTTCCCCTCAGACAACTTCACCCAGAGTGCGGTATCTTCTTCAAAGGTGAGGCAGTAAGTAGATAGATGTTCGGGATCTAAACGGCAGGCTTCTCTCAAGTCTTTCTCCAGCTCTTTTTTCTCTTGGCCAGGAAGGGCAATCATCAGATCCAGGTTTACGTTGTCAAATCCTGCATCACGAATCCGGTCGTACGCCTGGTAAATCTGGTTGGGCCTGTGCAATCGTCCCAACCCCTCCAGAGACTTCTCATCAAAACTTTGCAGACCCATCGAAATTCGGTTCACCCCCAAGTCTTTTAAAACCTGAAGCTTATCATCCTTCACCGAGCTGGGCGCCATTTCGACCGTCCACTCGATCGGTGGCTGACCAGCTGCAGTTAAAACGGCTTCCCCCAGGCGCTGTAAATCACCTGCCAGCAAAAGACCCGGTGTGCCTCCCCCCCAGAAAACGGTATCAACGGGACGATCCATCCGTATCCACTCAAGCTCCTTTTCGATACCATCGAAGTAGCGATCCAAATCTTTCCTATGGGGCTTTGCCTGATAGAAGGCACAGAAATCACAGGTGCTCGCACAAAATGGGACATGCAGGTATAAACCTAGACCTGTTTCCAGAGCATTCATTCGTTAATCACCCAGTTAAAATCAACCCACAGAAGTCGATGGTCGCTTGCTTTTAAGGTATCAGAGCCTTCGTAAATGTGAGCCTGTTCACCTACGACTTCAGCCGGGAAATCAGGGCTCTTAAGAATGTAATCAATCCTGGAATAGCTATCTTCTTTTTTATAAAAATGAGTCCATCGATCGCCTCTTGAGTCAAAAGCCTCTATGGCGGCTGCAACTCCCTGCTTACCTCGAAACTGCAATAACCGTACAGGTGCGGTCGATTTGGTATCGTTCAGATCACCCAAAACTAAAGAGGGCAACTCATCCTTTTTTTGACGCTCAAGAATACGTTTCCGACATGCCAAGGCCTCGGACCTCCGACGATCATTCGAGGAAGGGTCTTCTTTGAAATCGCTCCACTTACTTTTCAGATGTAGACCATACACCTTCCACTGGCGACCACCGGTTTCAAAAACAGCTTCAAGCATGCCACGCTTCACTGGTATCGTTTGTTCAAAATATTCAAACTCCAAATCGCTATGGGTTAGTACTTCCATGGGCTGAATACGACTCAGCAATGCTACGTGCCTTTCCTCATCAGAACCTTCGGCCACATACCTGTAAGAAAAATCCAATCCTTCTTCCTTCAGATCCGCTTGCAGTTCTCCCAAATAAGGACCCGATCCCATTTCCTGCAGAATCAAAACATCCGGTTGAACTTCGATAAGGATATTTCGCAAAGCCGTTTTCTCTTTTTCTGGCTTTGGAAATTGGGGACGATAACGCCCATCCACCCATCGATCGACTTCCAGGTAATTCTGAACATTGTAAGTCGCAACCCGAAGAACCTCCGCTTGGAGAACTTCAGAGATCCCCATGAATAGGAGAAGCAAGCCAAGCGACTTAAGCGGCATTTGAAACTAGGACTCTCCCCTCAACGCCGACTCACGCTCAAGCAGTGTCGGATGTGAATAGTAAAAAGCACTGTAAAGGGGATGTGGTGTCAGATTACTTAAATTCTTCTCATTGAGCTTCCGTAATGAGGCGATCAATGAATCTGGCTCCTCCATGGCATCTCGAGCAAACGCATCCGCCTCGTATTCATGTTTTCGCGACAGGATGCTAAAAACAGGAGTCAACCAAGAGGTCACTAATCCACTAAGAATCGAAAACAGTAGAAATGCCGGAGCAATACTTGCCACTCCAGAAAAACCGAAACCCTCATAAAACCAAGGGCTGTTGGCAAGGAACGCGATCATCCAAAAGGCCAACAACATTCCTCCGGCCGAGATAGCAATCATCTTCGGGATGTGCCCCTTCTTGTAATGGCCAATCTCATGGGCCAACACCGCCTTCAATTCATTAACTTCCAATTGCTCCATCAAGGTATCGTATAGAACGATCCGGCGGAATTTCCCGAACCCAGTAAAGAAAGCGTTTGAGTGCCCTGAGCGCTTACTCCCATCCATCACCTCGATGGTCTTTGCTGCAAAACCTGATTTATCAGACAGAGACATAAGCTCATCCTTCAGCTCGCCAGCTTCCAACGGTTCCAACTTGTTAAACAAGGGCATGATCAACTTCGGATATAAAACCATGATGGCCAATTGAAATACAAACACGATCACGAACCCCCAAACCCACCAATAAGCCCCAAGCCAATCGACGAGTTTAAGTAAAAGACAGATAATGGGGAACCCGATGATAAACCCAACCAGCCCACCTTTAAATTTATCGGAGATCCAAAGGCCAAGCGTACTCTTGTTGAATCCATATTTCTCCTCTAACTTGAAGGTACTGTACCAGTCGAAAGGTAAGTCTGGAATACTAAGAATAATGGTGACAGCCATGAGATAGCCAGCCTGAGCCCACAATGAGCTTCCCCAGAAACCTTCCAAGGCATACCAAAGCCATGGAAGAAAACCGCAGAGAACAACTACAGCCAAGACAATCGCACCATAAACAGAGGTAATAATACTGAAACGCAATTTCTCCAATGAGTAGTCCACGCTCTTCGCATAAGTCTCGTCGTCCATCACCCCACGGTAGGCTTCAGGAATACGAGTCTTGTTGGCTCGAATATTCTTGGCATTAAGGATATCCAGAACGAGTGCTTTAATGCTGTTGAGAACCAGCAGAATAATAAAAATGGTAAGTAGCCAATGCATGATGGAAAACCGCCGTTGTAGGTGACGCCTGCCCACTAGGCAAGGTTTCAAATTCCCTTCCTGACACCCTGTTCCTACATTCGTTCTACATGCAAAAGAGTTGAAGGAATTCATTGAAATACGCGGCAGAACCACCAAGTTTGGTTTTTGTGAGTAAATCTAAGAAGGAACAGTCATTTGAAGGAGCTCTCAAAGATCTCGAGGGAATCATTGAAAACCTGGAGACCGGTGAGGTTCCGTTGTCAGATCTGGTTGAACAATATGAGCAAGGAACAAAGCTCTTAAAAATTTGCCACGAACGGCTAAATGAAGCAGAACTGAAGATTGAAAAACTACGGGAAAAGTCCGACCAACCACTGTTCGAAAACTTTGACCCAGACGAGTAAGCACCCTTAGATCGACACTCATTCCCTCCTGTATCGTCCACCGAATGTCCAATTCTCAAGAAAATCCATTATTGCCGACCATTAAGAGTCCGGCCGATGTAAAGGCACTTACGCCCGATCAATTGAGTCAACTGGCTCAGGAAATCAGGGACCAGATCATCGAAGTTACAGCAGTCAACGGTGGTCATATCGGCCCCAATCTGGGCGTAGTTGAGCTGACAATCATGCTCCACAGAGTCTTTAATAGTCCAAAAGATCCCTTTGTATTTGATGTAGCTCACCAAGGATACGTCCACAAATTACTCACTGGGCGCCAAGGTCCAGCATTTGAAAAGCTTCGCAAAACGGGAGGCTTGAGCGGTTTCCTCAATCGAGCAGAAAGTGAATACGACAGCTACGGAGCCGGCCACGCAGGCACCGCCCTTTCCGCTGCACTGGGCATGGCAGCCGCACGAGACCAGGATGACGGCGACGAAAATGTGGTCGCCGTGATTGGAGATGCCACACTCACCTGTGGTATATCGCTCGAAGCACTTAACAATATTGTGCAATCCACCAAGAAAATGGTGGTCATTCTAAATGACAACGAATGGTCCATTGCCAAGAACGTGGGGGCTATCTCGAAATACCTCGGAGAATTAATCACCAATCCGACTTACAACCGTCTCCATAACGACCTAGAAGGTTTTCTGAAAAAAATTCCCGGGGGAGATTCGATTATCCAGCTCGGAGGGAAGATGAAAAAGGAGGCCAAAGATTTCTTTGTCCCCTCCTCTCTCTTTGAAAAACTAGGACTCCGTTATTTGGGTCCTATCGATGGTCACGACTTTGAGCTCCTGGAAAAATATCTAAAGTTTGCCCAAACATCTCCGGAATCTGTAATTCTTCACGTAATTACTCAAAAGGGACGCGGTTATGATATCGCCATCAAACAACCAGAACGCTTTCACGGAGCCAGCCCGTTTGATCCCGATACAGGAAAGCCACTTCCGTCAAAACCCGATACTCCTCCCAACTATCAGGATGTTTTCGGCAAACACCTGACCAAGCTGGCGAAAAGAGATAAAGATATTATCGCGATTACCGCAGCTATGCCGTCTGGGACTGGATTGAGTGTATTCCATGACGAGTTGCCGGATCAGTTTTTCGATGTTGGAATTGCGGAAGAGCATGCAGTGCTGTTTGCCGCAGGTCTGGCTACAAAAGGCAAAAAGCCTGTCGTCGCCATCTACTCAACGTTCCTACAACGCGCCTACGATCCAATCATTCACGACGTTTGCCTCCAAAAGTTGCCAGTCGTATTTACGATGGACCGTGCCGGTCTTTCACCGAATGACGGACCCACCCACCACGGCTTATTTGATCTATCGTATCTGCGATGTGTGCCTGAAGCCGTAGTGATGCAACCAGCAAACGAGGATGAGCAAGTTGATATGCTTTATTCTGCAGTCGAATATAATCGTCCCGTATTCATCCGCTGGCCACGAGGTGCTGCTCAAGGAACACCGATTAAGAAAAATCCTGCACTATTGGAGCTTGGAAAAGCGGAAGTTGTGAAATCCGGTGACGATGTTCAGTTTTGGGCACTGGGCCCCTGGGTAGCTGACTGCCAAGTGCTGGCCGATGAAATTTCAAAGGAGACCGGAATCACCATCGGAATAGTTAATGCACGCTTTGCCAAACCTCTGGATGAAGCTCTACTCACCGAACAAGCCTCAAAAAGCCGACTAATTGTCACTTTTGAAGACAACGTAGTCCAAGGTGGTTTTGGTAGCGGAGTTCTTGAATTTGTCAGCGACTACAGCCTGGAAACGTCCGTTTTAAGAATCGGCTGGCCTGATCAGTTCGTTGAGCATGGCTCCTCGGTTGATCAACTCCGCTTGGAAAATGAGTTAAGCAATGAGGCGATTAAAGAGCGTATAATGGCCAAATTACGCCCCATTTTCGGTTTAGCGACTCATAAACAGCTGCCACAGGTCTAAAGGGAATACCCTAAGGGTAATTCAGATATACTGTATTTTTGACGATGCAGATTTTAGTGTTCTTTTATCTGTAATTTGTAATTGTCAGAAAACGTATTCAAATGTACAAATAAAGAATACATTCCTATATCACTTAATGTGAGTGGGTTACCTAATATATACTGGGAAATATAAACTGCACCGTAAATGAGTCTATTCTCTACTCGTCTGCGCATCATTCTCGAAAAGAATCGTATCAATCAGGTTGAGTTGGCCAAGCGCACCAACTTAACGCCCTCGCAAGTACACAATTATCTCCATCAGAACTTTCGAGCTATCACAAAAGATCATTTGGCTGCTATTATCCAAGAATGTTCGGAAGATATCGCAGAAAGAGCTGAATTGGCAAAGTGCTACTTATTAGATGTAATACCTGATTCTGTTCGTAATTATCTCGAAATTACGCCGCTTGAAAAACCGAACAAAAATGATGATTGGTTTTTTGAGATGGAGCGACTTCCTGCTGGTTTTAAGCAGGAATTTGAAAAGCTCTACAAAATGTGTGCCGAATCTGCTCAAGCGAGGGACTTCACGAAGGACTTCACTTCGAGCTTGGCCGTTCTACAAAATAAGCCCCAATATCTACCCAATAGAAAGGTAAAGGGCTAACCTAAGATCTATTTTGTCAAAAAGCGGTGTGGCTTAGTAGTCACTCCGTTTTTTTGCCCAAAAACAATCAGAGCGAAGGATTGCATTTGGCGATGGTATGGATTTTGTGGGAAATCATTCGCTCAATCTATAAATCATGACCATGGCCAAAGACGCACCCAATCCCAGCTCAGTGAAGACTTATCTCTTGGGTCTGCAGGATGGTATTTGCGAAGCTTTGAAGCAAGAGGACCCGGACCTGTCCATTCACGAGGATAGTTGGAGCCGAAGCGAAGGTGGTGGAGGGCGAAGCCGGGCAATGGGGGGAAAGATCTTCGAAAAAGCAGGTGTAAATTTCTCCGATGTACAGGGTTCTGAATTGCCCAAATCAGCAACGGCCAGTCGACCCGAGCTAGCCGGCAGAAAGTTTAGGGCGATGGGAGTCAGCCTGGTTATTCATCCTACCAATCCACACATACCAACCACCCATGCCAACGTGCGCTTTTTTCACGCAGAAAAGAAAGACGCCGAGCCTATCTGGTGGTTTGGAGGAGGCTTTGATCTCACCCCTTACTACGGCAGAAAAGAAGATGCTATTCACTGGCACCAAACGGCTAAAGCGGCCTGCGATCCGTTTGGAGAAGTATATTACTCGAAATTCAAGCATTGGTGTGACAAGTATTTCTCACTGCCCCACAGGGAGGAACAACGGGGAATCGGAGGGCTCTTCTTTGATGACTTTTCTGAGCAAGATTTCAGTTTCAGCTTCGAATTAATGCGCAGCGTAGGTGACCACTTTATCCCCGCATACCTTCCGATCGTAAAGAGACGTTTGAATGATCCCTGGACGGAAGCTCAGCGGGAATTTCAATTATATCGGCGTGGGCGATACGTGGAATTTAATCTACTATGGGATCGAGGAACCAAGTTTGGGATTCAGTCAGGCGGACGGACGGAATCTATTCTCATGTCACTCCCACCGCTTGTAAGTTGGAAATACAACTGGCAGCCGGATCCAGGAACAGCAGAAGCCGAGCTTTACGATTATTATCTAAAACCACGTGACTGGTTGAATTTGGATTCCTAGATAACAATTTGTTTGGCATAAGGATTATAGCGTCCTTTCCTGACTCGCTACCATGAAGCAAGCAAACAGCATGAACTACCGGCAACGATTTCTAGCAGCGGCCCATTGCCAAACCGTGGATCGCACTCCCGTGTGGCTTATGCGGCAAGCAGGTCGATCTCTACCTGAGTATAGAGCTTTGAAGGAGAAATACTCTTTCCTCGAGCTTGCCCAGACTCCCGAGCTCGCGGTTGAAGTGACCCTTCAGCCCATTCAAAGATTCGATTATGATGCGGCCATCCTGTTTAGCGACATTTTGGTCATTCCAGAAGCCATGGGACAACCCTACTCCTTTCGAGAAAAGGGTGGTATTCAAATGGAGTTCGCTATCCAAAACCGGGCCGACATTCAAAAGCTCTCCTCGGAGTCGGTCATAGATCGATTGGATTATGTCAGAAAAGCGCTTGAACTATTGCGCAAAGAGCTTTCCGACGAACGAGCGCTACTCGGATTTGCGGGATCACCATGGACCTTGGGAACCTATATGATCGAGGGAGGCTCCTCCAATGATTATCAATTGGTGCTGGATCTGTTTAACCATAACCGAGCGGATTTTGAACTGCTCATGGAAAAAGTAACGGACGCCTTAGTCGCCTATTTCAAAATGCAAATTGAGGCCGGAGTAGATGCGGTCCAGCTATTCGATTCATGGGGTGGCATCCTGAAAGGGAAGTATTATCATGAAGGATCTCTCAAATGGATGAGAAAAATCATCGATGCCATAAAAGATGATATCCCGGTAATTCTATTTGCAAAAGGCTGTGCAGACGAAATGACAGCCCTGTGCGATACAGGCGCTCAAATCATTGGTCTAGACTGGACCGTAGACATTGGCGCTATGGGAAAAACCATCCCGGCAAACATCGCCATACAAGGAAACCTGGATCCCATGATCCTAAATAGCTCACCCGATAAAACACGGATCGAGGCACAAAAAATCCTGGATGGAATGAGAGATCGCCCCGGCCACATTTTTAATTTGGGGCATGGGATTGATAAAGACGCAAAGTTGGATTGTGTAGAAGCTCTCCTGGACACGATTCGAAATCCATCATGAACACTCTGGAAGTAAATCTCGACCTCATCCAACAATACAACGAAGCCGGGCCAAGATATACCTCCTACCCTCCTGCAAATATTTTTTCTGACTCATTCGACAGGAATGATCTGAAAAGCAGTATTGAAGCATCCAATACCGAAGATCGTCCACTCTCGCTCTACTTTCACCTCCCCTTCTGCCATAGTCTTTGCTGGTTTTGTGGATGTAACAAAATCATAACCCATAATCCAGAAGCAGCAGACGAGTATCTCGATTACCTTGAGAAGGAAATCAAACTCCGCTCTGAGGAGATCTCTCAAGAAAGAAAAGTCGTTCAACTGCACTACGGCGGTGGCACCCCCACCTTTTTCAATGGTGATCAACTCGCAAGGCTTTGGTCACTCATTGAAAGCAATTTTAACTTCTCGGACGATGCAGAACTCAGCATCGAGATTGACCCGAGAACGATGCAGGCCAGTCAACCAGAGCTCCTATTCAAACAGGGCTTTCGCCGTGCTTCACTTGGCATCCAGGATTTTAATCCACAAGTCCAAAAAGCCGTTCACAGAATTCAACCCGAGGAGATGACTCGCTCTACGGTGGATCAGCTAAGAGATGCGGGATTCACCTCTATCAACGTCGATCTCATTTATGGGCTGCCCTACCAAACGGCCAAGAGCTTTGAAGAAACTTTGAGCCGGGCTCTTGCTCTCAATCCTGATCGTTTCGCAATTTTCAACTATGCCCATGTGCCCTGGATAGTACCGGCACAACGAATTATCAAAGAAGATACCCTTCCAGCACCTGCCACCAAACTGGCCATGCTGAAGCTCATCACTGAAACACTTACCAGGGAGTCTTATCATTACATTGGTTTGGATCACTTCGCCCGGGAGGAAGATGAACTTTCTGTTGCACAGAAAAGACGTACCCTTCAGCGAAACTTCCAAGGTTATAGCACCTATGCGGGCGTAGACATTCAGGCATATGGTGTAAGCTCTATCTCACAGAACAAAACGGCCTATTTTCAAAATGAGAAAGACATCAATGTCTGGAAGGAACGTTTAGACAAAGGAGACACTCCAACCGCAAAGGCCTATGTCCTTACCAAGGATGACGAGATCCGACGCTACGTTATCCTGGAGTTAATGTGTAACTTATTCCTGGATCTAGACCAAGTAAACGAATTGTTTTCCATCGAGTTCAACGATTACTTCGCAGACGAGCTGAACGCCCTATCCTCCATGGAGCAAGACGGTCTCGTTCAGGTGACAAATAACAGTATTGAGATCACTGATACGGGCCGCCTACTCATACGCAACATTGCCATGCGTTTCGATGCCTTCCACAAAGGTGCTCAGGGTCGTTTCTCGAAAACGATATATGAGCCTGCTTCAATACCCAGGGTTGACGACTACTGAGCTCACGCGATTCACGAAAGGGACAAGACTGGTATCTACAGTCATGTTTGGAACACTATTGCGGATCGCAATTCCATCTCCTCTAAACTCCCGATCACAATAGACAAAGACCTCAGTGTTTCCCTCGATCAGAATGGAGGCGACACAATCATTCCAGGTTCCAGCCAATCCTTTGGACAAACTCAATAGATCCACATGAACATCTCCAGGTGTGAGAATGATTTGATTCCCTTTATAGTTGGGTTGATCGTATAGAATCACTCTTGCCTGCGGAGCATGCATCCCAGTATTCACAGGAGCATTTGCAGGGGCTAAAGGTGCGCTTTCGGTTCCTGGAGCTAAATAAGCGGATGTGGAAGGAGGCTCCTGATAAGGCGAAGACTCCAAAAGGTGACTGTTTAATAAGTAATCCCTAGAGCCAGGTCTGTGATCTACCTCATGGATGATTCCTGGCAGAACTTCAATGGATGAAATCTCATCGTTGAACTCCCTCAAGTACCCATCGCGATTAAAGTCTATATGACTTCCGTGCAGATAAATGTAATCTCCCCCAAAGTCTGAATCTATATAGAGAATCACCGTAACTTCTCCATAAATTTTGATCGAAGAGAAGCGGTCATTGAACGATTTATAATTCCCAAACCGTATGTCCTTCAGATTGTAAATCGCTTCACCCGCATACACCTGCAGGGACTCACCTCGAAAACCAGAATGTTCATACAACTCTACATAGGGCTCGGAACTTTTGTAGGTCGTGTAGTTTCCGTAAGCGTAATTGTCGTAAACAGTGTTGGTGACTCCAGCGCTCAGAATGATGGTTGAGAATAATCCAGGTGAATAATACCGGCGCTTGTAGTAGCTGTCGTGGTAAAGCCGGTCGTAGAAGGGACAATATGCACCACGCAGAAAGCGATCGTGATTATAATGCCGAGAGCCTTTATAACGATGGAAATCAAATACGTAGCGACTGTGATACCCGCTATGAATGACCTTATTACGGTCATGGTTATTGTTGCGACTATGGGTATATCGATCATTTGAATTATTTCCATAATTCCGATTATGAGTCGTGTGATTATTACCATCGCGACTGTAACTTCTTCCTGAAGTGCTCTGATCTCGGTTACGGTTTACGGATGAAGAACTTCTATTTAGATCACCGCGAGTAGAGGTGGTCGCGTCCCTTCGATCATTGCGATCAAGAGCATTGGAACTAGTTCGACTCCGATCGTAGATGTTCGGAGTAACAACAGAGTTAGTACGTGTCCGACTACTGTAACTTGAGCTCGAACGCCTGTCATTGCTTCGGACATACGGGTTAGAGCTGTTTGAACTGCGGCTACGGTCGAAACTATTAGATCCAGTACTCGAACTACTCCGATTGTATGTGGTGGAGGGAACCGTGCTACGCGTTCGACTACTCGTACTTGGCGTGCTGGAACTTCGACTTCGGTTCAATGCGCTTGAGCTAGTCGGATTTTGAGTCCGCCTATAAGAATTCGAAGAACTTGGACTACGATTGGAAGTACTCGGCCGAGTCACGGTCGAATTACGGCTGGAACTGGAAGAACTAGGGCTGGTGTTGCGACGATAGGAGCTTGATGAACTACTGGAACTCCGATCATAAGAACTGGGGCTACTGGATCGACTTCGACTCACAGCACTTGAATTACTACTGCTCCTGGTCGTCGGACGGACAGAACTACTGCTGCGAGACGAAGCAGTTGGACTTTGGCTTCGGGAAGGCGAAGTGCGAGTCACACTTGAACTTCTGGACGTGGAGGAAGACGTGTTGCTTCTCGATTTCATCTGCTGCAACCGGTCGCCATAGCGGCTCGATTGACTGGAGCGGTTGTTTTGAGAAATGGGCTTGGTTTTCGGCGGAGTTTTATCCTCTCCATTGATGGGGCCGACTGCTATTAAAACCAAGCAAGCGTAGGAGGAGGCGCGAATCAGCTGTGATCGAATGCTCATGACATGTGGGGTGCGGGTTACTTGGAAGATATGAATTTAAACCCTTTCAGTGCTGAAATGTTTCAAACTTGGATGAAAAACTACCGCTTCTATCTATAATAGTCAATCAAGCCTTCTAGGATTCCCTCAGCGTATTCGCTGGTAAGGCTCATTCTCATCTCCCCGCCAATATCTCTTACTCCTTTATAATCATCGAGTTGAACACGATCATATGCGACCCTGGAATTGGTGCAATAAGCCTCCAAAAAAACGACCGGGCCATCATAAAGACGGTTTGCTAACAAATTCCTGGCCCAAACCGCAGGATTATGACCCTGCTTGGAGGCATTTTTACCACCATAACTGAATGCAGGAAGCCCTGTTTTCTTGAGCAATGAGGCTGCAATCGCATCGCTTAAAGGAATCTCCTGCTCGTGATTGCGGGTCAGGAGCTTCTTAAAGAGCTGGAATCTCACATCATCCAGAGCAAGCTCAGCGGCCATATAGGTCCCATTTACAAGGACATGCACATGGTTATCTTCAGGATGGACCTGCCGAGTAGATTCCTTCCAAGGAGAGACATTGAAATGCACCGCTAAGGTGAGATCGGGACGGATCTTATCGTTTATAAGGTCTGCACGAGCCTGGATTTCGCTTACTCGGTAAAACAACATCTCCATACGCTCCTGAACCCGTTGTTTGAACCATTCAGTTTCCCAGGGGGTCACTTGAGATGAAAACCCATTTTTCTCCATCCAGAATTGTTGCTCAATCGCCACCGCTTCATGGTAGAAATCCTCAGGGCGAGAATCCGTGACCGGCTAATTTTCCTGTCGAAGTAATAACGGATTGACTCCCATGGACTTAAGTCGAGATTCTAATTTTTTCGCAACGGCTAGTGTCAAATCACCTTCCTTCACCGGCGCATCCGAACCCATTTGAAAGTGACGACCCTCAATCTCCGAGAAGTCTCCACCAATATGACCAGGATCTATAGCAATCACGAGCCCATCCAGCGGTGAGCTGTCAGGGCGTTGCTCAAGTGTCGATTCTTCAACCAGATCTCGCCAAGCCAGAAAATCGACACGGTACATATCATCTGGACGATGACTGTCTTTACGGACCTGAGCGTAGCCAGGGAATACCTGGATCAACTCCTCATCAAAACCATAGGGCAGATAAATCGTTTCCAGGGATTCAACGAATTCTTCACGAGTCATGGTTCGTTGGTAAGGATCAAGAGAGTCCCAATCCGGTTCTTTACCCAGCATACCAAGGTGATAGCCCCAAGCACCTGACGTTAAGGCGCAAGTAACCAGTGTAAGAGAAAGCGTAATTCTTCCAATGACGTATAGTATGGGCACTCAGGAAACGTGCCCGGGATCAAACGACCTCTGCAATTTATTAATTACGAAAATGGAAAGTTTATTTTGCTACCTGATCTTGGATTGCCATGAAAGAGCAGGCTCCGTTTAAACAAGCTATGAGTAAACGAGTCTGCGTATATTGCGCCTCTTCACCCGATTTGGAGGATTGCTTCCTGGATAGCGCCTACGCCCTAGGTCAATTTCTTGCCCAAAGAGAGTTTACCACCGTCTATGGATGCGGTGGAACAGGTCTTATGGGCAAAGTCGCCGATGGAGCCCTGGACCATGGCGGCAAAGTCGTGGGTATCATTCCAGAGTTCATGATCGATAGAGAGTGGGCTCACCAAGGTGTAACGGAGCTCATCAATGTTGATTCTATGCATGAAAGAAAATCTCGCATGGAAAAAGAGTCGGACGCATTCATCATTCTTCCAGGTGGCTGTGGTACCTTTGAGGAAGCCTGGGAAATCATCACCTGGAAGCGCCTCGATCTCCACGAGAAACCCATCTGCATCGCAAACCTTTGGGGATACTACGATCCCTTTGTCGCTCAATTTGAAAAAGCAATTTCGGATCAGTTCATGCGTAACGAACACCGAAAACTCTTCGAAGTTCGAGAGTCGATTGAAGAGGTAAATAACTGGGTAGCTAACTGCTAAGCCAAACTTTGACACCGCAATAAATGTCCAAGATTTTCTAATACAGGTTCTAAACAAGAAAAAGGTTGTTATGACCTTAACCCCACCTACAGTATCCATCTATGTGGTTAATGACTCAACATGGCTTTTTTCGGTAATTGAAGACGAAGATCCCGCGTATCTATTGATTCGGGCTCGTCGAAAAGGGGACCTGGAAAACCTCTCCAACCTGGTCACATTTAAGGCCGCGGTTGAAGACACAAATGAGGCAGATTATCGCTATGCGATTCGATTGAAAAAAGGGTCCGCTCGCCGTCTCCTGGCTGCCACGATTGACAACATCAACTACCCAAATTTCCGGGACGCTATTTCCAAAACACCTGATCAACGAGAAAAGATTTTCTCTTACCGACAAATTTGGTCGACCTTGGCACCGAAGAAGTTTTAGGTTCTACCCTGAGTTTTACTCTATTTGCTTAAGCTTATACCCGGCATTCGTGCCGGGTATTTTTTTGGCACGAGAATTAGGCTAAATAATAATGAGATCACCGCTTAAGCGACGTTGATCATGGAATCCAAGTGCGACTTCAGCTGGATTGTGGTCTAGGAGTAAATGCTATCTAAGATCTAAACTATAGCTTCCGCTCCACGTTGACCGCGTATTTTAGATAGGACTCCAACTGCGTGCCCCTCGTTTCAGACGAGAAAGGCTTCGTATGACGCTGGAAGGTGTATTTTGGAATTCCTTTATTTTTGCTGATCAAGCGAGTCGTCAGGTATTCAAACCGCTTTTGTATACTGGTTTTCATAATTTGCGTCGGAATGAGCCCTCCTTATTGAGAAGGCACTCCTTAAAATACCATTTTATATGAATGACCTGATAAGGGATCGGCACACTTGATTCAGATTTTACAATTTATTAGCGGCGCCTAACCATAGCAGGCAGCGACCCTTGCTACCTACCATGAGCTGTACAAAGCCAAAGGAAATCATTGTCTTCCTGTCAGAATTCCAGATTGATCTAATACATGTCAGGCAACTTCCGGAAACGAAACGATTTCTTCAAACGCGGCCGTCTAGCGTTTGAAGCAGGTCAGTTCGAGAAGGCCATTCACGCCTTCAACAAAGTAATCGAATGGGATCCTCATGATGCCAATGCGCACACCTTCCGTGGGCTGTCTCATCGTGAACTCAAGAATTTCGAAGCTGCGTTGAAAGACCTGAAGGAAGTGGTTCGTATCGATCCTAATCACCGAGTGGGATTCTTAAACCTTGGTTGCGTGCAACGCGACGCAGGGCAAGTCGATCTGGCCCTGGAATCATTCAATACAGCCGAAGAAGGTGATTCAGAAAATCCACTCGTCTATCAAAACCGCGCCACGGCTCACATACTGAAAGAGAATTGGAAGGCAGCCCAGTCTGACTGCGAGACAGCGTTAGCCATTGCACCGGAAGGCGCTGCAGCCTACGCAGTGCTCGCCCATGTTTACTTGGGCACAAAAGAACAGGATCTAGCAGAACAGACTATTGCTCGATCTCTGGAACTGGATCCGGAAGAAGCGGAAGCCTACCGAGTTCGAGGAATCATTCGCTGTGCCAATGATGATCTGGAAAATGGTATCGCTGACTTTATTCACGCCAAGGAGCTTAACCCCAACGTGCAACTTGATTACTTGGACAACCCTGAGGTGCTGTTGGACAAATTACTGGAAAAACTGAGTGCGCTTATCGGGCTCGAAACGGTAAAGGACGAGGTTCGCTCACTGATCAATTTGGTAAAAGTCCGCCAATTGCGCAAAGCGTCTAAGCTGCCACCCGTCCCCATGTCACTCCACCTGGTTTTCACAGGAAACCCAGGTACGGGTAAGACGACCATCGCACGTCTCATTTCCCTTATCTACCACGTATTAGGTGTACTTAGTAAAGGTCACCTCGTTGAAGTTGATCGAGCAGGATTGGTAGCGGGTTATGTGGGACAGACCGCGCTTAAAGTGCACGAAGTCCTTAACCAGTCCATGGGTGGTGTCCTCTTTATTGATGAAGCCTACTCTCTGACTTCCCGGGGCGATGAAAAAGACTTTGGCCTGGAAGCCATTGATACCTTGATAAAGGGTATGGAAGATAAACGCAGTGACCTGGTCCTCATCGTAGCCGGCTATCCCGAAAAGATGCGTCAGTTTCTCAAAGCAAACCCCGGCATCAAATCCCGCTTCAGCAAAGTCATCCGATTCGACGATTATTCAGCCGCAGAACTCATGGCTATCTTTGAAAAGATGTGCCGAGAGCATGCCTACGAACTGGTAGAAGAAACTAAACAAATTGCTCACAAAGCCTTTGAGGCCTTGAAACCAGAAGAAGTGGGCCTCTATGGCAATGGACGTGGTGTTCGTAACTACTTCGAACTCACTATAACACGCCAGGCGAATCGATTGGGTGAACTCACCGACATTGATACCGCTCAATTGATTAAAATAAGGCCAGAAGATCTCCCCGAAGATGATTTTTGGGTGCATGATTAAGAAACCAGACCGGAATATCGTTTGGCTTCTAAAACCCATCTCTTGAGCAAAGAATGGTTCTACCGAGTTTGACAGATCAAGCGACTCCCCTAATAAGAGGATTATAGAAATGGCAAAGAACGATAAGAATCCACCCCTGTTGACTGGTTTTACAAAACGGGAAACAGGCGGAAAAGGCAGGGCCCTCTCCAATCCAACCACGTCATTGTGGATGGCCGTTATTTTTGTAGCCATTTTCTTCGCCCTCATGAGTGTTCGCATGAACATCAAAAACGCGGAAGAATCCTTAAAACCTCCTACGCCGGAAACCAAGCGATCTGGTTGGCTCGTCGAGGCACCTGAAAAAGAAGTCCCCCGGGAGCCACCTCCCAATTATGATCTCCTCTTTCCAGAAGAGCCGGAAGAAGAGGAGCTTGTTATCTCAGAAGAAATAATCCTCGAGAATTCGACCCAGGAACTAGAAATCAGACCTATCGATGTTCCCATCGAAGTTGGCGTTCCTGACCAGACTGTTGGTTCCGAGATCGAGTAAGCTTACTCCCCCAACTTTTCGACCATTCCGTCTGGGAAAGGAACCGATTCGATTTCACCCGTATTTGGGTTAATCCGAGTCCACACAGTTGTCATTTCGCCTCGGGCGACCAACGTAGCCTTCTCGTCTTCCAAGCGAACGGTTACCCCATAACGAACAGACCTGATCCTTATTTCCTTAACGACCAACTTGAGGCGAATAGTATCCCCAAATCGAACCGGGACCTTAAAATCGAAGGATGCACTTCTGCGAGGCCACCCGTAGAAGATATCACCTTCCTGCTTTACTACCGGTAGCCCAATAGATCGCAGAAAATGATTCTCCACCGTTTCCATCCATTTGAAAAAATTGGAGAAGTGCACAATCCCTGCCATATCAGTTTCGGAGAATTCAATCTCCCGGGTCATTTCAAATTCATTAGCCATACTTGAAAGACAAGGAGATCGCAAATAGAGGGGCTCGCGCAAGCTTTAGAATCCTGAGAATCCCAATTCAGCGATCCAAGGATATACCCTTTTGTCCAGGAGTAAGCGCCAGGTTCGCTGCAGTCTTAAACACATCGCTCGCGTAGACCAGGCCCACCACTCGGTTCTCATCCAACACCGGGAGGCACTCATATTTTTGCGAAGAGATTAGTCGAACGATTGTCGAAAAGCTTGAGTCCTTATCCAATTTCGGAAGCTCTCGATCCATAACGGTATCAATCTTATCCGACAAATGATGCTCTACACTCTCAACAAATCCTTCAGCATGTAGATGTTTCTCCTCGGCAGCTGATTTGCTTAATCCCCGAATCACGTAACGGGGAGTGAGTATACCTGCGTAATTTCCTTCCTGATCAATTACGACAATCGCTCCTGTATCCATGTCACGTTCTTCACCATAGAGAATCAGGCCCATCGCTTCACGTAGCGTATGCGCAGTGCTGATACGCAGGAAACGATTAGTCATAATACTGTCCGCTGTGACACTCATACTTTCGGCAACTCCTCCTTCGGGTTAAAGCCAATTGATTTACCAATACCTTTGAGCAAATCGACTGATCGGACGAGTCCGGTAAGCCGCCCCTCTTCATCGCATATAGGCAAAACCGCGAGGTCCGCATCCACGGCTGTTTGAGTGAGCAGATGCAAAGGAGTCTCGAGCTGCAAACGGGGCAGGTCCTTACGACAGACTTCGGAGATCGATTGGTCAAATGATTTTCGTAAATAGTCCCCCAACTCCTCCTGAGAAAGTGCTTTATCTTCCGGAAGATCTTTGCCCATAACCGACAACATCGTCCAGATGCTCAATCCTCCATCCAGTTTGCCATCCTTATTTTGGAGAAAGAGTGGAGTGGCTGTTTTGGCCTCTGAGCGCTTCATCATTTCAGACATCAGCCAGACAGCTTCACGCAATGCATGCTGATTTCCAAAGCGCAGCAACTTCGGGTCGAGGATCGATTCTGCAGTCACCAGATCACCAGAGTGCTCGGAGCTCTCGGCTCCTTCACTGGCGAGCCGGACCTTTTCCATTTCCACAATGCTCCACGCCCGGGCTAAGGCCAGTTCCGTGGACTGAAACAGTTTGCTGTCCGCATAAAATATATTTTGCTCACCAATCTGATTTCGCAGACCCGACTTGGTCATCACACGTTTCAGGTCATCTTCAATGCCACAGACGACCAAATGAATATCGCGTTTGGAAAGGATCTCCCAGAAATGATCGAGGATAGCCATGGCAGTACTACCCACAGCTCGAAGCCGCTTCATCCTCAGAATCACCACCCGCGTCTTCGACGTTATACAACCGAGCATTTTGTAATCCAGGTCCTCAGCAGCTGCAAAGTAGAGATCTCCTTCCATATTCACCGTCACCACCGCAGAGGGGGCAGCCCGCTCGAAAGGAACTTCATCAAAACCAGAATCCATTCGAGGAACCAGTTGAGTCAGATCGGTTTCACCGGTTACACGAAGTAGTAATACCAAAGATAAAGTTACACCGACAAAGATCGCGTATTCGAGAGGGAGAACCTAGGTGGAGCCCAGGGTACCGAAGAGAACCAACCTTGAGTGTCGGCTCGATTTCCAGGTTACCGCCAAGCGCCGTTTGTCAATCATGGTGTAAGCAATCACCACTAAGATGCCTGCCAGGCTAGCCTTCGGAATGTAGTTGGCTACATCGGCTAGAATCAAAATCGTCAGCGCCGTCCAGATCGCTGAAAAAATCGCCGCCATTCGGGTGCGCCCTCCTGACTTAAAACATACGGCCGTTCTGGTAAAAGAACCGGATCCGGCAAAGCTGGAGAAAAAGGACCCAACCATATTACCAGCGCCCTGCCCGACGAACTCACGATTAAAATCCAAGCGCTGTCCGGACTGCCCTGCCACGGCACGGGCGATGGATGCAGCCTCGATCAAACCCAAGACCGCCAAGGCAGCAGCCCCAAGCCCCAATTCTCGAGTCAGTTCGAAAGGTGGCGGCTTCAATAGCTCAGGAACATGGAAGATCCCGGAGAAGGACGCTTTGATCGGTTCGATATCCTTCACGATCTCTACTTTCCCGTCACCCAAACCAGGGAGATGCCAGCCCATAAGATACGAAATGGCTCCCGTCAGGACCACCGCAATAAAAGCCCCCGGCAGCCGTTCATTGATCTTAGGAATAAGAATCACCAGAGCAATGGTCAGAATGCCTACAATCAAAGGAAAAGGTTTCGTCTGCGGTAGGTGTGAAATGGTTTGAATCACCACTTCGTAAAATCGTTCCGGTCGCTCCTCAAAGGTGACACCAATCAGATTCTTAACCTGATTGAAGGCAATAAGGATACCCGCACCTGCGGTAAATCCAATGACGACCGAGTGAGAGACATAGCGAATGACTCCTCCCATCCTCAGTAAACCAAAGGTCAGCTGAATCGCCCCGACCAGAAAGGTGAGAGCAATACGATTTCAATAGCTCCATACCCATACTTGGCCGGCAAATGTGCCGTAAGACTGAGTATGACCATACAAAGCGCATTCGTGGGTCCCGTAACGAGATGGTTGGAACTTCCGAAAACAGCAGCAATCACACAGGTGATCATCGCCGTATAGAGTCCATACACCGGCGGCAGCTCGGCGATCACCGCATAGGCCATCGCTTGCGGCACCCCCATTACAGCCACTGTCAATACAGCCAGCACATCCGCTTTCATATCGACCTTCAAATACGAGCCAACCAAAGTCGGCCATTGTTTGAAGTTCAAAGCGGGAAGTTTCATGCCGGATAATTAGAGAACGCCTTCAAAGTATTCACTTTCTCAAGACAGGCAAGCATTGCTTAAATCGGATCAACTATCTGTGAACTCGAATCTCAAAGTACCATTCAATAAAAACGAGATTCCCAAGAGCCATTGACTTAGGACCGCTCGTCGATCGGTCCCTACCCTTTTTCTTTTCAGAGGCAGGGCGCTATCGCCGTTTCGAGCAAAGCGACACCAACAAGCGCCGATTTCAGTCTCACAAGGCATCACAGCAAGCCATGCTTTTCCAATAGCGCTCTTACTTCATCCACCGGAAAGCCCATAATGTTCGAGAAGGAACCCTTCCACCCTTCGATTATCATCTCCTTGCCTTCCTGAATGCCATAGGCACCTGCTTTGTCCAAAGGATTCACCACCTTAAAATACTCAGTGATCACCTCATCATCAAACGGCTTGAAGCTCACTTCGCTGGTCACAGTGAAAAGCTCTTCCAGGTTAAGGTCTTTTTTCATCAGGCACACCGCGGTGTAAACCGTATGGGTATTTCCGCTCATGCGCCGAAGCATGCCCCGGGCATCCTCAAGATCGACTGGCTTATTCAGGATCTCATTTCCGAGTGCAACCGTGGTGTCGGATCCCAGCACCCATTCTGACGAATGCTGAGCCGCGACCCAATCCGTCTTCAATCGCGCATTCGTTTCTACCAGCTCTTTCGGTTGGGGAAGATCATTCATCTCTTCCACATCGGCTGAGACTATTTGAAAGCTGGCACCGATCGATTCGAGCAGGTGTTTGCGACGCGGAGATCCAGAAGCAAGGATAAGCATAGTGGCAGATAAGAAGAAAATTAGCGGGAAGGTAAACCCGATATCTGAACAATTTTCCTTTCCTCCCCTTAAAGTATCCTTCTAATGCAAACCATGCGGATAGGAATCGCACAGATTAACACCACCGTTGGTGACATTCCCGGCAATACAGATCGGATACTTGAAGCCTACCAACAGCTCTGTCAGGATGGAGCTGAGTTGGTGGTGTTTCCCGAATTGGTAATTACTGGGTATCCACCCCGTGATCTGCTCTTTAAGCGTCGATTTGTGCCGGGTAATGAAGCCGCTCTGCTGGAAATTGCCCGCCATACGGAAAACATCCCGATCCTCCTTGGGTTTGTGGAAACCAATTCAGCCAAGAGCGGAAGGAATTTCTTCAATGCGGCTGCCTGGTGCCGCGGTGGTCAGGTTTATAAGGTTTTTCGAAAAACCCTGCTACCATCCTATGATGTATTCGACGAGGATCGTTATTTCGAACCTTCAAATGCCCCCGAGTGTATTGAGTACAAGGGCTGCAAAATCGGAGTCACCATTTGCGAGGATATCTGGACTCATCCCATCGTTGAAACCCGACACCGCTATGGGAAAGACCCGCTGAAAACTCTGGCGGAAGAAAAGGTGGACTTGATCGTTAATCTCTCCGCGAGTCCTTGGCACAATGAAAAGAACGAAATCCGTTCCACTCTGATCACCGATGCGGCCAGCCAGTGTAAATGCCCCATCATTTATTGCAATATGGTCGGCGGTAACGACGAGCTCATCTTTGATGGGCGCAGCTTGGTCGCGAATGAACAGGGGGACGTCATTTGCGCCATGGAGGCATTCAAGGAAGATTTCAAGGTGGTCGATCTCGAGGATTCGCACTACCAGATTTCTGGGACTTACATTCAATCCGAGATGAGCGACATTCACGATGCGCTGGTACTCGGATTACGGGATTACGCTCAAAAGACCCACTTTAAGAAAGCCTTGATTGGACTCAGTGGCGGTATTGATTCTGCAGTCACTGCTGTCATCGCAAAAGAAGCCCTGGGCGCTGAGAATGTCATCGGCATCAGCCTGCCCTCAGAAATTTCCAGTCAACATAGTAAAGACGACGCAGAAGATTTGGCTAAGAATCTCGGCATCGAGTTTCACTACCTGCCAATCGGTGAGGTGGTTGCAGCTTCCGAAGATACATTGCAGACGCTTTTTGCAGGAGCAGAAAAAGATGTTACTGAAGAGAATATCCAGGCCCGTGCCCGTGGACTCCTTCTCATGGCATTGTCCAATAAGTATGGAGCACTGCTTCTAACTACCGGTAACAAAAGTGAATTGGCAGTGGGCTACTGCACGCTTTACGGAGATATGTGTGGAGGTCTGGCGATCATTTCGGATCTTCCCAAAACCAAGGTGTTTGAGCTGGCTCGCTTCATGAACCGGAAAGGCGAAGTCGTTCCAGACTCCACGATTACCAAACCTCCTTCCGCAGAATTGCGCCTCGACCAAAAGGACGAAGATAGCCTCCCTCCTTACGATGTCCTGGATGCCATACTCAAAGCCTACGTCGAGGAAGGTTTGTCCCGCGACGACATCGCCGCAAAAGGATTCGATCCGGAAGTAGTCAATGACATGGTCCGCAAAGTCGATCTCAACGAATACAAACGGAAACAAGCCGCCCCAGGATTAAAAGTCACACCGCTTGCCTTCGGTGTCGGCCGCCGCATCCCTATCGTACAGCGCTACGTGCATTGAGATTTCCAAATGTTATATTTAATAATATTCAAAGCTGTAGGAGGGGGTTTATCCCCCGATTGCATTGAGGCCTTACGCAATATCGCGGTATAAAACCGCTCCTACAATCCCCAATTACCTATGAATCAATCAAACGACCTTTTCGAACGCGCCCAGAAAATTATTCCAGGCGGAGTAAATTCCCCGGTAAGGGCTTTCCGCTCAGTTGGAGGAACCCCTTTCTTTACCAAACGAGCTGAAGGAGCTGCACTGTATACGGCCGACGACCAGGCTCTGGTTGATTTTGTCTGCACGTGGGGACCGTCCATTCACGGGCACAATGATCCCACCATAAAGCAAGCCATCTCCAAGGCGTTGGATTCCGGTACCAGTTTCGGAACTCCCAATCCTTACGAAGTCGATATGGCGGAACGGATTGTGGCCATGGTGCCATCCGTCGAAAAAGTGCGCATGGTCAATAGCGGAACCGAAGCAACCATGTCAGCGATCCGCCTCGCACGCGGATACACCCAGCGAAATAAGATCATCAAATTTGCCGGCTGTTACCATGGGCACGTCGATTCGCTTTTGGTTCAAGCAGGATCCGGAGCCCTCACCCTGGGCAATCCAGACAGCGCAGGCATTCCACCCAGCTTCGCTGCCGAAACCATCGTTCTTCCCTACAACGATCTCGAAGCATTGAACCAAGCTTTTAAGGAATACGGTGAAGAACTGGCTGCCGTCATCGTTGAACCGTATCCCGCCAATGTGGGCCTGATCTTCCCTCAGGATGGCTATCTGGAAGGAATGCGAAATCTTTGCACGCAGCATGGAACCGTACTCATCTTCGATGAAGTCATGACCGGCTTCCGTGTCGCAGCCGGTGGGGTTCAGGAAAAAACCGGAATTAAACCTGATCTCACAGCGCTTGGTAAAATCATCGGCGGTGGGCTTCCCGTAGGCGCCTTTGGCGGTAAAGCGGAGATTATGAATTTTATTGCCCCTCTCGGACCCGTATATCAGGCCGGCACACTCAGTGGTAATCCACTCGCCATGGCCGCTGGAATCGCAGCCCTCGATAAGCTGACCAGCGAAAACCCCTACCCTCAATTACAAGCTTTCGGTGAACAAATACGCGACGTGCTCCTGGGAGCAGCCAAGGAGAAAGGGCTCCCCTTGCAGGTCCCACAAACCGGCAGTATGTTCTGCATGTATTTTTCCGATACACCAGTGACCAACTACGACGAAGCGGTGGCGAATGACACAGCTCACTTCAAAACTATATTCCATAAGGCCCTGGAAAAGGGTGTCTACCTTCCCCCATCCCCCTTTGAGACCTGCTTCATTTGCTCAGCCCATGAAGGAAAAGCTATTAATCTGGCTTGCGATGTGCTGAGTGAGGCTATTAAAAGTCTCTAAACTGCCAATTGGATCCCAACACTGAACAACTCCTCCTGTTTGATTTACCAAACCCTCTGACGAAGATCATGGGGCGCGATTTCTTTTTGTCTCTACCCGAAAGGCCCGGAGTTTACCAATTTCTCGGGTATGAGGATAAGATCCTCTACATCGGTAAATCCAAGAACCTCAAGCAGCGACTCAACTCCTATCGCAGCATCAAGGCAGAAAAGGCCGACAAGCGACACTTACGCCTGGTCAACGCCACGCGAACCATCATTTTTAAAACCTGTAAATCTGAAAAGGCTGCCCTTCGATTGGAGAACCGCCTGATCCGTAAGCACAATCCTCGCTATAATCGAGCCCAGGTGTATCCCTACAAAAATCCCTACGTCATTTGTCGCTATGAGGGAGATCGCTTCGCCATCCGAAGACAATCGGGCGAAACGGTTCCCGAAATCAGCAGCGACGAAATGCTCTTCGGATCCTTTCCGGCTGGTCTCACCCCACGAGCGCTACGTGCCTGGCAACGCCTGCTACTGATCCTGCAATCACGCTCCAGAAGCGGATTCACTCTACCGGAGAACGTCATGGAAAACCAGTATTACAAGCAGCTGACCCTTTCATTCGGGCGCGGTCGCTTCAACTATTGGGTGCAAAAAAAATTTCTTTCCTACCTCGAAGGAAAACACCGGCTGGCACTATGGGCACTCTCCTTACCTCTGCTTCTTAACCTGATTCGCATGGATCGGTCCTTACGACGCCTTTGCTTGCAGGACTGGAAATATGCCTTTCGATTTTTTGCCGCTGGCCCACGACGCAACCGCAAGCTCAACAAGCTCTACGGTCAACCTCTCCGAAAGCCCATCAGCCAGGCCAATATCTCCGACTGGCAACTCGAACAGCGCCTGTCTTCGATCGGGTAAACTTCCTCCTCTTACTCTTACTCGTCCTCTTACTTTCCGCTTCGCAGGAGTCCTACTTTTGAAATTTCAGTTACTGGGACATTTAGAAATCAGTCTGAATGCTTCCACTACTTATCGCTTATAGTAAAAAACTCTATTTCGGGGACGACGAGGAGTAGGAGGAAGAGGACGATTTATCAGTCTGAAACCTGAACACTGACACCTCCTCTTGTTCCGGTTCACTACGTGCCCGGTCTTTTCGTCGCTGTGCTCCTCTTCCTCTGATACCGTATTCAAAGCGGCGCTCTCGGCGATAGCGCCCTACCAAAATTTGCAGAAATAGGTAGGGCTCGATCGCCGAGCGAGCCGAGACAACGACTACCCCGAAAAGACAAAGGATCAAAATTTAAGTAAGCCGACGAGTAGGAGGACGATCCCCCACACTGACACCTACCCTACCTCCTCTCCCGATAATTCGCCCAATACCTCACCGCAAAAATCATCAGCCCGATCGGGCCCAGCAACCATACCAGTACCAGAGAGAATTTCCCAGCTGTCCCTTCACCCTCCTTCGTTCGGTTCAACATCATTCCGCAAAAAAGATCGAGGATCATCCGGTGCGCCCACAGCGAAAGAAACAAAAACGGCTGGCTCCAAAACTCCCGCACCCCTTTCATCGATGGATCCGGCACTTCCGGTGCACTCGTGATCGTGAATAGGAGATACACGGTATAGATATGCAAACACCCCAATAAGGGCGGTATCAGCCACGGATGACAAAGCGCCTTGGCCCAACCATGCCGACCGAAGAAAAGCATCAGAATCCAAAAGGGGGCCGTTGATCCGGTGATAATCCAAAACAACAGATTCAATCGGGCTTCCCCAAACATCTCTACGATCCAGACAGGCATATTAATTCTCTATTCGTCTTCTTCCTCTTACTCGTCCTCCTACTTTCTTCAGAAGCTTCAAGAACGCCAGCCCCTTCACTTCACGAATTTCTGACAGCTTAATCAGCCTCACCTGAAAAAAAGTTCACTACGCACACTTGACACTGAACATATTAACAGTGATTATTTTATCACTATGGATGACTTAACTTTACGCCAGCAGGAAATCCTGGGATTCCTTCAAATATTCTCCCAGGAAAAGGGCTTTTGGCCCAGCATTCGCGAGATCCGCGATCACTTTGGTTTTAACAGCACCAACGCCGTTGTCGGCCACCTCCGTGCCCTCGAAAATAAAGGCTACATCACCCGGATCGCCGGGCAGGCCCGTACCTATCGCATCACTTACGAAAACTCAGAAGAACCACCTGCCGAATCCCTCGAAGTGATCGACATGCCCGTCTACGGCAATATCGCCGCTGGCTATCCCGACGGGATCGAACAAGGCGACGCCATTGACCGCATCCAGGTTGATATCAATACCGCTGGCATCCGTCGATCTCGACGCTCCTTCGCACTCAAAGTACGAGGCGAGAGCATGATCGATGCAGGCATCTACGACGGCGACATGGTCATCATCGAACCCGCCCTACCCAACGACGGTGATATCGTGGCCGCCCTCATCGACGGCGCCACCACCCTCAAACGCTTTATCAAGCCAAGCAACCAACCACCTTACCTCAAAGCGGAAAACGCCAACTACCCAGATCTACATCCCGTATCCGAACTCGTGATACAAGGCATTGCCCGCTCGATTGTGCGGAAGCTGTAAAAGGTTTCGGCAAAAAGTAGCACAGGCATCTTGCCTGTGTTTGGATCGAAAAGGTTCAACTAACCGTTCAGGTGAACTCCACTGCCAATGTATTTCAACTCACACGCCAAAGTTGAAATAACAAAGCGCCAACTACCTCATTGGAGTCAACAAGGTGTTACCTACTTCGTCACATTCAGATTAACGGACTCTGTCCCACAAGCAAAACTCCAACTTTGGAAATTGAAGAGAGATGAGTTTCTCGAAGCTCATCCCCAACCGCTGACCGAACAAGATAAGCAGAAATTCCATCAACAATTTACGCAGAAGATGGAAGATTACCTGGATGCAGGAATGGGATCTTGTATCTTTACATAAAAAACCACCTCGCGGCTATTAGCTCAGACGATAAGTCACTTTGATGGAAGCCGCTATAAACTGGGAGATTGGGTGATTATGCCTAATAATGTTCACCTCACCATAGTTCCGAAACCAGGCTTTGAACTCAAAAAGATACTACAAAGCTGGAAGTCCTATTCGGCGAAAGAAATAAACAAGAGCTTAGGTCGGCAGGGCAAGTTGTGGCAGGATGAATCGTTTGATCAAATCGTGAGAAGTGAAGAGCATGGTTACCGAATCAAGGAGTATATTGAAAGAAATCCGGAAAGAGCGAGAATCACGGTTCATCACGCGTCTTGGATGTAATTGAACCTCTAGAAGAAAACACAGGCACTTCCGAGGAACGAATGTGACGACATGACCGGATTTCGAAGGAATACCGGACCATGCCCGCACTACTCTACCGCCACGGTCTTGATCAACTGAGAGTCCACTTTGGAACCGGCGACTGCCGTAAGTAGTAACTGAGTACCAACCGGAATGTCGGGCAAGCCTGCGACGGGTAGTCTTCCGTTCTTCAGACTACGCGTTCCCAAGATGGGTCGACCATCAGCGTGGCGAATATGCACGTCAGCATGAGACAGTGTTTTTACTGAAGGAAGTGAAGACTGGGGGAAACGACCCGTCGAAGAAGCAACCCTTGAAAACGGACCACCACCCCTTACAGCATCGCCGGGAGCATCAATGATGTTGCGAATGTTAACCGTCATCACTGGATCGGCTGGACGTGGGTCAAAGATCGTCTCCAGAAAATTCCAAGTCTGGGGATCATCAGCTGCAGGAAGTTCCAAATCTGGATTAATGGCCTTGCCGCAATAAAGAGCATGCAAAGTTACTTCGCGACCATCGTAGTCGACCATCTCCCGACCAAATCCGTTTTTGAATGCACGACCGCCGTAGTTCCGACCAATCGGCCCACAGGAAGCTTCGATAATGCGGTGTGCTTTATTTTCCACAACGCTACCCAAATGAATATCGCCATAGACACTGAGCATACCGGGACGGGCTCCCATAACTTCGACAATGCGATCTATACCAGCTGTCACCCAACCAGAGTAATCAGCCGCAATACGGTCTTCCTGGCCGAATTTATCTAGCAGCTCGGGATCCATGATGCCTCCTTTGAATATGGGAAACATGCAGTTCACTCCACTCACCATGATCAAAGGTGAAGTGTCCGTACGAACCAGTTCCTGGAACCAGCCAAACTGTTCTTCTCCCAGTAAAGTCCTAGTTACATCACGCCGATCGTAGAGCGATTTCTTGTGCCCCCACCCTTGTTTGGTCCAAACATTCGTATCCTGAGACGAACGCCAGAGCCTTGACTCAAGAACAACGAGGGAAAAATCACCATTAGGCATTTTCCACTGTCGCCAATCCTTCGGGTTCTCCGTACCGATCCAATGCTCCGTTCCCTGAATCAAGTGATGATTAATAGAAAAATTTCGCTGCATATAGAGCGGGTCCTGCCCCAGGTCATCGTGTTTACGAACCATGATTTGCTCAGGGCCCTTCACATCATCCATACCATAGTCGTGGTCTCCAGGATTGATCACATTCCAATGCCGCATCATCTGCCAGCGACTGGTGGGATTTGCGATCGAAAGGGTGATCACTTTATACGCATCATCCGTACTTGGTGGAGCCTGAATAAGTTCAAGATACCACACATCATCTTCCCAATTAAGGACCTGCAATCCGAAGTCTTCAAAATGCTCGTAGGCTCCTTCGATTGGCTGACCATGAATCCAATTTCTTTGATAGGTCCCATTCTCAGGCAGAGTCGATCCGTTGTGATGCAGGGCATGACAGCTTAAAGTCGCCAACTTATAGGGAGCCGTAAGCTGAGGCAATCGCCCGACATAGTCTTGCCTGCCAAAATAGCCATCTTCCCTGGGAGCCTTCCGAGGGTCCTGAGTAACATCAACTCCATCCTTCCAGATCGTATAATAAAGCTCCTTTTCTGCTGGATTGGACGGCAAGATCACATCCACCACGGAGGTAAACCGTCGCCATTCATTATCCACAATCGCTGCTTCGCCCGCGACCGGTACTTGTTCCCAACCTCCACGAGGATTCTCCGTATCGGCGATTCGAATACTCACCTTCTTTCCATCACTACGGAAGAGTGCGATAAACTTTGCGGTCCAGTCTTCACCCACTTTCTTTAAACTGTCCCCTAGCGGATAGGCCACATGAAGGTCGTTCACCAACAATGGAGAAGCAGCATTTTCACCTGGATCTATTTCGACCTTGTTTACTTCAAAGTCCAGAGCTCCATAGGCCGCAAGTCCGAGATAGCCATCCGTATACATGGCACGATTCACTCCCTCCTTGGTAATTTCATAAGATCGTCCATCATGCTCTAAGGTGGCGGTGAGGTCAGAGGTTTCACGATCGTCTCCGTGAACCTTAACAGTAAGAAGCAGCTCATCGCCTTCATTGAAAATGGGCGTGCCTACTTCTTGAGTTCCTTCCAAGGGACGTTCCTTTTGTCCGTGCTCAGTTAATTTGTATGCACCGTCCTTTTCCCAGATCGCCATCCAGGAAGAAGCGCCCTTGGGAGCTCCTCGATACTCACGCGACTCAAACAATGATTCTCCTCCAAAAGCCAGTCCAAAGTAGCCCCCCTTTTCACCACGTCCTTCTGGGTTGATTTCACGAAGGGTAATGGCGGCTCGAATGGAATAATTCCCGGTCAGACTCCAATCTCTTCGCCAGATCATCCCCATAGGCAAATCCGGCAACCCACTCTCCATTCGATTCTCGATCTCCTTACCACCATGAGACCAATGCCAGGGATAGTTGGTGATGGGGTTTCTATTTCCAAGGTTCTTCAAACGGCGCCGCAATGACTGATCTTCCAATTTCCAATAGCCAGGGCTCAGCGTCTCCCAACCATGCCCATGATAACGTGAATCTTCACGATCGAAGTCATCAACGGTCTGCCAATCGGCATGGGCATGCACGAAACATACAAGAGAAATTATGACAGTCAGAAAGCGGAAGTGGCTCATAGTAAATCCAAGTTAGGGTACACTTTTTGTAGAGATAAAAAGCCAACCATAAGCGTTCTTCAGAGCTCGACCATACTTTTCCTAGATACCTGGCTTAAAATACTTGAAAGGCGCTGGTTCATGGGTTACACTATTTATGTGTCTAATCTTATACCTCGTAACTCTCTTAGCCGTCGTAAATTTGTGGAAGTCAGTGGGAAAGCCGCTGCTGCTGCAGCTCTCACATCCGTTGCCTTTCCCAGCCTGTCCTTAGGAGTCGATCCGGGAAGCAACCCAGTCAAAGTTGGCCACATCGGCCTCGGTGTTCGCGGTGGTCGCCTTCTTCAATATACTTCCTCCATTCCAGCAGCAAAAGTAGTAGCCGTCTGCGATGTTTATAAACCTCATCTACAAAAAGGGTTTAATGGAGCCAACAACGAGAATGTGAAGACTTATCACGACTATAGAGACCTTCTGGATGATCCCACAATTGAAGCCGTGGTCATAGCCTGCCCCGATCACTGGCACGAAAAGATGCTGATCGATGCCATGAAAGCAGGCAAGGATGTCTATTGCGAGAAGGGTTGGACTACTTCTGTTTCTGCAGCAAAGCGCATGCGCGCCGCGGTCAAGAAATACGACCGAGTCATGCAGCTCGGTCACCAGGGTCGTCAACACGCGGCTGCCGACGTAGCCAAGAAAATGATCGATGATGGAGCACTCGGTGACGTGACACTCATCAAAATCGGCCGCTACTTTAACGGTACGTCCGATCGACCACCCTGGCGCTGGTATGGAGCTTATTCCAACTACAATAAGCCCGATCCAAAAGACGTCATCAGAGACCTCGATTGGAAACGCTGGCTGGGCTCCTCCAAACGGATCGATTTTAATGAACGGCATTTCTGGCATTGGCGCTGTTACTGGGAGTATGGCACCGGTCAAGCAGGCGACCTCCTTTCACACGAAACGGATTTTATCCAATCCATTACCAATCATGGTATACCCAGCAGCTGCAACTGCTCAGGATTAAACGCATTCTGGAAGGATGATCGTGAAGTTCCAGACACCTGGATGAGCACATATCAATGGGAGGATAAAAACTGTACCATGCAATTTGAAGGTATCCAAAATTCCAAACGTCTTCAGCCTCCAGAATTTGTCGGTCGGGACGCACGCATGATTTTTAATGATATCGGGCAGGCTGCATCCCGATTCGAGGTTTACGCCGATGGACGAGCCTATGTCCCCTCTCAATACCCACAACCCGAACCAACCTTTAAGTTTGCCGCTGGACGAGAGCATAGGAAACCCAGCCATATGGAAAATTTTCTAACTTGTGTACGATCGCGCGAAAAGACTTGGTGCAATGAGGACGAAGCTTTCATAGAAGCGGTCACACTTCTTATGTCGGTTGAATCCTATAAAAAGAAGCGGCAAGTTCGTTGGGACAAACGTCGGGAGAGGATTGTTTAAAAATACTCCTCATTCCTCAAATAACTGAAAAATAAATGGATAACTTTTTCTTTTTTATTCATGTGCCCAAAGCGGCCGGTATCACGTTCAGCGCAATTATGAAGCGCAACTTCCGACGTCAGCATAAAGACTTTCCAGGGCACTTATACGAGGACTCCATTTCAGCAGAAACTATTCCTTCGCTTTAAAGCAAGGAAGCGGATTACGAGCCGCATCGAGTCACCGGTTTACTGCTGATCTGCCCTACGACTTAGAGAACCTAAACATCGTCGGAATCTCCTTTCTTCGAAATCCGGTAGATCGGTTTATTTCTAACTATTATTGCGTAAAAAAATTACCGATCAAAAATAAGATTACCACCAGCCAATCACTCGAGCAATTTGTCGCCTTAATAGAAGCGAACCCAAACACCTATAATGATCAAAATCTTCAAAGCAAAACACTCAAACTCTCCTATGATTCGTTGGCTGAGAAGTTGCAAACGGGACAGCTTCATCTCTTTCCTGTGGATAAGTACGACCATTCGTTGATGGTACTAAAGAAACGGTACCCACTTGATTTCCGTGATGTCTCCTATAAGCGACGAAACGTCAATAAATCGAAGCCAGACACTACCCCAGAAGTTCTAAGAGCCAGAATCGCAAACTTAGAAAACATAGACCTAAAACTTTACGAACTTTCAAAGGAGTATTTGGACACCTCTCTCAAAAACGACTTCCAAGAAGGAGAAATCGAAACCTACCTTAAACCACATCGCAGAAATTGCAAAATCCGGGCCCTATTCCTGGACTTCTGTGTCACCTTCAGTGAAAAAGTCCACTTACGTATTCGATCCATCACACTACCCTGATCCCAGTTATATGCCACCAACCACTCGGTCCATTATAAGATTAGCTTTTGCTCTTCTTACATTCATCTCCCTAATCCAGAAAACCGCCGACGCAGAGAGACCCAACATCATTGTCATCATCTGCGATGACCTCGGTTATGGGGACCTGGCCAGCTACGGTCATCCTTACATCAAGACACCCAACCTCGACAAAATGGCGGCGGACGGAATCCGGTTTACGGACTTCTACTCTACCGCACCGGTGTGCTCGCCTTCGAGAGTAGGACTCATGACTGGTAGAAGCCCCAACCGGGCGGGCGTGTTTGATTGGATTCCAGAAGGCCGTGCAGTTAGGCCAGATGCAAGAGAACAGGTACACATGCGCAATTCGGAAATCACGATTCCGAAGCTGCTAAAGGAAGCAGGCTATGCAACTGCCATGGCAGGCAAGTGGCACTGCAACTCCCTTTTCAATTCACCCGAACAACCACAACCTGGAGATGCCGGCTTCGACCATTGGCTGGCCACACAGAATAATGCAGCGCCCTCACATGCCAACCCGACAAACTTCGTGCGCAACGGGGAACCAGTTGGCCCCATGGAAGGATACAGCTGTCAGTTGGTGGCTGACGAAGGAATTGAGTGGATTAGCAATCATCACAGAACAGATCCCGACCACCCGTTCTTTTTCTATATGGCGTTCCATGAACCCCATGAACCGATTGCATCCCCCGAGGAACTAACAGGCACATATCGAAAGGTGGCAGTATCAGAAAAAGAGGCTACCTACTTTGCAAACGTCGAAAACGTGGACCGCGCCGTGGGCAAATTACTGACTTCACTGAAAGATCTATCGATCGATAAAAACACCTTGGTCATCTTCACATCTGACAATGGTCCTGAGACCTTGAACCGATATCCCAATGCCAGCTATTCTTGGGGTCGACCAGATCCATTACGCGGAATGAAACTCTGGACCACGGAAGCAGGCTTTCGCGTGGCAGGAATCATGCGCTGGCCCGCAAGAATCAAAAGCAACCAAACAGTCGAACATCCTGTGTCGGCTCTCGATTTCCTACCCACCTTCTGCGAATTAGCCGAGGCCGACATACCAGAAGACTTGGAACTCGATGGAGCGAGTTTTCTACCAGCGCTGGATAACCGTCCTATCAAGAGAGATAAGCCGTTAATCTGGGCCTACTACAACGCCATCAATGAGCACCGGGTCGCAATGCGAAGTGATCAATGGAAAGTCTTGGCCAAAATGAATCTTCCCAAGCTCCAGAATGTTCACACTGGAAATATAGACGAAGTGAGAGCGGCCCAGTTGAGCGATATACAAATTTACAATATCGAGGATGACATAGGAGAAGTTTCAAACTTGTCGGACGAGCACCAGCAGCTGAAAGAAGAGCTCACCAACAAACTGACGAAAGCCTACAATGATCTTGTAGCAGGCTCCCACGTCTGGGAACCGGTTCAATTGCCTTAGGCATCCCTATCTTCACTTCCCTCACCCACTGCTGGTGGTTTCCCAATAGGTTTTCTTCCGGGCTTTCACATCGACTTCAACAGTTGATTGTACGCCTTAATGGAGGGCTGCCTAACCACCATCATAAAAAAAAGCGCTCCACAAGGGAGCGCTTTGAAAATCATTTGCACAGTTACAAGGAGCCCATAAATTCGAAGAACTTATTACCTCCTCAGGCCCATCCGCTCAGCACCTCAAATTAGCCGAGCTTCTTGAGTTGGGCTATGACCGTAGAGGTATCCTCAGTGGCTTTCACTTTGTCGTTCTTGTAAACGACTTTGCCATCTTTGCTTATGATGAATGTCCAACGCATGGTGGTGAGCCCACGGGTAAGCACATGGGTAATGCCTTCCAACTGACGCTCGATTGAGCCTCCACCTTTTGTATCTACACCAAAAAGCTCAGCAATACTTCCGTCTGCATCGGAAAGAAGCGGGAAGTTCAAATCATTCGCTTGCTTGAAAAGCTTTAGGTTATTTACGGAGTCTCCGCTCACGCCGACTACAACCGCATCCACATCATTGAGGGCGGAAGATTGATCGCGGTAAGCACAAGCTTGCTTGGTACAGCCACCGGTCATGGCAGCAGGATAAAAATAGACGACAATGTTCTTTTTACCGATGTGTTCAGAAAGCTGCCAAAGATCTCCGGAATCTGCGTTTGCAATAAAGGGATCTACATTGGATCCCACCTCTAAACCAGCTGAAGCGGTCAATCCGCTGATGAGAAAGAGAAGTGACAATAAACTTAGGATACGTTTCATGAGTGATATATCTATATTCTTAACATTAGGGTCAATGGATTTAGATCCACTGATTCTCAGATTATTCCCCCATTGAACTCAGAAATTGCACTGGATATTGACCCAGCTCATTGTTTATCCCCTTAAAAGCCAGTATCATAGCCTCATGTTTTTGAGAATTTTCAGCGTCATGCTTCTCGGATTATCCCCCTTTCTCTCGGGTGAGGAGAAGGAAGATCCAGGGTTGGTTGTATTCCGCGAACGCTGTATGGCCTGCCACATAACAACGGGCATGGGTATTCGCGAAATGAACGCCCCTTCAATCGCGGGACTCCCCAGGTGGTACGTAGCAGATCAATTACGAAAATTCAGGCGAGACCAACGCGGTTTTCACGAAGACGACTTATCTGGTCACCTGATGCAGGTAAACGCGGTGGCCTTAGACGAACGGTCCATTTATTGAAAATCTCGAAGGAAACCAAGCGCGCAATACGGCGGGCATAGAGCTAAGCAGCCAGGCGGAGAAATCCTATCTACAAAACTGCGCCAGTTGCCATGGAGAATCCGCAGAGGGCAATCGATCCCTTCGCATTCCAACTCTGACCAGACAGCAGGATTAGTACTTATTAAAGCAAATGGCCAACTTCTCTGAGGAGAAACGGGTGCACCACGAAGAGAAGCAGGAAGCATTGAACGAGGAGGACTTGAAAGCCATCATTGCATGGATAAGCGAGCTGCCAAGCTCTGAAGAATAGCTCCCCAGATCTCATCCACAGGTAACAGACTTGATAAGTCAGCTTCTTGGCATTTACTGTTAAACCTAATGAGGAAAGTTACACTACGCGATATTGCCCAAAAGTCAGGCGTATCGGTCACTTCGGTATCACTCGCTATGCGAGGCAGCAGACGCGTCAGCCCGGATAAGACGAAAGAGATTCAAGAACTTGCCGAAGAGATGGGCTATGTACGCGACCCCATGATGAGTGCGCTTTGTTCCTACCGTGACTCCACTCGACCACGAAACAAAAACGCTAATATCAATTTCATGCAATTTGGATCCTCCTCTCCTGCAATGGAAGAGGCAGGCAAAGTGGCGAGCGATTTCTGGCGAGGGGCCCTTTATCAGACTCAACAACTAGGCTACAGCTTGAACACCATTTGGGCCGGTGATCCATCGCTCAATCCTGAACGACTGAAAAACATTTTAAATTCACGCGGAGTATCCGGACTCATCGTTTATGAAGCCAACTGCCCGGTCTCAAAATTTGAATCTATACTGAATAACTTTTCTTCCGTCTGGCTGGGTGACGGTCCCAAAGGTGCCAGCTTACACAGTGTGCGCTTGAATAGATTTTCATCGATGAACCTGGTCTGGAATCACTTGAGTCAACTGGGGTATAGAAACGGTGGGTTGATTATGGCGGACCATAGCCTGGATCAAAATTATGGAGAATGGGAAGCTGGCCATAATCACTTCCAACGTAAATTCGTAGGACAACCTAATTTCATCCCTCCCCTCACCTTTGAATCGAAAGATCGCTGCGATAAAGCAGAGCTCAAATGCTGGGTAGATAGGTGGAAGCCTCAGGTGGTCATATCTACCTTTCGTGCTATTTACCCTATGCTTATTGAACTGGGTTATTCCATCCCCCACGATCTGGGTTACGTCTCACTATCAACCAAGGAAGGAAGTGATATTTCGGGCATTGACCAGCAGACCGAATCTATTTCTCAAACAGGCGTGCGCTTATTGGACCAACTTATTTGCAATCGCGAGCTGGGAATCCCCCATCATCAACAGATTATTGAGACCAACGGAGCCTGGACAGAGGGAAACACTTTGACTGCTCAAAGTTAGCACTGTGTTTTTGCGTAATAAAATCACCAAGAGCCTCCCGAAGCATACCCGAATTCCCCTAGTAAACATAGTGAGTTTACTGTTAAACTTACAAGGGTGTTTAAAACAGTGCTCATAACTGTAGAGTTTAGACACTCTCGACCCCATTGTACCCCAATTCATTACCCTTTTTACTCCCAACAAGATACTCTATCATTCCCACTAAGGCCGCAGCATCGGCCTGTTTGTGAACCTAAAACACTATCATATGAAACTAACAAAACGAATCCTAACTGGATGGTTGCCTGCTACCCTAGTGTTGGCCGGATCCAGTCCGCTCGTTGCTCAAAACGAGGAAGACGAGATCTATGATCTGAACCCATTTCAGGTCGATGTCTCTCAAGACGTTGGTTACGCCGCACAGAACACTCTGGCGGGTAGCCGTATGAACACCGCACTCAAAGATACTCCGGCTCCTATCTCTGTATACACGGCAGAGTTTATCAGTGATATCGGGGTCGATATGCTCGAGGAAGTCCTTGAATACTCCGTTAACATGACACCAGAGCTGTCCGATGTGGACGGCGGTTTCGGAGCGAATCAGCTGACGGCTTTCGACGCCCGCTATCGAATTCGTGGTTTGGATGCCGGATCGGCAAGAAACTATTTTGAAACCCGACTCGACCAAGATGTTTACAACGTTGAACGGGTCGACGAATCACGGGGTCCTAACTCCATTCTTTTTGGTCTGGGTCTTCCCGGTGGTGTATTGAACACCTCTACCAAAAAACCACGATACATCGATTTTACCACGCTTGATGTCACGGTTGGCGACGCGGATCGTTTTCGCACATCCATCGACACCAACAAGGTCCTGATCGAAGACAAATTGGCCATTCGGTTTAATGCTCTATACAATGAAGCCGGAGATCCTTCGCGTCCATCCGACCACGTCTATCGTGAAGACAAACGTTATCACCTAGCCCTTCAATGGCGGATCGCGGAATCAACAACCTTCAACATCGAATATGAGCACGGAGATGTTGTTGATTCTCCAACTACGCCATTTGGCCCAGCAGACAGAGCCAGTCTCTGGATTGAGAGCGGAAGGCCTGCGGCTGGCACTGAAGGAGGTTCAGCCATTGGCTTATCTGGTTCCGGAAACAGACTAACCGTAGTTGATAACAACAGCTCCGTTGTGGACTGGAGAGGTCAAGCTCTTACGAACAATCTTTCCTACAATAGGAGTTTTCATTTCACCCCCGACAATGCCAGTATCAGCGACCCAGCAAACGGCGGCACCGTAGAAGTTCCTATTTTCGCAGCCACTTCAGGGCCTTGGCACATGCGCGGCGAACGGGATATCGACATGATGACCGCCAATATCCAACAGCAATTTGGTGAGAATACCTTCCTGGAATTAACCTACGCGAAGTACGATTACTTTCGCCCTAGCTTCCGCCTGGGTGGACCTCCAAATCTTCTCGGGGATCCTAATCCAACCTTGGTCGACGGTTCCACCAATCCCTATTTCGGCGAACTCTACTTTGAAGCTCGCATCGAACAAGACAACCGCGAGTGGGAAGATGAGTGGTTACGTGCCATGCTGTCCCATGAACAGGATTTTGAGAACTTCCTCGGTAAACACCGGCTTGCTGCACTCTGGGAAACCCAAGACGGCAAATTTAACCGGAATTCATTCCTCAATGCATGGACCGGACCAGGCCCCGCCAACAATCCCACTTGGAACGGACCGTTCAACAACAATCCATACAACGGAAACAACCAAGTCATCTACCGCCACTACCTAACGGATATTACCAATTGGAATGACTGGAGAGTTGGCAACGATCCTACACGATCTGGAGTTGGCTATTCACATACGCTTGAGGACGGAAGAACGGTCACCTCTGACTGGGTCCAGAATCGAAGTTTTAGAGATACGCGCGAAATCGATTCCGTCATGATCGCAGGTCAAAGTTACTTCTGGGACGACCGTATCATCGCCACCTGGGGAATTCGTGAAGATGATTTCTTCAATTCTTCACCGAACCACTTCAACAATTCCACGAACGGCCAAAGAACGGAGAACGATTTTGCCAATCCTCGAATTACCAGTCTTTCTGGTGAAAGGACCGAAACCTACGGATTGGTTTTTCATGCCACCGATGTCATTTCATTCTCAGCCAACAAGGCCAACAACGCTGGTTTGTCGGCCTTTGCTGAACGAGATATCATGGGACTACCAGGAGAAGCTGGGCAACCCGTACCGGTTCCTGCAGGAGAATCCGAAGATTATTCTATCATGTTCGATCTCATGGACGGGCGCCTTTTCATCAAAGGTACTGTATACGAAACCTCCGCGCAAAAAGAGGCTTCATTTATCTCGTTTAATGATTTCAGTGCCATCAACGCACCCAAAGAAATCTATGAGAATCTTGCAGCCGGTGATCCGAATGCGGATCCCCCAATCGCTCCGTTTATCTCCGAAGCCGTTAGAGAAGCCCAAATCCCTTCTGCTGCAGTAGGAACTACCTCCAACTCCTCTGAAGGTTGGGAACTATCGGTCACAGCCAACATCACTGACAATTGGAGATTCACGGCTAATGCCTCTCACATTGATTCTGCCATCTCCGACATATTCTCGGAGTTCTACCCCTGGTGGGAAGGTTCGACTGGAAAACCATTCTTCAGTCAGTTTGATCAAAACTTTATTCTACCGGACTCAGGCATATGGGGCAGTGTAGTTCCTAATGGTGATGCTGATGGCCTACTTACTCTCGGTCAGGCCATAGCAGCGACAGAAGCGGAGGCCGATAGTCTACAAGAACGCATTGGTGGTGTCAGCCCTGGTCAACGCCACTACAAATTCAATCTGTTCACGAACTATTCGTTCACTGAAGGTGCATTGGAGAATTTCTCTATTGGTGGTGGTGCCCGTTACCGTAGTGGTGCCACCTGGATTCAAAACTCCCCCCTGGGACAGCAAGAATTTAACGGCATGACCATCTTCGATCTCGTCGGTGGTTATAGTACCGAGCTTTTCGGTATCCCTGTTCAACTTCAGCTCAATGTGAGAAACCTTTTTGATAAGGAAGATTTCTCAATCGTACGTTTGGGCGATACCCTTAACCCCAGTAGCGGATACAATGTATTCAAATATGTCCACACTCCAGGACGCGATATTCGCCTGAGAGCAAGATTTAGATTCTAGTTGTAGTTTGTTCTAATTCGTATGGGAGCGGCGTGCTGAAAAGTGCGCCGCTTTTATTTAGACAACTGCCAGGCAGGTCTTGAAGCTTGAGAAGTTATGCGAAAAAGTGGGGAGCAACCGTGAAGGTCAAAAATACAATACTGATTACCTCCATTCTTTGGGTTTCGACCCTTTCGGCTCAGGACATCACCTTCAACGAACACATCGCTCCCATCATCTTCAATCATTGTACGGCCTGTCATCATCCAGGAGGATCAGCTCCGTTTTCCCTAAATGATTAACTGTCTGTTTCCAAACGATCACAACAGATAGCTAAAGTTACGGAGAGTATGTTCATGCCTCCCTGGAAACCTGACGCTGATTATGGCCCACACCTAGAGGGCGAACGACGATTAAGTAAGCTACAGATCGAACACATCCAACAGTGGCATAAAAACGGAGCCCCAGAAGGACAAACACGCTTATCGATTGAGCCCCCAGAATTCTCTAATGAATGGCAACTGGGCGAGCCCGACTTGGTCATTGCTCCAGAATCGCCTTACATTCTACCAGCGGAAGGAAACGACGTCTTTCGCAACCTCGTTATTCCCATCCCTGTCACCACAACCCGCTATGTGCGAGCAGTTGAATTCAAAGCGAAGAACCTGAAAGTCGTACACCATGCGTCTATGATGATTGATCAAACCATTAGCTCGCTGCAAAAAGACCGAGCCGAGCCAGGAGTTGGATTCGATGGAATGGCCGGTCATGAAGCAGCAAACCCCGATGGACACTTCTTAGGCTGGACTCCCGGCCAACGTCCGTATGAAGCTTTTCCCGGGACTGCATGGCACATGGCCCCTAACTCCTACTTGGTCGTCCAAATACACATGATTCCATCCGGTAAGACGGAAGAAGTACAGCCATTGATCGGGTTTTACTTTTCAGAAGAACCTCCGGAAAACAGGCCTTCGTTCTGCTTTTAAAAAGCCAAACGATTGACATCCCAGCCGGAGAAGCAAGTTACCAGATTGAAGAACGCTTTGAGATCCCTGTATCCGTGGATATCCTGCGAGCGTATCCGCATGCTCACTACCTCGGGAAAGACCTTCAAATATTTGCGGAGCTACCATAGGGTGGACAAAAAGAAATTATTCGAATCAGCGACTGGGACTTTAACTGGCAAGGGGACTATCGGTTCGCTGAACCATTATCACTTTCAGCCGGGAGCACTTTGGTCATGCGCTACCAATATGACAATTCAGCGAACAACTTCAGGAACCCAAACCATCCCCCAAAACGAGTTCGCTATGGATGGAATTCAACGGATGAAATGGGGGAAATCTCCTTACAGGTAATGACTGAGAATAAAAATGATCTGATGGTTCTTCAATCAGACTATTTTAAATACAAACTCAGATCTGAACCGAATAATCCCTATACGTATAACTCACTCGGCTACGCTCTGGCCTAACAAGGAAAGAAACAGGAAGCGTCCGAGCACTACCTGAAAGCACTTTCCATCAAACCGGATCTCGCATCCGCCCATAACAACCTAGGCGTCATTTATTCCGACAGAAACGAGGTTGAGAAAGCGCACTACCACTACCATCGAGCGACCCAAATCATTCCTAATTACTCCGAAGCTTATCACAACCAAGGAATCCTTTATCTGGAGAACCGCAAAGCTGAGGAAGCCCGCGCTCAATTTCAGAGTGCTTTAGAACTGAGACCCGAGCGACACCCAACTCGACTCTCCTTGGCAAAGGCTGAAATGGCTCTACGAAATTTTGAGACGGTTATGCGTATGCGACTCGATCACGTAGACCTTGTCATCCGCTCCTAAAACCATACCAACCGGCGTGACGATATCCGGATCTTCGGCAAACAGCGTGAGCTTGAGGTCAGGTTCGTGGACTTCAGGTAGTTGAGCCGTCAGATTGGCAGCTACCGAGAAAGCGAAAAGCAAGTGGGGTATTAGCTTGGTAAGCATTGAAGTATAAGATCTATCAATTTAATTAACGTAGATATTGGGAAAAGTAGATAAAATTATAACCCTGAGCAGCAGGCGTTAGCCAGAAACTGCGAGGTCTTTTCAAAAACCTCTTGGGAGACCCGGATTCCATGATTTTGATATCAATGATTTTGTCTTTTTTCAGTTATTACAGAATAATGGGTACAGAATCATCATGTTAAGATGGTAGGGCTACCGCACGTGCATTGCCACAGCCTGCTATATGGAACGGCTGGTCTCTGCAGTGCCGTAATGATTAACCACGCCTCAAACTATTTTAAAAACTGATCGAAGAAATCTCGCACGCGCAATTGGACTTTCTCGGTAGCAAACAGAGGTCCGCCGTGCCCGGCTCCGGCAAGTATGTCCAATTCGGAGTAAACGCCCTGAGCCTGAAGTGCGTGGTAGAGGCGTGTACTTTGGGAGAGAGGAACTCCAGGATCTTCATCACCATGCATGATGAGAAAGGGAGCATCATCGGAACTCACCTGGTAATACCCGCTCACTTGCTTTGCTAATTCTGGACACTCCCTGACCGTGCACCCGAGCAATTTGGCTCCATTGGAATTGGCCACATCCTCTTCGGTGCGGCCGTTGCCTACATTGTTCGGTGGCATCGTAAGCAGATCCGTTGGACCATACCAATCGCATACTGCCTGGACGCGACTGGAGACCTTTTCGTTTGGATCATAGGGCAAGGTACCCATCAGTGCAACGAGATGCCCGCCTGAAGAACTACCCCAGACACCGATTTTATCCGGATTCAATTGATACTCGTTAGAATGGGAACGGAGCCAACGGATCGCGTTGCGGCAGTCATCAATTTGCGCAGGCCACATGGCATCGTGCGATTGTCTAAAATCTATGCTGGCAACGGCATACCCATGCTCGACCAGGTATTTAGCTTTGGGGTTGTCCTTATTGCCATTCATCCAACCCCCGCCATGAACCCAAACCAACACGGGCAATAGACCTTTCGTATCCTTTGGGAGATAGAGATCCAACCCTTGGGGATTTCCTTCAGCCTCCGAGTAAATGAGGTCCGACTTAAGCGTGTAAGGGACTTCCTCCGCAAAGAGGACCGAACCACTGATAATGAGAAGTAGCGTAAATAAACGGGGTAGCATGGCATGATCTAACAAGGAGGTGCTCGCTTACAGCAACGTATTTCTTAATCGCGGATGGACACAGATGAACGCAGATTTAAATACAACAACTGAAAAATGAGAGTACTCTACTCTGGATCAATTGCTACTTAATTATTAAGCCACTGTAATTGGCACTGAATTATCAGAAACCATATGAATCAATATCTGTGTTCATCTGCGTCCATCTGCGGTTAACTCCTTCCAACCACTCTTGACCCAAAAGAAGCCAATGGCCAGATTTGACCCAGCTTATGGAAGACAAACCCAATATCATTCTCATCAATTGCGACGACCTGGGCTACGGGGACCTCGGTTGTTACGGCTCGACCAAGAATAATACTCCGCATCTGGACCGACTGGCAGCGGAGGGAAAGCGTTTCACTGATTTCTATATGGCCTCACCGGTTTGTTCGCCTTCACGAGGAGCCATGATGACAGGCTGTTATCCTCCGAGAATTGGTTTTGGAGAATTCGATGGAGAGATCGTGCTCTTTCCGGGGGACCCAATTGGTCTGAGTAACGACGAGACAACCATAGCTTCCCAACTAAAGGATGCCGGCTACACCACCAAGATTATTGGCAAGTGGCACTGTGGAGACCAACCCGAGTTTCTTCCGACCAATCATGGATTCGACGAGTATTTTGGCCTCCCTTACAGCAATGATATGGGACGACAATCCGATCGGCCGACGCGTCCACCGCTTCCCCTCCTGAGAAATGAAACCGTCATCCAGGAACAGCCGGATCAACGTGGCATCACCGAGCGTTACACGGACGAAGCGCTCCAGTTTATAAATAAAAACAAGGACCAGCCCTTCTTTCTCTACCTGGCACACATGTATGTGCACGTACCCCTCTTTGTGCCCAAGCAATTCCTTGAGAGTTCACGCAATGGAGCTTACGGTGGAGCCGTCGAATGTATCGATTGGTGCATGGGCGTCTTGTTGGACCAGCTCAAGCAACTCGGACTCGATGACAATACCTTGATCATCTTCACCAGCGACAATGGATCCCGTGCCCGCGACGAAGGCGGCAGCAACCAACCCTGTCGAGGCACCAAGGCGACCACCTGGGAAGGTGGACAGCGCGTCCCCTGTATCATGCGTTGGCCCAAGCGTATTCAGCCGGCCACTACTACCGAAGCTATTACCAGCTCGATAGACTTCTTCCCTACCCTATCCAATCTTGTCGGCGTCCCCAATTCCACCGAACGCAAACTCGACGGGGTGGATATTCAAGGCCTCATGTTCGATGAAGCCGGAGAAGCTCCTCGCGAAACCTTCTTCTACTATGCCCAAAACAATCTGGATGCTGTACGTGTAGGGGATTGGAAACTACACTTCTTAAAGGAAGGCAACCCGATCAAGGAGCTCTATAACTTGCGAGAAGATGTCAGCGAACAAAACAACGTCTATGAAGACAATCCACACATCGTAGAAGCCCTCTCAGCCAAAGCCGATGCAATGCGCCTGGACATCGGCGACGATGCCACCGGAGTAGTTGGTCAAAACATCCGCCCGGCCGGCCGACTCCCTGAAGGCAAGCCCCTCACCGAATACCGGGAAGACCACCCCTACATGATCGCCATGTACGACCTCCCAGACATGCCAACAATGTCGGGCTAGAATGACTCCATCCCAAGGATCAAGTTCTCAGCATATCCAAGGGACTCGGCACTCCCACGCCAGGTTGGGACATTTACTAATTTACGATACGCCACAATTCCAGCAGGTCGGAGCGACCACCTCCATTCCCTATTCCTCATACGTGAACTACGCATTTTCTGCAGATTACGAGAATGATAAGGCAACGTTACAATGGACCTTAGTAACTCTAGAAGATGGAACTCTTAAAGCCTGGGCCATGAAAATTAATTCTGATGCCTTCCTGGACACCCTTGAAAGCTCTGAAGAAACATCGACTAACTAGATGGACGTCGAATATTAAGGATCCTTCTCAGGCAATTCAGAGAGAAACGTCTGCCACCTTGCTTCTACCAACAATACCTACAACAAACTGTAATCACTACCCTCTAAAGTTCTCATCTCATACTTTATTAATAGAATGAAAACCTACCTCATCTATTTTGTAGATCATAACCGTGATGTTAACGAGCAAGCCCTGTCCTTGGGAGAGCAGATGTCCGAAGGCGAATACGCAATCGAAGAGACGTCAGAGCAAAAAGACAGAAACCGCGACCTTGCCCGATACTTTGAAGACAAATATGACGATCTCAATGAATTCATTAATCCATTTGGCAAGGAGGAGAGCGAAGAGTTAGGCATAGATTGGGATGATGATTCGGAAGAATCATTAGTACTGGCTGATTCGCAGGGGATGGAGTTGAAGCTCATCGGCAACTATTTTTTCCTGAGGCTTCCTCAACTCAAAACGATGTGGGAATCAGATCTAATTGATCGGCGAGTGGTAGAGATCATTTCCCACTGTCAAAAGCACTACACCGTTTTGGCTTTCGATGAAGAAGACAAAGAACTGCTCGACGATATCTCTGAGAGTCCTCAGATTTAGCGAGTGTACTTCGTTCTACCTCGTTCATGAAACTCCCTACCCTAGTTCTTCTTATTCTGTCATTTTCCCTGCTGTCATTCGGTAAAGACAGGCCAAATATTGTATTCATCCTCGCGGACGATCTGGGGATCGGAGACATCAAGTGCTTCTATGAGCCTTCGCAGGTGGAGACACCCAACATCGACAAGCTGGCAACTCAAGGTATGCGATTCACCCAGGCCTATGCATTGGGTTCGGTTTGCTCGCCAACTCGCTACGGATTGCTCAGTGGATTTTATCCCAGTCGTGGGCCTTTAAGGGAGAGCCCAGCCAGTGCATCAAGTCCTATATCGTTTGCTAAGGACATGCTTACCTTGCCCGCATTCTTAAAAAAGCAAGGTTACCGAACGGCGCATATTGGCAAATGGCATTTAGGCTATGGAGGTGAAAGCGGAATAACAAATTGGGCGGGCAAGCTGAGTCCGGGACCCAACGATATTGGTTTTGACTATCACCTGGGACTACCGACTAACCACAATGACAATTTCAAAACCTATGTGGAGAATGATCGATTACTCTGGCTCAAACAAGGCATCACTGAGCTACCTGAGAAACCGACGAAGGAGCAACTCAGCAAGATTCGTTACGATGACGAGGTCGACTCTACGCTAACGTCGAAAGCGATCGAATTCATAAAGGACAACCAAGAGGAACCTTTTTTTGTCTACCTGGCACTCGTGGCCACCCACACTCACATTACGCCCCATAAACAGTTTCGTGGCAGGAGTAACATTGGGCAATTGGGTGACTATATCGGTGAACTGGATTATCATGTTGGTGAAATCATGGAGGTACTTGAAGAGCTTAATCTGACGAACAACACATTACTCTTCTTTTCCAGCGACAACGGTGGACAGCAAAATGACCATCACACTGCTGGTAACAACCTGGACTTACGAGACGAGTCACAGGATGTTGCGGAAAAATCAAAGACTTCAAAGACAGTCGCTCGTGTAGAGTTTGGGCATCGCACCAATGGTGATTTCAATGGCTATAAAGGGAGTAATTTCGAAGGCGGATTCCGCGTACCCTTTATTGCCCGTTGGCCTGGAAAAATTGCCAAAGGAACGACGTCCGATCAAGTCATTGCACTCACCGACATGTTGGCGACCACAGCTGGTGTTCTGGACGAAGAGCTACCACCATCCGCCGGAGGCGATTCCTTTGACCTTAGTCCGGTGCTCTTAGGTAAACAGGTCAAAAAGCCCATCCGCCGGTCCACGATTCTACAAACTGGCCGGGGACTGTTGTCTTTTCGTTATAATGACTGGAAACTTCGTCTTACGAAAAATCCCACTTGGCATGGAGATAAGGTAGAGCTGCCCAATGATGAGTATGAGCTTTACCAGCTTGCCGATGATCCCGCGGAAACAAATGATCTATTTGCGAAATACCCCGAGCAAGTAGCAGAGCTGAAAGGACGATTATTGGATCTGCTGAATAAAGGAAGAAGCCATTAAATCCATGCGCTTACGCCACTCCTTATTCTTGATAGTCGGATGCAGTATTCTAACTACATTTGCAGGAGCAGAAAGAAAACTGCCTAACATTGTTATGATCATGGCCGACGATCTCGGCTGGAATGGATTGTCCTGCTAAGGGACAGAGCTGATTGAAACACCTCACCTGGATCAATTGGCCGCTGAAGGAATGCGTTTCACAGATGCTTACGCACTCTCACAATGCCTCCCTACTCGAGCTGCTATTTTCTCAGGACAATATGGGGCACGCACCGGACTCACTTCAGTAGAAACATCGTCTCCTGACTACACGCCGCTCATCTCACCTGGTCGCCCTGAAGGACTCTCACCAGAAACCTATACCCTATTCGAAATGCTTCGCGATGCCGGTTACACAACGGGAATGAGCGGCAAATGGCATATCGGCGGAGCCAATGGCATCAACTCACTCTTGAACAAACACGGGATCGAATTCTTTAACGATTACGGACTCGATTGGGTCAAACCGGGTCTACCCAATCGAAATGACAAACAGGTATCGGCCATAACGGATGACATGCTTGGATTTACCGAATCGAACAAAGACAAGCCCTTCATCGCCTACCTGGCCCATCGCTCCCCACACACAAGATTCGACGTACCCGAGGAAGCTATACAGAAAGTTCTCAAGCGTGGCTTCAAGCGAAGCAGCGATTCGGATGGTTTTTTTCACGAACGTGTCACCGCAGACTATATAGCGATGATTGAATACCTGGATGCTTCCGTAGGTAGAGTGCTCAACAAACTGGATGAACTGGAACTGACTGAAAACACTCTCGTTCTTTTTCTATCGGACAATGGAGGGCTCACCCGGGTCTGGTTCAACGACCCACTTCGCGGTGGGAAGGGTCAACTTTATGAAGGTGGTATTCGAGTCCCTTTGATTGCTCGCTGGCCAAACCATATCGAAGCGGGAACTACCAATTCCACACCCGTGCACGTGGTCGATCTGTTTCCTACGTTCATGGAGCTTGTAGGAGGACAGTCACAACCGGATCAAATCCTCGACGGCGTCAGCTTCCTACCATTGCTGCAAGGAAAGAAAATAACTCGTGAAGCGATCTACTCACACCACCCGGAATATGTAGTCGCATTTGCCAAGACACCCTGCTCCATGATTCGGAAAAGAAACTACAAACTCATCCACTACTTTGGCGATTATCTGGATCCGGAAGGGTGCGAACCCAAGGCGCATAGCCTCTCGGGCCGATTTATCCTAGGTGCTCGCACAGAACTGTTCGACCTCGCAAAGGATCCGGGTGAAACACGAGACCTTGCAGGTGCATTGCCGGAAATAACAAAAGAGCTCATGGCCGACCTCCAATCATGGTGGAATGATACCGATGCCAAAATGCCCACGCCCAATCCAAATATGGATCGCACTCAATGGATTTGGAACACAGTCACTGAGTAAACTTAAAATCTTTATCCCTTAAGTTTCCAGACCCGAAAAGTGGGACGACTTATATTATCGAAGCAGTCGACCAACGATCGAATCGGTCGATGTACTGGGCCATTATTCTAAGCTGGTTGGGCCTCGCCGAGTATAGGTTGTTCATCGAGGCAGTGAAGTACCTGTGAGGATTTATCCCTGAGGGCGGAAAGTTTTGAAACCGCAGATGAACTCAGATTCACGCAAATAGTTTTTTGTATACTAAAAAGAGCCAAATGATCAGGTAGGTAGCACAAAGAATGATACTATCAACTATAAAAAAGGCTGTAACCACGATTCCAATGAGCCTCAAAGAGTCCGCGATTGGGACGGCGGCGTCTTAACCTTATATTCAATGCTAAACTCGATAGACCGAGAACGACTGACAAAAGGAAAACTATTAAGGAATTAACCACTACCAAATGGAATGACACCCCGCCAACGGACACCAATGAACACGAATAAACAATTACGGCAGAGCTGAACTGACGTTTAGACAATTCGTGTCAATTAGTGTCCATTCGTCCTTAACTATTAGTAATTGAAAATTAGTTAAAACCGGCTTCTTCCGTCGTCGATGATCTTGGCGAGCTTGGACTTCATGTCCTCGAAAACTTCTGGATGGACCGTAGCGAGGTTGTTCTCTTCGCGGGGATCGGTGGAAAGGTCGTAGAGTCTGTAGCGAGCGACATCGGTGTTGGCCAGTTTGTTGGTCACCACGATGTTGCGGGCTTTACCTGAGTCGTGGCGCTGTAGTTTCCAATTGCCCACGCGAAACCCATAGTTGTTACCTTTGCCGTTGTCTTGCTGAACCAGGTGGTCGCGGCCCTTGGCTCCGGGCTCACCTAGCAAGGCTTCATGCACGTCAAAACTATCGAGGATGCCATCGGAAGGTAGATCGATTCCGGCCATCGACGCCAGACTTGCTGCCAGGTCGATGGTGCAAACCACTTCTTCGGAAACAGCAGGCTTAATTTTTCCTGGCCACCAGGTAATGAACGGAGTGCGTGTACCTCCTTCGTAGACGGAGTATTTACCACCGGTAAAAGGACCGTTGGGAGCGTGGTCGCCATTCGCTTCAAGCGCTTCATCCGCATAACCATCGTCACCCACGGGTCCATTGTCAGAACAGAAGACGATCATGGTATTATCATCGATCTCCAGACGCTTGAGCGTCTTGACCAGCTCGCCGACACACCAGTCAAGTTGCACGATGGCATCGCCACGGAAGCTGAGCTCGCTCTTTCCCTGGAAACGCTCGTGAGGGATGCGTGGCACGTGCAGGTCATGGGAGGCAAAAAACAGGAAGAAGGGTCCGTCTTTGTTTTCTTCGATCCATTTGTTGGATTGATTGACCCAGGCATCGGCCAGGTCTTCATCGCGGAATCGGGCTGCATGCCCACCGGTATAAAAGCCGATGCGACTGATGCCGTTATGGATGGTGGAGTTGTGTCCATGGGACCAATCCATTTTCAAAGTGTCGCGGTGGGTGATTCCAGTGGGGTGATCTTCCGATGGTTTTTTGCTTCCCACCCACAGTGGATCCGCCGGATCGAGGTTCAGCACGCGATGGTTTTCCACATACACTTGTGGAACACGGTCGTTGGTGGTGGGCAGTAGGAAATTGTAGTCGAAACCAATTTCGCGGGGTCCTGGCTTTAGCTCACCATTCCAATCCGGTCCATCGGGGCCACCCAGACCAAGGTGCCATTTTCCGATCACCGCGGTCTTATATCCACCTTGCTGCAAAAGCGAGGCAATGGTCTCCGTCCCAGGCTTCACAACTGCCGGGCTGTTGGGTGGAGCGATCCCGGTATTCGGAAAACGAAAGGCATAGGTGCCAGTGAGAAATGAATAACGGGTCGGCGTGCAGGTTGAGGCAGAACAATAGCCACTGGTAAATTGGATCCCCTCCTCAGCGAGCTTATCGATGTGGGGTGTTTTGACCCGTGTGGCGCCGTAGGCCGAGATGTCACCATAGCCCAGGTCATCCGCCATGATGACGATCACATTAGGTTTTTCGGCGGACAGAAAGGGCCCAGCAGCTAGAAAAGCGATTAAAAGAAGTGTGTGTCTAAGTAGTCGGTTCATCTTAAGTTCAGGTAGAATGAACCTTGCTTATACGACTCATCGTCAAAGAATCACAAGGCAAAGGAAGCCATCTTCAAAGATTTGCATGAAATACCCTGACAATTTCGTACCCGTTCCGGAAGTATTCTGGTCTTTTGAAACAGGAGCCCCGTTCAAGGCCTGTTCCGTTTGTGGTACAGACCTGAGGGCGCCTGGCACCCACTACTTCATCGAGAAAGCATTCAAGAAAGAGGAAGTGATTTTTGAATATGCGATGTGCTGGGAATGCCGGGAGGAGATCTCCAAAGATCTTTCCCAGAAGAGTATGGAACTCATAGTAAACTATTTCCAACAGCACGTGGACCCGGATAAGAGAAATGCGCAACTCAAGCAGGAAGCCCAGTTATCCACCGATGATTGGCTCGGAAACTGTTTGATTAAAGATACGCCCCTTTTGGAAGCTAAGGAGCATCAGATATACGGCCACTTTCTAGATGAAAACATGGTCTTCGATGTTTTCCCCTTTGCCCTCAGCGATCTCGCGGTCGATGACCTGATAAAACTGCTGTCCGACGAAACGCTGGGAACGCTGAATGATTTTTCGAACAAGCTCTTCGATATCGACCTCTCGAACCCGGTATTGATAATATAAACCCTCAGTTCATTTGTCTTTGAAGTTACTCTTATGAGTTCCGGCTTACCTACGCTTTCAGAAAATCGCTTCCTCAGGTTTTTTACTGTGACTGCACTCTATATGGCGCAGGGTATCGTCATGGGGGTGATCATCATTTCGCTTCCGGCTGTTCTGGCCGCCGAGGGCCTCACCGCGACCCAGGTAGGCAGCTTTGTGGGACTGGTTATGCTTCCCTGGTCCTTCAAGATATTGTTCGCGCCCCTGATGGATCGATTCACGGTCATAGCTATGGGTCGGCGCAGGCCCTGGATACTCGTTGGAATCATTGTTTCCGCCATTGGGTATTTTGGCATGGCCTCAATACAGAATCCGACTGAAAACCTGCCCCTCTTGATAGCCATGGGAATGGTCGCGGTAGGATGCAGCGCACTGATGGACGTTTCCGTCGATGGCATGGTAGTGGATATTCTACCCACCAAGGAACAGGCCCTGGCCAATGGACTCATGTGGGGAGGCAAGGTTCTGGGAACCGCGATCACCGCCTGGGCATCCGGTTGGATGTACAAAAACGTGGGCATCTCGGAAACGTTGTATGCTGCAGGGCTTCTCACTCTTGCGTTTGCCCTCTTTCCGTTGCTCATACGGGAACGATCCGGAGAGAGACTACTTCCCTGGACCACAGGCCAGGCTTCCGAGGAAACACTCAAGCTGCACGAGGGAAGCTGGCTATTCATTGGCAAAGGACTGCTCAAAGTCTTTCTATTACCTACCACCCTTTGGATGGCGCTGCTCGGTGCCACTGGCGGAAGTCTACAAGGATTTCTGGACGCCATGTTGCCTGTCTTAACTGTGCAGGAGCTCCAATGGCAGGCAGATGACTACTCAAACATCGGAGCGCTGTCCCAACTCATCTCCGGATTAATTGGCATGGTCCTTGGCGGTTGGTTGGCCAACCTACTTGGTTACAAACGGGCAGTAACACTTTTCTTGTCCATGCTCCTTTTAGCCAACGCAGCCGCTGCGCTTGCGGCACCTATCTGGGAAACACGATCCACCATCGTCAGTATCGCTATCATACACACTGCCCTGCGCACACTATCCATCATAACCTTCTTTTCCATCGCCATGGCCTTGTGCTGGAAGAAGATCGCCGCCAGCCAGTTTGCCATGTATATGATCTTTGCCAATTTTGGTTTCTCCTCTGGCTCTATTCTCTTCGGTCAGCTTTCCCAGGTCATCAGTTTCTCGCAGATGTTTTACGTCATGGGAGGTATCTGCTTTGTTGGGATCTTCGCGACAAGCCGCATTCATATTGATAAGCACAGCGAGCGTCTCACTACTCTTGATCAGGAGTCCTCCAGTCAAATCTCATAAAATCCTTCTGGTCAAAAGAATCATCGCTTTCATAATGCGCCCAAGATGAACAAGATCTCTTTCATCACCGCCAACTTTGTGGCGCGTGAACTGGGCTACGAGCTCACCGAAGGTTGGCACCAGGGCAATAATGCGACGAACGACTATTTTCGGTCCATTGATACCTTTCCCAAACGATTTGATGCATTGCTGAAAGAGATCAAACGCATGGGATTCCAGTCGATCGACCTATGGGTCTCTCACTTGCATTGGGCCTGGGCGACGAAGGAGCACAGCAAGATCGCCAATTCGCTGATAAACAAGCATCGGCTCAGGGTGGCCAGCATGGTGGGGAATTTCGGAGCCACTCGTCTTGAGCTGGAGGCCGCATGCCAAATGGCGAATGCCATGGAAATCCGTCTACTAGCGGGATCCGTCCCCTTCCTGCGCATCAACCGAGACGAAGCCGTAACGGTCCTCCGTGATTATAGCCTGGAATTTGCCCAAATGAATCAGAAGGAGGAATCCGCCGATCAATTGCTTAAAAAGGTCGGCTACGACAACCACGACATTCTGGGTATCGCTATCGATACCGGCTGGTATCAAGTTTTGAATGAGGGTCTCTTCGATGCCTTTGAGGAATTATCGCCCAATCTAAAGTTGGTCCACCTCAAGGATGTAGTCGCGATGGAGGGCAACACCACCTGCACTTATGAGAAGGGCGTAATCCCCGTCCACCAGTGCATTCAAAAGCTTCAGGAGATTCGGTTCAACGGATCCATCACGGTCGAGCACCATCCATTTGATCGGGATCCAGCAGAAGAATGCCAACACAACTTTGAGTTACTCAAGTCCTGGTTAACACCTCAAAACCAGCGCGCTCGAAGTCGGTAAGGAATATTTGCTTTCTAAAAAGACTCCTTCATAGAACAAGACCATGAGAATCACGCTACAGATCGCTACCCTACTCGCCTGCCTATGCGCACTGATGGGATGCAGCGGCAATGTCGAGTCGGGTGCGCTGAAGAAAGCCGGACTACTCGACTACGATTTTGTGATGGTCCAGGGAGCAAAACCTGTAAAAGGGAAACCCTTGGTCATTGAATTCTGGGCTACGTGGTGCGGCCCCTGTCATCGCCTCTTTCCCCATCTCAACGAAATGACTGAGGAACTGAAGGGAACCGATATTCAGTTTGTGGCGGTCACGAACGAGGCCTTCAACCTCACCAAAGAGTTCACCCGTGTTCGTCAGCTCAAGTATCCTGTAGCCTCGGACATAAAGGATCTTTATGGTCGGGCACTGAACGTCAGCTATATTCCCTTCGCTGTTATCGTGAATGCAGAGGGAGAAGTGGTGTGGTCAGGCCACTCTGGAAAACTCTCAAAACACCGCATTGAGTCCACCCTCGCTTCAAAAAGTTAAAAACGCCCAAAAAGTCATTGCCCCCTGGGAAAAATCCTCTTCTTTCTAAGGGACAATATGCAGACATCCCAACCACCATCCCACGAGGACATCGCTGAAGCGATCAAGCGGTTGACTGTTGAATTATCTGAAGCTTATCCCGATCCCTCAAAATTGACCCTCATTGGTATCGCCCGTGGAGGAGTTGAATTAGGAAAACGCATCCAGAAAGCATTGGCCGAGAAATTGAGCCGGGACATTCCGTATGGGGTCGTCGATATCTCATTCCATAGAGATGACATTTCATCGAATCCCGTTCCCAACATTCAATCTTTTGCCAACCTCCCCTTCAATGTTGAAGGAAAACACGTAGTACTAATCGATGACGTTGTCTTCTCAGGCCGTTCCGTACGAGCAGCCTTGAATGAAGTCTTTGACCAAGGGAGACCCAACTCTGTCAAACTCGCAGTGCTGGTCGATAGAGGAGGACGGAGCCTACCGATACAACCGGATTTCGTAGGCCTATCCCTCGATGTGGAAGATGGCCATCGAGTAGAAGTGAGCATCAGTGATCAGTCAGACACCCCCGATACAATTTCGATTGAAACCTAACTGCTGCTATGGAATGGACCCGCAAAGATCTCATCGGAATCGAACCTCTCTCACGGGAGGAACTCGAAGCCATATTCACCGTCGCATCTGGATTTAAACGCATCCTTGGGCGCTCAGTAAAAAAGGTCCCGGCCTTGAGGGGAAAGACCATCGTCAATCTCTTCCTGGAACCGAGCACCCGAACCAAGCTCGCATTCGAAATGGCCGCATCCAGACTCAGCGCAGATGTGATCACGGTCAATGCCGACGCCAGCAGCTTCGTAAAAGGTGAGACACTCAAGGATACTGCACGAAATATCTGTGCGTTGAATGCGGACATGATTGTGCTCCGCCATTCTGCTCCTGGGTCAGCAAAATACCTGAGCGAGATTGTGGATGTTCCCGTGATCAATGCAGGGGATGGTTCACACGAGCACCCCACTCAGGCTTTGTTAGATAACTTTACGATGCTTGAGCATCTAGACTCACTAGAGGGCAAGAAGGTCACCATCTTGGGAGACATTCTTTTTAGCAGAGTAGCTCGCTCAAATATTTTTTCCCTTACCAAGTTGGGCTCCGAAGTCACCGTCGCCGGACCAGCCACCCTGGTTCCTAAAACGTTTGAATCGATGGGCGTAAAAGTCATTCACGACTTAAAGACCGCACTCGCAGACGCAGATGTGGTCATGTTGCTACGGATACAACACGAGCGTCAGTCCTCAACCCACTTTCCGTCACTCGGTGAATACACGAGTATGTTCGGCATCAATAAGGAACGTGCCCAATGGCTCAAGCCAGACGCCTTAATCATGCACCCGGGGCCAATCAACCGAGGCGTGGAAATCGACTCCGAGCTGGCTGACTCAGATCGCTCAGTCATCCTGGAACAAGTCACCAACGGAATCGCCACTCGCATGGCAGTCCTTTACCTTTGCACAGGCGGATCCATATCCGCTTTGGAGAACTCTGCAGAATGAGCAGCCTACGCATCATCAAAAATGGTCGGATCATCGATCCGAAAAATGATCGAGACGAAGTCGCCGATCTATACATCAAAGACGGCAAGATTGCCGAATCACTCAGCGATGAAGAGATTCAAAATGCTGAGACCACAGACGCAAAAGGCTTAGTCGTCTGCCCCGGATTGGTTGACGTACACGTTCATTTGCGCGAGCCAGGACAGACCCACAAGGAAACCATTCAAACCGGTTCCTGGGCGGCAGCGGCGGGAGGATTTACAACGATCGTTTGCATGCCGAACACAAATCCGGCTGCAGACACTGCAGGCACGATTCAGTACATCAACGATGCTGCAAAGCGTGATGCCGTCGTGCATGTCTACCCAACTGGGTGTATCACCCAAGGCCGTTTGGGCGAAAAGCTAGCTCCCATTGGCAGTCTCAAAAAAGCGGGCGTGGTAGCGATTACCGACGATGGAGATTGCGTACAAAACAACGAGATCATGCGCCGTGCCCTCGAATATTGTAAGATGTTCGACCTGCCGATCATGGACCATTGCCAGGACATGTCTCTCACTGAAAACGCCGTCATGAATGAGGGCGAGTGGTCAATCCGGCTTGGTCTCAAAGGTTGGCCGGCAGCAGCGGAAGACATTATTGTCGCACGAAATGCTTTACTTTCGGAAATGACCGGAGCACATGTGCACATGCAACACATCAGTTCTGCCGGTGCCGTGGAAGTCATGCGTCGCGCCAAGCTTCGCAATGTCAATGTGACCGCGGAAGCAACTCCCCATCACCTCGCGCTGACGGATGCCTGTATCAAAGATTACGATACCAATTGTAAAATGAATCCCCCGCTTCGTACAGAGGCAGACCGACAAGCGCTCATAGAGGGACTCAGGGATGGCACCTTGGATATCCTGGCCACTGACCATGCCCCTCATACCAATTACGAGAAGGACAAGGAATTTGATTATGCACCCTTTGGCATTCTGGGTTCAGAAACCTGTTTTGCGGTTTCCCAGCAAATCTTGTGCGGAGAAGCGGGCATCCCTTTGAATGAGGTCATCGCCTGGCTCACCTACAAACCAGCTGAACTCGTGAAACTTCCAGCGGGGACACTCACCCCGGGAGCACCAGCCGATGTGGCAATCCTGGATCCGGAAGGAACCTGGACGGTGAATGAAGAAACCATTTTCAGTAAGTCGCAGAATTCACCTTGGTGGGGTGATGAACTAACCAGTAAGACCGTGGCAACTATCGTCGCTGGAAAGACCGTTTTTGAAGACGGTCAGATTGTCGGGTAAAGATAGGGTATCCTCGGTATCACAACTGCGGTGAATTCAATGTAGGGCCAGTTGCTTGCAACTCGGCCTCTTGGACGCGACACCTATTTGGCATCGATGCAAGCATCGAGCCCTACGAAAGAGAATTAAACGATCGAAGCCTCAACGGTAGTTTACGCTTCGCTGTCGGCGTTCGCCTCGGTAGTTCGCGACCCAGATTGGTAGGGACGGATCGCCGTACCGAGGCGAAGCCGACATCACCCACCGTCCGTTTGCAATGTCGTAGGGTGCCCTCGGCGAGGTCGCCCTACCCATTCCAGTCAGGCTACTCCCCTGCTGCTTCAGCCGCTTGTTTTTCAGCCACTTCAATTTTGGTTACCTCATCAAGGAAGCGTCGCAACAATTCTGGAATGCCTTCGTCGCTCAAACAGGAGATGGGAGAGATTGCGACGTCGTGTTTTTCCTTGAAGGCCTTTAAGTTCTCCTGAGCCGTTTCTTCATCCATTTTGTTGGCAACCACCAGAATGGGTTTTTGAAGCAAGCCCGCATCATAGTTGTCCAGCTCGGCTAACAAATCCGTGTAGTCCTCCGCCGGATCCCGGCCTTCCATCCCAGCCATGTCGATAATGATGCACAAGAGTTTGCAGCGCTCGATGTGACGGAGAAAACGGTGGCCTAATCCACGGTTTTCACTGGCCCCTTTGATGAGCCCAGGAATATCCGCTAGAATCAAACGGCGGTAATCGTCGGGATACTCAATGATACCGATATGCGGATTCAGAGTAGTAAAGGGATAATCTGCGATCGTGGGGTGAGCACGAGTGATCTCATTGGTCAGGGATGATTTCCCTGCGTTGGGAAATCCCACGAGTCCGATTTCAGCAATGATTTTGAGGACCAGTTTAAAATCTCCCCGCTCTCCTTCGGTTCCTGGATTAGCGCGGCGAGGCGTTTGGTTAACCGAGCTTTTAAAGTGGGTATTTCCCCAGCCACCTGAACCGCCCTTACAGATAATAAATTCTTCTTCGTGGGTGAGGAGCTCTTTGACAGGCCGCCCTGTGCTTTTGTCGATAACGATCGTGCCCAAGGGAACTTTCAATAAGCGATTCTCCCCCGTTTTACCATGTTGGTCGGATCCCCTACCCGGCTCTCCGGATTTACCTTTATAGGTATGGGTATAGCGATAAGCTGTCAGGTCACCTACGTTTTCGTCGGCCTGCAAAATAACATGGCCACCATTGCCGCCATCTCCCCCATTGGGTCCTCCGTGGGGAATATATTTTTCCCTTCGGAAACTGATGCAGCCATGGCCACCATCACCAGCAATCAGGGTTACCTCTACCTCATCTATAAACATGGCGGCCTAATGGAGAGCAGTTTACGGGTGCAGTCAAGCAGCGTACGAGCGCTATTAGGTTAGGCCGATGGCATCCCTTCCACGCCTTTTGTGGAGGCGTGTGGAACGGCAGAGCGGGGACGCTCTTGCCCTACCTTTCGACTATAATATGGTAGGGCAACTGCGCGTGCCTTGCCACAGCCTCCTGGCGGCGGTTGGTCCTCGCAGTGCCGAAATATTTTGTTTCAATCAACAAACTTACAATGAACAACTCCCTTAAAGACATTCAGTCCTACATTCGCGAACTGGCCAACCCAACCATTGCCGAGCATTCGGCACGTTTCTTCAAATCCGGGCCCGGAGAATACGCAGAAGGAGATCTTTGTCTGGGCGTTCGGGTGCCTGTCATTCGCCAAATCGCCAAGCAGTTCGCTCAAGCTGAACTCCAGGTTGTCTTCAAATTACTCGAATCTATGTATCACGAGGAACGTCTGCTTGCCTTGATCATGATGGGCAACCGATGCAAGAAAGCCCCCGATTCGGCAGAACACAAAGTCATCTACGACCACTACTTGGCGAACACCCAATATGTAAATAACTGGGATCTGGTTGATTGTTCCGCACACTACATCGTAGGCCGGTACTTACTCCACCGGAGCCGAAAGCCGCTCTATAAACTGGCCAAGTCCTCCCTGCTCTGGGATCGCCGCATATCCATGATCACGACCTGGATCTTTATCCGGGAAGATGAGACCGAGGATGTCCTGAAGCTGGCCGAAATATACCTGAACGACGAACACGACCTGATGCACAAGGCCGTGGGTTGGATGCTTCGTGAAATGGGAAAACGACATCCCGCCGCAGAAACTGCATTCCTGGATCAACATTACAAAACAATGCCCCGGACCATGCTTCGTTACGCGATCGAAAAATACCCGGAAAAGGATCGCCAAGCCTACCTCAAAGGCTTGCGATAATCTTAATCACTTTCCCCACACCACAGCTACCCCATGAAAAACGCCCTTCTTCTTCTGTTCGCATCCACCGTTCTATTATCTTCCACGCACGCGCAATCCGGTCGGGAGAGCTCATTTATCCAATGGAATCACGAAGAGCCAAGAGACCGTGATCTGCCTGTCCCGGACTACTACCTTCACAAGACCTTCCAATCGAAAGCGGCTGGTCAGGAAGTTGGATACTGCATTTACCTGCCTCCCGACTATGACGCAAACACCGGTAAACAGTACCCCGTCATATACAACCTTCATGGTAACGGCGGAAGTGAATGGAACCGCGGACAGGAATGCACCGTACTTCACGAAGGTATTCTTTCGGGGAAATGGCCGCCAATGATCATGGTCTTTCCCAACGGAGGCAAAACGACCTTCTATAAAGATTCTTACGATGGCGAACTCCCCATCGAGACGATGTTCATCAAAGAATTAATTCCCCACATTGATTCGACCTACAGAACGATTGCACGCCGCGGAGGTCGAGCCATCGAGGGGTTTTCCATGGGAGGAAGAGGCTCTACCCGGCTGGTGATGAAGTACCCCGAGATGTTCTGCTCGCTATTTTGCCAGGCTGGGAACGTTCCTCGCCTGGCCGATTGGTACCACGAAAGTACAGCCGACGCCTACCCCAGGTATTACCTCGGACCCGAAAAGCGGGCCTACATTGAAAACGATGCTTTCCTGTTACTGGAGAAGAACCTCAAAGCAATAAAGCAAGTACGTATTCTCATCGCTTGTGGCACGCAGGATGACACGCACATCGTCACGATTCGGGACTTTCATCAGGCACTACTAGACGCGGGTGTAGATCACACGTATTGGGAACTGGAGGGCTTGGCCCACAACCGGAAGAAGTTCATCGAACTGCTCTCCCCCATCCTCTACGACTACCATGTAGAATCATTCAGACGGGCCCAAGCGATCGACTGATCGAACGAGTGGCCACCGTTTTCCGTAACACATTCGTAACACTCCCTACACAAACATTTGACGATAGATGACTATACAATGCACAAGCTGTGTGTTCTTATTGATCGCTTCAAGGTGTTTTAGGGCTCCCACCCTGAAGGAAACATATTAGGGAAAGAAAGGGTCAGCAGTGTGATCTTAGGTGCGGTGCGTAGATTAAAAAAATATGGTGTGCTACTTGGACTCGTGGGAATAACTACGGGTGCCTTCGCTGCGCCATCCCCAAAGTCATCCCTCAAAAGCTACGAACCCATTTCAGGTATTTCCGGCAACCTGACCACGGTGGGCTCTGACACCTTGAACAACTTGATGACGTTGTGGGCAGAGTCCTTTCGGGCCTACTACCCCAATGTTAATATTCAGGTAGAGGGCAAAGGCTCCTCTACCGTTCCGCCAGCATTAATTGAGGGCACCGCTCAATTTGGGCCCATGAGTCGGGCAATGAAGTCGGGGGAAATCGACGCATTCGAAAAGGAGTACGGGTACAAACCCACCAAGATCGGTGTAGCGATCGATGCACTAGCAATTTTCGTGCACAAGGACAACCCCATCGATGGACTGACGATGAGACAGGTGGACAGCATATTCTCCAACACCTTCAAGACAGGAGGATCACCCATCTGGACCTGGGGAGACGTCGGTCTGAAAGGAGATTGGTATGACCGCTCGGTTAGTCTTTATGGAAGAAATAGCGCTTCCGGAACATACGGTTATTTCAAACAGGTGGCACTCAGGAAAGGCGACTACCGGGAAAGCGTAAAAGAGCAGCCGGGATCTTCGGCCGTGGTTCAGGGTATATCGGCCGACGTTTATGGCCTCGGGTATTCTGGAATTGGATACCACACATCAGGAGTAAAGCCTCTGAGACTCGGAGTCTCCGAACTCTCGATGTTTGAACCTACCTTTGAAAACTGTATCAGCGGTGACTATCCCCTCGCCCGCCTACTGTATATTTACATTAACAAAAAGCCGAATCAATCGGTCGATATGCTGACACGAGAGTTCCTCAAATTCATACTCTCCAAAGAAGGACAAACAGTCGTGGTAAAAGACGGCTACTTCCCTCTTCCACCTGAAATTGTGGATGATATGATTTCGATCGTAGAAGAGTAATTCAAAACCAGAAATCAGCATGGTTTCTGGATTTGAGCTTAGAAGCTTCCCAATATTTAAGGCTCGTCTAAGCAGCCCGTCAAAATCAAGTTGTATCTTTTTATCAGTATCTGTGAGCTACGACCTGAGTCCTCCCGGAAACCAGGATGAAACATAAGTACCAAGCCTTCAAAGTCCCAAAACGCTTTCGCGTACAAAGCAAAACGCTTTGGTTCGACCACTTCATGAACTACTTCATTGTAGTAGGCGGAGCCGCCGTCATTGCGGCGGTATTGGGCATATTCGTCTTTATCTTCATGCAGATCCTCCCTTTGTTTCGGGGCGCCAACCTCCGTCCATTGGCAGAATACAAAGTGACTGAGAAGACTGAAGACCTGCACGCATTCGATATGGACGAATGGGCTGAATTGCCGGTCGTCATTCACAAGGATGGAACCCTACGCTACGTCGATATCAGCGGTGACCGGGGCACCATCGAATACGCAGCTGTGTTTGGTGAAAACCAAACGATAGCTGCACTTAGCTACAACAGCCTCAAACGCATCCTGGTCGCATCCAACGATTCAGGCCAATTCGCATTTGCAAACCTGGGCTACCGATCAGAGTTTGATGAGCAGGGCAACCGAACCATTCATCCCGTAATTGAAGCCTCCGATTGGTATCCGTTGGCCGCTGACGGGGAATCGATCCAGGCCATCGATTACGGCGATGGGGATTCCAATAAAATGGCAGCAGCAATTTGTGAAGACGAATCGGGGAACAAACGGATACGAGTAGCCACGCTCAACCAACGAAGGTCACTCTTTGGAGGAGGGGGAGAAATATCAATCGGCCTTACTTTCGAGCTATCTGAAGCTATTCAAGCGGAGGTAAAGTCCATTGATGTAAGTCCCAATGGAGATCTCCTCTTAATAACGGCCAACGACGGAGAATTGATTTTATTTGTTTATGAAGATGGTGGCCTTGAGCAGCGGCAGCGTTTCCACCCATTTTCAGCTGGCCAAGATACCACTCTAGCAAAAGCGGAATTCTTACTCGGGGACACGTCCCTGAGTATCGTGGGAAGCAACGGTGAAAATGTGATTCACAGCCTCTCACTCGATTCAGGATTAGGCAAACGGGTGTTTTCAAAGACCAAGGAAATGAAACCGCTTCCAGGTGAGGTAATCCACTACTACCCTGGTGTCAGAAACAAAAGTTTTTTACTGACCACCCAGCACCATGCATCCCTCCGATACAGCACGACAGAAGACATCCGCTGGAAAGAGGACTTTGATTTTGAAATAACGGAAGGAATCATTGGCGAAAAATACGATCGTATCGCACTGCTGGACACAGCTGGAATGCTTCATGTTTTTCTACTGGATGACCCCCATCCTCAGGCCGGTTTCAACGCCTTCTTTGGAAAGATCCATTACGAAGGTCAGGCACAGGCCGACTATGTATGGCAATCCACGGGCGGCACTGATGACTTTGAACCGAAGCTCTCACTGATCCCCCTGATCATTGGTACTTTAAAAGGCACCTTTTACGCCATGCTTTTCGCGATACCGATCGCTCTGCTGGCGGCACTCTATACCTCCCAATTCCTTGACCCTAAATTACGCGACTTCGTCAAACCCACGATGGAAATCATGGCGTCGCTTCCTTCGGTCGTGCTTGGGTTTGTCGCGGCGCTTTGGTTAGCTCCGTTGGTGGATACTCGCATACCGTCGCTCATGCTTATCGTCCTGGTTGTGCCAACTGCGACGCTTATATTTGCTTGGTTTTGGTCAAAGCTCCCAAAGCAGTTTCGACTCCGCATACCATCTGGCCTGGAATTCATCATACTCACGCCGATCCTTCTGATAGTCTGCTATTTCTGCTGGAATCTTGGGCCCGTTTTCGAACGTATTTTCTTTATCGTGACCAATCCGACCACCGGAGAACGGGTCGCAGATTTCCGGCTCTGGTGGCCTGAATTCACTGGCGCCACCTATACGCAACGCAATTCGCTGATCGTGGGATTCATGATCGGTTTTGCCGTCATTCCTATTATTTTCACGATCGCGGAAGACGCGATGAGCAACGTGCCACCAGCCATACGATCCGGTTCTCTTGCCTTGGGAGCGAGTCGCTGGCAAACGGCCATTAACATCGTGCTGCCGACGGCTTCTCCGGGAATCTTTTCCTCTGTCATGATCGGCTTCGGCCGAGCCGTTGGAGAAACAATGATCGTTGTAATGGCGACGGGAAATACTCCGCTGAAAGATTTTAATATTTTCAGTGGTATGCGCACCCTATCTGCCAACATTGCTGTCGAACTACCCGAAGCCCCATACCACGGAACCCTCTACCGAACACTCTTCCTGGGCGCTCTAGTCCTGTTCGTCATGACCTTTGTGGTAAATACCGTAGCGGAAGTGCTGCGCGATCAACTCAAGGATCGCTACAAAACCGGCGAATAACGCTCTCAACCACTGGCATGAACACCTTCGCAAAAAAAGAGAAATCAAGCTTCCCGGACGAGATTGCCGTCTGGTTTTCTTCTCTTGGTCTCTGCCTGGGTCTTGTAATGATTTTGGGGCTACTTTCAGTTATCGCTTACAACGGCATCACTGTATTCTGGCCGAAGCGCGTGGCGGAAATTCAGCTATCGTCCGAAAGTGTCGAGGACTTTTCCGGTCGAGAAAAAGCGGCGGGTATCATCGTATCCAAACAAGTAGTGACCAATGATCGCTCGCTGGATACCGCCATCGCTCCGCGAGAAGAGTGGCAGCTCTTTCTGGGAAACAAAGATGTATTCGGATTCTCATACAAATTCTTTAATCGGTCAGAAATACATTCAGTTAGCTATCCGGAACATGTCGCAGTACTGGAAAGGTCGGAGTACGGCAATGCAATCGTATACCCCGAACATATAACGACCGAGGAAGGTGAAACCATCGAAGTGGACGCGGAAGCGTTCGATGAAAAGCTTTTGGAAGTGGTAGAGATATGTAAGCAACGGCGCCTCGACATAAGGCACCTGGAACAAGTCGAAATTGGCGCTATTAATCGCAAGCTGGAAGCGCTTCGTTTATCGGAACTCAAGATTACCCTAAAATCAAAGATGGATGAACGCGATTCAAGGGCTCTTGACAACATCAAAGAAGAGCGAGCGACCCTGCAGTCTTCATTTCAAGTGATCGCAAGAGAAGCTCGGGCTCTACGTGCAATTCAGGACAAGTCCCGATTGAAATACCGACTGGCCTCAGGTGAGGAAGGTGAAATTTCCGGAGGAGACATATTCCATCTCTACTTTCCTAATCGCCTGGGTTTCTTTGGCCAATGCTCGATCTTCTTTGTACAGATACGGGAGTTTCTCACAACCGAACCCAGAGAAGCGAATACGGAGGGCGGCGTCTTTCCTGCTATTTTCGGAACCTTTGTAATGACGCTAATTATGAGCTTGGCGGTCGTCCCATTCGGTGTTCTGGCAGCCATTTATCTACGCGAGTATGCAAGTGATGGTTTCTTTGTGCGATCAGTCAGGATTGCTATTAATAATCTGGCTGGTGTGCCATCCATCGTATTTGGCGTATTTGGCCTGGGTTTCTTTGTCTACTTCGTCGGTGGTAGCATCGATCAACTTTTCTATTCTCTTCGACTTCCGACGCCAACCTTCGGAACAGGAGGAATTTTCTGGGCCTCATTGACCCTGGCCATCATGACGGTCCCCGTAGTTATCGTTGCTACAGAAGAGGCGCTCTCTTCTGTGTCGCAAGGCGTCCGCGAAAGCTCCCAAGCCTGCGGAGCATCCAAGTGGCAAACGATTCAGCGTATCATTCTCCCGGCCAGTGCACCGGGTATACTGACAGGTATGATACTGGCTATGGCTCGAGGAGCTGGAGAAGTAGCCCCCTTAATGATGGTCGGAGTAGTCAAGGTGGCGCCGAGCCTGCCTATTGATGGCCAATTTCCTTTCGTGCATCTGGAGCGAAAGTTCATGCACCTCGGTTTTCACATCTATGACCTGGGGTTCCAGTCTCCCGATTCTGAAGCTGCCTTGCCCATGGTATTTGCCACCACCCTTTTACTAATTGTTCTGATTGTCTTCCTGAACTTTGCAGCCATTCTTCTTAGGAATCGCTTAAGAAGAAAGTACAAGACCTCGACTTTCTGATCCTTGCCTTGATGGAACCACAAACCACAACAGATTCACCGAAATCAACCTCTCAGAAGCCTGCGGAAAATCAAACGATCCAGGCCGACTATATTTCACTGAAGAAATACAACTTCTGGTACGGTAAGAATAAGGTCCTGCACAACCTGAATTTCGCCATGCCGCAAAATAAGGTCACCGCCTTCATTGGCCCCTCAGGTTGCGGGAAATCGACTCTCCTTCGTTCATTCAATCGTATGAACGATTTGGTTAAGGAATCGCATCATAAAGGGGATATCACCATCGATGGTCACAGCATTTTTGATCCACTGGTAGAAGTCATCTCTCTGAGAAAACGAATAGGCATGGTGTTTCAGCAATCCAACCCGTTTCCGAAATCGATCTACGAGAATGTGGTCTACAGCTTGCGTGTTGCCGGAAAGAACAAGAAATCTCTCCTGGACGAAGTTGCCGAACGCAGTTTGAGAGCAGCAGCCTTGTGGAGTGAAGTGAAAAATCGACTGGGTGAAAGTGCGCTCAATTTGTCAGGCGGTCAGATGCAAAGACTCTGTATTGCGCGGGCAATAGCTAATGAACCTGAAGTTATCCTCATGGATGAACCTTGCTCCGCGCTCGATCCCATCGCGACGGCAAAAGTAGAGGAACTCATCAACATTCTAAAAGCGAAGTACACGATCGTAATTGTGACGCACAATATGCAACAAGCAGCACGAGTTTCAGACAAAACAGCTTTCTTTTTTGAAGGAAAGTTGATTGAATTGGATGATACTAAGGAAATTTTTCTGAATCCAAAGAATGAGCAGACTGAGGCGTATGTCACCGGTCGCTTTGGATAGGTGCATCTCCTACTAGATGGAACGTTTTTTTGAGAAGAACCTAGACGATTTGCGGGTCAATTTGAACCGCATGGCGGAGCTTGCTTATGCAAACGTAAACACGGCGGTTCAAGCATTGATCGATCGCGACACGGTGTTGGCACAACAGACAATTCAGGCCGACGAAGAAATCGATGAATTGAACAAGTGGGTTGATCATCACGTCGTCGAACACATCTCCCTCTGCTCACCGGTGGCATCCGATGTGAGAATGCTTTATACAACTATCAAAGGTTCCCGCGATTTGGAACGTACCGGTGATGAAGCCACAACGATCGCCAAACGCGCTCTTAAAATTATTCGTACTGGTTATTCGGGAGACTTGTTTGAAATCCCCGTCCTATGCACCCAAGCCAGCAACTTGATTAACGAAGCCATGGGTTGCTTTCTCAAAGCAGATCTCGAGATCGCCATGGGTTTAAAGGCCAAGGATCGAGAGGTGGACAAGTTATACAAGCGTATAGACCAACAGATCAGTAAAAAGATCTCAGATGGGACGCTGGATCCCAAAGACGCTCCGGCTTTGATTGACCTCATGTTTATTGCAAAGTCGCTGGAACACGTGGGAGACCATGCCGTCAATATCACCATGGAAGTCATCTTCTACCTGACAGGAAGGGACGTTCGTCACCTCGAAGAGGTTAAGCGGGATTAGAGTGATTTAATAAAGTGGATCAGCGCTACAAGCGCGATACTGGCCACCAAACCAATCGTCACTTTCCCCAGATCCATCACGACCATCTTGTTGAGCTTTTTGGACAGCTTTTTGCTGTCGAGACGAATGTTCAGCGCATACTCTCGGCCCGCCAGCATTCCAATAAATACCCAGGTAGTACTCATAGGAATACTGTTAACTTCTTTAAAGTAGTAGAGAACGATCCCGAAGATAAGGTCAATGATCGTGGCCGAACGAATATCGGATGTGTTTCTTTTAGCACGAACGATGTGTTGGATTTTTCCACCACGCTGGTAAAAGATGTAGGCCAGTAATCCTAACAGGACCACAAGGGAAACGCCGAGCTCCAAGGCCGAGATTTTTCGTGGCAGGTAAACATAGATGTTAGCAAAATCCTGAGCCAACCATTGCGACCACAGAAATCCTGTAGAGCACCACTGAGCCAAAGTCCACCACTTCCTGGAATCGGGATAATCGTCGAGGCTGTTGTTGAGAAACCGTTTCTCGATTGCTTTGGCGACTATAAAGTAGAAGACCAGCGCCGTAACAAACGCGACTCCATATCCGGAAAGCGATTTGATCAGCATATCTCCCAAATTACTGGGAGCAAAAAAAGTAAGGATCAGGAAGGTAGTGCTGACAGGTATGCCCAAGCGGGTAATGACCAATAGCACTACCGGCGGTAAAATATACCACCATTCAAAAGGATCCGCCACAGGATACTTCGGATTATCAAATCCAAAACCATCTTCAGCATCTCCAATCAGACGCGCGTAAGACACATCCCCATCATTGATTACCCATCCGTAAATCAGGGAGACAGCCATAATTGACCCCGCAAAAATCCACAAAACCCACCACTTCCTTTTACTGTTGGAAGTCAGGAATGTGCCCAGAGTCTGGATCACATCATTTGCAACAACGGAATATGCAGCCAGCACAAACCCGAGGTACATTAGAAATGGAGTCATAAAAGCTAAGTCATCTGGTCAACTATTAAGATTCCGATAAGTAGCGGCTTTCATTTCCAATGCAACCCTCAAAGCGAAGAAATCGCAAATTTTGGCTGCAGCAGAACTAGTTCAAAACCACACGTATTCCCCGCCTCAGGTAGGTCGGCACATCCAGGTCGAACCCCTCATGCTCATTACGACCCGTCTCTTCGAAAAAACCACGGTGCTCTTCCATGCCTTCGAAAATGAGCTCCTGTTGGATATTTGGAATAAGTTCCAATTGGCCCTTCTTCCGCGCATCCCCCGCTGAAACTGGATTCCTGAGAGATCGTGAAGTCGTAACCGGCTTTCTAACGGGCTCTGGCTTTTCCCGCGGAGCAGGCGCCTTGTGAGCCGCTGGTTGAACTCCCCGAAAATTCCCACCCATGTCGGTGGTTCCCATGACGCAGATTTCGACCGTGTTGGTTTTTCCTTCGTCAATCACTGCGCCAAGAACGGTATTTTCCCGACTGCCAAACTTCTCGGTCACAAAATTCATAATCTCATTCACTTGAGACATCGAGAGGTCGGTCCCCCCTACGATATTCACCAGCAGATTATCCGCCCGTTTTGAGAAATCTGGAACGTGTAACAAGGGGCAAATGACCAGGTCGTCGAGCGCATCCTGAATAAAGTTGGGGCCCTGCCCGACTCCAAACCCAAACAAGGTCTTCGCACCTCGAATGCTGAAGACTTCACGCAGGGAAGAAATATCTACATTGATGAGGCCAGACTTCAGCAAGATGGCCCAAATAGACTTCACTCCTCGGGTAATCCACTCATCCGCTTTCGAAAAGGCTCCCAGAACTGAATCCTGAGCCGACTCCTCCTGTAAGAGCATATCATTGGGCAACGGAATAACCGCGTCGGCGGTTGCACGTAATTCTTTTAAAGCATTTTCAGCAGATTTAAAACGACGCTCTCCTTCGAAGGTGAATGGCATGTTTACGAAAGCGATTACCAATGCACCTCGTTCCTTGGCTACTTCGGCGATGACTGGAGAAATACCGGCCCCTGTTCCACCACCAAGACTTGCGACGATAAAGATGAGCTCAAAACCATCGACCATACGTGTGATGATTTCAAGATCCGAGTCGGCAGCCTTACGGCCCAACTCAGAATCACCGCCTGTGCCAAGTCCCCGAGTCAGGTTTCTTCCAATCAAGTGCGTTTCTCCAACCGGGGAATCAGAAAGGGTTTTCAGGTCCGTATTAACACAAGCCAAGCTCAGACCTTCCAGGTTCTCCATATCCATCCGGATACGATCAACCGCATTGTTACCAGCACCGCCGGCCCCGATAACTTTTATCCGGATACTGCTTTCAAATAGATTTTGAGAGTCCATTACGCGCCAAATCCTAAGAGTTGTTTAAAGCCTTTGATCAATCGCGTACTCCGACTCTTCTCGGAGAAGCGCGAATCATCCTTGTAACTGAATCCAAAGTAAAGGAGGCCGAGCGCCGTGCTGAAATCCGGTCCTGCAAGATCAGATGCGACCCATGAAGGATTCTCCCCCTGAGTCACAGGAAGGCCGAACACCTTTTCGCCAAGTTTTTCGATATCCTTTAGTTTTGAGGTTCCACCCGTCAAAACAACCGACGAGATTTCGCGGCTGGAGCAATACTCAGCAACATGCTTGTCAGCTCGGATTAGCTTAAACAGCTCATCCACCCGCGCATTAATGATCTGACAGACCCCGCCGCGAGAAATGGAACGGTCGCCGATAGTCAAATCACCTATAAGCATCACCTTGTCATTCTTCGATCTGGGCTCGAGAGTGGCTTTGCCGTTCTTGACTTTCAGCATCTCGGCCAATTTTGCGTTCGTCCGTAGGCCGATGCTTAAATCGTTGGTAATATGATCCCCCCCGACGGCAATAACCCCGGTATGGACCACGTATCCATTTTTAAATAACACGTAATCAGTGCTCCCGCTTCCGATATCGATTACTAATACACCACTTTGGCGTTCCTCATCGGTCGTAACCATTTTACCCGAAGCAAGACTACTCACAATCAGGTCTTCCACCTGGAGGCCAAATCCGTTGATGATGTGAATGGAATCACTCATTTTCTTCACCGAACCGTGAATATTCCAGTAACCCACCCCTAACTTGTGGCCTTCCAAATGCTCGGGATCGTCCACCAATTCGCCATCGAGCAAGAATCCAGCTCGAATGTGGTGAATAATTGCCCGGTCTTCAGGAAGTTGCTTACTCTTAGCTTCTGTGAGTAATCGCCGAATATCAGCTCGTTGGACTAAATTGTCGGAGGATTTAACGGTAACCTCCGCGTCGTTGTAGAAGGTCTCGAGGTGCATTCCGGATTGGGCGAGGTAAACCGCCTCCACCCGCACACCAGCGCTTTCTTCTGCTGCCATTATGGCTGCGTGAGTACAGTCACTAGCCGCATTGAAATCGATAATTTCGCCTTTCTTAACACCGCGACTGGAAGAGACTCCCATGCCAACAATATTCAGCGTTTTTTCGTTAACAATCTCGCCAACAAGGACGACGACTTTACTAGTACCGATCTCGACAGCTCCGATGATTTTGGAGTTCACGATAGGAAGGATAAGGTAGGATTAATAAAAGGAGTTAGGAAAAGAGTTGTTAGCAAACTCCACCGTTGGTTGGTCCAAGAGGGAGAGGTTCACACGAAAAACGGACGATACAGTAGGCCCCCCTTCACTGTCGAGGATGTATTCAAGTTTTTCCAACTGCTCAGGGAAGTTTTCTGGACTGAATAAAATCTCATTTACGCCGGTAGATCGCACTCGAATGTATCCCTCGGTAAAGGTCTCTGCCATGATCAGCTGATCGGCAAATATGACCTCCCATCCACGAGATAAATCTGGGTATTCAGTTCGTGCAACTTGCAATAGCTCTGAAAGAAAAGGAACCGAATCGATGGAATGATATCCAATATCACTCTTATGAAGATTTACACCAGCCAGGAAAGGCAACCGACCTACTACACTGTTCGGAAATTTAATGTTTCTAAAAACAAAGCCTTCATCATCAACCAATAGTATTTCGGAGACTCCATTGGGTTGCTTAGCCTTTATCCGAAAGACAGGAAATCGTTCGTGCACTTTAACACACAGGGTATTCGGAAATCTCCGCTCTATGGATACGTCTTTGATTTGAGGAAATCGCTCAACGGACTTTTTCAAATCACTCATATCCACTTGCATGAGTCCCAAATTTTGCTCCAAACCCATGCGAAATTCGATCCAGGCTTTGGGAAGAACTCCATCTGTCTCGATATCCAGGTTTATAAAGGAAGCAGCAGCCGCATGTATGGTCGGTGCCTTGGGAGTGTTCACAATATAGTAACCGAGTAAGGACAATGCCAATACAGCACATCCAGTTCCCAAGCTGATCGTAGCAAAGTGAAACAGTTTTCGCATACGTACGATTTGAGATTCACGAGTAATCGCCTGTTTACCCGCACGCTGGGGTATTTTTTTCCAGGAGGTTTTAGGACGAGTTGGTTTTTTCTTTTTAGGCATGAGATGGTAGCAGTTGAGCAAATAATGTTACCCCGACGATACAGGTTCCGTGGTACAAGAATCTTCAGGTAAAGCATCCAGGTAGTTCTTCCAATCGTCTCCAAATAGAATAACCTCAGGCTCAAGTTGATAGCCTGTTGCACGGTATACTTTTTGGCGCAATTGATTGATTAAAGAAATGACATCCGAGGCGGTAGCGTTGCCTTTGTTGATTACGAAATTGGCATGAATATCTGACACTTCAGCTGCTCCAACGCCAAAACCTTTTAATCCCGCTTCATCCACAAGCTTACCCGCAGCTGAACCTTCGGGGTTCTTAAAAGTACAACCTGCACTGGGCTGACGAGGCTGGGATTCTTTTCGAGAACTCTGGTAGGTATCCATGGTATGCTGAATGGATTCGAGACTCGAAGCATCTCCCGCTTTGAAAATAACCGCTAATCCGATGGAATCATGAAGCTCTCGACAATGCCGGTAACCAAAATGGAGTTGCTCAAACGGAACGGAATACACCTTACCATGGAAATCCATGAGCACGACTTCAGAGATGACATCGGAAATCCATCCGCCCATCGCTCCTGCATTCATACGCAGTGCACCGCCTACATTGCCAGGTACACCTTCCAGAAATTCAAATCCTGCGCGCTCGTGCTTCCTCATGAAGCCACAAAGCTCTTTCAAGCGAACTCCGGCCCGGGCACGAATACGACCATCCTCTAAAACTTCGGTTTGCTGAAAAAATGGCTGCGTCAAACGTATGACTAATCCCCTTACTCCAGAATCCGGTACAATTAAGTTGGATCCACGTCCTAATATCGACACAGGCAAGGATGCCTTGGAAGCATACCGCAAAAGTAGTTGTAGATCTGTTTCACTCGCTGGTTCGGCGTAGAAATCCGCATTTCCTCCCACTCGCAATGTCGTTTTGTTTGCCAAAGGCTCATCCTGCTTAAAAACGGATTCAGCAGATAAACCCTCGCGCGCTGCGGTCGCAAAATCAAAGGGTAGCAACGGATTGGCAATTTCCAGTTGGTTTACGTACTTTGCCGCCACATCTTGAATGTTACCGGCCCCGAGAAATAAGAGGACTCCTTTTTTAGGTGTGATAATCTCTAGTCGCTCCAATACAGCTGATTCATCCGGACAGAAAAAGGATTCACGGTGAGGGGCCATCTCAGAACAAGTTTCAAACAAATGAGTCCCGTATCCGCCGAGAATGGGTTCCTCTCCTGCTCCATAGACCTCCATCACGATAAGCTGATGAGCTTTGGATAACACTTCAGCGAACTCATGTTTAAACTGGAGCGTGCGCGAGTATCGGTGAGGTTGAAAAACCACAATAAGAGGACCTGCACGCCGACTAAGCGCTTCAAACAATCTGCGAATTTCAGTCGGGTGGTGCCCATAGTCTTCGATGACGCAAAACCCGTCCGTTTCATAGATAACTTCCTGCCGACGCCAAAGCCCTGGAAACTCTTTGAACATCGATGGAGTAATTTCTGCAAAATCGTTCACCACAGTAAGGGCGGCCAATGCATTATGAGCGTTAAAGAGCTCATCAAAAGGAACGGGCAGAGAACAATCTGGCAACCGACCTCCAAAGCGTAAGGTATGATTGTCGAAATGAATGATTCGAGCATCCCCACTCTCCCCAAAGGTATGAACATCCGCTTTGAGTCCTTCCAAGTGCAACTCCTTGGAGATTTCGCAGGAAGCATTAATGAAAACCTGTTCCTGGGTACGATCAATTAAGCCCTGAAAGGTATGCACACACTTCCGTTTTGTCTTATAGAAGTCGGCATGATCCCAATCGACATTTACAATGAGGCTAATGGAGGGTTCGAAAGAATGAATACTTCCGTCACTCTCATCGACTTCGATAATCAGCCAGGGGCTATCCCCCTCGAAGTGACCGGGCAAAATAGAATCGTCGGAGAACAATCCTCCTAAAATAAAGTTACAGGGGAAGCCCGCTTGACCTAACGCATAGATCATCAATCCACAAGTCGTCGTTTTCCCATGAGAGCCCGCAACCGCAATGGTTTTAAAACGTTTACTGAGCGTTCCGAGAAATTCTCCCCTTCGCATGATAGGTGCACCCACCTTACCTGCTGATTTCAAGGCGGGATGAGCGGGACCAATGGCATTGGAGTAAATAATACCGTCTACCGACTCGAGGTCAGACTTCTTACTAAGTGCAACACCTGCATCGATAAGCATCTGGTGAACCCGCGGATGAAAGTTATCATCCTCTCCCGTGATTTTGCAGCCAGCCTGTTTTAAGAACATAGCCAGAGGTGCCATTCCCATTCCCCCCACACCCAGCATGTGGAAATGTATTTTGGAAAAATCTGATTCGCGAGTAATCATCCTTGCGTGTGCGGAATGGGCAGAGCTTGGCCATTTAAACTATGAGAAATCATCTCTTCCAATGATTCTGCAATACGCTTTGCTTCATCAGGCCGATCCAGCGACTTCAACTGCTTTCTCATAGTATCGCTGTTAGAGTCATTCCAGAGGAGTGCGTTCACCTCATCCATCAAGGTAGTCAGCTGAGTTTCCTGCACGATTCGAGCCGCATCCTTTTGCACGACAAACTCAGCATTAGCCGTTTGATGATCATCACGCGCAAATGGATAGGGTATCAGAATCGCCGGTACACCACAGCGGATGATTTCACCGATACTTCCAGCACCGGCTCGTGACACAACCACATCTGCCGCAGACAAGACAGCAGGCATCGAATCAGAAAACGGAACAAACCTTGAACGCACCGTGCCGTGAGTCGTGGTTTTGATTTCCTGTTCACCAGGAAGTTCACTCCGCATGCCTGTCAAACAATACAGGGACACACCTTTTTGGGCTAAGTCGTCCATGGACTCCTTGGCCCAGTTATTGAGTGCAGAGGCTCCTTGGCTACCTCCGAATACCACTAAGAGTCTCTCGGCTGGTTGGATATTTAGCGTTTTCCTCGCATCATCCCGGCTCATCGATACGAATTCTTTTCGCAGAGGTAATCCAGCGAATTGAATTTTACTGGAATCGGTTCCTGGGATCGTCACTTCATCCGGAAGAAATACCCGCTTCGCAAATCGACTCAGGAACCGGTTAGACCTTCCCACAATACGATTCGCTTCATGCAGTGCGAATGGAATGCCCTTAACATACCCGGGTAGCGCAATCCCCGCAGTCACGAATCCACCAAAGCCTAAAATCAGGTCCGGCTTGATTCTAGATAACAAGCGCAGCGCAAAGAAAAATGCGGTCAACTGCACCCAGATAAACTTAAGTAGTTTTACAGGATGCCAGGCAAAGGGAGCACCAGGAGCATCGACGAACTCCAAAGTCGGATAGTTTTGAATCAATCGAGCATCGACCTTCTTCCGCGAAACTACCAAAGAGCAATGGTGACCGCGTTCGAGCAGCTCTTCAGCAATAGCGATACCTGGCGTCAGGTGACCCCCTGTTCCGCCGCAAACTATTAGCACTTTTGCCATCAGCCCGTTATTTCGACTAGTTTCCTTCGTTCACTTCGCATGGGAAGACTTTCCCAACTTCGAAGACAATTGATGAGTACGCCCGTAAAGACACACATCACTACTAAATTGGATCCACCGTAACTGATGAAAGGCAGGGACATCCCCTTAGTCGGCAACAACCCGGTCACCACCCCCATGTTGATTAGGGCCTGTAGCATGATCATCAAAAGAGACCCCAACACCAGTAGCGCCTGAAACATCGAGGGCGCCCTCCGCATGGATAAAATAACCGTGGTGAATATGACCAGGAAAAGCACCACCACCAAACAGGTAACCATGAACCCAAACTCTTCCCCAATAATGGAGAAGATGAAATCGGTGTGGGCCTCTGGAAGAAAACTGTTTTGAGATCGGCCATTGCCGGCTCCCAATCCACTGAACCCACCATTACCAAAAGCCATTTGCCCTTGGTGGAGCTGATAGGTTGCGTCGTCTTTATTTCCCTCCACATCGAGGAAGGATAACAAACGGCGAAGACGCACTGGATTCTGAAAAATCAGATATAGGAACAGTGTCCCAGAACTAATCACCGTAGGAATCAAATAGGTCAATCTGGCCCCAGCCAAATAGAGTAGCATCAAGCCAACGGCACCATACAAGGCGCAGGTCCCGAAATCGGGCTCCAAAATGATGAGAATACAAAACACCCCGATAATCGCCAACGGTATGATGAATCCTCTCATCAAGGTTTTAAGAAAGCGTTGGTTTGCACTCAAGTAATAGGCCATGAGGAAAACAAAGGGTATCTTGGCAAATTCTGAGGGTTGAAAACCTATAGACCCAATGGTGATCCAGCGACGACTTCCATTAATCGGTTCAGCAATGGCGGGGATGAGTACCGCTATTAAAAAGACAATTCCAAGGACTGCCCCAATAGGTATAAGTTTCTTGGGTCGTTCTAGATCGATCATAGAGGCAGCCACACCGGCTACGACAGCTATGCCGAGCCACATGATTTGCCGCTCAAGGAATCGATAGGAATCTGCATCCAGCGATTGGGTAGCGCTGAAGATAGAGATAAGACCAATCAGAACCAGCGTAGAGACGCTGATTACAATGACTAGGCGTTGGTAGAATGAATGACCAGTGTTAGCAGTTTCTTTGGTAGCTTTGCTCATTCAGAATGGTTGGGAGCTATAACAGTATCAATCTTGCGGGACGACCTCCACTTCCGGAATGTCCTCCAAGCTATTGAATACGGAATCATCGAACAAGGTTGGGGTGGAAACGGGTCGGGATGCAGGCTGTGAAGATGGAGGAGGTGTCGTTGGGGTAGAGGCCGGTTGAGCAACACCCAAGAAAATTTTCAGTTTTTGGCCGACGCGAATCTTGCGTGCATCACTGATGCCATTGTCCTTCATCAGTTGCGAAGTCGTTATGCCATACTTCCGAGCGATAATGCTGGGATTTTCTCCTGCGGCGACCACATGAAAGATTCCATCAAAATCACTGGCGGCCGGCTGAGGTGTTGGCGCCGAATAAGTAGTCGTTGGCGTAACGGTCGGCTGCGGCGTAGAACTCGTCGCAGTTGAAGAACGACTATTCACTGGAATTGTCAGACTCTGATTGAGTTGGATCACATCAGACCGGAGACCATTCGCAGATTTGATAGCGCTCACAGTCGTATTAAAATTTCTGGCAATTTTAGAGAGCGAATCTCCTTTCACGACCGTGTAGCTTTCGGAAGTAGTAGTGGGCGCAGCCGAATAGGTAGGCGCTGCAACAGAGGTAGCTCCACCGGTATCGGAAGGAATCACCAAAGACTGCCCCGCATTGATCGTGGAGTTTTGGATGAGTCCATTCGCCTGAAGCAGGTCGTTGAGAGAAACACCAAAGTCGCGAGAGATCTTCCAGAGACTATCTCCTTTGGCCACGACATACTCAATCGCAGGGGAAGTCACTGTGGGATCGACCAACGGAGTCAGTATTTCCTCATTAAGCATTGGATTAATTTCAGGCGTAGCTTGATTAGCATACCCACTGTCGCTGGGACGGCGCGGTGCAGAACGCTCACCTCCACGATTGGGGCTGGGAACGTTATAGGCCTCTGAACCGGTGTTAAAGGCTGGATCGAGCGGGGTGCTTTGCTCAGGTGTATTGACCTCGGTCACCACTAGGTTGTCGTCCTCAACTGGGCGATTCGGTTGCGCATAGCTGTCGTAAATGGAGCCTCCGGTGGAACTCGGGCTGGTATCGCCTGCTGATGGTCCGCTGCTTGAACAGGCGGATAATAAATACAATCCGGCGATGACAACGACGTGAAACGCGAGAACGGAGATAAATACGTGGGCTTTCATAGTAAATATTAGAGGGTTAATTGTAAGTTGACCTTAAGCTCGGACACCACTTTCTCAAAACATTTCCCTCTTTCTTTGTAATGTCGAAAAGGTTTTTGGCTGGCGAATCCCGGACTGAACAGAACGACGCCTCCCGATGAAGCTTCACCGTAAGCTCCTTTGATCGAATTCTCTAAAGATTCGAAGGTGTCGCACGGGACTCCAAGGCCCTTAAAAACCTTGGCGACTTCCTCTGCAGTTTCACCTGAGAGAAAGGCTTTTTTAATGCGGTGACCGATTCGTTGGGCGAAAGCATCGATGCGGCCCCCTTTATGCCGACCTCCTCCGATCCAATAAACAGGTTGATGAAAGTGTTTTAATGCGGCTTCAGCCGATGAAAAATTGGTTGCCTTTGAGTCGTTCCAAAATTCGATGCCATTAATCTCAGAGACCGGGGCCAGGCGGTGTGGGCTTTGACGGAACGATCGAACCGAATCGTGCAACATCTCAGGATCGTATCCCCAAGCTCGAAAGAGAACAGCCGCTAACTGGAAATTTTCGCGCTGAGGTTTAAGATTAAAAATGGAATGCTTTGGAACTCGAATATAGGGACTATCGACCACGTAAGTATCACGAGGTAGGGAATGTCCAAAATCGCAGTAAGCAGACAGCACTTCCTTGCCCATGTAGACCGACTTGGCCTTGGCAACATTCAGAAGCTTCGCCTTGGCCAGGAAGTAACTTTCCATATCCCCATAGCGATCCAAGTGATCTTCAGAAAAATTCGACCAGACAACCGAATCAGCTCGAAAGCGTTTCATAAGCTCCGCCTGAAAAGAACTGACTTCAACGACGGCCCAAGCATCGGGATCGTTTGTCTTAGTGAGTAACTTCGCAAATGGATACCCAGTATTCCCTACCGCAAAAGCATTATGGCCTGCGTAATTCAGGGAATGCGTAATAAACTCAACCAGAGTTGTTTTTCCATTGGTTCCGGTGATAGCGAGCACCCGACCGTGCCAAAGCATAGAGGCGAGGTCTAACTCTCCCATAATTTCACAACCGGCAGCTTCGGCAGCTACCAACCATGGATGCTCCAACTCAAAGCCTGGACTCACAATCACAAGGTGATGTTTAGAAGCTTGAGTTTTTGTAAATGAATCAGGGAAGTCGGAATTCTGCTCATCGAATACAACACTGGAACCACCCAGATGATCCACTAAATCAACCACAGCTTTGCCACTCACTCCGGCGCCGAGAATGGCAACGGGCTTCTTCAGCCAAGCTTGGATGTCTTTAGAAATCTCCATGGTAATTTAGCGCAATTTCAGCGTCCCTAGGCCTGCAAGAGCAAATGCAAGTGAAAGTATCCAGAAACGTATTACGACTTTGGACTCAGGCCAACCTTTTAATTCAAAATGATGATGAATAGGTGCCATTTTAAAAACACGTTTTTTCCGGGTTTTGTAAGAGAATACCTGAATGATCACCGATAGGGCCTCCATCACGAAAATTCCCCCAACAATAACCAAGGTAAGTGGCTGGTGAACCATGAATGCAATGACTCCAATCAAACCACCCAAGGCTAAGGATCCCGTATCTCCCATAAAGACTTCTGCAGGATGTGAGTTGTACCACAAAAATGCCAATCCTGATCCTACCAGGCACCCACAGATAATACTTAACTCCCCTACTCCAGGCACGTAACTAATAAATAAATAATCAGCAATTATCAGATTACCTGTGGAATAAGCCATAATGGCATAAACCAATGCCACTGAGATAGTGCACCCAATCGCCAAACCATCAATTCCATCGGTTAGATTGATAGCATTGGACGATCCAACTAATATGAAAAAGAGGAAGACAAAAAGGAACGGAAGGGGTAAGGCCAGGACCAGTGGGTCTTTAAAGAACGGAACCCACAATTCTTTTACCTTAGTCGCACTGTCAGGGTGAATAAGCAGCATGCTCAAAGCAGCTACCGTAATGAGCGTCTGCCAGATAATTTTCTGCTTCTTACTAAGACCCGCACTATTCTTTTTCGTTACCTTTGCATGGTCATCTAGAAAGCCTAACACGGTAAGCCCGGTATACACGACCAAAGCAGTCAGAACATACACATTGGGCTCAGCCCAAAGGAAGGTACTAAAAGTCACCGAAAGGTAGATCATCAATCCACCCATGGTTGGAGTGCCTTTTTTACCTGCATGCAATTCTGCAAGATTTCCCACTTCTGATTTATCACGAAGCGATTGATGCAACTTAAACCGTCCCAAGTGCTCAAACAGCGGACCAGCAATAATGAATCCCAACACCAACGCGGTGGCAGAACCGAAAAGCGCACGGAATGTAATATAGCGAAACAACCGTAGCGGGCCCCAGTATTGCTCAAAATCTGCCAGATAGCTTAACATGTCGATTCAACAGGCCGGAAAATTTCCTTCAGTTTATGATAGATGGTTTCCAAAGCATAGCTGCGACTCCCTTTTAAGAAAACAGCTCCTTCAAGGTGACGGAGCTCCTTAACGACTTCCGCCGGATCTTTAAATACTTTCACATGCTCTTCGTCTCGACCAGCGGCACGGAATCCAGAAAGGAATCCATCCACCTCATCCCCCGTCAGATAAAGACGGTCAACAGAACGAAGTTTAAAGGACCGTCCAAGCTCTCGATGATATTCCTCCGTGTACTCACCCAGTTCCTTCATCCCACCAATCACATAATAACGCGGCGTCTCCTCAGGCGTGGTGGAATTAAAGAACTCAATGGAATCACGCATGCTCGCCGGATTGGCGTTGTAGCAATCGATAAAGAAATCCAATTCACCCAATTGGTCCCGCTCACATCTCATGTCAGTCGGCTGCCAATTTTCCAAATGGTTTTGCAGGGTATATGTGTCCAGACCGAGTTCTAAAGCCAGTGCGAGGGAAAGTACAATATTGCGAGCCATGCCATCACTCGTCCGACCTACTGTGAAGCTCAGTACCGCTCCACCCTTGGGACGCAATACGATGTCTGTTTTGTCCAACTGCTGGTCCAGGCTGAAATCGATGAAAGTGGAAGCCTTCGGATATTCTCTTCCCGGTTCAGGTTTTCCAACGATTAGGCAGGGTGTAGTTATGGATGCAAAAGCAGGAAACCTGAAACATTGAACCGGAAGCACAGATAGCTTTTTGGTTGCCTTTACTAATTCTGCTTTCTCTTCGGCCACACCTTGCAGCGAATGAACCCCTTCAAGATGAACCGGCGCGACCGTGGTAATAATCGAATAATCCGGCTGGAGAATACGCGACAGGGATGCAATCTCACCGGTTGCATTCATTCCCACCTCCACAACGGCCTGCTTGTAGTTCGGGCGCAGACGAAGTAAGGTCAAAGGAACTCCCAAGTGGTTATTGAAATTGGCAAAGGTCTTTAGGGTATCTTCACCGAGCAGCAAGGCCAACATCTCCTTGGTCGACGTCTTACCACAACTACCCGTAATACCTATAGCCGTTCCGGAAAATTCGATACGCTGTTGGATCGCCAAATCCTGTAATGCCTTCTCAACATCGGCAACAATGAGTTGAGGCAGATCGATATGCGCTTGGGCCTTCGAAACAAGCGCTGCTGACGCACCCCTTTCTTTGGCTTGTTCCACAAAATCGTGACCGTCTCGAGCGTCTGATGTGATAGCCACAAACATCTGACCCGACTGGAGTTTCCGCGTATCGATCATGAGATCATCCACCGATTCTGGCGGAGTACCTAGCCAATGACCTCCCGTCCAATCTGAAAAATGCTGCGTACTCAGGGGCGTCACTTTTTTCTGCCCTTAACCAGTTGTTTCATTTCAAGCAAATCGCGTGCAACCACCCGATCATCGAACGGTACAATTCGATCTTTAAATTCCTGCATGGTCTCATGCCCTTTTCCTGCAATGAGCACGGTATCGCCGGGTTCAGCCATGTCCAAAGCTCGACTAATGGCCGAACGACGATCTGCAATATACTCTACTTCGTCCGGTTTGGTGACCCCTTCTCGCATGTCGGACAAAATAGACTCCACGGATTCACCACGTGGATTATCAGAAGTTGCACACACAAAATCTGCGTGCTTTTGCGCCACTTCCATCATAGATTTCCGCTTGTCCCGGTCACGATTACCACCGCAACCAAAGGTTACGATCAGCCTACCTCGCGTAATTTCACGAAGCATGCCCAATGCTTTGTCTAAAGCATCATCGGTGTGAGCATAGTCGACGAACACATCAAATCCTTCGGCACCTTCGATACGTTCCATTCGCCCCGGCACTCCGGCAAATTTTTTCAACGCAGGAAACACACTGTGCAAGTCCAAGCCAACTCCCTGGCAAACTGCCAATGCGGCCAGAATGTTACTTAAGTTATAATGACCAGCTAGTGGCGTTGAAAGGCTCTTGCTCTCCCCATTCCAATGAAGCGTGAACATCGATCCTTCGTGATAACAGGTGTATTCCCCTAAGTAGATATCTGCATCCGAATTATTAAGCGAAAAGGTAATCACCTTCGTATCTTCGGGAAGATCAGTAACCAGTCGTCTGCCAAACTCATCGTCGAGGTTTACAACAGATACCTTCGGGATCTTTCCTACTTCGCCTGTAAAAAGCCGACGCTTGACCTGAAAGTAGGTCTCAAAATCCTTGTGATAGTCGAGGTGATCACGAGTTAGATTGAGAAAAACGGCGACGTCGAATTCAGCCCCAAAAATACGTTGTTGATCGATGCCATGACTACTCACTTCCATCACACCTCGTTGACATCCCCCGTCAGCTATTTGCTTAAGCAAAGCAAACGTATCAATCGCTTCAGGTGTTGTTTTGAAGGAAGGGATGGTGCGCTCTCCAAGATCATATTGGACCGTACCGATCAATCCTGTCTTTTGGGTCTTGGAGGCGCTATTCAATAAACTCTGCACCAAATACGAAACCGTGGTCTTTCCATTCGTTCCAGTTATCCCAATCAGGTCCAATTTTTTATCGGGAGTGCCATAAAAGTGACGCGCAACGCGCGCAACTACTTCGCGTATATTGTCAACCTGAATGGTTGTCGTCTGAGGATAAAGGCGATCACTTTCTGAAACAACAGCTACAGCCCCACGATCGATAGCTTCCTCTACGAAATAGGTTCCGCTGGTACGCAGACCTGGGATGGCAAAAAAAACAGCTCCAGGTATAACGCGACGGCTATCAGTCACCAGAGCCGATACAGGTCGATTCAAGTTTCCAACATGCTTTACGCGCAGTGATTCTGGAAAGAGTTTCTGGAGGGTTGGTTGCATTCGCTTTGGTTGAGACTGGGATCCGTGCTCGGCTGTTCCCCAGCGTCTGTGAGTCCGGTAAAAAGTACTGAATGTATGTGCTTCAAGATCCGCAAATCCTATCATAAATGGGTTACTCCTCTGGGGCGTCCATGGCTAAAAAACCACGGATGGCTGCTTTGGGCGAAATGCCTTGTAAATGGATTAATTGTTCAGCAACCCGCTTGAAGACCGGACCAGCGAGCTGACCGCCGTAACGGATTCCTTCCTGTGGGTTATAAATGACTACTGTAATGACCAAGCGTGGGTCGCTGGCCGGAAAATATCCGATGAAAGAAACATCCACTTCGGTGTCAGAATATCCGCCCGTTTCTTTCAGTCTTTGTGCTGTACCTGTTTTACCGGCCACTTCCATTCCTGGGATCTGAGCCTGCGGTGCAGTGCCTTCTGGACTGACCGTCTTGACCAGCATACGAGATAACGTTCGGGACGCTGATGCTGAAATAACACGCCGGATGGCTTTGGGTTCAAAGCTATCAATCAAGTTGCCGTCTGGATCCTCCACTCGACTAATAATCTGTGGCTTCATCAGCACACCGTCATTTGCCAATACCGACATGGCGAAATGCGCCTGAAGCGGAGTCACCGCAATCGCATGTCCCATGGGTAAACGAGAGATGGTTAATCCATCCCAATTCTTTGGTTCATGCAAAATGCCGTCTCGCTCCGGGCCTAACAAGAACCCTGTATCTGTTCCAAACCCAAACGCTTTCGCATAATTGTAGAGTCGTTGCTCTCCAAGCATGATGCCCACCTGTGCCGCACCCCGGTTACTGGAATATGCAATAACATCTTCCACATTCAAGACTCCATAATCTTTACCATGATCTCGCGGAAGTCTCACGATGCGGCCTCTGTAAGGAACTCGATCGAGTGAACAATTGAAAGTCATGGCCGGATTAATGATCTCTTCTGAGAGAGCGGCACCAATCGGTACGATTTTAAAAGTCGATCCCGGCTCGTAAATATCCGTCACAGCCAAATTGCGCTGGTAGGCTACTTGGTACTTTTCAGTGTTATTAAATTCGTTCGGGTCGTAAGTTGGCCAATTGGCCATACCTAGAATGTTCCCAGTAGAAGGATCGCTTACAATGATAGTAGCTCCATCGGGATTCAACTTGGTGAGCTCTTTCAACTCCAACTCGATCACATGCTGCACCATCATATCGATGGTCAATGAGACATGGAATCCATCTTTGGCATCCACTTGCCGTTTGCGGAATTGAGCCATTTCCCTTCGACGGCCATCGTACTCGGTCTCCAGCCAACCCGTCTGACCTTCGAGGTAGAAATTCATTTCCTTTTCGATACCAGTGACAGCCTTGTCTTCTTTATTTACATAACCAAGAACGTGAGCCGCGAGCGTGTTGTTGGGATAGACACGCTTGAAGTAGCGGTTTCCATAAACACCATCAATCTCCAATTTTAAGATCTCACGGTAAGTTTTTTCCTCAACTGCATCCGCAAGCACCTTGAACCGAATCTTCCGAGCCTCGCCGTCAACCAGACGGGTTCCACTCTTCATCTTCTTATAAATATCCGTGTAACTGATATTTAGTAGCTTCGCTAGCTTGTGCCAATTCGCCTTGTCTTCGGGATCCAGAGATTCCGGATCAACCCCCACCTGTCGGACCGTTCGAGTAGTCGCCAATAAATTGTGATTGCGGTCATAGATATCACCACGACGCGCTTCTTGCTCTTCAATCCTTATGCGAATGCGTTCGCTTTCCTCGACAAGCGCATCCGGATGTAAGACCTGGAGATCAACCAAGCGATAAAGAACGGCTGAAAAACCAAGGACAAACACCACAAAGACCCAAAGGAGTCGTGTTAATCGAATGCCACCTCGCGCCATGCCTATTCGCTTTCCCCTGGATGGTTATTGGCGATCTGAAATCGAGTTCTATAAACCGGCGATTGACCAACTACTTCATTTCTTAGGGGCCGAGAGACCTCAGAGCTTGGGGGAGGCACTACGATAATTCGATCCTCCCGAGGTGGACCTAATTCAAGGCCAGACATTGAAACCAGTTGCTTAAGATAAACAGGATTCAAAGAACTCGCCAAGTCCGTATCCAGAATGTCCTGACGACGGCTAAGCTCCTCCAATACGGTTTCACTTCTATTTATATCAACAGCCAATGCACGCAGAGTCCTCTTGGAATGCACCGTGAGCATACCTACAGCGAGTAGCCCCATGAGACAGAAAAATGTCAGGGTCAGTAACCAACGAGTATAGACAAATCCGTATTTCATTCCTCAGGTGAGTCCTACAAGCTTACGGACGGCCCGCAGCTTGGCGGATCGCGACCTGGGGTTTTGGGCCATCTCTTCCTGGGTCGCCGTAATGGGTTTACGTGTAAGCGCTTCCGCAACGACCGTTCGTAACTGCTGAGGCGTGGAATCTAATCGATCCACTGGCTGCCCACAGAGCTGACGAAAATAACGTTTTACTATCCGGTCTTCCAACGAGTGGAAGCTTATGGCAGCAAGGACCCCGTCCGGAGCAAGTAAATCAAAAGCCTTAGGTAATGCAGTCTCGATAACATCGAGTTCGCGGTTGACCGCGATCCGCACACCCTGGAAAGTTTTGGTAGCAGGATTCAATTTACTGCGCCTCCGGACGGGAGCTGGGATTGTAGTGGAAATAAGTGAAGCAATGCTCTTCGTATTTTGAAGAACTTGGGTACCGCGAGCATTGAGAATAGCCTCTACGATGCGTCGCCAAGAAGGCTCCTCTCCATATACCTTGATGGCCTGGATGAGTTCATGGCGACTGGCGGTCTCTAAAAATTCGGCAGCGGTTTGACCTTCACGCGGGTTGAGCCGCATGTCCGCATCCGCATCTGCTTTGAAGGAAAATCCTCGATCAGCTTGATCAAAATGGAAGGAAGAAACGCCATAATCAAACAGCACACCGTCAAAGGCTTCTTCTTCTACTCGATCCATTTGAGAGAAATTAAGATCGTAAAACCGAAATCGGCCGGGAAATGCATCACTGATGGCGCGAGCTCTCTCAGCGGCTTCTGGATCGCAGTCAATAGCTACGACAGAAACAGTTGAACCTGATTCCAGCAGTGCACGGGTATGCCCACCTCCACCAAAGGTGGCGTCCAAGTAGGTCTTATTTTCACCGGCTGCAAAAAGCCCAAGCACCTCCCGGAGTAATACCGGGAGGTGTCCTTTGCCAGTGTCCCCACTGACAGGGCTATCCGATCCGCAAAACATTTTTGAGTATCCTCCAGCGGGAGGGTTCTTCTTTCAGTGTAGTTTCTAAATGGGGGTCTCTTCGGATTTGTGCATTTCGCACCCAACGCGCAGCTGAACTATCTGTAGACCTGTAATCACCAATGTCCCATTCGTTGCAATGGAGGACCTTGCCGTTATTTAAAACGCCAGATGAATATAGTGATTGTGATAGTCTCATTATTTTTGCTGCTCTTTTAGGGATTACATTATTCCGGTTTTCCAAATCTTCTCCATAACGGCGAGGAGGCGACGGCCCTTGGCTCCAATATTTAAGGAGTATGGGTCTTCTCTAAATTGTGCATATCGCTCTGGGTTCCAAATGGCCCAGGAACCAAACATTCCGATAAGCTGGGCTTGCTTATCCAAACCAGCATGCTCGATCAATTCCGGGGTCAAAACCACTCGACCGCTTTTGTCGCAGGTGACCATCTCGGACTTCTCCATGACATACATGATGAAGTTTTGGCCTTCTAAGTCTGAAGGGAGGATGGACTCCATGGTCTCCTCCAATTGCTCCACCTTATTAGGGGGACAGAGCCAAATATAGCCGACTGGCTGGGGGATCGCGAGGTACGCAGAATCTCCATCGTCGCCGTCGAACCGCCACTTTTTTGGGACGGTTACACGATTTTTGGAGTCAAGGGAATGAAGATATCCCCCTGCAAATTTTCTGTGCTTAGAAGAGAGCATTTACCGGTCTACTCGCGGGATAAGATGACATTTCGCGACACTTTGCGACACATGTCAAGAATTCAGTCCCCTTTTTAGATTTTTTTTGCCCTTTAACTGGGGTTTTCCGTGACTAGCCGACGTGGAGAATAAAAACTGGCGACTGGACGAGCTTTTAGTGGAGCGGGGCCTCTGTGATTCAAGATCACGAGCGAAGGCTCTCATTCTGGCTGGAAAAGTCCGTCGAGGGACCGAAATCCTGGATAAACCGGGAAAAACCTATGCGCCAGATACCGAGATCTCCCTGATCCAGCCTCCCCGATTTGTAGGACGAGGTGGCGAGAAGCTCGAAGCTTACCTGGAGGCGTTTCCCACCAAGACAGCTGGATTAAGATCTTTAGACGTTGGAGCTTCGACGGGTGGATTTACGGACTGTCTACTGCAGAGGGGAATTGAAACAGCCGTTTGCATCGACGTGGGGCGAGCACAACTCCACAACAAGTTAGGACAAGACCAGAGGGTTACTAATATCGAAAAACTGAACGCACGGTACCTTACTCCAGATCAATTACCCTACCCTGATTATGATTTGGTAGTCATGGACCTGTCTTTCATATCTCTTAAGAAGGTATTGCCCGCCATTTGGCCAATACTAAAATCCGGAGGTAAGCTCATTTCTCTGATTAAACCTCAGTTTGAGGCAGACAAACAACTGGTCGATAAAGGACGTGGCGTAATAAGAGATGATGCTGTCCGCCAAAAGATCTTAGACGATATTCTCTCCTGGTCTCTGGATGAGTTAGAGGCCGCTGAACTTGAAGGCACCATTGAGTCACCCATTTCCGGAGGGGATGGAAACCGTGAATACCTCATGGGGCTCATCAAACGCAGCTAATAGTACCCTATATTTTGTTTCAGCGAAAAGCATCATTGCCAACAAGAGTGCTCCCTCTTCAAATATCGCCTTTATGCAGCCTCTGAATTCAATCGTTTTCTTCATCAACGAAACTAAATCCGGTGCTCCGGAGTTGGCGGATGAACTTATCAAAATTGCAGAGCGCGAGTGCAAATCCCATAGAGTCACATCGAACTTCCCCATCGACCCAGACTTCTTGAAAGACGTAAGTGCTTGCTGCGTTATAGGCGGGGATGGAACTCTACTGGGAGTAGCCGAAGAATGCGCACGCCAGTCAGTACCAGTAATAGGAGTCAACCGGGGTGGACTGGGCTTCCTAACAACTTTTTCTGCAGAAGAAGCCGTAGACCTCTTTCCTAGAGTGCTAAAAGGAGAATACTGCGTAACAGAACGTAGCATGCTATTGGCGAAATCTTCTAAAGGCGATCAAGCGACTGCCTTGAACGATGCGGTAATAAAGGAACTAAAGTCTGGTGCAATTCTTAACCTGAATGTCGCCAACGCCAAAGGAACTATCACAGACTACCTTTGCGATGGTATCATTTTCACGACTCCAACAGGATCGACAGCCTACAATTTGTCAGCCGGAGGACCACTGATTGGTCCAGACACAAAGGTGTTAGCAATGACCCCCATTTGCCCACACACCTTGAGCAACCGATCTATCATTTTTGATAGCAGTGAAAAGCTCACCGTCAAAGATGCCTCAAATTCAAAGAGGCTTCAGGTCATTCTGGACGGAGCCAACAGGCTGACTATCGAACCAGGAGAACAACTGGAGCTAGAACTTTCCCCCAAATCGCTATCCATCATACACCAAAGCGATTTCAATCACTTTGAAGTCGTGCGAACAAAGTTGAAGTGGAGCGGAAGCCATAAGAATAACGGTTAGATCTTCCTATCGAATTGGGATAATAGAGTAATTTCCCTAGAAAATCGACGGAAGAAAGGATCTAAAGCCCTCAGGGCTTGAATAGATTGTAAAAAAATATTCCCGGGTTGTCGCAGAGCCCCTCGCCTCTTTTAAACTAGGCTCAAAACTCACTATCAACCCAAACAGCTCAAACAAAGCTATCTCACTATCATGTCGGAATATTTCATTCGCTATCCTGACTCAGAGGAGGCCAAAGGCCCCTATAATTTAGAGCAATTGCAATCTCTCAGCGAGGCTAAGAGGGTAAAACCCGAAACAACGTATTCGTACGGTCGGCTGCTCTCTGCTACAGCTCGCTTTTAGCATTGGGCCCGCTCGCAGCCATACTATTACTCGCGGCAGGATTCATTATAGAATCTGTAGATCAGGCAAAGGTCTTGGAGTTAATAAACAATTTCATCATCTTTCTGGCTCCGCCCCTGAAAGAGTATTTCGATGCCCAGGGCAATAACTCCCTAGTAAACGAAAACCTTCTGACAAGCCTCAATGGATTTATTGAGAGCGCGAAATCTGGAGCATTTGGAATCTTGGGAATACTGCTTTTAGCGTTCATCGCGATCCAACTATTCATGGCCGTTGAAAAAGCATTTAACGATATCTGGGGTGTTCGTCGCGGACGCAGTTGGTTACAGCGATTCAGCTCTTACTCCTTTTTTATCGTCATAGGTGGAGTTATCGCGGTAGCCATTTTGGCATTTTACTCCGCTGGTCAATACGTCCAAATAGTAGAGGGCCTGCCACTGGGAGAACATATTCTCGAGTTAGTTAGGTGGCTAGCTCCCCTACTCTCATTCTTTTTAATGATCGGCCTCTTGGCGTGGTTCTACCAATATATCCCCAACACCCAAGTTTACTTTTATCCAGCGCTGAGCGGTGCCTTTACCGTATCCGTATTACTGTTACTCGATAAAAAACTCTCCGTCTTCTACGTAACCTATGTGGTGAACCAGCAAAGCCTTTACGGCTCTCTAGGCATCGTACCAATCATGATGCTGGCCCTCTATATATTTTGGGTATTCATTATTGTAGGTGGTCAAATCACCTACGCGATTCAGAATGCAAACTTCTTGGCCAACCAGAAAGCCTGGCAAAACACCAGTCATTCGACTCGCGAAATTCTCAGTTTAGCAGCGCTGATCCTCATTGCCCGTCGCTTCAAAAACTGCCATCCAGCCTATTCGGCGACCGAGCTTAGCAGGCACCTTCGTGTGCCAGGACAGATTCTTAACGAATCACTTTCAAAACTCATTGAGATGAGATTCATAACGCTCACTACAAGCGAATCTTAAAAATCTGGAGTAACAAAACGATTCCAGCCAGCGAAGCCGCTTGGCAACATTGATTTGTTTCAATTCAAACAATCACTCGACAACTACGGGAACTCTGAGGGCAAAGAATTGTTACTTTCAGTGGATCCCTGGATAAGTGAATTCAGCCAAAAAGCGGAATCCAATTTCCAGAAAGATTGGCAGCATCATTCACTTGATAAATTACTGGAAACTGGTCAAAACTGAGAATTGTGGAAATTCGTTCAGCTCAAGCAATCGATGTCGATGGGATCAATGAGGTCGGCAACTATTACATTCAGCACACACCCGCTAATTTTAAGCTAGAAGTCCTCAACACTCAGGAGCGATTGGAGTGGATGAAAGGCTTTTCAGAAACCGGACGCCATCAACTGATCGTGGGGGTAGAAGGAGAAACAGTTCTGGGATACGCTTGCTCAACAGAATTTCACGAACGGTGCGCCTATCAAACCTCGGTTGCCACAACGATCTATTTACGGCCAGAAATACGCCAACAAGGCCTGGGATCACAACTATACAGCGAGCTTTTTAATCGGCTGAAGAAAGAAGACCTCAATCGCGCATTCGCAGGAATTACCCTTCCAAACGAAGGATCGGTCGCCATCCATAAAAAGTTTGGATTCACTGAAATTGGCATCTTTTCCCAGGCTGGACAAAAATACGGAGAATACTGGGACGTTCTTTGGATGGAAAAAGCACTCCAATCCCAATAGGAGGACGGAGGGTCATTCCTTCCAAAATTTCGTAATTCAGGACGGTAAAAGAGAACCACAGAAGTCGTCTTTAGTCTATTGACAACGTATTCGCCTTATCTAGCGTGAGCGATTTCGTAAAAACCTATGTTCAACTGGATTCAGACCTCTTTAATTAAGCACTATAAATGGTTTATGGTGCTACTTCTTGGCGTAATGATCGTCGCTTTCGTCTTCACGATCGGGAATTTTAGTCCTTGGGGCAATAATGGCCCCACGGTTAGAAGCCAACCGTTCCTCAGCCATGACCTTTCCACCGCTCAGGGCAGCGAAGCAGTCTTCGGACGCGGCCAGCTCAGCCTCACGCTGATTTACCCGTCTTTTTTCGGCCCCCCAAGCGAGTCCATGGTTGTGGATTATTCACTTTCAAGAGCGGGTTTCCTGCACATGGCAGATCAAATAGGCCTCCCCGGTCCTACCAAGGATCAGCTCAAGGAGCACATCCAAAGCCTGAATGGCTTTATGGATTTTAGCACTCAAGCCTTTGATCAAACACGGTTCTCCGCCTTTGTCTCTTCTTTAGAAACTACCGGACTAACAGAGGCTTATTTGACCAGTGTCTTGAAGGACGACTATCGAGTTCAGAAATTGCAGGAGCTACTGGGTGGCCCTGGCTACATACTTCCAGTTGAAGCAATACACGCCACTCAAGACGAAAACACTGAGTGGACTTTGGAAACAGCAAGGCTCGCCTACAACGAATTCCAGGTAGAGATCGAACCCACCCAGGAAGAGCTCGAAAGCTTCTACACCAACAACAGTTTCCGTTACGCGGTCGATACTCGAGCCAAGGCCAGCTACCTGAAATTCGATCCAGCCGACTATGTCGACAATGAGTATATCCCCGAAGCAGGTGAAAAGAGCATTCACTTTTTCACCAATAAAGCGCGCTATCAGGCAGCGATTCCGGCTCCAGCCCCAATTGAAAAGGAAGACGGAACCACAGAAACACCAAAAGCTCCTGAAGTTACTTTAACCGATGTAGAGGATCAGGTCATTGAAGAGATCCGAAATGACCGAGCTAATAAGAAAGCACAAGAAGTGGCCGAAGCGTTCGCTTATAAGCTATTCGACAGTGAGATTGAAAATGGTAGCGAAGCGTTCGATGCCGCAATCTCAGAAGCCAGCCTCGCGCTCAAGGAATTGGTACCCTACCCACAATCCGCTGTAATCATGCAGGACGGGTTAACCAATCAGACGCTAGGACAAGTATTCAATTTAAATGATAGCCGCTATTTCTCAGATCCCATTCAAAATGGGAATGAGTATGTAATCCTTATCTACCAAGGTGAAGAACCTGCTTACACACCGGAACTTCCAGAGATCTTGGCGAAGGTAACCAGCGATTTTATCGAGGAACAAAAACGGGCAAAATTCACAGAAAACGGAGCCACTATTAAAGAGGCTGTCCAAAAAGCCTTAGCAGATGGACAATCCTTTGCAGACGCAGCCAAAGCACAGAACTTGACACATCAGGCCTTTGAAGCGTTCAAGAAAAACGCCACTCCTCCAACTGGCTTTGGTGCAGACTTAGTTCCGCAACTGGAGAATCTGAATGAAAGTGATGTCTCCGATTGGGTTTCCACCGCAACCGAAGGCGTCCTTGTATTTGCTGTCAAAAAGTCAGTTCAGGAACTTACATCTGAATCTGAAGAAGTGATAGCCTACCTGGAAAGACAGAAAGCGAGTACATCAAACGTGCAGTTTATCATGCAGGAGATGATGGCTGAGGCGCTTTCAGGCACTCAATTCGCACAAGAGAACGCCGAAATCTAAGTGTCCTCAACGTGCACCGATTCGGTGCCAGTTAGTGGGGAGAGAATCGAGGGTCGAAACATCTTTCACAGCTTCCTGTGGTAGGAATTTCTTAAACCATGTCCGCTGCTTCTTGAGTAGCCGTCTGGTATTCTGAGCAATCGTCCCTGCAAGCTCTGCCTCGGGGAGTTCCCCTGCTAAATAGGCGATAGTTTCTCGATAGCCAATGGATCCGGCAGCACTTGGATTATTCCTGATCCCCTCATCCAGCAAGCCCTCAACTTCCTCCACTAATCCATCCGAAATCATTTGATCAATTCGCAGCTCTACGCGCGCTTCAAGATCCTCCTTAGGACGGGACAGTACAATGAGCTCTCTATCAAAATGATCAAATTCTCCAGGTAGCTTTTTGAAATCTTGAAGGACCTCGGCCAAGGGTTTTCCTGCAGCAAGACAACGTAACCACGCTTTCAATACTCGACGTGGATTCTGAGTATCCAAATTCCCAAGACCGTTGGGGTTCAGCAATTCGAGCGCTTTCACCGAGTCCTCAAGAGATTGACTGTTGAACCGGTCAACAATTTCAGCCTCCAGAGCTGGATCTAACTTTAAATGATCCACAACAGGAGCAAAATACGCATTAAGGTAAAACCCACTCCCTCCAACAACTAACACTCTTTTACCTCGAGCATGAATACCAGCCACAACGGCTTTCACAGCCCCCAAGTATTCATGGATCGAATACTGGAGAGACGGCGATACAACATCTATCAGATGGTGAGGAACTTCTGCCATCTCTTCAGCCGACGGTTTCGCAGTTCCAACATCCATGCCTCGATAAAAGAGCAGAGAATCACACGAAATAATCTCCGCGTTATGAGCCTTGGCCCAATCCAGCGACAATCGAGTTTTCCCGACAGCCGTGTATCCAGTTATGATGTAAAGCGTCGAATCCACGGTGAGGAATCCTTCCTAGCCCACCCCCGATCGTCAATCCTTCGACTCCTTAACCAAACATTTAGTAAAAAACCCTTTGATATCGGGGAAGGTTACCCTATGTCTTGGGAGTCTTCTTTCTTTTCATCCTATCATCGTGAAAATCTGCCTGGTTACTGAAACCTTCCCGCCAGAGATAAATGGCGTCTCCATGACCTTAAACAGACTAGTCAATGGTCTGAGCAAAAAAGGTCATCAGGTTCACGTTATTCGCCCTCGACAATTTAAGGGCGATGGTGACCAAACACCTGAAGGTTATACCGAATCACTAGTTACCGGAATCCCCATCCCCGGCTACGATATACTCAAAATGGGTGTGGCCGGCTTCAACTCGCTTAAGCGGCAGTGGAAAGCGTTCCAACCCGATGTGGTCCACATCGCAACGGAAGGGCCCCTGGGCTGGCAGGCTCTTTTTTCCGCAAGGCGCAACGGCATCCCTATTATTTCCAGTTTCCACACCAATTTTCACTCCTACGGAAAACACTACCGCTTGGGTTGGCTTGCCAATATCGGTCTCGCTGGTCTCGGCTTTTTTCATAACAAAACACGACTGACGCTCGTACCCAGTGAAGACTTAGGCGGAGACCTCAAAAAGGCTGGATTTAAAAACCTCAAGATCATGGGACGCGGCGTTGATACGGAATTATTCAGCCCTGCTCGACGCGATCAGGAACTCCGCAAATCCTGGGGAGTGAATAATGATCAACCCGTTTTGATTTATGTAGGCCGTTTGGCTGGGGAAAAGAATATCCCTCTTGCCGTAAAGGCCTACGAAAGAGTTTTGCCTATTTGCCCGGATATGAAATTTGTCCTCGTGGGCGATGGTCCTGAAAGAGCAAAGATTGAGAAAGCCCACCCTGAGCTGATCTTTGCCGGAATGCAGCGCGGAGAGGACCTTGCCAGATATTACGCATCGGGAGACGCGTTCTTGTTCCCAAGTACAACTGAAACCTTTGGGAATGTCGTCACGGAAGCACTAGCCAGTGGCCTTGCTGTATTGGGCTACAACTACGCAGCACCCGGAAAATACATTTCTCACGGACAAAATGGCTGGCTGGCAAATTTTGACGACTCAGAAGCCTTTTTAGAGCAATCTGAGCTCATATTTTCCAATCGAGATCAGTGGCCAGAAGCCAGAAAAGAGGCCCGAAAAACAGCAGAAGGCCTTAGCTGGGACGCCATCCTGGAAAGCTACCTTGAAGACGTTGAAGAGGCAAAATCACGTTATGAATAACTTCTTCTTGGCAAAGGCAAAAAGGACTGATACCGCACTCAGTTCTTTTTTCTACTCATTTTGGGAGTTTTATTCACAAGTCCTATTTCTGGTCCCAAAAAGCAGGAATTGTACTGTAAAGCCAGAGAGAATCCCTGATCTAAAAACTTCCACTTAGATCCCCTATTTGTAACAGAAATCCCCATACAGGGCGAAATCAGGGCCTCTTTTGTTACAGCGGCATTTCAAATGTTACGGAGAGGTTAAAAGGCCTTTTTCCAATGTACATTGGAGTTGATAAGCCGCATAAACACGCGCAATTTAGGCTTGTTACCAAGTTATTCACAATGCCATGTCAAAAATAGCGCTAGAGTATAAAACCATTATCCTTTCGGATATTCACCTAGGCATGAGAGACAGCAAAGCGAAGGAAGTTTCTCACTTCTTAAAGCATACCCACTGCAAAACTCTCATTTTAAATGGCGACATCATTGACGCCTGGAGTCTTAAACGCCGAAAAGGCACCTGGAACAAGCACTGTTCACGCTTCATCCGCATGGTTTTGAAGAAAATTGAGTATAAAAAGACCCAGGTCATCTACCTTCGCGGTAATCATGATGATATCCTTCGAAAGTTCATGCCTATTCATTTCGAAGGATTTCAAATCGTAGAGGATCACGTTCTGAAAATGAACGGCCGAGAGTACCTGGTCGTTCATGGAGACGTTTTCGACACTATAACCTCCAATTACGCCATCATCGCCCATCTGGGAGATATCGGCTACAATCTGCTCCTGGCAGTTAATCGATTCTACAACCGCTACCGAACCTGGAGGGGTAAAGAATACTATTCTATCAGTAAGCAGGTGAAGGCTCGGGTTAAGAAAGCCGTGAACTTCATCTCAAAGTTTGAAACCGCACTGGTCCGATTAGCCCGCCACTATCAATGCGACGGGGTCATCTGCGGCCATATTCACACTGCGGAAGACAAGATGCTCGACGACATTCATTACTTGAATTCCGGAGATTGGGTGGAATCGATGACCGCGATTGTCGAAACCAAGGAGGGGGAATTGAAACTCATTGACTACCCGACATTCCTCAAAGAGCTGGAAGAAGCAGCGAAGGAAAACTCTGAATCTATAATCCTTCCTCTTGAGGAAGATCCAGAATTCAAAAAAATGGAGCTACCAGAAACGCTTCTTACAGAAGAACGCCTGCTGAAAGTTCCTTAACGAAATTCTTCAGCCCCGATAACATTGCTTCCTCGTCATCCAAATGGTCAGCGATTACGTTGACGATGGCACTCCCGACAACCACTCCATCGGCGATCTCAGCAACTTCACGCACTTGAGATTGTTTGGAAATACCGAAACCAACAACCACTGGTTTATCAGTCCCTCCCTTGATGATTTCCAATTTCCTCGGGAGACTGGCATCGAGTGAGTCTCGAACACCCGTTACTCCTTCTCGAGAAACATAATAAACAAACCCAGTGGAGGCTCCTGCAATCTCGTCTATCCGATTTTCGGGAGTTGTTGGTGCAATGATGAACACCGTCTTCATTCCTACTCCGTCACAAATAGCAAGATACTGATCTGCTTCCGAAGGAGGCAGATCCAAAGTAAGCATGGCATCTACTCCGGCATCCAATGCTTCTTGCAGGTAATTTTCAACTCCTTGAGAAAAAATCTGATTGTAGTAAACGTAGAAGACGATCGGGACCGTATCGTTTACCTTCCGGATCTCACGCACCAAATTAAACAAATCCTTCTTACTAAACTCGTTATCCAAAGCCCGTTTGGCGGCACATTGATTAGTCCAACCATCCGCAAGAGGATCCGAAAACGGAACACCCAATTCAAGGATGTGGACACCGGAATCCAAGAGTGTCTTGCAGGCTTCTATTGACGTGCTCAAGTTCGGATCTCCAGCACATACATAGGCAATGAAGCTTTTACGATTTTCGGCCTTAGCCGTTTCAAATTCTGCTGCGATACGGTCCATGGATTTCTTAGAAAGCTAACAAACTGACTTTCCCAGCTTGCTCGTCAATGGGAAAGCAAAAGGGCGGAACCTCTCCAAGCCCCGCCCTCTTACATCCGTATAAACTAAATGGCTTCTAGAAGGTCCAATCAACTCCGAAAGAACTTTGTCTCGGAGCACCTGGCCGAGGCCCATGTGGAATGCGCGACGCCAACCATGATTCATCAAATGCGTTCTGCATGCTGACGAAGAATGAGGTGGTCTCGGACAATTCGTAACGATAATTCAAATCAATCAGAAAATAGGAGTCCACGTTTCCGAAACGTGCATCAGCACTACCTCCGGTATTTTGCTCTAAGCCAAAATTAGTAGCATCTCCATGACTCCCATCCACGTATGAGGCACCCACATGAAAGCTCCATTTCTCAGTTTCCACCCCAGTGGTTACATTCCATTGCACCTCCGGAATATAGGGAAGTTCATTATCAGGAATCGCACCGGCAAAGATCGTCGAATCTGCATTGCCACCGGCCGTTCCATCCCGGAATTCAGCATCCGTATAGGTAAATGCCAGGGTGAGTGGAATCCTATAATCGACTTCCTCGTGGAGTGTGGTGGACAGCAGAAGCTCTAGGCCTTGTGAGGAAATTTCGCCAATATTCTTATCTCCACCAACCGGATTACCACCCCCGTCACTTTCACGAGCAATCAAGTTCTTAAACTTGGTATTGAAGTAAACGGCCTCGCCATACCAGTGACCTGCCTGGGCCTTGACTCCGGTTTCGAAGCTATCGGTTTCCTCAGGTTCAAGACCGCTTCTTGCAGAGCCCGGACTCACAAGCGATATTCCGCGATTCAAGCCAGCGAATAGACGAGTCTTTTCATCCAAACTATACTCAGCGGTAATTCCAGGTGCAAATACATCGTAACTTCCAGTGTCATCATTGGGCACCTCACGGCCATCTGCGCGAAAGTACTCCCAATCAATGTCCTCGTAACGCACACCAGGTGTAATCGCAAAGGAGCCGGATGAGATCCGATCTGAGATATAAAGCGAAGTACTATCCACACGCTGACGACGGTTTCCCGCTGATCCTCCAGGCTCGGACTTTCCATAGAGGATAAACTCGTCCACACCTCCCTGGTCATTCATATTGTAGATATCTTCCCATTGAAAGCGACGGATCTGATCACGGTGTAAACGCAATCCAGCTGTAATTTCATGGAGCACTTCACCTGCATAAAAAGCTCCATTGAACTCCGACTGAATTCCACCCAGGAAGTAATTCCGATTGTTGGCCTTCACCCGAAGTTCACCCGCTCGTGTTCCGGTTAAAACTTCATAGAGTTCAGTCCCATTAAATAAGGCTGTAGCCAGATCCTGCCCATCAACCTTATTCAACTTATACCAGTTCCTGTGAAAGTCATTGTAAGACGCCGTGGTTGAGAGCGTATTGCCATTGTCCCATCGCGTTTGGTGCCGGAGATAGGTGCGTGTGTGGTGGGTATTGATTTCATCAAAACGTGACGCCGCATAACGTCTATAATGATCACCCCGAAAGTCCTGGGTCGATAACCCTAAGTATGTTTCATCGGCATGGAAATCTGTGTAACCCAACTTAAACTCAAAGGAATGAAACTGGTTTGTGTCTGGTTGCCATCCAAACTTCACCATCGTGTCCGTTTTATCGAATCCCGTGTCGTCGGATCCCTCATAAGCAGCGGTACTGTGGATGGTCTTAAAACCGCCAGCAGTCCGCGCGTAGACTTCGGCCAGATATCCAAAGGTCCCGGCATCAGACTCCTGCTTCCCCCCTGCCCACACATGAATCCTCGCATCCTCATTCTCACCGTATTGTAATTTCACATACGACGACTTCTCATGCGGAATCGGGGTGGATATGTAATTGATAACTCCTCCGGTTGTGTGTGGCCCATACTGAAGTTGGCTCGATCCTTTCAGGACCTCAAGTGAAGACATACGCCCCGCTGTTGGCGAATAGTAAGCCGAAGGAGCAGCATAAGGTGCAGGCGCGGTCAGGACACCGTCCTCCATCATGGTAACCTTGCCACTCCGATTGGAATCCACTCCACGAAGGCTGATGTTGGGAAACAATCCGTAGCCATCTTCTCCCCGAAAATAGACACCAGGAACTTGCCGAAGAATCTGGTCAATGTTGGCGTACTGGAAGTTGTTTATCTCTTCCTTAAAGAGATAGAATCCAGAACCTGGAATCTCGAAGACAGATTCCTTGGATCCGATGACTTCAAACTCCTCCATATCTATGAAAGAACCCTCAACATTTTGGGCTGATGCACTGTTGGCGATTCCCAAGGTAGTGATCAGGGAGAGAAATCGTTTTAACTTCAAAAATTTCATTAGCAGCTATGGTATTAAAAGAATGGCTAATGAAACTGAGTCTCAACTAAGCCGCGTCAACTCTTTTATTGATATCGAGTCTCATTTTCTTTAGAATTAGAATGATTCAAAATTGAGACTGCCCAAGGAATCTTCGCATTTCTAACACCAGAGATTGACAGGTTGCCTGCATTACCAAGCTTATACGCATGGCTCGTAAAGCTGTTCTAATCTTAAATCTGGGTTCTCCCGACTCCACTTCCACTGCTGACGTACGCAAGTATCTGAAGGAATTCCTCCTGGATGAGCGGGTGATTGACGCAAACCCCGTAGCAAGGAATCTGCTCGTCCGTGGCATTATCCTCCCTACTCGCCCGAAAAAAACTGCGGCGGCCTATAAGAAAGTTTGGACTGAAGACGGAAGTCCCTTGGTTCTCACTAGCAAGAATGTCCAAGAAAAGGTTCAAGAGCAGGTCGATATGCCCGTAGAACTGGCCATGCGCTATGGCTCCCCTTCCATACCCGAGGCTATTGCCAGGTTGAAGGCCCAGAATATTGAAAAGCTTTTCATTATGCCCATGTATCCGCACTACGCCATGTCGAGTTATGAGACGGTACTCGTGCGTGTGCAGGAAGAGCTTAAGATACAAGCACCTGAGGTGACTTGGACCGTGCTTCAACCTTTCTATAAAGATAAGGATTATATCAATGCTCTGGTCGAAAGCGCCCGACCTTACATCACAGACGACCTGGATAAGATTCTTTTCAGCTACCACGGAGTGCCTGAGCGCCACATGCGCAAGGCAGACACATCCAACGCCCACTGCATGATCACCCCAGATTGTTGCAGTGTTTGCCATCCGGCTCAAAGCACGTGCTATCGGCACCAATGTTTTGAAACCACGAAGGCTATGATCCATAAACTCGGCCTGCCTCTGGGCAAACATGCTGTTTCCTTTCAATCACGGCTCACCAAAGAGCCATGGCTAAGGCCTTTTACCGATCACGTCTTGGAAGCATTCCCAGAACAAGGCGTCAAACGCATTGCTGTTATCTGCCCCTCTTTTGTGACCGATTGCCTGGAAACACTCGAAGAGATCGAGATGGAAGGTCGTGAAGAGTTTCTTGCAGCAGGAGGAGAGTCCTTCAAAATGATCCCTTGCTTAAACGAACATCCAGCCTGGATAACGATGCTAAGCAATCGCATTCGGGACTGGGACACATCCGAAGATTAATCTACCTCTACTGACATGGGCTCGAGTGCTGACATACTTTGGATCGGCCTTGGCAATCTGCTCTACACACTGGGCTTTGTCACCGCGATCTTCTACCTGATACGGGCTAAACATCATCCGCGATGGCTGCTCTATATGATCATTGCCGGTGGTTATGCCATTCACAGCTATGGTCTATATCTGCGAGGAATGGAAGTCCGCGGGTGCCCGATTGGGAATACCTTTGAGATCGTTCAGTTTGTCATCTGGTCGCTCACCTTTTGCTTTCTGGTTCTTGGACCCGCGTTTCGCCTCAGCCTGTTTGGATTCTTCACTGCAGGCATAGCAGTAATGCTATCCATCCTTAGCTTCATTTTCAAAAACTGGGACACAAGCTACCCACTGAACATCGATAAAATAAGTCCGGCCATCGAGTTCCATGCTTCGCTTGCGGTATTCTCCTATGGCATTTTCGGCCTACTGGCCGTTAGTTCTATTCTATATATTCTTCAGAACTTCTCACTGAAGCATCATCGCTGGAAAGGCATGTATGAGTTCCTTCCATCCCTGGTAGATTCAGAAACTATGACCCTTCGCATGCTGGCCGCAGGATCCGGAGTACTCACCGTTTCCCTGCTCGTTGGCTATTCCTACTTTATTCAAAACACAGCCGAGATAGATACCGCAAAATTAGCTGCGACCGTTGCCGTATGGCTTGCCTATCTGGTGGTCCTCTTCCTCCGCCTGACCAATCGGCTCTATGGCAAGAAGCTAGCCTGGACCAGCATCGTTCTTTTTCTATTCGCGCTCCTCTCCATCTGGCCGGTCGATGCGAGTCGCCAGACTAAGACCGTCTCCAACGCCTCCATAGAATTACCGACTGAATGAGCCAAGATTCGCGTACATTCTTTTGCTGGGGTGTCAGCCATCACACGGCCCCCATTGAGTATCGGGAACAAATAAGTCCTGATCCGTCGCAATTAGATTCAATTTACGAACTGTTGAACGCCGAAGAGTGGATCAGCGAGCTCACGGTACTAAGCACCTGTAATCGACTCGAAATCTATGGAGCCGGGTATGAGGCCCATTCCCAGAAAATTGCTTCCGTGGTCTCCAAAGTCATCGAGGTAGACCAAGGTGAGCTGAACGAGAAATCCGGGTTATGGAAAGACAAGGAGGCCATGATGCATCTTTTCTCCGTAACAGCCAGTTTGGATTCTCAAATAGTGGGAGAAGTTGAAATCACAGGCCAGGTAAAGCAGGCATTCCTCGCTGCAGGGAACCAACGCACGGTAGGCAAAATATTGAATAAAGCCTTTCAGAAGAGCTTTCAGACCACCAAGTGGATTCGCTCCAATACAAACATTGGAAAAGGACAAATTAACGTCGCCACCGTTGCCGTAGACTTGGCTCAAAAAGTATTTGGAAATCTACGAAACTGCAAAACGCTGATTATAGGCGCAGGCGATATTGCCGAGAAAACCATAGCCGCTTTGAAAAGTAGAGGAGCTAACAATTTTGCTATTTCCAACCGTACGTTTGAGAAAGCGAAGGATCTCGCAGAATCTACGGGCGGCCTCGCCCTACCCTTCGAAAGTTTAGATAGTTTTCTAGCCAAAGCGGACGTAGTCATTTGCTCCACCTCTTCAAAAGATTTCATACTGACCGAACCTCGCATGAATCACTTTCTGAAGAAGCGGGCTATTCGCCCTCTGTGCTTGCTTGATCTGGCTCTACCCCGAGACATCGACCCTGGCATCGACCGATCTCAGAATGTCTTCTTGTATAACTTGGATGATTTAGCGGAAATCGCCGAAACGAATCTTCAGGCACGAAAAGAAGAGTTAGGAAAGTGTCACGCTTACATCGAAAAGAAGATCCAACACATTCTTCACGGGAATACCTCAAGTCACTCACAAGAAAGAGAGTCGCGAGGCATTCAACCTACCTAAGGGATAAAGAAGCTAGTATTTTTAGAGATAGCGAATCAGCCAGTTCCAAGGCGTCTCATCGTTCTCTTGCTTCAAGCGCTGGTGTAATTCTTTGCAATCGTCTTGGGTCTGCTGAATGACTTCCTGATCAGTAAGGCATCGATCTATCTCTTTGGCCAAGACAGACGGCTTAGCATCCCCTTGAATATATTCCGGATAGTAAGGTTTTTCCAAAAGCAGGTTCGCAATGCCAATATAGGGAATACTCACAAGCATCCGCCCCAGGACGTAGGATAATCCCTGAATGCGGTGAACAATACGTCCCGGGATACCAGCCAACCCACAGCGTAGGGACATCGTCCCGGAAGTCGTTAGGACAGCACCTGCTTCGATTCGCCCTTCATTTCTAACCAGGCTGATTCGCTCCTTCGCTTTTGGAAACGACTCAAGCACTTGCTCAATCTCACTCAGGATAGTTTCACTGGGGTAAACGAGAGTCGCATCCCTTCCTTCGTAGTTTGCAAGAAACCGCTCATAAGCCTCCAGTAGCACTGGAAGCACGCGCCTCACATTACTGACTCGGCTACCAGCCAGCAGCAGTAAATTACCCTCCGCATTATAAACCAAATCACAGTCCTGCTTACTCTGGAGAAACGGATGTCCCACAAAGGTCGTTTCCAACTGGGTGTCGGCATAACACTCGACCTCAAAAGGAAAGATCACGGACAATCCATCCAAGAGCCGGTCCATCTCAAAACGACGCTTGGCCTTCCAAGCCCAAATCTGGGGACCGATGTAATATAATAGCTTGGTGTCTCCACCCGCCTTGGCAGCAATACCCTTCTCAAAAAGCGCCTTTGCCAGACGCAAATTGAATCCAGGATAGTCGACAAAAAGAACGGCACGTGGCCGGTTTTGATCCACCCAATCAATCACTTTGCCAAATAGCTGTTTGAAATACTTGTAATGCTTGAGGACTTCAAAAAATCCTACGACCGAAAGATGGGTCAGGTCAAATAGCAGTTGCGCCCCGGCATCCTTCATGAGCTCACCGCCTACAGCCGCAATTTTTAAGTCAGGCTGTTCCTGCAAAAGCTTATGGATGACTACCGCTGCATGCTCATCCCCAGAGTGTTCCCCTGCTATGACCAGAATATCAACCGTCCCTTGAGCCGGTGAGGCCAGCTCATCGGGCAATACAGGGACATAACTCATTGAGCCGTTTTTTGGTGGATCTGCTCTGTAATCCTAAGCGCCAATTCCAAAGCCTGTTTACCTAAGGTCGCATCCACTTTCGGGTTCGACATATTAGTAACACAATCGAGAAAGGAAGCTAACTCGATTTTCAAAGGCTCACCCTTTTCAATCGGGATTTCCTCTTTCTGAAGTTCGAAGCCCTCCCGTTTCACGAAATGCCCCTCCTGCTTCATGAAGTCTAAAGACAGGTAGGCGTTATTTTGAAAAACCCGAATCTCACGCACCTTTTTCTCACTCACGCGACTGGTGTTCACATTCGCTACGGCACCATTCGCAAAGGTGATCCGGCAATTGGCAATGTCTTCTGTCGGTGAAAGGACGTTTACACCCACCGATTCAACTTTCTCAACCGGCGCTCCAACGAGTTGCAAGATCACACCCAAATCATGAATCATCAGGTCCAATACGACTCCCACCTCAGTTCCTCTAGGTGTAAATGGAGCCAGACGATCTGCAGTGATAAATAAAGGCTGATCCACTACCTGCTCCAAGTAACTGGTTACGGGATTGTATTGCTCAATGTGCCCCACCTGAATCAAGCAGTTTTTTCGTTTAGCGGCTTCCAATATTATTTCTGCCTCCGCACTGCTTACACAGAGAGGCTTCTCAATGAGCAAGTGGCAGCCCTTATCGAGCAACGGCACTGCAACCTGACAATGCTTGTCTGTAGGAACCACCACACTGATCGCATCGCAGGCTTCGGCCAAAGCATCCAGATCAGTAAATACAGGACAGTTAAATTTATCACCGATCTCCTTACCACGCTCAGGATCGACTTCAAAAATGCCTACTAGCTCACACTGTTCGAGTTCAGAATAGATTCGCGCGTGGTGCTGACCTAAATATCCAACACCTACCACACCACATCGAATGGGCTTCTCAGGATTCATCTTCTACAATTTCAAGTTTTCCAAAATGAAGCCGATAGCGAACATCTGTTTTCTTCGCATGGGCTGAGTTGTGAGTGACCAGAATCAGGCTAGTGCCCGCTTCCCGAGCAACTTCCAGCAACAGTTCGATTACAGAGTCACCCGTTTCTTCATCTAAATTTCCTGTCGGCTCATCGGCCAAAATTAATTTTGGCCTATTCAGCAATGCACGAGCAATAGCTACCCGTTGGCGCTCTCCCCCTGACAACTTTTCCACAGAGTAATGCAAACGATCTTCCAATCCCACGCGCACCAGCAAATCATGTGCACGATCTTGATCATCCTGGGTAGCTTTCCCCATCAACCGAGCTGCAAGTATCACATTATCCAATACATTGAGTTCTGGCAACAAATAGTAAGCCTGAAACACCATACCAACTTGCTCTGCTCGCAGCGCAGCCAAAGTAGCTCCCGACTGGCCATGGATACGGATACCGTTCCAATATAGTTCTCCCGTGTCTAAGGCTTCGAGTCCGGAAATAATATTTAGCAAGGTTGTTTTCCCACTGCCAGATGCCCCTTGGATAGCAACCGTCTCTCCCCTGCGCAGCTGCAAGTTTACTCCCTTTAGAACTTCTACTTTTTCAGTCCCATTAGGAAAAGACTTCTGAATCTCGCTCGCTTCCAAAGCGAACTGCACATTTTCTATAATTTCCACGGTCTACATTACTGAGGATTCGCCTCACTGGTTGGCAAGCTGTAACTAAGCAAATCCAACCCTTCACCAGTCATTCAATTGCATGCTCTGCGAGTCTTGACCTCAACAAAGACCATAAGTTTCTACCAGGGCTGATTCATTTGAAACAATTGCGAATACCTCACACTTTGTCCAAAATCCTGCGAATCATAGACTCGCGGGCCTCAATACTTTCACACAACTTCATCTGCACCCGTGCACGATTGAGGTTATGCGATTCATAATCGGTTTTGAAATATACATCTCCGGCCAGATAATCGCTGAAGAATCGAATCACCAATTCAAAGGTCAGTAACCGTATGGAATCATACATGTAGTGCTGATCTGCATCCGTAAGAAATTCCCCAGCCTGCTTTTGGTAGCCTTTCATCAAGGCTTCAAACGAATCCAAATCGATAAATACTTTACTCAGGTCTTTCTCTTCTTCTCCAGCAGGATTGCAGGACGAACGCACACTGTCGCCTATATCGTAGTGAATCAATCCTGGCTTCACCGTATCCAGATCAATAATCGCCGTTCCCTTCCCCGTAATATCGTCGATCATGATATTGGTAATCTTGGGATCACCATGAATCGCTCGGACCTTCAACTCACCTCGTTCACGAGCATCTTCCAAAACAGAAGCGAATTCGCGTCTCTCCTGAATGTAAGCCTCTACACGTCGGGCTTCAGATGATCCCTTTAATCGATCCTGAGCATACTCGGTTTGAACAACCTCGTCATGGTAGGCCAGGTAGCTGGGCGTTATGTGGAACCCAGGTAAGGTATCGCCCAGTTCATCCACCGGAAAATCGGCAATGGTCTTCTGAAAATGTCCAAGCACATAGCCTGCCTCATGCGCATGTTCCACATTAAGCACTTGTTCGTGGGATGTTGCTGAAGAAATCATCGACAAAGCACGCCAATAATTCCCCTCAGCATCGACAAAGAAGTCCTTTCCATCCTTGGTCTTCATCACGAGAGGCAATTGCCAAATTCGATTAGACTTACTGGCCTGCTCGTCCAATCGCTTATGCGCATAATCAGTAATGGCACGCATATTCGACATCACCAGGTCGGGCTTTGGAAACACATGGTGATTAATACGCTGGAGAACAAATTGTGTCTCAGAGAAACTCGTTCTAGTGATGACTCGATACGTGTCGTTGACATTTCCAGTGTCAATATTGAGCACAGTCACTACCTGTCCGTGCACATCAAATTCTGCAGCAATAGATTCGGGGGTCATTTTTGAATATTAAGGAAAACTTAAGCCTAGGTGTCTCCCACGATGCCTGTCTACTTCATTCCTCTAATACATCGGGCAAACGATGAAGGATTTCATTACCATATCACTTTATACCACAACCGTTCTTTAACTCCTTGATTCATCCATTGACTCTGAAATCATTCAGAGACTCATGGAAAGCACACCTTTACGCACTTCGGTAATCGGCAGCTACCCATTCCCAGGATGGTTAGAATTTGCCTCACAGAACCTCACTCAGTTTGGAGAAAACGACATCAAGGAAATGCAAGACGATGCTGTCATTGCAGCTATCCACGACCAGACCACAGCTGGGCTCGATGTAATTACCGATGGCGAACAAACGCGTTTCGATTTTAATCTATCCTTCTATGGTTACCTGGAAGGGATCGAATTAGAGAGCGCCTCTCCACGCATCTACGGTCCTCCTGCTCACGACCAGCGAGGTAAGCACGCCATATCGGGTGAGTTGGCAGCTCCCAATGGTCTGGGTGCGGTAGAAGAATTTGAACGGCTCAAACGATTGGCACCTGAGGGGCAGGCATTAAAAGCAAGTATACCAGGCCCTTTTACACTCAGCGGTCGCCTACTCCCTAACGATCAGTACACCAATCGTTACGAGATCACCGAAGCTTTGCTTCCCATCGTCCAAAAAGAAATCGAGGCATTGGTTGAAGCTGGGTGTGAAGAGATCTGCGTCGATGAACCTTCCATGAGCTGCTATGCTTACAAAGCGGATCCTGAGGTGTTCGTAGATTTGTTCAATCGCACGGTGGAACCGGCTGCAGGAAAAATTCGCGTATGCTCCCATCTCTGTTTCGGGAATTACAAAGCACGTGGAGTAGGAAAACGGACACCACGAGCTATGTTTCCGGCCTTCCTCGATATGCATGTGGACGAGATGCACATCGAAACCTGCACCACCAATTTTGTCTTCCTCGATTTGATCGAAGCCATCAGCAAGAAGATCGATGCCGCGGTCGGCATTATTGATGTAAAGAGTTACTACATCGAAACTCCTGAAGACGTAGCAGCCATCATTAAACGCTGCCTAGAATTCGCTCCACCCGAGCGCCTCGTATTTGCACCGGATTGTGGGCTTTCTCAAACCGCCCGCTGGGCAGCCAAACAAAAGCTACAAAACATGGCAGCAGGTGCTAAGTTAGTTCGCAAAGAATTGGGCCTACCCAACGCTTGATGAAACCAGCTTTTCAAAAAGACGAAGCGCTGCTTGAGGACATTGATGCGGCGCGTAAAGACAATTCCGATACACTCTACACCTGGTGGCTTGGGCAAAGCGGTTTCCTTGTCATGTGCGGTGGCAAAACCGTGCTTTTCGATCCCTACCTATCCGACTCACTTACCAGAAAGTATGCCGAGGCTGATAAGCCTCACACACGCATCACCGAACTCGTAGTTGATCCTTTCCAACTAAGAGGAATCGATTTTATCACCTCGAGCCACAACCATACTGATCATCTCGACCAAGAAACACTGGCCGCTTTATTTGAGGCAAATCCTGACACTCAGTTTATCATCCCGGAAGCCAATCGCGATTTTGTTGCGACCCGAATGGGATGCGATCCCGATTGGCCGATAGGCATGAACGATGGCATCTCCATGGAGATAGATGACGTATCATTCCATGGTCTGGCTTCAGCTCATGACGAACTAAAAACCAACGACAAAGGTGAACACCACTTCATGGCGTTTGTAATTCAACTCGGCCCTTGGACGATTTATCATAGCGGAGATACACGACTCTATGAAGGACTCGTAGACCGCTTAAACCAACACAGCATCGATCTAGCCTTCCTCCCCATTAACGGTTACAAACCTGAACGTCGAGTGGCCGGCAACCTGAACTCCGAAGAGGCCGCTCAATTAGCCGCAGACTGTAATATACGAACCAGCATCCCCCACCACTACGACCTGTTCGAATTTAACACTGCCGACCCCATCGACTTCGGCACAGCCTGCGCTCAGCATAACGTCACCTGCCAAATTCTCCGCAACGGCGAACGCGCCACCCTCATTAAATAAATTCAGCCTTCATCCTTCCACCTTCAGCCTTTCAACAAACCACTCGTCCCCCGCCCCTCGCCACACGTCCCGTTCACCATGACTCCAACTCAAGACTACTTAGAAAAATCCCGCGGCCTCATTGACACCATTGCCGCCCAGGAAGACGCCATCGGCACAGCAGCTGATTGGTTTGCCGAAACCATCTTGGCCGGTCGCATGGTCCATCTCTTTGGCTCCGGTCACAGCCGCATCATGCCCGAAGAAATGTGGCCGCGATACGGTTCGTTCCCTGGGTTCAATCCCATCGTCGAATTGTCCCTCACATTCCACAACCTGGTGGTCGGTGCTAATGGACAACGCCAGGCCATGTATCTGGAAAACGTCTCCGGGCTGGCGGAACAGATCCTGCGCAATTTCGATCTGAGTGAACATGACAGCGCACTCGTCGTATCCTCGAGTGGCTGCAATCGCGTACCGATTGAAATAGCCGAAGGCTTTCAAAAAGCCGGTATCAAAGTAGTCGCCATCCTCAGCAAGCAACATTCAGCCGCTTCCTCCACAAAGGACGACCGCGGTAAAAAGCTGTCTGACTTCGCTGATCTAGTCCTCGACTCGGGCGTACCCGTCGGTGATGCCATGGTCAAGATTGACGGACTAGACACACCCGTTTCTCCCGGTTCAACGGTCGCCGGTTGTCTGCTGGTCAACTCGATCAAAGCAGAAGTCGCCAAGCGCCTCACGGATGCCGGACACCCGCCCAAAGTCCTCACCGCGGGAGCCGTTATCGGATCGGAGCGCGCCAACGAATTATTCCAGTCCGCTTACGATGAGCATGGACGTTTGATCGCCCAGTACTATTCTGAATTAGGAAAGTAAGATATGAGCAAGCATTGGAAAATCACCGGAATTAATTTTGACCACTTTCACATCGGGGATCTGCTTCGGCAGACCTTCGACCATCCCAACGCCGAAATTGTCGGCGTCTGCGACGATGATCCGCCTCGCATGGAAGAAGCCATTGAAAATTTCTCTATCCCATCCGAGCGAGTCTTCACGGATATCGACGAGTGCATGAAAGCAGCGGACCCAGATCTCGTCATTATCTGTGCCTCCACGGCAAGGCACGCTGAGTATGTCGAGAAGCTGGCTCCGTATAGGAAACATCTTTTTGTCGAAAAACCCTTCGCCGATAGTCTAGAGAATGCGGACCGCATGCTCGCTGCCATTCAGGAGGGACAGCAGCTCATAATCAATTGGCCACTTCGTTGGTATACATCGCACGCAACCGCCTTCCGTTTGGTGAACGAGGGGGAAATCGGAACCGTGCGAGAAGTTCATTTCTACGATGGCAACCGCGGTCCTCTGGCTCACGGGGCCGATAAAACTGAGCTCGAAGTTACTGCCGAACGAAAAGCTGAAAGCTGGTTCTATAAGAAAAGCGAAGGCGGTGGATCCCTACTCGACTACCTAGGCTATGGGACGACGCTTGCAGCTTGGTACAACGGTGGAATGGTGCCCAACGAAGTCACAACCATCACAGGCGGAGATCCCAGCCTGGAAGTCGACGAACACAGCATCACCATTTGCCGCTACGCAGATGGCACCCTTTCCAAATTCGAAACCAAATGGGGCACCTTCTCGGATCCCTGGACCCACCAGCCACAACCGAAGTGCGGGTTCAATATCGTTGGCTCCGAAGGCACCATCGCTTCCTATGACATGGAACCAACCATCCGGATTCAGACACGGGACAAACCTGAAGGAGAAGAAATTCCCACCGACGATCTTCAACATCCATTCCACGCCCCCATCCCCTATGTCCTCCACTGCCTGGAAAATAATCTTCCCATCGACGGCCCACTCAGCCCCGAAACCTCCCGTATTGGACAACTGGTCGTCGATGCCGCCTTCAAAAGCGCTGAGACAAAATCAACGGTGAAATTATAAATCTTGCAAAATGGTAGGGCTCGATCGCCGAGCGAGCCGTTCTGAAATCGGCGGTTTCGGCGTCCCGAGTGCAGCGACAATAACAATCGCCCTACCGCTAAAAAAGTATCCTTCAACTTCTAAAAAATGTCAGACGACACCAACTACGGCCTAGAGGCAGAGGTCTCTACAAAAAAACTCCCCGCCCCCAACCTCGAATACAAACCACGCTTCCCCGAAAACTACAGCCCGGGAATCGGACTGATTGGCTGCGGCGGTATCACTGTCAATCACCTCACCGCTTACAAAGAAGACGGATTTAATGTCATCGGCTTGTGTGACCTCAACGAAGAGGCAACCGAGGAACGACGCAAAGATTTTTACCCAGAGGCCACCTGCTACACCGATTACAACGAACTCTTAGCCGATGAGAATATCGAAGTAGTGGATATTGCACTACACCCGGCACCACGGGCAGATGCCATCGAAGCTGCGTTGAACGCTGGCAAACATGTGCTGAGTCAAAAGCCTTTTGCCCTTGATATCGATGTGGCAACCCGACTGGCTGACCTGGCTGACGAAAAAGACCTCAAGCTGGCAGTAAATCAGAACGGCCGTTGGGCACCTTACGTGCGATACATTCAACAAGCCATTAACGAAGGACTCATCGGTGATGTTCACACGATCAATATGTTTGTCAACTGGGACCACACCTGGATTAAAGGAACTGCATTCGAATCCATCCACCATATCATCCTCTACGACTTCGCGGTCCACTGGATCGATATGGCAGTGAATTATTTCCAAGGCCAGGAACCTGAACTGGCCACCGCTTCTGTTCGTAAGGCAGCCGAGCAAGCTATAACCCCACCGATGATGGGTGGTGCCACCATCCAGTTTACCAACGGTTTTGCGAACCTGGGATTCGATGGCCACAGCAAGCAGGGCTCCCTCGAACGTTTTACCATTACAGGATCGAAGGGTGTCCTCAACGCCATAGGCCCTCTCCTCAAAGGTACCGAAGTGACGCTCGAAACCAAAGAAGGCGTTGCAACCGCCCAACTTGAAGGCGAGTGGTTCAATGATGGATTCCGGGGGACCATGGGCGAGTTACTCTGCGCTATTGACGAGGACCGCGATCCTTTCAATTCGGCCCGAAACAATCTCAAGACACTTGAAACCGTTTTCGCTATCATCAAATCAGCTGACACCGGCCAATCCGTAAAACCAGGTGATCACCGACAGCTCGACGATCGTTGTCAGCCAAAGCACTGACTACAACGTCGCCCTGAGAACAGGCCTGGGTGCCAAAATCCGGGTGATTGCAGTCGAGGTATCTCCACTCATGCGTTTCTGCACCACCTCGACCACATTGTCCGCAATCTCCTGCCAAGGCATGGCAATCGTGGTCAAATTCATCTGCTCAGCGATCGGCGCATCATCAAACCCAATTACTCGGGGTGGTGATACCCATTCCCTTTTCACCGTATCGAGTAACGCCTGAGCCAATCGGTCATTCGCACAAAATACAACTTGAGGCTTTTTCTCCAAAATGGACTCCACAGCTTTGATGCCATCCTCATAGAACCAACTGTCAGCAAACACCGCTTTGGATTCCGGAACCACTTCCTGAAAACCCCTCACACGATCGACACAGCGTTGATCACTTTGAGGACCACCCAAGATCACAATCTGTTTGGCTCGAGTCCTCGCTTTTACCAATTCTCCGGCTGCAACGCCTCCAGAATGATCATCTACGCTTACTGCATCCACAAAGGCCGCAGATAGTCCCTTGGGAGGCGTTTTATTGATCAACATACAGTAACGACCTTCATCCAACAAAACCTGCGGCAATTGATCACACTCCCAAAAGACAGGGAGGCTTCCCACACTGAACCGAAGCGAAGGACTATCCCAACGCGTTCGCACGGCAATTCCCACTTTGGAAAATTCCTCCAACAATCGATCCCGAAGCAACGCGCCGAAGCTGCCTTTCCGCTTGGCTCGTTCGTTGAGCACTAAATCTACACCTTGCCATTGGGGTGCTTCTCCACGCAAAAAAGTTCCACTGCCCGGCTTCCGAAACAAGTAACCTTCAGCGACCAGTTCACGAAGCAAGGTATCGGCGGTTTGGTAGCTAATTTCAAAGCGCTGACCCAAGGCTCGGTTCGATAGAAACCGGCTACCTGGCTGATAGTAGCCATGCTCAATTCGGCGTATGAGCTTTTCTTTAAGCTCTAAAACTTTTTGTGAACGGGGACGCGCCATAAAGCCACCGTTAACATATCAGTTTGTCTGTCAACCGTTCCCTTAACTCTTGCTTTGCTCACGAGGTCTTTCACCATGATGGCTATCGAACTTAAAGGAAAAGTCATCGTTATCATTGGCGGAACTACCGGTATAGGTGGGAGCGCAGCCGAAGCTTGCGTGAAGGCGGGCGCCAAGGTCATCGTAGTGGGCCGTTCGCAGGAAAGTTGTGACCTGATCACAGAAAAATTAGGAACGAGTGGTAAGGCCCTGGCCGCGGACGCCACACATATTGATACCGCCGACCAAGCCATCGACCTTGCATTAGAATCCTTTGGCGGTTTCCACGGACTCTACCACGTCGCTGGAGGCAGCGGTCGCAAATTTGGCGATGGACCGCTCCACGAAATCACCGACGAGGGTTGGGAAAAGACGCTGAACTGGAACCTCACTTCTCTATTCCAATCCAATCGCGCCGCAGCCAAGCGCTTTCTTGAACTGGGTCATGGCGGCAGTGTGCTCAACCTCGGCTCCGTGCTCGGCTATTCCCCTTCCCCGAAATATTTCTCCACCCACGCCTACGCCACCACCAAAGCAGCCATCATCGGCTTCACAAAGTCCGTGGCCGCTTACTACGCGGAAAAAAATATCCGTTTCAATGTCCTCGCCCCAGCGCTGGTTGAAACTCCCATGGCTCAGCGAGCCGCAGAAGACGACACCATCCAGAACTTCATCAAAACCAAACAACCGCTCGACGGCGGCCGCATCAGCATCCCTTCCGATCTTGATCAAGCGGCCCTCTACTTTCTCGGCGACGGCTCCAAATTCACTACCGGTCAAGTGCTCACTGTCGATGGAGGATGGACAGTAAGCGAGGGACAGTATTGATCGCCTGGGAACGCTGAGCCCCAGCTCGGCAAGTACTAACTCTTCTTTCGCTTAATACCGAATTCAGGTCTTCGTGATTTGTGGCGAACGACTTGAACCCGAACACGATCTGGGAGATTCTCGAATAGTATATTAAAGGGATAAATCTTAAGGTTACACCTCCTTAAACCCAACTCCATTGCCTCATTGATATCCCTATGAACCGCATGATGAAAACGGAGAGGTTTCACACTACTTGCGATATTTTAAACCAGATTTAAGATTATCCAATGAGATATCCTCAATAGTACCGGACCTCGTTTCCTCAACTCTTTGAACAACCCCATCATCACTAACGTCGTAATTTGACCGGCCTAAATCATCCAATACCCCAGATATCAGCTCGAATTTATCGGTTGCTGTTAACTTGTGAGCCTCTTCACGTAACTGCTGCACATTCATGAAGGCAATTCTTCACAAAGGTAAAATATCCCGCAAGGACTATTCATCCTTAAGGAAACACCGGCCCGCGCATTGCCCATCAAACAAGATGGACAGAAACGAGTGCCTGGCATTAAATTCTAACATCAATAACATTTACCCATTTCACCATGAACACCCTACCCCAAGGTCAAACCTTAGATTCCAAAACGCGTCGCACATTTCTAAAGACGATGCTCGCTGCAGGAGCCGCTCCAATCGTGTTACCATCGATGACATCCGCAGCCCATCACGGTAAGAAAATCAAACTCGGCATCATCGGCACAGGCGGTCGCGGCCAATGGATCGCCAAACTGTTTGCTAAGCACGGCGGGTACGAGGTCGTTGCCGGAGCGGATTACTTCCAAGACAAACTGGATGCGTTTTCGGCCACGCTCAATGTGGCAAAGGATAAATGCTTTTCCGGATTAAATGGATATAAGAAGCTGATCGAAAGTGGTGGTGTCGATGCGGTCGCCATAATCACGCCCCCCTACTTTCATCCGGAACAGGCGGAAGCTGCGGTCAAAGCTGGCAAACATGTTTATCTGGCAAAACCGATTGCAGTCGATGTGCCCGGAACCTTATCCATTGAGGAGAACGGAGCCCTGGCAACCAAGAAGGGACTGACCTATCTGGTGGATTTCCAGACCCGGGCCAATGAATTTTTCAAAGAAGCTGTTAAACGCGTTCACGATGGCGCACTCGGAACTCTCAGTTTTGGTGAGTCTTCCTATCATGCGAATGATCCTTTCAAGGCCGCTGCGGATGTCTTGGGACCAGATCCAAGTAACCCGGAGGCACGCCTGCGTGTATGGGGCGTGGATCGCGTTCTCTCTGGCGACATCATTACCGAGCAAAACATCCATACCTTGGACGTGATGAGTTGGATCATGAACAAAGATCCGATCAAAGCCACCGGTACGTTTAACCAAAAGGTTCGCCCTTGGGGAAACTGCAGCGATCACTTCTCAGTGATTTACGATTACGGGAATGGAGTAGACGTCAGTTTCACTTCACGACAGTTTGCGGCTCACGGCACTAAACCCGATGGCATTCGTAACCGCATGTTCGGAGAAAACGGAACCCTCGAAACACAATACTCCGGTCCTGTGCTTCTACGCGGCATCAAAGGTAGCTTCTACCGAGGTGGCGACTCATCCGGTCTCTACGAAAGTGGAGCCGTGAACAACATAGTCGATTTCCACAAGGCTATCAAAGCAGGCGATGCCAACAACGACACCGTGGCCCCCAGCGTGCAAAGCAATCTAGTCACCATTCTAGGACGTGAAGCTGCCTACTCAGGTAAGACGGTGACTTGGAAGAAACTTCTCAAGTCAAAGAAGTCCATGAAACTCGATCTGGAGTTGACCGCATGAACCGACGCGAAGCCATCAAGACTGGCGCACTATTATCTGCCGGCACACTCGCATCACCCAGACTCTTTTCCGATAACCACCAACACAGTTTTAAAATTGGAGCCTGCGATTGGTCGATCAAACGCATGCTTGAGCCGGAAGCATTTCGCTTAGGTAAAGAAATTGGGCTGGATGGTATCCAATACTCCTTCGACGCCCGTGGTCGTGGCTGGGACCTTCGAACGAAAGAAAATCGCGAGGACATTCGAAAGATTGTCAAAGAAACTGGAGTTGGTATCTCCTCCTTGGCAATCGGTCTTCTCAACAGGGTCTCGTTTGCCCAGACCGAGGAAGGCGAACAGCTGGTTCATCAGTGTATCCAAACCATGGCTACATTAAAAAAGGAAGCTGCCCAGCTCGACGACCAGAATCTAGCGCAAAAGGTTGCGCCCAATCTGGTCCTTCTGGCCTTCTTTGGACAAGGTGACATCGATGGACATCAGCACCTACTTGATGCCACCGTCGAAAAATTGAAACGGGTCGCGCCCAAAGCCGAGAAGCACGGCATTACGCTCGGACTCGAAACCTGGCTCAACGAAGCAGACCACCGCTACATTCTGGATAAGGCCGACTCCCCGGCCGTGAAAGTTTACTACGACACAGCCAACGCCAACAAGATGGGCTACGATATCTACAAAGAAATCAAAAGCCTGGGCAGTGAGAACATCTGTGAGATTCACTGCAAAGAAAACGGCTTTCTACTCGGACGTGGCCGCATCGCATTCGAACGCGTGCGAGGCATTCTGAAGCAGATCGAATACAAAGGCTGGCTCGTCATCGAATCCGCTGTGCCCAAGGGCATGGAAGTGAGGAGAGCCTACCAGAATAACGCCGATTACCTAAGATCCGTTTTTAAGTAAGAATTCCTTATCGAAGTCTCCCATTCTTTATCCATACGCTACCTGTCATTCATGAGGCAACTTTCATATAAAAACACCGGGCGAGGTGGCGAGATAGCGAATTTCAATCTCGTCCAAGCCATGCACTGAACTGCATATTTCTGCACCGTTTTTGGCAGGAATCGGGGATACCTCGGTTACTCTTCGAGCACTTATAAATCAAGGCCGGTGTTCCAAGCGCCCGAGATACTCATACTCATCAAACGCATCCGCGCCACCGATGATTCGCGGATCCTCGTATTTCTCCAGTTCGTAAAAAAGTTTTTCTTTCAAGCGCTTCAAGGTATCTACATATTCGGTACGGTCGGCGACATTATGCATCTGATAAGGATCCAGACGAAGGTCGTAAAGTTCATCCGCCGGTCGAAGTCCAAAGGATAGCTGCCAATAGATTTCCATATCCGGCTCGTCCTTATGCTCAAGGATGTAACTCTTCGTGGGGGCCTCGTTGACTTCCGAATAAGCCGGCCCATAAATACTTCCGTCGGGGTGACCGGCCGGCCATCTTTCAGGATTGAAACTGTGGATATATAAAAAACTATCGGTGCGAATAGCGCGCATGGGAGTCCCCCCCATATGATCTATTTGAGCCACAGTATGGCGTTCTTTGCCAGTCAGCACGTATTCACGATCCGGTGACACTGGATGATCATGCGGGGAATTCTAGAAATTGTAGAAGAATAATAAACGGGCAGGCTGACTTTGATAACAAGGTAAGTAGGAGAACAGGGATCAAACGCTACTAAGTATTAGAGTAGATCCTATCAAAGAAGAAAGACCTGCCTTCATTACAATCAATGCTGGTCGGCTGATCACGACTTGAGGTCGGTGTTCTCTTAACCAACTACGGATGGTTCCATGATCATTTTCTCCCTCCACTCGCAAAACAGGTATATGGTCTTCCGGGCTAACCCGTTGAGTTTGCGAAAAAATATGTGCGCCGTCCCATTGGTAACTCCATCGCACATCCAACTCGTTTTGAACCACCAGGCCAACACGGCTGTATCCACGTTCCATTAGTTTGTCCCAACAAAGCATCATATCCATGTAATGATTCTGCACAACATGATGAAACAGAGTGTAGTTGGAGGGCCGGCTAATCGTCACTGCGGAGAATTGCTTCCAGTCCAGATCGAGCAAGTCATCGTTGTTCTCAAAAGGGGCAAGTATCAAACCTCGTATCCCCCTCGATTGGAGAATGTGACTGAATCGCTTTGGACTCACGCCTTCATCCTGCGCCCAAAATTCCTGGAGTGAATACCCAAGCCTCAGGGCTCTTTCCTTGGCACCCTGGATAACTTCTTTTTGAAGCGGATTCCCTGAACAGGCATTCCGAGTGCTCCAATTGGTCACCAGGCCTATGACTGAAAACTGATTTTGGACACGAAGCTTGCTTCGATAAGCCGACAAAGCAGAGAGAGCCGGATCCGGACTGTAGCCCAACTCATCGGCAATACGCTTCACGCGTTCCACTGTGGCTCGAGCGATGGTGGGATCATTTTTCATGGCCATCGAAACCGCGGAAACACTCAAATGGGCTTTCTCAGCAATGTCTTTTAAACGAACTCGGGGATGGAAGGACATGAAGCAGGGGAAACACGGGATTAAAAGGGTGGTTTATGAACCGTTTTTTGAACTGTTTCAAATAATATTCCGTCGCGTCTTACAACTGATAGAAAAAAATAGAACATATATACTCTTTAATCCCGCTATTATTGAGGTATATCCCATATTTTAATTGAGTTCTTTCCCGTTTTAATCGTTTCGTTTCGCTCAGACCAAATACCTCGCAAAGCGCCAGTTATCCCAAAATCTATGTCTTCCATCAAATATCCCGAACCTCCCGAGCAATTGAAGGGCAAGGGTTGGTGGAAATCGATCGGTTTTCTAGGACCCGGAATTATCATTGCCTCGATCTCCATTGGCACCGGTGAGACGATTTTTGCCTCACGAGGGGGAGCGATTTTTGGTTACGCCATACTTTGGTGTTTCACGATTGGACTGATTCTGAAGGCGATCCAGATCTACGCCTCTTCGCGCTATATGATGATATCGGGTGAGCATCCCATGCAAAGCTGGATCATGCTACCGGGGCCCCGTGGCTGGATGCCGATTGCGCTGCTCCTGATGACTGGCGTTTGCCTTCCCTTTCTGCTCGCCGCCCTATCGATATCAGTGGGATCTATCATCTCCTGGGCACTCGGTTCAGGAGAAATGTCGGACTTGTCTGTAAGACTCTGGGCCACCGGATTGGTGATCGCAGCAGCGGTGGTAAGCTGGGGCCAGACCTACAAACGCCTGGAGACCACACAAATGTTCGTCGTGGGCATCCTACTGGCATGTATCCTGGTGGCCGCTATTGCCTGTCAACCTGACCTGGGAGCACTCATAAAAGGGATGCTGGTTCCAGCCATTCCAAGCTACAAAGAATGGATTCACCAATCGTATCCGAACATCGCAAAACAAGCTGAATGGATCGAGCTGGTCACTTACATGGGAATCATTGGAGGAGGACTCCCCGCCTATATTGGCTACTTTGGTTTCTTGAGAGATAAACAATGGGGTCTGTTCGCAAAACAAGAGATCTATAATCACTCGACTGCAGAAGGTTTCCCGGAAATCGATGCTTCCGATGACAATAAGCGGAACTGCCGCAATTGGCTGAGAGCCATCAAAATCGATGTAGGTGGATCATTCCTGGCCATCTTTATCTTTTCTTCTGCTTTCATGGTTTTGGGGGCCGTCATTCTTCACCAAGCACAGCTAATCCCTGACAAATTCGAACTGCTCACTCACCAGGAAAAATTCCTCACCGCTCTGAGCCGTTCCCTCCTTATCCTCTACCGCATAGGTATTATCGCGGCCATCGGTGGAACCTTGTTTGCTTCCTTCGATGTGTGGACCAAAAGCATCTACGAAGGCATTCTACCATTTCAGAAAAAGGAAAACCCAATCTCCAACGCCCAGTTAAAAAAATGGATTATTCTTAGTACCTCCATTATCGGCATCAGTGTAATCTGGTTAGGCCTGATCTCTGAAACTTTATCCAACCCAATCACCATTGTAGCAGTTCCGGCACTCCTTGGAGGCACGACCGGGTGTGGAGTCTGGTGCCTGGGAGTCGCGTGGGCAGACCGTAGAAATTTGCCTCATTCCTATCGGATGAAACCCCTCCTCTTTTTCCCACTCATACTATCTGGCTGCTTCCTTCTCTTTGCCGGACTGCTGGGATTCTATTTCAAGTTCATCGGCTAATACATGAAACATGTCACTCACAGTGTAGGAACTGCTTTAGCTGCAAGGCACACTCCAAATTCGATGAATTTAACAGAAGCCAACGAAGAAAACGAAGACGGAACCCAAGAATCTTTGTTTCCTTGGTTACCTTCTGTTCCAAAATTTATAATTTAGTTCTCTAACCATGCTAGGAATCACCATTTTTCCCGAATACATCCAAAGTGAAGGCCCCGAAGCCTTGTTGGATCGTTTGCTTGAGAAGCTACCACTCACAGCCGTTTCTACTTCTCCCTATGTTATGGAGGAATGTCCCCCTGAAAAAGGAGGCGAACGAGAGCCACCAGCCGATGGTGACAAAGGTCTAGCACGACTTCTCGAAAGACCACTCTGGGGAAAAAATGAAGTTTGGGTCAGTGCCACACCAAGCTTCGAGCCCAATTTGGACCTGTATCAAGGACTTCGATACCAACCACAGGAGACCACTGACCTGACCCAACGAGAAGGCCCAGTCATTGATCGATTCATTGAGGCGTGTCGCGAGCGCAATATTGGGGTTTACCTTCAAGTCCAGTCAGCCATACCTCCAGGTTACCGGGTACAATTTGGGGGACCGATTGAGGAAGATATGCCTCGTCTGCCAGACGGATCGATTACCACCCGAAAGCTTGATAAAAACGGATCCCTCGCCAGCGAAGAAATCCTGGGTTACGGCGAAGCACTCATTAAAGACCTTACTGCCCGCTACCCGACCATTGATGGCATTCGGATCGATTGGCCGGAATACCCACCCTACTTTCTGGAAACGGTCTTTCTCGATTTTGGAGAGCCTGCGCGTAGTTTCGCAGAAGGTTTGGGAATAGATTTTGAAAACATGCGACGAAAGGTATTGGCCCTTTACAGGCACCTTACCGAAGAGTTAACGAATCAGGATCTCCAAGAATACCTGGATTCTCCGGAATCATTTTTTGACAGATGGTCAGGTTGCTCGGAGTGGCTCGATTTCAAAAGCACCCTCGTATCCAACCTTCTTAGACGCTACAAATCCGCTATTGGAGATAACCATAAGCTATTCCCCAGTTCCTTTCCACCCCCATGGAATCGACTGAGTGGATTTAACTTCAGCCAGGCGAGCGAGATCGTGGATGCCATCAGTTGCAAATACTACACCATGCATTGGCCGATGATGCTACGCAACTACGCCGACTCTCTTACCGAGAAGAACCAGCCACTCAACAAAGCCCTATTGGCTGAATGTCTGGCTAAAGGGTTCGATGCCTATTCGCCGATCCCCACCTCCTCGGACGCTATTGATTATCCACAACCGGAGGAAAACCATCCTGTCGACTTGGATTCACTGGCCAGCAAACAACAGTGGGTCGATAGCCAGGTCGGGGATACGCCGGTCTGGGCATTAGGTCATGCGTATGGTCCCATTGAAGATGTTGAGAAGAGAGCTAGAGCGGTATTTAAGGCCTCCAACGAACACCTTTGGATCAATCGCTACGCTTACATGAGCGATGAAAAGCTGGATGGTTTAGCGGCTGCTTTCAAGTAGTCCCATTTCCATAGAGTGACGTGAATCACTCAAACAAAAAGGGCACCCACGACTACTTGCGGGTGCCCTTTTAACTTATAGAACTACAAACGTTTAAAAACTAAAGGTGGTGGTAGCTTGGTAACCAATGGTCTCTTCCTCAGAGATCGTAAATGGACTGAGGTCGTAGACGGGTTCTTCATCCTTCTGCTGCGCAAACAGAGGCGGGATCAACAATCCAAGGGATAATAGAATAAGATAGGTTCTTAATGATTTCATTGTTCTTTTGTTGAGTATAAACCGGCAATGCCGGATTAGGAGTTTGTTCTATTCTCAGGGGAGAACGTAGTCGTAACCCATAGTGCCAAATCACCTTTCTTTAAAAAGGCAAAATCATCTGAAACAGTTCAAATCCAGGTTACAAAACGGCTGCTTCAATGCCATTTCAACTCATTCGAAACTTAGAACACGCCTATAATCACATGTTATCTTAGCGTGTACCCTGAGAAAACCTCAGTAGTGCTCAGCCACCAAGAACTGCACGGTCTTTGATTCCAGTCCCTTTTTCAGCCAAGCCTCAAGTCGCCCATCTCCCTTAGGTAAGTTCACCGACTCAAAGACACAGCTCGTGGATCCAGCCGAAATCGGTTGAGACACTTGCACGGTCCCGAAACGCACATAGGCGGTACAGTCTTCAGTGACGCGATTGAATTTTAGCGTAAAGCGATAGGTTCCAGCCTGCGTGACCCGTGCACTCCAAAATGGGAGTCGGGTCATTTTTTGAAGGTCGAAAGTGCTGAGCTGAGCAGGGTTTTCTTCGGGTGCGCCCAGATAGATTCGTTGCGGATCCCAATAGTCCAGCTCGGCCGTTACATCGCGATACCAGTTCTCATAAGCCCCCATCATAGACTCGACTAGCTCCGGGTGAACATTGGCTATGTTGGTAATTTCGCTCGGATCATTTTCGATGTCGTACAGCTCCAAGCTCTTAAGCTGCGCATTGATATCATACTCACCGATGTCCAAGACGGTGTCGCGTGGATTGGGTAGCGGTTGAACGATTTTGTAGCGCTGTGACCGTGCAGCAAAATGGCTATACATAAGAGGCTCATGATTCGCGTTGTGCTGAAAAAAGAGCATGCGATCAGGCCAATCGTTTTTAGGATTGGTAAGAAGAGGGATCAGACTTTGTCCATCAATGGCTCGGTCTTCATCGGAAATCAATGCTCCGCAAGCATCCAACAAGGTCGGCAGCAAATCGATGTGCGCTGCTATCTCGGGGAGCTTTGCACCCGCTTTAATTTTGTTGGGCCAACGAATAAGGAAAGGAACGCGGATCCCGCCTTCATACATACTCGACTTCGTCCCGCGCAGACCTGCGTTATAGCGATCGGGATAAAGGTCGTTCTTTTGACGCGATGTCCGGGGACCATTGTCAGAAAGAAAAATCACGATGGTGTCATCTTCCAACTCGAGCTCCTTCAACCGCTTCATGACGTAGCCTACGTTCTCGTCGATATTGGCGATCATACCGTAGGTCTTCGCATTGATCTCATTGACTCCGTATTTGCGGTACGGCTTCACATACTTCTCATCCACCTGAAGTGGTAAGTGCGGAAGGTTAGTCGCTAGAAAGATAAAGAACGGCTCGTCCTTATGGCTCTCCGCATAATCCATCGCCTCCTGAAAAAAGATGTCGTTGCAGTAGCCTTCGTATTTCTTGGGCACGTTGTTGTGTTGCAGGATGGGATCGAAGTAGGTGTTTCCTGGGGGATCGCCCGCCTGACCGACCCCACCCGCCGTGTGATGAAGGCATTCTTCAAAACCCATGTCAGATGGACGCACCGGATAATTATCTCCCAAATGCCACTTCCCAAAAATCCCTGTTCGGTATCCTGCGGCCTTGAGCTCCTCAGCAATCGTTACTTCCTCCTCACGAATGATACTCCGACCGAAGTTTACCTCTACCGCACCCGTTCTTTCAGGATATCGTCCCGTCAACAATGCCGCCCGGGTGGGTGTGCAAAGCGGCTGCACGTAGAAATTGGTGAGCTCCGTGCTTTCCTCGGCTAGCTGATCTAGGTACGGCGTATGCAGTTCCGAATTCCCATGAAACCCTACATCTCCAAATCCCTGATCATCAGTCAGGATCAGAATCACATTGGGCCGATCCGCAGCGGAGGCTATTAAAGGAAGAAGAAAGAAGATTATGAATAGGGATATACGGGTCATCGGTAAATGGGTCCTTAAATTTGAGGTGGTTTCTATTCTTCTCACACCTCGAACACTGCGCGAGCACTTTCATCAAGGTATTCCTTGAAACAATTCAAGAATCACACTTGATGCCGAAAATCTCCGAAATCCGAAGAGATTTAAGACAAGGTCTTATAATTCTCCACTGCCTTATCGGTATGGATACCCACTACTTTTTTCACGATCGCTTTTTTATCCGCTGCGGAGAGAGATTTGAATCGATTGCAGATAGCGAGGTTTTCCTTCAACTGATCCAGATTGTCTGTTCCGCTCACCCAGGATGTAATGGGTTGAGAGAGGACAAAATGGAAGTTTTCCTCCAAGGAGATCCGATCCTGAATGGTCAGTTTTTTAGGAATGGGTCGGTTGCCTGACATCGTTCCACCAACTAATCCACCGCCACCCAAAGTCTTCATGGCAATGTGTGAATGACCCCGCTCTACATTAATTGGGAGCACTTGGCGGGTAAAACTGTTTTCGGGGTCGGAAGCATCCACCGCATTGATAGGTGATTGCATACAGCAAACGAAATCATCGTCTTTGGTCAGCTCAAGAAAGTGCAAAGCCGCCTTCACATTGGTATGACAGGAAACTCCGAGATGGCGGACCTTTCCTTCGGCCTGGAATCGTCGAACCACATCGAATACACCATTTTGATGACGGGTATCAACATCCTCGATATCGGCAACCATATGAACGTACAGCAGGTCGATATAATCCGTATTCAGACGCTTCAACGAAGTGGTAATCTGATCTGTGGCCTCCTCCGCAGTTTTTCCATTGGTCTTGGTCATTACGAAGACATCTTCGCGGTATTTCGGGCACAGGTATTTACCATAATACGCTTCCGCTTTTCCCCGAGAGTATATGTAGGCGTTATCGAAAAATCGAACGCCCTGTTCGAGGGCATACTCAATCTGCCGTTGAGCAGCGGCATCCTCCATCCGTCCAATGTGAGCACCTCCAATTCCAAAAATGGTGAGCTGCTCACCGGTTTTGCCCAGTGGACGCATCGGAAGCAAGGGACCTAATCGGTCGGACTTGCCGATCAAAATGGGAGCTGCTTTGGCCAGGTTATCAAGTAAAGTTGAAGCAGTAAGTGCTAACGCCGTGGATTTGATAAATGCTCTTCGGTTCATGACTTAAGGTGGAACACATACAGTATAATCAAGTGAAGAAACTCTGCAAGCTCTCGGGCTCACTACACATTTTCAACCAGGTGATATTTCTTCACCCAATCCGGATCTATATCCACACCGATACCCGGTCCCGTCGGCACTTCGATTTTCCCATTTTCCAAGCGCAAGGATGAAGTACTACATTCAATCGGTATATTCTCGTACCCCTTAAACTCAATATGGGGTCCAGCGTTGGGCATGGCGGAAACCAGATGCAGCATGTAGAGGTAACCAAGACCTCCAGACAAATGAGGAATACAGGTTTTGCCCATGGCTGCTCCCATATGCGCTGCTTTGAGCGATCGAATCAATCCACCGAAATAATAATGATCGGGTTGGACCACATCCAGGCCACCGTTGGCCAGTAACCAACGGAACGCGTACATACTGTGCTGCTGCTCACCGCCTGCGATCGGGATAGATAGCGCATCCGCAACCTGCTTGGTGCCTTCCAACCAATCGAAGAATACCGGTTCTTCAAAATAACTGTAGTTGTACTTCTGTAGCAGCTTTCCAACCCGAATCGCCTCCCCAACATCCTTATAGTATCCATTGGCATCCGAGTAGAGCGCCATATCAGGGCCAAAGGTTTCTCGGATGAGTGGGATGATTTCTTCAGTGCGACCCACTGGACCTCGTGCATCCACATCCTTGGTCATAAACATCAAGGCACCGACTTTGATCTTCACCGCCTGGGCCTTGCTCTTTTCGACCGCTGCTTTGATCAAAGCTACAGATTCCTTCACCGGCTTTTCTCTCCACTCGGTTGCCTGATAGACAGGGATGTGAGTGTTGTGAATGTCGCCAATTAATTGCCCAACGGGTTTTCCAGCTATCCGGCCCATCATATCCAATATCGCGAACTCAACCGTCGCAAGAGGGATACCTATACCTAATCCGCCAAAGCGGTAGTTGAATGCAAACTCAAGCGCCTTATCCAGCAACTCATCTAAACGACGTGCATCTTGGCCGATAAATACGGGCTGCACCCGGTTCACGAAAATAGGATACAACAAATTCATTGTGTTGTGAGACACCGAATGGCCGACGGCCCCGTCTTTCGATTGCACACGGCAGATAAATTTGCGCTCATACTTCAAGAGCTCAACCGATTCAATGATCACCGGATCGGAAAAGAGCTCACTTTTGAAAAGCGGTTTGGCCAATACCTCATCCAGCTTTGCATAGTTTGCATCCACGCTATCGGACTGCCCAGTAAGAGCACTTGGTATACCCACCGCTGCGCCTCCAATAGCAGTGGAAGACAGAAATTGACGTCGGTTGATCTTCATATGGATAAGGTAGCAAAGCGTTCATGTGTCTGGCAATCTTTCCAAGCAACCAGAGGGAGTAACAACCCATCCGGCGTACAAGGAAAAGGTTGCCAACAACAGTTTACACCTGAAAATAAGAGGAGTAAACTCAGGTATTACCCCATTCACTATGACTGATCTAAGCAACGCCGACCAACTCGACGAACGTACAAAAAAGAAAATCTTCTGGGCCTGTTTTATCGCCCTGGTAGCCACCTCCTTTGTTTTTGGAGTGCGCGCCAATGTGATAGGCGACCTGGCTGTGAAGTTTGATTTATCCGAAGCTCAAAAAGGAACCATTCTCGGTGTCGGTCTCTGGCCCTTCGCCATCAGTATTGTTCTCTTTAGCCTGATCATCGATAAGATCGGTTATAAAACCGCGGCCGTCATTGCCATCGTTTGTCATGTCGCATCCCTGCTGCTGACCATTTTTTCCACGGGTTATACCAGTCTTTATTGGGCCACCTTCCTCGTAGCGATCGCCAATGGCATCGTGGAAGCCTTTATCAACCCGGTGGTCGCCACTATTTACCGCGACGAGAAAGCCAAATGGCTAAACATCCTGCACGCCGGTTGGCCAGCAGGGTTGGCCTTGGGCGCACTCTTCACCATCTTCCTGGGTGGTCTCGATTGGCAGGTAAAATACGGCATGTGCTTAATTCCAGTGGTTATCTACACTGTGTTGGTAATGCCCTGTAAGTTCCCACCCAATGAACGGGTGGAAGCCGGTGTATCCTATCGGGAGATGCTGGGAGAAGTGGGAGCGGTCGGTTTCTTTATAATTGGTTGGCTCATGACTATGGGTGTAGCTCAAATCGCCGGCGTTCAATTGTCAGCTATGGTTCCTTTAGGAATCGCCGCTGTGGTTGGAGTCCTTGCCTTTGTTTATACAAGAGGCTTCGGCAGTTGGATGTTCCTACTCATCTTGCTGACCATGGGGCCTCTGGCCACAACCGAGCTGGGAACTGATTCCTGGATGCCAGATCTTCTTGGAGCTGAACTTTCTGCAACGGGTGCAACCTGGGTATTCATTTATGTTTCCACCATTATGACCATCCTGCGGTTCTACGCAGGACCGATTGTTCATAAGTTCTCACCGATTGGTCTTCTGGTCATCAGTGCCATTGTCGCGATCGTTGGACTTCTATTCCTATCCAAAGCAACCGCCTTTGTGGTGGTGATAGCTGCAACGGTGTATGCCTTTGGCAAAACCTTCCTTTGGTCCACGACCCTTGGCTTGGTTTCCGAACAATTCCCTAAGGGAGGCGCGCTAACCTTGAATGGTGTATCCGCTGTCGGGGTACTTGGAATGGGAATTATCGGCACTCCATTCATGGGCGTTCTGCAGGACCGCGAGGTAGATGCGCAGCTAGCAGCCAGTAACCAGGCCATCCACGAACAGATCAGTGGAGAACCTCGTTCAACCATTTTCGGAGAAGTTCCCAGCGTGAACATGGAAGCCATCGCTGCCCTGCCGCCAGCAGCCCAGGAAGAATTATCCGGCATTCAAAAAGCCAGCAAGAAAGGAAGCTTCGCCAAAGTCGCTATTCTTCCAAGTTTCATGCTAGCTTGTTACTTGATACTGTTTTTCTACTTCAAGTCCAAGGGAGGCTATAAGCCGGTCGACTTACACGGACAGGAAAAGGCCGAAGAAGCGGAACCCGGGTTTTGATCAAAATTGACAATACACTTCTCTCCGATTCTGAGAGGCAATCACTGGATAGAGACGGCTTTGTTTCTCTAGGGAAACTCCTCGAAGATGAAGAGCTGGAGCATATTCGATCTCGCGTAGATTGCATACTTGAGGCGGAAGGTGAACAAGCAGGCAGTGAGCTCTTCAATACAAAGCATATCAAGCATCCGAAGGAAGAAGGGGTGGATCGTTTAGCCAACCTTCCGAACAAGGGTGAAGCATTCGATACACTGTACACACATTCGAAACTCCTTGCAGCTGTCACTCACGTACTAGGATCTGAGATACAATTATCATCACTCAACTACCGGGCAGCCAAACCTGGGAGTGGTTTGCAGAAATTGCACGTTGACTGGAAAGAGCCCGTAAATCCTGGCGAATTTAAAGTCTCTAATTCCATATGGCTACTCGACGATTTCTCAGAGGCCAACGGAGCCACTCGAGTAGTCCCAGGCAGTCATTTATGTGGTCGCATTCCTGAAGACGACATGGAAGATACAGAATCACCTCACCCAGACCAGGTTCTGATTGAAGCATCGGCCGGTACGGTCGTGGTTTTCAACTCACACATCTGGCATGGAGGAACGATCAATCGAACCACATTGCCAAGAAGAGCTATCCATAGTTACTTCTGTCAACGCGGCCAGCCTCAGCAAACCGACCAGAAGAAATGGATTACTCAAGAGACACTCGGGCGAATCAGTTCAGAAGCGCGATGGCTGTTGGATGTTTGAGAATTTACATCATCAATTTAATAACTTGATTTCTTACCTAATGCCAATATTAGTAAGGAATGAATACTGTAAGAGCGAAAGTCACGACCAAGGGACAAGTGACACTTCCCAAGCCGCTGCGAGATACACTTGATTTGCACGAAGGTGATCACGTGGAATTTGCTCTAAACTCGGATCAGCAGATAAGTCTGGTTAAACTTAGAAAACCAGGATCCAGCGCCGGGATACTGAAGCATCTTGGCAAAAAGAAGACAGTCACCGTCAAAGAAATGGACCAAGCGATTGCCAAAGAGATGGCTAAAAAGCACGGCCGAACCTAAACCGTAACCATGGTTGCCTTCGACACCAATTATCTAGTTCGTCATCTGGTCCAGGATGACAGCAAACAGTCAAAGGTTGTCGCAAAAATCGTTGAAGAGGAAATCAGCCAAGGAAGAGCAATTTTAATTCTAGACCTCGTACTATGCGAAACCATTTGGGTTCTAAAAAGCGCCTACACTGCCAACCGAAACGATATTGTTAGTGTACTTGATGGGTTGCTACAAGAGCCATGCTTTGAATTTGAGGACCAGAAAATTATAAAGTCAGCGGTTTTGAGATTCAAAAAAGGAAAAGCAGATTTCTCTGACTATATACTCGCAGAAAAATGCATCTCCAAGAATAGAAGCCTTCTTACATTCGACAAAGCCCTTCAAAGAGAACTTTGAAGTAGTGCAGCTAGCTTTGCTCCTGAGAGGCTGTTTTGGCTCGCAACTCAACCTTACGAGCCTTCCGAAAACGAATACTGACCACTTTGTATTCGGGACACAGGGCTTCCGTATCCGTCACACTCGAAGTCAGATCGTTCACAAGGACTTCCGGGAAATGGAAGGTAGTGCTAAGCACTCCTTTTTTAATGCCATCCCACACCTTGCTCTTGATGTCGACTTTGCCTCGCTCAGATTCCACACACACCATATCGCCATCCACAATCCCCTGTTCCTTGGCGTCCTCCGGGTGAATCAGAATCACATCCTCAGTAACCAATTCGACGTTGGCCGTCCGGCGGGTTTGGGCACCACAGTTGTAGTGCTCAAGATTTCGATTGGTTGTCAGTATGTAAGGAAACTCTTTGGCATTTGCGACCAATTCCTGCGATTCCTTAAACGGATTGAATTCGAATAATCCGAGTCCGCGTTTAAATGAGTCCGCATGTAAGATTGGCGTATCCTGGCCATCGGGAGTCACCGGCCATTGTTTGCCGTTATCACCAAGTTCATCCCACTTGACGCCCGCGAAGAAAGGAACAATACCTGAAATCTCCTGAATCATAAGTGAAGGATCGTATTCAGGATGTTGGAAGCCCATGCGATTCATCAGATCGATCACAATCTGTCCATCTGGCTTGGTTCCTTCAAGAGGTTCAACGACTTGGTTCACGCGTTGGATGCGGCGTTCTCCATTGGTAAAGGTACCGCTCTTCTCAAGGAAGGAAGCTCCCGGAAGAACGACGTCGGCCAATTCCGCGGTCTTGGTCATAAAGATCTCCTGGACGACGAAAATATCGAGATTCCCCAACGCTTTGTGCACGTGGATACTATTGGGATCGGTTTGAGCCATGTCTTCCCCGATGACCCAGATACCTTTCAGCTTTCCTTCGAGGGCTTTCTCATACATCTGGGGGATTTTCCATCCGACTTCAGTCGGCATATCGACCCCGTAAAATTCCGTGTAACGCTTGATAACATCAGGATCCGTCACATCAAAATAACCGGCACCCTGGTGAGGTTGCGTCCCCATGTCAGCCATCCCCTGGACATTGTTCTGTCCGCGTAGTGGATTAACCCCTACTCCACGTCGGCCAATATTTCCGGTGATCAAAGCGAGATCAGCAATTTGCATAACCGTGAACGTCCCCTGCGAATGCTCAGTCACACCCAAGCCATGGAAACTCATCGCTTTGTCAGCACTTGCGTAGGCAATTCCCGCCTGGCGCACTTCTTCACGAGGCACACCGCTGACCGCTTCCATCTCATCGAGATCGATGTTCAACAACTCGTCACAGAAATCTTCATAACCTTCCGTACGCTTTTCGATAAAGTCTTTATCAGCCAGTCCTTCTTTCACGATGTAATACAACATCATATTCAGTACCGCCACATTGGTGCCGGGCCGAAGCTGAAGGTGATGGGTCGAGTAACGAGCGAGCTCAGTCCGACGAGGATCGATCACAATCGTAGTCTTCCCACTAAAGGCATGCTGCTTCAGCTTTGCTCCGGTAACGGGGTGCCCTTCGGTAGGATTGGCTCCGATCACCATGATGGCATCGGTGAACTTTAAATCTTCAATTGAATTGGTAGCTGCACCGGTTCCAAAAGTTCTCTGCATGCCGAGCGCAGTCGGCGAGTGGCACACGCGGGCACAACCATCAATGTTGTTCGTTCCCACAACCACACGGAAGAACTTCTGCATGAGATAGTTTTCCTCATTGGTACAACGAGAAGAGGAAATCCCGGCGAGGGAATCGGGACCATGTTCGTCCTTAAGCGCCTGGAACTTATCAGCGATAAAATCGTAAGCCTCATCCCAGGTCGCTTCTTCAAATTCACCGTTTCTTTTAATAAGCGGTGTTTGGATACGATCCGGGTGATTGTAGAATTTGAAAGCGTAACGACCTTTCAGGCAAGTGTGCCCTTGGTTCACCTCAGCATCGTAAGGTGCTTGAATCCCCATGATCTGGTCGCCCATCGTGGCAACTTCAAGATTACACCCTACCCCACAATAATTACATACCGTGCGAGTTTTCTGGGTGTTGGCGATGGACTTGGATTGGAAAACATCGGAGATCGCCGCGGTCGGACACGCTTGAGAACAGGCACCGCAACTCACGCAAGGGCTGTCGTCGAAACTCTCGTCCATACCCTTAATGATACGGCTATCAAATCCACGTCCAGCCATGCTTAGCACGAACTGCCCTTGCACTTCATCACAAGCCCGGACACAGCGGTAGCAGTTGATACATTTGCTCAAGTCCGAAGTCATGTAAGGGTGACTCAGATCCTTTTCGCGATCGAGGTGAGTATCTCCTTCCGGATAGCGGACATCGGTAATTCCGACGCGGGCCGCAACTGTCTGCAGCTCACAGTTACCATTCACTTCGCAGGTCAAACAATCGAGCGGATGGTCGGTGAGAACCAGTTCGATGATGTTTTTGCGAAGCCTTTGGACATTGGCTGAATCGGTATAAATGTATTGTCCGGCGGCTACTGGTGTATGGCAGGAGGCAAACACTTTGGTAGGGCCGTTTTTCTCTAAGGCCACATCCACGCTACATACGCGGCAGGATCCAAAAGGATCGAGATTGGGGGCGTCACAGAGAGTGGGAATGGATTCCGCTCCTAAGGATCGACGGGCGAAGGAGATGATGGTTTCACCTGCTTCAATTTCATAGGGGCGGTTGTTCAAGTATGCGATATTAGACATGGCTGACCTCCTTGCTGAAATAGGGCTCCAGTTCTTCTTCAAAGTATTCCAAGGCATTCCTAACCGGTAGCGGGATACCCCCTCCGTGTGCACAGAGCGAACCTTCTGTTAAAGTATGTAATAAATCATCGAACAGATCCGTATCGATTCTGTAACTACTGGTGTTCGCTTTCTCCAACATTTCGTGAGCGCGTTTCGTACCGAGACGACAGGGGAAACATTTCCCACAACTTTCGACCGCGGCAAAGTCCATCAGCTCGACCAGATAAGTCATAATCGGGAAACTCTCTGGCACACACACCACGGAAGCATGCCCCAATAAGAATCCACCTTGAGCAAACGATTCGAAATCGATCGTCAGGTCATCGATCTTACCCACGGGCACAAGGCCTCCCAACGGGCCTCCGATGTGAAGTGCTTTGACAGGCTCTTTGAACCCACCTCCAAGATCATTCACGACGGTGGCCAAAGGTGTGCCCATCTCTACTTCGTAGATACCGGGCTTATTGAAAAAGCTATCCAGGCTGACCAATTTGGTGCCATTGGATTTGTCCGTGCCCAATGCAGCGTAAGCCGCACCGCCATTTTTTATGATAAACGGAACGGTAGCCAGCGTCTCCACATTGTTCACGATGGTTGGTTTATTAAACAAACCCTTCTGAGCCGGAAATGGTGGACGCACTCTTACTTCAGGTCGTTGACCCTCAATGCTACTGATCAGCGCGGTTTCCTCACCGCAGATGTAGGATCCTTGGCCTGGCACGATCTTGAAATCAAAATTGAATCCGCTTCCCAGGATATTCTTTCCAAGCAGGCCAGAGCTAAGAAAGTCTTCGATAGCCGATTCAACAATCGGGAACGATTCAGGATACTCAGTGCGAATATAAAGAACGCCCCACTCCGCTCCCATGCAGTAACCGGCAATGATCATGCCAAACAATACCGCATGCGGCTGTTTCTCTAAAAGGTACCGATCCGAGTATGCACCAGGGTCACCTTCGTCGGCGTTACAGATAATAAATTTCAGATCACTCTCCGCATTACGGCAAAACTCCCACTTTACACCCATGGGAAAACCAGCTCCGCCACGACCACGTACTCCGGACGCCTTCACATCCTCGAGCACTTCTGCAGAGTCTTTTTCCAGAGCCGACTTCAACAAATCGCCATAAGCAGCGATCCCTTCAAATGGAGCCGTCAACACAGCCTGGCCAAGAGCAGCGGTGCCATAGGAGTCGTCATTGTCACCATTCCCTTCGAAAATGGTGTCAAATCCGTCAGCATCCTGGGCGCTGTAGTTTTTGCCGTCATACTGGAAAGCTCCATTTTCATGACAGCGGCCGAGACAGGTCATGTGGCCAATCTCCTCGTCCTTAAACTTCCCCTTCAAATCCGAAATAAGTTTATCCTGGGTTCCAGCGCAGAGACAGGCCGAGCCATTACAGACGTAGACTTTCTTTCCCTGGTTTTCTGGTTTCAGGAAGTCATAGAAGCTGGCGCTTCCATAGACATTCGCCTTTCCGATGAGAAACTCGTCGGCCAAGCGTTTCAGTTCTTCGGCGGAGGGTGTTCCATCTCCACTGGTGGCAGCTTCACCGAGCTTGTTGAAGAGGTTTTCTTCAATTCCTTTGCGGCCGGTCAGGTCACTTAGATTCTTGGGCATGCGTAACTAAAAAATTGGGAGGACTGATGTGAGAACCTATCTCACAAAAAAAGGCACGTCCATCTATGCATACGCTTCGGTGCAAAACGAGCCAAATCGACCTGCAGAAATCCTGATTCTATGACCAAATATTGGACGATTTTGGTATTTTGACAGGAATTCCTGATGCGGTGGTGGAGACCTAGCCCTTAAGCGGATCTGCCATTCGTCCCTGGACCCATATAAATTCGGCAATCATACGTTCCAGGCGCCCCTTATATTTCGGGTCATCGGCGAGGTCGTTCATCTCCATAGGATCTGCGTCCAAGTTATAGAGCCGGTATTTCTCAATAGTGGGATAAAAGATCATTTTAAAACCCTGGCTGATCAGCGCTCGCTGACTACCCGGCTCATAGGCACCATAGATATAATCGTATTGCTTATCTTTCTTTCCTTCGACCAACGGCATCAGGCTTTGGAACTCCACGTATTCAGGCTTTGCGATTCCTGCAAGTTCCAAGGATGTCGGCATCACATCCTGCAAGTAGACCCGAGCATCGATTTTTTTCCCCTTGGGGATATCGGGGCCTACAACCAGTAGGGGTGGACGAAGACTGTGTTCATACATGTTTTGCTTTCCAATGAAACCGTGGTGTCCCACCGATAGTCCATGATCAGCCGTGAAAAAGATGTAGGTATTGTCTACCTGTCCGGTTTCTTCGAGCTTGTCCAAAATGCGCCCGATCTGATCGTCCATATGTGTAATGATAGCGTAATATTCGCGACGATGTACTTTCACTGCGTATTCAGTTCTCGGGGACGGAGCCAGAACCTCATCCCGGACGGTCGCAATATTGCCTGCTTCCATATAAGGATAGGTTTCCGCATAATTCTCGGGGACTTTGATTCGATCCAATGGGTAGCGATCCAAATATTCCTGGGGAGCTTGCCGAGGATCATGAGGCGCATTGAACGCCAGATACATAAAAAAGGGTTTGTCGGGTGACTCCGCTGCAATATCGAGAAAGCGTTCGGAGTTATCAGCCACCACTTCACTCCAGTGCGTACCACCAGCCCAAAAACCAGCAAACTTAGGATCCGTCGCATCCCAGGGATCGGGCTCACCTTCAACAGGACGACTATAAGCCTCCGGATAATAAACAGGACCTGGCATACCAGGACGTACATGGGAAACATGATCGAAGATGGCTCCCGTGTCCGCATTCACATGCCACTTACCTGTGAAAAAAGTTTCGTAACCGCCATTACGCAGAACTTGTGACCACATGCGCTCATTGCTGATTTCCGGTCTTAGGTTCTTATCCAACTCGCGTGCACGCCAAACGAAACGCCCGGTATTGATCATGGTCCGACTAGCCACGCAAACGGCTCCATGCCAACCACCCATATTGTAGGTGTTGGTAAATACGGTGCCGCCGTTTGCCAGTCGATCGAGATTGGGTGTATCGATATCGGTGTGACCTAACGCAGCTATGGTCTCATAGCATTGGTCATCGGCGAAGATGAAGAGGATGTTTGGCTTTTCGGCTTTTAAGGAAGCTACAAGCCCCAAGCTGAAAGAAAGAAATACGATGAATCGAAAAGAAGACATGAGAACCATAGAATATGGATTTAGCCTCAGGTCGACCAGATATTTTGCCTGAGTTCAATCAAGCTCGAGCAATGTCATACATCTCGCTGGAACAGGTTTTCAGCACCTTCACCAAGTTCGGATACGCATTCCCAAGACCATCCAACAATCCAGAGTGCTGCCGGTCCTGCTTTCGAGTTACCAACTGCGATGCGTCAATCAAACCGCAGTAGTGCCATCCTACAAATTCGGGTCGCGCAAAAGCCTTGCGGAAAAATTCTTCTGTCCATTCTGCCCGCTGCTCCAAGTTGTCAGCCACCGGACCGTAGGGTCGCGGCATAGTATCGGTGACCATGGTAAATGCGGAGTCACCGTTAATAAACGGTTTATCCACCTGCTTAGACCAGCGATCGAGACCAGGCTCCTGCACTTCGTAGCGAGCATACATCTGATACATGACTACATCGGTGTACTTCGCAGTGATCGGTAGAACCGTATCGATGGAGTCTGTGTTCGCATGGAGCTTATCACCAAAAAACATGTGGTTAGCATCGTAACGACGAATCGAATCACGGGTCACTTGGTAATAACGATCGACCACTCGATGAAGGAACTGGGTGTTGTCTCGTGTTTCATTTACATTCCAAAGCTCGGACTGTGGACGCCAGTCAACAGCTGAAGCCAAGGCATCAAAAGAACGAAAGGTCGTGCCATACGTTGTATTGAATGCACCGATACTTCCTCGGTATACATCCTTCATCGTTTGGACATACACTTGTTTTCCTGGAGCAGAGGCACTTAAGTTCCTCAAACGTCTGGGCCAACCAATGCGAGACGGGCGCCTGGCACCACCGATGGTGTCTGTTCGCTCACGAAGATCCTCTTCCGTAAACAGTGGACAGTCCGTCATGGAATAGCCCAGCAAGTAAGGATCATCCTTCACCGGGAGAGCCAATTCCTTAGCCATTCCATCACAGTGGGACTCAAAGGCCGGAGCGAAGACGTCCAGGAAATTCTCATCCGGAATCTCTCCTCTCCAATGAGGTATATTCACGAAATGGATCGGCTGCATGTAGGGCACCTTCGGAGAGGGTGAATTGACTATCTGTAGTGCGTTGTGAACGCCCACCGTATTAAAACCAAACTGCTCACAGGTTTCCAGAAACCAACCCTTCAAGGCCGCATTGAAAGCATCCCCTTGTTTCATCTCCTTCAGTCCGAGTTTCTTTCGCCAGGCTTCCTTATTGTAATCCTGCATCCACAGATCGGGATAGAGGTGATTGATACCCCAGCTTAGAAACGCGTTCCCTTCCGGCGTCACCAGCCACCAGCGATCGTCTTTTTCTGTCCGAAAGTATCCAGTCGCCTGAAAGCGTTTCCCCTTCCAACCGCCATAACGATCGAAACCAGCAGGCGTTTGCCCAGAGAGAGAGGAAGGCCCAAGAGCTGCGTGACCGACTCCCGCGGCAGCAGATATACGAAGAAAGTTACGGCGATTCATGCGATCTACCTACGAATATACAAGCTAAGCAGTCAACAACCTTGCCAGTTATTCCCTCTGCGTAGGAGCGGCTTGATGGATTTCTAACTCGTAATTATTTATGAGTGATATTTGTTTATTGGAAAGCTGTAGCGATCAGATCGAACAGCTTCAAAGCAATCGCGGGATTACCGAGGAACATCGTGACGACACCTCAACAAGCGAAGCGCAGAAAAACAACCCGCTCCTACAGCTCAAATTCACCAATGACCGACATCCAAATCCGCAAAGAACCCATCGAACTATTAAAGTTACTTAAATTTGCCGGGGTCGTAGGAACTGGTGGCGAGGCCAAGATCGTCATCTCCGAAGGCATGGTCAAAGTGAATGGAGAAGTAGAAACCCGGAAACGGAAACAAATCGCATCCGGAGATGAAGTAGAGTATCAAGGGGAGACTTTTAAAGTATCCCTTACCTGATCGTCTTGTTATCCAAAACCAGCACGGGTGGACCCTCTTTTACCCATTTCTCGTATTTCTCTTCATGATTCTCCCGCATGCCTACGGGAGAATAAGCAGCACCCAAGATGAGGTCTTTGTCCCCATCCGCATCGATGTCGCCGGAGTCCATTGATAACCAACGCCCATTATAGGTGGCTGGATGAGTCTTCGGCATAAAGTTCAGATCTGAGGATTGCTGCAACAGAACAAAGCTCTCGGGGTTTTCAGGATGAAAGTCAGGAAAGAAAGCTATGGCAGCGATATCCAGATCACCATCCAAGTCGAAATCTTGGATCTCTGCTTTATAAACGCCATACATGGGATAGAAGTAGGCCTCCTTGAATTGCAGGTCACCTTCATTCAAGTAGATCCGAATACCTTGGTCTCGCTTGAGTGAGTTATACGGATCCGAATCACCGTTATCACCATTGAGCGTCATAATATCCATGAGCCCATCTTCATTAAAATCGCGAAGTTCCAATCCCGTGTACCCATAGGATGGATGCGCTTCGACAATTATATTTCTAGTAAAGACCCCTTCTCCCTCGTTTATGAAGATACTTAAATTTTCACGAGCAGCACTCATCAACACCGCTATGTCAGGACGCCCGTCACCATTGAAGTCATGCACTTCACTTTTAACAATCCCTGGCTCGGAACTCAGTATTTGAGGTTCCGGTGAAATCACACCCGTCGTTGGATCCTTTTTGTACATCGACAAGTTCCCCGTATAGTCCCCGAAATTGCTTATGATAACTTCCTCAGCACCATCTCCATCCATATCGGCCATACAGAAATCAGCCGGACGATGAAGGTCCTCTAATTGGATCCGCATATTGTAGTAGGTTCCCGCACGAAACGAAGCCTGCTGAATTTCACCGAAAGATTTACCGATCTCAGAGGCAAACAGATCTCCAATATTTAAAAGAAACAGCTCGTCCCCTCGTGATTCAGCTTCAATGAGAAATACACTCGGGGCCATATGAGCATCAGAAAAATAAAGATCCTCATCTAAAACAGTCAGCTTCTCAGCTCCACTATCATGGATCAGCACCATGGAGTTTATTTCATCAATGTGAACCATGGAGGTAATTGCATTGTTCGCTCGATACTGAGACCGCTTAACCGAAAACCATTCACTGTCCTCTACCAAGGCTGGTTTCTCGATTTGAGGGAGCGCTTCCTCGGGTGCATTTGTAAAGTAATAGAATCTCAATTTATGCCAATCGTACGGTGAAATGATAGGCTCTTCGGGCAGAAGATTTGCAGCCCTGACAAATTCTTCCCGGGCCTCGATAATCTCCATGGCATTCTCAGAGCTATCTTTGAGATATCGATATTCGGTGACTCCTAGAAACATACCCATATAGGTCAGCAAAAATTCCCAACTCTTTTTGGGCAGCAATTCAGGTTCGGTAAAATCGTGACAGGTAGTACAATGCTTCTGAGCAAGTTGATGACCTTCCATTAACACCTGCTCGTCACTCGGTTGGCCGTAACTATTGATAGGCAACAACAGAAAACAACTCCCCCACAACAACAGGGAAGAAAAGGTCAGCATTTGTTTAACGGATTTACCACTATTCATAGAGATCCAATTGAATAAAGATGGGTATTTGGAAGGATTGTTCCTCGATTGCAACCCCTGAGCTTCCAGATGCCTTCCAAAAAGAGAAAACACCTGGAAAAATTCATTTGCCGCACTTTACTGCAAAAACAGAGACTAAGGCGTGAATCAGATACTCCCCACCCTAATTGTATTTTTCCTGTTTTCCTCACTATTACAAGCGGCCTCCCCCATCCAACAGGCAGATGGTCAGTGTCCCATGGCGTCCGGTCCTTACGGGACCTGGACTACGATTAGCGACCAAGCCGTCCCCACCGAATGGAGTGTCAGCACCGATGAACACATCCTTTGGAAAACCGAATTACCCGAAGGCGGTCAGAGCGGGATTGCGGTTTGGAATGATCGCTTGTTTCTGACGATCAATCGTCCCCTTCCTCAAGGCACCCCGCTCGAAAAAGCTGAAGGCAGCGATATCATTGGTTATTGCCTGAATTCTAATTCCGGAGAAGTACTCTGGACCCGAGAGATCCCCAGTCCAAAGACCATGCCCTACTCGGGATTATTCTCCGACAATACCAGCGCCACGCCCATCACGGATGGCAAACATGTCTGGTTCATCAACCATGGCGGACTCATGATCTGTTTCGATATGGAAGGGAACGAAGTATGGAAACGGTCCTTCGAATCGCGCAGCCGCCACAATGCTAAACAAGCTGAACCCATCTTGGTCGATAACCAACTGCTCTTTGTGATGATGCGGGCACCAGACGATCCACTTCGACGTCCTATGCTGGCCAAGCCCCGTCAACGCAACACCCCTCCCGAACACTGGCCCAAGATGCACATCCGCAGTTTCGATGCACTTTCCGGCAACCCGCTCTGGACCGAACCGAGCGGCACCTCCGTCCACAACACACCACGCATCGGCTACCTTGATGGTGAAGCCTACATATTTCACGCACGCGGCGGTGGCCATCAACCGCCAGAGATGCCTTATGGTTATACATTATCCAAAATCGGAGGCAAAGATCTCTGGAGCTACGAAGTGAAAGATGCCGCTGCATACACGGTATCTCACTTCGATGAAAAGTATGCTTACGGATGGGATTCAGGAAAACTCATCCGGTTGAATTCAAGGACAGGCAAAGTTCTCAAAAGCATTCCTGCTTTCGAGAAAGCTGACATCCGTCTCTGGAATACAGACAAGGAAAGCCATGAACTACACAAGAACGCCCCCTTCACTATCGTCGCTGAGAACTTCAGAACCTACCCCACCAATCAGACTCCCATCCTGGTGGACAAATACTACCTCTTCCTCTCGCACTCAGGACACTGTATTGGCCGTATCGATACCGAGACTGGAAAGACTGAATTTCTCCAAGTCCCTATCCAGGTGGTTAGAAAACCTGGCTCCCCAGATCAAATCCGTTGGGACTCCCACATCCCTAGCCAAGGCCGCAACTCCCGTGGCATGAAAACCGCTAACGACAAACGCTCTGAACGAGATGGCTGGGGTCATGTCACAGCTGGCAGCCCCATCGCGGTCAATCAATACGTCTTTTTCTCCACAATGATTGGGATGACCTATGTAATTGATTCACAGGCACCCGTTCTTGACGAAACAGCCCTGATATCCATCAACGACCTCGGCCCCGCTGGGGACACTTGGAGTCTGAGTACGGTTAGTTACGCCAACGGTCGAATCTACCACCGCGGACTGAAGCAAGTTGTGTGTATCGGTGAGCAATAACAGCAAGGACTAACAAATTCTGCATTTATCTTTGCTCTGAACGGCGGAGCAAGGATGCTCCTGCCCTACCGATTTCACCAAGAAAGGCAGGGCTACTGCGCGTGCCTTGCCACAGCCTTCTCGCGACGGCTGGTCCCCGCAGTGCCGTTATACTCCTTTATTTTTTTGAAGGCCTGAGTCTCAAATCCGACTTAAGTTTCGTATGGACACTACAGTTCCAATCGCCAGAAAACGGGTCCATCAGAGGAAACAACGGTAAAAGGCGACTGGGCACTCCCAATATCAGTCCAAATATTCAAATCCGTCGATGTCTGTAATTCACCGACATCCCATTGAAGTTGAAACTGCTGATTACCTGCATCCCAATCTACGCTCAGAAGCGGTGCATTAGGATCGGGTGCTTCGACCAAAATATTCGCTCCGGTGCTTGCTACGATATTCTCCAGAACCGTGGATTGACTTGATCCTTCTGAAAGATCAACAGGGTTATCAAATATGGAAACTTTCTCCAGGTTTGGCAATTGAGCTAGTGGAGTCAGATCCACGACACTATTGCCACTGAGGTCTAACTCTTCGAGCGCAGGCAGTGAGTTTAAGACATCCAGATCACTGATGTTATTGTTGGCGAATTTCAAAATCTCTAAAGATTCGATGCCATTTAAATAACCCAATACTCCTGTGGATTCTAGCAGAGAGAAACTCGCCATTTGGACCTGTCCTGAGTCGGCCGATTGGGATGGTCCATCACTGAGTAAATTTCCACTGAGATCCAAACTCACCAGCTTGGTCAGGCTTGATAGATAGCTAATATCTTCAATCTGGTTATCGCTCAGATCAAGAATGCGCAGTTCACGCATATCACCTACCTGCCAAAGGTCAGCTATGGCATTGTTCGAGAGATCGAGCTCACGCATATTGATCGACTCTTCAAAACCGTTTGTTTCAACTATTCCGAGTCCAGAGGCATCCATCTTTAAGATGCGTTGGAGATCGAGTCTCAAAATCGGGCCACTTGCTTTTCCCAAGGTAGTTCTGAACGCATTTTCTAATGCGGGCTCATATCATGCGGTTTAATTTCAATATTAAACCAATGGGAGGCATCGAGTTCGGGTTGAGACATGGAAAGATTAACTAATCAACATAGGATTGCCAAAGATCATGTAATCCAAAGGCATTCTCAATCAAGATCGGAATAAATTAAATATTTGAGTCACAAATCACTCAGAATAAACGCCACCGCCTCCGGAATCCACCCAGTGTCCCAGGCATGCTTGCGATGCGGCTCCATTACATAGCTGTGAGGAATTTCGTATTCTACCAACAGGCGATGTATTTCCACTCCGCCGATCGCACGTTTTCCTTCAGTGCTGTAATAAAACAAGCGTGATTCATCTCCGAGGTCCTTGCCTCTCGTTTTAACGAGGTTGGAAATCCTGTTGGCTTCAAAGTTCTCAACCGTTCCCCACTCTCGAGCTATGCGCTCGGCTCGTTCATCCTCTTCAATCGGTCCTGTATCCACACGGATGCCAATATCCCAACCTGCGGCCTTGTGAAAGAGCTCGGGATTACGAAGCAAAAGTGCAATGGCTCCCCAACCAGACTTGCTGAAGCCAATTAAGAGTCGTCCGTCAGAGCTTGCCTGCGTCGGGTAATTGGCATCCACAAAGGGAATCACCGTTTTTATGAGATGACTCTCCTCCCGTTTTTGCGGATTTAAATCGTGATCGGCAAACCAGGGCTGCGCAGTAAACGACGGAGAGACACAAATCACTTGGTGCTCATTGTGCACATTCAGCTTCTTCATCTCGATTAACCCATCTCCATGCCGAAACTCGCCATCTTCGTGGACCGGTAAAACGTATAGTACAGGGTAAGAGTTCCCCGGTTCGATTTGATCCGGCATCAATACGCGCAACGACGTATCCTTCGCTTGATAGGGAGAGTCAATTCGATGAAGAAGAAAACCGTTATCGTCAGTTTCGGCTGCGTTGAGCCAAAGGCATGAACAAAGGAGGATAACAAATGGTATAATTACTTTCATGGATCAAGATCCGCCCCCTAGTTTTGCGATCAAACCATACAGGGCTATGACGGTAATGGTAATTCCTGAGACCCAAAGAAAGATGTCGAACACCTTGGTCGGTCGCAGCTCAGGGGTGTATTTCTTGTAACGCAGATACAACGCGCCGAACGAGATCGCGATTAAACTGGCTGCCTGAAATGTACCAGCAATCACTACCATCCACAGGGGTTGCTTGAATACCAGAAAGAGCGTTAGATGGAAAAAGGGAAGGATGGTCACCAGGCGTTTAATCGACCGTTGTTTGTCTACTTCATTTCTGACCTCTAACCACCCAACTAGTTTAAAGCAGTCGGTAAACATTCGGGAATGAGTGGCGGTACTGACAAAGATGGTCGAATAGAGAGCCACAAAGGCACCGATTAGAAAGACGATGCGGGAACCTTCACCCAAGGTCTCCGTGTAAATGAGGGACAGGTTTTTAATCATGTCCATGCCCTCGGGAGCCAATCCACGCGCATGCAGGACGGCTGCTCCAAGCAGGTAAAACGCAACCGTCAATCCTGTGTAGATGACCAATGACAGCATGGCGTCCAATTTCATGACACGCATCCAACCCTTGGCTCGTTTTAACCAGGCCTCGGTGCGTTCAAAGGGACCGGTCGCTTTGGCATAACCTTTTTCCAGACAAAAAGTCGGATAGTAAATAAGCTCACCGGCGCCCACTCCCGTTATGCCAAACATGGCCAGAGCCACCGCCAATCCGCCAATAGGAAGATCAAACTGCAAACCGGAACTTACCTGATCCCACGTAAGTGCATAATCCGTTCCTTGGATTAAAAGCACACAAATCAGCGTCGTGATCGTGAATGCCAGAACCATCCCTGCTGAAACATTTTGCAGCAGCTTGTATTTCCCGAATCGATGTACGCAAATGGTAAAGACCATCATGAACACAGCCCATCCCCAGACGGGAATCGCCGGCACCAAAATATTCAGAACCATTGCCACACCTCCCAGCATAGCCCCCTGTTGCAACATAATCATGCAAAGGACCAGCATCCACCACCAGATAAACCAAGACGCCTTATGTCGCGGTCCCGGAAGATCGTTGAATGCCTCTAAGGTGGTTTTGCCGGAATAGATAGCGTATCGTCCCAGCATCAGCTGAACGGCAACCTTAATCACACAGCTCACCAGGATCAGCCAAAGAGCAACGAAGCCCGCCTTGGCTCCCAAGCCTGTCGTAGCAATAAGCTCTCCCGATCCAACTACTCCGGCGGTCATGATCAGCCCTGGCCCCCAATAGCGCAACATGCACCCTAGTTTGGTTGGAGGATCTTGTATACCGGTGCTTTCGTTGGGTGGCGTTGAGTCTGGAGGCATTCTAATGGGGCTGACGGTTGGAGAAACTTCGAGTTATTTCATGGCGATGAGATTGAAGACCGTCAAAGTAAATTCATTAACTCCACATATCGTATTGTAGTTAACGCCCTAAACCAGCTATGTAACACTAATCCATGAATGCCACTGCTTCTAAACCAAACGTCCTCCTCATTGTGGCAGACGATATGGGGTATGGAGATTTCGGAACCTTCAACCCGGCCGTTCAAACCCCGAACCTGAATTCTCTGATAACTCAAGGCACCTGCTTCCGACAGCACTACTCCGCATCACCTATCTGTTCACCTGCACGTGCCTCGCTTCTCACCGGGCGTGTGCCTCATCGCACCGGAGCGATTACCCAACACGAACTGCATGGACTTGACCGGATTGCACTAAGAGAAGTAACCATCGCGGACATGTTTCAGAATTCTGGATACACGACCGGCCTCGTGGGGAAGTGGCACAATGGAGCTCTCGATGCACGCTTTGAACCGAATGCCCGTGGATTCGAGGAGTTTGTCGGATTCTGTGGCGGTTGGTCGGACTACTACGATTACACCTTGCGGGTAAATGAATCCTACCAGAAGTCTGATGGATCGTACCTGACGGATGTTTTTACCAATGAGGCACTATCTTTTATTGAGCGACATGAGAATGAGTCTTTCTTTATTCAGCTCGCCTACACCGCACCGCACGCACCCTTCCAAGCTCCCCAAGAAGTCATCAATAAGTATAAGGCCAAGGGATACGATCGTATCACTGCTACTACCTACGCCATGATCGAAATCATGGACCAGGGAATCGGTCGCATTCTTCAACACCTGGAAGATACGCAGCTGGACGAGAATACCATTGTCCTATTCACCAGCGATAACGGGCCGGCGTTTTTCAATCCTTCCCGGCAACTCGAGCCAGGGGAAAAGAATTTCAACGAGCGGTTCAATTGCGGCATGCGTGGCAGCAAAGGCTGGATTTACGAAGGCGGCATCCGCGTTCCCATGATTGTGCGTTATCCGGAACGTATTGCAGCCGGACAGCTGAACAACGATCTCGTTCATTTCACGGACTGGCTGCCAACGCTCATTGGGCTTTGCGGTATCGATCGACTCGAGGGCCCGGCCTTTGACGGCCACGATCTGTCCCCCATGCTCCTCGGAGGTAGTATCGATCTCGAACCGCGAAGGTTTTGGCAATGGAATTTCTATGTCCCGAACATCGGTACCAACGCCGCGATGCGTGATGGCGACTGGAAGCTGGTTCGTCCGATGATTTCAGGTACACGCTACTTTAGTAAGGAGCTCTATGTGAGCGAAGAAGACGAACTTCGAACCAAGGCTTTCAGCAAAGCCGACTCACAGCACAAACAGGATCCTCAATCCATCTCTGAGCTACTCCCTATACCTCGTGTAAAACTACCAGATCCCGAACCGCCCGAGCTATACAATCTCGCGGACGATCCCGGCGAACAAACCGACCTGGCTCAGGACCAACCCGAAAAGACCCGTAAAATGTTGGCAGAGTTGGAAACCTGGTTTGAAGAAGTGGAGGCCGATCGGCTGACTATTCCCGGAGCACTGAAGGATTAGATATCCATTCCCTCCATATCAAAACCGAAAGATCGAGCTCAACTTCAGCGTCGCATCCATTTGCTTGCGTACAAAACCGGACCGTTCATCCAGATAACTTTGGTTCAGCACTAAAAACACACGCTTTCCCGGTTGGTATTCCCAGACTAAGCGACTATTGATGCCCATGGTGTCAGAAACATTGTCGTACTGCACCAAGTTCGACCAGCTGAAGTCGGGGGTAAAATTGATCAGCGCAGTCAAGGAAGTCAGCTTGATGTCAAAATCACCCGTCGGCAACCCGACACTCTGCTTCGAGTAACTGAGAACGGTTCCAAAATGTTTAGAAGGAAGAAAGGTCAACTCGGATGTATTCTCAATTCGGGTACCATCATAAAAATCGCCAAAGGAAAAATCGTGGTTGAATTGAAGCTTTCGTTTGTCAGCCGATTGAAAGGCAATGATGCCACGCGTCCATGAATAATCCCCCGCCAGAATCGGCACGTCATTTTCATCTTCTTTCACATTGTAGATGGTGAAATCGTTTTCGGGCACATCCTCAGAGCTTTCTACTTCAACAATGAATTCGTCTCCCGACTCAAATAACAGTTGAAGAGGTGTGAAGATGTGGCTTGAGGATGCCAGTTTGTTTGAAAGGTCGGTGATGTATTCTCCCTCATAAGAGAAATACATCTGGCGCAGCCAATCCTTCGATTCAACGTAGGGTTTGTAGACCATTCTTGTGTAATACCTGCGTACCCCCGTTCTAGGAGCAAACCCGAGCGCAGGATTAAAGTCCTCATCGACATGCATGAAAGCCATCTCAGCATCGAATTCCGCAGCCGGTAGAATCGCACTCCCTCCTACCACAGGTGCCAAACCACTATTAAAATCCGGATGATCAGAGTCCGTGGCCATGGCAAAGGTATTCACTTCCAAACGGTATTGGTTGAGAAACTTGTTTGTCAGGTACTGGAAATCACTCCCGATCAAGAGGTTATCGAACTCGGAATTGGGATCGCCATGCGTTGCCAGAATCCCGACAGCTGACTGATCAAAGACCTGGCGGGTGATCCGCCCTACGAATGCGTTTTGGCTATCCAGATCTCCGTTCTCCTCGACTACCGCATTGATGACGCCGATATTGTAGTCCCCAAATCGCCCGGACAGTTTGGCCGCGCCCACCAGAGGCACCACTTGCCCCGCATTACTCAAACCGATTCGTCGGCTAAAATAAGGAAGGATAACCGGCGATGCTAGGGATCCCGTCCTTCGCCTGAATCGACCGGCCAATCCACCGTAGTTGAATACCCCGGCATCCTCGAGAAAGAAGCGGCGTTTTTCAGGAAAAAATAGCGAGAAACGAGTTAGATTGACTTGCCGTGCATCTGTTTCCGCAGCCGCAAAATCGGTATTGTAGCTCAGGGTCGCACTCATCTTGGGTGTGATTCGATAGCGAAAGTCACCGCCCCATTCGAAATCGAAATCATCCGTTCCGAGGTCCTTGTCGTCGGATTGTTTACCCAGAATATAGGGATTAATCTCAAGTCCCAATCCCTGCTTGAGACCACTCAGCCCGTTTAGCTTTCCCGCCTCGGAGAAGTAGTAACTCCGTATACCGTCCCGTGGAGAAGACCAAATGCCCCGTTGATCCAGACGCTTGATTCGCCTGGAAACATTGATTCCCCACTGGGAGGCTTCCGGATCAAAGCTGAGGGTGGTCAGCGGAATGGATACTTCAGCCTGCCAGCCGTAGTCGGTAATTTGTGTTTTTGCATTCCAGACACCATCCCACTGAGAGTTAAAGGTAACGTTGTTGATCCCGAGTGCGTCATGCCTTGTGCCATTTGGATTCACAATAAACACATAACCATTCCGCTGATTGTTGAAGGTATCGAGAGATATACTAAACGAATCGTCTTCCCATAAGCGGTCATCACGTCGCATGTAGCGTGCTACAATCTTATCCGGCTCCGTATCCCAACACCAAACCGCAACATAGAGGTGGTTGTCATCGTAGGCTACCCGAAAGAACGTTTGCTGATCCATGTGCGTATAGGAGTGAGGTCGGTTCTGTAGTACAGGTCCAGCAAGGGGTGCCGTTTGCCAGACTTGCTCATCTAGATGGCCGTCAATCTTAAGTGGAGTATCCACACGCACCGCCGTCGTTTCCGGCCGGTAGTCACGGTCCAACCGATACTCAGGTATGTCCTGCCGCTCAGGAATCGGAGAATCTGCACCCCAAAGCCCGCCTGCAAAAACGAGCAGGCTAAAATAGATTCTCAATGGGGTATTTAACATAAATGGCGGCAGGTTACGCCTTTGGATAAAAGGTAGCGTTCATTACCAAACTGGTTACTATTGACGGGGGAGTCATTAATAAAATGAAGGCCTGACTATCTCTTACTGCTGGAACGGCAACAAATGGGATTGCCGTATATTTTTAAACGCCTTCACTATTAACTCCTAGCCACCCCATCATGAGATATCTCGCTGTACCCTTACTCCTGGTTTCGCTGATCATTTTCGCTTGTAAACCAACGGAGGTTACTCGACCACCCAATTTCGTCATCATCATGACGGACGACCAAGGTTATGCCGACCTCAGCAGTTATGGTGGCACCCATGTTTCGACACCCCGTATCGATCAAATGGCAACTGAGGGCATGAAGCTCACTAGCTTCTATGTGGCAGCTGCCGTCTGCACACCATCCCGGGCTGCTTTGATGACAGGAAGCTATCCTCGAAGAGTAGACATGGCCTATGGCTCCAATTTTGGTGTGTTACTCGCCGGAGATCCCAAAGGGCTGAACACCGACGAGATTACCTTGGCCGAGATTCTTAAAACCGTGGGTTACAAAACCGGCATTTTTGGAAAGTGGCACCTGGGCGACCAGCCAGAATTCCTTCCGACTCGGCAGGGCTTCGACGACTATTTCGGCATCCCCTATAGCCATGACATTCACCAACAACATCCACGTCAGGATCACTTCCAATTTCCCTCACTCCCGTTGTTAGACGGAGAGAAAGTCATCGAAATGGATCCTGATGCTGACTACCTGACTCAAAGAGTTACCGAGCGAGCGGTCGAATTTATCGAGAAGAACAAAGAGCATCCGTTCTTCCTTTATATCCCTCAACCCATTCCTCACAAACCGCTGCATGTTTCACCGCCCTATATGGAAAGTGTCTCAAACGAGATAAAGGAAACTCTCAAGAGCGAAAAGAACTCAATCGATTACCCAACCCGGGACAAACTCTTCCGCCAGGCGATTGATGAAATTGATTGGTCGGTGGGTCGGATTCTAGACACTTTAAAAAACAACGGGCTCGATAAAAATACCCTGGTCATGTTTTTCTCTGACAATGGGCCCGCGGTTGGCAAAGCGGATCCATTAAGAGGACGCAAAGGCAGTACCTTCGAAGGCGGTATGCGCGAGCCGACCGTGATCCGTTGGCCAGGAAAGATTCCAGTGGGGCAATCGAACGATGAGTTGATGACTGCCATGGATCTGCTGCCCACGTTTGCCAAGCTTGCAGGTGCCCAGGTCCCGACTGACCGAGTGATCGACGGCAAAGACATATGGGCCGTTCTTACTCAAGGTGCACCTACTCCACACGAGGCATTCTTCTACAATAGCAGAAACGAGTTGAGGGCTGTTCGGTCCGGTAAATGGAAATTACATATTGGGGAAGGAATTCCCGAGGCACTTTACGATCTGGAAGCAGACATCGGTGAATCGCAGAATGTATTAGCTGAGCACAAGGCGATTGCTGAAAAACTTTTCAGCTACACAGAACCATACGAGGCAGACTTGGCACAGAACAGTCGTCCTGCCGGCTGGATCGACGACGCGGTTCCCCTTTCAAAATAATTCTATATAGGTAGGGCTAGAGCTTCCAGCTATGCCGTATTCCTGAGGACGAAGATTCGGCATAGCGGGGACCAGCCGTCGCCATAAGGCTGTGGCAAGGCACGCGCTATTGCCCTACCAGTTTATCTCCGATACCGAAATTTTAAACTGAATCACAAACAGGATTGCCCAAACCTAAACGATCCTTTCATTATTTATTCCATGCCAAACCCCTGGACCGGAATAGGAAACCCTTATACACGAACCGAAGTACTTGAACGACTTCACGACACCCTGAGAAAGGGCGAGCCGATCATCGCGGCCGGTGCTGGCACCGGCATCAGTGCCAAGTTCATTGAGAAGGGAGGAGCCGACCTAATTATCATCTATAACTCGGGACGCTTTCGTATGTCAGGCCATGGCTCCCTGGCCGGCCTCCAGTCCTACGGCGATGCCAATGCGGTGGCCATGGAAATTGGTGAGTTCGAAGTGCTCCCGGTCGTAGAGGAAACACCCGTGATCTGTGGCGTGCATGCGACTGATCCTCGTCGTCGCATGTGGCATTGGTTACTGCAGGTTAAAGATATGGGATTCAGCGGTATCAACAATTTCCCTACACACATGATTATCGACGGGATGCACCGTCAGATGCTCGAAGAAACCGGCATGGGTGTGCAGAAGGAATACGACTGTGTAGCCCTGGCACGAAAGATGGATATGTTCTCCATCGTCTATGTAGCTCAACCAGAGGAAGCCAAGAAGATGGCCGAGGCCGGCGCCGATGTCATCATCGCCCACGTCGGTTGCACCGTAGGTGGTTCAATCGGCGTAACCGATGCCGCGATCGGTCTCGACGAAGCAGCCAAGCAAACCCAAGCCATCATCGATGCCGGCAAATCCGTTCGCGACGATATCATTTACCTCAGTCATGGAGGACCCATTCTTTCCCCTCCAGACGCCGCCTATATCAATGAACGAACCGACGCGGTTGGTTTCGTGGGCGCCTCCAGCCTGGAACGCATCGCGGTGGAGCGTTCCCTGGTCGATATTACCCAGGAATTTAAATCCATACCGGTGCATAGAAAAAAATAAGCGGCGGAGCAGGGATGCTCCCGCCCTACCAAAGTAAAACCAAAAGGTAGGGCAACTGCGTCCCCGCAGTGCCGCAGTCACAAAACCCGAATCAATCATAACCCCATGTCCACCATCGCCATCCTCGGAACCCTCGACTCTAAAGCAGACGAACACGGCTTTGTCGCCGAGCACATTCGTAAGCGTGGCCACCAAATACTCTATATAGACGTAGGCACTGGTAGTGAACCCAAGATCGATCCAGACTATAGCCGATACGAAGTGGCATCCGCGATAGGTCTAAACCTGGATGAGCTGATCAAGCAACAAGACCGGGGGGCCTGTGTCAGTGCCATGTCGAAAGCAGCCCCTGCGTTTGTTACCAAGCTTGTCGAGGAAGGAAACATCGACGGCATAATTACGCTAGGCGGTGGAGGCGGAACGGCCATTGGCACAGCAGCGATGCGAGCTCTGCCCATTGGGTTTCCCAAAGTAATGGTCTCTACCCTGGCCAGTGGTAATACCGCCCACTATGTCGGCACAAAAGATATCGTGATGATTCCAAGTGTAGTCGATGTGAATGGCCTTAACCGAATATCCCGCACGATCTTTACCCGAGCGGCCGGAGCCATCTGCGGCATGGTCGAAACACAATTGGACGGTGAAGGCGGTAAACCACTCATCGTCGCCAGTATGTTTGGTAACACTACTACCTGCGTAAACATCGCCAAAGAATTGCTCGAAGAAGCCGGTTACGAAGTCCTTGTTTTTCACGCAACTGGCACCGGAGGAAAGGCCATGGAGAGCCTTATTGAAAGCGGTATGATCGCCGGGGTGCTGGATATCACCACCACCGAATGGGCTGATGAAGTGGTGGGAGGCGTTCTGGCGGCTGGTCCCGAGCGCATGGATGCGATGAGCAAAGCGAATATTCCAGCTGTCGTAGTTCCAGGCTGTGTGGACATGGTCAACTTCGGAGAACGGGATGCTGTGCCTGAACAATTCGAAGGCCGCAATTTGTACATACACAATCCTCAGATCACCTTGATGCGGACCACTCCTGAAGAGTGCAGCCAGATTGGGAAGATCATCGCTGAAAAGGCCAACGCCAATTCTGCTCCTGTGGCGATTCTCAACCCCTTAAAAGCAGTGAGTGAAATTAATGGCGAAGGAGGCACCTTTTACGACCCGGAAGCAGATAAGTCTCTGTTCAATGCCATTCGTCAACATGCACAAGTCGAGGTCATCGATATCGACGATACGATCAACAGTGCGACCTTTTCTAAAACCTGCGCTGAGAAGCTTTTGGCCTTACTGGAAAAAGCCTAATCTGTGGATGTAGCAGGATCTGGCGCCCAATCCACTGACACTTTTCGACAGTAAAGAATCGAATTGCACACGCGCCAGGCGAAAATAGTATCGGTTATTGTCCAAAACGCAGTATACGGGACTCCTTAGGAATCGTATAATTACGTCCGCTAGCTCCCTATTACCTTTATGAAACACTCTTTGTTAATTCTTCTCTTCTTTTCGTCCCACTTCATCTTCGCAATAGCTGCAAACGCGGCGACTAAACCCAACATCATTCTCATCTTCACCGACGATCAGGGGTACAATGATCTGGGCTGCTTCGGCTCGCAAAAGATCAAGACGCCTCACTTGGATCGCATGGCAGAGGAAGGACTCATGCTCACCAGTTTTTACGCTCAGCCAGTCTGTGGAGTATCTCGCGGAGCGCTCATGACCGGATCCTACCCGATTCGCATTGCTGAACCGAATAATGTGAAGCTGCTCCACACGGTCCCCCATCCCAAGGAAGTTACCATGGCCGAGACGCTTAGAGAAGCGGGTTACGCGACTGCGCTAATCGGCAAATGGCATTTGGCCGGAAATCCGAAAGGCCCTGACAATTCTTTTCAGACAGAGCTGATGCCCAACGCCCAAGGTTTCGATTACTTTTACGGCACGCCTCGTTTTAATGGGTTTACCACTTACGTTGAAGACACGCCTATGCGCAGCAGAATAATGCGCAATGAGGAGGTGGTTGTGGAAGCCGTGGAAAGCTGGGACCATATCACCCAGGACTATACACGCGAATCACTGCAGTGGATTGAGCAACACAAGGATCAGCCCTTCTTTCTCTATCTGGCTCACAATCTGCCACATGTTCCAGTTGGGGCTTCCGAAGGATTTAAAGGCAAATCTGAATATGGACCTTACGGTGATACGATAGAAGAGATTGACTGGTCCAGTGGTCAAATACTGGCCAAGCTAAAAGAACTGGGAATCGACGAGAATACACTGGTGATATTCACTTCCGACAACGGCCCCTGGATTGAACCTACTCATGCTCCTCGTGGAGCAGCGGCAGATGGAAAACCCTTTATTCCCTTAGACCATTCAGGAAGTGCCCTGCCCTTGCGCGGATGGAAAATGAGTGCCTGGGACGGTAGCTCACGCGTGCCCTTCATTGCCCGCTGGCCCGGTAAAATAGCGTCAGGGGGAAAGTCCGACCAACTACTCTCAACCATGGATCTTTTCCCCACCTTCGCCACATTGGCGAAAGCCAAACTCCCCAAATGGGAGATCGATGGACGGGATGCCACTAACTTCCTCTTGGGACAAACGGATACCAGCCCCCGTGACGATTACTTTTATTATTCAGGCTGTTTGTTAACCGGAGTTCGTTCCGGAAAATGGAAACTGGTTTTACCACGTTCCGGAAATCCTGATGGCACCGGTTGGTGGGGTCGTTTGATTGAGGAAATTCCGGAAGTGCAATTATTCAACCTGGATCTCGATCCATCAGAAGCCTGGAACCTAGCAGCAGCACATCCCGATGTAGTTAAGTCTTTGATGAAGCGGATCGATTGGGCACGGGAAGAACTCGGAGATATTGATCAAAGCGGATCAGGTGCCCGTTTCTTTGATAAAGGAGAGCGAAAGCTACAAGTGCCTCTCGCATCCAATTAGACTGGTGAGGAAACTTCTTTTTTTATGCCTTAGCTCTATAATAGCTTTCAGCGGAACTGCATACTCCGAGGACAGACCCAACCTCCTTTTTATCCTCATCGACGATCTCGGTTGGATGGACATGGGATACAATGGAAGCACCTTTCACGAGACGCCTCACCTCGATCAGTTTTCAAAGGATGCCATGCGCTTTGACTCGGCCTATACAGCGAGCCCAATGTGCTCGCCTACACGCGTGAGCATCATTACAGGTAAGAACCCTGCCCGGACAGGCATCACCCAATATCTTCCTGGTTGGTATTCGAAAAAGTTCCGAACCATTACGCCCATCAGCACGCAGTATATGTCTAAAGAGGAATATACGGTGGGCATGGCTTTCAAATACAACGGTTACAATACCGCATTCATCGGGAAATGGCACATGGGTCCTTTAGATTTCGGTGGTCCAGAGGCGCATGGCTTCGATACGACTGCAGCCATCATTGAAGCGAATCGATGCGAGATGTTTTTTCCCTTCCGTGGTGTCCCCTATTTTCCAGATGCAAAGGAAGGCGATTATTTCACCGATAAACTGACTGACACGGCCATCGATTATCTCAACGAACAGAAGGATACCGATCAGCCTTTCTTTATGTATCTGGCGCATTTCGCGATGCATGCACCCATCGAGGCAAAACAGGAACTGTTTGAAAAATACGAAAAGAAACGAGCCCAGATTAAACAGGTTGAAGATCTCAAGGATCCTTACAGCCATAAGTTGCTCAAAGCACAACAGGATGATCCTCACTACGCAGGCGAATTGGAGAACCTGGACGAAAATATCGGTCGGGTGATCAATGCACTCAAAAAGAACGGCCAATACGAAAACACCATCATTGTTTTTACTGGGGACAACGGAGGTCGGGTCAGTATCTGGACACAGAAGTATCCGACATCCAATCAACCCCTTAGAGCCGGCAAGACCTTTGTCTTCGAAGGTGGGATCAAAGTACCACTAATCATTCATTGGCCCGGAGTGACCAAACCCGGCATGACATCGGATGTTCCCGTCAACAGTGCCGATTTCTATTCAACGTTTCTCAATATAGCCGGCATCGGCGAACGCAAACAAAAGAACATGGATGGAGTCAGCATAGCTCCCCTTCTCAAAGGCAAGAACCTTGACCGGGAGGAAATGGTTTGGCACTTTCCTCATTACCAGGGCGAAGGCGCTTACCCGTCTTCCGCGATCCGCCAAGGGCCCTACAAATTAATTCACAATTATCACTACGACAAAGACCTACTTTTCAATCTTGAGACCGATCCCTATGAGGAGCACAATCTACTCGATCAGAAACCAGACTTGGCTTCAGCTATGAAATTCCGATTGTTTGAGTCATTGCATGCCGTGAGCGCCAAGATGCCCATTAAGAATCCATCTAAAGACCTGACCGAAGAAATCGGCCACAAGAACGGGATCAACGTAAAGCGCCCAAAACCGTTATAATTACAACACTAAAGAGTACCCATTATTCAAATACATTCATTAACTCACATATTTCAAAACTGCAGGAGCGGGTTTACCCCGCGATCTCATAAAGGCCTCCAAGCAATCGAAAGATTACCGAGCGCAGCGACACATCTACAAGCGAAGCGCAGAATAACAACCCCCTCCTACAGTTAACATCATTACCCCGTGAAAAAACTCACTACACTTCTTCTACTTCTTACCTCCATATTCGGCTACTCGCAGAGCAAACCCAACGTGGTTGTCATATTCGCCGATGATCTCGGCTACGGGGATCTAAGTTGCTATGGTGCCACATTATTGAACACGCCTAATATCGATCGTCTGGCGGAGGAAGGACGCCGATTCACCGACGGTCATTCAGCATCGGCCGTTTGCACACCTTCACGCTATTGCCTGATCACTGGGCGTTACGCTTACCGCATCAACAACTTTGGGCCCGTATTCCTTAAAGTGGGTCTACTCATTGACGAAAATCGAACCACCATAGCTGACGTGATGAAGCGTGCGGGTTATGCAACATCCATTATCGGGAAATGGCATCTGGGATTTGGAAAGGAAACGCCCGACTGGAATGGAGACCTTAAGCCAGGGCCGCTTGAACTTGGTTTCGACTACTACTTCGGTGTTCCAGTAGTAAATAGTCACCCACCCTTTGTGTATGTAGAAAACCACCGCGTGGTTGGGCTGGTTCCTGAAGATCCATTCATTTACGGCAAAATGGCTAAGACCGAAATATTTCCTGAGAAAAGAAAACTCGATGACATTGGTGGTGCCGATGCAGCTCATGCTCTCTACAAAGATCGTGAAGTGGGAACGAAGCTAACTGAGAAATCAGTCGAATGGATTAAAGAGCAGAAGGACGAACCCTTTTTCATGGTCCTATCAACAACGAACATTCACCACCCGTTTACACCAGCGCCTCGGTTTGTTGGCACCAGTGAAGCTGGACGCTATGGTGACTATGTCCATGAGCTTGACTGGATGGTGGGTGAAGTGATGAACACACTGAAGGAAGAAGGCTTGGATGATAACACGCTGGTTGTATTTACAAGTGACAACGGTGGCATGGCCAATGTGGGTGGACAGGATGCCTGGATGGCTGGACATCGATTGAATGGAAAGCTACTCGGCTTCAAATTCGGCGCTTGGGAAGGAGGACACCGCGTTCCTTTCATAGCCCGTTGGCCAGGCAAGATTCTGGCGGGCTCCGTCTCAGATCAGTTAGTCAGCAACATCGACTTGCTCGCCACGGTGGCAGCACTTACCGATCAACCATTGGGCGAGGATGAAGGTCCCGACAGTTTCAACGTCCTGGACGCACTTACCGGTTCACCCAAAAGCCAGATTCGGGATCACCTGGTTCTCAGCCCGTCAAGGAAAGCCAACATGTCCATCCGCAAAGGTAAATGGATGTACATCGACGCTCAAGGCAGCGGAGGATTCGGCGGAAAACTGGAAACCAAATACGAACGCGGCGGCCCAGGCACACTCCTCATGACCGGAGACAAAAACAGCGACATCGAAAATGGCCGCTACAAAGCAGACGCCCCACCAGCCCAACTCTATGACCTCGAAGCAGACCCTTCCCAAACAACCAACCTGTATCGCAAACATCCTGAAAAAGTGAAGGAACTCCAAGCGCTACTGAAACACAGCCAAGAAGTGGCAAGAACAGCACCGTGATCAGGCAATTAATTTTTGAAACCGCAAAAGGCACAAAAAGCACATAAGCGACAACGGATCGAACAGTTAGGGTTTTATCAAACCAGTGAAGACAATATCGATTAATCAAATGATTGTTCTCCATTTTGTGTCTTTTGTGATTTTTGTGGTTAAATCCAACTACAGAATTTTAAGATACCATCTTACGCTTACCCCATGAAACATATCACAACTCTACTATTCTTCATTTCAACCATCCTCGGCTTCGCGCAGGACAAACCCAACGCCATCGTCATCTTTGCCGATGATCTTGGCTACGGTGACACGAGCGTCTACGGAGCCACCAAGATCCAGACACCCAACATCGATAAGTTGGCGGCTCAAGGTCGACGCTTTACCGATGCCCACACCGCCTCGGCGGTTTGCACGCCCTCGCGGTATTGTTTACTGACCGGGGAGTATGCTTTCAGGGGCGAACATTGGTCACCGGTTTTCCTCAAGGTCGGACTTATAGTAGATCCTGATCAGAAAACGGTGGCAGATGTCATGAAAGATGCCGGTTATGCAACTGCTTGTATTGGGAAATGGCATTTAGGCTTTGGCGAGGAGACACCCAACTGGAATGGCGATCTAAAACCAGGCCCACTGGAATTGGGATTTGATTACTACTTTGGTATGCCAGTGGTGAATAGCCACCCACCTTTCGTTTACGTCGAGAATCACCGGGTCGTGGATCACGATCCCAGCGATCCCTTTGTTTACGATACAGTGGCCAAGACTCACCCTTATCTGGAAAAGATGGGGATCGATCAAATCGGAGGAGCTGATGCTGCCCATGCAGCGTATGTCGACTCCATGGTAGGTACCACTCTGGCTGGAAAAGCTGTTAGCTGGATCAAAGACCACAAAGACGAACCGTTCTTCCTTTATTTCCCAACCACTAATATCCACCACCCCTTTACACCGCATCCACAATTTCGTGGCACGAGTGAGGCCGGTCGCTACGGAGACTTCGTGCATGAGCTGGACTGGATGGTGGGCGAAGTCATGCGCACCTTGGAGGAGGAAGGTTTAGCCGATAATACCCTGGTTATTTTTACCAGTGACAATGGGGGCATGATCAATCTGGGCGGCCAAGATGCTTGGAGACTGGGTCACAAACAAAATGGCGATCTTCTCGGATTTAAATTTGATGCCTGGGAAGGCGGTCACCGAGTTCCATTCATCGCTCGTTGGCCAGGTAAAATTCCTGCAGGTAGTGTTTCAGATCAACTTGTATCAAATGTCGATCTGATCGCTACGCTGGCCAATCTGACAGGACAGGAATTAAAAGACAACCAAGGTCCAGATAGCTTCAACATACTTCCAGCTCTCACAGGAGATATCTCACAACCCGTTCGTGATCATCTGGTCCTTGCACCATTCCGAAAAAGCCATCTCTCCCTTCGCGCGGGGGATTGGATGTATATAAGCGGCGAAGCAGGTGGAGGATTTAGCAGCCCTCACTTAAACACACATGGTTTCGGGGGATACCCTGCTCTCCATTTCGCAGGAGAAGTGAATAGCAATATGGAAAACGGAAAACTGAAACCGGATGCACCTAAGGAACAGCTCTACAACCTAAGATCCGATCCATACCAGGCAACTAACGTAATTCGTGACAACCCAGTCGTCGCTCAGACGATGCGTGAACATTTAGCAGCGATTGAAGCTGCCAAAGGAACGCGCTGACGTTCAACCGAAGTTCAGAGTCTCGAATCCAGGGACGAAAGCTGGAAGTCCGCCAACAGACCGAAGTGCCTGGAGAAATTCCTCAGGGGTCTTGTTCGAGTGACACGTATACGAACTACTTTAAGTTGTTCATTATCTATACTGAATCATATTTGAATAAACTATTATGATTCAAAAATAAATTAAACTGTCCATGGATTGTATTATTAGATTCAATTGTGATTCTAAAATAGACGTCCAAAATCACTAATCATAAAAATAATGGAACAATTAACACTCGGCCAATACAACTTGGTCGCTAATTTCTTCTCATTCACCATTGCTGCAATGGGTGCTGCCACACTTTTCTTGTGGCTAAATCGCTCTCAGGTCGCACCACACTACCGTGCGGCGATCACCATCAGTGGTTTAGTAACTGCAATCGCTCTGTACCACTATGTAAGAATTTACGCGAGTTGGGATGCCGCTTACTCCACGAAAGACGGTATCCTGGTAGCTACTGGGTATGCATTCAACGACGCATACCGCTATGTGGATTGGTTGCTAACGGTTCCTCTGTTGCTTGTCGAGCTGATCTTGGTCATGAGATTAGCAAAGGCCCAGGCTATCTCAAAAAGTTGGCGCCTTGGAGCGTTGGCCGCCATCATGGTCATATTGGGATATCCCGGCGAAATCGCAGCAGAGTCGGGTACTCGCTGGTTGTGGTGGATCCTAGCGATGGTTCCTTTTGTGTGGATCGTATTCGAGCTCTTCGTGGGTCTTAAAGATTCTATCGCAAATCAACCTGAAAGAGTAAGGCCGCTCGTTAATCGGGCCCGTTGGTTGACAGTCCTTTCCTGGTCCTTCTACCCGATTGTGTTTGTATTCCCGATGATCGGATTCACGGGCGGAGGCGCTGCCACTGCTGTGCAAGTGGGATACACCATCGCTGATGTGGTATCGAAAGCAGTGTTTGGAATCCTGATATATCAGATTGCTGTAGCAAAATCTACCGCTGAAGCAGAGGCGACTGACAAAGTAAATCTGCCCGAAGGAGCTGTAACAACTTAGGGAGCTGTGCCCTGGACTAGGATTACCTGGTCCAGGGCGACCCTTTTTTCACAATGACTACTCTCAACGAAGCTCGACCCTCGGTTAACTCCGGAAAGATTCTCACAAGCGATCAAATCGACGTCGCTATGTTGGCCAGATGCCGCAGTAGCTTGCCCGGAAACGATCCGCTGCTAATCGCGTTCAGTCACCACGTAAGAGCTGGTGGCGGTAGAACCCGCGCACGCCTAGCCTACCAAGCTAGCCTGTTATTGAACCTAACCGAAGAAGATGCACTCGAGCTAGCGACCGCAGTGGAGTTGGTGCACAATGCGTCTTTGGTCCAAGATGATTTTCAGGACCGCTCTGAAAACCGCCGGGGGCGATCTTCCGTGTGGTATACTTACGGAATGGATACGGCGGTTTGTTTGACCGATCTGTTGCTGTCTTCCAGCTTCGCATCACTTTCTACAATTAGTCATACTTCCGTAGTTCCGCAATTGATTAGCCACTTGCATCGCGCGGTCACCCAAACACTCAGAGGTCAACTTAATGATGTCTCTAGGGATGAGAACAGCACTATTGAGAATTACCTATCAATTGCCGAGCGCAAGTCAGGCCCCTTTTTCGCTCTCGCACTCGAACTTCCGTTGATCGTTGCCGGTCATCAAGGAAACGTCGTCGACGCCAGTCGTGCGGCTTCCCACTTTGCTCTAGGCTACCAGATCATCGACGATATAGCAGACAAGGAGACTGACCGCTATTGTGAAGCAGGAGTTAACGCCTTTTTGATATTAGAACAGAAGCTAGGAGAAGAATTGGCACTCAGCAAAACTCTCGATCTTGCCCAAGAACAATTGGAGATTTCTCGAAGTTTTGTCGCCGAATTACCCAATGGTTTTCTGAGTTTGATCGAAGCACTCATAAAACCGCTTGAGGAAACTATAATCAATTACCGCCATGCCTAAGGCCATCGTAATGGGCGGGGGTTTCGGAGGTATCGCAGCCAGCTTGCGACTTCGCGCTAAGGGTTACGACACCACCATCATTGATCGTTGCTCCAGACTGGGAGGCCGGGCACAGGTGTTCGAGAAAGACGGGTTTCGGCATGATGCCGGACCGACCGTTATTACGGCTCCGTTCATGTTTGATGAGCTATTTTCTCTTTTTGGACGCAATCGGGCGGATTACATTCAGTTTGCACCGGTGGAGCCTTGGTATCGATTCCAATTTGCAGATGGCGAAACGTTTGACTACGGCGGCACCACCGAGGATACGTGTCGAGAAATTGCCCGCCTGAGCCCTGGAGATGACGAGGGTTATCGGAAATTGCTCAGTAAATCACGGGACATTTTTGAGGTTGGCTTTAAACAGTTATCAGATCAGCCGTTTGACTCCTTTTCTACTATGCTGGCGCAAGTGCCAAACTTAGTAAAACTGGGATGTTATAAAACCGTATGGCAAATGGTGCGGATCCATTTAAAAGACGAAAGACTGCAGCGCGCCTTTTCAATCCAACCTTTGTTAGTAGGCGGCAACCCTCTCGACACCACTTGTATTTACAGCCTCATTCACTACTTAGAGCGCGAATGGGGTATCCATTTTGCGATGGGTGGGACTGGTGCTTTAGTAAGTGCCTTGGAACGTTTAATGCGAGAAGTAGGCATCCGGATCCGAACAGGGACCACTGTAGATCGTGTCCTGGTAGAAAATGGAGCTGCCTGCGGAATAGCACTCGAATCGGGCGAAACTGTAAAAGCCGACATCGTCATTTCTAACGTCGATCCAATGCATCTGTATTCTCGATTGCTAGACTCCTCACATCAAAGTCGCTGGGCTCAAATGAAGCGGAAACGCGCAAAACTTTCTATGGGTCTTTTTGTGCTCTTTTTTGGCACACGGAAACAATACCCAGATGTCGCACACCACACCATATGGATGGGTGATCGGTTCGAAGGCTTGTTGAAAGATATCTTTAAAGCTACTCACCTCCCCGATGACTTTTCACTTTACTTGCATCGCCCGACAGCAACCGATCCGAGTTTCGCTCCTAGCGGATGCGATTCATTTTATGTCCTGGCGCCGGTCCCGAACTTGAAGGCAAACATCGACTGGAAAACCGAAGGGCCACGCTTACAAAAACGGATTGTTGATGCCCTAGACAAAACCCTGCTACCTGATCTCAAAAAAAACATCACCTCAGATTTCTTCATGACCCCGAAGGACTTTGCTCACGACTACCTAAGCGCAGAGGGAGCCGGTTTTTCCGTCGCGCCCGTATTTAGCCAGTCCGCGTGGTTCCGCTTTCATAACAAGGCAGAAGGTCCCGACAATTTATACTTGGTCGGCGCCGGAACTCATCCCGGAGCAGGACTGCCCGGAGTACTATCATCCGCCAAAGTTATGGATAAACTGGTTCCAGCGGCAGAAGTAACTCACGCAGAAAAAGGCGCCGCATGAAACACGATACCTCGCAGTCGGATCCATTTCTATCGGGCGGAGCTAACGACGATGCTATTGAGGTGCTATCGCGGCATGGTAAGACATTTCGCTTTGCAGGCATCTTCTTGGAAAAAAAGCAGCTGAAGAATAGCGCCCGGCTCTACCGTTTTTGCCGTTTTGCTGATGATTTAGCGGATCACACCAGTCCGAGCCTGGCTGGGCCGAGGCTACGCCAAATCAAGACGGATCTCGAGATCGGAGCCAGCGAGATTCCCATGGTTCAGGATTTTTTAAACCTGACCACGGAGGAAAACATCGATCGGGGAGCCGCCATCGACCTGATCAATGGCCTGCAGATGGATCTCGGAATGGTTAGCATAGAAACAGATGAGGATTTGATCCAATATTGCTACCATGTTGCGGGAACCGTTGGCTTACTCATGTGCGGGGTACTGGGCGTCACCCACTCGAAGGCCTACCAATTTGCGATCTATCTGGGCATCGCCATGCAGCTCACTAATATTGCCAGAGATATTGAAGAGGATGCGATTTCAAATCGTATTTACGTTCCCAACACCTGGGTAAACCACCACCACGTAGAAGAGTTTCTGGCAGGAGTAAATGAGGCAGCCGTTGAAACCGGATTTGCGATCAAAAAAATGTTAGACCTCGCTGACCGCTACTACCAGTCAGGAATATCCGGCCTCGGTTATCTACCAAGAAGAGCTAGATTTCCCATACTAGTAGCCGCCCGTCTTTATCAAGCCATAGGAACGGAGATCCGCAAACTGGGCTATGCTCATAATAAGGGTCGCTGTTATGTAGGAAAAAGCCGTAAAGTGTTTCTCACACTGAAATCACTGCAAGAATTTATCGCCAACGGCACCTTCGAAACCTTACCAAAGCAACATACCTCGGAGTTGCACCATCCCCTCAAAGACTATCCCTTGGCCTACAGCTGAAATTGGATCTGATGGACCACTGCGACTTAATCATCCTCGGTGGCGGTTGCGCCGGATTGTCCCTCGGCTATGAGTTAGCACAGGCCGAAACGAGGGGCCAACACATCCCACGTACGATCATTGTAGAACCAAGAACAATTTATCATCATGATCGCACTTGGTGCTTTTGGTCGGACAATACCGAACGGTGGACAGATGTGATTGCGAAATCGTGGTCCCGGTGGTCCTTCTCCGATGACAGTGAAACCTTCACACAGCAAAGCGACACCTGGTCCTACGTTTCGATACCAGCAGACCGATTTTATCTCAGTCGTTTGAGCATCATTGAATCGTCTCCTAGGATTGAACTCCGAAAAGGACTGAGTTCTCAGAGCATAAACAAGGATAGCTACGGACGCTTTACTATAAGCACCGGAGAGGAGCAGATTTCCTGCGGCATGATTGTCGATACACGGCCACCTGCCGACCTTCAGGTGAGACAAAGCTATCTCTTCCAGGATTTCGCCGGTGTTGAAATAGAGCTGGAAAGCCCAGGATTTGACAGCCAAACAGCTAGTCTTATGGACGCCATGCAAGTCGATGAATGGGGTTTTCGCTTTGATTACATCCTCCCACGGAGCGCCTCGCGCGCCCTTATCGAAGCCACTCGTTTTTCAAAACATCCAGTTGCTAAGAAACGATTAGCCGAAGACCTGGCAGACAGTGTCAAACGCGCGACCAAAGGCATGCCCCATCAAGTCATCCGAGAGGAGTCTGGCTCGATTCCCATGGGTCTACCCTACGAAAGCACTTTCATAGAACCGAATTGGGTTCGAGCAGGCACGGGCGGGAATGCCGTGCGGCCTTCCAGTGGATATGCTTTTCTTCGCATACAGGATTGGGCCAAACAATGTCGGCAACATCTGATTAATAAGGGAACCGTGATTGGACATCCCAAAGACTCCCTATTAAGCCGAAAAATGGATGAGCTATTCTTAGGCGTACTTAGAAAACACCCAACTGATTCGGTCTCACTGTTTTCCTCACTCGCTTCGCAATTACCTCCCGATCGCTTTGCACGCTTCATGACAGGTACTCCACTGCTTGGGGATTATCTCGCTGTCATCAGATCGCTTCCTGCCAAACCCTTTATCGAAGAACTCATTCACAACACTCCTTTCAAAAGGAACAACCTCGAAACAACAACACAAGCCCTACAACCATGAATCTCGTTTGGCAGAGATACCTCTTTCAAATAAGTGCAGCCGGACTCATCACTCTTTCTGTAGTTGCTGGATCAATACCAATGATTATCCAGGTTAGCGTTCTGGCCATCTTGGTAGCTTTGTTTGGAATTCCGCATGGGGCGCTGGATCCCTTGGTGGCTTATGACATGCCCAGGTGGAAAAGCAAAATCGGCATGGTGGGCTTTCTACTGTTCTATGTAATTCTGGCTGTTCTCGTTATTCTGATTTGGCACTCATTGCCTGGAATATCCCTCCTTATTTTTTTGCTCATCTCGGGCATTCACTTTTCAGGTGATTGGCGAGGAGCTCTTCCCTTTCTCTATCGACTTCCCCTTGGATTATTGATTGTAACAGGACCCGCTCTATTTCATCGCACCGAAGTCGAATCTCTATTTTCGATGCTTTCAACACCTGCAGCAGGAGTGGCGATCACACAATGGATGAGCTATCTCGGGGTTTTGGTGATACCTGCTTGTTTATTACCACTCCTGAAGATCAGCAGGAAAGGCTTCTGGGACATGCTGGAAATTGCTCTGCTTCTTCTTTCAGTTATCCTTCTAACACCATTGCTTTTCTTTGTTCTCTATTTTTGCGGACTCCACAGCCCCCGTCATTTTTGTAGCACCCTCAAAGAGCATCAGAAAACTTTGGCGTGGCTGGTCTGTGTATTGATTACCGGTGTCACCTTACTCGGAGCTGTCACCTTTTATTTTTATCTTCCTTCGATCTCTCTTAGCCAGTCGCTTATTCAAATAACATTTATTGGCTTAGCTGCCCTGACCGTACCGCACATGCTTCTGATAGAATACGCATCGGCCTCCAAAGTCTCCGAAACCGCTGTGTATTCCTAGCCCAGACAGCTATTTCATCGAACCAACAGCGCTCTTTGGCTAAGAAACCCGCAGAGAATAAGGGCTGCACAACTGCCATCAGATCCTAGAATCTTGAGGAATCAGATGAGAATACTTTGATTTCGACTACAGGCTTTCCCGTTCGCTCCCTTGCGACAAACGCTGGACTTTCTGCAACTCGTGGTCTTTGCTCTGAACCATCTCAATGAGGAATACCTAGTATTTATCGGACTCAGACTTCTTCTGGGCAGAGCAGACAGCTTTTCTCGTTGAGCTCCTAAAAAGAACATCTTCGCCCTTGAATTACCACACCGCCGCAAGCGGTCGACTTCGTCGATTGCGGAGCACCGCAACGGAGTATCCACGGCAATCCAAGCCTTCGGACTTCGAGCCTTGATGAATCGCAGAAATCAGCGACGCCGCAAGCGGCGGGGAATTTACCCGCTGAGATTCATTTTCTGTTTCGACTCTATATCTGGCACTCTTTATTCCTATTTTAGAATGAAAGTATTTCAATATGGGAGAAAATAGTATCACTATTTGTCCGAATCACGGTATCCAAGTCCGCATAGATAAGGTATCGTCTAACCATCTTAATATCATCCCATGAATCGAACGCCCTACATACTAGTTACCTTCCTGGTGTTTTCGTTTTCAATTGTTGCCCCACAGTCAGCAATTGATGCTGCAGAGAAGCCCAACATCATCCTAATCCTAACCGATGACCTTGGTTATGGGGATTTGAGTTGTTACGGTTCTGAGTTCATCAAAACGCCACGTATCGATAAGATGGCCTCGATGGGGGTGCGAGCCAAAGAGTATCGAGTCGCAGCCAACATCTGTACGCCTTCACGCGCGGCACTACTGACTGGTTCTTATCCTCAACGCGCAGGTATTCCCAACGGGATCAGTCCGAAGCGTCCAGAACATCGGCACCTGGGCTTGCACCCGAATGAGTTTACCATCGCCGAACTTTTAAAAACTCAGGCCTATGCAACTGCCATGATTGGCAAATGGCACCTCGGGTTCGACGACGTCTTCCATCCACTCAATTATGGATTTGATAGTTACTACGGGTTACCTACCAACTACAGCCACGATAAAAGGTTCTTTGATGACAAGCAAGTGATTGAGGAGGATACGGATCTTTCGATGCTGACCTCACGCTACACTGACAAAGCGGTGGAGTTTATAACCAACAACAGCGCAAAACCGTTCTTTCTCTATCTGGCTCACAACTACCCACATGTTCCTCTGAAACCTAATCCCGCATTTGCAGGTAAGTCCAAAGCCGGTGATTATGGAGATATCATAGAGGAACTGGACGCTAGCACCGGAAGCATTCTCGATACCTTGAATGAATTGGAGATCGCCGAGAATACCCTGATCATCTTTACCAGCGACAACGGTCCACTTCCCAGATACGCAGATGAATTTGGTTCGGCCGGATCATTTCGTGGCAGCAAATATGTCACCTTTGAAGGTGGTCACCGCGTGCCCGCCATTTTCTATTGGCCAGATCGACTTCCATCCGAACAGGTCTGTGAAGTGCCTATTAGTTCGATGGATGTTTTGCCAACCATTGCAGGAATTCTTGGCGCTCGATTACCGGATGATCGTATTTTGGACGGAAGAAACATTTGGCCGATTTTAACCGGTGATTCAAAAACGCCACCAAGAGAGATCGATTACTATTACAACGACAATAACCTGCAGGCTATCAGAAGGCAGGATTGGAAAATACATCTTCCTCGCACCATGGACGACCTTCCTTTCTGGCACCGCAACGGAAATAAGGAATTCCAGGAACTGGCGGAACCCTACCTGGTTAACCTGAACAACGACATCGGTGAATCCGAAAATATCGCCAGCAAGAATACGAGCGTCGTCAATGAGTTACTCTCTGAAGCCCAAACAACCCGCCAGGAGCTCGGAAGTTCCAAATCCAGAGGAACCGCACAACGACCTATTGGAGATTCCAGGGAATTAGCAATTGCCTCACGCACAGCTTCCAAGCCACCGAACATCATTCTCATTTTTACTGATGACCAAGGCTATCAGGACATCGGTGTTTACGGATCACCCAATATCAAAACACCTCATCTAGATCGCATGACTGAGGAAGGTATGCGCTTTACTGACTTCTATGCCCAAACCGTTTGCGGGCCTTCGCGAGCTGCATTGATGACCGGTAGTTATCCTCTTCGCATCGCAACCAAAGGAAACCGAGTGGATGTACATCCGTATATGCACACTAAAGAAATTACGATCGCGGAAGTGCTAAAGCCTCTGGGATACAAAACGGCTGCCTTTGGAAAATGGGATCTGGCTGGTCATACCCAGGACCCCAAACGCTATGCCCCGGAGTTGATGCCTACGCATCAAGGATTCGATTATTACTTTGGAACCTCGAGTAGCAACGACAGCAAAGCTCATCTAATTCGTAACGAAACCGTCATTGAGATGGAAGCTGACATGAGTCAGTTGACGCGCCGCTATACGGATGAGGCCATAGGTTTTATCAAGCGAAGTAAGGATAGTCCTTTCTTCATCTACATGCCACACACCATGCCTCATATTCGTTTGGAACGTTCCGCCCAGTTTGAAGGCAAATCCAAAGGCGGCATCTACGGGGATGTAATTGAAGAGATCGACTGGAACGTCGGCCGAATCTTTGAAACCTTAAAGGAAGAAGGCCTCGATGATTCCACCTATGTGTTCTACATGAGTGACAACGGGCCCTGGTACCTGGGAAGCAGCAAAGGGCACCTGGATCGCATAGGCCCGGACGCAGAAGCTCATGGTGGATCTGCCCTCCCGCTTCGGGGAGCCAAGACTGCCACCTGGGAAGGTGGCTTGCGCGTGCCTTGCATTATGTGGGCACCCGGTCAGATCCCCGCCGGAACTGTTTGCTCTGAAATTGCCTCAACCATGGACATGCTACCCACCATCGCAAAACTCGCCGGCGGAGAAGCTCCCACCGACCGCGTCATCGACGGACACGATATCTCAGACTTACTACATGGAATTCAAGGCACAAGAAGTCCCACCCAAGCATTTTATTATTACGCACGCACTCAACTCCGTGCCGTTCGCTCCGGTCCATGGAAACTGCATCTACCCTTAAAGTCCGATCAGTTCTGGGCCCGCTATAGTAAACCGGAAGACGTGATCGACTTCTCAAAGCCGCTCCTTTATAATTTAGAATCCGATCTCAGCGAAACAATCGATGTCTCTAATCAACATCCAGCCGTAGTCAAAAAGCTACTACAACTCGTAGAAGATGCACGGAATGACATTGGCGATATTGACAAGATTGGAGCAAACGCGCGCTTCTTCGATGACGATCCGAAAAGACCGGACATAGTGGCAGGAAATTAACAAAACTCATACATCACACATTCTTCTAAGAGTCCCGATAGGAACTGTTTAACTGTTCTTTGTTCCTGATCCACTTTTCTATAGAATCCCTACTTCCAAGTATTTAGAACAACCATGGAGAAAGATATAATCAGAGTTGGTATCATTGGAACCGGTGGTCGCGGAATTACCTGCATCGGAAGACAGATCGCTGAACAGGCCTCTGAATTGAGCATGAACATAACGGCGTTTTCTAATCGGACGGAAAGTCGCATGCATGTCGCGCTGGAAGATGTAAATGCGGTGGCGAAGGCCGCTGGAAATGAACCCTTTGCGCCGACCTTCTATACCCAAGCCACAGATTTAATCGAAGACGATCAGGTCGACGTCATCGTCATAACGACTCCAACCAACGCCCATCTCGAAGCAGCGATTCCCGCCTTAAGAAGCGGCAAGAAAGTCTACCTGGACAAGCCGATTGCTCACACTCTCGAAGACTCTATCGCAATCCGGCAAGCTGAACATGAGTCAGGCAACTCCATGATCATGGGCTTTACCCGAAGGTATGAAAAACCTTGGATCGATTGCAAAACCCTTGTGAAAAGTGGAGCGATTGGAGATCTGAAAATGATGCTGGTACGCGCGGTCCTACCCTATGCATTTTATTTCCAAACCTGGCACCGATCTCGAGCAGTGAGTGGCGGTGCATTAAACGACAAAGGTTCCCACTACACGGACGTGTTTAATTGGTTTGCTGAAGGACGTGCTGTGCGAGTCAACGCCTTTGGCGGAAGAAATGTATTTCAAGAAGAAGAGGATGCTCCAGAATTTTGTTCCGAGTGCGATCGCGATTGCCCTTACCGAGCTGACCAGATTCGCCCCGATACTCAGGACCAGGTGAAGGGTGCGGTTGATGCCAGCTTCGCTCAAGAAACGGATCCAATGAAACGGAAAGACAACTGTGTCTATAAAAAAGGTGCCGATATCTACGACCATGCAGCTATCAATTATCAGTATGATAATGGGATTGTCGCATCGATTTTCTATACAATTTACGGCCCCCAAGCAGAAGATGAAGAAACCCTGGAGCTTGTAGGCACCAAAGGTCGAATCATTCTGACGCGCTTACGTGGTGAGATTGATCTTGTGACCGACTATGGCGAAAAGAAGCATGAAGTGATTTCCTGCAAAGCAGAGTATTTTGAATCATCCCACTTCGGAGCCGACCGCAAACTCGTTCAGGAAATCGCGGCCCATGCAAGAGGTGGACTCTCACCCGTCGATGGCTGGTACGGTATGGAAGCCACCCGAATGGTGGTTGGTGCTTTGAAGTCTCTCGATACAGGCGGACAAACGGTTCGCATGGCCGACCTTGCAGACGGATCCTAAAACCACACGAATAACCTATCCCACCCAACAGTTCTGTTTAGTTATTTTCGATGAAAGAACATTTCCCTCTAAACGCTTGGCATATCAACAATTCAGATACGAAAGAAACCGCAGATTGGACAACAACGAAAAGTGTCCAGATAAATAAACAAGACCTCAAACGACTCCACTATTCGGCAAACAAAGGAAACATCCTCATCAATGGTCCCACCGGTAAGACTGAGCATATACTTACCAAAGAAGAATATGGAGATATTGAACTGCACCTTGAGTTCATGATCTCAGAAGAATCGAACTCGGGCATCTATTTCATGGGTCGCTACGAAATTCAGATCAAGGATAGCTGGAAGGACGAAGAACCGGGACCTCACACAAGTGGAGCCGTCTACCCACGATGGGACACATCTCAACCTGAAGGGCAAGAAGGCTACGACGGTCACATACCACGCGTAAACGCCAGTCGAAAACCAGGCGAATGGGAGGTCTTCAATATTACTTTTCGTGCGCCCAGATTCGACCAACAAGGAAACAAGACTCAGGATGCTGAATTTGTTAAGGTGGTGCAGAACGGAACCCTCGTTCACGAACACGCCTCCATTTCTGGACCTACACGAGGCGCAATATTTGAAGATGAAGGACCGACCGGACCACTCCTATTACAAGGGGACCATGGTCCGGTAGCTTATAAAAACATCTGGGTGACAACTACTTCCCCCACTCCTGCCACGGAGTAAAGGCCTGTGAATCACGAGGAGGGCCATCACCATTGTAGTTACCAGCACCGGAATAATGCCTTTCATAGTCCGCATAACTACCTCTCTTCTGAGACGACGAATTCACAATATGCACACCCGCGCCTTCTGCGTTGTGAATTATCCTTCGGGTCCATTCAAAATCGACCGGTGCCATAGCGGGAACTGATTTTGACGCAAGTAGCTCCGATAGAGCATTTAATTGAGCCATATCGACCGTATCAATGTAACAACGATAGGGAAGAATGACGTATCTATTTTCACCATGCACGAGCTGGACAAATGGACCTTCCATGGAAACTCCCTCAATATCTGAGATAAGAATGCGAACGACCTCATCCTCTGTAATCGAATTGGCTGCTCCTTCTGCCAGGATTAACTCCAATGACGTCACCGCCACCGCTCCCGTCTTATCAGCCACCACTTTTTCGGTCCTATCCTGAATCTAAGCGAATACGGCGTGATTGAAGTATTGCAGGTCCTTAGAGTCGGCCCCCAATAACGGAGCCAGCTGACGACTACCTTTATCGAGGGTGAGGGATTGTCTGCCACAACCCGTTACAACGAGGACCGCGACCAGGGCAGCAAAAAGGAGGGTTACCTTCATGGTTGGATAAACTATGGTTCATTGAACCAACGGTCAAATACAGAAGTCATGGGGGATACCCCTCAGTTGAAGTCCGCAAATCATTAAGCGGCCAAGCATGAAAGTCTTAAAGGAAGGCAATGAAAGCAATAATGCTATTAACCACTAGGTAACTCAGAAACCGATTAGCCATAGCCGCGAACCCTAGCTCACTAACTTGGTCTGGTACTGCTTGCGAAACTCCTTGGGCGACATCCCTTTCCGCTCTTTGAACTGACGATTGAAGTTGGACAAGTTGTTAAAGCCGGAGGCGTAACAGATTTCAGACACGCTGGCCTCACTTTGCATCAGCTTTCGACACGCTAAGCCAACCCGTAATTCATTGGTGTATTGAATGAACGCTTTGCCCGTATTCTTTTTGAAAAAACGGGAGAAAGACTTCGGACTCATTCGCGCTACCTTCGCCACGCCCTCCAAACGGATAATCTGATCGAGGTTGTGCAGGATCCAGTTTTTCACCCGATCAATAAGTTCAACGTTTTGTTCATTTAGGGAAGGTGCATAAATCTGACTGACAAGTGGCACACGATCGGTTTCGGGTGCCGATGCCAGTGTATCCAGTATCAAGATAAACTGGGCAAACTGTTGCCCCGGGTTCTGATCGACCATCCCCAACATTAACTTTTCAACTTGGACGCGTGTCGCTCCAAGGAATTCAAATGACCGGCCCGTGGTATCAATGAAGCTTCGAATGCGATCCATCTCGAGTTTGGCCAAGAAATCTTCTCCAAGAGACTCGGTGGAGAATTGAATCACCAACATGGCCGGTTTGTCAGGGTCACCTTCTGGAGCTTCATTGGGATGAAAGGCGTGAGGAACATTTGAGCCATTCAGGAGCAAAGTGCCCGGTTTAAGGTCTCCCATAAAGTCTCCGGTGATGTGATAACCCGTATTCTTGAGAGTCAGCAGAATATCAATCTCAGGATGATAGTGCCAGGCTGTCCAAATATCCGTATCGGCTTTGAAGGAAAACAATTGATTCTCCTGAGAAATAATTTCTCGTTGGGCTTCACGACCTTTGACTGGCTCAATTTTGGGCATTCTCGTTACTTCTGATGCTATTAGAACAATTTATAGAACGATTGTTAGCAATTGTTGTAGAAATTGTATCAGGAATTGTCCATAAAGCAGTATACGAAAATCAGATAATCAAGTATACCTATAGACTGAGACCCAGGTCTCAAACTCGCTACCCCGGGAATGGAAGGAATTTTTAAGAAAATCACGCTATCAATCGTCCTTACGCAGGCCGGCCTATCGCTGTATGGCGAAGAACTGGAACCAGCTGATCTGGAGTATTTCGAAGCGAAGGTTCGCCCACTCCTGGTCGAACATTGCTACAAATGCCACGCATCGGACTCTGAAAGAATTCGAGGCGGATTTCTGCTCGATTCAAAACCAGCAATGCTGCGAGGAGGTGATAGTGGGTCAGCCATAACCCCTGGAGATGCTGAAAACAGCCGCTTGGTAAACATGATTCGCCAGTTGCCTGAATTTGAGTCCATGCCACCGAAATATAAAATGGCAGCCAACGAGATCGAAACACTCGTCACATGGATCAATCAAGGAGCGCCAGATCCTAGAACAGAAGAAATTCAAACTGATGCGCTGGCTTCTGAATTCAATCTGGAGGAACGAAAGCAATGGTGGTCCCTTCAACCCGTCGAAAATCACCAGCCACCCAAAACAGAAGATGGCGACTGGCCCTCCAATGAGATCGATCAATTTATCCTGGCAAAGCTGGAAGAGCGAGACTGGCAACCCGCCGAAGCCGCCGATAGGCGCACCCTGCTCCGCCGCCTAAGCTTTGACTTGATCGGACTGGCTCCAACTCCAGAGGAGCTCGATGAATTTGTAAATGACCGGTCGAAGAATGCTTATCAGAAACAGGTCGATCGCCTATTAGCTTCTCCCCACTTTGGAGAGAAATGGGCGCGGCACTGGATGGATCTCACACGCTATGCGGAGAGCAAATCCTTTGAACAGGATTACACCATGGCCTTCACTTGGCGTTACAGGGACTACTTGATTCAAGCTCTCAACGAAGATCTACCTTACGATCAATTTGTCCTGGAATCACTTGCGGGTGACCTCCTCAAGAATCCACGGCACCATCCGGAAACAGGTGAGAACGAATCCGTCAAAGGTCCTGGGTTCATTTATCTAACCGATGGACAACACGGTCCGCCGGATATACACGAAGATGAAGCACGTATCTTCGACGGCATGATCGACACGGTGAGTAAGGCTTTCCTGGGAACGACGGTAGCTTGCGCTCGTTGTCACGATCATAAGTTTGATGCGGTTACCACGGCCGACTATTATTCCATGTATGGGCTACTCCGGAGTTCTCGCTTTGCTCATCACAATACCATTCCGGAAGTTCAGCAAAAAAGAACACTCAAACGCCTTCCCTCAAAACAACGGTCCCTCCGCGCAGCTGTTTTCGATGCAGCCAAAAATGATGTGGAGAATGCAGCAGCTTATCTGGAAGCAGCCAAAGGCCTTCAGACCAATCAGAAATTCACAGCCGCATTGGCGTCATTAGAATCTGAATACCCCCAAAACAAACGAAACAAAAACGAAGAGGCCTACGAGAAAGCCAAACGAAAAGTTATAAGCTCTTTTTCGACAGCTTCTGCTGAGCTAGACCCAGATCTTCTTGCTAACTGGATTGCACTGACCAGTGACCAGGAAGAGCAAGAACGCTGGCCAGAACTATTTGGCATACACGGTCATCTGGAAAATTCTGAGGATGAAGAAACAAGCCATGTATTTACAGAGCTAAGCCAATCGTTAGAGGACTGGATGCCACAAGGATTAGGTTTTGAGCATCAGCCCTCCAAGCCAGGTAGCCTGATCGTGAGCGGAGAAGGAAGCCAAATGGTTCAAGCCATCATTGGCGACACTCTGGTAGGCGGACCCCTCACCGCTCGCGTGAGTGGAGTTTATCGCTCTCCCGACTTTATTCTAGATGGCAAACCGATTGAACTGGAAGCTAAAGGTCAACATGGCGCTGTCCGTTTAGTGGTTCGCAATTATGAGCTAACAGGACGAGGTCCTACCACTGCCAAACTTTACCAGGCAGTAGAAGGCAATCATTGGCAGAAAATTAAAATGGAGACCTATCTTTGGGAAGGTCAGCCAGCTTACTTCGAGGTATTACAATACGGAGCGGCTACTCACTCGGTCAAACCGAAGGAGTCCGAACCCACCCCGAATGATAATGCCTACATCACAGTCAGATTCGATGGAGGACCCGATTGGAAATCTTTTTGGAATGACCAGGAGAAAGTTGCAGCTGCTCTACAAACACTTTGGGAAAAAGGTCGACGCAATCGATTAAATGCAACAGAAGCGGAACTGCTAAGCGCATTTTTTGGAGCGGGCCTCATATCGGCTGATTCCTCAAAACATGAAAAGCTCGACCGAGCTCTCACCACCTATCGATCGCTTGCCCACCAGATACCGGCCCCGCGATTCGTCCGGAGTTTAACCGATGGTGATCCAAAAGATGAGCCCGTTTACATTCGCGGCCTCCACACCAACGCCAGCAAGGAACCGAATCCACGTCGTTGGCTCGACGGTCTAGATGGCCCCATTCTAAAAACCAAAGGAAGCGGACGCTTGGAATGGGCGCAACATGTTGTGGATCCCGACAACCCGCTCACAAGCCGGGTACTCGTCAATCGTCTCTGGAAACACATCTTTGGAGCGGGACTCGTCTTTACCGTGAATGACTTTGGTCAAATGGGTCGCGCACCCACCCACCCAGAACTACTCGATTACCTGGCTCAGGAACTGGTTAAAAATGATTGGTCCGTAAAATCAATCATTCGTGAGCTGGTCCTATCCAGCACTTATCAAATGTCTTCCTCCCCCAGCCAAGCATCCCTCTCGGAGGATCCTGCCAATCAGTTATTGCAACACATGTCAGTCAGGCGACTGGAGGCTGAAGCCATCCGTGACCACATCCTTGCCTCTAGTGGTGAACTGAACACCCAGATGTTTGGTCCCAGCGCTGAGGCCTATGTAGCCGACTTGCCTGACAGCAGAGCAAAACCAAATCCCGGTCCACTGGACGGTGACGGTCGTCGTTCTGTCTACCTGGAGTTGCGACGCAGCTTTTTACCGACTTTTCTCCGTGCGTTCGATATGCCCAACGCGACCGAATCGACAGGTGCCCGACAAGTTACCAACGTCCCCGCTCAATCACTGGCCCTGATGAATGCCCCCTTTGTGCATGAGCAAGCGGAAGCCTGGGCCAAACGGATTACCACTTCCGATCTTTCAATCGACGACCGCATCCAACAACTCCATATCACCGCCTTCAGTCGACCAGCCACAGAAAAGGAGATTACTTGGGCAAACCAGGTGCTTCAATCCATAGCTGGAGATTACAAAACGGACCCGAACGATCTACGCGTTTGGACAGACCTCTGTCACTTGATGTTCAACCGAAAAGACTTTATCTATTTGTTCTGATGTTTACCCGCAGAGATTTTTTAAAGAAGAGCGCCATGGGCTTTGGCACCATGGCCCTTTCCGGGGTCATGCAAAAAGACCTGTTGGGAAACACGAGTTCACCACTCTATCCAAAGACACCGGATTTTGCACCCAAAGCGCGGAGTGTCATTTTCCTCTACATGGATGGCGGAGTCTCTCAAGTCGATAGCTTTGATCCAAAACCCCAGTTGGCTAAAGAAAATGGTCAAGCGCCCAAGTTTAAAGTCGATGCCACGGTATTTAACAACAATGGCAACATCCTGAAAAGCCCCTGGGATTTTCATCACTATGGCGAGAGCGGCATACCCATCAGTGATCTATTTCCTCACATTGGTTCCTGTGCTGACGATCTGTGCATCATGCGTTCAATGACGGCATTTTCGCCCAACCACCCGAATGCCAATTACGCGCTTCATTGCGGCCATGTGCTCTCCGGTCGACCAAGTATGGGCGCCTGGGTCTCTTATGGTTTGGGAACACTCAGTCAGGACTTACCGAGCTATGTAGTCATTCACGGCGGCCAAGTTCCAGCTGGAGGCATGCAAGCCTTCGGTAGCGGATTTCTTCCCGCCAATCATTCCGGCTCCATCTTCCTCCCTGATCATCCTGTCCTCAACAATACTACTTTCAAGGAAAGTTCAGCTGAGGTTCAGAAAAAGAAACTCGATTTCCTTCATGACATTGATGGAGATTTGAATGCCCGCATGGCTCATGCCGAGGCCATTGAGTCGGCCATTCAAAACTATGAGCTCGCATTTAAAATGCAGATGGAAGTGCCCGACGTGGCAAACATCGACAATGAGAGCGAGGCCACTAAAAAACTTTATGGCTTAGATGCGCCCTACGAAAATACGCGTGCTTATGCCGGTCAATGTCTCATGGCCAGACGACTCGTAGAAAGAGGCGTCCGCTTCGTGGAACTGACCATCAATCCTGGCAACGGAGACCGTTGGGACCAGCACAGTAAGCTCATCGATGGTCACCAGAAAAATGCTATGGCTGTGGACCAACCGATTGCTGGCCTGATCAAAGACCTCAAATCTCGCGGCCTGCTCGACAGCACTCTCTTGGTGTTTAGCGGAGAATTTGGCCGAACCCCATTTGCCCAAGGAACCAACGGCCGCGACCACAACCCACAAGGCTTCTCCATGTGGATGGCCGGAGGCGGTATCAAGGGAGGCACCATTTACGGTGCGACCGATGAATATGGATATCGTGTAGTTGCCAATAAAATGACGGTGCATGACATGCACGCCAACATGCTCCATCTTTTAGGAATAGATTTTCACAACCTTACTTACCGCTACAGCGGTCGCGACATTCGCCTGACCGATGTTCATGGTGAAATCATCCCCGAGATTTTGGCGTAATGAATTTGATCAATTTGAAAACTGTAGGAGAGGCTTTATGCCTCGGTTCCGCGATAAAGCCTCAAAACAATCGGGGCGTAAAGCCCCTCCTACAGCTGACTAAAAAGGTAGGGATTGATCGCCGTTCCAAGGCGAAGCCGACATTCCTTACGAGCCGATTTCTTACTGCTTTTACTCTCATCTTTTCAGTCTCAAGCCTTTCCGCTGCCTATGATTACGACGACGACATCGCTCCCCTATTAGAGAAATACTGCGTCCAATGCCACGGCCCGGATAAGCAGAAGAGCGGCTACCGGCTAGACACCTATGAACACCTACTAACTCCAGGAAGCAGCGACGAGAAACCGATTGCCAAATTCTATCCCATGCAAAGCCCCTTGGTGGAGTACCTGCTTCTTCCCAAAGAGGATGAGTATGCGATGCCCCCGGAGGATGAAGAAACACCCACAGCGGAAGAGGTTCTTAAAATCGTCCACTGGATCTATGAAGGAGCTCCCAGTAAAATGGCTGAGCAGGCTGCCCTTCCCATCGATCAAATGCTCGAAGAGGCACAACTCGCTGCGGTGAATATTCTCCGTAGCAAAGGGGCGATCATTCACAAACAAGGAAAGAAAGACAGCACCCTGGTAGCAGATCTTCAGCAACTAAAGAATCCGAGAGAACCAGAATGCATCCAGGCGCTCAATGCTCTCGCCCCATTGATTGCCGTTTTACGCCTACCAGGCCATTCTGAAGTTGACTCGATATTAAAAGCGATCGACGAACTTCCAAAACTCGTGCAGCTCGACATCCGAATGAGTGATGCAAGCGATTCCGTTGTCGACCGCATCAACCAGATGGAGTCACTCCAATCCTTAAATTTATCGGGTACCCGAATCACAGATACAGGGCTCACCAGTCTACAAGTTCCCGCTCAAGGTAAATTGTTTACCGGGCATTCCCCCATCTCATCTATGGGCTTGAAAAGATTTGAGGAACGTTACCCGGATGTCCAAATAACGGGCAATGTTAACCTGGATGCGGTCCGCAGGATCACCGAATTGGCAAAGCAAAACTCCACGACCTTTGATCCGGAAGCCAAGGACAATCTCAAGAAGATCGATGAGAACCAAATCCCCAATGGCATTCAAGTGAGCGACTCTGGTATTCGTCACTCCTTTCTCGTGTGCGGGAGGGTGACCGCGATCTTTAACGAAGATAGCGAAGTCGTCTGGTCGACTCCTGGTAACGCTCGTGATGGCATGGTCTTAGAAAACGGGAATATTTTACTCTCAATTAATAACATAGCCAAAGAATTTCGTAAAGGCACCCAGGAAGTTGTATGGTCGTATGCGCTCGATCCGCAAAACAAGGAACTGGGGACGGTCAATCGTCTTCCCAACGGCAATACGCTGGTCATCGAGCGAGGAATCCTACCACGACTCCTTGAGGCAGACCCAAAAGGTGAAATCGTGATCGATGTGCCTCTGCAACCTGAGACCGAGAACAATCACATGCAAACCCGCATGGCCCGGAAGCTCGAAAATGGAAACTACCTTGTGCCTCACCTGCTCGCTTTCAAAGTCAAAGAATACACCCCAACAGGGGAAGTGGTAAATGTGATTCACACGGATCTGCCCGAGCTGGGTGGCCTCGAAGCTGAAAACTGGCCTTTTACCGCCATTCGCCTGCCCAACGGGAATACCGTCGTCAATCTTACCCATGGAAACAAAACAGCGGAATTTGCTCCGGATGGATCCGTGGTTTGGGTCTGCGACAATAACGACGCAGAAGGCCGATTTGCAGATCCCTGTGGAGGCCAACGACTCCCCAATGGAAACACGCTCATCTCCAGCTACGGTCAAAGAAATCCGCAAAGGGTAAAACTCTTCGAAGTTAATGAAGAGAAGGAAGTGGTTTGGGAATTCTTTCATCCCACGGTAAAAGGGCATCAGGTGCATGTGCTTACTACGAACGGAAAGTCGGTGGACCCCCTTTATCGTTAACTCCCTAGACGGTAATGTTAATGGCCAGTGGGTAGGTTAAACTCCCTTCTTGATTCGGAGCGCCTCCTCACATTGTATGGCTCTAATCAATCATTACTCCATTCTTTATGATAAAAAATACCTTTCTTCTCACCTCATTACTCCTGATCGCTGGTTGTGGCGGTGGTTCCTCCAGCAGCGACAAAGTCAGTTTTGCCTTCGTGTCTAATGGAGTAGATCCATTTTGGACGATTGCCGAAAGCGGAGTGAAAGCCGCATCTGCTGACCTGGGGGTGCATGCCGATGTCTTAATGCCTGCCGCTGGAGCAGTGGAACAGAAAAGCATGTTGGAGGATCTGATGACCCGCGGAACTACCGGAATCGCAGTCTCACCGATCGACTCAGCAAACCAGACCGATTTTCTAAATCAAGTGGCCGCCCAAACCATTTTGATCACTCAAGATTCAGATGCACCTGAATCGGACCGACAGGTTTATATCGGCATGGACAACTACGATGCCGGACGGGAATGCGGAAAGCTCGTGGTAGAGGCCCTTCCGGATGGCGGATCAGTCATGATTCTAATTGGCAGAATGGAGCAGGATAATGCGCGTCGCAGACGCCAGGGAGTCATTGACGAGGTTCTCGGACGCTCACACGACCCTTCTCGCTTCGACCCACCAGGCAGTCCAATCACCGCAAACGGCTATACCATTCTTGGGACCCTGACCGATCAGTTTGACCGAGCGAAAGCTAAAGCAAACGCCGAGGACACACTGGCCCGCAATCCAGACGTCGGTGCCATGGTAGGACTCTTTGCCTACAACCCACCGCTCATTATTGAAGCCCTGGAACAGGCGGGTCGCCTCAAAGACGTTCAGGTTATCGGTTTTGATGAAGCCGAACTCACCTTGCAGGGCATCATTGACGGCGACGTGCACGGAACGGTAGTCCAGAACCCTTACATGTATGGCTACAAATCGATTGAGGTGCTCAAGGCCCTTCACGAAGGTCGCGACACAGGAGCCGGACCAGACAATTTTATCAACATCGACGCCAGGCAAATTAAGAAACACAACGTTGAGGAATTCTGGGCCGACCTGAAGGTCAAGCTTGGCAAGTAAGTGAGCTCTGATACTTCAAAACAGCTTCTCGAAGTACGCGGCATTGGAAAAAGTTTTCCAGGCGTTCGAGCACTGAATAATGTAAACCTGCAATTAAAGGGTGGCGAAGTCCTCGCCCTTCTGGGTGAAAACGGTGCGGGAAAAAGCACCTTAATGAAAATCCTGGCGGGCGTTCAGCCAGCGGATGAAGGGCAAATTCTCTTAGACAGTGAGTCCGTTGAGATTAAAGGTGTTCAAGATGCACTCGAACACGGAATCGCTTTGATCCACCAGGAACTTAATATGGCAACCAACCTCAGTGTGGGCGCCAACATTTTCTTAGGCCGCGAACCTAAGAAACGAGGATTGATCGATGAAGCCACTATCTACGAAAGGTCAAAATGCTATCTGGAGATGGTGGGTCTGAATGTGGATCCTAATATCATCGTAGGCGATTTAACCATTGGCCGTCAGCAGCTCGTTGAGATTGCCAAAGCACTATCGGTGGATGCTCGTGTCCTCATCATGGACGAACCCACCTCCAGCTTGTCTCAAAAGGAAACAGAGACGCTGTTCGATGTGATTAAGGACCTGAGGAAACGCGGGGTAAGCGTTATCTATATTTCCCATCGCTTAGGTGAAGCAAAAGAGTTAGCGGACCGCGTGAGCGTACTACGAGATGGGGAAAATGCGGGTGACCTTCCGCGGGAGGACATCAATCACGATTCCATGGTCAAACTTATGGTCGGACGCGACATCTCACAATTTTACTCAAGAACCATTCACAAACCTGGCGAGGTGGCCTTAGAGGTTAAGAATCTTCGCTCTCCGGTTCACCCAACCCATGAATTGAATTTTTCATTAAGAGCCGGAGAGATTGTTGGGATGGCTGGATTGGTCGGAGCCGGCAGAACTGAATTGTTGGCTACCCTATTTGGAGTGACACCGAATGTAGGAGGAGAGGTTCTGATTTCTGGCAAAAGCATCGATGCTCAATCTCCAGAGGAAGCCATCAATGCCGGAATGTCCCTCGTCCCGGAAGATCGGAAGCTGCAGGGTCTTATTCTTGAAATGTCAGTCCGTGCAAACATGGGATTAGCGAGTCTCAAACGCGAAAGCCCCAATGGCATTTTCATGAACGACGCACGTGAGGGAGAAATCACCCAACTCATGATTCAGCAAATGCGAGTAAAGACCCCCAGTGAAAAACAAGTCGTTCGATACCTATCTGGCGGTAACCAACAAAAGGTTGTCATTGGAAAGTGGCTCGCAATGGAACCACGGGTCCTACTACTCGATGAACCCACTCGCGGTATCGACGTAGGAGCGAAACAGGAAATCTACGGACTCATGGAAGACCTCGCGAAAAGCGGAGTCGCCATACTATTTGTATCAAGCGAACTGGAGGAAATCATGGGAATGTCCGACCGCACACTCGTCATGCACGAAGGACAAATGACAGGTGAACTCACCCGCGAACAACTCAGCGAGGAAGCCATCATGCAACTCGCAACCGGTAACACAGAAGCTGCCTAACAAAACAATCACTTTAAAACTATGAAGACCTTCTTCTCAAAGTTGATCGGATCCCAAAGCGAAGGGATGAAACGTGTCCTCGGCATTTTTGTGCTACTCATGGTGGTCTATATCATCACCGCAATTATCAACCCGAACTTTGTTGGTGCCTACAATCAAGAGAATCTAATTCGTCGAACCTCGTTGTTCGGCATCTTGGGAATAGGAGTCGCTCTAGTCATCATCACAGGTGGAATCGACCTATCGCTCGGCTCAGTTGTCTGCCTGGTAGGCGTCGGAGTACCATGGCTCATTACGGATCAAGGTTGGTCACCCTGGATTGTCCTCATCTTGGCAATTGTCATTTCCATGCTGATTGGACTTAGTCACGGTCTTCTCATCACCAAGCTCAGACTCCAACCCTTTATCGTTACGCTCTGCGGACTGCTCATTTATCGAGGTGTCACACGAGGGTTCACCGGCGACCAAACCGCTGGATTCGGAAATGATCTGAAAGGTCTGCGCTGGATAGCTACCGGTGAGATTCCACTCTTTCCTGGATTCGGAATCCCCTTCCCGGCTGTCATCCTTATCGTCATCGCGATCGCCGTAGGCATCTTCTTAAATCGCACCATTTATGGCCGCTACCTCCTAGCCTTAGGCAACAACGAGGAAGCAGCCAAGTTCAGCGGTATCAATACCGACCGTATGATCACGCTGGCCTATGTTATTTGCTCTGGCTTGGCCGGTCTGGCAGGACTCCTTTTTGTATTGGATCTCAATCTGGCTCAGCCCGTTGACTTCGGAAACTTCTACGAACTCTACGCCATCGCAGCAGCCGTGCTTGGTGGTTGCAGCCTTCGAGGAGGATCGGGAACCATCATCGGTGTCATCATCGGCACTGCCCTACTCCGCGTCCTGCGGAACATGATGAACATGGCCTTCCTCGGTTTTCAACGGGCCGAGTTTGCCGTCATTGGTGCGGTGATCCTTGGCGGTGTCATTGTCGACGAGTTGGCTAAACGAGCGGTTGCCCGAAAGCGGGCGGCTCAGAAGCAGAAACAAGAGGGATAGGACTGTATTCTAATAATCCTTCCCGTTCAGACTCTGCATCACTGAAGTCTGCCAGGCTTTCAAGGAATCCTCCATACGCCTAACACGGTCGCTGTTGTCCAGTGACACGTTAGTCGTTTCCTCCGGATCAGATTCTAAGTTATAGAGTTCAAAGTGCTGGCTATCCCCATTAACGATCCGGTGTAGTTTCCAAGGAAACTCTAACCAGGCAGCATGGCCCGGGAATTGGTCTTCTGGAAAAACTTCTTTAATCTCAGCTGCATCCAAGTCGAGTCGACCCTCAGGATCGAACTCATGGCCAGCTTCTTGTGCTTTCATAAGAGCGATCATCATCCGATCGGCGTAGGTGAGTCGCCCCGGGTATGGGTATCGCCAGAAACCAATACCGGACTCTCGCTTTTTCATTTTCCCATAGATCAAGTCAACGAGACTGATTCCATCGAGTGGATACTGATTATCAACCTGGGCTCCTGTCAGCTCAACCAGGGTTGGATAAATATCAGAGCTAAAGCTAACCACATCGGTGATTCTACTTTTGGGTAATCGTGCTGGCCATTCGATCATGGCAGGAACTCGAAGGCCCCCTTCATAAATCGAACCCTTTTTCATCCGGCCTCCGGACGTTTCTTCATTCAGTCCTCCGTTATCGCTTGTGTACCAAAGCAACGTATTTTCAGCGATACCCAGAGTTTTAAGTTCATTCCGCAATTTCCCAAACGCTCGATCCATCGCTGTTATTTCGCGATAGTATTCAGCCATGTGTTCACCGTTGTATAACTGTTTGTCGCCTTCCAGCGCATCAAAGGGACTGTGCGGCGAACCAAACCAGACAATACTGAAAAAGGGGGTGCCGTCAGAAGCATGCTGACGGATAAAGTCCAAGGCTGCTTCTATCGCAATCATCGAGCTCTCCCCTTTCAGCTGCTCAGCAATACCATTACGACTCATTACCGGATCGAGATCATAGAAGTTGGGCGTGGATAGCCAGGTATCGAAACCACTGTTAGTGGGATTGACCGGACTGGTAGGTTGGCAAGACCCCACATGCCATTTGCCAAAGTGACCCGTGGCATACCCCACTGTTTTCAACGCCTCGGCAATCGTCGTTTCCTGAGGTCGCATCGAACGGCCATGATTGAGGACATTTACACGATTGGGATTTCGTCCTGTCAGAACAGCTGCACGGGTCGGCGAACAAACAGGGGCCGACGCATAAAATCGATCAAACCTGAGTGAGTTCCTCGACATATCGTCGAAGTTCGGCGTCTTTACATAGGGATGGTCGTAGTAGCCCATATCACCCCACCCCTGGTCGTCCGCCATGACGATAATGATGTTGGGCTTGTCCGCTGCTACCAAGGAACTCGCGAGACAGAGAAGCAATACAAGTAATCTAATCATGGTCGTAATGTTGCCTGCCATCGGTGAAGACGGGCTGGGTCCAACAATAAAAGTTTTCAAAACCGTCGGTGGATTTCCGAGTAAAGGTTATCTTAGCACGGGTATAAGAACTAGCGGACGAAACCTCAGAAGAAGCGCTAACACCCTTGACCTCTTTCAAAACCTCGCCCCCGTCACCGATAAACTCGATTACGTAACCCGCTTCTCCTTCGTCTACTTTGTGACCACTTACAAAAGTACTTTCGAGTTCACGGTTGGTCGCCTCTTCATCCACAGTTACAGAAATCCCTCCTTGGCCGGAATCCAATTGGCTCAGCATCACTCCACTCGTCGCATAAAAGTCTCCGTGATACATGGCCTCCGCAATCGCGTCGGGAGTCAGCGAACCTGACCGAACCATCACCCAACCGCGACCGGGATTCGAAACATCAGGGCCTAGCTTCAGGAAGTTGTGCGCGTCATCTGAGGACACACCGTAAATCAACATTCCGTCGGACAATAATTGATCCCACATCACCTCAATTGAGATGTGCTCATCATTGCCAAAATTGTTTACCTGGGGATGTCCATTAAAGAGCTCAAACATATGAAGGCCCTGGACCGGACGAATGTCCTCGGTCGTATTCATATAGCGAAAGTTCGGGTGATTCAAAATAGCATGACCATGCTGTTCAATGGTTCCATCCACATGATCTTGAATAACCTCCGTTTTAGAAGCCCCCTCACGTTGCTCCAGTGCAGGATCAACAAGTCCGACCGTATTGAGAGCGGTTGTGTGTGCGTGGCCTCCTCCAGTTACTTCCTCGCCAGGAATGAGTATAAAGTCATCCCGCTTGTTATCCGGCATTTTCACATCCGCCGGATCGATAAAGATATTGTGCTCGGAAAGCACAAGAAAGTTGTACCCGCGATCGTGGTACCACTTGGTAACTGCCTCAGGCGTCGAATCGGCATGTCCGCAGAGAACCGTATGCGTATGTGTATTCCCCTTATACCACTCTTTTTTTTGAGAACAGCCAAAGAAAGAGAGAACAAGGAGCAGAGTTATTAGAGATCGGATCATAGAATTGCTTAGAGGTTCAGTAAGGTAACTCAATCATTCCGCATTTGGAATATCAACCAGGGAATAAGAAACACACTATCAAATGACAAAGGTCCGGCCAGTCTTTAGACCATGAATATTGAATAGCCTACCCATTAGAAAAGACTGAACATTGACTACCCCATTCAAGGATAAGACACTTTTCCTATGAGCAAATCATCAAATTCGTCATTTCCACTGGCAGCAAACAAAGCATCCCTGCCCACAAAATTGAACCGCCGCTCATTTCTCGGATTTCTTTCCGCAGGGCTAGCCTCAACAGCATTTGCTCGAAGCTACAATGCCGAGGCACCTCCCGTACGTTACCCGGATCCACACGTAGTCGCAATCGATCCTCGCTTCGGCAAATACAAGCTAGGCACGACTCATATCCAGCGCCTTTATCACAGTGAAGACATGCTCTGGGCAGAAGGCCCGGCTTGGAACGGCGTCGGTCGCTACCTCGTCTGGAGTGATATCCCAAACAATATCCAACTGCGTTGGCTGGAGGAAAATGGAGAAGTCAGCAACTTCAGACACCCGAGTGAAAACAGTAACGGGAATACCTTCGATTACCAGGGCCGCCAGATTTCATGCCAGCATGGCACCCGACGAGTGGTTCGCTACGAGTACGATGGCAGCGTCACCACCCTGGCAGAAAGCTATAAAGGGAAATCGCTCAATGCTCCCAACGATGCCGTGGTGCATCCAAACGGCGACATCTGGTTCACGGATCCAGGCTATGGCGGTCTCATGAACTATGAAGGCACCCGCATGAACACCGGATCGATACAACCTATGCAAAAGGAAGCGGTCTATCGTATCGATGGAAAGTCGGGGGAATTGACCCAGGTTACGGATGAGATATTTAAACCCAACGGCCTCTGCTTCTCCCCGGATTACAAGAAGCTCTACGTAGCTGATTCAGGTGTCAGTCATTACGAAGACGCGAAGGGAGAAATCAAAGTCTGGGATGTGGTTGATTCCAAAAGCCTATCAAATGGGCGCACCTTTGCTTCTATGGAAATGGAATTAAATGGCGAAACGGTATCCGGCATCGCAGACGGTATCCGCGCCGATGAGGACGGTAACATCTGGTCGAGTGCCGGCTGGGTCGGTGACGGCTATGATGGAGTCCACATTTTCGCACCCGATGGAGATCGCATAGGACAAATCATTCTACCAGAAATCTGCAGCAACGTCTGCTTCGGAGGCACCAAGCGCAACCGCCTGTTTATGACCGGAAGCACCTCGCTCTATTCGGTCTATGTGGAAACCAAAGGGGCACATATCGCGTAGCAAGCACTCGCCGGCAGGAAACTCTGCACATTATATCTTTCTGTAGGAGCAAACTTGTTCGCGACCTGGAATGCTTGTAGTTTTCGAGTCGCGATTTTACCGAGCCGTCAGGCGACAGCGAAGCGAACAACAATTGCTCCTACAAATAATTTAGCGCTTCGGCACTGCCGCCTTCCAACCTGCATTGAATTGTTTTAACAACGTTTCCACCACCTTCGGTCGTCTGTCTGCGATGTTCTTCGTCTCAGAAGGATCATTCTTATGGTCGTACAGTTCCATAAAGAGTGGTTCCGCACTTGGATCCAGGTAGTCCTTCCAGATTACAAAGCGGTACCGATTCGTTCGCATCGCATAACCCATCAAATCATTCTCAAACAACTCGCGATCCCATTTGTCACCCTGTTGCTGAATGATCCTCGCTTCCACTTTTTCAATGAGTGGTCCAAAGAAGGTTTCTCGCGTTCCCTGGGAAAGTGGATTGGCAGCCCACTCGCGTAGGGCAGGATTTGGAAACTGGCTGAAGGCTGCTTTCTTCCAAGCACGATCCGGTTTTTCAATCAATGGGACAAAACTGGTACCTTCCAAATGACTTGGAAGGTCAACCCCTGTGAGCTCGCACAAGGTCGGATACATATCAATGAGCTCAACCAGGGCATCGGTCTTTTTGCCTCTGTTTTCATCAGACATGTCTGGTGTCGAAATCATGAGGGGCACACGAGTACCGATTTCGTAATTGGTGGCCTTCCCCCACACGCCCATATCTCCCAGGTGCCACCCATGATCTCCCCAAAAGATGATAATGGTATTATCTCGAACACCTGCTTCTTCCAGTGCATCTATCATGAGCCCTACCTGCGCATCGATATAGCTGGTGCAAGCGAGGTAGGCATGTCGAAGGGTGCGTGAGAGCTCCGGACCAATGGGACCATCCTTGGGTATGCCATGACGCACACGGAGTTCAAACGAGGCATGTAAGCCCATGGCCGCTCCATTCTTCGGCGCTTCCTGATGCTCAGCTAATTCGATGTCCTCGGCATCATAGTAGTCCCAATACTTTTGGGGAGCGATCCAGTTCAGGTGCGGCTTTTTGAAACCCAGCCCGAGGAAGAAAGGTTTATCATTTTTAACCATTTCCTTCATGGTCGCGATCGCCCGCAGCGTATCGTAACCATCGGTATAGGCATGATCAGGTACGTCACCCGCTTCATAGGCCGGTCCGTTGCCCAGGCCCTGGCGCGCCTTCTCATCGTAATTGGCGGCTGCATCTGCCCGGTTCTTAGCCGCAATCTCTACATTCTCCTTCTTTGCGTAAGATACCGGACGTTTGATGCCTGGCAGATTCTTAACAGCTTCGCGACTCCAAGAGAGGTCCGGATCGTTGAATCTTCCATGATAAATTTTACCAGCGTAAGTGGTTTCGTAACCGTTAGCGATCAGGTGCTGGGGAAGCGTCAGGATATCGGGATTGGCATCCCGGAAATAGGTGTAGTTTTCAATCACACCAATCGTATCAGGCCGTGCACCTGTCATGAGACTGGCTCGCGAAGGACTACAAATCGCTTCCTGGCAATAGGCGCGATTGAACAGAAGCCCCTCTGCAGCCAGGGCATCCAGATTCGGTGTTATCGCTATGTCCGATCCATAACAACCTAGTTCCGGTCGTAAGTCATCAGCAGCGATAAATAGGATATTGGGCTTACTAGAAGCAAACGCGCTAGAAGCGCATAAGAAATAGAGGAAGAATATCCTCATGGTATGAGTCTTAAGGAAACGATTGGTGAATATTGCGGTACTCATAACCTTACCAGCAATAGAAATCGGAATCTATACACATTTCGACGGAGAGCGTTTCAATTCAGTGTTGGAGATGAATCTTGCGGAGCTTGACCGTCCACTCAGCGATCCCTTAGTCCTAATCCATGTTTTCTCGATTCGCTGCTCTATTCGCGCTGATTTCTTTCCCCTTTACAAACCAGGCTGCCACCGAAGAAACGGTCATGGCAGCAGGAGACAATTCCGGATTGAAGGTGGAAGGGAATGTTGCATTCACCGAAGGGCCCGCGTGGCATGCGCCCTCAAAAAGTGTGTTCTTCACCGATGTATTGAATAACCGCATCATGCGTCGCGATGCTTCGGGGGCGGTGCAAGTCTATCGCAGTCCATCGATGCATGCCAACGGACTGGCCTTCGACAATGAGAATAGACTCATTGCCTGTCAGGGTGGCATTGCAGACAGCGTTCGAGGCATTACGCGAACCGAAGCTGATGGAACCATTGTTTACCTGACCGACAACTATCAAGGAAATCGCTATAACGCGCCCAACGACCTAGCCATCGACTCGAAGGGACGTATCTTTTTTACCGACCCCCGTTACGGCCCGCAGGCCGGCAAGGAGATCTTTGACAAGGATGGGAAATCCATTGAAGGGGTTTACCGAATCGATCCGGATGGATCGGTCACACAAATTCTGACGCACGAAATTGATCGTCCCAACGGGATTGCGATTTCATCCGATGAAAAGTTTCTCTTCGTTGCAGACAACGCCGGAGGCATGCCCAAAGGGAATCGTAAGCTGTGGCGGTTTGCTTTAAAAAAGAATGGGGATCTGGATACCTCTACCCAGAAGCAGCTCTTTGATTGGCGAAGCAGTCTTGGAATTGACCGTGGTCCTGATGGCATGGCAGTCGGTAAGGATGGAAACCTCTATGTGACAGCCGGTTGGAACTTCAACCATGCACCCGTTCCCGAACCACGTAAATACAAGGCCGGTATTTATGTAATCGATCCGAACGGAAAAGGACTGCAGCGCTTTATACCGATCCCACAGGATAACATTACCAACTGCACCTTCGGGGGCGAAGATGGGAACACACTGTTTATTACGGCAGGACAACGGTTGTTCAGTATAGAGATTGAGTAGGCGGTTTATATAAAATTCGACGGTGTCACCACCGTCGCTACTTGGAGTCAGAAAGAAAACGTCCCAACTGTAGTCACGGTCCATAGACCGTGGAATGCTCAGATCCATTGGACGGACGCCTCGGCGATGCGTCCCTACCACCGCTGGCCATACAATAAAAAGGAAGGTAGAGAACGATCGCCGAGCGGTCCGGATCAAGTAATAGCCCATTTGACACACCAGTGTCAAAAAATGTAACTATTGCTCTACCATACGGAGTAACCCTAACGAAAGACGCCGCTCAGCGACGTTTGTCTCCACTAAGCAATTACCCTATATGAACATCAATCGACGCACGTTTTTGAAAGGTATGGGTGGCGCCCTTGCGCTACCGATGCTCGATTCCTTTTCTTTCGGTAGCAGCGCAGCTGCTCAAGCCCCTACCCGCTTCCTGGTAGTTGGAAATCCGCTGGGTGCACATCCAGAAAATTTCTTTCCTCGCGAATTTGGACAGGACTATACCATGTCCAAGACCTTGAAGTCTTTGGAATGGATCCGAGATCGATTGACCATCCTTTCCCACACCGACCATGGCATGGTCAGTGGGCATGGACGGGAGATTGCATTCTTGAATGGGATTCTTCCTGAGACCGCCGGAGCCTATCCGGAAAAGAACATTTCGATCGATCAATTGATTGCCCGTAGAACCAGTTCCCAAGTCCGCTTCCCCTATATCAACGCCGCCCTCGAACGTGGCATTCGTATGAGCTGGAATTCCAATGGCGTAGAGGTCAAACCTTACACGGATCCACAAAAACTCTTCGATCACCTCTTCCTCAATCTCACAACGAAGGAACGCAAAACACGACGGGAACTCATTGAACGCAACGGAAGTATTCTAGATGCGGTGGGTGATCAATTATCGACCCTGAAGCGCAACGGATCCAATACTGACAAGGAACGACTCGACCAATACGAAACGTCCGTGCGCGAATTGGAAGGAGCATTCTCAGATCGAGCCAATTGGATTGATAAGGACAAACCCGAGTACGATATTTCCGAGCATTTTAACAGTTACGAGGTCACGGTGAAAAATCGCTACAGCGCCATCTTCGACATGATCGGCTATGCGTTCCAAACGGACCTGACCCGGGTAGCCACCGTGGCATTTCCGAATGAGTTGAGTTACACCGACGTCGATGGCGTAACACGTGGTTACCACGCTTGTACTCACAATGGGAAGAAGCAGGAAGTGATCGACGAACTGGTCGCCATCGAATCGTTCCAAGTTTCTCAGCTCAGCCGTCTAATGAAAAGACTGGATGAGATCAAAGAGCCCAATGCGGATGGAACGATGCTCGATCATACCGTCATTCTCTTTGGAAGTGGTATGGGTTATGGAGGCACTCACTCGAATCGCAATCTTCCTATCCTGGTCGCTGGAGGCGGATTCAAGCACAAGGGCCATGTCGACACACGCAACAGCGCTGGTAAGAACATGCCGCTCTGTAATCTTTACGTCACCCTGCAGCAACGCTTCGGCATCGAACAGGACGAATTCAACACCAGCACTGGTGCTTTCGACCTTCCCTCCAATGCCTAAGTCTATTTTACCATTTGTGCTGGTTGCTTCCATAGCCACCAGCTCCACGACTCTAGCCAATGAGGCTCTCATGGAGACCCATTGCGGCAAATGTCACAATGATGAGGATCTCAAAGGTGACCTCAGTCTGAACTATTTGGGTAAGAGCCCGGACTACGACAATTTTTTCCTCTGGGAGGACAGTTTGGACTTCGTAACCACCAACGAGATGCCTCCCCCTGAAAAGAGCGAGCTCTCGGAAGCTGATCGTGAGCGCTTGATACTGTTTCTGAGGCAAAAGATAAGAGATTACCACGAACAAGACTCTGCGCCACACCGCTCTTCGCCACGCCGTCTCAACAACCGGGAGCTGGCAAACAGCGTGGCCCACGTGTTGCTCATCGAAGATGTCGGGACTCATCAACCGGTCGCCAACCTTCTGGGTGATACCTTGGAAGATGGATTCGACACCAATCCCGACGCATTAGGATTAAGCCAGTATCATCTAGAGCAATACATCACCTCCCTTCGTCGCATCCTGGACGCCACGCTTTTTGAAGGCCCTCAACCTAAGACTCAAAAATACACGGTTGGTGTTGAGCATCTCAAGGTCACAAACCCGTCCCAAAGAAACCGCTACCAACGCGACAATCGTACTGAGGATAGTATTGAGATTTTGGATATCAGGCTCCGCGCCTTCTTTGAAAATTTCAAGACCATACCAGAATCGGGTCGCTACCGCATCAAGATCCAGGCAGCAGGCATAGATCGAGGCATTTACGATGCCGAAGAAACCGGTATGTATCACGGAGATCCCATTCAACTTGGCGTGGAACTCGGGGACAGGAATCACACATTCGACCTGCGAGATGGGACAGCAGGGACCTACGAAATCGATGAGTGGCTCGCCGAAGGTACAAGGTTATTGCTCTCCCATAAGACGGACGGCCTACGCATGAGGGGCAATGGTAACTTCAAGTTTCAATATCGAATCGCACACGACTTCCTCAAAGAGACAAACAAGGACCTCTATAACTATGTCGTTAGCGAAGAAGTGCCCGTTGCAAAATCCAGAAAGGACGTTCCAAGCCATTGGGTACACTGGATGGACTACTGGCAGGGACCGCGCCCTCGTCTTTTTGGCGCAGAAATCGAAGGCCCTCTCTATGAAAGCTGGCCGCCCAAACGCCATATCGCAATCCTTGGGAAGAACCCAACGATTGAAAATGCGGAAACCATTTTACGTCCCATTGCCGAACGGGCCTGGCGCCGAGAGGTACGCGAGGGTGAACTCAATGCCATAATAGGTCTGGTCCAATCCAGTGCCAAAAACCTGGGTACCATTGGTGCTTTCAAGGAAGGCATCGTGGCCATCCTGGTCTCTCCCTCTTTTCTCCTTGTCAATTCGGAAGACGGAGAAGCTGCCGAACGATTTGCATCCAAATTCAGCTACTTCCTTAAGAGCACCATCCCCAATGAACGGACTCTCGCTTCTGCCCGTAAAGGAGGTCTCGACAGTTATCGAGAAGTGCGTAACGAGGTCAAACGCCAGTTCCGTAAAAACGAAGCCGAAGAATTCTTAAAGGAATTTTCACAGGCCTGGCTACAACTGGATCGCATCAACTTCATGGCTCCGGATCCGGAACATTTCCCACTCTACGATCGCAAACGCGTCAGCCAGGATATGGTGGATGAGGCCGTGGCCTTTTTCGAACATGCGATCGATAAGAATATTCCGATACCAGAATTTCTGTCGGCCAACTATTCATTCATCAATGCCGACTTAGCCAAGGTCTACGATGTTCAAGGGGTTCCTCAAGATTCCAAGTTACGTAAATACACGTTTAAGGATGGACGTCGTGGCGGACTGCTCGGCATGGGTGCCTTCCTGACGCTAACCGCCGACAGTCTGGGCACCTCCCCCATTCACCGAGCCATCTACGTAATGGAAAACTTGTTGGGTATTCATCCGAATCCCCCACCGGCTGATGTAAACATTCAGGAGCCTGATGTACGGCAGGCAAAGACCATCAAAGAGATTCTGGCCGCTCACACGGCTGATGAAACCTGCGCATCCTGCCACCGAGCCATTGATCCTTACGGTTACGCGTTTGAGAACTTCGATCCTATGGGAGCCTGGCGTGACACGTACACCATGCAAATCGCGGAACGCCCTTCTGAGAAAGAACTCGAGAAAATTGCGGAAGAAGACAAACGCCTGGCATCTCTGGGTCTGCCACCCGTTCCCAAACCTTGGGAAAACGAGCCCATCCCCGTTGATTCCTCCGAGAAATTTCGCAATGGCACCGAGTATAAGGATATTATCGAATACCGTGCCTTGATGTCCTCGGAGGCCAATCGCGATCGCTTTGTCCGCTGTTTCATTTCCAAGCTCCTCACCTACGCCAATGGCGAAGAACCCAATAACTACTGGGAGCTCGAGAAGATTCTAGCGAAGTCAGCTGAAAACGATTATCGTATCGTCGACACGATTGCGGCCGTGGCGCACAGTCCGCTGTTCCGGGAGGAATGAGAATAGGCAGGTAGGGCCATAGCATCCTTGCTATGCCGCAATTTCATCTGAAAAATGTTCAGGAATTAACCACGAATACCGTTAATTATGTATTACCTTAGATCTCTTCTCTTTATATTCGTGTCCATTCTAAGACTGTCGGCAAACCTCGGTAGTGTCCATTGTCAGGCCTTCTCGCTATCGCTCGTGATGTGGTTAATTTTTTCCATTATTCCACTTCCCGCTCATGCGAGTCGTGTTTTCGTTTCAACATCGAATCCCAACCAACTGAAGGTCTACGCGCTCGACGAACAATCGGGAACACTGAGCCTCGAAAACAACATTCCTACCAGCGGGCCTCCGGGATGTTTTAGTTTTAACGAAGCTGGTGACCGCCTCTATGTATCCATTCGGCAATTGGGCAAGATCACTGCTTACGCGCTGGACGAAAACGGGCAGGCAACTCAGCTCAATGAAGTAAGTGCAGAATCCTATCCGGGTTACGTCCGAGTCCACGAATCTGGAAAGTTTTTATTCTGCTCTTACTACCAAGCCGGGCAGGTCAATGTATACGGTATCCATGAAGACGGTACGCTTTCACAAGACCCAATCCAAACGATCAAGACCGATGCCAATGCCCACGCAGTGGTAACGGATCCCAAGGGCGAATATCTTTTTGTCCCACACACGCGGCCCAATAAAATCTTTCAATTCAAGATCAATACCCGGACCGGTAATTTGACACCAACCAATCCACCATTTCTTCAACGAGCAGCGAGCACGGGGCCACGACACCTCTGGTTTCATCCTACTTCCAGCATAGCTTATGGGAGTAATGAGCAAGGCAGTAGCATTAGCACCTACTCGCTGGATACGAGAGACGGCACTTTCTCGACCATCGAAACCTTATCCAGCCTTCCCACCGAATTTTCAGACAACAACTCCACGGCGGATATCGAAGTCCACCCCTCCGGCGAATTTGTATACATCGCCAACCGAGGACATAACTCTATCGCCAGTTATGCGATCGATGAAATAGATGGTACTCTGAGTTTCATTCAGCACACATTCGTGGAACCAGTTCCGCGTTCGTTCAACATCACACCCGATGGAGACTTTTTAATCGCGGCGGGGCAGCAATCCGGGAAACTCCGGGTTTTTCGCATCGACGAGAAGGGACAGCTCAAACACACGCAGACCCTCAACACAGAAGGCGCGCCCTGGTGGGTGGTCAGTCAACCATGAATCAAGTAAAAGCTATACTCTTTGATGTCTTCGGAACCATAGTGGACTGGCGTGGATCCATCATTCGCGAAGTTTCTAAGGTCGGTAACAGACTAGGGATATCTGGTGATTGGGGCCGCTTTGCAGACCGTTGGAGAGATGGCTACTATACCGGCACTCAAGACGTGGTGAACGGAAAGCGAGAATGGGTATCAGCAGACGCACTACACCTGGAGCGGCTCGAGAGTCTTAAACCCGAGTTTGGATTGGATGATCTCAACGAAGAGGAAACCATCCAGTTGAACAAAGCCTGGCATCGACTCGACCCGTGGCGTGATTCGGTTGAAGGCCTAACACGCCTTAAACAGAAATTCATCATTGGCAGCCTTTCCAACGGTAACATTGGACTGCTGGTGAATCTGGCAAAGCATGCCGGACTACCCTGGGACATCGTTCTGAGCGGAGAAAACTATCGGTCATACAAACCCGATGCGAGTGTGTATCTGGGAGCCGTTGAAACCCTGGGACTCAAAGCTTATGAAGTGATGATTGCCGCGGCTCACTTAACGGATCTGCAAAATGCAAAGAAGAACGGTCTATCGACAGCCTTTATAGCTCGCCCAGATGAATTCGGAGACGGTGAATACAAACCGGATCTCGAAACTGATGAGAGCGTAGATGTGAATGCATCCGATTTCCTCAATCTGGCTGAGCAACTTCGAGTCTGAATGATGCCATGTCTGCTGAACACGGTCACGACCCCGTAAACGCCATTTCAGAAGCTGCAGCTACTGGCAGGACAGCGGAGATTTTTGCCGAGATCCGAGAAGTCATGCAGATTCCTCTCGTCACGTCTATCTGGCGAACTCTAGATGCCATTGAGGGTGGACTTGAAGCAGCTTGGGCAGCGACAAAGCCGATTTACCTGTCAGGTCAACCCGATGCGTTGCTCAAACAATTAAGAGCAGACATACACCTCCCTATTCCAAAAGCGATCACCACTAATGAGTTGATGTCTGCTGGTATTAACGAGGCAGATCTTCGACCGATCAGCTCAATTCTCGCCGCGTACAATCGTTCAAACAGTCTGAATCTGATCGCGCTTACCGCACTCGTTCGTAAAGGAAGCTATAGACAAGGTGACCCCGTTAAATTACCAACGGTTCAATGGCCAGAATTACCACCCTTGCTTTCGAAAGCGGAAATCGATCTCGAAAATTGGTCTTTGTTGGAGCGGACCATAGCATTGGGCGTTAATCTCCCGACGACTGCCCTCCCCACACTGTGGAGACATTTAATTCATTGGCCCGGTTTCATCGAGCTCATGCTGAAGCACTATCAACCTCTGCATGACAGCGGGGAACTTTTTAACATGGTCGGCAAAATCACTAAGTACGTGGAAACGCACGCTCCAGAAATGTCGAACTTTCGAGACACCTCCGTAGACGTACCCGAAGCGGCGGTACAAATGATAGAAGACTACATCGGTGCGCCCCCTTCGGTTAGCCGTATGACTAGCCTGGGGTCCAGCGTGGAAAAATGGTTTAGGGCAAACATGGGATTGTAGTCGGTGATCCGCGTCGCTTCACCATTAATCAATTCAATAGTAGAAAAGTGATCCAACAGGGGACCCACCACCAGGGGCGTAGAAAGAGCGCCGATATTTCCGGTCATATTAACCATACTAAAGCCGTCGCAGGATGCTTTCCGCCAATATCCGTACATGTACCAATCATCGTCGGCAGAGACCAATCGGCGAAAAACTTTACACAAAACAATCCCCAAGCCAATCCAGCCACACTACTTTGCTTTATGGCGAAAAACAAAATAAGAGCCGCGGTACCTTTTCCCATGATCCCCATGATACTTCGACCCCAGCGCCGACTGCCTGTGGTCTTGATCATCACATCATTGAGAATACCTCCTACAAAACCACCAATAGCACCTCCAAATAATGGCATACTGGCATAGATTCCCATTTCCGTTATCGTAATGCCTTTAGACAGAAACAGGCTTCCCAGAACGGACGTGTAAACAATATCTGCACCTGCGTTACAGTATTGCTGAAAAATAAGCAGTTGAAAGTTGCGTCGACTCAATGCCTTCTTGAACGACATCACCCTCGTGGCCGCTTTTTGCGTCTCTTCACCTTTCCGGATCAATTTTACTTCGGACTCATTGACCCGTTTATCTTCTTCGGGTCGGTTTCTGACAATGACGAAGAACAGGGCTGCGAATACAATACCCAAACCTGCCATGGCGATGAGCGCAGTCCTCCAATTCATTCCAAAATATCCCATCAAAACCGTGGCCATGAGGATCGGTGCCAAGGCTCCGCCCATACGTCCAGACGTCCCTGCGATAAATCCTTGTACCGACGTTCGGGAAGATACGGGAAACCAGTTTTTGGTGATGCTGGTCAAACTTGGATAGGCACCCCCCTGAGCGAGTCCGAAGAAGAGCCGCAATCCACCAAACGCCCAAAAGGAGCCTGCCAGGGCAAACCCGATCAAACAGGCCGACCAGGCGAAGATGATAGAGCTCAAGAACACATGCGCCCCAAAAAGATCAGCCACAATTCCACCAGGAAGATTCCCGAACGCATAGGTAAAGTTGAACATGGTAAATATATGCTCCAATTGTGTATTGGAAAAACCATACTCGCGTTCCAGTTCAGGTCGGATAATCGCCCAGGTGTAACGATGCAGGTACAACATCAACGAGGTCATTGAAGCTAAAGCAAAGATGGTCCAACGTACGTTGGTGGGGCGGTTGTTCATGGGGAGAAGATAAACTCAGGTGAGTCTCACCAGCATTCGGAACCAATCGAATAGAGCAACGCCTAATCTATTCTGATGGGTATCGGATAGTTACTGAAGAAATTCCTCTTATCGATCTACGGCAATGGAACAGAAAACAGAGTCGTAAAAATGTATTCTGACCCTAGGCCAAAAAGCAGAGCCATCTGAACAATCGAAACAAGTTTGGGCCGTTGCCAGCCGGCCAGAGTTCCACCAAGAAGGAAGAGAGCCGGGGATGTTACCAATCCATAAGGCAGACCGAACTGCAAGCAAGTGATGTAAAAGATCATGATCATGCCGGCCACCAAGGCGATCCTGCCTTCACCAGTCCCGGCCTCATTGGAGTCCGGTTTGCGAATCTTGCCAATAATGATCGAGATGCCCAGAACCACCACAATGGCGATGACCCACTTTGGAAAATTGGGCACGTCGGCTGGCTCTTCAGATTCCAATCCTCCCAGGCCTTGTTTTTTATCACTTAGAAATTTAACGAGCTCGTCTCCCTTACGAAACGCAATTCCGATCGATTGCTGCTCGAGCTCGGCCAATACCGTGGGGTCTTCCAAGGTACGCTCAAAGTAACCGGCCAGCTTTTCGACCACCGGTTGTGGCGTACCTTTAGGCGCCAACCAGTAGTAGGCGTTACCCGAATAAATAGGGATCCCCTGCTCAGTCGCAGTAGGAATGTCCGGATAAAAACGACTGCGCTCACCATCGAGTACGGCAATCGCCTTGATGTTCTGATCTGGAGGCGTTCCGTCCGAAGCACGGTAACTGTTGTACTCTCCCAAGGAAAATATCGCCGCATCCAGGTGTCCGCCGAGTAGCTGGGTAAACCGTTTCTGACCACCGCCACTGGAGATGTAATTTAATTCGGCGCCTGGACGGGATCCTTCGATCACTTTAGAGTTAAAAAAGGCCGGAGACCCAACATCCGCTCCCATACGTAAACTCTTAGGGTTGGCTTCCGCTTCATCGAGAAAGTCAGATAGATTCTTGAAGGGTGCATCTTCTCGAACCACCACCATGGTCGTGAGATTTCCAGTCTGGGCAACTGGAGTGAAATCTTCCGGACCATAGTTGACCGTTCCAGATAATTCAGTGGTGATCACCACATCATTGATGCAAAGTAAGCGATAGCCGTCCGGCCGAGACCCCAAAACAAAGCGCGATCCAATAGTCCCAACTCCACCGGGTTGATTGATGATCACAACCGGTTGAGGAAGGCTCTCTCGGGCGTTGATCGACTTTTGTAAGGTCCGCGCGAATACATCGGTTCCACCGCCCGCTGCATAAGGCACGACGATCTGGAGCGGTTGATTAGGGAACTCGGTCATCCCACTTCCCGAAATATTCGACAGCCGCCACACTAGCAGCAGACAAATGAGGATCGATAGCACAACCGTTATGACAAGGCGGGGAAATTTCACGAGGCTGTTGGGGTTGCAGTTTTAGAGAGTCGCCTCCGGATCATGGGCAGGAACAACATGGTCAGCGCAACCAGGAGAAAGATGAGCGGAATGGGTCGCGTGATGAGAGGCAACCAGGAACCATTCGTGGAAATCAGACCGGAGGTAAGATTCTCTTCCGCGATAGGGCCGAGAACGAACCCGATAACGAACGGTGCCAATGGAATTTTATTGGACTCCAAAATAAATCCCAGCGCCCCAAAGCCAAGCATGACCCATACGTCGAAGAGGCGATTAGAAAGCGCGAAGGAACCGATGACACAAAAGATGAGAATCACCGGCAGCATGTAGGTCCGCGGGATCTTGGAGATCTTGGCCAGGCCGCGCATGGAAAACCGCATGATGATGACCATGGCGATATTCGCCATAAGCATGGCGCCCATGATCGTGTATACCATCACTGGATGCTCATCAAATAGTCGTGGCCCCGGTTGCAATCCGTGTATGACCAACGCCCCTAGCAGTACCGCTTCCACGACTGATCCGGGAAGCCCCATGGAAATCAATGGGATCAGCGCACCACCAACCGTTGCGTTATTGGCGGCCTCGCCCGCGACGACTCCTTCATCGTGACCAGTGCCGAATTTTTCAGGTGTTTTGGAGGAGCTTTTCGCAACGGTGTAGGCAGTCACAGAACCGATGTTTGCACCAATACCCGGAAGCAAACCGATCCAGGTTCCGATAACAGACGATCGAACGAGATTAAATCCATGATCGACGAGGTCCTTGAACCTTATTGAAACACCTTTGGTTTCAATGGCCTCAATCTTGCTCTCGTTCTTGATATCCATGATATCCCGAAAGATCTGATTCACTGCGAAGAGACCTATAAGAACGGGCAGCAATTTAAATCCATCGATCAGACTTGGTATCCCAAAGGTCAAACGAGTCTGCCCTGTTGCCACCGCGATACCCGGCATGGATAACAAAATTCCTAGAAAGCCGGAGAACAAGGACCGAGGAATCGACTTACCTCCGATGCTCGCGATCAAGACCAGGGCCATCATAACCAGGCTGAAATACTCGAAGGGGCCAAACTTGGTCGATAAAAGCGCGATCGGACGTGCGAGCAGCACTAGGAACACCCAGGAAATAAGTCCCCCGAAAAAGGAAGCCATGACCCCGAGCCCAAGAGCCCGTTCCGCCTGACCGTTCTGAGCCATGGGAAAACCATCAAAAGTAGTCACGATCGACGCCGGTGTGCCCGGCATACGGAGCAAAATCGAAGTGATCATTCCCCCACTGATCGCACCCACGTATACACTGATCAGCAGGGTAAGCGCATACTGCGGATCCGCCCCGTATGTCAGCGGCAAGATCAACGCTAAGAGCATCGTCCCGGTCAACCCCGGCACCGCTCCCACAAAGATTCCGAGAGACGTCCCCAGTACAATGAGAAACAATCCCATGGGGGTAAACAGCTGTTGAATGGCTTCCTGCACGTGTAGTTAGTTAGAGAATTGTCACCACAGTTCAGGTACGACTACTGGGAGAAGCAAGGTATTTGAAGAATAGATCATACAAATAGAGACGCTTGAAGAAGTCTACTCCCCTAATTCAGGCAAAATTGGAGCAGAAGGCACGCCCAGAAGCACCCATAGATGCGGAAAGGAAACCTAGTCCTTAATCACCGGCGCCAAGTAGATGTCCCGGTATTTTACCGAGGTGTGATCCCCTTGCAGGTGAATCGGCCCAGGCATCGTCGGGTCGGTATTGATAGCCCCACCTGTCGGTCCTTCAACCGGTTGGTTATCAATGACGGTCACACCATTCAGAACAACGGTCACATGGCGATCAACCAAGGTCAGGTCATAGGTCTGCCACTCACCGGGTAATCTGCCTGCATTTACAGAAGGGGCGATGCGGCTAAAGATGGCACCGACACCCTGCAGTCCTTGCATGCGACTATCGCGGTCCACGACTTGGGCTTCATACATACCGCGGAGGTAAACACCGCTGTTTCGATTTGCTTCAATGAGAAACTCGATGTGCAACCAGAAGTCTTCAAAATTTTCGACGGTTTGAATGTTTCCGTAAGATCCGGTGGAACCAAAATCGGTCTTGGGTGAAACGTTTACGAGCATTCCATCCTCTGCTCGCCACCCGTTTTTCTTCTCGGGATTGTCGATTACCCATCCGGTCAGATCCTTTCCATTGAATAAGGTCTTAGGTTTACCAAACCGTACTTTTGAAAGATCGGGTTTAGAAGGCATGGGCGGATATTTCTTACCCGTAAAGGTGATCCGGTTGAATTTCTTTTCATCCCAGTCTCCCATGATGAGTCCATCCAGCTTCCCATTTTTAAGACCGACTGAAACGGTATTGGCCTTCGTTTGCGGTCCTCCCTCCCCTACTTCGCGTTTGATCTTCATATCGAAGGTGATGCGACCGTTTTTAAACTCCGTGATCTTGTGGGGTCCAGCTGATTGAACATGAACCCGCATGTGAACGACTGGCTCGCCATCCACCTCTTCCACTTTCAACCAGGCAGGTTCGTTAGATGTCAGATAAAGAGTCCAGTCACCGATAAGACCTTTGGGAACCGACTCCGCTTGCGATATACATGGGCTGGAGATTAATGCGACTAAGCCAAATGATAAAATTCGAACAAGAGGAACAAATATTAAGTTGTGCTTCATTTTTGAAATAGGGAAGAATTTGGAGGCCCGATTCAGTTCAAGAGCCAACACAGTTTAGTTCTCGAAGCAACTACTATGCATTCAAATGGGAGGTAAGATCCACCTCCAAACGCGTAAACGTAATTTTAGATATGTCTTTGGTTGGGGAGATATGCCCTAATCTTCGACCGAATTCATCGATCGCTGAAAGCTCAGCATGCTCTGAGTGAATAGAAGTCAGCTATGCAATCCATAACATTTGAAAGATGCACCGTCCCATTAAATAACTTGAGTTCCCCAATCCTGCAGAAAGACTTGTTTCCGAAACCGAATAACTTCGAAACTCAATTAACCCCACCCATATCGATGCCAGCCCATCAGGAGGAAATAGATCACATCGACTTTCCCATTGGCTGGAACGATGCGAACTACCGAGTTGTATCAAAAACACGGCGCAACACGGAAGAGCCCTATCGGATCTCTTTGAAACCTTATTTTCTGGGTTTTAATGAGGTCGCCATCGATGCACCTACCAGGCATCCTTCGCATCGTCATTCCAGTTATGAACTGATCGTGGTAAGCAAAGGGCCTTATAAAACCCGCTTAAATGGGACCGCTATCAGTTTGGACTCGCCGCAATGCCTACTGGTCAAACCCGGGGACTTACATGAAGTGGACTGCGAAACAGGACAACGCCACTTTGTCCTGCAATTCGACCTGGGGGGAGGTTCCTTGAAACAAGGGGATCACTACCGGATCTTCACTGATGATCTGGATCCAGCTATGCAGGTATTCACCGCACCCACTAAGGAAATCAAACCGCTTCTCAATGCCATCAGTACGGAGTCAAAGTCGGACCATCGATTCTCATCTGAAATCCAAGACTGCCTGGTGGAGCACATCTGCTGGATACTCCTCAACCATATCCCCAAGAACCGTCTTGCCCCAGCCTTTAGAAAAATTTCTGACGATCAACGCTTCATGAGCCGCATGGAACGATTCGCCCGCAGAAACTTATCCAACCGAACTTCGATCGAAGAGCTGGCCGAGTTCATGGAACTAAGTAAGTCGACCCTTTCCAAGCACTGCTCCGAACTCTTTGGCGAATCTCCCGGCAGCTACCTGACCCGCTACAAGGTCAACGTCGCAAGAGAGCTTCTCGATTCAACCCGCAAGAGCATCAAGGAAATCAGTTTCGATCTCGGATTTAAAAACCCCTATCACTTCTCAAGGGTTTTTAAGCGCATCACGGGACACTCCCCAACCCAACAGAGGGAGACCCCTTCCCTAGATAATAAACCCTAAACTTCATGAACTCTACTCGCATGACAAAAACCGTTTCCACCTTAGCACTCATTCTCCTTGCCCATAGCCTGACAGCAGGCGTTGAGCGTATCCTGGATATCATTTATCACAAAACCGAGGGTGTTGCCCTCACCATGGATGTGTTCATCCCGGAGAAACCCAATGGGGCCGCCGTCATCAAGATCGTCAGTGGGGGCTGGAAATCGAGTCACGCCAGGGTCAATGACAATTACTCAGCTCCGTATACAAATAGTGGATACACCGTATTCTCAATAGTACATGGGTCACAACCCCGCGACAAAGTGCGGGACATCATCAGCTTTATGCATAGGGCGGTGCGCTACATTCGCTTCAACGCCGATCAATGGAATATCGATCCTGACAGGATCGGAGCAACTGGCGCCAGTGCAGGGGGCCACTTGAGTTTGATTCTTGCAACAAAAGGTGCCCCTGGCGATCCCGATGCTGAGGATCCAATCGATCGGGCCAGCAGTGAAGTTCAGGCCGCCGCTGTCTTTTACCCACCTACTGATTATCGTAAGTGGGCAGAGCCAGGCGACATGGCTGTAGGTGTGGGTAAGCAAGCTCGATGGCAACCGGCATTCGGTCCCGAGTCGGAAACGGCTGAAGGACGCATAGAGCTCGGCCATGCAATGTCTTCCATATACCACATCAACCGGGAAACCGCTCCGGTTTACATTATCCATGGTGACATGGATAATGTCGTCCCACTCTTTCAGGCTGAAAGCTTTGGAAGGCAGGCAGAACGCTTCGGAGTCCGCTTCGAACTGGTGGTGAAAAAAGGTGCCAAGCACGGCTGGAAGAACCGGATCGATGACGAGCCACAGTTTGTAGCGTAGTTTGATAAATACTTGGCGGAGTAGTCTGATGGTCGAACATATAAAATTCGAAAAACCGGCACTGCGAGGACGCAGTAGCCCTACCTCTCTATGGCGTATTGGTAGGGCAAGAGCATCCCTGCTCTGCCGTGATTTTATTGAGAAAAACATTCATTAGGCATGAGAGCTAATAATATTCTTTTACTTGTCATCTTAATCGGATTCACAACGCCAGTTTTTTCAGATGGTAAATGGCAGTCGTTGTTCAACGGCAAAGACCTGAACGGCTGGAAAGCAAATATTCTGCCCGAGTCTTTCACCGTTGAGAACGGGCTGCTCAAGGCTCACTGCAAAGACCCTGCCAAGCGGAAGTCTCACCTTTTCTTTGTGGGGAATCAGGAGAACGAATTCATTCTCTTTAAGAATTTTGAGTTTGAAGCCTCTGTTCTTTGTAAGGCCGACTCGAATTCCGGTGTGTTCATTCACACCGATGAGGAGATTCGTGATGACAAGTATCACCTGAAAAACGGTTACGAAGTCCAGATAAACAGCAAAGCCAGTGAAAAGAGAAAGACGGGCAGTCTCTATGAAATAGTGGACATACCTGAATCACCCGTCAAAGAAGCGGAGTGGTTCAAACTGAACATCAAGGTGGTAGATAAACAGATCACGGTTTCGATCAATGGCACTCAACTGGTTGACTATACCGAACCAGAAAAGCCAGAACGTTCCGAGAAACGTTTAGGCCGAGTCCTACGAACTGAAGGAGGTGCCATCGCCTTGCAAGGTCACGATCCCGATAGCATTGTTTACTTTGAGGACATTCGAGTCCGTCGTTTAGATTGACGCTATGATTTACAACTCCTTTCAGAGTGACTTTGAATCAAACTTGCTGCCAAGCTGGAGCTTGGCGTTTCCAGGAGATCGCAGCTAAAGCAGCTCCTACAACTCATATAGAATTATGCCTTCTCTTCCCAATTTCTCTTTAGATAATCAGGTGGTCATTGTCACCGGAGCCGGCCGCGGGCTTGGTCGTGTCATGGCTACCGACGCTTTCAAGTCAGGAGCAAAACTGGCTGTTGGTAGCCGAACCACAGCTGAGTTGGAGACCTTGGCCATTGAAATCGGAAACGCCGGCGGAGAATGCTTTTTTCATCCGGTCGATGTTACCAATGTCGATTCCATCCAAGCATTCATCAAGGCAGTGATCGATCACTACGGCCGTATTGATGTCCTCATCAACAATGCCGGCTATAACAAGCTGGCGAAGATCATCGACTACGATGAAGCGCAGTACGATCTCATTGTAGATGCAAATTTAAAGAATGTATTCTTCTGCGGTCAGGCAGCAGCCAAACAAATGATGACTCAGAAAGACGGTGGTGTGATTATCAATATCACTTCCCAGGCAGGCGTGATAGGTGCGCCCGAACGAGGCCCCTACAGTGGAGCCAAAGCGGGCGTCAATAACCTGACTAAGACCATGGCGGCAGAATGGGCTGAGTTTGGAATTCGTGTTAACGCAGTCGCCCCTACCGTGACGCGCTCCCCGTTGGCGGAGCAAGCCATGAAGGACAGCGAAACCTTTTCAGAGGCCATCAAACAGAATAATCTCATTCGAAGAGGCCTGGCAGAACCGGAAGAGATTTCAGCACCCGTAATTTTCCTAGCCTCAGAGGCAGCGTCGATGATCACTGGACATACCCTCGTTGTTGACGGCGGTTGGACCATCGTCTAGTTCATTTCTCCCTACCCCGAGAACACAAACGAAATGAAATACCCTACCCGGGCATTGGCCCTACTCTGTTTTGCGCTTGTCACTTTCCTGTTTTTGCAATCGGGAAGCTGGGCGAAGTCTTCTCCTGAACAGCCCAACATTATCTTCCTCCTCGCCGATGACATGGGCTATGGCGATCTGGGTAGTTTCGGTTCCAAGATCATTCAATCGCCCAACTTGGATCGGATGGCTTCCGAAGGCATGAAGCTGACTCAGTGCTATGCCGCAAGTCCGAATTGTTCTCCTGCTCGCACGGGAATGCTAACGGGTCGCACACCCTATCGAGTCGGCATGTATGACTTTGCCCGTTTCGAAACCCTCCATGTCCCAACCGATGAAACCACAGTAGCTGAGAAGCTCAAGACTGCCGGTTATCAAACCATGTTTGCTGGAAAATGGCACCTCTCAGGTGACTTCTATTCAGGCAAACAACCCTACCCAGGAGATCATGGTTTCGATCATTGGCTAGCCCATGAAAGTAACTTTGGGAAAGACGCCAAAGGTTTCCTGAGGAACGGAAAGCCAGTCGAGCAAGTCGAAGGCTGGATGAGCGAAGTGGTTGTGAACGAGACAATGGATTGGTTGGACCAACGGGATGAAGATAAACCGTTTTACGCCAACCTTTGGTTCAGCGAACCCCACACACCGGTTCTAGCTGCGGATGAATTTCGGACCCTTTATCCCAAAGAGAAAATAGCTTCTCACCTCGAGTATCTAAAAGTATCGGGCGGCCCAACGGTCAAACGTAGAGACGTACTCAAAGCCCCTGACCTTTACTTTGGTTGCGTAACCATGCTCGACCACCACATCGGTCGACTCCTCAAATACCTTGATGAAAAAGGGCTCACAGAAAACACTCTAATAGTTTTCACTTCCGACAACGGCCCCGAACACCGGACACCCACTGCCTTCGGTAGCTCGGCCAACTTGAGCGGCGCCAAGGGGCACATGCACGAAGGCGGGATCCGCGTTCCCGGCATCGTCCGTTGGCCCGGCCGAGTCGAAGCGGGAAGCGTCAACGATGAACCTATAAACGGAACAGATTGGCTTCCCACCTTCTGTGCAGCAGCAGGCATCAATCCTACTTCCGAAAAACCTCTCGATGGCACCAACACGCTCCCGGCTCTAGTTGATCAAAAGGAACTCGACCGTGAGGTCCCCCTCTTCTGGTGGCTCTGGCACGCTCGCGGTGGATTTGAAACCGCTATGCGCATAGGCGACTACAAGCTGCTCGCGACCATGGTTCCCCAAAAAGACCCCGGAAGCAGCAATGACGCTGTTCATCCCGAGGGATGGTCTATTTTGAAATTTATTAAAGAAGCTGAGCTCTCTCGCTTTACACTCTACAATCTCGAGAAAGATCCGGCAGAGCAAAACAACCTGGCGACTAAGCAAGCAAAACGATTCGAACGCCTCAAGAACCGCATGGTGGGGCTATACGAGGAGATCCAAGCCGAAGGCCCGGACATAGACATGTATCGGAAGCAGAGAAATTAATAGGCGTATCCAAATTTTCTGGTCGAAGACTCGAACCCGTTCTTGCAGTTCTAGTGCGACATCCCCATAAAAGGATCAGAATCGCGCAATGGACACGACACAGGACAACAAACTCATCTATGTACTCCTGGCTATCTCATCTGCACTGGGGCTGATCCTTATCTTCATCGGATTTGCCGAGCCGGTTGCGGATCCTGGAGGCACTAACCACCCGAGTATAGCCAGCATGAAAATCGGCGGGGATGGGGCTGCGCGCATAGCCTTTATCGGCCACTATGGGTTCGCGTTTATATCTCTGGTCTTTCTGATGATCGTTAGCCTGGCCGCTTTTGGTGTGTCCCCCAAAAAGAGGACCCGAGAGTTCTGGATTTATGCAGGCGCAGCGTTTGCGTTCACGATGCTGGTTTCCTGGAAGCTTTTCATGAGTCATCAGGCATTTCTCGAAAGCGGTGAAACCACCTATTCATTCGGGTTCCCTACACCTACTGCCTGGCAGCTATATGGAACCTGGCTGTGCGCTATTCCGTTGGTAGCCATTTACACCTTCGGGTTTAGAAAATTTATTTATACACCGGAGGACGAGGAATCTTTTAACCAGTTACTCAAAAGCAAATCGGAATCCGATTAGTCATCTGTATGGAAGGCTTTAGACAAGAAATTATCGTCGGTGCGGTACTCCTCTACATGGTGTTCTGTATCGTTACCGGAATTTGGGCAATGCGCCGCACTCACAATGCGTCCGATTTTTTCATAGCGGGACGTGGCCTGGGACCCATCGTATTAGCACTGGCTTTATTTTCGAGCACCTTAAGCGGTTTTGGATTCGTGGGCGGTCCCGGACTCGTTTACTCCATCGGAGCCAGTTCGTTCTGGATGGTGGCTGTTTCTTCCACCGGCTATGCATTGGCCTTCTTTTTAGTAGCTAAACGTATTCGCATGATCGCCGAAGTGCGGGATTGTATCTCACTACCGGATGTAGTGGTGGCGCGCTATAAAAGCCAAACAGTACAACTGCTCATAGCGATCACGATTGTGCTCGGTGTCATGGGTTACCTTGCAACACAAATACTAGCCATGGCCGTGGTCATGCAGGCGATTCTTTCCGGCACTGAAATGTTTGCCAGCATTGGACTGGTAACCTGCGTAATCGTTTCATCCGCGGTACTCATTTTCTATTGTGTCTCGGGTGGAATTATCGCTTCGGTTTACACCGACCTGGTTCAAGGCTCCATTATGATCGTAGCCGGGACTTTGATCCTATTCACTGCCATGTCGGTATTTGACGGAGGCATACAGGAAGCCACCTCCATTATCGTGGCTGATGACCCGGAATCCATGATGCCCTTCGGTGCGGCTGGTATCATCGCCTCCATGGGTTGGTTCTTCGTCTTTGGTCTTGGGATGGCCGGTCAGCCTCACCTGATCACCAAAATGATGATGAATCGAAAAATGGCGGAAAATCGCACCATTTTGCCCATGTCCTTATTTGGTTATATAATGGCGGCCTTGTTATGGGTATCCATCGGAGTCGTCATGCGTGCAGCCGTTATCGATGGAAAGATCTCTCCATTGGCGCTACCGGATGATGCTGCGTCGGCGTTCCTTTCCATATTCACAAACCCCTTGCTGGCGGGTGTGGTTTTTGCAGGCCTGTTTGCTGCCATCATGTCCACCTCCGATGCATTTCTAAATATTGGAACAGCGGCGATCATCCACGACATACCAAAAGCCATTCGCGGAAAAAGTATTCAAAACGAATTGTTCTGGGCTCGAATGGTCACAGCACTCCTCGCAATCGTAGCGGCTGCCTTTGCACTGTATTCACATTACAAAGACGCCACTCTGGTCGCACTACTGGGAGCTTTCGGCTGGGGAACCTTCGCGGCCTCTATATTCCCTGTCGTAGCCATCGGCCTAAACTGGAAAGGGGCCACCGTCAGCGGTGCGGTCGCGGCCATCGTAACGGCTTTGACCATCAACCTTAGTACTCAACTGTTTGGAATAACATTCCCTTATGGCATGAATGGTCAACTGGTAGCCTTCGTAAGTTCGATGATCCTGTTCATGGGTGTATCGCTTTTCACGACCAAGACGAAGCTGGATCCGGACATTGAGCGCATGATGGATATTTGACCTATTGCACGAAGCACGATCCAAGTTACATGCAGAAACAATCCATTCTTATCACTGGCGTTTACGGGCTGGTTGGAAGCTGTATTTATAGACACTTGTCTGCAAAGCCCGATTGGTACGATGTTTATGGATTGGATCGAAACAAAGAAAGATCATCGCGCCTTCACCCAGACGAGTTCACCGAAGTGCCAGAAGACCGTTTTATTTTATCGGACCTGTCGAATGAAGGTGAGCTTAAAAAGCAGTTTAAGGGAATCAATACCATCGTCCATATGGCCGCTGATCCCGACGACCAAGCTGCTTGGGAAAGCACATTAAAAAATAACATAGAAGCCACTCAGCACCTGTTTGAGGCCGCTAAGGCTTCAGGAATTGGACGAGTGATCTATGCGAGTTCCATCCAAGTAAGTTTTGGATATTTCCGTAATATGGAGCCCTATAAGAGCATCTACGAGATGGACTATAAAAACGTCCCGGAATCGTATGATCACATTTCTGTCACAGCTCCTACCTGGCCGGTAAACTTTTATGGCTCAAGCAAGGTTTTTGGAGAGGCACTGGCACGTATGTATAGCAGCACAACAGATCTGTCCTGTATCTGTATCCGGATGGGCGGCATCCACTCTAAGGATCAAGTACCGCAAGCTGTTTTGCCAAACGCGAGCACCAAGAACGACATGGTTCGCCTGGTCGAGTGCTGCCTAAGAGCCCCCGATAGTGTTCAGTTTGAAATTCTCTACGGCCTTTCAAATAGTGATTACCGATGGGTAGACTTAAAGCACTCTGAAGATGCAGTCGGGTACTTACCGGAAGACAGTATACATTTAGAGGCTTAAGGTATTTTTTCTTTGCTGAAGAACTGGGATTCCGATGGCATATCGGAAGGAGTTAACCCTAAGATTCAGATCTACCCCATGAGTAATAAAATAGAACGACGCACTTTCATAAAAAGCGGCGTAGCGGCCAGCCTCGCCCTATCTACAGCGCCCGCCATCCTCCAAGGCAAAGACGATCGAAAGATCAAACTGGGAATCATCGGTATCGGTGGCCGTGGAACGGGTATGCTCAAGACAACCATGCGATTACCCAACGTTAGCGTGACCGCCGTTTGTGATACATTTCCGAGAAACCTGAAAGCGGCACAAGACCTGGTTGAGAAAACGCAAGGGGCAAGGCCCGATGGCTATGCTGACCACGAACTGTCCTATTTGGATCTTTTAGAACGGGATGATCTGGATGGCGTGATTATTTGCACCCCCTGGGAGCTACACATTCCCATGACCATAGCGGCCATGAAGGCGGGTAAATATGCGGCGACAGAGGTAGGACCTGCTTCGTCAGTCGACGAGTGCTGGGAACTCGTCAACACCTATGAGGAAACACGAGTCCCCTGCATGCTTTTGGAAAACTACTGCTATTTTCGATACAACATGGCCGTGCTGAACATGGTGCGCCAGGGTCTCTTTGGAGAATTGATTCATTGCACCTGTGGTTATGGGCACGACCTGCGTGAGCGCATTGTTCTTGGAAAAGGAACAGGACCGACCGCCAAAGGAGAGGGTGATTACCGATCGACTCACAACGAACATCGCAATGGAGAGCTTTATCCGACGCATGGTTTCGGTCCCATAGCTCAATGCCTGAATATCCAACGCGGTAATCGCATTCAACACCTGACATCCACCGCTTCCAAATCGCGAGGACTCAGCCAATGGTCTAAAGACAATCTCGATTCAAGTCACAAGCGGCGAAACATTCATTGGAACCAGGGTGACATCGTAACAACCACGTTGAAATGCTTTAACGGAGAGACCGTGGTCATGACCTTTGATACACGACTGCCCCGCCCCATGAGTTTCATGTATCAGGTTCAAGGAACGGCTGGCATGTGGATGCAAGATGGGGATTCTTCCTCCAAGGAAAAATCAGTGATCTACCTCGATGGCAAAAGCCCGAAGCACCAATGGGAACCCTTTGGACCCTTCCAGGAAAAGTATGAGCACCCTCTCTGGAAAAGTTATTTGCATGAAGCGGAAACAGCCGGTCACGGCGGAACCGATTTTCTCGAGCTGCGCGAATTTGTCGCCTGTATCAGGAATCAATCTTCGCCTCCCATTGACGCTTATGATGCAGCGGCCTGGATGGCCATTGCTCCACTCTCTGAAGCATCGATTTCCACCGGCAGCTCCCCCATGGCTTTCCCCGACTTTACCGACGGCGCCTGGATGACGAACAAACCCATCTTTGGACTCGTCTAATGGTTCGATAAAACACTTTAACTATCTAGAAATGAAAAGAAGAGATTTTGTAAAAACAGCCCTGGCAGTGCCAGTCGCGGGCGTAATACCCAAGTGGTCATGGGCCTCAGATAAAACAGAGGGCATCCTCCCATTTGGCTACAAAGGTGGAAAGAAGATGCTTTATGACAACCGTCAGCGACCACAAGCCGTCTATTTAAACGGTAAGGTATTTATTGGTTACAAAGGCAACTCCGTTGAACGCGTAACAGCCAACAACGGTGATCGCTCCGGGGGTGGTAAAGCGTATACCCTGCTCATCAGCTACGATCCCAAAACGAGAACCTTTTCGGAACCCGTACACTTGGGAAAGCCGACCACCGACCATCACTATTGTCCCATTGTGTGGGCCGATAACGAAGGTCACCTCCATGTGCTTCATGGCTGCCACAGAACGCCTGGCACTCACTTGATTTCCAAGAAACCAGGAGAAATGGGTACGGACGAATCATCGGGTTGGATCAAGGCCCAGGATATTGCTTCCGGCATGTCCTACCCCACCCTGTTTCAAGTGTATGACAACAGCCAGGTGATCTATTATCGAACCGCCGGTCACACCAGTTCCTGGACCTACAGCCTCAGCACAGACAATGGTCGCACCTGGAAGGCACGCGACAAAGATGTCACGGACCTCGACTTGGTATCGCATCCAGATTGGTCCACCTACCACTGTAAAGTAACCAGTGCCGATGGGCGTTTCTTACATGTCATTTTCACCGACTACGATGACAACAAAGCCAAAGAGCCCAGGCGGTTCTATAATCCACGCTACAAGCACGAGGTGAGTAATGAGTGGAAATATAATCTGTCCTATGTGAAAATAAATCTCGAGACCCAAGAGGTGCTTAACGAACGTAATGAAGTACTCGATACACCGGTTGATTATTACACCGCCAAAGAAAAGTGCATGATCTGGGACACCGATTGGCGCGGTGCTGGTGTTCCTCCAGCAGTGATGTTGGATGAAAACAACAATCCGGCGTTACTGCACGTGTTGTCCGAACAGGACATAAGAACACACACTTACTATTATGTAAGAAAAGATGTTACCGGCCGCTGGGTTCAGACACCTATCACTGCATCCAATCACCAATGGAATAGTGGCTATATTCGTAGAGACAAAAAAGGTCACATCCACGCCTATGTAATCGTTGGAGAAGGTTACCTTGATCTTGAAGGGGTTAACAACTCCCACGGCGGAGGAAGGATCGAGCAATGGATTTCAAAAGACAAAGGTTATAGCTGGAGTAAGCATCGAGACATTTCGCCTGATCCTAAAAAGTATGCGGGCATGCGTTACAACAATGTGCAACCCGTACTACGCCCGGACGGTTCTGCAGTAGATGGGATGCTCTTGTTCTACGGTTGGAAGCACGAGCGTGAGCCTGATGGTGTGGCGTTTCTGTTGGACGAGAGCAAGAAAGCATAGAATCGCTACGCTGATAAGCCCGTATTATGAAACGTAATATCCTTAGAGGACTGACTCTACTTCTCTTTATTTCTGCATCGCTCGAAGGAAGCAACTCACCCATCCGGGAACGCCTGATGGGAGCTGCCTATCTAGATAACCAAGCCTATCATCTGCTCGAGGAGATGTCGGATCGCTTTGGTGGACGTATCACAGGATCAGCATCGAACGAACAATCGATGACATTTATTCAAGAAGCTTTGGAGAAAGAAGGGATCAAATCGTGGCAAGAATCCTTTACCTTCCCGGGCTGGGTTCGGGGTAAGGACGAAGCGGTTTTAATTGAGCCTGTGAACCGACCCTTGAGAGCGATTGCACTTGGTTACGTTCAATCCCATCCAAGCTTTTCGGCAGAGGTCACACTCATCGACAAATCGAAGGAGGAAGAAATAACGGCAGAGTTGAAGGGTAAAATCGGGCTGGTCCCTGCGAACGTCAAATTGAGCACCAAGACGATTGATCTCCTGGTGAATGAACGTGGGCTCAAAGGCCTTCTCCTGATCAACCGTAAGAACGGAGGACAACTCCTGGCTCGAACACAGCACCGTGAGGGCAGTCCTTCACCCATACCGGTTTATACAATCACTGAAGAAGAAGGACACTGGCTAAAACGACTCATTAAACGAGGAGAAACTCCAAGCGTTCAATTGACCACGCGATCAGAGACCAAACCAATGCGAACGGCCAACCTGGTAGCCACACTCCCCGGTCAAGTAGAAGAGAAGATCGTCATCGGAGCACACTTCGATTCCTGGGATCTTGGTCAGGGAGCTTTGGACAATGGATTGGGAATTGCCCAGGCCTATGACGTCGCTCGACTCTTGAAAGCCATCCACCCGAATAATCACTACACCCTGGAGTTTGTTTGGTTCAACGCAGAGGAATTTGGCCTGTATGGATCTTATGCCTACATGGAGAAACACAAGAACGATCCAATAAGGGCTATGATCAACATGGACATGGTCGGAGACCCCATCGGGATCAATGCCATGGGATTCGACTCGCTGATTCCTTTCCTCGAAGAATTTTCAAATCAGCTAAACGCGCTCTCCTTCACAAGAGCCATGGACAACAAACCCTGGAATGGAAGCGATCACATGCCTTTCATTATACAAGGCATTCCTTCGATCACGCTCTACGCTCCGATCAATGAAGCATCATCCCGATTCTATCACGACTTTGGTGATACCTTCGATAAAGTGGATGAAACAACCCTTTCAAAATCCATCGCGATCATCAGCCTCTTAGCCTATGAGTTGGCTAATGACGATAAGCTCAACCTACCCCGTCTTACCGAAGAGGAAACCATCGCCCTGCTTCGTAAAGCCAAACTCGAGAACCCATTACGGGAATCTGGATACTGGCCGTTCGCCGATTGATGATTGGCATCTGATTAACTCAAACCACCACCGCACATGAAACAGCTAGCATCACTACTGTATCTACTCTGCTTCGCATCACTACTTCATGCTGAGGAGGAGTTCCAACCTTTGTTCAATGGGAAGAACCTCGATGGCTGGGATGGATCCCCCGCTCATTGGAAAGTGGCGGATGGAATTGTCATCGGGACCAATTCCGGACCAGAGGATTTGAAGCATAACAGCTTCCTCATTTGGCAGGGAGGCACGGTCAAAGACTTTGAGCTACAGGCTACCGTCCGCATTCTCGGTGACAACAATTCGGGTATCCAATACCGTAGTCGCACACTTCCTGAAATCGGCCCCTGGGTCATTTCTGGCTATCAGTGCGACATCCATCCGGCCCTCGAACATACCGGTATGACTTACGAAGAAAAGGGACGTGGTATCTTTGGGCTCAATGGGAAGAAGGTGGCTCTCGACTTAGAAGGTAATCGTTGGCTGACCTCCGAACACGAAGCAGTGAAGGTAGATCTTTCCGAGTGGAATGTATTCACAGTCATCGCTCGCGGAAACCAGATGATTCACAAAGTTAATGGACAGATCACTTCTGAGCTGGTTGATCATCACGAATCAGGCCGATCACTGGAAGGGCTACTCGCGATCCAATTGCATCGTGGGAATCCAAACAGCGTACACATAAAGGATCTTCGGATAAAAACACTGACCGACGGTAAAATCCTCCCACTCGACATGAACACACTTTCCAAGGAAGCCCAACCGATCGACAAACCAAGGACGGTCAATCCGCAAGGTGTTGGTCCCGTGCAAAAAGCAAGGTAATCGCTCAAACTCACTTTCATGAAGAGAGCTGGCTCCAGCCCTTGCCTGGGCCCACAGCTACGACCAATCAAAAGTGGTCTAGATAAACCCAGGATTCACGAAGAAAGCCTACGAAAACGAATCCTATCAAAAGCTCGTTGGAAATGCGTTCCGATATGTGGCGGTAATGGTTAGATCGAAATGGTATCTAAGTAGATGGCACTGCCTAAGTTCTTTAAGAGATATTCATAGGTGGCAATTCCGTAGCCACCCATCCCCCAACTTACCCCGTAGGAATTCTTAAAGATAAACCGGGTATCCTCCAGTCGGCCCGTCTCGCATTTGTACCCGACCAAAGTTACGGCATGAGCGTATCCTTCTCTGGCCGTCTGCTTGGAAAGGAAATGCCCTCGACCCAATTTCCGCCAAGTGGGCCACCCCATCCCAATGACCACCGGTTGCTTCTCGTTTAATATCTTAACGATGTATTCCAAGCTGGTTGAAGGATCACGGGCAGCTACATTGTAAGCGGTGATTTTACCACGTTCACGTGCATTTTGAATGAGCTGCTCGGGGGGAGATTCGATGGCATCCATACCTTTACCGAAGGTATTAGGCATTTCGCTTTGGGTAGGAACCCCATAGCTGCGCACAGCCGATACGACTTCCATAAGTGCAAAACCCGCATCCGCCCCCACGACTTTGTACCCTTTCATTCGAGAGGCCATTTTGTCTAAGCCCAGCGATTTGCGCGTCGCCCAAATTAAATACTCTTCCGAAAGCCGAGCCGCTCTATTGGTATGTCTGGCACTTTGTATTTCCAAAGCACTCACCACTGCAAACACTGCACAACTGGGTCGTAGGCCTTGGCTTTTGGAGATGAGAGACAGCTCTCGTATTCTAGGTCGAAGATCCATCGACTCTTTGAGCTCGATTGGAGCATTAAGCTTTTGAAGCAGATCTGAAGACTCCTTTTCGGAGGAACGCGCTTGCGCAGCTTTCATGAGCCGTTGGCGCTCAGCAATGGCCTGCTCTGACCGTTGCCGCTGCTCTTGAAGATAGTTAGCCGACTCCTCCGGATCAAAATTAAATGCCTTCTGTAAGTCTGGTGAAAGCTTGGACAGTGGAACTTTGGTAATACCCTTGGAATGAAATATGGTAATCGCATCCGGCGTGACCGCATTCACACGGACTTTGTAGTAGGTATTTTTACCCACCGTCAGTTTGTCGAATCCTGAAGGCCCAGCGTTTTCAGATTCAGAGGAAGAACTTGAGAGCACGGACAGTCCCAAACTCAGCAATATTACCAAGGTTTGGAGGAGGAATCGTTGGGAAATTCTTAAATGCATGACGACTGCAGCTTAATAGTCCCACAACACGCATCAGAATAATGACAGGGGGACGACCCAAACAGCCGCCTGAGACAAAAGTTATAAAACCTTTTATAAGCTACAAGCTGTTAGCTTGATCTAAACCCGCGTAGTTACTGGACTTTCCGAGCTTCTCAGAAACCTTCCAACAAACCACCCTTAACAAAAAACTCTGGGTGCTCGCCGGCAATGCGCGCTCGGAGTTCAGGACGATTTTTAATAACTCGACCTAATTTGGCTACCTTGGCGGGATCTGAAAGGCCTCCGATCTCCGCACTTTTCGGCATGATTTGACTATCCCAAGACGCTAACTCGTCTGGTTTAACACCCGAGATGCCCACGCCGTTATTATAAGCACTGGGAGCAAAACCGCCCACGATGTCCACATTAAGATGGGCTTTGATCTGCTTCTCCCAACCTCCGGCCCAGAGGCAGGCATTGATGAGAAAGCGTCGCCCATCTTCGCTGAGCAAATCTTCGGAAGCTCCATAGGAGGCATAGACGACCCGGGCATTCTTTTTGGCACCGGAAGGAGCCACATAAAAACCTCGAGTCCAACCGGCATTCACGATGGGTTTTTCCGTATTGATATCGTCACTTGCGTGAAAGGTGTTGAGGACCTGCACTTCCAAGAGCGGGGTTGCGTCTGCTGGAGGCGGTGATTTGTAGGCACCCGAGTATGCATGGATACTTTTCACTCCGGTATTGATGGGATGTCCCTTTGCACTAGCGACCGGTGTTATCCGACAACCCATGACATGATTAGATCCGTAATGTGACTGCCCACGTTCCTTGTGCCAGGTAATGCCGAGTATCTGTTCACCCAAGCCGCCCATGTAGTCATCACCCGTATAATTGAAATTCAATTTCTCCCACTTGCCTTCTTGTCCATTAAAGCAATGGGTTGAAGTACGCACTCCAACCACTGGACCCCCGCGTTCAAAGTAATCAACCAGATGATCTACTTGCTCGTCTGGTAAATCCATAAAACGGGAATAGAAAAAGAGCATATCCGCATCCTTCAATGCTTCCGTTCCTGGCATATTCTTACCGCCACCTTGGATCGCACCATTTTCATCGAGTCCAAAAATAACCGTGCATTTAAAGCCATAGCGTTTGGCCAAAATCTTGGCGAGCGCAGGACAGGTTTCCTCCGAACGGTATTCGTGATCGTTAGCGATGAAGACAATGTGTTTTCCTTTTCCGAATCCTTCGGTGCCTTCGTAAACGAGTGGCTTAGATAATAGCGGGGCTGTAATCCCGATCAAGGTCGCAAGAATCAGAAAGGGTTTCATTAATTTCATAGCTTTTGGGGCAGGAAATAAATTCTCAATATTAGAGAGCCTTAAACGCTCTTCAAAACCATCAAACTGAAAGGAGATGTGAGCGATGTAAAGTCACCAATTTGAATGGACATCAAACTAAAGTCGCCGGTTCCAGCTACGAGGCACAAATCTCACCTAATCCCCTGCGGCCAAGGGACGTGCGCCAGCAACGGTCGTTCTTAAAACAACTCGCCGTTGTCCAGAATAGTCATTGATAGCGGCATGCATAAGACAGGTATTCGCCCACATGGTGAGTGTATTGGGTGCCCATCGTAGTCTGCAGGCATACTCTACTTTCTGGGCGTGCGTTATAAGATAATCGATAATCGGTTTGCTCTCTGCCTCCGTCATGCCGACGAAACGGCAAAGCGCACGACTTATATACAAGTGCTTTCGACCCGTATTTGGATGGCGACACACCAGCGGATGCGCGGTCTCAATATCATCAACCTTCTGCCCACTTTCTTTCACAGAAAAGGCAGTGGCGTGAGACGCATTGAGTGCGAAAACTCCTTTTCCACTGTGAACTCCGACCAAATTATGGATGAGATCGCGCATCGCGTCCGATAATCCTTCATAAGCAGCTGATAAACTCGCAAACATTGTATCTCCTCCGACGGGAGGTATTTCTTCGCCATAAAGTATGGTTGTACCTGGTGGAATTTCCATCCAAGCCAGATCCATATGCAAATCTTCACCGACCACCGGACCACGGTCTTCTGCCTCGCGAGTAAACCGAACCAAATCATCGAAACCTTCGAGTGGGACATGAACCGGATTTCCACTGAATGGACCAAACCTTCGAGCCAGTTTATGGAAACTATTGGGATCTAGCTTTTGATCTCGTATGGCTAATACGTGATAGTGGTCGAGCGCTTGTTGCACTTGGGCAATCTCCTCGTCACTGGCATGGCTCAGATCGGTGTCCAGAATCTCTGCCCCCAGACTGCCTGTCAGAGGTCGTATGTTAAAAGAGGTAAACTCGGGGATGGTATTGGGTTCGCTTGTCACAATTCTATCTTTCCGTTTTGGAGGATGAAGACCATTTCTGGTAGAGGAAATAAACGGGAATGCCCAATGCGATAAACAACAGCCCAATCCGCGACTCAAGGGGTTTGTTGAGGTAAATCTGAATCATGAACCAGATATAAACGCTGAGGAAGATGACTGGAGTCACGGGATATCCCCAAGACCTATAGGGCCGAGCAAGATCTGGTTGTTTAAATCGGAGGACAATCACAGCAAAAACAGCCAGACTAACAAACCCTCCAAGAGAAAAAATAATAAAATTGGTCAACAGTTCAAAGATCGAAGAATCCTGGAGGCTTCCAACAATGAGTTGCATCACGGGCGAAGCGATCTCTTCCACTGAAACATCCCTGACGAGGTGCTGACCAAGCGGCACGAGGAATACCAGGCCGATGGCCATCAAAGCGGTCACTAGAATCGCAGGAACCGGAGTTTGATACTCGGGGTGCACACGTCCCAGTGTCCGGAAGAACACCCCATCTCGGCCCATGGCAAAGGTCACGCGCGGAGCGATGAGCAAATTGGTATTTATCGCGCCAAAGGTGCTGCACATGATCACAGCAGACATAGCTGCCATCCCTGCAGGCCCGACCAACTTGAGCAGCATTTGCTCGGCAACGTGATTTCCAGCGGAGGCCATTTCTTCCATGGAAAGCACTCCATGGTAGGCGAAATTCGCAGCCAGATAGAGGGCTATAAGAATACCGATTCCAGCAAACAGAGAAATGGGGAGATTGCGCTGAGGGGATTTTATTTCTTCAGCCAACGGAACGACACCATTCCAACCGTTATAGGCCCACATGACGGCAAGTAACACCACACCTACCTGAGCAGATAGGGAGATTTGTCTCGGCTCAATAATGGTCCCATAATTGGAGACTTGGATGCTCTGCTCAACGAAGGGAATAAGTATGAACGGAATGGCTGCCACCAGTCCAAGAAAAAGGGCTTTGACAACCGTAACTGCCAGTTGCAAACGCCCACCCCAAAGCACGCCCATGATGTTTACCCAGGAAAGCAGAATAATAACCAAGGTTGCCAACATCGCTTGTTGAAACCCCGATAACTGCCACCCCATCGAAAGTCCGAGTGAGCCGGTGAACGCAATCGAAAGAGCGCCGATACTCGCTGGTTTGGCGAATAAAAACTCATTCCACCCGGCAAGGAAAGCCACCTTACGCCCATAGGCTTCACGGATGTAAACATACATACCTCCTGCTTTGGGTAACATCGCCGCCAACTCAGCTAGACAGAGTGCTCCGAGAATACAAAGCACTCCGCCAAACACCCATACCGAAATGATTAATCCAAAGTTACCTGACTCGGCTGCAATGTTACCTGGTTTCAGAAAAATGCCCGAGCCGATCACATTGCCCACCACAACCGCGATCGCAATTCGAGGACCGAGTGCCCGGCGTAGAGTAGGTCCTTTCTCTTTTGACGAAACAGGGGACTGGGGTTCGTCGCTCGTAGTGTTTTCCATAGCTATAGTTTCAAACAGCATGCGGATCTCCTGACCAAAGGTCAAAAGCTATAGACGTCCGATGGGGATCCTTGACTCTCCTATTCACCTCCCCTAATCCGTAATAACACTCGCCCGATAAATCAGTCCTACAAAACGCGTTCGCATGTTACCGATTCTAGATATCTCTCTATTTCTAAAAGACCCCTTCGGCAAAGAAGGACAGGCATTCTGTAAATCACTGATCGATACCAGCCGGAGCTCTGGGTTCTTCTTTTTGTCCGGTCATCAAATTCCTGAAGAAAAAAGTGAGCAACTACTGTCCGCATCCAAGCGGTTCTTCAAATTGCCAGAGGAAGAACGACGCGAAATAGCGATTGTAAATTCACCCCACTTTCGGGGCTATACCATTTTAGGGGACGAGCGAACCAACGGACAAAGTGACTGGCGAGATCAGATAGACATCGGTCCTGAAGAAGCTGCCATTTCCTTACAAGAAAATGACCCGATCTGGCTACACCTCAAAGGCCCCAACCAATGGCCAAGATCCATGCCCGAGATGCGCACTACGGTTACCGATTGGATGAGTTCAATGGAATCCGTTGCGATGGAATTGTTTCGGGCCCTGGCGATGGGACTAGGCAAAGACTATCACTATTTTGACGATACCATGTCGCCGGATCCCTATTCCCGCATGAAGATCTCTCGCTACCCTGGACAAGCACCAGGACCGGATTCCTCACAAGGTCTTGGGCTGCACCATGACTCTGGGCTGTTTACTTTTATCCTGCAAAATAAAGTCATTGGCTTGCAGGTTCTGCGAGATGGAGAACTACACGATGTCACCCCAGTCCCGGGCACGTTCATCGTGAATCTGGGAGAAATGTTCCAGGCGGCGACCAATGGGTTTTTAAAAGCAACCAAGCACCAGGTGAAAAGCCCGCCATTAGGTCAGGAAAGAATATCCATCGCATATTTTATGAACCCTCGCCTGGATGCTGTGTTCAATCCCATTTCCCTTCCCGATGAGTTCGATTCATTGGCGACGGGCGGACACCATGACAATGCGGGTGATCCGATCCATTCACTTTATGGTGAGAATATCATGAAGATCAGGATGCGTTCCCATCCAGATGTAGTCGCCGCCCATTACCAAAAGGACAGCTAGCGATTACGGTTTTCTTCTAAGGGTTTGATGAAACTGAAACCTGCCAAGTATCGTCGGTCTCCTCAGAGCTAACCGTCCAATTACCAGGTTCAGGAAAGCTGACACGGATAGAGTAATTGTTTCCTCCAGTATAATAGCCCGGCACCGTAAACTGCTGCCCATTCGGCCCTACGCAACGGGCCCGAGGGAGCCGATCGAAGGGATTGGTGCCATTATCTGCCAATTCCATTTGGAATTTAGTGACAGCAAATTGCCCCGTAGACGTCTGAGCGGCCAGCGATGCCAGCAGACGGCAGCAAGGACTCACGCTGGGAAAATTATATTAACGAAGCAGTGACTCCACGCTTTCCGGAAGGGCTCACCCTCCTGGAGGGAACCGGTCAGTGGCGTATCAAAGAAGGACAGACGCCTCGACGCAACCGAACACGTATCCTGATTTTGATTCACAAGGACACAGAGGAGAATTCCAGGAAAGTAGATGAGATCCGAACCCTGTGGAAAGAGATCAGCGGACAACAATCTGTTCTTCGCGTCAGCCAGCCTGCAGCGGTATCCTTCTAGGATTCATCCGTGCTGCTGAATAATCTCAAGGAAGTGCGGCAGAATGGTATCTGCTTTGGCAGGGCCAATACCTTTGATCTCCATGGCTTCTTCAGGAGTAGCTGGCTTGAGAGCTGCCAGTTTCTTTAACACCAGATTGGGGAAAATAGTGTAAGCTGGCACGTTGCCGCGTTGTCGGCGAAGCTCGTTGCGTTTAGAAACGAGGGCTTTGAACAGATCTTCTTCGTAATCGATATCCTCGGATTTACTGGCAGCCAGGTCCTCCAACTTTACTTCGGGCCAGGCGAGCTCAGTGAATTCCTCACCAAACATCACCCCGCTGCCAAATTCCGTAATCTGAACCATTGGATACTCCCCATCGGTTGTTTCGATTAATCCTTGCTGAGCCATCGCATCGAAAAGATCAGAAACAAAATCGGATGTATGCGCTTTCAGGATACCCCAAGTAGGCAGTTGATCGAGGCCGGCCTGGAGAATTGATTTGGCCTTACTCCCCAGCAGGCACTTGATGATCCGATCGCGACCAAACTTTGCTTCCCACTCATGCTTGCTCAGGCGGTGGGACATTCGGGCGATACCACTCAGGGCTTTTTGAACGATGATGCTCTCGTTCTCATCGAGCGCACGGGCCGGAGAATCAATGGCTGCCATGCAAGCATCGCAACGGCCACAAGGCTGACTATGCTGCTCACCAAAATAACGAAGGATCCATTGCTCACGACAATTCTGAGCATAGGCCCATTGAATCACTTTTTTGAGTTTGTTCTCATCTCGCTTCTTTTTGACTGCGAGAGCTTCCGCATCAAGGACCAAGTCCTTGGGCTTGAGGTCCGGTTGCAATAGCCGAGTGCCTCGTACCCGACTCCCAGGTACATCGAAGCGTTCAATAATCCCCTGCCTACGTAACACACCTATGGCCGCACTCACTGACATGCCGTTTGTTTTCTTACCCAGTCGATAGACGAGCTCATCCATGGGCATGTAGAGCTCGTAGTTGTCGGGTGCCTCTGAATGCAAATGGGCATAAGTGCTTTGAATGAGCTTTGCGTCCGGATTACTTCCCTCGATAAAGAAGTCCTGCACGCGTTTGTCAGCATACATGAATTGCAGTTCACAAAACCCGGGTTTCCCATCGCGTCCTGCCCGGCCGGCCTCCTGGTAAAAGGCTTCAATGCTGCCCGGCATCTCATAATGACAAACAAAGCGAATATCCGCACGGTCGATACCCATACCAAATGCGTTGGTCGCAACCGCCACCGAACTTTCCCCGGAAATAAACCGATCCTGAGCAGCACTGCGTTCAGAATCGCTTAGACCACCGTGGTAAATGACATGGTCCTGATCGTCTTCCTTCATCCAACCCGATACCTCTTCGACACTCTTGCGAGTAGCACAGTAGACGATTCCGGTCTTGTGCAGTTCAATCAAGCAACGGATTCGCGCGTATTTCTTCAGCTTGGTTTTTGGCTTACGAATAGTGAAAGTCAGGTTGGGTCGCGAAAACCCAGACACAAAGGACCTGGGTGATTTCAATCGCAGGTTATTCTGAATATCCTCACGAACTTCTGGAGTAGCAGTAGCGGTAAATGCAGCACACAACGGCTGCCCCAAATATTGAAGCGCTTCTCCCAAACGCAGGTAGTCAGGTCGGAAGTCATGTCCCCATTGGGAAATACAATGCGCCTCATCCACGGCAACCAATGAGATATCAATCCCTCTCAAGGAATCGGTGAATACTCTCGACCGAAAACGCTCCGGGGCAATGTAGAGCAGTTTGAGCTCACCCTCCTTCAATGATGCCAGAATCGCCTGCTGTTCCGCCCACGATTGAGAGCTATTGATCATGGCGGCAGAAATGCCTTTAGCTTTCAGAGCATCTACCTGATCCTTCATCAATGCGATCAAAGGAGAGATGACCAGCGTCACTCCCGGCAACAAAAGAGCCGGCAATTGGTAGCAAAGACTCTTGCCCCCTCCGGTTGGCATAATCACCTGAGTATCCCGCTTCTCCAGAATTGATTCGATGACCTCCTCCTGTGGATAGCGAAAGCTTTCCAGGCCAAAGTGTTCTTTAAGAGCGTCCTGAGGAGACATGATCATACGTTCATCAAACCATTCTTACTCTGAGATGCAAGTTCGTATCCCTTCTTTACCCAGGTGATACGTTTCCTTGCCAAAGGATAATCCAAGCCATCACAGTATGAGGATTAACGAATGGAAGAAACCCTAGAAAGAAATCTCGGAGATCAGCCGATTGCCCAAAAGATGGAGGAGCACGGCCTGACAAATCATGATTTGGTGAACGCTTCCACTGAGCAGATAACACACAAGATGGTGGCAAAGGCTTGCAAGGGCCGAAGACTAACGAAGAATGTGCAAAACAAAGTCGTTCGCTCCATGAATTTGGCAAGTGGGCAAAACTACAAGAAACAGGATTTATTCAATTACTAAGCAGATGTCGTTCATGAATCGCTTCAAACTACCCATTTTCCTATTTTTAATCATTAGCCTGTTGGCTCCAATGCTTTCGGTGGAAGCCCAAAACCGTTGGTCACGTCGGGTCAAAGAGATCTATTACCCGAGCGCCGCAGACAACTCGCAACAACCCGCATTGGTCTATGCCGCCAAAAAATCGGAAAGCAAACGCCCGCTCCTCGTTGCCCTCCATACGTGGTCCAATGATTTTCTCCAAGAAGGGGGTCAGCCACTCTTTGGCGAATGGTGCAGGCAAAACGACTGGTTTCTTATTCACCCCAATTTCCGGGGAAAGAATCGTACACCCAAGGCCCTCGGATCAGACTTGGCTGTGGGAGATATCGTAAGTGCGGTCGAGTACATGGTAAAAACCTACAATGTGGATGAGGATCGTATTTATCTAACCGGCACTTCAGGAGGCGGACATATGTCCCTGCTCATGGCAGGGCGTCATCCGGAAATCTGGGCGGGAGTATCTGCCTGGTGCCCGATCACGAACATCCAAACCTGGTGGGAGCAGAAATCGGTCGACAAGAAAAACAAGCGTTACGCGACAGAGATTGAGAAAGCTCTCGGAGGCCGCCCTGGCATTGATGAAGAGGCCACTGAGCAAGGTCGCTATCGCTCTCCCCTAACATATCTGTCCCGAGCAGGCGGCGTGAACCTGGATATCAATCACGGCATCGATGACGGGCGTAAAGGCAGCGTACCATTTACGCACTCTTTGCTCGCTTTCAATCGGGTGGTTTCAGGTAAACATGCCATTAGCGAAGAAGACATCGATTCATTTTACGCGACGCAAACGCCTCCCGCCGATGGATCGGGAGATCTTAAAGATCCTGCTTATGGAAACCGCCGCCCACTCTATCGAAAGATTGGCGACAACACCCGCATCACGATCTTCAAAGGGGGACATGAAATCGTCCATGAAGCCTCTCTCAATTGGCTGCGCCTCCAACGTAAGGGACAAGCTCCCGTCTGGAAGGTCAATGAAATCATCAAAATCGATTAAACGGTTATGGACCCAAAACTAGCCGCTCAAATCGTAATGGTCTTCGGAGCAGTCATAGGATTGCTCTGCCTTTACGGGCTAGTCTTTCCCAAACAATTGATCGGATGGGTCACCGATTTCTGGAAAAACAAAGCGAGCTTCATCATAGCTATCCTCATTCGTCTGTTTCTGGGAGTGACTCTCATTTTTGCAGCATCGGCAACCCAATATGAGTCGATCTTCAAGCTCCTGGGTTATATCATGATAGTCGCTGCCGTAGTTATAGCTGCCCTCGGCAAAGCAAAGATTAGCATCATGATCTTGTGGGTAAAAACCTGGCCGCTCCTTTGGGTGAGAGCATGGCTGCTTTTTGGCCTGCTCTTCGCAGGACTCTTAATCGTCGGCACTCGGTAGCAAGTCTTTCACTGAGTAAACGATGCTTCGTTGGCAACAACAACGGACGGCAGAGCGGGACGCTCTTGCCCTACCCCTTTAATTTCAAAAGGTAGCGCGACCTTGCCGAGGGCGCCGCTTCAAAAACTCTCGGACACCGCAATAGAGTGAGGCCCTACTTGTTTCCACAAGCCGCATCTGCACACCGCAGACCGTCTAAGGCAGCCGACACAATACCACCCGCATAGCCGGCGCCTTCACCGCACGGATATAGCCTCTTGAGTTCAACATGTTCGCAGCTAGCTTTATCTCGCGGAATACGAACGGGTGAGCTGGTTCGAGTCTCAAACCCGATTAGATTAGACTCGTCCGTAATATAGCCTGGCTTGGATTTTCCAAATTGAACGAGCCCACGCTGCATACGGTCGGCAATAAAGGCAGGTAACAATTCCTGCAATGGAGCGGATACAATTCCAGGACGGTAGCTCGTTTCAGGAAGTTCGTCTGACAGGCGACCTTTCAAAAAGTCTGTCACACGTTGAGCCGGAGCCTGTTGTTTGCCTCCACCCGTTTTTGAGGCTAGCACTTCTAGTTCCTTTTGAAATGCGACTCCCGCTAAGGCGCCAAACTCTGACTGTAATGCCGCCGTATCCGCAGGCTCAACCGTGACGACCAATCCACTGTTAGCAAAGGGAGAGTCACGACGGGCCAAGGACATACCATTGACCACCACTTCATCGTTTTCAGTAGCAGCTGGCACGATGAATCCTCCCGGACACATGCAAAAGGAATGGACCCCACGACCATCGATCTTGGTGGCCAGTTGATAGCGGGCCGCCGGCAAGATGCGGGGTCTTTCCACCTTTCGGTCAAAGTGGTATTGAATGCTATCGATGAGAGGCTGCGGGTGTTCGATGCGCACGCCCACCGCAAAGGGTGCTTGCTCGATGGCTACCTGGTCCTCTTGCAGGAGTTTAAATATATCCCGAGCGCTGTGACCGGTAGCCAAGATGACTCCCGCCCCAAGAAACTCCTTCCCATCGGCAGAACGAACTCCGAGCAGGGTTTGCATATCCGGAGATCGGATGAATCCAATCACCCGTGTTCCAAAGTGAACTTCACCACCAGCGTTGAGGATGGAATGACGCATCGCCATGACTACCTTGGGTAGCAAATTGGATCCTATGTGCGGATGCGCATCAGTGAGAATATTGTAAGGTGCACCGTGCGCGACCAAACTCTCATAGACATGACGAACCGGCCCACGCTTGGTGGCCCGGGTATAGAGTTTTCCATCAGAAAAGGTACCTGCCCCACCCTCACCAAAGCAATAATTCGAATCCTCAATCACGCGCCCTTCACGGAGTAATGGGGCTAAGTCAAAGCGGCGACTCGAGGCATCTTTTCCACGCTCAAGAATGATCGGTTTGAAACCGAGCTCAATGCACCTCAAAGCGGCAAACATCCCTGCTGGTCCACATCCGACAATGATGATTCGTTTGGCCTCACTGCCAATAGCTGAGTAAGAAGGGGTAAGCTCAGGGTCTGCAGGCAACTCGCCATCCAGAGAGACCTCCAACCGAAGCTGAATCTTTATCTGTTTCTGACGGGCATCGATCGAATGCTTTCGCAAACGGATATCGACAATCTCATCCGGCAACACCGCAAGCTTTTCAGCTGAAGCCTTACGCCATTCGACTTCGTCTTCCGATCGCTCAAGAGGAAGAACGATGTCGAGTATGTGGAAGCTGTGGTCAGATGGATTCATCTAATAAGAAGCATTTCATTTAAAATGTAGGAGCTGCTTTAGCTGCGAACCTGGGAGCGCCGAGCACCAGCTTGGCTTTTTATAAATCGCAGCTGAAGCAGCTCCTACAAATTAAAGCCGTGAGGCTACCCAGTCAGCCGCCGTGGGCTCGCCTTCCAGATATCCGAGAGACTCTAAAAACGTATCCATAGCCGAAAACGTGGCTGTTATAATTTCCTTAGTCGGAGAGTCATCTCTATCCCAGTTGAAGAACCCATGCCCTTTATCCGAAAACACCTGAAGTTCACTGCGGATTCCCAGTTCCTGCATACGCCGCTGGTACTCCTCCGCGGTTGGCACGGGCACCAGGTCGTCGCTGTCACCAAAGAACACCAAGGCAGGCGGGTGATCCTTATCAATATTGTGCATGGGGGAGAAGTAGGTCCAGTAGTCCTTCACTCGATCGTACCCATAATCACCCGGGCCGTTGGCGTACACTGGATTAAAGAGTACTAAAGCATTCGGAAAGGGATCCACATCCAAATTTCGTCCTGAATCAAATCGATCAATCGTTGCGGTAGCAGCAGCCACATGGCCTCCAGCCGATCCCCCTCCGGCTGCAATGCGATCAGGATCGATACCCAGCTTGTTTGCATTTTCCCGAACATAACGCATAGCCGCCCGGCCATCTTCAACGCAATGATACGGCAGAGCACCATGGCTATTCTTCGTCCTGTAATCCGGGCAGATGACCACCATACCTCGGGAAGCCAAATAGCTGGCCTGAGCATAAAAATGACGAGCGTCACCTCCATTCCAAGCACCTCCGAAAAAGAAAACCATAGCAGGGGAACTTGCGTTTTTTTTGTGTCCCCCTGGGTAAAATATATGGAGCTTCAATTCAGTGACCTTTCCAGGTACATTCTTGTAAACCATCATTTCATCGGGAACGATCCCTCCACTTCGATCAGTATTACCGGATTGGGCCTGAACGAGCCATGGAAGTATACAAAGCAGAGTGAGTAGTCTTAGGGTTTGATTCATGCTACCGTTATTAAGTTTCGCCACCACAAACAAGGCGAGCACATTTGCGAGGCTTGCGGAACAAGCTCTTTTCACTTCCATAGCTGATAATGCCGCTTATCCACAACTCCACCTATCGTGCACCTTGGTTTTTTCGATCAGCACATCTGCAAACGATTTATCCATCTGTAATCCGGCAAGTTCCCTTGATAACGAAGGAGAGGGAGCGCATCGATACCCCGGATGGTGACTTCTTGGATTTGGATTGGTACCGATGCCACACATCCCGGAAGTTGGTTATTCTGACGCACGGACTGGAAGGAAGCTCACACCGAGCGTATATACAAGGCATGGCCCGGACCTTCAGCAATGCTGGTTGGAACACCTTCGCCTGGAACTTTCGTGGCTGCAGCGGAGAAATGAATCGTAAGCCACAGTCTTATCATAGCGGTGCTACAGAGGAGCTGCAGACCATACTCGATCATGTATTCAACATGGATGAGTTCACAGAGATCTCACTGATTGGATTCAGCTTGGGAGGCAATGTGACGCTCAAGTATTTAGGTGAGCGTGCCCAGGAAGTGGATACGCGCATTAAAAGTGCAGTCACTTTTTCAGTACCTTGCGACTTACAAAGCAGTTCTTATCGCCTCGAGCGCGCAGAAAACCGTCTCTACATGGAGCGCTTCATGCTCACCCTGCGAAAAAAGATCAGGCTAAAGATGAGACGTTTCCCAGGGAAAATTGAGGATAGAGGACTGAAGGAGATGAGGACCTTTAGGGAATTTGATAACGAATACACAGCTCCTCTTCATGGATTCAAGGACGCTGTGGACTATTGGACGCAATCCAGCAGCAAACCCTACCTGCCTAGCATACGCATTCCTACCCTGCTCATCAACGCCGCCGACGATACCTTTCTTCCGCAAGATTGCTATCCCACCAAGGCCGCACGAGAGAGCAAATTCTTCCACCTTGAGATTCCCTCTCATGGAGGACATGTCGGTTTCGTCACCTTCAGTCGAAGCAGAACCTATTGGTCAGAACGCCGCGCACTGGAATTTGTCGAGTGGAAGAAGTGATAGTGAACCACTGATAGTGCGTATGCTTAATGTAAGTATGGTTTAAAACCTCAGATGAACACAGATTCTGGTTTTCCTATCCATAGGCTGAGCTTTAGATCTACGTCTATCTGTGTACATCTGTGGTTAAAAAAATCATTTCCCTGACACCCGACACCTGCCACCTTCTTTCCCATGAGACCTACCCTACTCACCCTAGCCCTACTCAATCTATTTAGCCTGATTGCTCTCCAAGGAGACGACCGCCCCAATATCCTCTTCCTCATCGCAGACGATGCCTCACGGAACAGCTTTGGAGCCTATGGTGCCAATTATGTTGAGACCCCTCACTTCGATCGCCTGGCGGAAGAAGGTGTGTTATTTACAAACGCCTATAACAATAACCCCAAATGCGCGCCAGCTCGAGCCTGTCTGGTCACAGGCCGTTACTCCTGGCAACTTGAAGAGGCGACCAATCACAATCCCATCCTCTCGGACAAGTGGATCTTTTATCCTTATATCCTGGAAGAGAATGGTTACTTCATCGGTTTTACCGGTAAAGGCTGGGGACCTGGAACTTGGCGAAGGAGCGACGTGAATGCAAATAACGCCAAAAACGACAATCCAGCCGGCCATGCCTACAACAATAACAAGCGGGATGTGCCTTACAAAGGCATCAATAAAATGGACTACCCTGCAAACTTCTCTGATTTCCTCTATGAATGGGATGAAACCTCCCAACCGTTCTGTTTCTGGTTAGGCACAAAGGAACCTCACAGGGGTTACGAGAAAGACTCTTGGAAAAAGGACGGACGCAATCTGGATGACGTGGAGGTGCAGAATTTTTATCCGGACAACGAAACTATTCGCGGCGACCTAGCCGACTATGCCATTGAGGTGGAATGGTATGACAAACAGATCGGGGCGGCACTCAAACTGCTGGAAGAAAGAGGACTATTAGAGAATACACTGATTGTTGCTACCTCTGATCACGGCATGCCCTTCCCCCGCGTGAAGGGACAAATCTATGACGAAGGCTTCAGGGTACCGTTCGTCGCTATGTGGAAAGGAACGATAGCTCCCCAACGCGTGGTTTCTGACTTTATCACCTTTCCCGATTGGGCTCCTACCCTGCTTGATCTTCTAAAAGTTGATGCACCTGACCAAATGACAGGACAGAGCTTCCTTCCACAACTCATGTCCAAGGATTCCGGTCGTATTGACGAAGATCGAAGCTATACCTTGCTTGGCAAAGAGCGTCACGACGTAGGACGGGTAGACAATGGATTACGCTCTGTATCTTACCCCGTTCGAGCGATCCGAAACGACTTCTTCCTCTATTCTAGAAACCTGCTTCCTCACCGTTGGCCAGCTGGGGATCCAGAATATGGATACAAGAATACCGATGGTTCACCCACAAAAACCTATCTAACAGACCTAAAACCTTCTGACCCCGAGTATCACTATTTTAAAATGAGTTTCGGTAAACGCCCCAAGGAGGAGCTCTACGATATTCTCAACGACCCCCACTGCGTTAACAACCTGGCCGACAATCCAAGCTACGCAAAAATCAAGGAAGGCATGTGGAAACAATTGCAGAGTGACCTCATCGCACACAAGGATCCCCGCATCCTTGGCCAAGGAGAAATATTCGACTACTACCCCAACAGCAAATGGGAGAGAAACAAGCAGCTCTACAACGACCCTGACTGGAACCCGGTAAAAGTATTTGAGGAGAAATATGGCCGCTAAAGTAGATACCGAAAAGCAAATCGCAGTTGTGGGTGCCGGCGTCATTGGCCTCACCTCCGCAATTCGCCTTCTTGAAGCAGGACACTCGGTGGATATTCATGCACGGGATATCACTCCCCATACAACTTCGGATGTGGCAGCTTCCTTTTGGTGCCCATACAGGGTCGGGCCGCACGGTCGTGCTCTGGAATGGGCACGCTTTACCCGCGACGTGTTTTCAAGGGAAATGAAACATCCGGAATGCGGTATCAGTCTGACGCGCAATCGTGAAATCTTTAAAGAGCCAGCAAAAGATCCCTGGTATCTGGATCTGCTCCAAAACTATAAAAAGATTCCTACCGAACAACTGCCTGAGGCATTCAGCGATGCATACGAATTCGACACTTATCTGATCGAAACCGCTAGCTACATGAAGTACCTCCACGAGAAAGTTCAATCGCTTGGAGCCAACATTATTGAGCACGATCTCCACTCGCTTGAAGAATTAAAAGGAAACTACGATGTCGTAATCAATTGCAGCGGAGTCTGGGCCAGGCAGTTGGTCAAGGATGAGTCCGTGTATCCCATTCGAGGCCAGGTCGTGGTGATTGAAAAGCTGGATAAGCCCAATGAGCCGATTACCACCCACGACGCAGGCGAATACCCAAGCTACATCGTGCCAAGGTCCAACGATTGCCTTCTCGGAGGAACCGCGCTTGCCGACAATTGGGACCTTGAAGCACACCCGGAAACCGCCTCCAATATTCGGGCCCGATGCGAAAAAATCGTTCCTGAAACCGAATCCCAAAAAGTTCTTCAGCACAAAGTAGGTCTTCGTCCAGGACGCAAATCAGTCCGACTTGAGCTCGATCAAGCCATAACTGAACTTCCAGTCATCCATAATTACGGACATGGCGGTAGTGGCTACACACTCTCCTGGGGTTGCGCTGAAGATGTGTTGGAATTAGTAGGACAAGTTCCTGACACGGCGACTTGAAATCACATCTCTTTAATTCGAATTCGTCGGTACTCGATCTGACCACGGTCCCCTTCCAGACCGATGGCGCCCTTGGCTGGAATCTCCATAGCCTCTTCGATAACTTCCCCGTTGCAGGTAGCATGCGCGGTCGTTCCCGTGACGGTGATGACCAGTTCGTTCCAACCACCTTGGCGATAGTGCTTTAAGTCCGTATAGGGACCTGCCAAAGGAAAGTCGCGGCACTGGAGCTGTTTACCTTTTAGAAACACTCCACTGTCGGCATTGGGTGTAGCGCGGAATTCCAGTTTCAACACGAAGTCTTTTTCAAAATCACGCGTGGTCCAAAGCTGTTGGATCCGACGACCCTCAGTCGGAGTGGTCACTACCAGTCGATCATTGATGGCCAAATAACGACCATCACTGCTGACGGTTTTTCCATAAAAATTCTCAGGCTTATCGAAGGAAGAAAATATCAGTCCGTTCTTATTCGGCTTACGAGGAGGAGTCACTTTAAAGCCCCAACCATTTAAGTTTTTCCCGCTGAAGAGAGGAACAAAATCATTCTCAACAACAAAAGTATCGGGAGCGGTCTCGACCATACCGAGCGTGGCAAAAACAGGACGCAAGGCCTCTGCCCATTTCTTGTAGCCTTTACCATTGGGATGAAGTAGGTCGGGAAACTCTTCCAACTTGGAGTTACCTTCCTCATTCGCAAACAGTGTCCAGGTATCCAAGACAGTAATACGGATATCGCCTTTAGCAACGGAGGCCAAAGCATCGTTGATGGCCTGAATATCTTCCGGCGTGCGTTTCTTATCGGGATGACTAGGCATAACCCGACACAAAATGATAGGCATGTCCGGGTTGTGAGCTTTGAACGCATCGAGCATCAATTTCACATTGCCATAAATTTGTTCAGGAGTCGCACCATCGGCCAGGTCATTGGTTCCCATAAGCATCACGACCGCACTTGGATTAAGCGCCAGGACATCTTCATCCAATCGGATGAGCATACCCCGCGTCGTATCACCACTGATGCCACGATTAGCGATTTTGAGTTCAGGAAAGAGATTAGGTAGATCTCGCCATCCATGCGATATGGAATCCCCTAAGAATACAACCGCACCCTGATCTTGTTCGGTGCGGTGATGCCAAGATCCTCGCCGCTGATTCCACACATTCTGAAACCAGTCATGTTGACCTCGAATCGGGCCATCTCCTGGAAGGCCTTCATAACTATCTGGCAGAGCGATGGCTGCCTTCTCAGCTGGAGATAATTCGTGTGCTGAGACATCAGCAGCAACCAAACTGAGACATAGAGAAATTAGAGTAAGTACAGAACGTAGCTTCATAGAGGTACTATTTAATAGAAATTATTCACGTGACTGGCACTGATACATAAGGTGCCCTAAACCAGCTCCAAACCCCAGGCCGTGACCGAGTCCCCAAAGGATGCGACCCATAAAACCAGGCACTGCTGCATGAAGTTCACCTCCAAGGTAATAGCCGAGCGTGTGACAGGTAAAGAGGACAGATACAAGGGGTAGCAGTGCCTTCGCACTGCCAAATGCGGAGCGAAACAGCACAGCCATAATCAAGAGCCCAAAGAATGACCCGAAGAGGTCTGCTTGGAACTTTCCTTTTAGGCCAAACCAGAAAACACAGTAACTAACTGCGTAGAGAAAAAAGGAGACGGCGAATAATCCAAAGAACTTCATTGCGCTCTTCGGTTTTACCACCAGTTGCCCTAATGCAAAACTTGATAAACCAAGGTAAACAACCGCAATAGATCCCCACATGGGATACCGTCCAGGCACCAGACGGAATGCCCAGATTGAATAGGCAATCACGCTGACAACGGCAAAAGAGATAGCTCCAAACAGCATGCCTTTGCAGCAACCGCTGGTCCACCGGATGTTGTTTTCTTTATTTGGGTCAGGGACTAAATCGAACATCGTATTAATCGTTAAAGTGGCGGTCGGCAAAATTCAAATACTGCTCCCAATCGAAACCGGTCACATCGTGCTTTCCCGTACGTATATGATACCCGATTGAGTCACCTACAGGTTGATTGAGGGGTGGCTGCTTCTCTACTCCAACGCCCGATTTGCCAAAGAGCTCATACACGGGTCCGGCATGCTTTCCCGAAAGAAACTCTCCATGGGGATCCGCCCACTCATCTTCCACGGCACTCGCGATATAAACCGGTCGGGGGGCCATCAGAGAAATCAACATATGCTGATCGAGCGGCAAGGCTGCCTCGTTAGCATTATACTGCTTGAAACTCTTACAAAACCAATGGGGGAAAGTATCGTTGATCTTTTTAACCGTTTCGCCGAATGCCCGTCTACTCAGTGCAGCACCACCGCAACCAGAATTGTTTGAAATCACGAGTGCAAATCGAGGATCCGCCGCCCCAGCCCAGAGGGAAGTCTTCCCCAGTCGCGAGTGACCAATCACGGCGATCTTAGAACCGTCGATGTGTGACATTTTTCCGAACTCATCCACCACCAGGCTCAATCCCCAGGCCCACGCCGATATGGCACTCCAGTCTTCCAGCGCCAACGGGTTACCCGACTCATCGGTCTTAATATGTGCGCGAACGCCGTGCTTCCAACCGTCCTTATGATCGGGTTCTACATCCCCATAATAAACCGTGGCTAACGCATAACCACGATCAATAATCGTTTCCACCGGCCAGCGGTTTGCGCTTAATCCCCGAGCAGCATCGGTCGCACGGTGGTTTACGTTTCCATTTTCATTCCCCTTTCGCATCCATTTGTCGGACAAGGTTATTTCCGGGTCAGCTTGTATGGTGTGGTTGCCATTAAAATTGTACCCGAGAAACACGGGATGGGGACCTTCGCCAACCGGAATATACATCAAGACGCGCATTTCAAAATCAGGGCTTACATCCTCGTAGCGAATAACAAGCTCCGTACGGTGGGCTTTCCCATTCAATACATTAGCTTCTACAGCCTCAGTCGAAACACGCTTTAGAACTGGTCGCCCTGGTCGACGCCCATACATTTGGTCTTCGAATAACGCCAAGATCTCACCACGCTGCCTCCCTATCCATTGGGCGGCTGACCGAATTTTAGATCCATCTTCAAGGATCAAAGGATCCGGCAAGGTATATTCAGGAACTTTGTCCTCTTCATAGTTAAACCCGGGTCGCCGTCCATTAGCTAAGGTCATAACCAAACAAAAAAACAGGAGGCCAAAAAAGCCAAACCAATTAATGGTATGAAATAATCGATGCAGGGGTTTTTGATCAAAGGGAGACATAGTCAGCACCCTAGCAGATGCTATCTGAAAGGAACAAGCTTCAACTAGACTGCTAGAAAATTGCTCAACCGTCTGACAACAACAGACGAATAAATATCGTTTCAGTTGAATCAATCGGCTCCAAGTACCGCACTAACTTTCCAGTGCGAAAATCCAAATCGGTAATTTCGTGTCCTTCCGGAAATGAGATCCAATCCTTGAGGTTATAGGAAAACTGAGGCATCACTTCCTGCCCCTCCACTGAATGCACATTTTGAGCAACTTGAAGATAGAGATAACGTTCTCCGTCTTCGCCTTCTGCCACCCAGCTGACAATGGGTAATACATCCTGATCATCCTCAGGGTTCGAACCTGTAAGGAATTCAAAACCATTGGATACCCCATCTCCATCGAGATCCCCTGCGCTTTCGGGCACATTATCTCCTTCTCCTAACCCGAGGAGTTGCGTCATCCAATCATTGTAAGACTTTTGAACCACCGTATCGGCATACGCCCATGGTTCCCCGTCTCCCAACTCTTCCAGTATATGACTTCCACTTGCTTGAGTGAACGAAAGCTGTTCCGCACCAATGATCATCCATTCATCTTCATGATGCATTTGAAGCTGTGGAGCTTCCAATGAGGACTCGACATTTGAGAAAGCGCCGCCGAAATCCAAGGTCTCTACACCGTACCAGCCTTGGGGAATATAGGCGAGTTCGCGTTCAAAAACATCAATAAGATCTATGCGTTGCCAGAAGTAGATATCGGGAAAGGAAATCGTCGTTTTTTGTGGGTCGGCAGGATCCGTGAAATCCATAAAGCTCAATTCGCCAGATCCTGGTGCAACGAGTATATCATCCACCACACCCAAACGGTAAATAGCACCCTCATGATTCACCGCCTGATGTTCAAAAAAGGCCCCGCTGTTGAGCCACTCGTAGGTCGTTAATTCTGTTAGCGATTTACCTTCGGTGTATTCAGTACGACCCAACACAACGAACTCATCTTCAAACAATTTGGGGCCATAGTTGGAATCCTCATCCACCAGCTCATCAATCAAGTAGGCCGAAACACCATCAAAGGCGGAAGCCTGTACCCGGAAAGCACTACGCCATACTTCTTTGTCGTAATAACCCCGGTAGACTGAGGAAAATAGAATGACACCGCCGGAACCGTTATCGATCACGTTCTCAAAAGTACCTGGAATCTCAACGAGAGGAAGCCGTTGTGGCTCTGTGGCGTTGCTCAGATTAATCTGTCCTAACCAGTGACGGGCCATCCACCGATTCTGACCCTCCACGGTTTCAATGAACTCAGAACTTTGCAGGCCATAGTAAACAACCGAATCGAGAACTCTGATTTGCCCTTCCGACCAACATTCTCTTGGCTCGTCACCATTCGTAAGATTGGTCAGTAAATTAACGGAACTAAGAATCTCCGGTGCGCTCTTGTCCTCAATATTTACTAAATACAACTTCCCTCCAGGAGAGTAGTAAGGACTGATAAAGTCAGAGGAAAGCCTGCCTGAATCAGCAAACCCAGGTTCCAGGAAGAAATAGGAGTTTTGCTCTCCCGGATACCAGAGCAAGGTGCCATCCTCCAACAACTTAGCCTGATAATCACTGGAACCATAGAAGACATATTGATTGGAAACCAATTCATCCATGACCGAGCCCAGAACGACGGGTTCGGCCGGATTCGAAAGATCAATAATCGTCGTGCGGAAGCTATCCCGATATTCCCACTCACCTTCTGCTATTTGATTATTCCCATAGTTGGACTGTGCAATCACCAAGTAATTTTCGAGCAAAATCGATCCAACGATCCTGCCTTCAGGCAATGCTATGGAGGCAAGTAATTCGTCTGCATCGTCGAGTGAAGTAACATGCAACTGAGGCTTTTGATCGTTGCCGCCCCAATACCAGAAGCCTGGACCCCGTTGAAGCTGTACCAAGTAATCCCCTACACGATGCACCAAGTCAACTGGCCAGGCCAAAGGCAAGGTAGCAAGGAGCTCCGGATTATCCGGATCAGAAATATCAAGTGACTTGAGCGACTGACCCGAAATAGATACTACCACCTCGTCCATGACTCGTGCCCGACGTGCCCGAAAATCGTGTTCGATGGCCCCACGCTTCGCCAGCTCTCCCTCACCAAGCTCAACCAGTTGGATACCACTGATGGATCCATTATCTGGATCATAACCAGAGAATGGGACGAGCGCCCAACCTTCTTCCGGGAAAAAGCCAAAGGCCTTTTCGTCCCAATTCGCTTCCGACCAGGACCAGCCGTCTTCCTCGCCAATGTATACACGCGATGCGAGCGTAGGATCGGTTGGATCCGAAACATCAAACCAAGACACTGCAATTTGATTTTCTTCTACACCCACTGAAACCAAAGCATCATCACCCATCGGTTCCAAATGAGTGGAAAAGCCCGGGACTTCCAATTCACCCAAGAGTTGAGGATTGGCCGGATCGGCCAGACTGATGACAAATAGAGGATCAATCCTCAGAAAGGTAACTACATATAGAAGGTCTCCAGAAAAACGGGAAGAGGTGATCGATTCATTGTTGGCAAATTCCAGGGCGGCCAAAGCTTCCACCGGCTCCTCACTGGGTTCTGAAATATCAAAGGTCTCCACACTGGCGTACCGTTGCCTGTTTTCATCACGCCAGACCTGACTGACCACGGTGAGGATATCGTCCTTTAAGTTCAGGTTAAATTTATTACGGACGTGGCCTTTGCTGGGAAATTCGTGAGTGAGTATCGGATCCACTTCAGGATCTGAGATATCAACCACATGCACCGTAGAGAGCGTCGTTCTGGTTATATGGTCATAGGCGGAAGTCGCAATCATGAGGGCTCTAGAAGTCGCCTGCACAATTCCGCCCCAGTAGTTGTACTTACCGTCACGTAACTCAAGAGGATCAGCAACCACTACATTCTCGGGATCGGCCATATCGATCTTGCTCACAGCTAGGCCAGATACAGATCGCAGGTGCTCGACTCCACTCTCTTCATCGACAGTACTCTCCTGCCACCAACGTCGCGATACCACATAGAGTATATTTCCGACCAAGCGAGATTCCAGGATGTAGCCAGGTACATCGATAGTCATTTTCTCTGTTAGCGTGTCCGAATCTTCATGCTCAACCAGAAGCACTTGCCCATTCCCCGTGTTACCGTTGTAGGTCAGAAGTACGACCATGTTCTCCGTCGGGTGAAGATACATTTGTTCTCCCCCAAATGGAACACGCATCGTGGCGACTCGTTTGGGATCTGCCGGATCAGATGAATCGATAACCTGTAATCCGCGATATTGATTAAAGAAATAGAGCGTTTGATCACGCCATTTCCAGATGTCTGACTCTTCGACGGTCGATTCGCTAGTTCCATAAGCTACTCCCTCAGCATCGGCAAGTCGGGCACCATTGCTGTTTCCATCCGGCTCAGAAGGATCAAAAACCGTTTCACCGGAATAAAACTCGTAAGGGAAGGGATCTGACCAACTGGCCGAGACTTCAATCTCATCCTTCTGCACCCCATCTGGTACACGTAGTTTCAGAAAACCTTCACTACCCTTCAGGTGGGCAATCGTATGTGTCTCCCAGTTTCCACTTTCATCAAGAATACGCAGACGTATGCGCCTTACCCCTTCTGGAAGTTGTAGGACCACTGCTCGGTCCATCAGCTCGGCATCAATCTCCTCAAACTCATTGTTTGCGGTTACCGGGATATAAATTAGAGAGCTGAGCGCCAGAACCAACGCCCCTATCGACAATGACTTCATAGCAAATCCAGGAATTTATACGTTAGAACCTAGAATTCGGATTCGCGAGATTTTATTTTTTGGGAAAACTTCGCAATCAAAGTGTCTCTAGCACCCTATCAATGTCCTTCAATGCCGGAGGCGGCGTATGAATCCGGAAGTTTTCAGGATCATACCAGCCCTGCCACTTTTCCCAACGAGAGCCCTGCTCCAGAGAGATCCGCAAATTGAGCAACTGCTCACGGGCAGTTAGACCAAGAGCTCGAATTTGCTCGCGGGATTTCGAATTTCTCCTACCTGGATTGGCGACGTAGGCATTGTTGAATTCGATCAAACTCTTCAAGAATTGGAGATTCTCAACAAAGATTTTGACGGGAAACAATACTTGGTCGTCATAAACATTTATCGAATGCTCCGGTACAAAGGGCAATCCCTCTTCAGCTAACTCAAGAGATTTTTGGGCCAGAGCAAGCGAAGTCCTCACGTTTGCAAGTTCCTCCATTTCAACTTTTCCATTCTCAAGATTCTTAAGAATCTTTTCCGACGCCTTCATAAGCTCCCGAAAACCCACTGCGTAGTGGTGAACATCATGGAGCAGCTTCAGACTCTGAGTCGCAGAGAATGAGGCAGACTTCCCAAAATAACGGGTAGTCCATTCATCGTAGAATTCATCCTCATCAAATCCATTCGGATCCCAAGCTACCCGTGCAGCTGCTTCGAGGTTGAGAATGAACGGCTTAAAATTTTGCCCGTTAACGAGGACGTTGTGAGTCATCTGTTTTGATACAGCTAGCAGAGCAACCGTTTTAAGCCGATTGGGATACGGGTCCTGCACTACTTGGTTTTTCCAAACTCCGGCATGAACATAGATGCCGAAATCATAAGCCTTGAGCCGCTGAGGCCATTCCGGAAATTGAGCAAATCCATCATCGGCCCATAACATCTGAGCCTCCCGTTGAATATTAAATTGATTGCTGTGCCACATGTCGAGGCCTTCCTGCCAGAGGTCGCACACAAGAACTCCACCCGGTCGATATTTCTGAATCAATTTTCCCAGCCCACTAAATACAGCCTCCATCAATGGCCCAGGATATAGACCTATCGCTTCCTCTTCAGGGCATGAGTATGCCCAATCGTAGATCGGGTGACGTGGACGTGCCAGGAACAGGTCTCCTTTCCCGAGCGGAGTTTCGCGCAGGTAGTAGCTATAGATCTCCATCCAGCGATCGAAGTGCGAGGTGATACACACTTCATCCATCTCCAGATGCATAAACTCCCACCCCAGATGCATCGGAATCTGAACGAGCATCCCCTTGCTGTGCGCGTAATCGATGACCTGATCCACCAACTCCAGATCGGTGTGGTAGTCAGTCATCTCGGTGTAATACTCGCGCAGGTAATACTCGGGGCGTCCCAAAAGATCATGAATGTCGATGTAGTTATACCGAAGCCGGGCGAGTGAATCGATCATCTCCTTCCAGATATCAAACTCAACAATCAGCTTCCGGCCTCTCCAATTGGCGAGCATGTCGTTGTCGTTATCAAAGTAACCACGCAGCTTGAAGGCCGGTGGCTGCTCGCGATGATCCAGTGTAGGAATCTTGAGGAGTTTCTGGGACGTTGGGATTTTCCCCGTCCAATACTCTAGCGGATCAATGCCAACTACCTGTTCTGAAAACTCATATACTCCGTAAAGTACTCCGCGGTCATCACCTCCCAGAATGTACAGATTACTATCCTCCCCAGATCGAAGTACAAAGGTCTCTGGCTTCAATGGAGATTCAGAGTAGCTTTCCGAAAAAGAATGATCCGCACCTAAAACAAGAGTGTTTCCCTCAAAACGCTCGTCCTTTAATTCAGAATAAAATCCGATTGAAACCGATTCATCTGAATAAACCCGTTCAATATCCACCTTCAATTCTTCCGCGGCAACCCTCACTACGTCCGACGCTTCCGAACTTAATAGTATCCGAGTGTCGGCCTCCAACCGTGTCTCCAATAATAGAGCACAGAGGCAAAGGGTCCATACCCCCTCCTGGAATAATCGAAAGGATTTCACAGGACTCAAAGCAGATTCCTAAACTCTATCTGGATGCGGGTGTTTCCAAGGCTTGCGATACGGACGCGCCAGCAAGCCGTTTGCTTCGTCATCACCCACTACCTTTCCAGCCTTGTTGTCCCATTCAAGCGAACGCCCCAGATCCATGGAATGGTTGGCCAGAATACAAGCAATCGAAGAGATATGTCCCTCCTCAATGTCTGCTACTGGTCGCCCACGGCTTTCAACGGCCTTTAAGAAATCCAACATGTGCCAACGAACTGCCGAAGCGACGTGCTTCTCCAAACGCTTTTCTGTCCGGTCGACTGGATACTGCTCAAACTCAAAAAGCGGAGTCCCACTCAAAGTTGGTTTCTTAGAACGGTGAGGAATGAATTCATACTTATGCACACTGAGCTTCAGCGTGCCCTTTTCGCCGTAGATAATTCCAGCCCATGGATATTCAGGGTCGGGAGCATCACCCCAACTGCGGTGATTCCAAACTACATTTAACTCAGGAAATTTGAAGGTAGCGGTTTGCGTGTCAGGCGTTGTAGCCCGGGCAGCTTTGTCATAGTAAATGCCTCCAATCGAGTTTACGGAAGTTGGCATTCCCAGATCGAGCATCCAACGCACCATATCCAGCATGTGCACACACATGTCTCCCACTATACCGTTGCTGTATTCCATATAGGCTCTCCAACCACCAGGATGGATGATGATATTAAATGGCTGCATGGGAGCGGGTCCGGTCCACATATCCCAATCCAGATGTTTGGGCGCTTGAATGTCAGGAGCCTGCTCCTTGGTCGTACGCCGACGCATGTGATAATAGCAGCAAATATCTGCGTGCGATATTTCACCCAGTAACCCTTCTTTAATCACGCGGTTTTTCGCTTCGATTAAATGAGGAGTACTTCGACGCTGAGTTCCTACTTGAACCACCTGGTTGTATTTTCGCGCAGCCGCCAGCATGGCCTGACTTTCTACCACATCCACACCGGTCGGTTTTTGAACATAGACATCAGCTCCAGACTTTACCGCCTCAATCATGGGCAGAGCATGCCAGTGGTCGGGCGTATCAATAAGAACCAGATCAAAATCTTTTTCCTTCAGCAGTTTCCGGTAATCGGAATAAATGCGTGGACGTTTCCCTGACAACTGGCGACCGGCAATTTGATCTGCAGCATCGTTTGCCATGTTTGCATCCACATCGCAGATCGATACCACTTCAACAGGAGCAACTTGAATCAATCGGAATAAGTCCAACTTCCCATACCAACCGGGGCCAATCACCGCCACCCGCTTTTTGACATCCATGAAATCGGATCCCAGACTGCTGAGAGTCGGTAAGGTGGAAAATGCGAAGGCCGCGGAAGTAGCTTTGAGAAACTGGCGTCTGTTCATGATATGAAGTTATTCAGGGGAGGGAATGAGTGACAAGTCTGGAGATTTGAAAGAAGCAGGATACGAAAACAATTTTTGAACAGAAGGCAACGAAGGTAACGAAGGTAACGAAGAATGCTAACAGCGACGTAATTTTCTAACAGCAGAAAACGCAGTGAGTTGGAGGCAAAGAATCGCATAATAAAATATGTTTCCTCTTTGTTTCCTTCGTTTCCTTGAGAGAAGTGGCTGTTTAAAAACTAAATTTAATTACATTTCATAAAAGATCTTGTACTTCGCACTGATCTCGACGATTTTTTCCATATCGGGCGGACCACCCTTAGCAAACTCCTCGGCGCACTCAGCGAAGAACTTATCGAATCCTCCCGGCATGGTCTGATTCAACATCTCCAATGGTTGGTCATTGGGATTACGAAATGAGTGAACCGATCCGCGTGGCATAAAGACCGCCGTCTTGGCTGGAACCTGAACCCACTCGCCATCTTTCAAAAATTCTGCCGGACCGGATAAGGGCCAGAACCATTCGTCTTCCTCTTCATGCCGATACGGAGGAGGCCCGCCACCTGGAGGAGTTACATTGGTCCACATGGAAAATTTGCCACCTGTGTCTTCAGAGCTGAGGTGCAATATCATTTCATCTCCGAATGCATGTATGCGGCGGGATTCATTTTCGGGTCGAAAGACAGGATTTAGATCAGACATAGGTTTAAAAGTAATAATTTATCACACTTTTTCGATTAAAAATCTTATTAATCAACTCCCTTAACCCATCTCCATACGGATCCATCCTCAGGATCTATCACATCGCCTTTGAATTCAAAATTGAGCTTTTTCAGAATCGAAGTTGATGCATTTTCCCCTTTGAGCGTATGAGCGAGGACATGTTTTACTCCATCAGAAGCCTCAGCCAAAGTAACTAAACCGCGAGCCATAGCACTAGCATAGCCACGGCCTTCGTTTTCGGGAAATGTGAAGTAGCCGATTTCGACGGTGCCTTCTTTTGTAGGTTCGTCTTTAAAGCTGCACATGCCGATCAGCTCATCGTCTTCGAATCCCAGGTAACCTGTCCAGGGAAGACGTTTTTCGGCCATGAGTAGCAGTTCTTTGGGTACGCGCTCTAAAACAGCCTTGTTGTTGAGAAACTCTGCAATGGGCTTTATTTCAATAGCCACAGCTCAATAGATGTCCGCATTCTTCAGACGCTCATCCAATTGAGCAATCAATTCTTGAATTAACAGGCTATTAGCGCCGGCCAGGTTGACCGTTTCCGCATCGGGCAATCGGTGATCGTACAATTCATGATAACCATCTTTGCCTTCAATGAATCGATGCGTATCGGTTCGAATGGTACGACCGCCACGATGGAAGTAAGCAACTGCAGGACGACCTTCGGCATCCGGGTTATCGAGTAATGACTTCAGAGAGGCACCATGTAGACCACTAGGCGGCTCCAGCCCGGTCAACTCGCACAGCGTAGGAAATACATCGAGCGTTTCTACCATGGAGGATGTCGGTTCACCGGCTCGCTTCATACCAGGAGCAGAAATGATAAGTGGAGAATGAAGCGATTCTTCAAAGAGTGCGTGTTTACCCCAGATCGCATGCTCGCCCAGGTGCCATCCATGGTCACCCCAGAGCGCGATTATGGTGTTATCGCGAATACCGAGTGATTCAATTCGATCAATGAGTTTGCCCACAAGCGCATCGGCGTAGCTCACACAGGCAGCGTAATGCTTTCGTGTTTCGATGGCAAAGTCAGGGTCTTCGTTCGGATTCTTACCCCACTTATTGTATTTCATGTACTCACCTGACTTGTGCCAGGTCGTACGGCGCCCTTCTGGTTTCTGCGGATGTGCAATCTCCGGCAAAGTCGCGTCCTTGTAATACTCCATGTATTTAGCTGGAGCACCAAATGGAAGGTGCGGACGGATAATGCCTACGGCCAGGAAGAATGGTTTGTCGGCAGAGGCCAATGATTCCATCTGCTTGAGCCCTTCCTCAACAATCAATCCATCCGGGTAAATGGTGTCAGGCCCGGGTGTCGATTGATGCACATCCATCTGAGAGGCATCTCCTCGAATTTCTCCATTCGATAGACCGTGCATCGATCCACGTGGGTGTTGCCAGGGGCCATCGGGACTGATGTGTCGATCCCAGGAATTGGGCATCTCAGGTAGGGCTGGATCATTCCAGTCAGGGCCACCTCGGCCACCTGGGTGATGACTGACCTTGCCAACCGAAACCGTGGTATATCCATTTTGGCGAAACCAGGCCGGCATGCTGGGAACGACTTTATCGTCCGCTTTAGCGATATGCTCGGCACGACTAAATAGATCGCTATTCGATCCCGAACCGTAACGCCCGGTCAGCAGCGTGTAACGCGAAGCTCCACAGGTCGGAGCCTGAACATAGTGTTTGAAAAACGGACGACCGGTTGCGGCTAGCTTGTCGATATGGGGCGAGTGAATATATTCGGCACCAAAGCTTTTGAGCTCCGGCCTTAGGTCATCGATGCAAATCAGGAGAACGTTAGGCTGGGCTACTGCTGAAAGCGATAAGCCAACAAATGACAGGACAATCAAAAGGATACGCATAATTATCTATTCGGGTTAGACAGAAATGGAGATAGAGATTTCGGGGTGCTCGTCGGGAGCAGTTACAACATTGAGTGCTCGGAAAGTGAGTTCGACTTCTTCCATTCGTTCAAGCGTCTTTACTTGGATGGTTGTATCCTTCATGGCAGGAATAGTCACCACATCCGTATGGGTGTAGAAGTCGTAGAGTGAAGTATTTTCAAGCGTGTAACTCACACTGGTTGCATTGCGCAACGTAACAGCAAGCACCGAAGACTTGTTCCGGTAAGCCGCTTTATGAGGAATCAAAGAAGCTTCGACCAGAGGGACCACACGCTCAGCACGTCCGATGAGGCTATCATCAATCAATGCTACCGTTCGGCGAGCATTGAGTGCCTCCTTAATGGATTCAGCAGACCGTTCTTTGGCTAGTACGAGCGTCAATGGGCGATGTCCACCGGCAGGGACATTGTACTGCCAGTCAATCAGACCATGAATATCAGAGGTGCCAATAATGGTCAGGTTGTTATCGAGTGCAATTTGCAATGCTTCATCGGAATAGGTATCTTCGTTTACCACTTCGATGCCATCGAGTAAACCGTCCGCGATGAGTTGCTCATGCATGGGTGTCAACTCTACCACCGCATCGTAGTTCTGACCAATCCAGGTCGGGTGATTCCAGAATATAAATCCGCCCTGCTCTTTCGCTGCTTTGTATGCGTCGATAGGCTCATCCAAGAGAACCTTGTTCGTATCAGTGATAAAGATAGCATTGGCGTGTCCAGGAGGCATAGAGCGGGTGATCTCCGTGCCCTGAACCACAATCAGGTCTGTTCCCTTTGCCGCTAACACCGCTTCCTCGTGGGAACGGTTGCGATTCGGCATCGGGATATCGGCGCCGTGCTTTAATTTCTCCAAATGATCCGTGATGGAAATGGCATCGAGGTTGTCCTTCAACGCCTCCTCCACCCGAATGCTCGGCCACACATTGCCATCGGAAAAGACCGTGTGCATATGGAAATCGCATTTGAGCGTTTTGTAACCCGGCACATCCGGGAAGTAGAGCTTTCGAGTATCGTCGAGGCTCGTATGCGCACTGGCCACAGACAATCCAAGAAGGGTAAGCAGAGATAGAACTTTAGTCATAGGCGTAGAATAAAGGCACTCAGTGTGGAGTGTCTGGCATGCAGAAACAAGTGTGAAGGAGCGGGAATAAAAATTCACTCTTTTCACCTCCTGAAATTCCAGCACACTATTAATCATGCATCTACCCCGAGCACTCATTATCCTATTTCTTTTAACCGTCGGTCTTAACGCAGCTGATCCACTCTACTTCCGGGAGGACTGGAAGGAGATCCCTTTCGCTCTGCCGATTACTCCCGCTCACGTGGACAATCCCGACCTTCGAATGGAGACACATGGACCGGGGAGGTTGGGAATCAAGAAGTCGAACCACGACAACATCGAGAATGACCCTTTCTACGTTTGGTCAGGGAAGTGCACAATGCCCTGGGGATTGTCTTTGAAAAAACAGGGCAAGCTAGTCGACCTGTCCTCCAACACTGCAAAGGTAACCTGGCGCACACGACAAAGCGGAGGGCACAAACTTCATCTGCTTCTCAAGCTACCGGGTGAACGGTGGTTTATTAGTGAGCAATCAGATCAGGGAGAAGAGAATACCTGGCACGAACACTCATTCAAAATCAGCGACCTTTCTTGGCGTCACTTTAGTGTGATCAAGTGTGTAGCCGAGGAGAAGGTGAAGATACCCGACCTGTCGGAAGTCGAGCAAATCGGTTTCACCGATCAGCAAGCCGGCAACGGAAGCAAATTCTCTTCCCGTCTCGATTGGATTGAAGTTTACGGCAAAGAGAAGGCTGCACCGAAGGGGACTCCTCCTGTGGTCAAGATGACACGTATCGTCCCCAAGCTCCCAAAAGGAATAGAGGCGCATGAAGATCTCGTTTATGCCGCATACGGTGATCGCGAGTTAACCTTGGATCTCTATAAACCGAAATCCGTATCAGGACGATTACCAGCCGTCATATTTATTCACGGAGGCGGACATTACAAAGGAGACCCAAGTAGCTACACTGCCATGGCGATGGATCTGGCAGATAAGGGCTATGTGACCTTGAACATCTTCTACCGCCTCTCAGGTGAATCCCCTTTCCCTGCCGCCATCCAAGACTGCAAGGCTGCGGTTCGCTGGGCGCGAGCGAATGCAAGGAAATATAAAATCGATCCTAATCAAATTGGCTCGGTCGGCGGATCCGCAGGAGGTCACCTCTCCGGCTTACTGGGCACCAGTGGTCCGGCTAGCTACTTGAATGGACTCGGTGGAAACGAAAACCAACTGAGCAATATCCAAGCCTGCGTCGTTATGGCCGGGGGCATGGATTATCGAACTGAACGCACCTTGGATTCTATGGCGTCTGATCCACGACGCAGAGGCTATACCTTTCTCGATGGCAAACCAGAATCTGTGCCCCACAATTATCACAATGCGTCTCCTGTTTTCCACGTCTCAAAAGCCACCCCTCCCATGTGCTTCATGGATGGGGAATTTGATTCACCTGGAACACGCTATCCAGAGATCATCCAAAAACTGAATACACTGGGAATCTACAACGAATCTCATGTCATCAAAAAAGCACCCCACCCCTTCTGGAGCTCGGATCCGTTCTTTGATCCGGCTATGGAGATCCTGGTGAGTTTTTTTGATCGGACGTTGAAAGGGAGTTCTTGATTCGACAGCTGCTAGCTCCTTCAAAATAACTTTCAACCTTACGACTCCGCCGCCATCAACTCGTCCAGTTTGGCACGAAGAGCCACTAGTTTGGCATCGAAGTTCATCGAATCAAGGAGGGAGCTAAACTGCATCTTTTCTTCCGGATCGATGACAATGTTTGACGCAAGCACCACTGGCCAACCTCATCACTTAGCCTTGGGAGCTTTCATAGTACGGCCTTCCTGTTGATAGGTCATGTCAGGAACTTAGAAGCAAGTCGAGGTCACTCCTGCTCGTAAAACGATAGGCGTCGTAGAGAGGCGCGACTTGAGCAACATCCTTTACCGTTGCCAAAGTGATGCCGAATTCAGACTTCACCCTAGCGCATCTCCGAACGAATGGAAATAATCTGAACCTCTTCTACAGGTCGATCTTGAGCACCTTTCTCAACATCCTCAATCGCATGTACAATCTCCATGCCTTCAATCACCTTTCCGAATACCGTGTGCTTACCATCCAGGTGGTGGGCACCGTTTTTGTTGGTCACGATAAAGAACTGTGAGCCATTGGTATTGGGTCCAGAATTTGCCATGCAAAGGGTTCCATAATCGACAGGCGCCAAAAGGGTTGGAATCTCAACCTTTTCCTCACTGCCAACTAAAGCTTGTAACTCCTCAACCGTTTTTCCAACGAGTGGGTCCAATCCGTTGGCCGCTACGATTTCTTCGTAAAGGGCTTGGATTTCAGCAACCGGGCTGTTGCCTTGATGCTCTTGAAGATGAGGGGAGATCAAGATTTGGAATACAGAGTTGGCAATAGCCACATCAGTAATCTCGCCTATAACAGGTACCAGCTCATTCTCAAATCGCTCAAGAGGCTCTGTACTCCCCAGCATCTCCTGAACCTGTTCAACCGTCATCCCTACTATAGGCTGGAAAGACCGTTGTGTATTCATCGTATTAAACAATTCCGCAACAGCAGGGATGGGGCTGGATCCTTGGTTTTCTTTAATGTGCGGAAGCATCAAGGAATTAAAAACAACACTGGCAGTTTCCTGGTCTTCAATCTTCCCTGAAAGAGGAACCATCTTACCCGCATAGGTTTCATCCTGAAACTGATAACCAGGTCCACCAGTACCGGTTCCCTGCGGACAACCTCCTTGAATCATAAAGTCTTTGATAATTCTATGGAAAGTCAGGCCGTCGTAATAAGGTTCATTTGAATCCATACCTTCGATGGTCTTCCAGGTCTTGGTGCCTTCGGCCAATCCCACAAAATTGTCCACGGTGATGGGAGCCAGTTCTTCAAACAACTCCATGACTACCGTGCCGTGGTTGGTTTCCATAACCGCGACCAAGGTGGTCGGCTTCTTTTTACAGCCAACAACCAATACAAGAGAGAGTGCGGCGAGAACGGAAAGGGTCTTAAGGATAGAAATTTTCATAAGCAGCGAAGCAAAGGGAAGCCCTTCGCTTTCGGCAATAAGAATGTTGTTTAGCTTAGAGGACCGTTAAGGTCACAGATGACTTGCTATAACCCAATTTGAACCGCTTACCATTGTCCGCGATGATTTCTTTTTGTGCGTTGCCAAATTTTCCAGAAATTTTGGCAGCGGTTAAAATGGTGTAGACGTCCCCTTTCTTGGGTTTGAAACGTCGTGCTAAAGTAATGGAAAGGTCTCCATCCAAATGAGCCTCACCAGCCACTTGCAAAGAAGCCTCATCGGACACGACAAGGCTCAAGGTCGACTTTTTAGCCGCACGGAAATCTGCACTTAGCTGCAGTTGATCCGTGGAGGTTATCGTACCAGCGTTATAGACGTCGCCTGCAACTTCTCCGTTGCCTTTCAGACTACCCCCGTCGGCAATTTCGATCCATCGCATGGAAGAAACCTTACCTTGGTTAACCGTGAGCGAACCGTGTTTTGCAATCCGGATCTCGTTGCGTCCGGTTAGCTTGATATAAGGATCAAGCACGAGTGACTGAGCAGCTTGCTCTCCCCCGATATGAAGGGCCAAAAACTCCAGATCCTTGTTGGCCACGGCATGATTTGCTTCACCACCAGAATTGATCAGATGAGCGGTCCAGGAAACTTGGGGAGCTCCATCGTCACTTGTGTATGTTATACCTTCGTTGGCATAAACATAATCGGACCAGTTATCGGCCTCGTGAGCCAATGAAGCATTGGAACCTGTCCAGTGGTGGTAAGTATTCGAAAACCCTTTGGGTTCGTCCACCCGCTCACCGAGCATGAGTGCCTTGAGCTCGGCGACCAAGCTTGGGTGCTTGGATGCTAGGTCCTTTGCTTCAGCATGATCGGACGCGAGGTCATAGAGTTCATAGGTTTCATCCTTACGACGGATGAGCTTGTCCTTTCCACGAATGATCGACTGACCGTTACCTGCTTCGTGAATGAGGAACTCACGCGAGCGCTGATGCCCTTTGCCCGTTAAGGTAGGAGCCAGGGATACTCCATCTACGCCCAATGGAGTTTCAACGCCTGCCAGATCGCAGAACGTAGGCAACATGTCCGTAACATCGAGGATGATATCCGTGCTCGTTCCTGCCTTGAGCTTGGAATTTTCGGAGAAATTTTTGGCCAGCCGAATCATCAGGGGTGTTCGAATACCACCCTCTTCGATTCTGCCTTTAACTTCACGCAATCCACCGTTGGCATCAAATGCCCCGCGGCTTCTCCCCCCAGGACCTCCATTGTCGGATTGAAAAATGATGAAGGTATCATCGATGACCGAATCGGACGTATCTCCATCACTATTGGGATCCTCGAGTGCAGCTATGATATTCTTAAAGTGTCCATCGACCCGACTAATCATAGCCGCCCATTGTTTGGCTTGCGGCTCCAAGCCTTTCCAAAACGATTTTTTGCGATAAACGGTGTTCCACTCAGGAAGTTCTTCGACTTCATCGAATGGTGAGTGCGGAACTTGAACAGCTAGCAGTCCAAAGAAAGGCTGACCGGTTGTATTGTAGTTCTGTGACTGGACGCGCACAAAATCCATCGCAGCCATGGCATACATGTCATCGCAGTAAGCAGTCTCCGGATACTCGGGATGATTCTGGAGGGCTGGCTCATTTGGGTAGTCATCGCGATTCATATAACGCTCCATGGCATTGGGAACGAGTTCCATTCCGCCTCGTGATCCAGGAGCAGCCGGCGCCTTCCACAAGGTTGGCTGAAAGAAGGTGTGAGCACGTACGTGATGAAGTTCAGCCAGGACATGTTGGTAACCGTGCGAGGTGGGCAAAGTCTGGATATTTAAGATTTCTGGGTTGGGTTGATCTTTCGATCCTCCATAGCCCCACTTTCCCCAGTAGCCAGTCACATACCCCGCCTTCGATAACACATCACCCATCGTGATGTCTTCCGTGCGGATCGCCTTCATGGCATTATCGGGATTATTTTGATCCGCGAAGGTGTGACCCTGGTGGAATCCGGTTTGCTGGGAAGAACGAGCTGGCGAACAGACCGTGCAACCGTATCCACGACTGAAATTAACTCCTTCGGCGGCCAGGCGATCCAAGGTCGGCGTAATCAAATGAGGCAAGCCTTTGGCTTTGCGCTCTGCTTGTCCGTTAGGAGCAATGGAGCCCCAACCCATGTCATCGACATAAAAGTAGAGGATATTGGGCCGTTTCGTTGAAGCGTTTGCCAAGGAAGCTGCAATCGCCATTGAAGCACAGATAAGGACTAGAGTCTTAGGTTTCATAGGGTAAAAAAGAAAAGATAAGGGTACCAGAAAGCTTAGAGCAACTTGGAAAACTAGCGACCGCTCCTAACCACCTGTGTTTGCCGTTCCGCATCAAAATTGGGATTCGGCATGGGCATCTGAGCGTCGATGGAACCACGCCATTGGTATAGTTTTTCTTTTAGTTCAGCTAGTTTCTCAGGATAACGAGCTGCAAGGTTCACCGACTCGCTGAGGTTGTGACGAAGATTAAAGAGCTCCAGCTTACCATCTTCATGGAATTCAACCAGACGCCAATCACCAGATTTCACAGCACTGTAGGGACCATCTCCCCCAGCATGATAATGCGGGTAGTGCCAGTAGAGATCACGATCAATAGACTGTGCCGGACTTTTGAATACAGACACCAGACTACTCCCATCCACATTTGAATTATGCTGAGAGTCGCCTGACACTCCAGCAGCTTCAAGAAAAGTGGGATACATGTCTGTGGTAATAATGGGAGTCTCGGAAACAAGTCCAGCCGGAGTGACGCCCGGCCAATAAGCGATGGCCGGCACCCGCACACCGCCCTCGTAAGCCGAGCCTTTTCCACGCCTGAGAGGAAGATTCTCCGTAAATTTATCGTGCTTATTGTAACGCTGGGTGAGGCCTCCGTTATCAGAGATAAAGAAAACCAAAGTGTTATCAGCGACCCCGTTAGCTTTGAGCGCCTCCATTACTCGACCGACACTCATATCGAGGCTCTTTACCATGGCAGCGTAGATAGGGTTCTTATGAATCTTGGATTCGTCTCGTTTGCTTTCGAAATACTTAACAATGTCCTCCCTTCCCTGGATGGGCGTGTGAGGCGTATTGTAAGCAAAGTAGAGAAAGAATGGCTCATCCTTACTTTTTCCTATTTCCTCGACAACTTTGTCGGTGAGATAATCAGTTGTATAGTTACTTTCGAGGTTCAGCTCCTTAACTTGCTTGTCGTTAAGATAATATCCCCTGGATCCACTCGGCTTGTCGTGTGCTACGTCGAATCCGTGGGTGGTTGAACCAGGATCCGACTGACCAGGGAAATCCAAATGCCATTTGCCAACATGGATGGTTCGGTAGCCTCCAGCTTTCAACGCTTCCGCAATCGTCATGCGACTCTTTTCCAGTCCCTTAGTCCAATCCGGGATAGTCATTTTGGCATAAGGGCGATTTTGCCCGGCTATAAAATCTGTGAGACGCAGACGAGCCGGATACATGCCGGTCATCAAACTGCCACGTGTCGGTGAACACACGGTGCACGCCGAATAAGCATTGGTAAACTTTACCCCATTCTCAGCCAATTGATCGAGATTGGGGGTTTCGTAGTAGTCGCTTCCGAACGAACTCAACCCCGTCCAACCAAGATCATCGGCAAGAAGAAGGACTATGTTGGGCCGGGTAGCCGATAGTGATGATGCACTCCAAAGAAGGAGCAGACTAAGTAATAGAGGTAGACGCATAAGAAAAGAGGATGGGGCCTGCTCTTCTTAAGCGCAATCTAGTTTCCACTGAGCTTCTTCTCCAGCCCGTCGAAGTAGTTTCCCCAACCAAAAGAGTGATTATCGAAGCTTTCCTGCTTTTGGAATTCACCGTGAGTCAAGCTGACTTTGCAACCATTGCCCGCCGGATCAAAGTTAACAGTGACCAAAGTCTCTTCACCGTCATCGTTCCACTCCCAAGAATAAACGAGTTTCTCGTTGGGGACGATTTCTTTGTACTCAGCCAGCATCATCCCTGTATACTCGGGGGTCTCAATGTAGAGTCGATAATGGCCACCCACACGCACCTCTTTTTCAATACGAGTAACAGGAGGAACCACCGTCTCCCCAGAAACCCAGGCACCATAAACTTGTTCAGGGGAATACTCAATAAGTGCGATCAGTTGTAATAGTCATAATAAATGAATCTTTGGATGGGTTCGAACTGGCAGAGAAAATAAGGCAACTACTTAAAGGGATAAAGGAAGCCTAGGAGGCTGGCCTAATAAACTTACACGCTGAAATAGATATTATTCTGAAACGACAAATCGCGGGGATGAAAACTGCACGTGTAGATAGCTCAGTAGTGCTTAGATAAATATAATTAATCCACCAAACTCCAACAGCTCTTCCACCGTCGCAAAAATGGCAACGGATACATAGTCATCGTGGTAAATGTTATAAAGCTTTCCAAAAATGATCTCAAAACCAAGTGCACCTAAAACAAAAGTACCTCCAGCCAATACAAACAATTTCCGAAACCGATCAGGTAAATTCTTGAGAAAAGGAAAGTAAATGACCCCACCAAAAATCAAAAGAATACTGTGGGGAAGCACCCAAGGTGGATAAATTAATATGGGTATATTTGAGACAAATACCAAGTAGCCAATTGTTTCGTGAATAGATGACGCTTCGTCTAATGCTAAGAAAGGAAAAATTATTCCCAAAAGAGCCCATTGAAAATGGGTATTCCCTTCACGCTTATGCGCAACTATAACGAAGCAATGAGCTAAAAATAAAAGAACCAATACATAGGTCAATTTCAGTGACAAGCTTCGAGGCTGTAATTTAAATTCCACCACAATACAGATTTCGAGTTTTAGAAAGTGATCGAAATAAGACAAACTCAAAGAAAAACCTACGCTGATAAAAAAGCTCTATCAACTCCTGGCAAAGAGATAGCCACCAATAACAAAGCCAGGGACCAAAAAAGGCATCCAAGCATGCTAATTTTGAAATCGATGAATTTCTCCTCTTTCGTCTTCAACCGTTAGCTCCTTTCCCAAACGAATAACTAATCCGTCATAAGATTCCCCAGCAACTGATTCAACTACTTGGATGTATTTATCCTCACCGACGAGGTCTTCGACATGCACCTCTGTTAAACCGTTGTCCAAAAAATATTGATCCGCTGCAGACACGATCTGTCGAAAGTTGCATTGAATCGCTTTACGTTGTGATTCATGCGCGACTGAGCGAAACGCTCCCCCAATAACCAAATAGAGAAAAAAATATCCGCCAACTATCCACAGAGCAGCCAACAATACCAAAAGTATTTTTCGACCACTACTACGCTTCTTGTCGCTCGACGGTACTGGGTTTCGATTCACGTATAAGCTCCTCCGTATGCTCCAAACGGAGCTACTTCAACTTCCTCTGATACAATCGATCACCTGCCGGTCTTCTAAAAGGAACTTCAAGAGCTCCCGATGCTTCAAGCTCTTCAAAAAGTTGATCGCGCAATCGAACAATCTCTTCCTGATAAGAAGGAACATTAATCAGGTTATGACGTTCGATGGGATCCGTTTTTAAATCATAGAATGCATCGATATCCCACACGCCATGATGGTAGACGTATTTGTAGCGATCGGTACGTATGGAAAATAGCGTCGGGGTAGCGGGAAAATTCCACTCCCAGTGATATTCGTAAAGGATGTGGTCGCGCCACTTTGTATTCTTACCCTGTAAGAGCGGAATAAAACTCTGCCCATCCATCTGGCGAGCTTTGGGAAAATTCCGTGGTGAGGCCACTCCCATGGCATCTAACACCGTAGAGGCGATGTCGATATTCTGTACCATACTGGTAACTACACTCCCTGCATCGATAACTCCAGGTGCTCGAGCCAGCATCGGCACACGAATCGATGGTTCATAGGCGTCGCGTTTATCATAAAACCCGTGCTCTCCCAGATGAAATCCGTTATCCTCCATGTATAGGACGAGGGTGCTGTCGGTGAGTCCGGCTTCATCCAAGTGATCAAGGACTCGACCGACGTTTTCATCGAGCCCATGTACGGCTTCACAAAAGTCCCAATACAAGTCATCGAAATCAGGAACGGGATCGTTATCGAATGCGCCTGTCTCCATGTGATCGATTCGATGAATGGAGTATCTTCGTTCCCTCACCCAATGAGGAGCCGTGCGATAGTTGCGTTCGGTATTAGCCATGGTTTCCGGATAAGGAATCGCTTTCCCATGATAACGTCCGGCATGTCGTTCGGGAGGTTGGAAGGGATAATGAACCGCCTTATAAGACAGATAGAGGAAGAAAGGTTGATCATCCTTCTTTTCATTATCCAACCAGTTTAGCGCCTGCGTGGTTAGGATATCGGCGTTGTATCCTTCAAAGTCTTGGCGCCTCCCATTGATATTCAAAGTTGGATTAAAGTATTTCCCCTGTCCAATGAAGCTGACCCAGTGATCAAAGCCATCCCGTGGCGAATCATCGTCATGCCCCATGTGCCACTTGCCTACAAAGGCAGTTTGCACACCTGCCTCCTGCAGGTATTGAGGGAAAAACACGGTGCCCTCAGGAACCGCTCATTGATTATCAACCACACGGTGACGATGCATATACTGACAGGTCAGGATGGAGGCGCGACTGGGTGAGCATAATGAAGTGGTAACAAAGGCATTCTTTAAATGCGCTCCTTCCGAGGCCAGACGATCCAGGTTGGGCGTTTCCAACCAATCCGGGGCCTGCTCCATGAATCCCATGAGATCATAGCGGTGATCATCGCTAAGAATGAAAACCACGTTCTCGATGGCTGCCTTGGTAGATACAAGAGACAGCATCGAAATAAATACGGTGAGAAGAAAAAGTAGAATTCGCTTGGCGCTCATAAGGATCAAAAGATGCATCGTTGAGGATCGATTCATTCTTGTCGATGCTTCTAGTTCCTCAATAAAAATGTAGAAATCCTTCGCATCAAAACCGAATAAGGAAATTACGATTGATCAGGAACCAAGGGTGTCTACGTTCGCTCGGATATGACGCCCCAATTCACACAGCTCGTTGACTCTTTACCAGCCACTATTCCTTTTGTAGCTCCTGAGGCGATAGAACGGCAGGTCGGCGTCCCGATTAGGGTGAGGGTCGGCGCCAATGAAAGTGCGTTTGGGATTTCACCAAAGGCTGCACAGGCCATGAATGTAGCACTCAATCGAATCTCGCATTACAACGATCCGGAAAGTCATGACCTAAAAGAAGCCCTGGCAGAACATCACGGACTCACGGTTGGAGAAATCTGTGTAGGAGCCGGGATAGATGATTTGCTTGGTTTGGCTGTGAGGGTATTCCTTGGGGCTGGAGACACCGGCGTAGGCTCATTTGGATCGTACCCGACATTTCACTACCACGTTTCTGGATTTGGAGCTCAGTGCAAAACCGTACCTTACCTTGACACAGGCTACAATGACCTCGAAGCCTTAATTAATGCTGCCCATCAGGAGAGTGCCAAGCTCGTCTATCTGGCCAACCCAGATAATCCAGCCGGGACTTGGTTTAGCGCTGATGACCTTAATCCTTTTGTGCAACGGTTACCTGAAAACTGCGCCCTCATACTTGATGAAGCATACATCGAATTTGCCCCGGAAGGTACCGCCTTCCCAATTGAAGATCTCGATCCACGGATCATGATCATGCGAACATTCTCGAAGGCCTATGGCATGGCGGGTGCAAGAGTGGGATACACAATCGCATCACCTGAAATCATAACCGCCTTCGACAAAGTTCGCCTACACTTCAATGTCAACCTGGTAGCTCAAGCGGGTGCGTTGGGTTCACTCCAGGATCCGGGATTTGTAACCAGTGTGGTGGAAGAAGTTGAGAGAGGCCGCAATGAGTATGAGGCACTTGCTCAAAGCCTGGGCATACCCACATTACCATCCGCAACCAATTTTGTAACGTTCGATTGCGAAAACCAACCCCGAGCTCAAACAATCCTCGATGCTCTGGCTCTGCAAGGCGTATTCATTCGCAAACCGGGAGCTCCCCCACTCGACCGTTGCATTCGTATTACGGTGGGATCACCTGAGGAACGTAAAATGTTTTCAGAGGTCTTACCGAGCGTGTTGGCTCAGGTCGACAATAGTTAAGGGTCTACCTTTGACTTCATTTAAAATTGCCAGGACCAACATCGGCGGATAAGGTTGATTTCGGTTTCATCCCCAAAATCCATGAAACAATCCATTATTCCCCATCCCCTCTCTAAATCCCTCTACCGTCCATGTTTAGTTACCTGTCTGCTCATTTCATTGAGTTTTATATCACTCGAAGCAGCAAATTTCGTTAGCGTAAAAGCGTGGGCTTCTGAAGAGTACCTCAAAGAAAGGTCGAGAAACCCAAATAGTCGAATCCAGAGCTATCAGTTCATGGAGGGGCGTCGCTACATGGGAAAATCCTTAGATGCTGGCGCTCAAGAAATGACCTTTGTCGAAATAGCTACAGACCTGGCCCAACATCTGGCAAAGCAGAATTTCTATCCCGATCCGGTACTGGGTGAGGGCGATCTTCTCCTCGTTGTGAACTATGGAGCGACAACCTTTGAAGATGATATGATGGAACTACTTGGAATCACAAGCGAAGAAAGCGTTTTGGGACAAGACGTGAGTCAGGTGGATGTTTCATCCGCATCTGCAGCAGACGTAACCGCTCTCTTCGACGCCATCGATACCATAGCAGGTACTTCAAGTCTGACCGATGGATTCAACTCAGGTAACAGCATGACGCGGAAGGAAAAAGCATGGATGCTGGGCATTGATGATATCTCCGAGAAGCCAGATCACCTGAACGCGAACTATGAGTCTGAACAGATGCTTCGCGAAGCCCGGTATTTCGTAGTTGTATTGGCCTACGATTATCAACTGCTCACAAAGACGGGTGAGAAAAAGCTGCTCTGGTCCACGCGCTACAATATTCGTTCCGCTGGTCAATCCTATCAGGCCGCCATCAAAGATATGAATCTGGTTGCAGGTGACTTCTTCGGTAAGAATTTCAAAAAGCTAACCCGCAAGCGTCTAGACGATAACTCGCGAGTAGAAATGGGTGAGATCGAAGTGATCCAAGAAGAAACGTCAGACGTTCAACCGAACTAGATCAGCCTGAATATAGTGATCATTCGTGGCCGTTGCCAGGCCTTCTCCCTTGAGTCGTGAACCAAGGTTGCTACTCACTTGTAGCCACAGTGGAGACACTGTGGACCGTATGTTTCCTGAGCAGAACGCTTGGTGATTAGGCTCTAACTAACTGTAGGCACGTTCGTGTGATAGTGGATACCCTTTGCCGAATGGTCCACGCTGTATTCAGCGTCGCTACTCATTCAGTCTGAATAAATCGACCACTCATCACGCATTGGTCGCTTCAACAGGCTGTTGCCCAACTCATTGTTGGTAAACTTTTCTGCAACAGGATCAAAAGCCAGGTCTGTACCCATTTGCTCAGCGGCGATGGCTCCCATGTGACAACAAGTGGCAGAACGATGTGCTACCTCCACCGGTGCAGCAGTTGCGTGACGGCTTTTTACAGAATCGATGAAGTTCCGATGGTGATTTGTGGAAACGTAGAGGCGCTTGTCGCTGTTTTGAATCCGGGTAGTGCGTAAATTCTCCGGGCAAGTCTTAAAAACTTTGTCCTGAGTAAACACCCAACCGTCGGTACCTATAAGTTTAATGCCGAGTTTCTCAGGATCATCCGTAGAGAACATCGTCATCTTCACACCATTCTTGTAGAGGTATTCAATTCTGAATGATTCAGGAGCATCGTAGATACCTTTATATCTCCTGCCCACCTCAGTCGCTTTTACCGCGATGGGTGTGGTATGATCGCTATCATTTCCCCATTGAGCCACATCCAGGAAGTGGACACCCCAATCGGTAATGTACCCAGGCGCATACTGGTCGATCCAACGAAAATTGAAGTGGCACCTCGCGGGAGTATAAGGCGCATCGGCGGTTGGCCCTTTCCACATCTCATAGTCAAAATGATCAGGCACCGTCTCGGGTAATTCCAAACCTGTAAACCCACCACGGATACGAAACTCCCCAAGCACCCCTACTTCGATGGATTTCAGTTCGCCAATATATTCATTTTGAACCAACTCACAGGCCCAGCGGGTATAGAGTCCGGATCGACGCCAGGTTCCACATTGCAGCACCCGTTTGTTCTTTTGGACGACGTCACTCACCACACGCCCCTCCCGTATACTGGCCGCCAGGGGTTTCTCACAATAGATGTCTTTCCCTGCATTGGCAGCTGCAATGGTGATGTATGAGTGCCAGTGATCAGGCGTGGCAATCATGACGGCATCGATATCTTCACGCGCAAGCACCTGCCGAAAATCTCCATAACCGTCGGATGGTTTTAAACCGGCAATTTCAATGGCATTGGCGCGGTGCTTTTCATCCACATCACAAATCGCCACCACCTGAACCCGTTCATCCTGCAGAAAAGCTTTCAGATTGTTCGTGCCCATATTCCCGGTACCTATGCATGCCAACGTTATGCGTTCACTAGGAGCAGGACGTTCATCATCTCCCAAAACAGAAGAAGGAACGATCAACAGCCCCGATGAAAAGGCAGCTGATGTTTTTAAGAATGATCTACGGGAGGAATTCATAAGAGACACGAAACTCGCTTCCTCCTTATACAACACCCAGTAGCGCTATGAGTGAACTAAAAAAAGTAACCTCAGTTTCGCTTCTTCATCTCCACGAACCACTCCTTCCCAATCCGACCCTCAAAAGAGTCGATGGGACGTTCGATTCGCGTGATCTCAAAATACTTTTCAAAGTGATGCATGATATCTTCCTTGGTCGTTCGGAAAGGAGGTCCCTCTTCAGCATCGGTTTCATAAAATAACCCGACCAGTCGACCATCCTGCTTCAACAACTTCTGCATCACTTCGGCATAGCCAGGTCGCATTTCCAATGGAATAGCACAAAAACAAGTATGCTCCAGAACCACATCAAAGGAGTTAGCATGATCTTCAGGCAGACTGAAAATATCCCGCTGCAATGCGCTGACAGGTAAGTCCCCCATTCTGGAGCGAAGCCCTTCTATGGCTCCCTGCGCAAAATCCACAGCCGTAACTTCGTAGCCAAGACGAGCCAGAAAAAATACTTCATGCCCCAAGCCACAGCCAGGCACCAGGACCCGACTGCCTTTGCCAAACGGTTGCTCTTTCAGGAAGCTTACAAAGGACGGAGCCGGGACACCCTTGTCCCACCCCAAATCATTCTCGTCGTAGATAGCCTGCCAATAAGCAGCGTCTTTTGGCGTGTGATCTTCACTCATAGTTGTGGGAGAGATAGTAGAGCGTCTGAGGAGCAGGACAAAAGTTTTATTACAATTAGGCGTAGTATAGTTCAGAGCTCGCTCAGTTTTCATGGTAAAAGATCCAAGATATCAGATCTTCTGATACTATTCGCCCGATTCGGCACTCCCCCTGCTTGATGGCAAGACATGAACCTTAGTCGAACTTTGCGCATCCTGTTATTTCTCAGCCTGATTGTTTCCGTCTGCTTGCCTGGGTCGGGCGACACCTGGATACGCTCAAATATAATCCTAACGCTGGCCGACGGTGAAGCCGAACCTGTAGACGGATTCCTCCACATCGGTGACGATGGTACCCTCATTTCAGTCTTAGCCGGCGAGCCAAAACCAGCCACCGATGACAAGGTCGTAGATGCGACAGGAAAGATCGTCATTCCTGGCTTCCTGTCAGGCCACAATCATCTGTGGCAAAGCGCCTTCAGAGGAATCGCCTCAGATAAAGAGTTATATGGTTGGCTCGAGAACCTTCACTGGACCTACGGAGAGCATTTCCAAAAGAGGGACATGTACTACTTCACCTTATACGGTGCACTGGACCAACTGATGCATGGCATCACCACTACTTTGAATCATTCACAAAACGTTGCGCCGACCTATGAGGACTACATGGAACAATTTGAAGCGGAAATGGATGCCGGTCAGCACTTTCTATTTTCCTATATTCTGGACGCCAATGAAGATTCCCAAATCGTCAGAAAAGCTAAACTGATTGATCTGATAGACGATACCGAAGCACTGACTACCCCCCACCCTTGCCTGGACTTCGGCATTCATGGAACCGGGATGTACTTCAGTCTCGATCGTCACAAAGAGGAGATTGCCGTCGCCAAAGAACTCGGACTCGACATGCAGGTTCACTACCTGGAGGAGAAAGCTCAATCGCTGGGAGATGGCCAGGCCAAGTTCAATGACTATTTCGCAAAAGACGGTCTCTGGGATGGGCTTGTATACGCCCATTTCATCCATGTGACGGACAACATCTTGACTAGCTCCATCGATGCTGGCGCCAAAATGGTTTGGAACCCTCTTTCCAACGGGCGACTGGCATCGGGATTGGCAGACATCACCAAATATCTGGACGCCGGCTTAGCAGTAGGAATGGGCGTCGATGGGGCCGCCAGCGCAGATATCTGCGATCCATTTCAAAACATGCGGATGGGTATGTACGCTCTGAGGATGCGAGACTCCAGTGCGGATGCCATGTCCTGCTACGATATCCTCCGCCTGCACACACTGAAAACAGCAGAAGTCCTGAAGGTTGACGATCGGGTCGGAAGTTTGGAAGCAGGCAAACTGGCCGACTTTCTCATTATTGAACCTTCCACTCCCATTTTCGATCCCTACGCAACCCTCGCCATGGCGACCAGCGCCTCGGACGTCGAAAGCGTCTGGGTTCGCGGGAAACAAAAAACCCAATCAGGCAAATTGCTAACCCACGATCTTAAAGCGATCAAAACGGAAGTCTCATCCCGCGTAGCTCGGATCAAGCAGGCAGCCGATACGACTCCCTAGGCACAGACCAATTGATTCGAAAAATCAGGCCAATACAGAGAAGTCCGCCATTGAAAAGTATAGGACAAGCACGAAGACCACGATACCGATACCGACTGGTTTGGCATACTTCCAGGGCGTGAGGTCCACATCACCGGAATGCGTGTGTTCCCAATCCTGTGGAAGTGGTTTCGCTTTACTCATGATAAACTGGAAGAGCATCAGAGCCCCGAATACAAGTCCGAGGAAATGAAAGTCATGAACCTTTTGCGCAAGCCCCGTAAAAGGTGGCACGAAGTAACCCAGAATGAGCATGGAGCATCCCGCAACCAGAGCAATGTTTGCCGCCAAAGCAGAAGCTCGTTTGAAAAGGAAGCCGGCAAGTACCACAGAGAATATAGGAATGAAGTAGAGACCATTCATCTTTTGCAGGTAACCGAAGATACTCTCCTGCCCTGCCAACAGTGGCGCAGTGCACATGGCAAGGATAGCCATAAAAGTTCCAACGAGCTTTCCATTCCGTATGACTTTATCTTCGTTGGCTTCATCGTGTTTGATCCAATGCTTGTAGACTCCCAATGAAAACAAAGTAGCGGTGCTGTTCAGGGCTGAGTTAAAGGAACTCAAGATGGCACCCACCATGACGGCAGCAAAGAATCCAGCCAACCAGGATGGCAATACGTCCCGGACCAAGGTACCATAAGCTTCATCCGCTCGGAAACCCACCTGATCAGAATACAGGTGAAATGCGATGATTCCAGGAAGTACCAAAATGATGGGAGCAATGACCTTCAGGATACCAGCAATCAGGACTCCCTTTTGACCTTCCTTCAGAGACGTCGCGCCAAAGGTCCGTTGAATGATTTGCTGATTCGTCGTCCAGTAAAAGAGATTTAGCAAAAGGACTCCGGTGAACAAGGTACTGAACGGAACAGAAGATTCGCTCCCCCCGATACTGTTAAACTTCTCCGGATGGGCCTCTTTCATTTCTCCAAGCGCCTGGAAGATGCCGCCATCATTCACTGCATAGAGTCCAAAGACAGCGATCATAATTCCACCGACCAGTAATCCGAAACCATTGATCGTATCCGAGACCGCAACCGTACGTAAACCACCAAAAATCGCATAAATGGATCCCACGATTCCAATGAACCACACGGTCATCCACAGAATGGTCGAATCATTTTGAATTCCAGTAAGCTCCTTCAGGTCCAGAATCCCGGCAAGTCCGGTAGCACCGGTATAGAGAATGATGGGTAATAGAATACCCGCATAAGCTATGATGAAGATCACACTCGTGATGGACCGGGTAGTCCCATCAAACCTCCGCTCCAGAAACTCTGGAATGGTGGCAATGCCACTCCGCAAGTACTTGGGCAGAAAGTAGAGAGCCATCAAAACCAAAGAGGCCCCAGCAATCACTTCCCAGGCCATGACGGCAACACCGTCCGTGAAAGCGGCTCCATTCAAACCCACCATCTGCTCGGTGGATAGATTTGTCAGCATGAGTGAACCGGCAATAAAACCGCCAGTCAGCGTCCGCCCAGCAAGGAAGTAACCTGTAGAGGTCCCGTGGTCATCCTTGCGAGTCAACCGCCAGGTAATAAAGCCAACAAGCCCGGTAAAAAATAAGAAGGTAAGTATAGTCATAGTTTGGTTAGAGAGTCTGGGGTTTCAGCAATGTCTACCCTCCAGAGGGTTGGCCGGTCAAGGACGCGCATTTCATGACCGTCCAGTGAAACCAGCTAACATCCCCTCTTACGCATTGCCCAAGTTTTAAAACTACCTGTATCTTCACACCCAATTTCAAATTAAGATCATCCTATGCCCCAATTAAACGAAAAGAAAGCACTCGTAACAGGAGGAGGCACCGGCATTGGCCAGGCCATCGCCATCGACCTGGCTAAAGCAGGAGTCGAAGTGACCATTTGTGGTCGGCGCGCCGCGCCGTTGGAAGACACGGTAAAGCAAATTGAAGCCGAGGGCGGCAAAGCGAGGTTCCTGTTATCCGACATGGCCGATCCAGATTCCATCGAAGCGCTTGCCCAAGACGTTCTCGACGATGGCGGTGTCGACATACTCGTCAACAATGCAGGATTCAGCTCAAAGGTCCGCAGCGCGCGCTATGTCGGAGCCGAAGAGTGGCGAGCAGTCATGGACGTCAACACCATGGGCCCGGCTATGCTCACCCAACAACTTCTCGATCCCATGATCGAAAAAAAGAGTGGCGATGTGGTTTTGATTTGTTCGATGGCCGCCATCACACCAAGCCCGGTCGCAGGTGCCGCCTACAGCTCAGCTAAGACTGCAGCTAAAGCCTATATGAACGTGCTGCAACAGGAGGTGAAGCCATTCGGTATTCGTTGCCTGACAGTGTGCCCTGCCGAGGTGGATACACCCATCCTGAAAAAACGGGCCCGGGTACCCAACGAGGAAGATCGGCAAACTATGATCCAACCGGAAGATGTATCCGCCGCTGTTCTCATGACTGTATCCCTACCCCATCGAACCACCGTTTCAGAAATCGCCATCGCCACCACCATCAAACGCGACATGACCGCCGACCTGGAAGCGGCGTTAACCAAACAAACACCAGAAGACTGATTCGATCGTGACTTGCACCATCTGGCAATTTCCACTTTTAATACAGCTTCTCAGAATTTAGGCTCCGTCCAATCTAAGTGCTCGTGGAGAAAACGAAAGGTGCCCTCCCCATTAATGGTATGCGGACCGTTAAAGAATTCGATGTCCGTACGCTCAGGAATACCTAGTTCAGCGTAAAGGCGACGAACCTTGGCGTATTCGTAAGCAACCCACTCATCCGGCGCCACCTGATCATAGTGGCCTCGTTCGACCATAAAAGGTCTTGGAGCCATCATGGCCGCCAACTCGGCGTCGCCAAACTCCTTGAGCAAACCCATGACATTTCGATAAATCGGTTCCTGCCAAAGGCCTTCTCGTTTCCCGAAGTAGCCACCGACCAGGGTGGAATCAATGCGCGTATCCAAAGCACCACTATACAAGGCCAGCATGCCTCCTTCTCCATAACCGAAGACACCAATATTGAGATCGCTCCCAACGGATCCTGCCGAATACCAATCCACTAATCCAAGGATTTTTTGCAGCTCGTAACCCATTAGATGACGTCCCATCTCAAAGGCCTGGCGGTAAATCCACTCTCGATGAGGTTGGTTGGTGAAGTAGTTGAGCGATTCGTTCCCCGACCAGGTATCATCGCGACTGATCAAAGCAGGCACAACGACCTCATAACCCTGCTCAGCTAAGCGTCGGGCAAACTGATTCTTTGATGGTAACCCGGGAGCCAATCCAGCCACCATCTCCGGGGTTTGATCGGCATCCGAAATGGCAATCACAAAGCCTTTGATGCGCTCCATCATCTGCCAAATCACCCCCTGAGTAATTCCAGAAATGATGCCATCCACCTTTATAGATATTGCGATGCCAATCACGGAACTCCGCCGGTCCATGCCATTCGTTCCAGTCAAAGTCTCGTGGTTGATCGCCTGCATCACCCAGGGTAAACGGACCTCTCGGTTTCAGGTTGTACACTTTCACAAGCCGTATGTCCCCCAGCTTTCCTCCTCTAATGTAATCGAGTGCGGCATGATTATAGGGAGCACTACGATTTCGCGTACCCACCTGAAGGATACGATTCGTCATTTTTGCAACTTTGGCCATTTGCTGGCTTTCCCAAATATTGTGCGCGTGAGGTTTCTCTACATAGACATCTTTCCCGGCCTGCATAGCCAAAATCGCGGCCGGGCCATGCCAGTGATCCGGCGTGGCAATAATGACCGCATCGATACTGGCGTCATCAAACACCTGACTCATCCTACTCATGGCCTTGGGTTTCTTCTTATAATACGGAGCCAGGAACGCCGCTACTTCATCAATCTTGGCTGGATTTAGATCACAGAGGGCGACCAACTCACCCCCCTATTGAATCATATTGTAGCTTACGACCCTTCCTCGACCCCCACAACCAATCGAGGCAAAGCGCACGCGCTCATTGGCTCCAAGGACCTGAGACCAGGCAGAAGTGCTAAAGGTAAAGGCCGGTGCTGAGGCCGCAGCCGCAGCTATAAAAGTTCGCCGATTCATGTGCTTATTTTTCATGGGGTATATCTAGGGCTTATTAATGACTGATAGAGCTAAACAAAGATACAAATCCTCATTTACCTTCCTCGATCTATTTAGAAGTGTTCAGTTCTCATAGACCTCTTAAATATAAACTTCGATTCTCGGTTGTAGGCAATATGAAATCAACCATCGCCCGTGAACTGAATAGAAAATAGTGAAACGAATGAGGGGAATCGCATCTTAACCCCTGAAAGTTGAAGCGATGAAAACACGAATTAATACACTCAGCGCTCAATCGTTAGAAGCGCGCTATCGATCAGCTTCAGGGAACTGGTCAGGGTTCCGTCAGGATAGTAGGCATACCAGGCTTCTTCATCGGGATCGTATTTGGAATAGCCTACGATATCGAGTACCTGAAAGGACTTGGGAAACTGGTTGTCGATCTCCACTTTGTAGATCACTGAGGGTTGATCGGCATGGAACTCATTGCCGTCTTCAGCTTCATTAACTTCAATGACCAGGTAGAACGGTTCCGTATTTCTCTCGGGTAAAATGTAATCGGCAGGATCAAAGGAACTGTTGGGTGTCGCACGTGCCATGGCATGGAATTCATCTTCTCCCAATTCTTTGGCTTCCTCCCATTCCAGTTTCGCGTCTTCATACTCTTCTACTTTCCACCCCCAGTAAGGAAGCTCTTCGATCGATTCACTGCTATGGAGCGTCTTTATGTGATAAGACGATTGGTTTTCGAGCCAGATGGCTATGCTGGGGGGAGCCTCGCCATCATAACCGTCGCCGGCCCTGACATCCAGCTGGAGCTTGTAGTTGGGAGCGGGTGTGTAGTTATAGAGCATCCCATCGTCTCTCATTTCAAAACGATCGAGGGCGGCTCCCACATTCTGACTTAAGCCCTGAATCATCTGGATCGGTTTAGGGCGTCTCAAAAAAAGCGTAACCAACAAAACCGTAATGAGCAGAGAAGGGATGACATACCGAGCTTTAAAGCTTCTCCGCATGCCTCTGAAGTTTTGTTTCACATGGCCAACCACCAGACCAATCAGAACGAATCCCATAAGCGCATGCAGCCCGACCACCAAAATCGAAAACGGCTGAAAAAAGGCCAGCAAGCCGGATACGGATGTGACCACAAAGGTCATCGCCGCCAGCAGGATTACGATTTTATGCTTCGTGTTCAAACGATTGCGGAGAACGACCTCTTCTTAGACGAGCGGTACCACCGCGTTATGAGCTTTTAAATTCTGACGGATATCCGCAAGAGCCACGTTTGCAGGTGAGGTTTTCTTGCTCGCTGCCAAAACTGCCGCGACGGCTGCCGCCTGCCCCATCCCCATACAGGAGGCCTGGACACGTGCCGCCGAGTTGGCCAATCGATCACTCGATAGGCAGCGCCCGGCCACCATAATATTTTTCGAGCCCTTCGGAATGAGGGCCCCTCTCGGAATAGTCGGCACCGTACCGTGAGAAAGCGGCTTAGGTTTCACCCCATGCTCGTCGTGTAAATCGATCGGGTAGAAGGAATAACTCAGGGCGTCATCAAAAACTCTGCCCGAGGTGTAATCGTTCACCGTCACCGTCTTCTCTCCTACAATGCGGTAGGTTTCACGGCTGGCGGTTTCGTTCATCATCCTATCGATGGTTGCGTTTTCGCCCCCGGGTATAGTCTTCATGAACTTGAGCATGCGCAGGACGTGCTTACGACCGGCCAAATTGGTTTGGGTTTGTGTGGCGGCGGTGGAGGAGTCGGCGCCGAAGATGTGGTTGCTGCCACTCCCTCCCCTGATCGGCGCCATCGCATTGCCTCTCCAGGTATCCCCTTTCTGAAGCCTGCCGTCTTCGATAGCCTCATCATACATTTTCTGGATGAGAGCCGCGTTCTCTTTAATGACCTCATGGTCAAAGCCCTTGAAGACAACCATTTGCGTTCCTGGCTGGCGAACATCGCTCCACATTCGCTCAAGGCCCAGCATGTCGACAACCGAAGCACTACCCGTGCAGTCAATGATTTGGCGACAGCGCAATTGGTACTGTACCCCTTGCCCCACTACATCAACCAGCCAGCCACCTTCGGTTTTCTCGATCTTTTGAGGGAATTGATAGTAAGCCAGCGAAACTCCGGCTTCCAAACAGGCCTCCTCCGCGAGCAAGGCATACAGGTGTGCGTTAATGCGAACTTGGTGCTGTGGATGACTTTTTGGTACTTTGGAAAAATTCGGAAGTTCTTTCCCATCGATCTCCACCGATTTCGCAACCAGCTCCCAACCGATTCCAGCAATGTATTGCTTTCCCCAGGCATGAAAAAGACCGGGAAAATTAACCCCACCCGTAGTGGTGGTTCCACCCAGTTGCGAGTTGCGCTCCAGCAACACGGTTTTCGCTCCCAGACGGCCCGCTTGAATAGCGGCCACATGACCGGCAGAGCCACCACCCACGACCAACACATCCACATCCAGAACATCCGGGCTTTTCGGATCCACAGAAGGCAGATTCTGAGCACTTGCTTTATGCACCAGGCCGGAGGCTGCTAAAATGGCAGTGCCTGCTATCTGGCGTTTAATAAACTGACGACGATCCATAGGGTATAAAAATTAAGATTACTGATGCATGCTTAGCTTAAATCGATCGATCTGCAATTGTTGTTTCGGGACCCTGGACATAAGGCGGATGAGCTTGAGTCCTGGTTGATCAAACCTAACCACCCCGACCGAAACGTCTTTGAGGCCACCGCTGGCGGGCTCAACCGTGCCGACTGTTTTCATTGGATATCCGGTGTCCGCCTGAGCGGCGGCGTTCTCCACAGTGTCAACCAGCACAGACGTCGTCCCACCCACTGAGAGGGTCGCCGCCAGCTCGTAAGCTCCGGGCTTTTGAATATCCAATACAAAATCAATATAGCTACCGGCACCCTTGTTCAGGTCGGCGCATACGGCTTTCCCCTGGGATGCTTCGGAGTGGTCCAGCGGGTAGTGAAAGTTGCCGCGCTGCCCGAAGTCGGACGAGGTTTGATGAGGTAGGTTCTCCGCTTCCAACCAGCCCTCGGCGTTGGGTTCAGACTGTCTAAGGCTAAGGTGTTCGCCCAGTTTTGCGATGACGCCTTCGTATTCAGGTTTGTCGGCTAAGTTGGTGAATTCGTGTGGGTCGCTGTCGAGATGGTAGAGTTCGGTCTCTCCGGTCGCGAAACGAGTCATGCGATAGTCATTGCTCAAAACCACGTCGTAGCGGATCCCCTCCTCTTCGCTCGACATGAGGACGGGCTTGTCCCAATCGGCCTGGGGATTTTGGAGCAAGGGAACCAGACTGTTGCCGTCGAGCGACTGCGGTGGTGCGGGGAGATTCAAAAGGTCGACCAAGGTGGGATAGAGGTCCAACAAGGATACGGCCTTGTTGCAAAATGCCCCTTCGGCAAGACCCGGACCAGCGATCATAAGGTTTACTCGCGCGGAGTCGTACCAAGGCTTCATTTTCGACCAGCCTTCTTTTTCGCTCAGCTGATAGCCATGGTCGCTCCAAAGGATGACATAGCCGCTCTCAGCGTGAGGGCTTGCATACCAGGCTTAGAGAATGCGGCCAACCTGTTCGTCAACAAAACTGACGCAGGCGAGGTAGGCCCGGACCTTTTCCCGGTCATAGCCCTTGGCCACGAGCATCTCGTGATATCCGGGACCGAACTTGGCGGGGGCGCGAGCCATGGTTGTGAAACGTTCTGGCAGATCGGCCAAATCATCCTCCTGGCGTTCGGGCATAAGCAGGCTTTCGAGCGGATGGCGATCGAAGTATTCCTGAGGCACGACCCAAGGCACGTGGGGACGATAGATTCCAAGGGCGAGGAAGAGCCCGACGCGATTCGATTCAAGAGCCTCGATCTCTTGGCTAACCGATAGGTAGTCGGGCATCTCATGAGTGGGAACGGATGCCACGCCCCATCTGCCGGATGGATTGAGGTTACGGTAGGTTTCCGGGATTGGCTTTGGCTCTTTGCTGCGGCGTGTGTACTCGTCGAACTCGGCTTGGTCGCCGTTGTGAAAATTCTTTCCGATCCCAACACTCTTCCATCCGCCTGCGCTTAAGAATTTGGGCAGGGTGATTGCATCGGGGACATAGCTTCGCCAAGGTCTACCCCAATTCCAATTGGACTTCGCTCCCATTCGCACGGGATGCAGACCCGAGAAGATTGAAGTCCGGGAGGGAAAGCAAACGGGCGAGGAACAAATGGCCCGAGTGAAGGTAATGCTGCGAGATTCAAAGCCTTCGAGGTTCGGCGTGATCGCTTGCGGGTGGCCATCGAGTACGCTATTCCAGTCGTTCCAATCGTCGATATTTAGAAATAGCACACTGGGTCGCTCTGCACTGGCCGCTTGCACTGATTGGGCCGAAAAAATGCCAACGAGAAGGATTAAAAGCCCTGTTATGTATGTCACCGATTTCAATGAGTGGGAATGTAGGGTTATGGTTAATCGTTGTTATCCTCGCAGGAAAGATGGTCAAATGTGAAGGGAAAAGGTTATTAAATGAAAACTATAGAAGTGTTACCTACCGTGTCTCGCCGAAACGAGTGAAGGCGGATGTCTTTGGATAATAGTCACCTTTCTATTCCTCTCCCCCGAACGTCTTCCGGGAGCCTGATGGATTGAGATTTCGAGCGTTACGCCAACTTATCCGGTGGTTGCGAACCCAATCAAGCAGTGCAGCTTCAAAGCCGATGTCTTCACCCATGCGCTCAGATTCCAACCACTTGTGTCTTAATACCTCTTCTCTCTCTGCCAGAAATTCCTGATATAGACTGGAGCGCTTAACAATCTCACTTTTGTCATGGGAACTGGAATTTAAAGTCATCATGTTAAAAGAAGCAAAAGCCCTCCCTGTACCCCTACAGTTGAGGGCTTTTGATTTTCACTCTACAAACTAGAACAACATGAAGGAACTACCTTCTAATAGTAAGACGAATGAGAGGCGGGATTCCTCTAAAGGATAATGCAAAAAAGTTTCATAGATGCTTGGCGACTTGGAAAAGAATAGGGAAAGACGGCCGTCTAAACACACAAAGGCCTCAAATCAGATCAAAAGCCTTACCCACAATTTTTGCAATACTGGCGAACTCCTTAGCGTCACGACTTTTTCGTCCAGCGCCTAAACCATCGATATCGGGGGTCGATAGCAACCAGGCCGCATTGTCGGGGAAGACCGCTCCGCCATAGATCATGGGGATAGGTTGAATCGCTTCTTCTCCGAATCGCTCGATCATCCAATTCCGCATAAAGGTTGCACGCTCAGCGATGTATTCAGGAGGAGCCGGTTCGTCAGCGCCGATAGCCCACTCCGGTTCGTATACCATCATGGCGGTGGCAATCTGTTCGGCGGTGACTCCGGCAAGCATGGTTTCCATACGATCGACCAGGTCGTTAGCTGGAGTGCCCTTATCGGTCTCCGATTCGCCCACCAGGATGATCGGACGCATGCCGCTCTTGAATACGGCATGCAGCTCGCGGTTTAACTCCTCGTCCGACTTGTTCATCCGCACCTTCATTTCCCAGTGACCTACCATACACCAAACGCATCCGGCGTCGGCTAGAAGTTCAGCAGAAATTTCACCGCTGTGTTCCGGATCGGGAAAGGCTGAGGAGTTCTGAGCTCCAGGATCAACCATCGGAAGATCCTGGAGCGCTTCAGCCAAGGTCGACATGGCAGTAGCCGGAGCACAAAGAATTACCTGCATCTTACCAATCAGGTCTCCCATTTCTTCTTCAAATTCCTGGGCGAAAGCACGACACTGGTCCAGGGTCATGGCCATCTTCCAATTGGCAACGGCAAGGTGAGGTCTTATAGGCATGTTTGTTGGTTTTGGGCGTTAACGACGCACTCTGACGCGAGGTTTGCTTGGGTCGGAGTACGGGAGGTAATCAAAGCTGTCCGTCAACCGGGGATCGTTGGTGGCGAGCATCACTGCATCCACTCGCTGTCTCAGTTTTTTCAATACGTTAGCTTTTGAAGGATCCTCAGCGAGGTTGTTCAGTTGGTCGGGGTCGTTTTTTATATCGTAGAGTTCTTCAGCTGGCCGTTTACCGAAGGCGAGTTCGAAGTGATCATCCGGATAGGTGAACAGGTAGGCTTTGGTCAGGCTGGCATCCAGATCGGTCGTAGTAACGGCCGTCTGCGTATGCAGCTCGTCGTAGGAGGGCTTCTGATCGGTATTCCAGCTAAAGGGATCTCCCAGTGGCCAGCGGTTAGGCTTAAAGTTTTTGATATAGAGGTAGTCTTTATTGCGCAAGGCTCGCATGGGGTATGGTAGATTACCGTCTCGTGCACTGTGGTAATGGCGCTCCCGACCTATAATGACGTGGTCTCGGGTGGGATCCACCCAGCCACTTTCCTGGCTCTTGATTTGTTCGAAAAAACTGCGGCCCGTCATACTTTCGGGAATGTCTGCTCCTGCCAGCTCAAGCAGGGTTGGCCCCAGGTCCATCAGGCTGACAAAGTCCTCTACCGTGCGGCCCGGCCTTATATGCCCCGGCCATCGCATGAGTAAGGGTGCCTGGATCCCCAGATCGTAACACTCGGTTTTACCGCGCGGAACTCCAGGGATGCCATGATCGCCTGAGAGTATGATCAAAGTGTTATCCAGTTCACCCGATGCCTCCAATTCTTCCAGCATTACACCGAGCATCAGGTCCAAGGCCAGGACTTCTCCCAGATAGTCGGCAAAGTCGCGCCGAATGTCATCCACATCGGGCAGAAATTTAGGAATGAGCCCTTTCAGATCATCCGGGTTGATGCCCCACAGGTTCTCTCCTGAATCGGCAACATAGGGACGGTGCACATTGATCGGACCGAACACAAAGAAGAAGGGTTTCCCTTCGGGTGTGCCCAGGAGTGCTTTCTTTATTTCATGGCGGGTGCGCTCAATCACATAGTCATGGCGTTTCTGCCTTTCGGCTTCATCGGTGGCCTCCCCCACATACAATCCGTATCTGGGAAACTTGTCCTGGTGGACCGGCAGAGATCGTTGTTTGCCAGACGTCTTGGTCGGAGTGAAAGCAAAGGTCTTTCCGGAGCGCGCTGTGTGGTAGCCAGAATCGGTCAGGCCATCCACAAATTTAGGCAGTCTGGAGAATGGATTGTTGTCTGCCGTCCAGCTACTGCCGCCCGCATTCAGGAAGGCGCCTGAACCACAATTCCAGAAATAACGGCCCGTCGCCAAGGAAGACCGGCAAGGATTACAGGACGCGACCGGGACAAAGGCATTTTCAAACACCAAGCCTTCACGGCCAATACGATCGATATGGGGTGTCTCGATCACATCGTTCATGGAGGGCTTATCGGGATCGGCATAAATGCTCGCATACCTCCCCCAGTCATCGGCGAAGAAGAAGAGGATGTTCGGCTTGCTTTCAGCCAACAACCTGAGAGGTGAACAAAACAGAAACGTTAGGAGAATCAATACAGCGAATCGCATAGGACTAAGTTCTAGCTTTCTCTGGAATGCGGCAAGTGTGGTTTTAAAGGTCCATTCCGAAATAGAAGAACCGTATATCCGTAACGGGATCGATATGGTAGTTGAGCCACCCGACACCTGGTGTTTCGCTGGTACGCGGGAAGACGAGTTTCCAGTTTCCGCCGCGCACAGCCTGCAGATGAGATCAGGCAAATGGGGCACCCAATCAACCGAACAAAGAGCCTTGGAATTTGGGAGTAAACAGTCTGTATCTTGAATACATCTAATATGGGTAACCATTGTCCGAAATTATTAAGTCCCTCGCGGAAGAGCCTCCATTTCCTGATCCTCCTGGTTTGGGCGCCACTGCTCTATGCCCAACCTAGTATCAGTACCCAACCGATTTCACAGCGAATACCTGAAGGATCATCTGTTACTTTTTCGGTGACGGCCGACGACTCCAATCCCATTAGCTTTCAATGGCGCAAGAATGGAATCAACCTGGAAGGCGAAACGGATGGACAACTGCAGCTAACGAATATTCAGAAGGAAGACGTCGGTTGGTACGATGTGGTAGCTACCGATCCCACAGGGTCTACCACGAGTAACCGGGCTGGCCTATCCGCAATCATCGATATCGATCCGCCCTTCGATCCCAGCATGACCTTGGCATCCGAGAATGGCGACTTGACCTTGTCCTGGGAAGGGGAAGGCGTGCTGGAAATGTCCGATGATCTGACAGAGGATTCCTGGGAATCAGTTAGCGAATCCAGTCCAAGTAAAATCAATCCCGCGAGTGAAGATCATGCATTTTACCGGCTTCGGAATCCACAGCCCCGATCGGTTCCGATCACATTGCCTCCCGGTTATGATGGGGAATCCTTACTGCCCATGATCGTAATGCTACATGGCTATTCGGAGTTTCCGAATTACATCAATGGCTACATGAAGATTCACGCCCAGGCAGCGAACTATGACCTCATTTACGCCTCGCCCGATGGAATCAGGGGGCCGGGCGGGAATAATTTCTGGGATGCTACCGATGCCTGCTGCAACTTTGTTAACTCAGAGGCCGACGACGTCGCCTTCCTCCATTCATTCGTTGTCGAGGCGATGAATACGCTGTCGGTGGATCCCAATCGCATTTATTTTGCAGGGCATTCAAACGGTGGATTTATGTCCTACCGCATGGCCTGTGAGTACCCCAACCTCGTTGCAGGTATTGCCAGCCTCGCAGGGGCCACCTTTAGAAATGCGGATGATTGCACGCCATCCGAACCCGTTAACATTCTCCAGATCCATGGCACCGCCGACTTCGTGATTCGTTACAATGGTGGAAGCACGGGGCGATCCCCCTACCCTGGCGCACTGCAAACCATCCAAACCTGGGGAACCTACAACGGCTGCGAAAATTTGATAAGTGATGCGACAGCAAGCCTGGATCTGGATTTTAACCTAGGGGGGCTCGACACCACGGTTACGAAATTTACGGACTATCCTCCAGGAGGTGCGGTGGAGCTTTGGACGATCAATAACGGAGGTCACAGCCCAAGTATCACAGCCGGACAAAATATAAGCGAATTCCCGGTCAGAGTCATTGAATGGCTACTCGCCCACCCCAAACCCTGAGCTGGTTCCGAGACCGTCCAAGGGAGCAGGACTACGCAAGGATCGCATGAGAGTTGAATAACTCAATTAGCAGAACGGGCTGCTTTCCGCCGTTCGCGTTCGGCCTTTCGAGAGGCTCTGCTATCGGTTTTCTCGTGGGGCAACTTGGCTGCTTCTGGAAGGGTCACTGTTTTGCCCTGTATCTTTAAGGTTTTCACAAGCGCAATTTGCTCATCCACCATTCCACCCGGCCGGGCGTTCCCTCCGGGAACAAATTCTCCGAAGGGCCGACCCATTTTCACAAGGTCCGCTTTTAACAGCCTACGCATGGTATTTAGCTGGGAACGATAGCGAAGATCTTCAGCCAGATTATTAAGTTCCTCCGGATCGGCCTTCAGATCGTAAAGCTGGTCGCCATCCCAAAACCCTGGACGATCCGCACCACGCACACCAATACCCAGGCGACCAATATAGGATAAGGCTCTTGGTAGATTTTCTAAACTGGATTGCTTGATCACTTTGATCTGCTCCTCGGTATAGCGCACGGCTGCGTATTTCCAGCGCTTGGTCGCTACGCCTCGTGCATAGCCCATTTCCAGATATACATGATCACGGCCTTTTGCGTTTTCTTCCCCACGCAAAATCGGAAGGAAACTGTTTCCATCCATACGATAGGCATCCGGGGCACGAACTCCGGCCGCATCGAAAACGGTCGGTACCCAATCCACATTCTGAACCATTTCATGGCTTACCGCGTTGGCAGGAGTTTTTGCAGGCCAGCGAGCAATCATTGGAACGTTAAGTCCATCAGCGGCGTAAACGGATCCTTTACCACGTCGTCCATGATCGGGAGCAAACAGGACCAGCGTATTATCATCGATGCCGAGCTGTTTCAGCTTTTTGAATACAGCACCAATGGCATCGTCTATCCACGCCTCTCCGGCGGTCTTACTATTGGGATCAAACCCGGCTGCCTCTACTTGCGCCAACAATTCCTTCCGGGGCGTCATTACTTGGGGTAGTGAAGATAAGCTTCCCTCGCCCGAGGAAGTAGGAAAGTCCATCGACTTGCGCCATGACCCTTCGCCTCCATGCAGGAGTGTTGTGCAATAATGTAAATAGAACGGACGGCCTTGGTTCTCTTCGATAAATTCCAAAGCCGCTTCCGTGGTCCACTCTGGATTGTGATGATTGTAAGGCGAACCCATGTTGCCGCGATAAGTATGCTTTACCCATGAAAATCCCAAACTCCGGATATAGCGGCGCATGATTTGTTCATTGTGAGCAAATATCGCCGTTGTTTCCGCGTTATCTTCCAATCCTCGTTTCGGGAACTTTCGAAACCCATCCTTTCCTTGATAGAATTCCGGAAAATCCTCCTCCGACTCGATGTGGTACTTGCCCACCCAACCGGTTTGATAACCTGCATCGCTTAACACCTTCCCGACATTCATGCCATCGGGCTCAATCGCCAGGTTGAAGCTGGGATGACCTTGCTGATCAGGACCACCAACAGCTTCTTCATAATGCTTACTGTAGGAATTCCCTGCGTAACGTCCGGTGGCAAAACTGTAACGAGAGGGTGTGCATACTCCACTACTTACATAGGCCTGGGTGAACTTCATCCCTTCTGTCGCCATTCTATCCAGGTGAGGAGTATAAGTGTCACCACCGAAGGCCCCGATACTGGACCAATCCTGGTCGTCGATGAGTATGAGAATAATATTCGGTCGATCATCGGCTACCACGATCGAACCCAGGAAAAGACTGAGAATTAGAAGATACTTCATAGGGATAACTTTATGGATCGGATTCAGTCCACTAAGATCATAGCTATCAAATCAATAAATCGGGGACAATCAAAGGCGTCGGCCGAGCCGAATCGGCGACTGCAAAGCCTTGAGGCTCGGGCCTGGCAATCTTTCCCCGCCTGACAATCCCCATGTCATCTTCGGCCTGTGCCTCGTGGAAGGCCGCAGGATCTGGCGGACACCAGCCGTGCAGTGTGCCCTCGTAGACTTCGATTTCCGCAGTCACACCGGCGGCATCGAAGGTATTGTTCTACATCCTTATTGGTAAGTTCGTCACACATGGAGAAATCTGGTTCGGGTGGTTATCTCTGATTGAAAATGCAATGTATCCTATTTGATTCGAGGCGAGTGAAAGGAGCAAGGCTAGAGAAGGTTAGGCTCCTGCGAACGTTACGAGTATTAAAGTAAGTTCTCAAAGTATCTATTTCTTTTGTGACGCTTTGCGTTTGTACTTCGCTTTAGGTTCTTTAGTCCGAAACCCAATCCGTTTATTACGTTCGTCAGTAGAAGGCGCAATCAACGGTAATAGTTTCTGGTATATGTCCCAAAGAGTATTGTCATGCTCCAACAACGTTTTTTCAACCTCGGCCAATCTATTGAGAATCGCGGCGTTGGCGGTTATTTGCTCCCTCATCTCAACAAAGGTACGGATCACATAAACACTCATTGCAACCGCCTCATTTGAATTTAAAATGGTAGCGGCCATAAGAGCACCATGCTCTGTAAATACCCATGGTGGCGTGCGCCTTCCACCGTGACGACTTGATGTCACAGATTGTGATATCAAGTTTCTAAACTGTTCATGGGTAAGTTGAAACGCAAACTCCTTCGGGAATCTTTGAATGTTCCTTTTAACCGCCTGATTGAACGCTCCGGTTCGAACGCCATAGACGTTTGCGAGATCGCTATCTATTACAACAGGTAGTCCACGAACGGTGTAGATTTCAGGTTGTTGATAGGTCTGCAAAAGCTGAGAGGACTTCTTCTTAGATCCCACACCATTAGTTTACTGTCTCGTACTGCTATCGCTCAAGCTCATGTTCTTAAAAGATTTTAAGGTCACAAATTGTGATCTTAAACTGTCCACACAAAATTGAAGCGCTGAGATGGGGAATGGGGGAAGATTGCTTTATTTGAAGCGTTTCGAAAATACCTAGAGCGCCCGTCACTTCATGGCGGAAAAGTCAGTCGGAACGATCAACTCGCCTGTCACTCCTCCTTCGATCACCATTCTGCCACCCGCACGCTCTACGGACGCAGCGGCAGCCGTCTTCCAGTCTTCATCTGCCCGCTGACCTGCGAAGGCCACTTCGCGCCCTTCTTCACTTTCGTGAGCCACAATATAGATTAACGTGCTTGTTCCGCCCTCCTGATCAGGCATCGGATGGAAATAGGCGATATTCTCAATTCCATGTTTCTCAAATAGACCAATCGTATGGTCTTGAAAACGAGCATCCAGATGACGCCGCATGCCCTCGTTGCAGATATAGGTCCGAAGCTCGAATAGACGCTCAGGAGAGGCCTGGATTTTCTTGATCGGCATTGAATATCCGGTCGTCTGCATAAACACAGCGTCTATCTTTTTGATCAGCCTTCCGTTTACTGACGATGCCTTGGCAGCCGCCTTCCAATCGGGATCGGCTTGAAAGGATTTCCACATCGACTCCTGATCCAGCCTACTCGGGAAAGCGATAATGTAGATCAACTTGTTCTCCGGATTGTCTTTTGGAACCCAGTATCCGACATTCTCTATGCCGTGCTTCGCAAACAATGCGGTGGTATGATCCCGGAACCGAGCTACCAAGTCGTCTAGTTTGCCCTCATTCGCATAGTAGGTTCGCAATTCGTAAACACGCGTGTCATGAGCCTGAACAGACGTCAAAGAGATGAGATTAAGTAACAGGACGATAAACGAGAAGAGAGAAATGAGTTTCATGATACCATGGAAGATTACGTCGCCAATATTGCGAGCAAATTTGAACCGCTAAGTTATCCAAAAACGATTTTTTAAGGTAGCGCCAGGCCTGTCCCTCATCGCTCGTAAAGCGACTCGGGAGATCCTTCCCCATTTGAAATCTAATTTGGTAGTAGTGCCAAGGTTGCGTAAAAGGCTCCAGAAAGCGGTTTACCTGAGGCATCGTGGAACCAAGCTTGAAGCGTGTGTTTGCCTGCAGGTATCTCAATAGTGAATTCGATCAGAGTACCTTCGTCCTCAGGCATAGCCACAATCCTGTCTCCCCCATTCAAGCTAAGCGTTCCTGAAGCGATGGGCAAGGCTACACCCGGATCGATGGGCATTCCCCCGATTGTTTCTCCAGGACCGATTGCCGAAAGAGGACGATTCATGTAAAAAGGCCAGCGACTAAGTTGCACACGATAATTGCCGCCTCTTTCTACTTCAATATACCAAGGTCCACCCATAGAGTCTGCCCCGGCAACTTTGTCGCGGTTATCGAAATCCACATCGAACCAATTGCTGCAGGTAAGGTTGGTGATGGGCTCTGCCGGATTGCCGACAATAATAGGTTCTATCACATCGATAGATTCTTCTATGGAAGCCCAATAGGCATCGTAATGTCCCTTCAGCTCGCGAACGATGTCAGGATGCTTGGCGAAGACATTTACCGTCTGACCAGGATCTGCATCCAGGTTATAGAGTTCTGAATCACCTTGCAGACGCCAGTCTTTCCACATCACTGAACTCCTGAAGTACTTCTCCGGCTTCGTTCTGCCCCCGAATTGAACAATTGCCTTTCTATCTTCTAAAGCAGCTGCGTCTTTGAAGACGGGCACAAGAGAGTATCCATCAAATGGCTCTGCAGTAGCTGGCAATTTGAAATTCAACAAATCGACGAATGTCGGAACAAGATCAACGATGTGAGAAACCGTTCCTATCGTTCTCGGTGAACCCAGGTCGCCATTGGGCCAGCGAAGAAAACAGAACGCTCGATGGCCGCCTTCATAGCCAGACCCTTTTCTGCCCCTCATACCAGCGTTGAAGATGTCAGCGCCTAAGGCGGTTCCATTGTCATTCATAAAGATGACAATCGTGTCTTCTTTTGCGTCTCTTCCTTCGAGCCAATCCTCCAGTCTTCCAAAATTCTCATCCGCGTTGGCGATGAGCCCGTAGAATTTGGCAATTCTCTCGTCGTCGACCTTACCTTTGTATTTCTCATAATCCTCTTGAAGTGGATGAAAAGGACTGTGAGGTGTATTCAGAGCGATGTAGGTGAAAAAAGGTTGTTTGGCTTCCATTTTCTGGTCCATCCATTCCATCGCTTCATCAAACCAAAGGTTGGCGCAAAAACGGTCGGAATACTTGACCTCAGTCCCGTCTAAGTACCGGGTATAGTAATAATCGTTGTCGTATTCATTTTCCGATGCCAATCCCCAGCCTTTGTGCCAAATGGAATGCGTGAAACCGCGATCCATTGGCCGGTTGGGATAGGCGTCTCCAAGACCCCACTTACCAAATAATCCTGTCGCGTATCCATTGGCCTGAAATATCTCTGGCATGGTTACGATGTCGCGTCTCATCCAATTGCGGGCGGATGGCACCGTGCTTGCTTTGTTGCGGATCGCATACAGACCGGTCATAAGTTCGCTTCGAGTCGGCGTGCAGACAGGTGCGACGTGAAAATTATCCAAGCGAACGCTCTCCCGGTGTAGCGCATCGAAGGCAGGTGTCTCAAGGATGGGATGCCCGTGGCATGAAAGGTCACCGTAGCCTTGATCGTCGGTAATGAGGATTATGACGTTTGGATGCTCTATCGCGAAACAACTCAGAGCGTTGATTAAAATGAATAGCGTCAACTTTCTCATAATATTCGTTAAAGGAATGCTGATTGGATGTAAGCTTGGAGAATGATGCTCTCTTTTTTCCCATGTCGTGAGTTCGTCGAAGCCAAGCTAGATCTGCTGGAGCCCAAAATCATCACGTACTTCCGTTGTAAGCCGAGGACCCTAAAACAAATTTCCGTGAGGTTTCGATGATAAAAGGTCCGTTCCGGTCATCTCAAGTCCCTCCATCAATTTATTAAGGAGAAAAAGCCAGCCGTCGCTATTCGCTTCAACAGCGATTTACCGAGCTTACTCACGCTGGAAACAGAATACGAAAAAGACTGTCAGCTGCTCTCATTACCTTGCTACATGGTAGAACAAACGAAGAAACATATCAGTCGTCTTATTGGATAAACTAATGAACCCGATACTCTCAAAAATACTACTGTGTCCCTCCTCATGCCCTTCATCATGTCGACCATCGCGTCCTTCATAGCCTTGTTATAGGCGACGTAGGAAGCTCGAGAGCGACGGTTGACGTGTGCCTCGTAGCTTATAGGGCGAAGTGGTAAGCCTTGCAAAAGGCGACGTAGGAAGCTGGCAAGCGCAGTGGGACGTGTGCTGCGTAACTCGTAGAGTGTACCGAGGCTTTTTATGCCGACACCTCAACGAACGAAGTGAGAATAACAGAAGTAAGGGCCGACCCTTTTGGTCCCCCTAGGCTCCTCTTTGTTGTTTACTTAAATACTAGGTCCGTCCCCTTTTGCTCCCCTTTAACTGTTCTCTATCAGTCATTCTTGAAAAACCTATCGTAGTTGAAGCTGGAATGTTTTAGGTATCTAATGAAAAATCAATTGGTACTTATGAACCGAAAACAATTTATTCTTTCGTCGATGGGAGCTGGTATGTTCGCGTTATTACCAGACCAGGCTTCTTCAACTCCATCAGACCAACGGGCAGACTCATCAGGTGGGCAATCCATTCCCCGCAAAGCTATAATCCCTGCTGCACTTACCTCGTTTGATAAAGACGGTAAGATCGACTATCAGGACTTCAATCGACACATCAGCTCCCTGGCAGATGTAGAGGGTGTAACCGCGATTATGGTAAACGGAGGTTCGGGGCTCGACAAAACATTGACCCGGGAGGAACGCCGAAAGTTACTAGGTGTAGCATTGGCGGCAGTCGATAACAGGGTTCCCGTTTTGGCAGCTGTTAGGGAATCTGACACCATTCACAAGCTTGCACCTCTGGCTAAGGATGCTCAGAAGGAGGGTGCCCAGGCGATGACGATTATGCCTCCTTCCAATGAGCAAGGTTTTAACTGGGACGCTGCTAAAATGCGATTCGAGGAGGCCTGCTCGGCGAGTGATTTACCGGTAGTCATTTATCAAACCCGGTATGAAACGGACGTTCTCGTTCGCTTGGCAAAAACGTTTCCCGTAGTCGGAGTCAAAGAAGGTAGCAGAGACCCCTCGACTTTTGAGAGCAACCTTCGGGCATTGCGGGGTCTGAAACGCAATATTGCAGTTTGGTCCACCCATAGTAGGTGGTTACTTGCCGATTTGGCTATCGGTGCTGACGGAATTTTATCCGGCATGGGAAGTATTACTGCTGATCTTCACGTGGCCCTTGCTGAAGCCGTCCACCGTTCAGACTTAAATGCAGCTAGAAAAATCAATGATCAGATATTTCCCTTAACGCAGGTTTTCTATCGTCCGGGACAGAACGCCCATGTTCGCATGATGTATGCGCTCAAAAAGCTCGGCCGTCAAAAGCATGGCTTTGTGCGATCTCCCTATGAACCTCTCGACGCTGGTGAACGTTCCAGAATCGACCAGGCCCTGGTGCGGGGTGGGCTTTTGTAGGGCAGAGATCAGAGGTCCCTAGTTCGCTTCGGCTGTTCGATCGTTCAGAAAGTAAGCTGCGTCTGGCCCCAATCGGCTTCTACCCGCCCGGTAGATTCATTTACCGTAGTGTTCTAAAAAACTTCCTGAGGTCCTCGACTAATAACTCCGGTTCCTCGACGGCGGCGAAGTGGCCACCTTGCGGCATCTCGGTCCATTGCTGGAGATTGTAACCTGCCTCCACCCATTTTCGAATGGGCAATCGTATTTCTTGAGGAAAAATGGCAGCGGCGGTCGGTACCTCGACGCGGCCTCGCTTCCAATTGTCCCGGCGTGTCTCGTAGTAAATGCGGGTGGAGGAATTGATCGTTCCGGTGGTCCAGTAGATCATGATGTTCGTCAGGAGTTGGTCTTTGGTAAACGCATTTTCAATATGGCCGTCATGGTCGCTCCACACGTACCACTTGTCGGTGATCCACGCGGCCAATCCCACCGGAGAATCATTGAGCCCGTAGCCCAGCGTTTGCGGCCGCGTTCCCTGAATGTCAGCGTAGGCCCAATGGTTTTTCATTGCTTCCTCACGATCGTTCATTCGCTTGATCTCCCAATCAGGGACTCCTTCGAATGGATCCTCGACGCCTTGGGGTGGGCGGCTTCTGGCAAAATTAATATGAATGCCGACCACCTGCTCTGAACAATTTTCACCTAGCCAGGAAGTAACACCGGCACCCCAATCTCCGCCTTGTGCACCGTAGCGCTGGTAGCCTAAGCGAGCCATCAATGTTCCCACGGTTTCTCCCATTTTACGCACGCTGTAACCCGGAACACTCGGCTTGTCGGAAAATCCGAATCCAGGCATGGAAGGACAGATCACGTGGAAGGCGTCCTCGGCGTTTCCTCCATGCGCTTCCGGATCGGTTAAAGGTCCGATAATCTCCTGAAACTCCATCACGGATCCCGGCCACCCATGGGTGATCACCAAGGGCAAGGCGTTCTCATGTTTTGAACGCTGGTGGATAAAGTGAATATCCAGTCCATCGATCTTGGTTTTAAAGTGGTCCAATTCGTTGAGTAGCCGTTCCTGCTGTCTCCAATCGTATTCGTCTTTCCAATACTCAACCAGTTCTTTCAGGTAGGACTTGTCCGTTCCATAATCCCAACCGCTGTTTTCAACCTGATCCGGAAACCGTGTTCGAATCAATCGGTCCTGGAGGTCTTTTAGCACAGCATCCTCGACGTGGATCGCAAAGGGCCGAATGGATGTGTCCTGAGCGGAAACAAGGTTTCCACATGCCAAAAACAGCAAAAGCCAAATCCGTCTATTTGTGATCATGACCGATAGCTTTATCATAATCTCCAGAAATTAGAAGTCGATTAGACGGTTATTGCGTTTGACCCCTTTCGCTGCCTCGGTCGGTTTGGCTGTATAATTACTCGTCTTTTGGGACTGGGGTTAATCAGCTTTTTTGGCAGTCCAGGAAAACTTCCTAGTTTGGCCAACAGACGCGGCGGTGATAATCAGTTCCCCTTTTATTTCATCTCCTTCAACAAGCCCCCGGTAATTAGCAACATAATCATAGCCTTGATATTGTCCTTCAGTGGAGAAAGTAAACACACCGTCATCCAAATTGCCGTCTTTGATCTCACTGGGGCCTCTCCGCGCTTCAATCGTGCCGGAAATTTTTCCATCACTTCCAGCCGTCAGGATCAGAGTGGCAGTGCCGGTTTGTCCCTGCCGTTCAGTTTTCGAATTCCAGGTACCGGTCAGTCCGCCACCTTGTGCCTCGCGCACTGCGGTAAAGCCTGCGTCATACTGCTGCCCCTGGTAGTCAAGGCGAGCTGAACCGCTCAACTTGTTACCTTCGACGTTTCCCGCATACGCAACGGTTAAGCCCTGAGTGCTCACCGTGAAATGGAGCGTATTATTGGACTCCAGTCGCACGTCTTGCAATTCGAGCGTCTGGTCATAGGTCGGAGAATAATAAGATCCACCCAGGTTGCTGCCGTTTTCCTTAACAGTGGCCTCAGGATAGTAGGTTTGCCCATTGGGACCAACAAGACTGATCTTCCAAGTGCCGGATGGATTTGTATTACTGTTTGCCATGGCGTGCATGGCGGTGAACGCGAGTAAAACGGTAATGAAGAAAGCTGTAATTGAACGCATTATGTTACCTCCTAATATTTGTTTTTTTGAGACTGTTTACTGATTGAGAGTCTAGATATTGAATACCGCCAACTATTCTTCAACCCGAAAAAGGTTAATTTTTTTAACTCTAATCGCTAGGAGAGATCAAAGCAGCGTCATTCATTGATGCTTGCTAGAACCCATTCGGGACAACCAAAGGGGACTAACGCCCAATCCGTCGACACTCTGCCTTCCATGAAGGGATTCTAGAGAAGTTTAATTTTGATTGTCACTCGCTGACGATCTCCTCTTGTCAAAAGTACAGACCTGACGTCATTTACTCCCTTGAGATCGGCTCCCGCATCCGGGTATCCTGTATTGGCCCTCATCAAGGACGCGAATGGCGCAAGGCCGACGGCTACTCCGGTGGTTTTGACAAACGATCTGCGGGTGATGCGGTGGTTCATGTTTAGATTTTTTTAGCTCAGTAAAGGGATGCTGATTCAGCTTCGGGTACTACTTTTTCTGAAAGGCTTCGCTCCGGACCAGCGCATGGATGAAAGCGCTTACTGCATAATCATCTTTCTTCGCAGAACTGACGATTTCGATGGCCAGATCTTCATCGGTAAATCCAAAGGGCCGACCCAGTGCATACCCGATCAAGTGCTCGACGAAGCCACGGGCGAAATCGTCCTCTCGCTGAGCGACCAAGTCCCGCAGTTCATGATAGTCGCCAAACGCGGGTCCCTTATGAAACGCTCCGGAGACATCGATGTCCCAGACCTTCTTCCGTTTGCCCTCGCCAAAGAAGTCTTGGGTCCGCCAGCGCTTCACCGTGCGAATATAGGCCTCCTGGATTATATCCTCAAAGTCGGGGATCGTGGAGAATCGACTCGCCAGCCAAGCCCTCAAGATCGCCTCATGGGGGTACAGTTCCTCCAGAAACCAATCGTTTTCTTTTTTATTAAACTGAGGCATGCGGGTTTGAGTGTAGGTACGTTATCGTAGGCCAGATTAGCTAGCAATGGTAGAATCCATCGCCCTTGAGTCCGGCTTAACTAACCAAAACGCATGGCGAAGCGATGACCCCTAAAAAAACCTGAACTTTTTTTTGGGATCCCAGTTTTCTTCCAGTTACGGCCGCGTCGGAGTGCCGTCGATCCCCCGTAGTTGAGTCCAATTGTAGTTATAGACTATGGGCGGATACTTGGCCGCCAGTTTTTCATCGATATCGATGCCCAACCCAGGAACTTCGTTCACGTAAATAAAACCTTCCTTCATGGTCGGCATGCCAGGGAATACTTCGTAGGCGGCTTCTTTAAAGAGGCCCATTTCCTGAACCCCAAAATTCCAGACTGCGAGGTCGATATGGCAATTAGCCGCGTGACCCACGGGCGAAGTATCCCCGGGACCATGCCAGGCTGTGCGCACGTTGAACCACTCGCCGAGGCGAGCCACTTTCATCGCAGGCGTGATACCACCGATCTGAGAAATATGAATGCGGATGTAATCGTACAAACGCTCAGTCATAGGGATGAGCCATTCGTGGGGACTGTTAAATAATTCCCCCATCGCGATGGGTACGTTGCATTGCTCACGGAGCCGTTCGAACCAACCAATGTTTTCCGGAGATACCGGGTCCTCTATAAAGAAAGGTCGATATTCTTCTACCCTCCGGATCATGTCGATGGCCTCCATGGGCTGAAGACGCTCGTGCATATCGTGGAGTAATTCCACATCATCACCAAAGCGCTCTCGGGCTTTCTTAAAGATCTCGATGGTGCCTCTCTTATATACCTGGGGCGTTATAGTTCTATCATCGGGATCTCCAAAGCCTGCCTTCTTATAAGGGGGATTATCGGAAAGATGGGTTGATCCGTATCCGCCCAACTGGATGCGAATATTCCGGTAGCCTTTTTCTTTAAACCACTGAACGCGATCTACCACGGCCTCCGGTGTATCGCCGGACGCATGACCATAGGCGTCGACCGCAAAACGGCATTTACCTCCCAACAATTCGTAGACCGGCATCCCGGCCATCTTGCCCTTGATATCCCAAAGCGCCTGGTCGACCCCACTCAATGCATTGTTCAGCACGGGCCCATTTCTCCAATAGGAACTCTGGTAAGCCATCTGCCAATTGTCCTCGATGGTGTTCACCCTTTTGCCTTTAAAAAAGGGATCCAGGTACTCATCAATCGCAGCAACCACGGTGTGAGCTCGTTGCGTAAATGTGGCGCAACCTAACCCATAAAGTCCGGGCTGGTCGGTCTCCACTTTCACAATAACCAAATTGATACCATAGGGAGCGGTTAGGATGGACCGAACCTTGGTGATTTTAACGGGATCCATACCACCCACTTTGGGATGAGGTTCCGATGCGTGACTGTTTGCATGGGCCTGATTTCCAAAAGCTCCAAGAGCCCCTGCGGCGGAGCCAAGACCTAGTGCTTTGAGAGCACTCCTACGATCGAATTGAGAATGTGGGGATTTCATAATTCATACTATAGGCACGCTGAAACTAAAACCGAGCAAAAATCCCAAAAAGGAAGGATCCCGATCAAATAAGCATTCTCACCATCAAGTTGATATAATCGAGTATCCGTTAACATATCCAGAGTATGGATACACATCAGAACACATCACTTCACTATACGAAGTTCAGTTCAATAGTACCAAGGGCAGCTAGGCCCGAATACAATTAAACCTGAGGCCACATCGACCTCAGGTTCAATTTGGTATTATTGAAAGAAAGACTTATTGTATTGCTTAACCGCGCAAAGAAAAAGCCAAGGGAATCCGAATCCGAGTCTTAACCGGCTTCCCGCCTTTTTTACCTGGATGAAATTTCCAGATCTTAATCGCATCGAGTGCGGCTTTAGAAAATTCAGGATGAGGCGACTCGGTCACACGAGCGTTTTCAACTATGCCATCCTCGTTAACGACAAAGAGCAGAAACACACGGCCCTGGATACCCGAACGTTTGAGATTAAATGGATATTTGGGCGCGATGCGATAAAGAGGCTCGGGCTTTTCATCCAGGTCAGCGATTTCAAAGACCATATCGTCAAGGTTATCCGGCAACTGAAACGATTGCGTCGTCAACGATCCAGCACTCATCCCCCCCATACCGGCATTGAGTGCCATGTTGATTTGGTCGAGTGAGATTCTTTGAACCTCGGCTTCCAATTCTATTTCTTCCTCTTCAATTTCTTCTTCAGGTGGAGGAGGTAGCTCAGGAGGAGCCGGAGGAACCGCTACGGCGATTGTTGTAAGGTTTGCCTGATCAGGATTTTGGCGCAGATCACTCGCCCACTGCATAAGCGGAAGGGTGACGAACAGTCCCCCTGTAATTGCGACCGAACTAATCAAAGGAATAGCCCGGCTGAGGATGGTTGGTTTTTCAGTTATGATTTTCATGTTCCATGTTCAATAAGTTGGGATTGACCATGGGGTAACTGAGAGGGGGTTGAGCAGCAATCAGGCCACGTTCTTAAAAAAACCGTAGGAATCAAGAATTATCGGTTTCTGTCACGCAATTGTTGCATAAGCTGTATAATAACTGACTACGCGCTTCGACTCTTGGGCGTCTCGTGTAAAAAACTGACCAGCAAAATGAAACAACCCCCAGGAAAACGGAATGCGATGAGCTAAGAGAGAGATCCCTTTAGTTGATCGAAATGCCTCCATCGATAGTCACCGCTGAACCGGTCATCCAGGAGGATTCGTTGGAGATCAGAAAGAGAGCCAACTCCGAGATGTCCTTCGGTTGTCCAAGTCGTTTCAAGGCGGTGGCTTCCCTAGCCTCTTCCACGGCCTTCTCCCCTTCTTCAAAGGCTTTTGCCGAGTCCCAGATCATAGGTGTATCAACGGGTCCAGGACAGAGAGCATTGGCTCGTATGCTCGGGCCATATTCCGACGCCAGTTGACGGACCAATGCTACCTGGGCTGCTTTGGAGGCACAGTAGGCAGGGTGCTTGGGGTAGGCTTTAAACGCGGCGAGCGATGCATTGGCCAAAACGACACCGGAGACATTCTTTTCCATCTGAGGTATCGCACACTTACTCAAATAGAACAAAGCTGATACATTGGAATTCAAGGTGTTCTGCCAGGTTTCCTGAGACAATTCGGTGACTGAGCCGATGCCCAAGGTGCCTGCGTTGCAAACAATCGTATCCAAGCTGCCAAATCGTTCGAGAGCTAGATCAACCAAGGACTCGTTGGTTTCATATTCGCTGATGTCACCGATGTGCCAGGCAATTTGCTCCTAATAAGGTGACAACTCCTCCATCACACTTTTCGCCTTTGCATCACTTCGCCCATTGAGAACCAGCTGAGCGCCTTCTGCAGCAAATCTCAGCGCCATGTCCTTCCCCATACCACTGGTTGCACCTGTTAGAATGATGACGCGATCTTTAAGCCGATTACCCATGTCTAATCTTAAGCTTAATTGGAGTAGCTGTATTCATAGGCAATACTTCCATCGACCCGATGGTGCCTCATGGTCAATTTATCCCCATCCTGACCGGAGTGAATCTCACCACTTAAAAATCCACCAATGATAGCCAGATATTTATGCTCATCCGTTTTCAGATCCAAACTGAATCCTCCTGCATGCGCTTTGGAAGTAGCCCCCGAGGAGAACTCATGCACCCCCGTGACATCATCAATACTGTGATACTGCCAGTGACGATCTCCGCAGATAACAATTACATTATTCTCTTCACAAAACTGGCGGATTTCATCTCCTTCAAAAGACCAATTCGCATTGGAATGATTATCCTTTTTGTTTTTGCGGTCAGGTCCAACCACCGGTGTAGGTGAGAACAAGATTTTGAAGGGAGCGTCCGATGCAAGCACCTCTTGTTTAAACCAAGCTTTCTGCTCAGGTCCCCAGATGGATTTGTCCTTACCATCCGGCATATCGTTGGGGCTACGAAAATCACGACCTTCAACAATCCAAAACTGCAAGTCTTCGCTCCATCGGCGACTGCGATAGGTGCGCTCACCCATGGGCGCCTGTTCGCGAAAAATAGAAAGTCCGGCATTCCATGTGAGATCACCGACTCGCCTACCAGGAGCACTGTCGTTTGTGACTGTATCATGATCGTCCTTGATAAAGAAGCTGGGGATCTGCCTGTGAAAATCCAAAACATCGGTGCAACCATACCAGCGGTTCCAATGAAAGCGGGCCAGCTCTGGTGTCCGGGCATCGACGTCGCCACCAGCGCTGCGCTTGTCGTAGTAAACAATGTCACCCAAGTGCACAAAGAAAGCCGGATCAAGCGCCAGCATATGATCATAGATCTGCAGCCCAGCCGTTCCTTTGTCACGGGTTTTCCAGCTTTGACAGGTCGATATTACAAAACGAAAAGCACCCCCGCCAGAAGCTCCCAAAGCCGTCTTAAACGAACCACCAAGAGACTGGCCTGGCTTTCCTTCGACTGATCGACTTTCCACGGCTAATTCGTAGCGACGATTGGGTTCCAGATTTTCGATCAGAACTTGCCGAGTAAAGTCTTGGTTTGGATCAACGGGTAACCAGCTTGTCCGGCGGATATTCGTCTGCTGCCCTTCCGGCCACCAACTGACTCGAACACTTCCCTCCAAACCCATGAGGCTACCTTCCATATCAGAAATCGTAGCCCCTTTAGGGAATTGTTTTTCACCTAATTTGCCGACGTCAAAATCACGATCATCCACACCGATCCAATTCAACCCATTCCACTTGGGCTCCGCTCGATCCGTTAACCTCAGCCAAACGATGGTTGAGTCAGTGCTCGTCTCACCGATCTTGATTCCATTACCCAAAAAAGGTTGGGCATAAACTGCAGTAATCGATGAGAGAAACGAGAGGGCAAATAACACGGGGTAGCATTTCATAATCTGATATCTGAATCTATCAGCCTGCCGAAGCAAGTTTTGTTGAACACATCCTACTTAACTTGGCAGATTATCTTTCAGAGAAACTCTTAGCCATTCGCTTTAATCTCTCTCAAAAGCGCCTGTAACTCCCGAGCTTTCTCGAGGTATTTTCCATACAGATCAATCGACTGTGTAGGATCGGTTTTCAGGTTATATAACTGGCCTGGATAATCATGTGACTCTACTTTAAGTTGCTCCCGAAACCATTCCGATTCGTCGGCCTCGGGAGGCCCATGATCCACAAAGACCCAGTCGTTGTGACGGATGGCAAATTCACCACCTGGAGTATGATGAATGACACTTGTGCGGTAGGGTTTATCGAGGCGCCCCTTGAGCAAGAGCGGAAGGAAACTAAGACTATCTTCACCCGCGTTGTTGGGAATTTTTTGTCCGGTAATTTCTGCGAGGGTGGCAAACCAATCGGTCAGGGAAACAAGTTGGTCACTTGTTTGATCGAGTCCGATGACTCCGGGCCAGCGAACAAGCAATGGCAAGCGATGTCCGCTTTCCAAGACATCGGTTTTGATGCCGCGACGATTACCCATGCTGAAGTGATTGTGGCTTTGAATCCGTTCATAGGATGAAACATCCGGACCGTTATCGGATGCGAAGATGACCAAGGTCTGGTCGGCCAGGTTGAATCGATCGAGTGCATCCAACATGTCACCGATATAGTGATCGATTTCAAAAACAAAGTCGCCATAAGCAGCGGCACCGGATTTCCCGATAAAGGCTTCGTTAGGCACCACAGGATCGTGCGGACTGGGAGGATCCCAATAAATAAAGAATGGCTGGTCGGCATCGATACCGAACTTTGAGTTTTCCTTTTCCCCGGCATAGACTTCCAAATACTCAACCACCTTCTCAGCGTTGTCAGGGAGCCACCGGTAGGGATCGGTATCGGCGAGTGTTGGGTCAAGCGGACTGCCGTTTTCAAATTGGGTTTTGAAGTTGCTGTCTTCTTTTTTCAGATAGGTGATACACCACGAATAATCGAAGCCCACCAACTGAGAACCCAGTAGTCGTTTGTTCTCAAAATCGTAGGCGTCGAGGGCTCCCGGTTCCCTGCCCGAATGAACGGCATCCGAGTAATTATGTCGAAGCCCCCATTTACCAAGTTGAGCCGTGTTATACTTCTTTTGCTTCAGTAAAGAAGCCAGGGTAAGTCGCCCTTCTTCCACATAAAGGTCACGAAACTTCGCGCCGTTACTGGTTCCCCCTTTCCCTCTTCGCCAAGGGTAACGCCCTGTTAGCAATCCATAACGGCTGGGACCGCAAACCGCCGCCGCTGTATGAGCATCCGTAAAAGAAATACCTTCGTGGGCCAGACGATCAATATGGGGTGTTGGGATTTTTGATTCTCCATTAAAAGAGCTGGAAGGCTTTCACAGAAACCTGCCGTTCCGAGGCCGTTTCCACCACGGTAATCTTAGAATCTGAGTAACTCACTGATTTGACTCCAGCGAAGTGGTCTGGGATCTCAGCCAGGAACATAGCGTAGCGAAAGGTCTGGGTCTCGTCGGCGTCGATGTAGCGGTAGAGAGCCTGGTCGAAGATGCGGCCTTTGGCTACCAGGTCGTGACCAGGTTTGTGAAGACCGGAGGTGCCAAATTCCAAGCCACGAGCAAAAGGCTTTCCATCTTTGACGTGTCGCCAGATGTTGAGCCAGGGATAGTCGGAGGTTTTCCAGATGTAGCCGAGCAAAAGTCCTGTATCGGGGCTGGTTGCGGTGACCCAGCCGTATTCGTCCTCGACGATGAACGAAACGACGTTGGGCGAAGGATCATCTTTCAGATAGCGAAGGTCAACTTTTGTCCCGTTCATTTGAAGTGCCTTGGGCCAGCGTACTTCCGGGTCTTCGGGATTGGGTAAGGGACGCTCCTGCATGAAACCACGGGTACCATTAGAATCTACAATGGTTCCCTTATTGAGAAAAGGAGGACCGATGGTCGGGTGCTGGACTATGTTGTAGATTCGACCTATAGGATTCTCGTTAGTCACGAATTCTTCAACCATCACTACAGCCGAGCCTTGGTGCATGTGAATCGACCGTTCCACTTTGATGCCGGCCATAGGAAGTTGAGCCTTCACACGCGTATTTAACTTACCCGTCGCCGATTCCATTTCGTGCGACACTGCCCACCAGACTTGTGCGGCTTCTCCGTGCTGATGCATACCATGCACTTTTTCCGTATCGGATGCAGAGCCCCAACGATCCAGACAAAGGAAGTGTCCCATAGAGCGAGGTTCTATAGGAGGTTCTGCCTCAGGCGTTGGACTAAATGACCAGGAATCCCACTGCAGCGGATTCAAAACGTTCGTCTTTAATCGATACTCAGAAATCGATCCACCTCCCAAGTCAATTACAAGTTCCGCCTTATCGCTCTCCATTTTTACAACAGGGCGGCTTTCATCTCCTGAACTGGAAATACTCATTACAATTATACTAATTAATATCCCAACAATCGCTTTCATGCTCCTACTCATTGTTGGAAGCTATCCAGATCTCCGTCAACAGATCATACATCTCAGGATCGTGCTCTTTGAGCTCTCTTGAATTAAAAGGATAGAAGTCGTTCTCGCCAAAGAAGGCTTCGGTGCATTCAGCAAAGTACTCCTTGTGATTAGTAATGGCGTAGGCCTTCTGCGGTTCACGATTGCGGCGCCTGACTCGATCATAGCTTCCTTTCGCTTTGGCTTTCTCATAGAGCGCCAAAATCCCCGGATGATCAAAACCTAATAGCAGATTGTGATAGGCATGAGACAACTCATGCAGCAGCAACATCGGCATACGAATAATCTCTTTCTCCAAAATGGCGGTGTTCGTAAACTCCACCCCCTTTTCCTTTTCCGGGAGCATACCATTGTCGATCAACCAATCCTTACTCGGGTGAAATTCTGCACGTGGTCGCCGTTCGCCAGCTGGCAAGGATACCCAGAGTCGCACTTTCTGTAATTCTGAAACCGTAGCGACTGGGACCACATTGATCACCTTACGACACTGCCCTTTTAGAAGTTCCATCGCGCGCTTCGTTTCCTCAGGTCGCTGATCTCGGAGTTCATCGCTCACATAGACCGTCCAACCTTCGACCACCTGAGACGAATAACCTTCGACCTGCAGAGCTTCAGCCTGCGCACTTTTCGACGACTGTAATAATACACCCACCATTACACCAAGCAGCAGCGACACATTTTTTATCTTCATCATCAATAATATGAATTACCGTTCTGCTTTATAGTACTCGTCATGCTACAGCCTGTGGAATACTGTGCACGGAATGTCAAATATCAAGACCTCCATTCGACTAGGCTCACTCACAACCGGAATCCTATTATGGAGCTCCTTACAGATCATGGCTCAAGATTCGAATCATCGCTTTACCGGTATCGTCGATCGCTACTTTGAAGAATCAGCCCAACTCTCGCCAGTCAGTGCCACTAGAAGAGGAGATCATAGACTTGATAGCGAAATCAATGACGTGAGTGCGGAGGGTCGCAACCGTTTAGCCGCCTTCTACCAAGAGATTCAAACTGAACTTGCTTCATTAAAACCGTCTAAACTCTCACGAGATGAACAGATCGATCGAGCGCTTCTCGAGCATCGTCTGAAAGCTGCCCTGTGGAGCCAGCAAGAGCTGGAGGAGTGGGCCTGGAATCCGCTCGTTTATTCGGGGTTAGCTGGTGGATCTATCTACAGTTTGATGGCACGAGACTTCGCTCTGCTGCCCGATCGCCTCAGGTCCGCCACGGCTCGTTTGGAAAAGCTGCCGACCCTTTATGCTCAGACTCGAACGGAACTTCAACCACACCGCGTACCAAAGATCCATGCCGAAACCGCCATCGGTCAAAATCGTGGTCTCTTAAGCATTATTAAAAACACCATCGAACCTGAAATGGATCAGCTGAATCAGGCAGACAGAGGACGACTCACCAAAGCCATCAAAACTGCCACCACAGCGATGGAGGAACATCAACGCTGGTTAGAGGATGACCTGCTGCCTCAAGCAAAAGGCGAATTCCGGATAGGCAAAGATCTCTTTGATCAGAAACTGGCCTGGACCCTGCAATCATCACTGACAAGAGAGCAAATTCGAGACCGTGGTCTGGCCTTCATGAATGATCTGCATGAGCGCATGTAAGATCTGTCCAAAGAAATTTACGCGGATCGCTTTCCCTATACTGAGTTTCCAACAAGACCATCCAAGGCCTATAAAAAAGCCATCATTCGATCCTGCCTGGAAATGGCTTACCAGGATCGCCCATCCGCTGAAGGCGTCGTCGATGCCATCCATCATTCAGTGAAACTGACCGCCGACTTTTTGAAGAAGAAAGATATTATTTCACTGCCCGAGGATCCGATGGAAGTGATCATCATGCCGGAATTCCAACGGGGTGTCTCGTTAGCGTATTGCGATTCGCCAGGGCCACTTGAAACCAATCTAAAGACTTTCTACGCCGTGGCTCCCCCACCCGCTTCCTGGACGGTGGCGCAAGTCGAATCGCACCTGCGAGAATACAATCACCGGTCGCTGCACAATCTAACGGTACACGAGGCCATGCCCGGACATTTTGTTCAACTGGCCCATGCCAATCGCAATCCGAGAACTCTAAGAGCCGTTCTTTCATCCGGCGTTTTCGTTGAAGGCTGGGCCGTCTATTCCGAATGGATGATGTGCGAGGAAGGCTTCCTGGAAGGTGATCTATTGATGCGACTGATCGTATTAAAGTGGTATCTGCGCGACGTGACGAATGCCCTCCTTGATCAAGCCGTCCACGTCGATGGAATCTCTAAAGAAGAAGGCATGCGGATGCTCGTTGAAGATGCCTTCCAGGAAGAGCGGGAAGCGGATGGTAAATGGCGCCGCGCTCAACTTACCTCCGCACAGCTGTCTACTTACTTCGTCGGTTACCTTGAACACGTCGATCTTCGCGCTGAAGCAGAACAACGTTGGGGAGGTGCTTTCGATCTCAAAACCTATCAAGATCGTGTACTCTCGTTTGGATCGATCCCAACGCAGTACGTGAGGTCGCTGTTGTTTGATTTGGAGTTGTAGGAAAAACTGGACTTCGAAATCGGCAATGCGGGGACGCAGTGAATGGCACTACCTTTAAAAGCTAGAATGGTAGGGACGGACCGCCGGGCTGTCCGCTTTTCACAATGAAACGGCTCGTGTTGGTGTCGCTTAGCTCGAAACGGCGATCGAGCCCTACCATTTCCAAAAGATGAAATCGGGGCGTTACCGAGAAACATCATGACGACACCTCAACAAGCGAAGCGCAGTTTCGAACGAAGTGACACCGGCATAACAAGCTACTCCTACAGTTTTGAATAACCTCAGAAAATCTCTACTCCAACTTCCCAATCAGTTTCTTAATCGGCTTCGTAAAGATAAGTAGAATGATTCCACCGCCCACCGTGGTCATGACAATCTGCATAAACAACCCGGGCATCTCATTCAAAGATTCGGGATTGAAACGGCCTGCCAACAGACCGGCCATCAAATTACCCAGCGACGTCGCCAAAAACCAGATACCCATCATCTGACCGACGAATCGTTTTGGAGCGAGCTTGGTCACTGAGCTTAACCCAACCGGGCTGATGCAAAGTTCTCCCATGGTATGTAACAGGTAAGTCAGAATGAGCCAGTATGGGGCTGCTTGATTGCCAGCTACGACTAACTTGGCTGCTCCGACCATAACAAGAAAACCAAGGCCAAGAATCACAAGTCCCAAGGCGAACTTAGCTGGCATGGATGGATCGAGTTGCTTCTTGGCAAGCCGTACCCAACAGGCTGCGAAGATCGGAGCCAGCACCACGATATAAAATGGATTCAATGACTGAAACCAACCCGCCGGAATTTCCCATCCGAATAACATCCGGTCAGTGTGACGATCCGCAAAAAGATTCAGAGAAGATCCCGCCTGTTCAAACCCCGACCAGAATAAGGCAGATGAAATAAACAAGACTACGATGACGATGGAGTGGTTGCGTTCGATTTTCGTCAGGTTTCCAAAAGCAAATACATAGATAAAAAACGTAAATGCTAAACCAACGATCAGGTAGGTTGTATTTTTTGCGAGCGCGAGCGCGTTGAATTGAACGGCACCGGTGATACCCAGTAATACCAGAATGAATACAAGACCAAACCCACCGATAACTGGATACCAAGCTTTATCCATTCCACTCGAAGCTGCTCCCTTGGGTTTCGAAGGATGGAGTCCAGCATCGCCCAATCGCCCGACTGAGTATTTGTATTGGATCACACCAAACACCATGCCTACTCCAGCTGCACCAAAACCTGCGTGCCAATTTACTTGTTCACCGAGGTAAGAACAGATCAAAGGACCTAAGAACGCGCCCATATTGATCCCCATGTAAAAGATAGTGAACCCGGCATCACGACGTGCCCCCCCTTCAGGGTAAAGCTGCCCAACGATCGCACTGATATTTGGTTTTAGGAATCCCGTTCCAATTACAACCAAAACTAAACCAAGAAAGAAGGTCGGTGTGGATGGCACAGCCAAAGTAAAGTGACCTGCGGCAATAATTAAACCTCCTACCCAAACAGAACGTTGGGCACCCAGAAGTCGATCGGCGATCCAACCACCGGGCAAAGCCGCCATATAGACAAAAGCGGCATACAAACCGTAAATAGAGCTGGCAGTTTTGTCATCGAGCCCCATGCCTCCATTCTGCACCGCATCGACCATAAAGAGCACGAGCAGTGCCCGCATGCCGTAGTAACTGAAGCGCTCCCACAGTTCGGTAAAAAATAAAGTCGATAGTCCGCTCGGATGGCCGAACCAGGTTTTGGCTGCTTTTTCGTTTTCTAGCATAAGCTCATTATTCGTTCTCAGCCAATCGCTCTTCGATGGCCTTGGAGGTTGGGGTTACGGAGAGTCCGCCTTTGGCGGTACAACAAAGTTCATGGGGAATGGCATCGGCCACTTCGTTCATAGCATAGATGACTTCGTCCAATGGGATGAGGTGCTCGTAATCAGCCAAGGCCATGTTTGCGCAAGACAGGGCATTGGATCCAGCTAAGACGTTTTTGCCAAGACAGGGAGCTTCAACGCGATTGGCCACTGGATCACAGGTCATTCCAAATGAGTTTTGCAGGGCTACGGATGCGGCTGCGAGTTGCTGGTCAAGCGTACCATTGGCCAGGCCGACCATGGCTGCGGCAGACATACCGGCACCGGATCCGCATTCGGCCATACAACCTCCAACTTCGGCAGCGAAGGTTGCGTGCTTACAAATAAAGACACCTATTAAACCTGCAACGAGGAGCGCGCGAACTTTCGCCTCCTCGTCAGCGCCTAGAGAATCTGCAACCGCTAACATCGATCCCGGCATCGCACCACAGGATCCGGCGGTAGGTGCAGCTACAATCACTCCCATCGAGGACTTCACTTCGAGAATGGCGGAGATGTAACCAATGACGCGGATATTCACATCGCCCGGGATCAAACGTCCCTGAGCTTCACGCTCCATGAGGGTCACTGACTGACAGGGAAGAATGCGATCGGCGTATTGCGTTCCAGCGAGTCCGGTTTTCACTCCATTCTCCATGATCTTAAGAATGGCCCTGCCCTTCTCTATCACTTCATCATGCGAAATACCTCCTCGAGCACTTTCGTATTCGAGTGCCAGTTCCCAAAGCGCCAGGTCTTTACCTTCGTTAAAGGCCAACATGGCTTCAACCGTTAGGAATGGAACGGAAAGATCTTCCCGAGACATCACAGGTAAAACGGGGCTTAAGACTCTTAGGTCCAGGACCGAGGGATGGTCGTGTATAGATGCCATCTGTTCAGATGTCGGATGACTAACCCTGGAAATACGCAGCAGAGTCATGTCGCCGGAGCACACTTCACTTCCCTCGTTGTCCAATCCTTCCAGTAATTTAGCCAGAACGGACCCTGCATTAGCATCCGGTTTTAAATAGAGCAAGAGTTCAAAATAATCACCTCCCATACGGACAGCGGTGCCATCAATCTCTGTCACTTCGATCATGCCGCCTCCAGTGGAGATCGCCTGCATGCTATGCGTCGAACCATTCACTCCTTCGACCAATAAACGGTAGTTATTGGGATGGGTCGCACCATAGGATTCATAACGCACCTCGATCTCAAGCCCGGCAGCTTCGGTATGCTCAGCATGATCCGGTAAACGAGGATCATCCGGCTCCCAACCTAAGAATCCTCCATAAAGCCCCATGTCGGTCCCCTGTGACTTATGCGTGGTGACTAGCGATCCATTGGGATCATAATCAATGACGGCCTTTTTTAGATCACCCTGAACCAGATCCCGGCACAATCGACCGATACGGTTAGCGGCTGCACTGTGAGAACTCGAAGGTCCACGCATGACAGGACCCAGTACGTCATTAAAAATACTGGGTATATGATCGGTTTCACTCATTCAGAAAGGCGTGGGCAGATGACAAATGACAGGTCACGATCACATTGAAAAGGACATTTAATGCCTACTAAGGCACAAACAGGTTACATTCCAAAGTCCGCCGGATTGGGCCGCGTCTCAATGCCTTTCCGAATGATAGCCAAAACCTCTTCCCGCTCCGCTCCTTCAATGACCAGCCGCGGTGCTCTTGTAAGCTCTGAACCATAACCACATTCCTGCACCGCCAGTTTAATATACTGAACCAGCTTAGGCAGGGTATCCAGTTTTAGAAGTGGCGTATACCAACGATAGACATCACGCGCTTCTTGCCAGCGATCGGCGAGAGCCAGATCCCAGATCAGTCGATTCTCAACCGGAAATGCATTTACTAAACCAGATACCCAACCATCGATTCCCAGGACAAGACTTTCGAGCACCAAATCATCCACCCCGGCAAAGAGCTGATAACGATCTCCGCATAGATTCCGCAATTCGGTTATACGGCGTGGGTCTTCCGATGATTCTTTAATGGTAGTAAACTTAGGCTCATCAGCCAACTCGACGAAGGTCTCGGGCTTGATGTCGACTCCGTAAGAAACGGGGTTGTTATAAATCATGATGGGAAGATCGCTTGCCGCAGCGACCGTGCGAAAGTGGGCAACCGTTTCACGCACATCCGTCTTGTAAACCATAGCCGGTAACACCATGAGTCCATCGATGCCTGTCTTCTGGGCGGCAGCGGCATAGCGACAAGCCTGATCCGTGGTGTATTCAGCTACACCAGAAAGAATAGGTACTCTGCCCTGCACGTGCTCCACCGTTGCTTGGAGCAATTCAAGCTTCTCGGCAGTTTCATGAGAACAATTTTCTCCCACGGTTCCCAACATGACAAATCCATGTACACCTCCCTCCAGCATGACATCCAAGTGTTTGAGTGTCGCAGGAATATTGAGTGATCCATCTTCCTTAAATTGCGTGGTCGTTGCGGGAAATACACCGCTCCATTTTGCCTGAGTATTACTAGTTTGATCGGTCATAATCTAAATGCTGTGAACTGAATTGATCTGGCCACATTTTTTATTTTTGCACACAATGTCAAATTAAAGATTGAATTCAAGCGAATCAAAGAGTTGCCTCATCATTCCCCCAATTCGACTTTGTATAACACAAAACACCTGTGAGCAGTTATGACCGCACCAACCTACATAAGGCTTCTAATCATTCTTTTACTTTCTAACTTTATGCCCTTAAGCTCAATTCAAGGAAACAACATCATGGCCCAGTGGGAAGAAATCCCTGAAACCGTCGATGATCCGTCGCTGTTTACTCTCCAAGAGGTCATCGACGAAAAAGCGATCGAAACCAAAAAAGAGGCCCAAAACGCTTGGCGCCCGGAAGGAGCCAGTTGCCTCGTTCTTGAAAAATCAGAATCCGTTGAAGGCGGTAAAGACCTCTTCGACTGGAACCCGGAGACCGACGAAAAGACCTTATTGCTGTCCGCCGATAAATTCATTCCCGAAGGAAAGGACAAAACCCTCAAGCTTGAGAATCAAAGTAACCTTACCTGGTCACCGGATGAGAAGAAACTACTCATTTACACCAACACCAAGAAAGTGTGGCGGATCAATTCCCGAGGAGACTATTGGGTGCTGGATCTCAAAACCTATGAACTTCGGCAACTGGGTGCCAAGTTCGATGAAGCCACCCTCATGTTTGCCAAGTTTTCTCCAGACTCGAAGCGAGTCGCCTATGTACAGGATCGGGACGTCTATGCGGAGGATTTGAAAAACAACCGGATTCGGAAGCTGACTTCCCGTAAAAAAGAGAGCATCGTCAATGGGACATCTGACTGGGTGTATGAAGAAGAATTTCGATTACGCGATGGTTTTGCCTGGAGCCCCGATAGTAAATCTATCGCCTATGTCCAATTCGACACTGAAGGGGTGGGCACCTTTCCTCTCACCAATTACCTGGCAGGCAAGTATCCCGAGGTAACACCTCTGCCCTACCCGAAGGTGGGAACGACAAATTCGTCGGTGCGCATTGGAGTTACCAGCTCGACCCGCGCTCGCACCAAATGGTTCGATGACCTGCCCGGCGATCCACGCATGCACTACATCCCCCGATTTACCTGGACTGACAATTCAGAGGAGCTCGTTTTTCAACGATTGAATCGCAATCAGAACCACAGTATCCTCTGGATGGCGGATGTAAAGTCGGGCAAGCTGAATCCGTTTTTCGAAGAGCAGAGCGATACCTGGATCGATGTTCACAACCACATGACCTGGTTCGACGATGGGCAGGCATTTCTGTGGCAAAGTGATGAGGATGGTTATCGTCACTTTTACCGTGTAAATCGCGACGGCCAAGCAAAGACACTCATCACCAAAGGCGACTACGACGTCATAAGTATGCTCAAGTTTGACGAAGACAATGGGTGGCTCTACTTCATTGCATCACCCGAAGACGCCACCCAGCGCTATCTCTTCCGTGAACGCATTGATGGCACGGGCGAAGCTGAGCGGTTGACTCCCATGGATAGCAGCGGAACACACGCGTATCGACTTTCCAGTGACGCGACACGTGCATTCCATAGTTTCTCCAACGCGAACACGCCCCCTTCCTACGACCTGGTCGAGCTCCCTAGCCACCGGGTCATTCACTCAGGCGAAGACAATGCAGAAGCCCGAACCCAAATGAAGGAGCGAAACTTTCAGCAGGTATCCTTCCTCACTATCGATATCGGTGAAGACTTCGACCTTCCAGCCTACATGATCAAGCCCTACAACTTTGATCCATCGAAGAAGTATCCGGTCCTGTTCTATGTGTATGGAGAGCCTGTCGGTCAAACCGTCAAAGACACTTGGCAGAAGAGCCAGTGGTACCAATACCTGGCACAACGAGGCTACATCGTCATGTCGATCGACAATCGTGGCACATCTGCCCCACTCGGCCGGAAGTGGCGTCACCACCTCCATCACAACATCGGCATTTATTCTTCACACGACCAATCAGCTGCTGTTAGGAAACTGCTTGAAACGTATCCCTACCTCGACGCGGATCGTATTGCGGTAACCGGCTTCAGCGGTGGAGGCTCCATGAGCCTCAACCTGCTCTTCCGTTATCCTGAACTCTACAGCCTGGCAATGGCTGGAGGTTTTATCAGCGATCAGTTGCTTTACGATACGGTTTATCAGGAACGCTACATGGGCCTCCCCGAAGATAATCCAGACGGATACAAAATCGGTTCACCCATCACTCACACAGAAAACCTGCAAGGAAACCTGCTTATCTTTCACGGCACGCAGGACGATAACTGCCACTATCAGAATTTTGAGAATCTGGTTAATGAACTTATCCGTCTCAACAAACAATTCACAGCGGTCCCCTATACCGGCGGCACCCACTCCATTAAGTCTGCTGGTGACGGACAAGGCACCGCCCACAATCTAAAGACCAAAACCTGGTATCTAATGAACCATATTCAGCCGGGACCGAGAGCGCAGTGAACGGTGCTTGATATTTGGACACTTAATCTATCGGCAGCAAGCTACCTCCTACAGAGGGCGTTTCAATATCTCAACTGTAGGAGGTGGCTTGCTGCCGAAAGGAAGTGGCCATTAAAGCAACTTAATCATCCCAATGCTTATCGATGATCTTTTGGATGTGGGGGAAATTTTCGTCGGTCTCGTTAAGTTCTTCACGAAGAGACTTAAGTCGGTCTTTAAGCTCCGCAATGGTCTCTACGTATTCCGGATTCAAATACAGGTTGTTCATTTCATGCGGATCATTCTCCACATCATAGAGCTCCCAACCCGGAGGCGTGGCAATATCTGCCTGAGAGCCCCAGTAGTTCATGCGGGGTGGGTCTTCATAATCCGCGCCGTAGAAAAAGATCAGCTTGTATTTACGTGTCCTGATTCCGAAGTGAGCAGGATTACACAATTTGTGTGCCATGTGCATCCAGTAGCGGTAGTATGTCGCATCGCGCCAACCGTGTTGCTCTTCGCCAAGCAAGGTTTCGGCAAAGCTATCGCCCTGCATGAAGTCGGGCACGAAGCCTCCTGCAAATTCAATTAGGGTCGGAGCGAAATCCGTATTATTGATTAACAGGTCAGATTGACTCCCCTGCTCCACTGTTTTCGGATAGCGAACAATAAAGGGCATCCGCATGCCTTCCTCATACATCCAACGCTTGTCGAAAAAATCATGTTCACCCAAAAAGAAGCCCTGGTCGCCGGTATAGATAATCAAGGTGTTGTCGTAGATACCTTCCTCTTTCAAGTAATCAACCAGGCGATTGACGTTGTCATCCACGCCTTTGACGCAACGTAGGTAGCGTTTCAGATAGGTCTGATATACAACAGAGGTATATTCGGGCTCAGGAATGGACTCATCAATTCCCAGCCGCTGCCCCAACCCCCACTGATTGTTTCGCTTGGAAATGGAAGCACCGATAGTGTTGATCATTTCGTCGTTGTGACCTCGAGTGGACGGGGATCCAAAACCAGCCGCCGGCTGATCATACAGATTGTCCGGTTCAGGTATTTCCATATCCTCTAAATAGGAATCGTAGCGCTTTGCATTCACGAACATATCGTGGGGCGCCTTGAAGTGATGCATGAGAAAAAATGGTTTGCTTGTATCCCTACTCTTGAGCCAATCCAGACTGAGGTCCGTGATGACGTCCGAGGAGTGACCTTCGTGTTGACTGGTATTCTCAGGCCAAGCACCCTTCTTCATGTCTCGAGTGACCGGATTGTTATACCGACCCTGCCCAGGCAGGACATTGTAGTAATCAAACGCAGCAGGTTCCTCCTTGAGATGCCATTTGCCAATCATGGCGGTCTCATAACCCGCTTTATGCATTTCCTTGGGCAAGTATTGTCGTTCGGGAGCGATTCGTCCTAACAAATCCAATACGCCATTCGTTTGAGGATATTGCCCGGTAATGATCGATGCGCGGCTCGGTGTACAGATGGAATTATTACAAAAAACCTGAGTGAAGAGCATTCCTTCGTTTGCCAACTGATCGATATGCGGAGTCGGATTAAGCGACGCCAAGCGAGAACCATAAGCCCCAAAAGCCTGGGTCGTATGGTCATCCGACATAATGAACAGGATGTTGGGTTGCTTCGCAGCGAAGAGCGTAGAGCTGAGAGCGGAGAAAAGGAAAACCAGGAAAATCCTAAAATCAGTCATAAAAGAAAAATGCTTAGGCTGAATCAGCCAAATGGCGAATACGTTTATCATTCACCTTCAGAATAAGAAATCCGTAATCGGTCTGCGCACTGATGTAAAGAAATCCATTCCGGTAAATCAAGTCGTGGTAATTGTCTGTCCGTTTTCTTTGATTGTAGACAGGAAAGCTCTGGGTACCGAGAAGAACGGGTTTCGTTGGCTGGCTGATATCGTAGGCCGTTACGGTTTGCCACCGGCACAGAAAACCACATTGCCAGCCACCGTTAGACCGTTGGGTCCGCGAATGTCCCCAAACGGAAGTGAGGCAACCACCTCGGGATTATTTGGATCAGCCAAGTCAACCACTGCCATGCGATTGAAATCAGGCCCCGCCTGTCCACTGGCCTCAACCGTAAGGCTACCTCCTATAAATGCATAGTTACCTTTTACCTGAACACGGTTAGCCCCGATCAAAGCTTCGTCTTCCACCTTGCCGACCAATCTCCAATCTTCCACGGGCAACACAACCCCATCCTGGAAGGCTTTAAAAATTCCCACCTTTCCTAACGGTGGTTTGAATCCATTAGGATCAACAATCACAATGTGATCACCGTACCGATCAATATCATGAGGAAGACTCAGGCTAAATTGCTCCTTTGTCTCCAAAGCATCAACCAGGAATGGATTACGGATGTCACTCACATCAAAGAGGTCGATGAACCCGGACTTGTTCGCCGCGAGAACGGAAGAACCCACCTTAATCATCCCATTGATGCGATCAATCCGCGAGCGATCGGAGACCTTCTTCAGTATGACTGGATTCCGTGGATCCTTTACATCCAGAGTCAGGAAATCTTTGGTCCCCAAGAACAACTTATCCTCCACCGGAAGAACCGTCTCCGAATCAGAAATTCCAGGATCATTCATATACCACAGGATCTCCGGGTGCGCGGGATCACTAATATCGATGATGGAAAGAGCATTTTGTTTCCCCGGCACGAAGGCGAGGTTGCCGGACAGCTCTACATCATGCGCACGAGCGAGCGCCTCCTCGTGCAGCGTCATCGAAACGATTGAAAAAGGAGATTCCGACTTGGAGCACCCCAAAAACAAAGCAAGCCATAGGATCCCTACTGTCATTGGTTTAAAAAGGCTTCGCATAGTCAATCATGTAGATTTACTTTGCACACAATGGCAATGACGAACAGAAATCACAGCAACCTCCTTCAGTTATCAAAAATCAAAATGACTGCCGACTTGAACTTTAAGGCCATCCCATTCTTTCTAAAAAGAAGATATTAGCTGAGTGACTATTTCTGAACATATCGAAAATGACCTAAAGGAAAAGATCCGCAATGGCGATCTCTTGTCAGACAAACTGACCCTCACTGGATTGGCCGAAGCGTACGAAGTCAGTCTAACGCCTGTTCGGGTCGCTTTGGAACGTCTGATTGAGGACAAATATATTCTCAAAGGGATCAATGGCCGCTTGCGCATTAACACGCGACGGAAATCAAAGACCAAATCCAAAATACGAAAACCGGTCCCCGGCCTTCCATCGCTCAACTGGGACACAATCATCACAGAGGATGTTATCCAACTCAGCATACTCGGTGAGTCGGTTTACCTGAGGGAAGAATCATTCGCTCAAAAGCATGGGGTCGGTAGAACAGTCATACGACAGGCATTCAATCGTCTAGCGGGTTCAGGCTTAATCGAGCATATCCCACGACGAGGTTGGCTGGTGCATCCATTTCGCGAACAGGATATGCTGGACTATATCGAGATGCGTGAAACACTCGAGCTGAAGGCGCTTCAACTGGCCAAAAAGCATTTGGATCCGGGTGTCTTAAAAGAGTTCATAAAGTCCAACTCCCCTGACTCAAAAGGAAAGCCCCAACTCAATAATGAACTCCATAGCTACTGGATCGAAGAATCGGGTAATCGCTACATACGATCTTTCTTCTCACAGTTTGGTATCTATTACAATTACCTGTTTACATACTCCACGGTAGCTACCTCAGTCATCGATGAAAAAGCGACCGAACATCGTCGTATTCTAAAAGCACTACTCCGAAAGGATTGGGAGGCAGCATCCAAGGCCCTACGGCAACACATCCGTTCTCAGCGACCGAATGTGACGCACCTTTTCGAACAAATCAGCAAGCAATCAGGAAAGAGTAAGACAGCGATCTAACAGGTCCTTATTTCCAGTCGAGATCCTCAGGGAGTTTATTCAAATTCTCACAACCATCCTCGCGAACAATCACCATATCCTCCAATCGGACCCCTCCAATGGATTTGGAATACAGGCCAGGTTCAATAGTCAGTGCATCTCCACTTACCAATTCGAGTCCCTTGTAATCGAGAAGCGGTGGCTCGTGGACTTCCAGACCAATTCCATGCCCGGTCCCATGAGTCATGGCACAATAACTATCTGGATCATCAGATGAGGGTAAACCAGAGGCGAAGCCACTCGCTAGGAGACTTGCTAAGGTGGCCTCGTGCACGACCTGACCACCAACACCCGCTCGCGTTGTATTCATTCCAGCTTGTTTAGCTTCTTGAACAGCAGTGTGCATACGAATGACTTCATCTGGTATATCGCCATGAACGACCGTGCGGGTAGAATCGCCACAATATTGAGTGGCTCGATTCTTCGGGAAAATATCTACGATCACAGGCTCACCTGTTTTAATTTCACCAGAGCCCAAATAGTGACAATCAGAAGCGGACGGTCCTGCAGCGATTATCGCCGGATCTCCACCATACCCCTGTTTTAGAAAGAATTTATCTACTTCAAACCTTAAGGCCTCAGATGTTAATGCCTGCCCTTTCGATTCTAAGACACCATCCGATCTCGCATCTGCCTGAGCGATGGCGCGGCAGACCATTTCGATGGCCTGTTCCGTAACCCCCTGGGCCTCACGCAACCATGCAACTTCTTCTTCCGTTTTCTGTCTCCGTTCGAGCACTCCGAGGTCGGGATCAAACTGGACTTGGATTCCCGCCTTTTGGATACGGTCCACATAAGCCAGGGGCAATAGGCGATCCCCATAAACAAGCTCGATCCCATGTTGCCGGAGACACTCCACAGTCGCTTGAGCGGTAGCCGTTTCCCGGTCGCCTGAGAGTCCTCCCGCGGGCGCAAAATCTGCAGGACAATGCACGTCTGTCACGCGAGCCTTTGCCCTGGCGCGTTCCATTTCTATATCTCGAAGAATAAGCACCTTCTTATCCCCCCCCTCCAACTCTATCAGTACAACCGGATCGTGTACCGAGAATTGAATACGCCGAAAAAGCGACAAATGGACTTCTGGAAGTCCAGACATAACAACTGCAGTTTTAGAATCAGACATATAGCTTAAAAAATTAGTGAGTTTGCGTATATTCAGCAGGAATCTCAGTTCCTTCATAAAACCAGATGCGTCCTTTCACCCGAACCGTTTCTCCTACCTTACAAGGATTCAAGATAGGATCAAAATGCACACAAGGACATTGTGGATTATCCCAGGTCCGACGCAACTGATCCCACTCCGTCAATATCCAACGGGTCTTATCCTCAGAATGAACGGCAGCAATTTTATCCGTGAGCACTTTATTATCGCGGGTCTGTAAATCAAATTCATGAGCCCCCTTAAGCATGATGTAAACCTGTCCATTGATAAACTCCATATCCACGTCGGAGCCATTATAAACCTCCAACTCCATCTCAACAGAATCACGTAGTGGCTTAACTAATACACGGACTTCCATGCCGTTCGGTAGTTTCCACTCGTTTTCATAGTCACCTGCCTGAGTCATTGACCAATCAGAGTTCTCAATGGTGATCTTATCCTTATCCCAAATCGTGGGCACATGCGTGTGTCCAAGAAAGGTCACTCCCAGCTGACAGAACAAAGCCTCTGGCACATCCAAAACCGCATATTGTCTTTTATCCCAAGGAAGAAAAATACTCAGCTTGGTCCCACGCATAGGGTCAAGCATACTGGACAAAGCTCCTATCCGCGGATGACGCCCCCCGGGATAAGGCAATAAGGTAAGTTTATCCTCGCCCGGCTGGATGACTTCACCAAAACCGGCAGCCAGTTCCTGAATCTCTGGAACGGTATATCCGGATACATCCGCAATCTCACCCCAGCTGTAGTGGTGAAATCGGCGCATATTATCAACCCAGTATTCGAGATTCTCTCGTGTGGCCTCCTGCTCAAGAGACAGGGTGTTTATCGCTTTCGCTCTCGACCAGCGATATCCAACCAAGGGATCTTCAGGTGCTTCATATCCATCCGGCAAAAAATCGGCAACTTCCTGAAGTGATATCACCTTAAAGTCCCCATCTTTCAAATACTGCATGAATGATTTAAAGGCTTCTTCATCGGTATGGACCCAGGGGTGAGCCACATCAGGTACTCCATGAAACTGCAGTACCACAAACTTCCCGGGTTCCGCTCTATCCACAACCTCCTTAAAGTAATTCAAATCCCACTCAGGGTATGCATCAGCAGTCGTAGGCACCAACAAAGGATGATGAATGGCTGGATCGTAGAGGGGCCCCGACTCCATTTTTCCATAAGCCGTTTCAGGCTGCATCCCACGACGCGCAAACTGATAACCATTTGCTTGAAGCACTTCAAACGCCTCCGGCCCAAACCTGTTTCCAGGATAGGCGAAGGTAACAGGATCGGGAATGCCCTGCTTTTGCAGGTTCCAATTCACCAGCCCTAGTTCACCTGCAAGTCGTCTCGCATTCGAGGGATCTCCCATATCTCGATGGGTCCATGTGTGGTTTCCAATCTCGAAGCCCAGCTCATGAAGCTCCTTTATATCCTCCCATCTCATGAAGTTTTCTGTGTCATCCATCCAATTGTAGGTGACATAGAAAGTAGCTCCAAATCCAAGTTCCTTCAGGAGTGGAGCGACAAAGGTACGATGCGACTTCACGGCATCGTCGAAGGTCAACACCACTAGTCTCTCTTCGTTGGCCGCCCATAAACTTCCAGGGAATAAAAGTGATAGGAGGAAGATAGAACGGGGTAAACGAAGCATGGGTATCTATAAAAGAACCAGACGCCTACCAATCCTACCGTAATGGGGCAAGGCATTCCCTTTGCTCATAATGCAGAGGCAACGTCTCAGAACTTTACTTACGTTTCTGAAACATGCGCTTTCGACGCGCTGCACGCCAAGGCGACCGATGTCGTCGAGCCCACATAAACAAGGCCTGCTCGTAGCCAATATCTGTGCCGGATTTCTCTGACTCCAACCATTTGAGTTTAATAATTTCCTGCTTCTCTTTTTTCAATTCCCTAAGCACAGAGGACTGCTCCAGAATCCTATCCGATTCTGCAACTTTGGAACGAGGGTATGTCACTCGCATTTTCATTAGTCATGTGTGATTAAGTCGATTTTTTCTAGGGTATGATAATAGCTTATACGTTCTGAGACAGGCTCTGGATTACTTGGGTTCATTATTTATTATAAAAATCAATCTCCTTTGCTTAGGTGCGCTTCTCTCAGATGCTATTTATTCCCTTTATCACCTGTCCATCTATCAAGAGCTAAACGAGTTACCCCGTTCCCTTATTAGTCAGATGTATTTAAAACCCGGAGGCGCCCATACAGCATAAAATCTCCTTTTTCATTTTAAAATGAAAATTAAAACACCCTTTTCTAAATACATTTTTAACCACTCTCAATACCCCTAGCATACCTGCAAATTCCAAAAACTCAGAAAGTAATCCAAAACTCGTCCATCACTACGAATTCGGCCTTCCACGAAAATCATTTTCCAAGATTGATCATTGAGGACATCCCCGTTGAACTATGCCTCACCAAAATTATGAAAGTATCTACCCTTCGATTATTTCTTCTCTCAATGTTCTTCGCCCTGCCGTTGGCAGCGGAGAAGCCCAATATTCTTTTCATCGCCATTGACGACCTCAACGATTGGGTCAGCCCCCTGGGTGGACACCCACAAGTCCAGACTCCCAATATGGAACGTTTGGCACAGCGGGGCACTACCTTTCTCAATGCCCATTGCCAATCACCGCTCTGCAATCCGTCACGAACGAGTCTCATGACGAGCATGCGTCCAAGTTCAACAGGCATCTATGGATTGGCTCCGTGGTTTCGCGAAGTAGATGAGTTTAAATACGTTCTCTCTCTCCCCCAATACCTTGAAACTCAGGGTTACACGACCTACTCAACCGGTAAAATCTATCATGGCGGGTACGGTCGAAAAGAAAACGACAGTGAGTTCCAGGTCATGGGCCCTGCGGCAGGAGTTGGCGTCAAACCACCTGAGAAGCTGGTGACAACTCCCTTTGGCAACCATCCCCTGGTAGACTGGGGAACGTTTCCTCACCAGGACGAAGACAAAGGTGACTGGAAAGTCGCCAGTTGGGCTGAAGAGGTTCTCGATGGAAAACCGAAAGGCCCCTGGTTTTTGTCGGTTGGATTTTTCCTCCCCCACGTACCCAATTACGCGACCCAAAAGTGGTTTGATCTCTATCCAGAAGAATCGATTCAACTTCCCCCCTGGATACCGGGAGACCGCAATGACACATCTCGCTCTTCCTGGTACACCCACTGGTACTTACCAGAGCCGCGTCTGAAGTTTATTCGGGAGACCCACCAATGGCGAAACCTTGTTCGTAGCTACTTGGCTACCGTTAGTTTCGTGGATAGTCAGGTAGGTCGCGTATTGGACGCATTGGAGCGCAATGGCCTGGCTGAAAATACCATCGTCGTGTTGTGGTCGGATCACGGCTATCACCTGGGCGAGAAAGACATTACGGGAAAGAACACGCTTTGGGATCGTTCCACACGCGTGCCGCTCATCTTTGCCGGACCCGGCGTAGGTATAAATAAGAAAACCAACCGCCCAGCCGAATTACTCGACATCTACCCCACGCTTCTGGAACTCACCGATCTACCCGAAAATGATAAGCTCGAAGGCCATAGTCTAGTACCTCAACTGGAAAATCCGGAAGCGAAGCGCGAGTGGCCAGCCATCACCACTCACAATCAAGGCAACCACAGCATACGCACCGAAGACTGGCGTTACATTGTTTACCGAGATGGAGAGGAAGAACTCTACGACATGAATGAAGATCCACATGAATGGAACAATCTGGCTTATAACTCCAAGTATGGACGGGTTAAGAAACTCATGCGTAAATGGCTACCTGAAGAAGATCGTCTACCGGCTCCTGGCAGCCGAGCTCGTATCCTGGTTTTCGACAAAGACGAAATTATCTGGGAAGATAAAATCATTCAGGATAGCGACGAAATACCCGGACTGTAATAGGACTGTATTTCCTGACTAATTCCTCAGGTCAGCGGTATAGATCATATAGGCATCGCGCTTAGCTCGCTCGTGTACCTTAGCTGGGATTCCCTTTACCTGGAAACCAGCCGACTTTAATCGACTCTCAAATTTGTCGTCTTTCCCCGCCGACCAATAGACTACACGACCATTGGGTTTCAGTGCCTCCTTGACCGCTCGAACCCCCATGTAGGAATAGAGCATCTTATTGGACTTATCGACCATAGGAATCGATCCGTTATCCGTATCCAGTAATATCGCATCGTAGGTTTGAGGCTTCGCTTTTAGTATGCGACGAGCTACATCACCATTGGAAACGAGTACACGAGGATCATCCAGTATCGGCCCATTGAGTGGCTCTAGATGCTCCCGATACCAATCCAGCACTTCAGGGAAAATTTCGACCATCTCGACTACGGCGGGAGGCCCCAACGATTTTAGCGCATAGCGCAAAGTGTTTCCCAATCCTAATCCACCGACCAATACACGAGCCTCAGTTTCCTTATTCAAGCGCCCCACTCCAAGTGTGCCTAGCATCTTCTCAGAAGCACTGGCCTTTGAGTGCATGAGCTCAGTCCCGTTAAAGCTGATAGCGTGAGCGCCGTCATGTTCGAGGAGACAGAGTGAATCTCCATCACCAACCGTAATTTCAGCGAGATTGATACGTGGTTTCATAGTTATTCAAGTTAATTGCTAGCGCAGTTCCAGAACACGGTCCTCTTCCCGACCATACCCACGAACCTCAAGCGAGTCCTCTTTTATTTCAACGACCGAATAGGCAGTCTCGGTTGTATCCACCATACCTTTCATTGTCATATAATGAATCCCCTCTCGATGGGCGTAGTTGCCTGCATGATTGTGCCCATTAATATAGGCCTTCACGCAATCGTATCCAGATAGTAATGATACCACCTCTTTTGCATTCCATGAATTGTGGTCATTCTCCGGGTAAACAGGGAAATGACTATACAGGATCACTTTCTCTCCTGTTCGTTCTGCTTGATCGAGCGTTTGCTTCAGCCAGCTTAGTTGCTCCACCCCCAGAGCACCATTCCACTTAGGTGAGGTAATTTGGTTTTCCGTATAATACTGCTCCGCCTTAAGATACTCAGCACTGCCTTCAGGATGAGCATGAAAGCTAACATCATTACCATCCAACACGACAAAGCGCCAACCGTGCATCTCAAAGTCGTAGTAGCGAGACGTCAGCCCCAGCCGCTCCGGAACCTTGGACTTTAACGAATCATCAACTGAGAAGTCGTGATTCCCAAGCACATGATAGTGCGGCGCTTTCAACTGATCATAGATGGGAGCCACCACCTCAAAGCTTTCAAAATCCTTATCAATAAAATCCCCAAGATGAATCACGTATGCCAGATCCATAGTATTGAGGTAATCAATACATGCTTGAAGCTTTTTCTCCGAGAGAGAATACTTTCGCTTCCCGGTCCCGGGATCAGAACAATACTGACAATCAGCAATGACCCCGATCGAAAAGGATTTGGCAGCTGCTTCTGCCACTGACAACGAAAGCAGCACAACTGTAAAAACAGCCAGCCTTCTTTTGAATCGGGAAAAGGAATGAATCATTCAGGGTTAGCTTGCCGGAACGTTGACCTTAAAAGCAAGCTGGTTTCCTGATGGATCTTTAAAGAACGCCATCCAGACATCCACTCCATTCCAGTTCTTAGCGATGCAATGGGGAGAGTCTCCCACCGATCCCCCTGCCTGTTTCAAACGATTGTAGGCATTTTGGATAGATGCTTCGGTGTCACCCACATTCAAGTAGAGTATGGAATTCGGCGCGACTTCTTCCTTCAGGCCAATCAGCAAGGTAACGCCTCCACAATCGAAGAAGACCATCTGACCTGGGACTTCACCTGTCCTGGTCAACCTCAAGAGTTACCCAAAAAGGTTCCGGTTTCGCGATCGTAGCGCTTGATTTCATGTGTCCAACTGGCCACCAGGATATCGGAGCCGCGATCCACAATCCCATGCGGATTGGTCAATCCAGCTTGAGTGGGGATAAATGCACCGTCACCGATTCGTTGACCGGTCTCCTCATCATACTTGTAAATATCGTGACTACTGAAACGACTGCTGAAAACTTGCGCTTGTACAGCAGATGCCAGGGCGAGAAAAAGGAAGACTGTAGGTATAAACTTCAAAGGCTGGTTTAAGCGCCATGCTGGAGAAAGCACAGGCTATATCAAAACCAACGCTAGAAAAGCTACTTCTGCTACAAACTTTTTACAAGAACTCAAATGTTTCAAAAAACTAAGATGTGATGAGGAGCAAGGCCCAGTTCGCAAGCTGGCGCGGGAGCGTAGATAACTACATGACCAAGCGGGTTCCGGGCTGCAACGCAGCTCATCGCGCATGTTAGGTTTAGCCTTCGAAAGCGCTACCGGCGAGGTTCATCCTCAGTGAGAATTGAAATGTTAATAGTAACAGTCATAACAATCTCTTTTCTAATGACTTAAAACCCGCGATTGCGAAGGCGTTTGAATCTATGAGGAGAACTCAGCGGCGCCTGCGATTGCGTCGGTTTTTGGGCCTTGCAGCCACTGCGCTGGCAGGAGCCGCACTTGAAGTACTACTAGATCTCGATTCTGGCCTGCTACTGCTCGCAGTTCTCTTTTTCACAAACGACTTCTTTTTTGAAAAAGACTTTTTGTTAGATCGTTCAGACCGACCATTATCGTTCGACTTCCTACGAGGGCCTCGAGCTTGCCGAGCTGCTTCTTTCCGCCTTGCAGCGGCCTTCTGAACTTCACTGGCTGTAGGTGCCTTCGCGGGCCAATGACTTGGTTCAAAGCCTTTAACTTCTGAAATTTCAATTTTCTTCCTAAGCAAACGCTCTATACCTTCGAAGAATGGACGCTCATCATTCCCAACCAAGGAAATCGCCTCTCCTTCTCGCCCGGCACGACCGGTCCGGCCAATACGGTGCACATAATCTTCCGGAATGTTCGGCAACTCGTAATTGATCACATGGGGGAGTTGAGCGATGTCGAGTCCACGGGCAGCGATATCTGTCGCAACCAGCACACGAATGGTTCGCTTCTTAAAGCCTTCCAAGGCGCGAGTCCTTGCTCCTTGAGCCTTATCACCGTGAATCGCGCTAGACTGGACACCAGCTTGGGTGAGTTTTTTACTCAAGCGATTGGCCCCATGCTTGGTCCGAGTAAAGATAAGCACCTGCTCCCAATTGCCTTTTTTGATCAGGTGGGTGGTCAGCTGAGCCTTCTGGGAAACATCACAACGGTAAGCCCGTTGCGCTATCAACTCAGCCGCCGGTTTTTCAGGCGCAATTTCGATGGAAATGGGTTTATGGAGAAACTCGCGGGTTAGTTGGCGAATCTCTTTCGAGTAGGTTGCGGAGAATAGCAGCGTCTGGCGTTTCCGTGGCAGCAGACTTATCGTCCGGCGGATGTCCGGGATAAATCCCATATCCAACATACGGTCCGCTTCATCCAGAACAAAGATGCCTACCTGATCCAGTCGACAAACTTTCTGGCTACAGAGATCGAGTAATCGACCCGGGGTGGCCACAAGAATATCGACCCCTCTTTGAAGCTCCTTGATCTGCGGGCGAATGTTTACCCCCCCGAAAACAACCAGGCTTCTGAAAGGCAAATGCTTGCCGTAGGTTTGGATACTTTCCTGCACTTGGGCAGCCAGCTCGCGAGTAGGAGTCAAAACCAGAGCCCTTATGGGATAGCCTTTGCCCTTCTCCTCTTGTTGGAGCCGATGCAGAATCGGCAAGGTGAATCCGGCCGTTTTACCGGTACCGGTTTGAGCGGCCGCCATTACGTCCTTCTTGGTCAAAACAGCAGGTATAGCCTCTGCTTGTACCGGTGACGGTGTCTGATAGCCTTTATCCGCTATAGCGCGGAGTATTTCTTTGGATAAGCCGAGATCGGCAAAAGTGTTCATCTAAATAAATGTTTTTGGAATCCACCTCACGAATAGAATCTGTGCCATGAGATGGCTTGTGGTTAAGTTGGTTGCTCTGGCTGGTCACCCATGTGGACACGATTGCCAAAAGCGGTTAGGAATTACCCTAAATAAGTTCAATTGATCACCGCAGCGCCTGGTTTTCCATGGGTGTATTTCAGGCGTCGATGCGAGAGGGAAACCCGGTAATCCTTTAATAGAAGCTGCATGGGTGAGGTGCTTTGCCTACAATTGCAAGCTAATCCTCCGAATGCTTCAATGACACAGACAGGAAATTATTCCTTACGGAATACCGATAAGCATCGGTCTTACGGTTACATGTAACATGATTAGCATTGAATCCCACTTGATCTATTGTGATCGGCAGGATTGGATATTTGATTCACTCCTATTCCTTTAATGAAAAAACTTCTTACTACCCTACTTGTCTCAGCCACCCTGATTCTTGGTGTTGCCTGCTCCGGACCCGAAACAAAGGAATCCGGCAGTAACAAACGAAAGCCCAACATCATCCTCATCATGGCCGACGATATGGGCTATGAGACAGTGGGAGCCTATGGAGGAGCTTCCTACGACACACCCGTCCTTGATCGATTGGCAGCCAACGGTGTTCGCTTCGATCATGCGCACGCCCAACCCCTCTGCACCCCCACACGAGTCTCGTTGATGACCGGCAAATACAATTGGCGCAACTGGCACTCCTTTGGAATCCTTCCTCCTGAATCGAAAACCTTCGGGCACTGGATGACGGCCGCCGGCTACAAAACCTGCATCTCAGGCAAGTGGCAGCTACAAAGCTATAACCCACCCGACTTCTTACCGGAGTACCGTGGCCTGGGCCAAAAGGTAGAAGATGCCGGTTTCGATGAATACTTTCTCTGGCACGATGCGCATACCGAAGACAAAGGAGACCGCTTCCCGGATCCAACGATCAACGACAATGGTACCTATTTAACGGATACAGTAGGTAAATATGGCCCCGACCTATACGTCGATTACATCAACGGCTTCATGGAGCGCAATAAGAACGAACCCTTCTTTGTCTACTATCCCATGGCGCTCCCTCACGGCCCTTTCCAGCCCACACCTGACAGTCCTGAATGGCCGGAGCAGAGACACGACGAAGACGGCCGCTATTACAAAGACATGGTGGATTACATCGACGTTTTGATCGGCCATATCGAAGCAAAGGTCACCGAACTTGGACTCGAGGAAGACACCCTGATCATTTTCTACGGTGATAATGGTTCGCCACGTCACGTCCGCACGCAAATGAAAGATGGCTCCATCTATCCAGGTGGCAAGGGGCACAACAACCTGCGCGGCACCCACGTCCCACTTATCGTTTCCTGGCCCGGATCGGCCGCCAAAGGCCACGTCGTGGATGATCTTGTCGATTGCAACGATATTACCCGTACCCTATTTGATGTAGCCAACATCCCATTACCTGAAGGTGAAATCTTCGATGGCGAATCCATCCTCCCACAAATCAAAGGGCAAAAAGGCGAACACCGCGATTGGCTCTACATTTACCACGATCCCCTTCCCGGAGTCAATAAGGAGGACCGTGTCTTAAGAAGCTGGGCCTTCGACAAGCAGTACAAACTGGTCAAGGAAACTGGCGAACTCTTCGACCTAAGAATTGACCCAGAAGAGACCTCTCCCATCGATATGGCCACCGCTAATGACGAAGCCAAAGCCGCCCACGCCAAGTTGAAGAAAATTAACGACTCCATGGGCCAGAACTACACGCCCTGGACCTGGGCCATAGACGGCAAGGATTTGCTATAATCCTGGGAACGGTGCGGTGTCACGCCATAGCGCCTAGGCGGCGGCGGACGTGTGCCTCCGTAGCCCTTAGGGCGGAGTGGTAAGCCCCAGCTCGGTATTCAGGTATCAGAGCTATCAATCTTCCTCTTCCTCCTACTCTTCCTCGAAAATACAAGACAACACTCTAATGAACCACCCGCTTTCGCCTGCGCTGAGCTTGTCGATGCGATCGAGGACGTAGAGTTCGCCGAGTTTAAATTTCCTCCGCGTTCTCAACGAACTCGGCGGTTAATCTTTCAATAACACACATAACGCCTAATCATCCTCAGAAGGCTTGATTGGTGCTTTACCTACCATCCTCGAAGGTGATCCATGGATAGTTTTTCTGGTTCGCGGAAATGAGGACAGGCTGAATCTTTGTAAGTAGTACAAAAACAAGCGGGCCGTCCTGAAGACGCTCCCCCCTGCTATTTGTTTTCGCAGACAAAGTCTAAATGTCTAGTTGGTCGATCTCTTCAGCTGGTACTTCCTCGTCTCAACGTATTCGGTTCCCTCGAGCGATTTCCAGGTCACGGTCATCGTGTCACCAGAAACTTCACGGATCAGGTAATTGTTTCCCTGAAACTGAATAACGGTGCCGGAGCCTTCAGGTTCATAGCGTCCGGCATGCTGAGCGAAACCTTGGGCTCCCATATAAGACCGACTGATGGTTCCGTTGCTGAGATTGTCGACGCCAGCTATATTGGTTCCTGGTGGACCGTCGCCGTCTGCTCCACCGATACGCCAGAATTCCAAAACCCAGCGGGGCGAATGTTTAACAAACATGTTTCGGTGATTGCAGCCTTCCGAATCTGTGCCTTCCCAAACTCCAAGCAACGGTTCCATAAACTTCAATTCATCGTCGAGCTCAACCGTTCCACCAACGGACCGGTATTGAGTGTTGAACGCTTCCAGATCAATCTCTGTCCAGCGCCAGGTTTTTCTCCAGAACATACTTTCGTTTACTTGTCCTCGTGCAACCAGAGGGCCGGATGAAATCCTCAGTCTGCCATTGCTCGCCGCGTTGTAGTTATGCTCGGTAGCAAAATTGAAGCCGCGAATGGTTTCATTCACACCAACTCCCTTGTAGCCAGAGGCTACACGAGCCATAGCGGTTACGACGTAATTCCCATTCGGCATCAGGGCGAGGCGAAAATGGTTGTTTTGACGTTCATCAGTGAACCACCAAGCACGTTCTCTTTCCGTTAGCTCACCGTTTATAGAAGTTAGGCTTCGCTCAACGATCAGCCCCGATACTTCATTTAGATGAAAATGCTTGGTTTCTTCAATTTTCCGTCTGGAAGGAGTGATTTCGTTATAGGTGTAGGATTGGTCCAAGAAGCGAAAGTCCTCCTGTATGGGTGTGATACCATAGAGCGAAGACGCGATGAACAGAGAGACCACTAGGGGTACAATAGATACGATTATTTTTTGGGGGGTTGGGGGCTTATATTACTAGATGCGCCGTTTCAGGTTCAATCGGGTCATCGAATTAAAAATAAAGATAGCTTGATGAGAATTCACGGTGAGGAAATGCTCAATGAGACTGATGAATTCCACTCTATGAAAGCTTCAACGATCCTCATTTCGCTCACCCTATTTCTTAGTTTTTGTTTAAACGCTCAAGGCCAGCACCTCAAGGCGGCCTATGCGGTAGCTCATCACGATGTGAAGAACATCACGGCCTTTTATCGTGAAGTGGAAGTGGTCGATCTGCCACAAGGGACCTACTCGGCTATTTCGTTCACCGGTGGCTATGTTGGTCTGGCGATGAGAAACCCCCATATCAATTTCTCGATCTGGGATACCAAAGTAAAAGGTAAGATCATCGGTCAGGCGAAAATGATCAAGTCGTCCAAGATGGGAACCCCGGACAACCATCGATTTGGCCATGAAGGATCAGGTTATCACACCGAGCTGGATTTTAAGTGGAAACCCGGTGTGCGCTACAAGGTGTATGTGGAGGTAGAACACTTGAATGAGAACACGCGTTACTCAGCCTACTTTGGTGAGGTGGCAAAAGAGTGGCATTTCATCGCGACCATTGAGCGGCCAGGTATTCACTATCTGAGAGGACCGGGAGGTTTCCTGGAGCATGTAGGCAAGAAGCTGGCGGATCAAAGACGAGCGACCACTTACTACGGAGCCTGGGTATCGGATGGAGAGCGATGGGAGCCAGTCACCAAGATCAAATATAATTTCAAAGATCCCACAACAGCGAACGCCATATTCAAGGATAACGGAGTCACACTCCAAATCGGTCAAGGGATCCGATCACAGTACGAAAAAAACCACATCTTCGAAATCGAAGCTCTGGATCGACCGGAGTTCCCAAACTAAGCTCTAGAACCCATTCACTCTACCTACGGTGTAGACCGTCTACATCGTTCTAGCCAAATGAGAGAGAAGTTGTTTGGGTCAGAATGCTTTTCTAACTTCGATCTCCAACTCTAATTCATCTCCACGCACTTTATGCCTGCTGAATCTACGTTTAATAAAGAACTCTTTCTTATCATCTTCGGTTTCTACATGCTCGGCATGGTCATACTGGGGTGGTGGGTATCGAGAAAGCAGAAGACGGGAGATGACTTTTTACTCGGTGGTCGGAAGGTGCCATTCTTCCTGGTGCTGGGAACGACAATAGCGACGATGGTGGGTACGGGGTCGAGTATGGGCGCTGTGGGCAAGGCCTACGTTCAAGGCTGGGCCGGTGCATTGTTCGCGCTGGGTGGAGCCTTTGGACTGTTCTTTCTGGCGAAGTTTTTTGCCGATGTGCGGAAGTACAAGTTCATGACCTTGTCCGAGGAGATGTCATTCTACTATGGTGGCAATAGGCTCATCAAAGGGATCGTTGGAGTAGCCATATTCTTTGCCTCGGTGGGTTGGCTGGGAACACATATCCTTGGCGGTAGCCTTTATCTGAACTGGGTAGCCGGCATCGATATGACCTGGTCGAAGATAATCGTTGCATCCGGGTTCACCATCTACGTGATCATCGGAGGTTATACAGCCGTTGTATGGACGGATACGATACAGGCCGTGATTCTATTCTTTGGATTTATCCTGATGGGATTTCTTTGCCTGGGTCAACTGGACGCTTTCAACAATTCGGAGGCCTTATTCAGCCCTAAATATTTTACTTTCCTAGAACCTGGAACGATTCTCGCTTCGCTTACGGTGGTCGCCAGTATCTTTATCAGTACGGCGACGGTCCCCTCATTCAGGCAACGGATATACTCGTCAGTCGATAAGGAAACGGTGCAGAAAAGCTACTATCTCTCGGCACTGATGTATCTGCTCTTTGCCATCATTCCGGTCATCGTCGGTATTACGGCTTTCAATCTCATTCCCGATATCGCCAATCCCGATCAAGCCTTTCCGGAACTCGTGACCAAGATCCTTCCGGCAGGTATCGGTATCATTGTTTTATTGGCTGGATTGAGCGCCGTGATTTCTTCTGCCAGCTCGGATGCGATTGCTGGAACATCCATCTTATTGCGTGACGTCTTTATTCTTCTAACGGGCAAGATGCCCCCAAAGGAAAAAGCGATTCTCTACTCTCGTTATGGGGCCATGATCACCTCGGTTTTTGCAGTAGCGTTCTCGATGTTGTCGAACAACATTTTCGACTACATCAAAGACATGGTGGGAATCGTCATGAGCGGCATGTTCGTCTGCGCGGTGTTCGGAAAGTTCTGGAAACGCTCTACCTGGCAAGGTGGGGTTGCGGCATTGGTTACGGGATCATGTACCGCTTTAATTCTAATGTTTATCCCAGATTGGAAAGCGATGTTTGGCGGGGTCACCCTTCCCTCAGTGGCGGTGTCGTCGATCTGTTGTGTGGTGGTGAGTCTGATGACACCGGCAAGCACAGTTACTGATGAAGAAGCACTGGCATCCCTGGAAAAAGAGCGGGAAGTGTTTTCAAGCTGATCGAATTGAACTGTAAGAGCGGGGTAAACCCGCTCCTACAGCTAGGCATAAATTCGAACTACCCCGCGTCAAGTTGCTTGATCAGCTCATCAACCGCGCGTTTCAATTGGGGATCTACCTTCCTTGATTTATAAGCCGGCGGATTCTCGACAAGGATATCCGGGACGGCGGGATTGTGCTCCATATTAAGCTCGGTTTCTTTGACGAACCAGCCACGGAGAGGCATGCGAACGTAGGAACCGTCGACTAATCCGTAGCCACCGGTTGAAATGACCGCACCGAAGGTTGGCTGACCCACCAACGTTCCGAGCCCGAGGGATTTGTAGGCATGAGAAAAGATCTCAGCATTGCTGTAGCTGTTTTCGTTACAGAGGGCGACAGATGGTTTTGAATTGGAAGCCAATGGCAGGCGAGTACTTGGGTAGTAGCTCTTAAACTGCAGATGCTCCTCCGCCAAATTGGATGCCGCTCCTCGAGGGATCGTGTAGGCGTGCTGATCTACATTGAGCACAGCCATGAGGTAGTCCGTGGTCCAACCACCGCCGTTGTAGCGCACATCAATCACAATCCCTTCCTTGCCATAGCCAGCTGCAATTAGCTCGGTCTGAAAACGTTCGAAGCTATCCCAGCCCATGGCCCGAATGTGCAGATAACCCAATCGGCCACCGGAAAAGTCATCGACAAGTTCACGACGAGCTTCAACCCAGGCATCGTAGTTTTCCGAGCTCAAAGAACCTACCGGCCAAATAATGCTCTCAAGCGTCTCCCCTTCCCTTTCGATCTCCAAAAGCACTTCGTTGTTTGCCTTGTCGGCGAAGAGAGAGAATACGTTCACATCGTTGGCCACTGGTTCTCGATCGACGGATATGATTACATCGCCGACTTCAATCGGCGTAGAAGCTTTAGTTAGTGGACTGGAGGGTACGATTGAGCTAACCCGGAAACCGTCCTCGGTATTCACACCTTCCATACCGACCAATCCAGATTTCTGGGACTGAGTCTCCTTGGGATTATCCACCCCACGCATTCCCATATGACTCGCATTGAGCTGACCCAACATCAGGTTGAAGGTGTATTGAAAGTCCTCCGTGGTAGAGGCAGCCTTGGCCAGTGGAAGGTATTTATCTCTGAGAGCCGAAAAATCATAGCCGTGGAAATTGGGGTCGTAGAATCCACGATCAAGGGCACGCCAGGCATCATGGTAAATCTGCTCCTTCTCCCCAGCATTATCAATTTGGATGCGGGAGGATACAGCGAGTTTTTCGACTTTATTATCTTTCGTCACAATCCGCCGAATTACCCCACCCTTAGTCAGAGCGTAGACGTGATCACCTTTTCCTGAAAGGTATAATGCACGAGGCCCACTTTTATCCCCGATGACCGTTTTCTCTTTTTCGCCATCCCAGCGGACTTTGTAGAGGTTTCGGACCGTTTCGTAATCCTGCCGACCAGGACTACCAATGGTGTAATAGATCATCTCACCTTCCTTATCGAAAACGAATTCTCCTTCATTCCCAGACTTGGAAGTCACCTGAACCAGGCGCAGATAGATGCGATCGAAATCGATCTCGATGGCGGGGACTTCCTCATCCTCATCACCCTTCTCTTCCTCTTCGTCTTCATCTTTCTCTTCATCTAACTCTGCCTCTTCCTCACTCTCCGTTTCTTTCGAGGCTTCCTCGGGCTTATCACCCTTCTTCTTGGAAGGTGCTTTCTTTTCTTTCTCCTTATCGTCTTTTTGCTGACGCTCGCGCTCCCATTGCTCGTCTGATTTTTCCCAATCCGATTTTTTCAACCAGGCAAACCACACATCGGCATCGCCGTTATTTCGTTCGGAAAGGAAACCCAACTTGCTCCCATCACAACTCCAGGCCGGGCTGGAATCATAACCGGGATGCATCGATACGTTCACGGGATCCGAGGAATTGTCGACCGGGTGGATAAAGATCTCCGAGTTGTAGTTCAGGTCATCTTGCGAGTAGGCAATCCAACGACTGTCTGGAGACCAACTGATGTCCGCTGGCTCGGCCCATCCGTCGAGTAGCGTTACGGCATTAGAAAAAGCACCCTCCTCATCTACTTCGGCGGCAATCAACTTACTGTTTCCTTGAAGATAAACGAGCTGCTTTCCATTTGGCGCCAGGATCGGTGCAAATTCCTCTTCCGGCGTATCGGTAAGCTTTCGGGTCTGCGTCTTAAGGGTTCTAAATAGATTCTCCTCATCTTCGTCAGCCGACTCGATGAGGTAAAAGTCGTTTTGCCCATCCTGATCGGAAGCGAAGAGAATGGCCTGATCATTCAGCCAGATGACATCGCGTTCCCGAGATGGGCTATTGGTTAAACGCACACTGCGATCATCCTCCTTGTCATTGCGGGTAACAAACAAGTCTCCACGAATCGCATAAGCCGTGTGCTTTCCATCCGGTGACACCGCATACTCGTCGACCTTGTCTTTCATCGTCTCAGAAACAACAGGGTCAAATCGAACATCCGCCGACAGCTCGATCTCAAGAAGAGAGCTGGACCTTGAACCGACCTTTCGAAGAGACACATCAGCACCGTGCTGATAAACGATCTGTTTGGTGCGTGGGCTGAGGTCGAAGGAGTTCACACCGAACTCCTCTTCAAAAGTGATCTGTTTGACAGATCCTTTAAGGGTCGTTTGGAAGACATTGTATTTTCCTTCGCGGGACGAAATGAAAAGCAGCGTCGAGTCATTCAGCCATTTGGGGGAGAAGTCGTTCCCTTCATAATCGGTGAGCTGCGTGTATTCCTCACTCTCCATATCATAGATCCAGACATCGCGATTGGCAGGCCCCTGATAAGCTTCACGTTCGATCCGGCAGGTACCACGCACAAACGCGATCTTACTTCCATCTGGTGACACCACGGGATCGAATCCCAAGGCATCCATGTATCGTGCTGGCGTTCCCCCTTCGACTGCAGCTCGATAGATTTCATACTCTCGTTCTACTTGAGCATATACACGCCGAGTCAGAAAGAGAATCGATCCATCCTCATTATAATTAGCCAAATTATCGGTCGCCGAGTGATGCGTATGTCTCGTCGGAACCCCACCCTGGCTGGGCATGGAAAAGATATCGTTGTTACCATAACGATCACTTTGAAAGGCCAGGCGCTCGCCATCCAAGCTCCAACGCGGATTGGAGTCGTAGCCCTCATGCACGGTCACTCGGAAAGGACGCCCACCTTTCGATGAAACGGTCCAAATGTCACCCTGATAACAAAAGGCCACCTGTTTGCCATCCGGGCTGATGGCGGGTTGAAGTACGTAGCCAAAGGCTGGGCTGGCTAATAGAAAAAAAGTGGTTAGAATACAGAGGAGACTTTTCATAATAATTAGGGTAGGACTCTCATTAAGATCTCACGGAAGATCACGAATGCAACGCATAAGAGGCTCACGCTTGTCTTATGCTAAAACAACTCAGCCAACTTCTTATCCAACGCCTCACCCCGCAGATTCTTGGCGATGATACGCCCGTCTCCATCGAGAAGAAAACTCATGGGCAATGCGGAAACGTTATAGGCTTTGGCCATGGGTGAGTTGAGTGCTTGGAGGTCCGAAATTTGAGGCCAGATGACACCGTCTTGCTGGGAAGTGCGTGACCAGATGGTGCGGTTACTATCCATATTGACTCCCAGGATATTGAATCCATTTTTTGAATACTTTTCCAAGACCTTGGGGAAGTGTCGGTTTTCGACGCGACAAGGTCCGCACCAGGAAGCCCAAAAGTCGACCAGGACAACCTGGCCTTTAAAATCGTCGAGGGATCGATCGGTTTCATCCAAGTCCTGACCAGCTAGAGGAGCCGCCTTTGCCCCGATGGCTGTCAGCTTAAATTTCCTAAGCCGCTCCTGCATACTCTTGGTGATGGCCAGGTCGGGATGCTTTTCCGCGAAGGATGCTACCTGTCTTTCTATTTCCTCGATCCGGTGACTATCGTCCCAACGAAGCGAGGTGGCATAGAGGGCGATGGATGTTCCGGCTTTTTCTGCCGTGAAATCATTGAGCTCCCGTTTGTGAGCAATATAACCATCCACCTCTGCTTGAGCGAGCGGAGCCATTTTGTCCGGTGACATTCTCATGGCAGTCGCTTTGTTGAGGGCTGCTCGGGGAGGATAAACCAGACGGTAAAGAGAGTCTTTGCGGTAGGCTTCGTAATCCAGCAACACTTTTGTATCCGGAGAGCCCGCTACAGTAAAATCAGATGCCTCTTTGGATAGAATCGAAATCTCGACTTGTTGTCCATCGGCCGCAGCAAGAGGAATTTTCCCCCAACCAGAAATAGCGAGAGTAAAGTAGCCGGGGTCTCCAGTGACCTCTATTTCAAAGGAGTTGTCCGACTGGACCTGAGTCGACAGTTCCTCCCTCTGACTGCGAGCATCCAGGTCCTGACGGTAGAGTTTAACTGTACTTCCAGTTGCGAAGACCGATCCCGAACCGGAAATGGTGAAATCGGCCTGGGCCGACGCACAGAGAGTAATGAAGCCGGCCAGAATTGAAAAGGTGGGAAGACGCATAGGGTTAATTTCTTACATTATTCTGGGACAATCAAGGGAAAGGTAGGGTCGGATCGCCCTACCGCCTGCAACGACGCTATTTTTGAACAGAAGGAAACGGAGGTAACGAAGATCACCTCTATTTCTGTCCTTCTTTTTTTGTCTTAAACTAGTTTAAAATTACGATCCACGGTCTTCCGACCGTGGCTACAGCTTTTTAGGCATTTTCTTAAGTGTAGGAAGGTAGCTTCCAACTAAGCCAGAAGGCTTCAATGGACACGTGCTGCCCATCCGATATTTCTTCGTTATCTCCGTTGCCTTCTGTTCAAATTGCAGAGGATAAGGACAGAATCAGGGTTTCGTCGCCCTCAGGCTTCGCACAAGGCTTCGACCCGACACAGTCGGCGATCGGTCTCTACCATAGGACCATAAATATTCTCAGGTTTTGACTGGCGACGGCTGGAATAAATAGAGATGGTTTGGATCCTACCCTATCTATAAGAATTATCTATGCCCTTTTTTCGCTCGGTACACCTCGCCGCATCCCTGTTGATGGCAACCTCGGTATTTGGTCAGTCTATGAACTCCGCCCAGCTCCAAAATGAGCTTCAAAAACTCAACATGGTTGGTTCGGTGCTTTTCGTGGCTGCCCACCCGGACGATGAAAACACCGCCCTGCTTACCTACCTGGCGCAGGAGTTAAAACTGGAAACCGCCTACCTTTCACTGACCCGCGGGGGCGGCGGTCAAAATCTGATTGGTCCGGAATTAAAGGAAAACCTGGGACTGATTCGTGCGAATGAGCTACTGCAGGCCCGCAAAATTGATGGGGCCAAGCAACTCTTCACCCGAGCGCGCGACTTCGGCTATTCCAAGAACCCGGAGGATACGCTGGAAAACTGGCAGGAAGAAAAAGTCCTGGGCGACGTGGTTTACGCGGTTCGTTCCTTTAAGCCGGATATCATCATCACCCGTTTCAACCCCGATGCCGGGCCCACCCATGGTCACCACACGGTATCGGCTCAACTCGCGGTGAAAGCATTCAGCCTGGCTGCCGATCATAAGCAATTTCCTGAGCAGCTCAAGGATGTGGGCGTTCACCAGACCAAACGCATTTTCTGGAACGGCTATGGTCGACGGGGCCCTGGAGGCAGAGCTCCGAGTATGGCCAATGAAACCCGTGAAGTCATTTCCCTTGAGATTGGAAAATATAATCCGCTTCTGGGGACCTCTTACACAGAAATCGCGGCGCGCAGTCGCAGCATGCACAAGAGTCAGGGCTTCGGCCGGGCTGGAAACCGTGGTCCACAAACTGAACGACTTGTTTTACTAGACGGAGAGCCGACGAATGGAGACATGCTCGATGGAATCGATACGAGTTGGTCGCGTTTTCCAGGTGGCAATAGCCTGACCGAACGATTCTCAAACATAACTTCAGAGTTTGATCCGCGGGCGCCGTGGAATGTCGTGCCCGAATTGTTGGAGGCTGAAAAGCAGCTAGCTGAACTGGGTGATCATCGAACCATCCACACAAAACGAGAGACCATCAAGCATCTGGTCGCAGCTGCACTCGGGCTCCACTTTGAAGCTCGGTCACCAAGCGCTTACCTGACACCCGGTGACAAGGTAGAGCTCGACGTTGAACTCACCAACCGCTCGCCGATTAAGTCAGTTGCCAAGAGCGTGACCATCAGAGCTTTTAAGAGCAAGCAATGGCCCAAGTCGATTGAGTTGAAAAGCATCTCGGGTTTAAATAAATCACTTGGACAGGATCAATCTGAGATAACGTCCGTGAATTTTAGCTTAGAAAATGATGCGCCGCTCACGCAGCCCTTTTGGCTAGAAGAAGAGCCAGAAACAGGCATCTACCATTTTAAGAACCAACGGCTTTTGGAGCTCACGACGGTTCCTGCTCCCATGTCGGTGACAGCCGAGATCGAAATAGACGGCCATACCGTTGAACTTTCCACACCGGTCATTCAACGAGTCAGCGATCCGGTCAAAGGCGAAGTGCATCACCGTGTAAGCATACGTCCCAAAGCGGTTTTAAAACCGGATGCGACGGTCATGCTATTTGAGACTAACAACGGCAAAGCAGTTGAGCTCACGGTGTCGGCCAATGCGGGTCGACTTTCCGGAACGCTGATCGCTGAGGCACCCGAAGGCTGGTCGGTCGATTTTGACCAATCGGAAGTTTCAATAACTGGTGCCAATTCAGAGCAAACTCGGATCGCCACGATCCATCCGCCAGCCAACGCATCGGAAGGCACGATCTATTTCAAACTTCGCACTGAGAACGGAGAGACCTACGACCTCCGCTCGAACCAGATCGAATACGATCACGTTGGCCGCCAACCCATTCTGGCCAAAGCGGCAACCAAGGTGACTCGCCTGGACTTGAAACGAGCCGGCAACCGCGTCGCTTGCGTAGTGGGCGTGGGTGATCCGGTACCTGAAACTTTGAAACGTATTGGTTATGAAGTCGACCTTATCGATGTCGCCAATCTCGACCGTAATCAATTGAAAGGTTATGACAGTGTCATCCTGGGTCCTCGCACCTTCGATGCACTGACCGGACTGGACAAGAAGTTCGAAGAGCTTCTGGCCTACGTGGAGGACGGAGGCACACTCATATCGCAATTTAACACCACCAGCTCTCGGACCAAGTCGAAGTTCAGCTCCCCCTACCCGCTTCAGCTTTCCCGAGACCGTGTTTCCGAAGAACATGTGGAAATGCGCATGCTGAAACCCAAGCATCCGGTGTTCAACGTGCCGAATAAGATCAAGGCCAAGGACTTTGACAATTGGATCCAGGAACGAGGCCTTTATTTTTCAAATAACTGGGACGAGAAGTACGAAGCGGTTATCTCGGCCAACGATCGCGGAGAACCGCCCAGAGACGGCGGACTCTTGATCGCTCCGTACGGAAAGGGCTGGTATGCCTACACGGGTTTATCCTTTTTTAGACAGTTGCCGGAGGGAAATCCGGGAGCCATAAGATTCTTTGTAAATTTAATTTCTTTAGGACATGGAAACTGATTCGAACAACGAAGTGATGTCGTCGGTAAAAGACGAGAGCAGCTCTGGCTGGACACGCTTGTATATCCTTGTGGTTGTGGCTCTCGTGTCACAGATCGCAATTTACGCCTGGCTTACGAACGCTTTCGCCTAAGAAACGAGTTTCGTATCATACATGAGCACATTCGATATCATAGTTCTGGGTAGCACCCTGATCTCCATTGTATTCTTCGGCGTTTGGAAGACACGCAACGACAGAAAACTGGACGAATTCCTGAGAGGTAGTTCAAACCACTGGGGCACCATCGGACTCTCAGTGATGGCGACCCAAGCCAGCGCGATCACCTTCCTCTCCACACCCGGCCTCGCTTATGACAGCGGCATGGCGTTTGTGCAGAACTACTTCGGCATGCCTTTGGCTTTGATCCTGATTGCGGTGGTATTTGTCCCCATGTATTACAAGCTGGAACTGCGTTCGGTCTATGAGTTTCTCGAACATCGATTTGATACGAAGACGCGTACGCTGGGTAGTATTATCTTTCTCATTCAACGTGGCTTTTCTGCAGGCATAACCATTTACGCTCCATCGATCATTCTAACGAGTGTGCTCGGGTGGGACATGAATACGACTGTCATCGGCGTGGGATTAGCCGTCATCATTTACACAGTTACAGGAGGTAATCATGCGGTCAGCCTAACTCACAGATACCAAATGACTGTGATTCTGACGGGGATGGCCATCGCATTTGGAATTGTGGTTTACAAGATCTCCAATCATGCTGGCTTTGTGGAAAACCTGAGTGTAGCCGGAGCGCTCGGACACCTGAACGTGATTGATTTCTCATTCGATATCAACAAGCGCTATACACTCTGGTCCGGTCTTTTGGGAGGCTTCTTTCTGTCCCTCTCATACTTCGGGACCGACCAGTCACAGGCACAACGTTATATGTCAGGCCACTCGATACGAGACAGTCGTCTGGGCCTAATGTTTAATGCGCTCCTTAAAGTGCCGATGCAGTTCATGATCCTGCTATTGGGCGTATTAGTGTTCGTATTTTATCAATGGGAAAAACCTCCAGCCACCTTCCTCCCTGCATCCATGACGGAAACGGCCATGGAACAGGATGCCCTGGCCTACCAGAATCTTGAAGATGCATTTACGGAAAACTTCGAGAGTCAGCAATCTGCTTTGACCGACTATGTAAATGCAATGCGATCAGGAGATGAAGTCCTTGCAGCAAGCTCGAAGTTGGAGGTTCAAACAGCCGGAGCTGAAATCAAGGAAGCTCGCGCCAACCTGAAGGATCACATTGCGACGGTCACCGGACAAGCGAGCATGAAGGAAACGGATTATGTGTTCATACATTTTGTGCTCAATGAACTCCCCATCGGCCTCATCGGATTGCTGGTTGCGGTAATACTGAGTGCGGCGATGTCTTCCACGGCTTCCGAACTGAGTGCACTCTCCACCATCTCTACCGTCGACTTTTACCAGAATCACTTTGTGAAAGACCGCGGCGACCGTCATTACATGAGGGCATCGCGCATCTTCACCGCCATCTGGGGAGGGCTGGCCATTCTGTTTGCGCTGTTTGCCAGCATGGTAGAAAGCCTGATCGAAGCGGTGAACATTGTAGGGTCCCTATTTTATGGCACGGTGCTCGGACTTTTCCTGGCAGCCTTCTTTATCAAGCGCATCGGAGCCCACGCGGCTTTTATTGCCGCCGTTATCGCCCAGATATCCGTTCTCGTCATCTACTTCACCAACTTCATTGAGATTGGTTACCTGTGGTATAACCTGATTGCTTGCGTCCTGGTGATCGTATTGAGTTTAATCATACAGACATTCTCTGGTAGCAAGCAAGTTGAAGCCTAATGAGCGAACCCGTCATATGCTTCGGGCAGCAGCCCTGCGGTATTTTTCCGAATCGTTTTGTGTTTTCGAAAATTAGGACCGCTCGACGACTGCAGTCCGAGATCGGCGGAAAGATTATTTTTTTCCTCCACGACAGTGACCACGATCATCGGGAGACATGCTCGAAACTTACCAATCGGCATACCAATAAAATTGAGCGCGTTAATTTCGAAGTCCTCAACAAGACCCAGAAACTTTACTCCCCGCTTTATTGCAAGACCATCAAACCAGAGTGGAAGGAAAAAACCCGGCGTTGTCTTCCCAACCTGGTAGGTCCGGAATGCGTCGACGTATTTTCCGATGTCGAGTCGGACAATGTCACTGAGTTTTGCATCGAGATGTATCGAGGCATGGGACTGATGGATGGCATTGAACTTGTTCGATCGAGCGACCCCGAACTAAGGAAGCAAGCGATCGACGTAGACGACCACTTTGCGGATGTTCCGTATGAAGGCGAAACCGTCCGAGCACGGTTCAAGGATGGAGGCTACTATCTATACAAAGGAGGCAGTAACTACTTTGAGGTACCAGTGGATGGGATTGAGAAATCACAAATCAGCCCCACAAGGGATACTCGCCTGCTCTGGATGCAATCGATTGTCCATTGCACGCACTACGTAACGGGTGCCGGTGAGACCCAATACCTGAATACAGAGGAAGCGCCTGAAATAGAGTTCGTAAAGCGAGACGATATTGATAGATCTGGAGAAGCTTATACAGATATAGATCATGAATGGTAAACGTATTGTGGCAGTTGGGGCCCACCCGGATGACATTGAATTTGGCTGTGGTGCCTTTCTATTGGATGCGGTCGACAAAGGAGCTCTGGTAACTCTGGTTGTCTTGTCCAAAGGAGAAGCAGGGACTCAAGGAGACGGATCGACAAGAGAAGTAGAGGCACAATACGCAGCCACCTTACTGGGAGCGACTTTGCATTTTGTGAAAGCCGGAGGAGACACAGGTATCAGAGTCAACTTAGAGGCTACTTTAACCTTAGCCAAAGAGATCCGAAGACTTCAGCCAGACATCCTTCTTGCGCCAACCGGTCACTTGAACCAGCACCCGGATCATCGAGAGGCCCATCTGTTAGTCCGTGATGCTCACCGCCTGGCTCGATATGGGAAAACCCCGGGCTTGGAAGATCAGTCACCTCACACCGCCCAACTGCTTTTGTTTTATGAAATTTCCAGCGGAGGTAATGATGGTGATGGACTCAACTCGATCCTGGTGGATGTATCCAGCCATGTAGAACGATGGAAGGAATTGATGGAGTGCCACGCGAGCCAAGTGAAAAACATGGATTACATCGACCTTCAGCTCTCGAGGGCTCGCGTCTATGGAATTCAAGTGGGTGTTCACTCGGCACAACGATTGTTTTCGGAAAGTCCTTTGCTTGCCAGTTCGTCAGAAGATTTGAGCAACTTTAAGAGTCAAAGATTCTAGGAACCGATGCCAGAATCCCTCAACATCGCGCTCCTGTGTCATCCTACCATCGGTGGTAGTGGCATTCTCGCGACTGAGCTCGGTCACAAACTGGCGGAATGGGGACACCAGGTTTACGTGGTATCTGAGCGTCCACCTCATCGTTTGAAAAACGATCGTCCAGGAATCCACTTCTGTGAATCGACACCGGTTGAATTTCCTCTTTTCACCAGCCCAGATCACACCCTGCCCTTGGCCACCCGTATTGCTGAGGTTTGCAGAAATCATAAGATCGATGTAGTGCATGCACACTATGCAATCCCACACACAGCAGCAGCCTGGATAGCAAAGGAATTGATTGGCGAAGCCGCACCCCCAATCATCACAACCTTGCATGGCACGGACATTGTTTATCTGGGAGCAATGCCGGAGTATCGGTCCCTGCTTCAACACGTCCTTGAAGCTTCAGATCTGGTCACTTGCGTTTCCAATAATCTCAAAGAGCGTACTCTGGACCTGTTTGAGCTGAAGCAGGACATCGAAGTCATTCCGAATTTCTATGAGCCCAGACCGGTGACGGATACACGAGAGAACATTCGAGCATCACTGGGTGTGGGAGATGAACCACTTGCTCTCCACGCATCGAATCTAAGAACCATTAAGCGCATAGACTTGCTGCTGGATGCAGTGAAGGTGGCGATTGCCAAAGCAACTTTCAAGATGGTCATTCTGGCAGGTGCTGATCCCGCAAAAGTTAAACAACTCATCGCGGATCGGGAATTACAAGATCATGTAATCGTAGCCGATGATGTATTTGACATAGACAACTACTACGCCGCTGCAGACTTCACTGTTTACTCCTCGGAGTATGAAAGCTTCTGCCTGGGCATATTGGAAGGCATGCGCTATGGGTTACCCAGCGCCTCGTTTGATGTGGGTGGAATTCCAGAAGTTGTGAAGGATCCTTCAACGGGATTCATGGCACCCTTTGGGGACTCAGAAAAACTTGGGCACGCGATTGCCACGCTAGCTGACAATCCCGAGCTAAGAAAACAAATGGGATCCGCGGCGCAAGACCGAGCCATAACTTCTTTTTCGGCCGATGCCGTCGTCAAATCTTACCTGGAAGCTTACCACCAGGTCATGAAGCATTAATAACTATTCATGATTCGGAAGCACACTTGCCACCAACGTATCATGTCACCATTATTCAAAATTATGAAAGCACTATTACCCCTAACTCTAATTACCCTCCTAAGCACTTTAGTTTCTTATGCTGAAACCAAAGTTCCATCCGTATACTGGCAGATCACAACCGCGGTTTTAGCGGCACAAGAATCCGATCGAGAGAACGCAACTGTAATGGGTTACCGTAGCGATGGCACTCTCGCTGTGCTTCGCGAAGGCAGCAATGACCTGATTTGCCTGGCTGACGATCCAAAGAAAAAGAACTTCAGCGTAGCCTGCTACCACAAAAGCCTGGAACCCTTCATGGCTCGTGCCAGAGCACTTCGCAAAGAAGGCAAATCTGAAAAAGAAATTTTTGATATTCGGGAGGAAGAGATAAAAGCCGGAAAACTTGAAATGCCTGAGCGAGCCCTGCTGGCTATTCTAACAGGAAAGGTAAATGAGGAGACCCAGGAAATTGAAAACAAGTTTCTGCGCTGGGTGTTTTATATCCCTTTTGCTACCCCAGAAAGCACTGGGCTTCCACTGGCGCCCCAAATTCCAGGTGGCCCGTGGATCATGAATCCTGGCACCCATAGAGCTCACATTATGATCACGCCTCCAAAAAATTAATTTAAAGCCATTTCAACCTCAAACAATCATCACATACATCATCTATGAAATCACTTATCAGAATCAGTGCCGTTGCTCTGGCTATATTATTGGCCACGAGCTCTTTCAGCTTCGCTCAAAAACGTGGAAACGGAAAGGCACGCCCAAGCCCCAATGCTGAAGTCAGTCAAACCATTGGAACTACCGTTATATCCATTACCTATGGCCGCCCGGGACTCAAAGGACGTAAAATCGAAGACATGGTTCCCGATGGAAAGGTCTGGCGGACCGGAGCCAACGAATCGACAGTCATTACTCTATCTGACGATATAATGATTGGGGATGCATCTGTGAAGGCGGGTACTTACTCCATGTATACAAAACCAAACGCCGATGACAAAACTATGGATATTATAATCAATTCCAAGTTGTCGTGGGGAACTCAATACGACGAATCTAAAGATGTCGTCCGAGCAACAGCTAAGCTAACAAGAGAGAATCATCCTAATGAATGGTTCGCTATTTACTTTACTAATCTAAGTAATAACTCAGCGGACATGAAGCTTCACTGGGGTGATGCCATCGCGGTTATCCCAATCAGCGCAAAGTAAATTGATCGATATCAAAATTCTCCAAAGAGGCAGTCATTCGGCTGTCTCTTTTTTTGTGATCGTGCGCTTAAAAAATCTAATGGCCTCACGGGAATATTTTTCAGACTCCCACTGAAACTCCTGGCTGTTTCTTCCTCCATGTGGAGTACGTGGCCAAGAAGTCTCTACCTCATAACCCAAGCCTTTTAGGCTATCAGCGAAAGATCGCGCTATATCCCACCGAGTATCCAAGGAACCACACATGACAAGGAAAGGAACATTCTTCGATCCATCCACAGCCTTCAAGCCGGCAGCGCTGCCCACACGTTGGTTGAACATACCATGCAGACGCTCCGGAACCTGACTAAGGTCTTCGGTTTCTTGAAGATAAGTTTCTGGGTCTGCGACTTCTCCAATTGCTTCGATTAGTAGATGGCCATCGGGTGTAGTCCAAGTGCCCGATGCACAGGGAGCGGCAGCTAAGACGCCTTCCGGATTTCTAAGCGCATAACGATGTGAAAATTGGCCACCTCGAGAGTAGCCAGTGATGAGAATCTTTTCTTCAAGATCATATTTCGAACGGACATCCTTGAGCACAGCTTCAAGGAACGGACCTTCCCCAAGATCGGGGAATCGGCTCGCCTGAAAATCTTCATTGGAAAAGCTCGGAGAAATGACAATAGCCTCGAGACCTTGGCGATTGGCTTCCTGACGTGCAGCCTTGGCGAGGAAGTGAGTCCTGCCATTCCCATTGCCTCCGTGCACAGTTACTAGGGGCCAATAGGACTTCCGAGGATCGAAATCCATGGGCAAGCGGACAAAGTACTCTCGCTTCGATCCATCATAATCCAAGGTCATGCGAATGGGATCCTCACCGTTTGCTTGGTTGAGCAATTCGATCATCTCATCGGCCCGGTCGAGATTCACCATACCAGCGGCGGAATCGAGAATCCTCTGGTAGTTAGTTTCCGCACCTTCTTGTAACGCATGCGCCATGAGCTTGAGGTTGTTTTCCCTGCAAAAGGCAATAAAGGCGGGAGTCAGATGCTCGAGTCGGTATTCGATCAATTGAGGATTAAAGTCCAATACTCGTTCTAAACCAGCCACATCAACCGCATTCATTTTTAGAGGAATGACAGGATCCAGGCTTCGCAGCTCTCTAGCCTTCTCATCATTGGAGAACCAAAAGAAGCAGTCGTCCTCATAACCAAGCTCATAAATCAGTTTTAGCAGCTCTCGCAGATCAGCGCCCTTCACATCAAAATAGATTTTGATCCTGCCACTGAAGCTCTTTAGAAAGGCATCCAGACGAGGGACTTTCTCACCAGAGAATTCAGAACTGAACCAACTTCCAGCATCAAGGGAGTCGATATAGGATGAATCCCGCTCCACAACCGGACCCGTACCATTGGTTGTCCGATCGAGTGTCTTATCGTGAATGACATACATCACTCCATCCTGACTGGTTCGAACGTCTACCTCGACATAGTCAACGCGTAGCTGAACACACTTCTGCGCGGCGGCGAAGGTATTCTCAGGAGCCAAGTGGTTAGCACCTCGATGGGCTACAATCTCCAGTTCTCTACTAAATGAACCAGCTGTGAAAGCCAGAAGACATAAACCGATCAGCGTAATCTTTCTCATAATGTTTCCTTAAAGAATTCTACCATGGAAGCCATCGATTGTTCTCCACGTCCTTTGAACCCATGGCCCCCTTCCTTGTAGTAAATCTGAGATACATCCGCGCCGACCTCTTTCATTGCTTCGAAAAGGAGCTCAGATTGAAGCCAGGGAACGGTAGCGTCGTCTTCACAATGAATAAGCAAGATGGGTGGATCCTCTTTATCCACATGTGTGATTACGGATGCATGGATCCAATCTTTGCCATCCGGTGAAAAAGAAGGCCCTACCCACTTTCCATTCGAGATCACCTTAGTCTCCACATTGGGTTGCAGCGCGATCTGCTTCTCATCGGTAAAACGGCTCACAAAATCAAAGACACCAGCATAGGCAACGGCCGCTTGAATACGACTGGAGTAATCAGGATGCCCACCCTCACCTTCGAACGATTCCATACCACCGGTCACCGCCAAAAGTCCGGCCAGGGTTCCTCCCGCCGAACGTCCCATGGCACCTATGCGCTCGGGATCTATGGAATATTGTTCAGCTATTTTGCGAACAAACCTGACCGCAGCCTTCGTGTCTGCAACTGTATCCTTGTACTGATGATTGGGTCGTCCACGATAAGCTATGAGCGCAGCCGCCAAACCCTGTTCAGCCAAATATTCAGCAAAGGGTCGAAACTTCTGCCCATCCTGGGCGTTGAAGCCTCCGCCCTGTATCACCAGGATACAAGGGACGGGTTCACTCGCTGTTTCCGGAACGAACAAATCAAGCGTAATCCCGCCACTTACTTCTGAATAAACGAGGCCCTTGTGAACGGCAAACGGTGCCTCCTCGGCGACCAATCCAAGGCCCCCAAGAAAAAGTGAGATAATGATAGGGATCACGAATTTCATGTGAAGATGAGGCGACCGTCGAATTTCAGCTACTCCTCATTCGCAAGACGCTTGTAGCGATTCGCGGTAGAAAGGGTCATATTCCGCACGGGAGCATTGAAGGTGGCTTCACCAACAATATACAAAGCATCTGACATGAGAATCTTGGCTTCCTTGTTGTCTGGCTGAAGGCGAATCACATGTTGTGCAAGCTGGGCCGCACCTAATGCATCGCCACCTTTCAGGGCGTTCTTTGCCTTACCAAACAATACGCCAGCGCCACCCACTAGATCGGCTATACGCTGAGACTGTTGTACAGGAGATTCGCGGTGCAGGGTCATTACATTCCCATCGAACCAACCTAGATCCTGAGCATAAATATCGCGAATAGTACCTTCCACGGTACCATAGTAATCGCCCAGGTAATCGAGTTTAGCATATTTCTCAGGCAGTGCCGCGTATTCAACCAACTCATCAGGGGTCATGTAATTGGACGCACCTTCAATGGTTTTATCGTATACGTATTTAATCGCATCGCGGTAGTTTGTAAGCACTTCGAGTGCATCATTGAGAATCGGTGGAGTATGACCTCCGACCACATGCTTAGGATTCTCTTGCACCATGGCATCGATACTTTTGATCCAATCCCGGGTCGACCGTCGAGCGGTACCACGCAGAGGATAGACATTAGGCCAGGATTGGTAAAAATTATCGCCCGCAAACACGATCCTCTTATCCGGATACCAAACGTATAGTTGATCGTCCGTTTCACCAGGTGCCTTCACCAGCTCGAGCTTGATGCCTGCAATTTCGATTACTTTCCGGTCCTCGGAAAAAGTGTGCGTTGGATCAATGCCTGCCCTGGGTCCGCTGACTCCACCACGCTGACGTGTAGCACCACTCCGGGCTGCTTGCTCGCCTCCTCCAAATGCGTTTCCCCGAAGGCGATCATAGGGAGGGATGGCGATGCCCACGCTGATTTGTTGTTCCGGATTCAAATCAAATCCCTGGGAATTGGCCCTGCGAATCCCGCCTGAAAAACCGACCTCTTCATTGCGATGCTGCTCTGACCCAAAGTTGTCACGGGCCCAGATCTGCATATCACTTCCCTCTTCGTAAAATGCTCCTGCACCGCCCGTGTGATCAAAGTGAGCATGGGTGTAGATCATCGCCAAAACGGGCTTTTTGGTAATTTTCTCAAATTCGGCCCGAGCTCGCTGAGCGAGAGGAACTTGTTGTCCCGGGTCGATGATGATCACTCCGTCATCCCCGACTATCATCGTGTTGGTTGAAGCCGAGTAGCCAACAGCCGTATAGACGTTCTCAGCCACTTTAATAATTTGCGGGCCAAGGATTTTATTCCGGTCCAGCAAACGCTGAGTGGCAGGACTCTGGGCCTGCAAATTGATAAAAAGAAGCGGGCAAATGAATGTACCGATTAGAAAAAAGAAACGAGACTTGTTGAACATGCCTCCTTTTTATCAGGGCATCCTGACGATTGGCAATATACCTTTACCCAGATGAAAGTATTTTAATCTATATCATCGCCGTACGCCTCGTATCAGACGAATTCGCCTTCAGGAAACAACTCAATAAAACGGGTCATCTTTTCGAAGGCCAATTGACTGGCTGCCTTCATCTCCCGTCGACCAATTTCAAGGGCCCGAATCTTTGGATTAGGGACTCTAGCCTGATAGTACCTAAAATTCCGATGAAGCTCGAACTTCGCTCGAGCGACTTGCTCTTCAACCGTAGCTTCGTGCATCCATAATCTATTCTCACCTGAACCAGGAAGAAAGAATGCAATATGTAAGTGCCCCGCTCCTTTCCCAAAGCAATCGATTCTTAGAACCTCTTCCTCTAGCATGAATAAGGAACAGGCTGGTCCTCTTCCAAGCCTCAATTCCTTATTATAGACTTGGATATATACCCCCTCACAAACGGGGATATCCTCCCGATCCATGCGAATAGAATAATCGGGCCGCATCTTTCCCATGTTGCGATCAATGCCCCAGGACAACGATTCTGAGAGAGATTGTTTCGATGAGAGGAAACGCAGGAAGCGGGTTAGCTTAGCCATACTAGATGAACGGGAATATACAATATAGTCTTAATAGAACCGCAGATGAAGAAATTCCAAAATAACTCTGAAATTGAAAAGACTTTTTTTACACTGAAAAGATAAAAAGAAGGCTTGGAAGCGATACTTCCAAGCCTTCTGAAAGGTGGTAAAACTAAATCTGCGTTTATGCGATTAGTCCATCTGGTAACCAGGCGTCGATTTTGACAACTCGACTTCTTCGTCCGTCATGTCTTCAGCAATCCCTTCGAATAGAGGCGAAGACAGGTAACGCTCGCCCGTATCTGGGAGCATGGCGAGGATTACGGATCCTGGTTCGGCTTTCTCGGCAATCTGTAAAGCGATAGCCAGTGTTGCCCCGCCGGAAATGCCGGTGCAGATACCTTCTTGAGTAGCCAGTTTACGCGAATGCTCAATGGCAGTCGGCCCTGGAACAGGAATCAATTCATCGTAGTTACTGTTGTCTATCGATTCTTGTAGCACGAAAGGTATGAAGTCAGGCGTCCATCCTTGTACCGGATGTGGTTCAAATGCAGAATGACTTACCGCTGGAGAATTATCATCGCCTCGGCCTTGAGCGACGCCGGATCCGATCAACTGAGCATTGGCTGGCTCACTCAAAATAATCTTTGTATCCGGACGTTCCTTACGAAGCACACGAGCCACTCCGGTAAGGGTTCCGCCAGTTCCATAACCGGTTACGTAATAGTCAAGCCGCTGACCCTCGAAATCAGACATAATTTCCTGCCCAGTGGTACTTTCGTGGATATCAGCATTGTCCGCACTTTCAAACTGACGGGCTAGAAACCAGCCGTTCTTCTCAGCAAGGTCCTTGGCTTTCTGATACATGCCGTATCCTTTTTCTGCACGCGGTGTCAGAACCACTTTGGCACCGAGAAAGCGCATCAACTTACGGCGTTCGATAGAAAAACTATCGGCCATCGTCACGACCAAAGGATATCCTTTTGCTGCACAGACCATAGCTAAACCAATACCAGTGTTTCCACTGGTTGCCTCAACAACGGTTTGCCCCGGCTTGAGATCTCCACGACGCTCAGCAGCCTCAATGATGTTAATAGCCAGTCGGTCTTTGACTGAAGCGGCAGGGTTAAAGAACTCGGCCTTCACGTATACGGTTACATTATCAGGCGCCAAGTTGTTGATACGAATACAAGGAGTGTCTCCGATGGTATCTACAACGCTATTAAATAGCCGTTTACGGCCTTGGGTGGATCGAATATCTTGAAAGGACATGATTGATTATATTGTTTGGATTTAACTGATTCTTTGTCAGCAAATGAAGTGCGACAACCTTTCTTTTGAAAGCTATGATTTTTTAGAGGAAGTGCACCTAGTCACCAAACGATGCTTTCCATTGGTCAAACCTTTGCCTCATCGAGTTGAATTGTTTTGGGAACTGTTGAGACACATCGTTTGTTTCAGAAGCATCTTTTTCCAAGTTAAAGAGAAAGCGGTCACCTCTATACTGAACCCATTTCCAGGGGTAATCGTACATCGCACTACTCCTGCCAAATTCATTGAAAAGAACGCGCTGTGGGTTACCGCTTTGCTTCCCTTTCCAATAGCTGAGTACGCTCGTGCCGTCGATGGAATCTGGAATGTCTTGCCCAGCCATCTGTAAGAATGTTGGAGTTAAATCAATAAGATGGCTAAGCAGTTGGTGGTCGATGCTTCCTCGGTGTTTTCGTGTGATACCAGCTGGCCAATGAACGATAAACGGAGACCGAATGCCGCCTTCAAAACTGGTGACTTTGAAGTATCGATAAGGGGTGTTGGAAACATTAGCCCAATCAGGACCATACCCTTGAAAGGTGGTTTCATCTCCAGGCATTTCTTCACCGGCGATACTGATAGGACGACCATCTCTAGTGAGCGCCTCTCCTCCGAGACAACTCAAGGCATTGTTATAGCCAATCAATTCAGTCGAAGCTCCGTTGTCGGCCATGAAACAAATGAGGGTGTTTTCTAACTGACCGGTTTCTTCCAATGCAGTGAGCACCTGACCAATGCCCTGATCCATACGATCAACCATAGCAGCGAACACAGCCATGCGCCGGGCATTCCAGGGTTGGTCCACTTTCGACCAATCACCGTGAGTTGCCTCGGACAACTGGCCGCTCTTAGGTAAAATGCCCAGGGTCTTCATCTTTTCATATCGGGCACGTCGCAATTGCTCGAAGCTCTTGTCCTGATAGTAGGCCTCATACTTGGCAATGTCCTCAGGAAGTGCCTGGAGCGGCCAGTGCGGAGCCGTGTAGGACAAATACAGAAAGAAGGGATTTTCGCCATGATCACGCGCATGGTCTCGCACATTCTTGACTGCCTCCTCACTGATTGCATCTGTAAGATAGTAGTCATCTCCAATCTCATCTGCAGCAGACTCTTTGCCTCGCATCAGAGTATAGGGATTAAAGTAACTCACAGCGCCGTGCAGGTTGCCGTAAAACGTATCAAACCCAAATTCCAACGGATTGCGCGAAGGATCGTCGTGTCGATTCTGGTCCAGATGCCATTTGCCACTTAGGTAAGTTCGGTAACCAGCATCCCTGAGTCGATCCGCCACGGTAATCGTTTCCGGCTTGAGACCATTTCCCACTGTTACTTTTTGCCAATATTCTCCGGTGAGAAGCGATGCCCTGGTTGTCCAACATTTCGACGTATTATAAAACTGGGAATATCGAAGCCCATCATGAGCCAAGCGATCCAGGTTCGGGGTTTCAATTTCACCACCAAAGCAACCGATATCGGAGTAACCAAGATCATCGGCCAGAATAACGATGATATTCGGCCTGTCATTACCAATTGAATACAGGACGCCTACAAAATAAAATGCTAAACAAACAAGGATCTTAAAAAGTGACATAGGCAGATTAAAATATGAATGGATATACATTTCGAGTGAATTCCGAGTTTGATTCCAGCAGCCGATTAAATCATACCTTGAATGCACGTTATAACCCTCTCCTAGATTTATGAATTTAATCTTCTTCTATTCTATAGCAGCTATCTTTTACCTCTCAATAGTAGTCGGAGCGAGTATACGACACCGGCGACTGGGAACACTCCCTACGCGGATGCAAATGTATGGAGCCTTAGTTTCGATTCCGGCTGCTGCCGCCATTGGATTGGGATTCAATCACCTCCCAAGCTTTCTTTTCACTATAATGATTGGAATATATGGATTTGCATGGCTTTGCATGTCTACAGGGTATCTTCTGGAAGCGCTAAACCTGAAACGAAAGCAACCCAATGAGTAGTCTCATTAAAGAAATATCCACCGGCCAGGAGTTGGCCGACAGTTTTCATGTCATGCGAGCGCTTCGTCCTCATCTGATAGAAGACGCCTATATTGAAAAAGTCCGGCGACAACAGAAGCAAGGGTATCACCTGGTCGCACTCATCGATGAAGAGAATGAAATCGCAGCCCTTGCAGGTTACCGCTTCGCAGAGTTCATGGCCTGGGGAAAAGTGCTCTACCTGGATGACCTCATTACGGATCCCACTAAACTCAAACGAGGCTACGCCGGCGCACTGATGGATTGGCTGGAAGAAGAAGGTAAACGGAACCGATGTAATGAGCTGCACCTCGACACGGGCCATCAGCGGCTGGATGCCCATCGCCTGTATCACAAGAAAGGGTGGCAGATAAGTTGTCACCACATGTCGAAGGTATTAACATGGAAGGTAGGGTCATACCGCCGGGCCGACCGATGAATATCTGATCTTACTGGAACAGACGCCTCGGCGATGCGTCCCTACCTAAGACAAAACATACTGACGCTAGCGCTTAGCGACAAAACCCCCGATTAGTCTTCCTTGAGGCGCAGGGCCAGTAGCGTGGTATCGTCCTGAGGATAATTGGCACCGCAGTAGGACTTCAAATATGCTTCGAGGGTTTTGACGACTTCTTGGACTGGTTGGCGGGCACAATTTTTAAACACGTCCACCAGACCTTCGGTTCCTAATTCAACGCCTTCTGGATTTCGACACTCGATTAATCCATCGGTCATGAACAGAAGACAGTCTCCTAGATCGACTGTAAATTTAGTTACCTGCACGTTATCACAAATACCTAATCCCACAACGTTCTCACTTGGGCAGTTTACGATTTCAACGGTGTCGGAACTTTCCCGGTACCAGAGCAAGGGAGGTTGAGCTGCGTTGGCCAAAGTTAGAGTTGCATACTCATCCTCTGAAAGATCAAGGGTCCCAACCATCACCGCGACAAAGCCTGAAGGAATGAGTCCTTTCATGTGCTGATCGAGCTCGATTAAGGCCTGCTCAGGATGAGCAAACTCTGCTGGCATGTAAAAATCGGCCAGGTGCTTGACTAGAATAGTAAATAAACCGGCAGATAACCCATGACCGCTCACGTCCCCTAAGAGGAAGGATAGGTGTTTATCAGAAACGAGCGGGAAGGTAATCACATCGCCACCCACATCGGAATAGCTCAAATTCAGCACTGCAATATCTACATCCGGGTGTTCCGGCATAGGGCCAGGAATCAATCGCTGTTGAACGCGCCCGGCATTCTGAAAATCGGTGGCCATCTCTTCGTTCTTCTGACGCAACTGTTCCCGACTTTCCTCGAGGGCCTGCTGAGCAACGACCTGCTCCGTGATATCCCGCGTAATACCCATAATACCCACGGGTTCACCCGATCCCAAGTAAAGTGGAACTTTGGTCGAGGTTGCCCAGGTCACACTGCCATCGGGCCAGGTTTCCTTTTCGGTCAAATTAACCAGGCGCTCATTATCTCGAATCAGCCGCTGCTCATCGTCGTAGGCTTGCTGCGCATGCTCCTTGGAAAAGAGGTCAAAGTCCGTTTTGCCTATCAATTCTTCCGGCGACTTCAGCCCAAACTTGGCAGGCATAACATCACTGACTCGAATAAAGCGGCTTTCGCGATCTTTGAAGTAAACCTGGTCCTCTGTTTGATGAAGCAGTGCATCAAACAGCATGGACGCCGAAGCACTCAGAAGCTTCGGATCATCTTTATCAGTAGCACTCATGATAGGTCACGGTATCGACTTAAAATCCAAAGTCGATGAAGCAATTGAAGAATAGAACAACTCTAAGGTTAAAGTTCCTTGAGGAACACATTGCGAAACAAAACATTGTGGCCGTGGTCTTGAAAACCAATGTGACCCATCTTCGGTAGATCATTCAAAGCGGTTTTGAACTTGTTCTTGGAACCATCCGGATTCTTCTGAGCGGTGGTCCATTTTGAAAGGTCGGCTTCAGATACTTTAACTCCGTTGACCCAGACCCGAACGATATCGCCTTTAACACGAAGGCGAAGCTTGTCCCAATCCCCCACCTTGCCGGCTGGTTTGCTGCTAGGAGCGACGGCATCGTAGATCGCGCCGTGATCATGCTTCCCCCTGTCCACACCTTGTGAATCAAGCAGCTGAATCTCGAACCCTCCTTGCACAGGGTTATTCGGATCGGTGCGGTAGAAAACACCACTGTTACATCCCCTTGAGAGTTTGTATTCCAGATCGAGAATGAAATCGCCGTATTCTTTCTCCGTCCAAATGTAACCGTTCTGAAGGCTGCGTGCCAAGGCTCCGGTTTTGGGATCCACCTTCCATACTTCTTGTGCTCCTCTTGGGTTGGTAAACCATCCATCTTTGGATTTCCCATCAAACAGAGCGACAAATCCGTCCGGTAGATTTACCTTAGCTTTGCTCGCGTGATGAGCCGCCTGAAGATTGAGAAATGAAAAAAGGAAGGTCAGTATAAACGTTAGCAGTATCTTCATCATATCTATTGGGGTAGTGGATTGCCGATTAAGCGGTGAAGTTAAATCATTGGCAAGCAAGCTCGTAACCGGATGTACAAAAAAAAGGGCCCCGGTATCGGGACCCTTGAAATTGAATGCGGCAGATCGCTTATTAGCCTTCTGTTTTCTCAACAGAACTAGCTGTAAGAACCAATTTACCATCTACTTTGGCAACCGAACCTTTAACTTTCAGGCCTGCCGTTTCTCCCTGACAGAAATAGGCGCCATGCTCGATGTTCTTAGCAAAGAGGTAAGTCCTTACTTTGTCGTTATTTTTATTCTTCACCTGAAGTGCATTGGTGCACTTTTCAGCGATGCCCAGGCTGCATTTAGCACAGGTGCCAGTTCCGTTTAGAGTTACTGTTTTTGCTTCATCAGCGGCGTAAAGACCGGTTGCGAAAGCGAGAATTGCGATGATCGATAATAGCTTTTTCATATGTTTTGGGATAATGGACGGATTATAATTAAAATTGCTGAAGATGTTAATTTGTAGAGGAAGACCTCAATAGTAGCAAGCACGTATTAGAAGCCCCATAACAACGAATATTCCCTTCACCATCCCCTCCCATCCGAAATCTGAGTAAAACAGTCTCACTTTGAACAGATATTCGCGTTATTTCTAAGAGCTCCAGCTTGCCGGGGTCCGTTTTAGATGCTAGTCCTCAAAAATAACCAAAGCCACATAAGTTGGCATAATTTGGGCTGCTTCATCCGCTTTATAAACGAATTAATCAATTATCACCGTCTATGCACCTAACGCCCCGCGAACAGGAAAAACTTATGGTTGTCGTTGCCGCCGACCTGGCTCGGCGCCGACAAGCCCGAGGCCTTAAACTCAATTACCCGGAAGCCATTGCAGTTATTACCTATGAAATACTCGAAGGCATCCGCGATGGAAAATCGGTTTCGGATCTTATGAGCTACGGAGCCACTATCCTGGCCAAAGATGATGTGATGGAAGGTGTTCCAGAGATGATTCACGAAGTGCAGGTTGAAGGCACATTCCCCGATGGAACCAAACTTGTAACCGTCCACAACCCACTACGATGATTCCAGGCGAATATAAATTTTCCGAACCCGATGCGCTTCTAACCGGGAATCCCGATCTTGAGACCCTAACCGTTCAAGTCAGCAATACAGGTGACCGGCCCGTTCAGGTGGGGAGTCATTTTCACTTCTACGAAGTGAACGAAGGCCTGGAATTTGACCGAGAATCCTCGAAGGGTTTCCGCCTGAATATCGCCGCGGGCACAGCCGTGCGATTTGAGCCTGGTGACATACGGGAAGTCGAGCTGGTCGCCTTGGCTGGCAAACGCGAAGTCCATGGACTTAACAACAAAGTAGACGGACAGTTATGAGCTTAGAATTTACACGAAGACAATATGCCGAAATGTTCGGACCTACCGTGGGTGATCAAGTACGCCTTGCCGACACAGAGCTCTTCATTGAGGTCGAGAAGGACCTGATTGCCGAAGCGGCAGGCTACGGAAACGAAGTAAAGTTTGGAGGCGGCAAAGTCATCCGAGATGGCATGGGACAATCACCGCTTGCCACCGGAAAAGACTGCCTCGATCTAGTCCTGACCAATGCAACCATCATTGATCCCATTCTCGGTATTATCAAAGCCGACATCGGAGTTAAAGATGGGCGCATTTCTGGTATCGGACACGCAGGCAATCCACTCATTCAATCCGGGATCGCGGATGGCATGGTCATAGGTGCTGGCACGGAGGTGATCGCTGCCGAAGGGCATATTGTAACTGCTGGAGGATTTGATTCCCACATTCACTTTATTTGCCCGCAGCAAATCGACGAAGCCTTGGCCAGTGGAGTAACTACCATGACTGGCGGTGGAACAGGACCAGCAACCGGCACTAATGCAACCACCTGCACCCCTGGACCCTGGAATATTCAGAAGATGCTGGAATCGGCAGACGCCTTTCCTATGAACCTCGGTTTTATGGGCAAAGGGAATTCGTCCAACTTGGATGCTCTGCGCGAACAAGTGGCAGCGGGAGCCATGGGGTTGAAACTTCACGAAGACTGGGGAACCACCCCCAGTGCAATCGACCACTGCCTCAGCGTGGCGGACGAGATGGATGTTCAAGTCGCCATCCATACGGATACTTTGAACGAGTCGGGCTTCGTCGAAACGACCATCAAAGCATTTAAAGACCGCGTGATTCACACCTTCCACTCGGAAGGTGCCGGAGGAGGTCATGCTCCAGACATTTTAAAAGTCTGCGGAGAAGCGAATGTGCTCCCCTCCTCTACCAATCCAACACGTCCCTTTACAGTTAACACCATCGACGAGCATTTAGATATGCTCATGGTGTGTCATCATCTGGATTCAAAGATCCCCGAAGACGTGGCGTTTGCTGAATCAAGGATTCGACCTCAGACCATCGCAGCCGAAGACATTCTGCACGACCGAGGAGCCATTTCCATCATGTCAAGCGATAGCCAAGCCATGGGGCGCGTGGGTGAAGTCTTGATACGCACCTGGCAAACAGCGGACAAAATGAAGAAGCAGTTTGGAAAGCTGGAGTCCGATGTGCATACAGCGGCCGATAACTTTCGTGTGCTTCGCTATATTGCCAAATACACGATTAATCCATCTATCGCCTGCGGAACGACCGCCGATGTAGGTAGTCTTGAAGTGGGGAAGCTGGCTGACATCGTTGTCTTCAAACCAGCCTTCTTCGGAGTGAAGCCGGAGCTGGTACTCAAAGGTGGCATGATCGCTCTGGCTAACATGGGCGATCCCAATGCTTCCATCCCCACACCACAACCGATGTATTACCGACCTCAATTTGCTGCTTTTGGAAAGGCAAAGCACCGAACTTCTATCAGCTTTGTTAGCCAGGCTGCCGTGGACGCAGGTGTGGCAGATTCTCTCCGATTGGAGAAGATCATCCGCCCAGTAGCAAACACTCGAAAGATCTCTAAGCATGACATGGTTATGAATGACTATCTTCCAAACATTGATGTCGATCCAGAGACCTACACTGTGACGGCAGATGGCGAGGAGCTGACTTGCGAACCGGCAACCGAGCTTCCGATGGCGCAACGTTACTTTCTATTCTAAAATGCATCTAGTTACCGAAGCGTTAAACCCGATTCCACATCATCACGATCATGTATCAATCCCCGTGGACAGGCATAAACTGGCCCGGAAACGCTGGCGTGGAAAAGCAGCTGATGACACGGACTTTGGTTTCGATGTAGCTGAAGCCCTGAACCACGGAGACTGCGTTCTGGTAGAAGCCCATACGGCCTATGTCATAGAACAAGCACCCGAACCCTGTTTCCTGGTACCTATGGGCGAAGGGCAACAAGCGGCATGGCTAGGCTGGATGATCGGCAACCTTCATTTCAAAGCCGCATTTTCGGACAAAGGAATTCTAGTACAGGACGATTTGGCTGTGGAGCAGATGCTCGAGCGTGAATCCATAGCCTTCGAACGTGTCACCCGTGTATTTCAACCAAGCAAGTCTGGCGGTCACTCTCACGATCACGATCATGATCATGATCACGGACATAGCCATGGGCACGATCATTCGAATCACCATCATCACCATTAAATGACTCGCGATGCTTCATCTGACGAGCAGTGGGTCGCTTCACTGCTTCAGGTTTCCGATCCTCTATTTCCCACGGGAGGTTATGCTCACTCATTGGGACTAGAGCAATGGGCCGCAAGCTGCGGCTACCAAAACGGAGAGGACCTGACTCAATTTTTTATGGACCACGCCGGCCCTGCATTGGCGCGCCTGGAACTACCCTACCTTCGCTTATCCAGAGACCTTTTGATTGGGACTGATACTGAGGGGCTCATCGAATTAGAACAAGAGATCGATGCCTGGAAATGGGCATCAGAAATTCGCGAAGCGAGTCTAGCGCAAGGACGAGGTCGCCTTCGACTCCTCAAGAAACTCTGGGATGATCCAAGGGTGGAAAATTACCGAATGCTATTGGCCGAACAAAACGTATTTGGTCATCATCTTGTGGTAACAGCATTGCAGTTTGAAATCCTCAAAGTGCCAGAACGAGCTGGTCTCATGGCCTACGGGTATCAAAATCTGGCCAACTTTGTTTCCGCCTCCATTAAACTCTTACGCATCGGTCCGGAATCTGCACAAGCAGCTCTACACGCTGGACTGGATCAGTTGCCCACCTGGGTCGATCAATCGCTCACCATTAACCGCGAGGACGCTGGATGGTTCGCACCCGCTTACGACATTGCCTGCGCCCAACATGCCACCGCTTTCTCACGACTTTTTATTTCTTAATTTTGTTTAACCGCAGAAAATGCAGATGACTGCAAAAACCTAACTAAAGTGATCCAACAGCGACGCCATTTTGAACAAAGAGGAAACGAAAATAACGAAGAAAAACTGAAAGCAACAATCCATAGAACCTTTGTTACCTTCGTTTTCTTGAGCGAAAGCGACTGTTCAAAACAATTAAGCGATAAAATTCCTAAGAACATATTTACTCATCCTTTTTAATCCATGTCTGATACAAATTCATCTCCACGTCCTGTCCGCGTTGGCATCGGAGGCCCGGTTGGTTCCGGCAAGACAATGCTCCTCCTTCGCCTCACAGAAGTACTTAACAAACGATTCAGCCTCGTCGCGATTACCAACGACATTTATACCAAGGAGGACGCCGAATTCCTGGTAAAAAATAGCCCACTTGAAGCCGGGAGAGTCCTCGGAGTAGAAACAGGGGGCTGTCCGCACACGGCCATTCGCGACGACACGAGTATGAACGAAGCAGCGATTGATAACCTGCTGCTACAGCATCCCGACGCTCAAGTCGTTCTCTTAGAAAGCGGTGGCGACAATCTATCGGCTACGTTCTCACCGGAGCTGGTGGATGCGTTCATTTATGTAATTGATGTTGCGGAGGGCGATAAGATCCCCCGCAAAGGTGGCCCTGCCATTCGATTTTCAGATCTACTCATTATCAACAAGACCGAGCTAGCCCCTTATGTGGGTGCGGATCTCGATGTCATGGCACGTGACTCAAAGAAGATGCGCGATGAACGTCCCTTTCTCCTTTGCGATCTAAAAAGCCGAAAGGGGCTGGATGATGTCTTGGCCTGGCTCGAGAAGGAGTGTTTCTTTCCACTGACTCCCAAAGCTGGTTGATGCCCGAAACGATCACAGAGAATCAGCCTGCCAAGCGACCCGCCGTATCCGGAGGTGTTCGCTTAGCTTATATAGCTGATCCAAAGGGATCCACTCTCAAGGAACAATGGGTTCGCCCTCCCCTTCATATAGCCAAAACCTACCATGACAAAGGCTGGGCCATTAACTTGCTCACGAGTCCGACCGCAGGATTACTGGAAGGAGATCATTTGGAGATCGATTGCAAGGTGGAAGCTGGGGCCAAGGCTGCTATGATAAGTCCGGCTGCTTGCCGCGTGCACACTATGGCCGACGGCGAAGCCACCATCCAACAACATTACCAGCTTGGAGAAGATGCTGCTCTGGATGTCTGGCCAGCACCCTTGGTGCTACAATCGGCTTCAAGACTGAGGCAATTCACCAGGGTAGATCTAGAGGCTAGCAGCAGGCTGCTTCTCACAGAGATCATTTCTCCAGGACGTGCAAGCTACGGTGAGTCCTTCGAGTTTAAATCCTGGCGCTCAAAGCTACGTATCTACCGATCGGGTACGCTAATGGTCTACGAGAACTTCAACGTTGACCCAAAGGCAGGTGACGTCGCCGATTGGCGGACCCGCTTTCCTCATGGTCCTTATGTGAGTCTCTATTTCTTGACCTCAAAGCCGGTAAAAGAATTGATCGAGCCTCTCAACCAACTATCCAATAAAGAGGTAGCCATTGGAGCAAGTTCCCTCAGGACAGGTGGGCTAGGCATCAAAGCACTGGCTCAAGATGGACTGGCCTTAAGAAAGTCGGTGCTGAACATACGGGAATTACTCGTCCAGCATTCAGAGATCGAGTTCCCCAGCACTCTCCAAAGAGCACAAACATTCTTCTATTAATTACTATTTACTATACTGGATTAGCGATTGGACTATACGCCTCTACGATATTCCGGACCTGATTACCCTCTATGCCCGACAAGCTCTCCTTCCATTCCCTATCCGATAATAGTCCTTTCCTGGATACCGTTTCGCAATGGATATTCGATGAATGGTCGAAGGAAAGCCGTGATAGCCTGGATACGATTCGTGAAAAACTTCTTGTTAAGGATAAATCCCCCCCCTTCAAAAGTAGCCGTCGATGAAAAGGCAGCCGCTGGTTTTGTTTGGATCAGTCGCTATCAACGCACTGAGGACATTTCACCAACACTCTGGATCAATGGGCTCTATGTGAAAGATTCTCACAGGAGCCGTGGCATCGGAAGTTCATTGGTTCAGTTGGCTGAACAGCTTTCATCTGACTTCGAAGATGAACTCTATGCCTACACTGAGATTCCGGAATTCTACCTACAATTGGGCTGGCGTATTCATCAGGGGAAAAATTCTTCTGGAAACGCCGTTGTAGGGCAGAAGCTGAACAAATAGTCGCAAAACACCAAAACTTTTGGTTTCTGTCGGCTAAGGGTCGAAAAAATACCGGCACTATGCGATAGAACCAAATAGATCGCCAAGGAGATCAGGGCAATTTTTAGACGCCCCATTGGCTAGGCAGTAGATCTGGGTGAGCAAACCGGATACCAGAGTCTGCAGACCCAATCCTGTTTTCTAAGGTGAATTACCCCCTTGAAAGAAACCAAAGGGTTTCTCAATCTATCCAACTTTCTCTTTTTCCACGTCCGAATAGTTACTCAATTCCCTAACCAAATGAACCGCTTGTGCGGTCCTGAGGTCAAAGAATGCCTGAACAAGCTCCACACAGAATCAAGATTCATACCCCGAAGAACCCTACACCAACCATCGTGGACTTCGGCATAGATGAAAAGCTGAACAAGAAGTCAAAGCTCCTACTCCTATTGAGTGGGTGGCCAGTACTGATTTATCCTTTTGTCTTCATAAGCTTGATCATCGCAATGACGGAACCCAAACCTCCGGGACTCCCCTGGATTCCACTTATAATCGGAGCCTGCTTCCGCAGCGTCTGCCTGGGTTATCCTTGCGTGTTTGTTCCTTGTGCAGTCGGCGCGATCGCTGCGGCAAGAAAGAAAGACCGGAGGAAGGAGTTTAAATACGCCAAGTCTGCCTTTTATTATTTTCTCTTTGTGGTCTGCTTAGGCATCCTTGCCGGCTTAGTTTCTTTTTAACACCTTGCTCAGCTACCGTCATTCTTTTCATGCAGGCAATTTTGCCGATGTTCTCAAACACATCGTCTTAGTTCAGATTCTGGAGTACCTGACGCGAAAAGACAAAGCCTTTACTTATATCGATACGCATGCCGGAGCCGGGCTCTACGACCTACAGTCGGATCATGCGACCAAGTTAAACGAAGCCACAGGTGGATTCAAAAAGCTCGCAGCAGAAGACTGGCCCGAGCTGAGCACTTACTTTGAGGTGATCCAACGGCACAACACGACGGACACATGCTCACAGTATCCTGGATCTCCCCTCTTTGCCCAACACGTGTTAAGGGAACAGGATCGAGCCCGCTTATTCGAATTACATCCCGCCGATTATGAAATCTTGAGCCGGGTCTTCGAAAAAGACAGCCGATTTGGCCTAGAACTCATGGATGGCTATCGGGGTTTGCTATCACAACTGCCACCCAGTTCCCGTCGTGGACTCATTCTGATAGATCCTTCTTACGAGGTTAAAAGTGATTACGAAACCGTGATCCAAACGATCCGGAAAGCCCATCGCAAATTTGAGACAGGAACTTACGCACTTTGGTATCCGGTGGTACAAAGAGAGCGGATCGATCTACTGGAAACCCAACTTATGAAAAGCGGGATCCGCAACATCCAGCAATTCGAACTTGGCCTTTCCCCTGATTCTGACGAACGCGGCATGACAGCATCTGGAATGATGATCATTAACCCACCCTGGACCTTGAAAGACAAAATGGAGCATTTACTCCCAAAACTTGTCGCATCCTTGGATACCGGTGCTGGCACTTTCTACAAAAGTGAGGTTCTGGTTGGAGAGTAGTTCCACTTCAAGCTCAGATAAATGCAATTACACAAAAAATGCTCAAATAATTGGAGTGAAAATAATTTTACCCTGTATAGAAACACTACTCTACAATGAGAATAACTAGGAACTAAAGAAACTTGCCAGCACGCAGCTCTTCAACAATCCCTTTTAATGGTATGTATTACCCCATTCGTCTAAGCCTAAGAACACCCTTTAAATTTATGACACATCGTCCTTCTTCCTCACAGTCGCTTGCATGGTTTGCAGTGGCATTCGTTTCCATCCTTTTCTTCGGAATGTCCGCCGCCGGGCAGGAATACAAGTCGCTCTTTAACGGGAAAGACCTCAGTGGCTGGGAAGGCAGTTCCGAACTCTGGAAAGTGGAAGACGGAAACATCGTCGGCAGCACAGAAGGCGTGACTCTCGAGGCTAACACCTTCCTCATCGCAAAGGATGTCGAGGTAAGCAATTTTCACCTGACACTGAGACTTCGCATGGCAGGCACCAACAACTCCGGTGTCATGTATAGAGCGCAAAGCCTGGATAGCGGCCCGTTCAGGCTCAAAGGCCCCCAAATGGATATCCACCCAAAACCGGAATACCAGGGCATGTATTACAGCGAGCAAACCGGCCGTGGTATCATCGCCGAACGTGGACAGAAGGTCCTCATTCCAGCTGACTTGAATGATAAGGGAAAGACCACTCCACAGGTTCGAGGTAACCTGGGATCTGAACCCGCCTTTGATCTTTCCGAGTGGAACACCTACGAAGTCATCGCAATGGGACGTCGCAGTGTACACAAGATCAACGGAGTGATCACGGTCGATGTGGTGGACCGCGATCCCAGTACCGTACTAAGTGGACTGATTGGGCTGCAACTTCACCGAGGGCCAGACATGTCCATCCAGGTTAAAAATATTCAACTCCGAGATGGGATAAATGCAGCAGAGGCAAAAGCCTTGATCGAAAAAAAAAATGATACACCCCTAGAAGAGGGGCTCGCGGTAAATGAAAACCGCGCGACTCCTATTGAAGACATCCTCATGCCCGATGGCTTCAAAGTGGAGCTTCTCTACTCCGTTCCCGGAGACACACAAGGCTCCTGGGTCAACCTGGCCTTGGACGGAAAAAACCGATTAATTGCCAGTGATCAGTTTGGTGGCCTTTACCGCTTTCCGGTACCAGCTCCAGGCAAAACACTCAACGCTGCAGCTATCGAAAAGGTGCCCGCCAACATCCGGGCGGTCAATGGTATGCTCTGGGCATTCGATTCACTTTATGTCGGCGTCAATGACTACGAAGACAGCACTAATTCCGGATTGTATCGCATCACCGATTCAGACGGCGACGACCAGCTCGATCATGTGGAGCTTTTGCGCCACATCCCTTCACGGGGTGATCACGGTGTCCACGCTGTAAAACTGTCTCCTGATGGGAAATCCATTTTCCTGATTTGTGGAAACAATGCTGAACCCACCGAAGTAAATCGGGAAAACATAAGCAACTTTGGGGAAGACCACCTTCTACCCCGTATGCCCGATGGCCGTGGACACAATCGCTCACGCCTGGCCCCAGCCGGGATCATTTATAAGATCTCACCTGATGGTGAGCATTGGGAGCGCTACTCCATGGGTTACCGCAATATCTTCGACGCAGACTTCAACGCCGATGGCGAGCTCTTCACCTACGACGCAGACATGGAGTATGATTTCAATACTCCCTGGTACCGCCCTACTCGCGTAAACCATGTAGTCAGCGGTTCTGACTACGGTTGGCGAAATGGCACAGGCAAGTTTGCCGAGTGGTATGCGGACAGTGTTCCGGCAACGGTGAATATTGGCCCCGGCTCACCCACTGGAGTCACCTTCGGCTATGGCGCTAAGTTCCCCGCCAAATACCAAAACGCGTTTTTCATCATGGATTGGAGTTGGGGGAAACTTTACTCCGTCTTTCTCGAGCCCAAAGGATCCAGCTATACAGGATACAAAGAAGACTTCATCTCAGGTGTCCCACTTCCATTAACGGATATGGTGATTCACCCGGAGGATGGCGCCATGTATTTTGCAATCGGTGGACGAAGGGTCCAATCGGGACTTTACCGCGTGACCTATGTGGGAGATGAAGACACCTCCCCAGCCGTAAAAAAATCTGCCGGACAGGATGCACGCGATGTTCGTATCGTGCTGGAGCAATTCCATGGCAAAGAAGATGACCGGGCTGTGCAACTGGCCTGGCGCTACCTGGACGACAAGGATCCATTTATTCGGAATGCAGCGCGCAGTGCTCTGGAGAGCCAACCCGCTGCCAACTGGGGACGCCGCGCTTTCCGTGAGCAAAACGCAGGCAAGAAGATCCAGGCATTACTCGCTCTGACTCGAGTACGTGGTATTGACCCCTTCCACCGTGTAGATGGCGACATTCCACAAAATAACATGCAAGGTGCCCGTATTTTGGGCGCGCTCGCCGACATCGATTATGGATCGTTGGATGAACAAAACCGTCAGGCCTTGGTACGCACCTACCATGTGGCACTTAATCGTTTTCGCGGCGCTGAGACTGAGCTCGCAGGTAAAATCATCAGTCAGCTCGATCTACACTTCCCTGCCGACAACCAGGAATCGAACCGCCTGCTCTGTGAGACCTTGGTTTATCTCCAAGCTCCAAGCGTAGCGCAAAAGGCGATCGCACTTCTTGAAGACGCGGCCACGCAAGAAGAACAGATGGAATATGCTCGTTCCCTCCGCATGCTCAAAACCGGATGGACAAACGCACTGCGCACCTCCTACTTCGAATGGTTTCTGAAAGCAGCTAATTTCCGCGGTGGAGCTAGCTTTGTCGCTTTCATCCAAAACATTCGTAAGGATGCCGAATTAACCCTCACCAGTAAGGAAAAAACCGACCTGGTAGAACTCCTCGCCCGCGAGCCTGAAGTAAAGTCATCGTTAGAAGCTGCTATGTCAGCCTTGGCTGGTCGCACCAACTTCACTGACTGGAAACTGGATGACCTATCCGAAGCAGGCGACAATATGATCGACCGCAACTTTGACCGTGGTCGCAAAATGTTCGCTGCTACAGCGTGTTACTCCTGTCACCGATTCAACAACGAAGGCGGTGCCACGGGTCCCGATCTTACTTCAGCGGGAGGTCGTTATTCACCGCATGATTTCCTCGACCAAATCATAAATCCGAGCAAAGAAATCAATGAACAATTTGTGCCTGCTCAAGTGAGCATGCTGGATGGAACAGCCGTGCATGGAGTCATCGTAAACTTAAAAGGCGATGTGATAGTTGTTAACACCGATCTCACGAACCCGAACCAACGGACCAACGTGGACCGGAAAATGGTTAAGAGCATCGATCCATCTCCTGTCTCACCCATGCCTCCCATGTTACTCGGTCGCCTGGAGAAAGAGGAAATTTATGATCTCGTCGCCTACGTGCTCAGCGGAGGTAATCCCGAGGACAAACGCTTTCAGTCGAACTAAAATGTAGCCACGGTGGTGACACCGTGGACCCATCAACTGAGTCTCCACCGATGTTACATTCAATTGATTTAATTTCAATTCAGGTGTATTGATTCACAACAACATCCACATTCTGTATAACATAATCTTCCCATGACTCGCCCCATTCTACTGATTTTGCTTCTGGCTCTAGCTTCCAGCCTCCTAGCCACTGAAAAACCCAATATCGTTCTCCTCGTAGCCGACGATCTTGGTTACGGTGAACTGGGCTGTCAGGGAAATCCCGAGATCCCAACGCCACACATCGACTCTCTGGCGGAAAACGGCGTCCGCTTTACTCAGGGTTATGTGACGGCTGCCTTTTGCAGTGCCTCGCGAGCCGGACTGATGACAGGTCGGTATCAAACCCGTTTTGGTTATGAGTTTAATCCGATCGGTGCCAGGAACGAAGAATCCGGAGCCGGACTACCAGTGGGAGAAAAAACGATCGCCGATATCCTGGTCGATGCCGGTTACGTAACAGGCATGTTCGGCAAGTGGCATCTGGGAGGAACCGCCAAATACAACCCCATTCGTCGAGGCTTTGATGAGTTCTTTGGATTTTTGCATGAAGGTCACTACTTCGTGCCTCAACCCTATACAGATACAACCACCACGTGGTTGCGCCGGAAAGTACTCCCCGGCGGAGGTGAAGGTCGCTGGATAAGTGCAGATGGAAAACTCATCTACACCACTCACATGGGAAACACGGAACCGGATTATGACGCGGACAATCCCATCTATCGAGACGGTCAGCCAGTTGAGGAAGAAGAATACCTGACCGATGCCTTTACGCGTGAAGCATTGTCCTTCATCGACCGGCAGGCCGATAAACCCTTCTTTCTCTACGTACCCTATAATGCGGTACACAGTCCCTTACAAGGCGCCGATGCCTACATGGAAAAATTTTCTCATATCGAGGACATTCAACGACGGATCTTTGCCGCTATGCTTTCCAATCTCGATGACAGTGTAGGCGCCATCCTCGCCAAGCTTCGCGAGCATGACCTGGAAGAAAACACGCTCATATGGTTTATCAGCGATAATGGTGGACCGACCCGGGAGCTTACTTCGAGCAACCTGCCGCTTCGCGATGGTAAGGGCAGTGTCTATGAAGGAGGTAACCGCGTCCCCTTCCTGGCCCAATGGAAAGGAACCTTACCGAAAGGCGAGGTCTACGAAAACCCGGTAGTATCTCTCGATATTTTTTCCACCGCTGCAGCCATCTCTAATGCTCAAGTGGACCGGAAAAGAAAAATTGATGGCGTCAATTTGATCCCTTACCTCACCGGGAAGAATAAAGCCCGCCCGCACGACACCCTCTTCTGGCGCATCGACCGACGCACTGCCATTCGTGTAGGGGATTGGAAACTCCTGCGTAATCCAAGACGCGGACAAGGCGACGATTGGGAACTCTACAATCTGGCGAAAGATATCAGTGAGTCGAATAACCTGGCCTCTACTGAACCGTCCAAGGTGAAGGAGATGCTGGAAGCCTGGGAGGATATGAACGGCCAGATGATTGAACCGGTTTGGCGACCGAGGTGAGTTAAAGAGCTTAGAGATGCAGGCGGAAGGGCGAAGAATGAGTTTCTTCCTGCCCGACCACGGACCGCTCGGCGATCGGTCCCTACCTTTTCTCTCAATGGTAGGGTGGCTGTTGGTGTCGCTTCGCTCGAAACGCCGAGGGCGCCGAGACTCAGACTATTAGCACGATCCTACATCGGCTATTGATCGTCACCTTCGTGTACTTCACTGTGGTCAGTTATGAACTTGCTCCGTTGGTCTTTTTTCTTCTTAAGTTTCCTTGGTTGCCTATCCCTCACAGCCCAAGCCGCTGATCCCATCCCGATCAAGGTCGTTGTGCTCACCATGTTCGAGCACGAGGGTGAACGTCCGGGTGAACGCCAATTCTGGATTGAACGTCTTAACTTGGACCAACGCCTCCCCTTCCCTGCTGGACGTTCGGATATTTACACGAACGGCGACGGGCTCCTGTTGATCACAACCGGCATGGGCGTTTCCAATGCGGCGGCTTCTGTCATGGCCTTGGGCATGGATTCGAGATTTGATTTCAGCAACACCTATTGGCTGGTCGCTGGTATCTGTGGCATTGACCCACACGATGGATCCATGGGCAGTGCTGTTTGGACAGACTATGTCATCGATGGTGGGTTGGCCCATGAAATTGATGCGCGAGAAATCCCTGACGATTGGACAACAGGCTATACGCCGTTGCGATCACCACGCCCCTTTGACCGCAATGGAGAACCGGTCAATCCAAGCCAATTGTTTAAGCTCAATCCAGGACTCATGCAATGGGCGTATCAGCTTACCAAGGACGTACCTCTGAAAGATCGTCCTGAACTCGAACACCGACGGGCTGAATTTGTGGGCTTTCCCAATGCCCAGAAAAAGCCCTTCGTCCTTATCGGCAGTCACTTGGCAGATTCTACATTTTGGCACGGGGAGAAGATGACACAATTTGGCAATGACTGGACCTCGTTCTGGACGGAGGGGAAAGGCAACTTTGTCACCAAAGCCATGGAGGACAGCGGAACGCTTCAGGCCCTTAAGAATCTCGATAATGCCGGGAAGGTCGACTACGACCGGGTCATGATCCTCAGGACGGCCGCCAACTACACGATGCCCTCTCCGGGTATGACTGCTTACGAAAGTCTGGCTCGTGAACGAGGTGCTTCGTTATCGGCGTTTATCGAATCTCTGGAAGCAGCCTTTAGTCTTGGCAATACCGTCGTTCAGGAACTCCTGACGAATTGGGAGAAATACGAAGACAAGATTCCGACTCGCTAAGGACTAACGCTTTCCGGTGATCGGCCGTACTACGTTACCGATTCCTTTTTTAACCTCATCCATACTGCTAGTCCCTGAAACGGTATAAAGCAGAGTGAGGTAGACGTCTTTTTCTAAATTGATCTGGAACAGGGCCCTGCTGGATGCCAGGGCACCGGAATGGGAAATGCCAAAGGCTTTTCCATTAGCCATCATCTGACCCCAGCCAAACGCGTACCGTTGTTTATCGCTTAGGGGCGTTGTGTAGTCTTCGAACTGTTTCTGACTCATCAAGATCTCTTCGTGTGTAGATGCTTGTTTCCAAACGGATTGAAGAAATACAACACTATCGCTCGAAGTCGAATAGAGGCTGCCTCCAATCAAAGGTAGTTGAAAAGGCTTCCACAAATGAGGCGTGGTGGGATTGATTTTCCCTTTCAATGAACCTGACGCCACATTCTTATTTTTACGCGATGGGAAATAGGAAGTATGCTCCAGTCCAAGCGGCTCACATATACGAGCTTGTAACAGCTGTTCAAATGCTTGTTCGGCGGCTACTTCAGCAACGCGCCCCACTACACAATACCCCGCCCCACTGTAGGCGTATTCTGAACCGGGTAACGCGTAGAGCGGCTCTTTAGCTATGGCATCGACCGATTCCTGGAGCGTTAAGCGGAAGTCTCGAATCCACTTCGATTGTCGTCGAGTCATGCCTTTCTTCTGCGAGTAGATTCCACTATGGTGGTTCAACAACTCGGCCATGTTTGGGGCACGCGTGGATGCTCCGTCTGACATTTTCAAATTACCAAACGCTGGCAACCAGGTATAAATTCCCTTATCCAGCGACAGTAGCTTGTCATCCGCTAAAGTCATGACGACTGCAGATGCGATCGGCTTGGAACAGGAGCCGATACAAAACATCGTTTCTGAATCTACCGGTGTGTCATCTACAATGGAACGAACACCGAAGTTTTTATTCAGCAGAATTTGCTCTTCATGACCTATCGCCAACTGAGCACCCACAAGCATTCCATTATCGATAAGAGATTGGAGTCCCTCGGCAGCTTTGTCTAGTTGCGCAGCAGTTGGAGCCGAAATGGCGCGTAAGGGTACCCATAGCGCAACGAGGAAGAAAAGAGCTATAGGTTTCATGGTTTTGGGGATCGGAGTTATTTTCCGTAAATGACTTGCACTTGAGCAGGAATCTCTGGCGCATCCACTATTTCGATACGCAAAGTACGGTTCTTTCGATTCAGGGCAGAAGCACCAACCGTAATCTGATTAATGCCAGGCTGCAGCACAATGGATGTTTCCCAACTGACCTCTTCAAATTTATCTCCCCCCACGAACACATGGAGGCCTTCAGCATCGTTAAACTTCAAAATGGAATTGCCCGGTCTTTTAGCGTCCAAATGAAAACGAAAATAACTAAGCGTTTCCCGCCCTTGCCCTCTAACTCGAGGGAATTCGTCCAACGGAATATCTCCGTTGGTTTTTGAGTATGACGCATTCCACACGAGCCGAGAATCGTCGGAAGTAACAAACGCCATAGGATTATGCCGAATAATATCGGCATAGCCCAGGTCACCCTCTTGATCATCCAGGGAACGAAAGGTTCGTACCAATCGTTCGGAACCTACTTTAAAGTCACCTTCCTTCCCCAAACGGGACATGAACTTTACCAGGTCGGAAAACTCGTCTTTGCGAAGCGACGCAGTCAGGCCAGGTGGCATCAATGAGATGGGGCTCATCTCCTGAGACGCGATGGTTGACTTGGGAATTTCAATCAACTGATCAGCAGGATCCTGTAAGGTGATGGAAGTATCATTTTCCGAAGCCAGTTTGCCTGCAGCGACCGTTCCATCCTTTCGCGTGACCATGACGACATGGTAGCCTTCTTTGATTTGCTTCTGCGGCTGCAGAAGAGAATCGATGAGATAATCCACCGGAGCACTGGCACCAATACTGGTAAAATCGGGGCCGAGTCTTCCACCTGCTCCACCGATTGCGTGACAAGTCATACACAGCAAATTCTCGCGGCGATACACTTCTTCGCCTCGAGCGGCATCTCCGTTGGCTTCAATAAATTCGACCATGGCAGCCATCTCGTCGGGAGAGAGGTTCATGTTAACCGGCTCAATACCCGCTGCTTTTTGAAGAGCGGATTGGAGAGAAGAAGTATCGATCGAAGCGGTGCTCACACGACGGAGAAGACGAGTAGTTGCATCGGTATTGAGGGCACTCGATTTTAGAGCCCTGGCCAGGATCGCAGGCAACTGCTTTTTCGCGATATAAGGCACCACTAACGCAGTTCCATCATCATCCTTCCCCAACCCTTCCAGAAGGTTTACGACCAGGTCCACCGCTTCCTTGGGGTCTGCAGAAGCATAGCCTGCCGCTACTTCGATCTTTGTCGCGGTCGGCAAATTGGACCCAGCCAATTCAGATAACGCAGCTTTTGCATTTGTCGTTCCGATACCGAGCAAAGATTCAACAGTGGCGTTCCGGATATAACTTCTTGTATCTGGGTTGGAAATAATCGCTTTGAGGGCAGAAATAGATGGTTCCAGTTTCCAACTCCCAGCCAATTGGATAGCCGCCACTTGAATGGGAGCGCTGGTGTGAGCTATCAGCGGCAAAACGATATCCAGATCAGCATCTGGCTTCACCCCTCTTTGCCTGGCGGCCGTACCCAGAGCAGCTAATGCTCTCGCTGCGCCTTCAGGATCCGTCTCTGCATACCCGACGACATCATTCACCACGTCTTTCAAAATGGAAGGACTTCCACGTTCGGCCAATAGAACCATCGCTTCCGCTTTATAGTCATCTCCGATACCTCCTCTATTCCACAGACGCTCCAAGGGTTGAATGGCTTCTTCCACTTCAACTGAACGAATCGCGTAAAACAAGTAGCTTAGATTATCACCAAAGAAAGTCGGATTGATCCGGGCATGAGGTAACCAAACAGATTGCAAGCCGCGCATGGCATTCCAAAGCGAGAAATCGAGATTCTCATCCATTGGCATGTCCAACACTTTTACTAGCAATTGAGCAGCTTCCTCGGTCCCAAGTTTTCGAAGCACTTGGATGGCTTCGTTACGAACACGTGGGGATTCATCTACAATCGCATTCTCGAGGCGACTCATAATGGTCGGGTAATTAGCTGGACGTTCTTCTAGCACACGCAAAGCCGCCACACGCATTCGAAAATCATCGGAGCTTAACATGGTTTCCAGAACCTGGGGATTGATCTGATCCAGTGATTGGGAAACCCAAAGCGCCTCCAGCAAAAACTCTTCATAGTTGGGGTGCCCATGATTGAGCCTTTTGATCCATTCGGAAAGCGCGGGAAACACGGCCTCAGCGCCTCGGAACTTGAGTTCTCGCTTCGCATGATCCCGAACATAGGCATCTACCGATTTAAGATTTTCCAGCAACCTGGTCACAGAGGAGGTGGCAAAGTCTGGTGCCTTTTGTAGCGATCGATTTTTAGCGGTGATTCGCCAAATACGACCGTGCGTATGGTCGCGGCGCTCATCCCGAAAGTCTACTTCACCATGCTGAATGATCGGGTTATACCAGTCTGCCACATACAAAGCACCATCCGGACCATTTTGCACATCAATCGGACGAAACGCTCCGTGAGTCGAAGTCACAAGATCTTCCTGTTGGCGTGAAATATATCCGCTGTTCGAATCGGTAAGCTTGAATGAGATAATGCGATTCCCACGGAAGTCATTGGTGACAAGCCGGCCCTGCCACGCCTCGGGAAAATGATGTCCATCGATAATCTCCAGGCCTGAGAGCTTGGGTTGTCCAGGATTCAGTCCGTCCAGAAATCGCTCGTACCCGACATTGGCTCGAAAAGCGGAATTTGGGAATGAGTAGTTGATCCCCTCCGATCCCGCTCCATCGGTCTGAAAGGTTTGTCCCCAGCGGTCAAACTGCAGTCCCCAGGTATTTACCAAACCGTACGAATACACACCCAGCTCCAAAGTCTCCGGGCGAAATTGCCAAACCCCACCTGCCTGAAGATCCCGATAGCCGTAGGGCGTTTCCACATGGGAGTGCGTGTAGATGGATTGATTGAAGTAGATCCGTCCGCCGGGCCCCTGCCGCAGGGTATGAATAATATGATGAGTATCCTCCGTTCCAAATCCAGAGTAAATAATCCTTCGTGAATCAGCTACCCCATCATCATTCTTGTCTTCAAAAAATAGCAGCTCTGTAGAATTGGCTACATAAAGACCATTCGGATTCGGAAGAACGGCAGTGGGTATGAGTAAACCATCAGCAAACACAGTATGCTTGTCAGCCACTCCATCCCCATTGGTGTCTTCCAGTCGAATAATTTGATCAGATGGTAAATCACCGGGTTTGATGTGGGGGTAAATGGGAGTGCACGCCACAAAGAGACGACCCTTTCGATCGAATGCCATAGCGGTGGGCTTCGCGATCATGGGATCCGAAGCAAACAGATTAATTTCAAATCCCTCTGCCGGTTTTAGGAGACTCAACTGATAGGCAGGATCGGAATTGGGAATCTCAGTCAACGCTCGTTGTGCAACGGCAGATCCGCAGGCGAGGAGAAGGACAACACTATAAATAAAATTCGAAGCTCTCATAATTATCTCTCCATTGCGCGTTGAAGTTGCAGGGTATAAGTGCGCGGGCGCTTCAGGTCGGCGATTTTACTCTCCTCTAATTCAATATATCGATCGAACTCCTCAAGCTCGGTCACGTTCTGACCTTGTTCGTGTTTCCTAAAGCCACGAAGGTAGGTTTCGTTCTGAGGTCGCCATTTGTGAAAGTAGAGTTCGTTTTTCTTGACGATCGTTTGCATCAGAAGCGCCGTCTGATCCACCTCGGGTGTCCAAGGAAGCTCTATACCCGCTGCCCATTCTTGAGAACTATAGGTGCCTAGATTTCGACCGTTTATCCGGAGATTGTAACTCCCATTAAATAAACGAGGGATAGAGAGCTTAAGCTTTTTGCCATTGCCTAGCCCTCTATCTTGCAGAGTGAAGAGTAAGCCATTGCCTAAAACTTGCACGCGTTGAACCCGCGTATCCATTGCGGAATTCACATTCCCTTGTCCATCGATTTGGACTGTTTTGGTGAAAGACGGAAATCCCAACCCAGTTAAGATCCCTTGAGCGGCGACTTGATAACCTTCCTGGTTCAGATGAACGCCATTATCGGTCAATGGCGAATTCGACAGATTGAGTGCCTCTTCCATATAGCTAAATAGATCGATGAACCAGCAGTCCCGTTCCGCCGCAAGGGATTGGATAGATGCAGCGTACAACTTAAGATTGGTATTGTTATCCGCTGGGTCAGGAAGCGGAGGTCCCATATTTTCTTGTGGGATAGTAGAAAGTAGGACGATCCGCGCATTCGTAGACTTCAGCATGTCCAACAAGGTGTTCATGTTTGCCTCGAAGTCTGCCAGACCTTCCCTGCCCTCGTAGGATTCCATCGACCCATAAGAGACGAATATCACTGTGGGAGCCAATCCAGCTGCGTGTGTTTCCAAATGCTTAAACCCATCTTCAACCGGACCAAAGAATCGACGAGAGCGGCCCCTCGCATCATCACCTGACCAACCCAAGTTTCGGAAGGTTATATTTTTGTCAGGCCACTGGGTCGTTAATGCTGTCTCGATATGACCATAGTCAATGGCACGTTCTACAAAGGTGTTACCGACAAATACAACACGATCGCCATCTTCCAATTCGAACGTTTTCGCGGATTGTGCATGCATTGATACACCACCTGAAAGAACGACCATCCAACAACTGAAAATGAAAAGTAGCCGGAACACCGACCATGATTGAAATTTCATAAATAGGGATAGAAAACCTAAGTGAACGAATTCACATCCATGGAGTCCAGTTCCTTATAATTACAGAGCGGGAAATTTCTAAGACATCGGGAATGCTGATTAAGAGCTATCGCGTATTTCCCAGAATCGCCGAACGGCCACCTTCAACATGCCTTAGCGCTTCGGATCGACCCCGATCAGCCATACCCATAGCAGTATTCCAACTCTCAGCTACAGGCGGTTGATAAATGCGATCCAATTCGATCTGAGTATCTTTACGAAGTGCCCTTCGATAACGATAAGCAGAATTGTAACCGTAGCTCGGATAGTAAAAAGAACTGGAAGATCGAGAACGACGATAACTACGCTGCGCTACCACAGGTGTGTCCATGGGTTTTTGACGATCTTCAATAGACTGCTTTCGAATCGCCTCTACCAAGTCCAACGCCCTATTGAGCTCATGCTCCACATTGCTAGCTGGATAACGTATTTGATGCAGCTTCCAGTACCTTACCTGCTCATAAGCTGACAAACGATCGATCTTTCGTTTGATGGCTCGAATATCTGGAGCAGCCGGCGTTCTTGGAACCGGTACCGATGCGATCACCTGGATGGGCTCAACAGATATGAGTCCGGTAGAGTGTGAAACATTCACTTTCGCCGAGGGAAAGAGAAGCACGGTTTTATTGGACATTTTTAGATGCCCTTGGAGCTCCCCGTACTGAGACTCGAGGTCTTTTACCTTAATAATTGCGTGAGCTACTTGGCCCGAAAAAAAGCCAATCACTATCATCATAATAAACGCTGAAACACGGCGAATCATACCATTACTTTAAATTTCAAGCGGTTGAGGTCAACCGTAGTTAAATCAGTAGAACCCCTGATTTGCCTCTAAGGTTTCACTACTTTTGACACGCATGGTAGACCTCACCACCGGTAGGTGGAAGGAGTGGAATTGAAGTCAATAACAGGTAATCTCAATACCCCTGCGACATACGCGGAACAAAACAAATAGATATTCGTCTCAGTTGATTACTACTTTAAAGTATTCTCCGAACCACCCAATCGACGCATCCTACATTTATTCCGAAATTTTTGAACGAATCGGAGAAACCAAAATCTAAGTATTGATTCAGAGGCAACTAGCCCTATTTACCATTCCCATAACAATGAAAAAGTCACACTTCCTATTGACCTTATCTAGCCTGATCCTGGTGCTTGGTTCTGCCTGCGCTGCGGACGATCTCAAAGATCTACAGATCGATATTCAGATTGAAAAAGAATCCATCGATCGAAATCAGAATTTCATGCCACACAGCTATGCGAATATGCTGTCAACGGCCACACCGGCGGTCGTATCGGTTCACACGGCAACGATCGTCCGTGTTTCCCAATCGCGAGGGCTGTCCCCTCAGGATGAAATGCTCCGGAGGTTCTTCGGATTTCCTGCCCCCGATCAACAGCAACCGGAAACGGAGCCTGAAGAACGCAGAATGCCACAAGGCGTGGGATCTGGAGTTATTATTTCCGAAGATGGATTCATCGTTACGAACAATCACGTTGTGATGGACCAACGCGGCGAAGATGCCGACGAAGTATTGGTTCAACTTTCAGATGGACGAGAACTTGAAGCCATTATCGTAGGGCGCGATCCTCGCACCGACGTAGCTATCCTCAAAGTGGAGGCAGATGATCTGCCAGCCATTAAGGTATCCGACAGTGATAATATTGAAGTGGGCGATGTGGTCTTCGCGATCGGTAATCCACTCGGAGTCGGTCTCACAGTGACCCAAGGTATCATTTCAGCAACTCAACGTCAGATTGGTATTTATGGAGACGACGGTTATGAAAGCTTTATTCAAACCGACGCGTCTATCAATCCTGGTAACTCGGGTGGAGCACTTATCGACTCCTACGGCAGACTCATCGGGGTCAACTCTGCTATCCTTTCTCAAAGCGGTGGTAACATTGGCATCGGCTTCGCTATTCCTTCCAACTTGGCCTCCAATATCGTCACTCAATTGGTAGAAACCGGTGAAGTCCGTCGTGGCTTCCTCGGTGTAAGTATTTCTGACCTAACTCCTGATCTGGCTGAAGCATTTGGAATCGAAGAATCCAAGGGCGTTTTAATTAACGACGTGGAAGAAGGTTCAGCCGCTGACGAAGGCGGTATGGAGCGTGGAGACGTAGTGATAGCCGTGGATGGCAAGACCGTTGATTCCAGCAATGAATTCCGTATTCGCATCGGTCATACGCTTCCTGGAACACCAGTTCAACTAGAGGTGGTTCGAAACGGAGAAAGAATCCCATTGGAAATCAACGTTGGAACCGCATCCGGTCGCTTTGCCATGTCGGCGAATGAGCTCATCGATGGCGTTGAGGTTTCTGACATTGATGAAGAAAAAGCCAAGCAGTTCCGGATCCCGCTCAATATCACAGGTATCATCATTTCATCGGTCAGTCCGGAATCGCCCTACTCTCGCCACTTGGCCGAGGGGATGGTTATCATGGAAGTAAACGACACCGAAATTACCTCCATACGCGAAGCACGTGAGCAGATTAAAACCGGAGTCAACAAACTCTACATCTTCAATCGCGGTCGCACTGGCTATCTACCCATTCGGGTAGAGTAACCGTTAAGACATTCACTTTTCCAATAGGGGTCGCTATCGCGGCCCCTATTTTTTTCTCCTAAAGCGCGGCTTAGTTGTCTTAACTTCATTCACTAGTCTGGTCTTACCCAAAATCATTATGTCGACTCTTCGAAGCATCCTCCTCCTGGCAAACGCCCTACTCTGCGTCTCCCCGCTGGCAACGGCCCGCCCCAACTTCCTCTTCGCGATTGCCGATGATCAATCCTACCCTTATGCCTCGGCCTACGGAACGAGCGGAGTAAACACACCCGCCTTTGACCGAATGGCACAGCAAGGTGTGCTCTTTCACAATGCATTTGCGCCTGCTCCCCAATGCAGTCCTTGCAGAGCCGCCATCCTGACCGGGCGAAACATTTGGCAGATCGAAGAAGCCGGCACCCACGGCAGTCATTTCCCAAAAAAGTTTCCCGTCTTTACCCGAACCCTCGAAGGAGCTGGTTACCACGTGGGCTGGACCGGCAAAGCCTGGAGCCCGGGGAACTATAAAGACAATGGCTGGAAACGAAATCCAGTAGGCACCGAATACAGCAGCAAGAAGCTGACACCACCAGCAAAGGGGATGTCTGACATCGATTACGCCGCCAACTTCGAAGACTTCTTGGATAAGCGTACAGACGATCAGCCCTTTTTCTTTTGGTATGGCTGCAAAGAGCCACACAGGGTCTACGAATATGGTTCCGGTCAAAAGGCAGGCAAACAACTGGAGGAAGCGACCGTCCCTGCCTTCCTGCCCGCCCAGGAAGAGCTGATTAAAAATGACGTTCTCGATTACTCACTGGAGATCGATTGGTTCGACACGCATCTAGGACGTATCATTGCCAAGCTCGAAGCTATCGGTGAATTGGAGAATACTGTCGTGGTGATCACTGCGGACAACGGAATGCCCTTTCCCTATGCAAAAGCCAACCTTCAGGAATTTGGCACACACGTGCCTTTGGTCGTTTCCGGGAAAGCGTTTTTCCCCGGAGGCCGCATTTCCAAATCTCCAGTCAGCCTGATTGATCTGGCCCCCACTTTTCTCGAGCTCGCCAACGTCGATCCATTTCCAGGCATCACCGGCAAGAGCCTCATGCCTTTCCTTAAACATATGGCTCCTCACCGGCCCTATGTGCTTACCGGACGCGAAAGACATTCCCATGCAAGGCCCGACAATTTTGGCTACCCTGCTCGTGCCATTCGCACTGAGGACTACCTTTATGTTTGGAATATAAAGCCCGATAGGTGGCCTGCAGGAAACCCCATACCAGAAGGCCTGGATGAAGCCCACATCACCGGTTCATTTTCCAGAGACTACAAGGCGATGGGTGTAGGCTATCCTGATATCGACCCCTCCCCGAGCAAAACCTTTATCTATGAGAATGAAGACACTTATCCGGACCTCTTTCATCTGGCTTTTGGAAGACGACCTGAAGAACAGCTCTATGATATCTCCAAGGATCCTGGGTGCCTAAATAACCTGGCACGCAATCCCGACTATGAATCCATTCGTACCGAACTGAGTAAGGCACTGCTGTCTCAACTCAAAGCGCAAGGCGACCCACGCGTCCATGGAAAGGGTGACATATTCGAATCGTATCCAAGGTTTGGTGGCATGCGATTCTATCCAGGATTTAAAAAACGCGGAGAATACAATCCAGCCTTCCAGCAAAAGAATTAATTACAGAGCCTTTCTTAATTTGAATTTACTGAGACCAAGCTTGCTTGGCCGCTATCATTCATCTAGCAAATTTCCTCTTATACACGCTTCTAATTATGACAGATACAGCTCCCTGGATAACCTACCGCCCTGAACTCAAAGTCACCGATTGCACGATTCGCGACGGCGGACTGATGAACAACTCCAACTTCTCGGACAAACAAGTACGTGAAGTATACGATGCCTGCCTTGCAGCCGGAGTCGATTATATGGAGATCGGATATAAGAACTCACACGAGCAATTTCCTAAGGACACCTATGGTCCGTGGCGTCACTGTGACGAAGAAGACATGCGCCGTGTGGTAGGAGATCACAGTTTTAAGAAAACAGGCATGAAGCTTTGCGCCATGGCCGACGCTGGAGGAAAGAGTGACTGGAAGAACCAGATCATTCCGGCCAAAGACAGCGTTCTGGATATGATTCGAGTCGCTTGCTACGTCCACCAAATCTCAGAAGCAGCCGAGATGGTACAGCACTGTCATGACTTGGGCTACGAAACGACTTTCAACATCATGGCCATCTCGATCGTGAAGGAGCTGGAGCTCAACCAGGCACTGGAGATCGTAGCCCAGTCACCCGCCAATGCGCTGGTTGTAGTAGACAGTTTCGGAAATCTTTTTCGTGAACAAGTCGACTACCTGGTCAAAAAATACATGGTAGCAATCGAAGGCACCGGCATGGAAGTGGGCATGCACGCACACAACAATTTGCAACTGGCTTTCGCTAACACAATTGAAGCGATCATTCTCGGAAGCAACCGTATCGACGCCACCATGATGGGTCTCGGTCGAGGTGCAGGAAACTGCCCGATGGAGCTACTGCTTGGTTTCTTGAGAAATCCTAAGTTCAAGCTCCGTCCGATTCTGGATGTCATCCAAAACACCATCCTTCCTTTGAAAGAGGAATTCGATTGGGGGCCTTCTATCCCCTATCACATCACCGGCCAACTCAATCGTCATCCAAGAAGCGCCATGGCTGTACGCGAAGGCGATGCACCCGACGATTATTTGGATTTCTACGACCGAGCGATGGCAGATATTTAATTTTCCAAACTTATTAGTTTGGCACCAGCGATCTGAATTATTCAGAGGAAGAGAAGGAGTAAGACGAAGAGCAAGAATTCTATCTACCTCACCCATCCATCCGGACATACTTGTCCGTGACTCGATTGTCTTTGAGATAGGTTTTTATCGCTTGGACCACTTCCGGGTAGTCTTTGGCCACACTCTTGGATTCATAGACGATCTGCGAACCTGGACCATAGAGAAGTAGGTCAGAGCCATCGGCAGGAATCACAGCCTTGAATTCACCGTAGTAAACAAAGTGCTTCCAATTCGGATCCTCTGGAACGTGCTTGGCTAGCTTGCTCACAACCTTGGCATACTGTTTATCCCCGTAGAGATTCTTCCACTCTTCAGGATCATTCTCCAAATCGTAGAGTTCTCGTGATCCATCGAAGTATTGAATAAACCGGTACTGAGAATCACGAATCGACCAGGTACCTCGACCGATGGCAGTAATGGCTGGATGCTCTCGCTTGGCTTCTGGGTTCTTGATCAGTGGAAGGAGTGAATGACCGTCCAGATCTTTGCGTTTATCAAGACCTCCCATATCCATCACTGTAGGATACACATCGAGCAGAGATACTGGCTGATCGACTCTAGATCCTGGCTTGAAACCACGCAACTTGGCATTCTTCGGAGGCACAACAATGAGTGGGACTCGGGTGGACCCTTCCCAAGCTGTAAATTTTCCCCAGTGCTCTTTTTCTCCTAACTGCCATCCGTGGTCGGACCAAACAACGATCATGGTATTGTCGGCGTAAGGAGACGCATCCAAGGCATCCAGCACACGGCCCAATTGTTCATCGGCAAAACTGATATTGGCTAAGTACGCACTCACGGCATTTTGCCACTGCCCCCACTCCACCGTTGTTTTGTGGGCACCACTGGTTACAGCAAAACGACCAAACTCTTGGGCAATCCGAGATACATCCTTCAAGTCATCCTGGTAAACAGCAGGCAGTTGAACGGTCTCGGGTGGATACAAATCATGAAAACGCTTGGGAGCCCAAAGCGGTTGATGCGGGCGATAAATTCCAAGCCCTAGAAAGAATGGCTGATCATGCTTCTGGTTAAGCTTTTCGATCACATAGTTAGCACATAGCGTATCCGTGAATTCTTCGTCTGGACGATCAATGACACCCCAGTCAAATGACTCGATGGTGGTCGAACCAGGATTGCGATCCCGAGGCATCTGATTCAACGGCATGGTAATACCCAGGCGCGGAATGTAATGTTTAACATAGGGGCCTCCCGCATCGATCGCTGATTGTGGAATGATCTTCTCTTCATCCGTTATCGGCCACCACTTGTTGTAATCGGGACCGTATTCCTGAAAGCGAGATTCGTTACCTCCATGAAAGAGTTTACCCGTTCCAAAAGTCGCGTATCCCTGATTCTCCAGGTCCTTGGACATAACCATAGCTTTGGGCATCGTCTTCTCAAGTTTCTGACCATTGCCGTAGACCAAATTGTTGACCGGATTTAGTCCGCTCCAATTCGCCGCACGCGAACCGCTACAGGCTGGAACCACGCAATGAGCGTTGGTAAAAAGTACCCCACGCTCAGCTAGGCGATCGATGTGTGGTGTCTGTGACTGAGGATGACCGTCGAGGCAACCCACCCAATCATTCATATCGTCGAAGGTAACGTAGAGGATATTGGGTTTCTCTGCAAAGACAGTGGTTCCGATTAATGTAAGCAGACAGAATGAAGAGAAGAACTTAACTAGGATAGACATAAATGGGATTATCGTGAAGAGGTTTAAAGAGAGACAAGGTAATTGTAGGGGCTTTATCCCCCGATCGTTCGGAGCACTATCCTAAAATCGGGGGATAAACCCCCTCCTACAATTCTCAAAAAACTACTCTGGGATCGGCTCATTTGGGTCGATATCTTCCCCTTCCCAATTGGCGATGCCATTCTCGTAGATAAGCACTCGATTGGCACTACCTGGAACAGGCTTTTTACTGCTCTTAGGAAGGTGGGTTTTCATCTGCCGCTTGATAGCAGCATAGTCCCCATTGCCAGCCAGGTTCCAAAATTCATTGGAATCATTAACCATGTCATACAGTTCCTCAGAACCATCGGCGTACTGGATGTAACGCCAGTCTTCGGTTCGCACGCCATGGTTATCATGATTGTGCGTTGTAATGGCAGGTCGGGTACGCGGTGCCTTTGGATTCTTAATCTGCGGCACCAAGCTCATACCCTCCAAATGATCGGGAATATCCAAACCACACAACTCACTAAGTGTAGGATACATATCGAGCAATTCGGCGGGCCTGGTTACTCGCTGACTTCCATTTACTCCCGGTCCCGCAAAGACCAAAGGCACTCGGGTCGATCGATCCCATAAGGTATTTTTTCCAGTAATCTCTTTTTCTCCCAAATGGTATCCATGGTCGGACCAGAGGACAACGATGGTATCGTCTTCCAGGCCGTTCCGTTTCAGTGCTTCAAGCACACGTCCAACCTGGCTGTCCATAAAACTCACACTCGCCAGGTAGGCATGCACGATTTTAATCTGTTCCCCCGCTTGAAGCAGAAACTTCTGCCGTGGCTCCGGAAGTTTCCAATGAATATACCAGCTAAAGCGAGGCGTGTCGGATCGGTCATCCAAAAGCATGCGGGGCAAGAGCACCTCGTCTTCCGGATAAAGGTCGAACCACTTCTGGGTAGCGAACAAGGGGACGTGTGGAAGAGCAAAGCCGACCGCCATAAAGAAAGGCTCATCATCAGCCATTTTATCCAGCTGATCGACTGCCCAAGTAGCCGTCTTCCAATCCTTGTGATCTGATTCCTCATAGGGATACACGGCCCAGTCCATTCCAGCCCCTCCTCGTGGTGTCGCCACCCGTTTCTTTTTCGGTCGAAGACCCGGTTTCGTACTTCCCACTACATCGAATTCTTTCACGCCCATGCTATTCCAACTCCGGCCGTGATAGATCTTACCAACCGTGTAGGTTTTGTAACCGGCCTTGGAAAAATGCTGCGGCAAAGTCACCAGATCTTTCAACTCATCAACCGTCCTGAACCAGGGTGCTAATCCATAGACACCCGTCGTCGAAGGACGAAGCCCTGTCATCGCACTGGTACGGGATGGGTTACAAACCGAAGCCTGGCAGTGTGCATTCGTAAACAAGGTTCCTCGATTGGCTAAGGCATCGATGTTTGGTGTCTTCACCTGCGGATGGCTGTCCATCACTCCCACCCAGTCGTTGAGATCATCAATCGCAATGAATAGGACATTCGGTGATTTCGCCTGGGCAATCAGAAGGTTGAAAATCAGACAAAAAAGAGACAGGAAAATGGTGTTTAAGTTTCGCATATTACGGAGTTTACGATGAAAGACCAAATAATGGTCTGACGAGTCCAATCTGAAAAACGTTAACTAAGAGAAAGTGTTCCCGACAGTTGACTCACCAGGTAAATAGAGCGATATCCTCCATTTCTATCCCTAATTCTATGTGCTCACAATACCTTCGAATCGCCCTTGCCCTATGCCTAAGTCTTACAGGATTTTCCTGTTCCCAACCAAGTAAGCCTGACACGGCTGATTCCGATCGCCAATGGCTGGCCGGTGACCACCACATTCATTCTCGGTTCAGCGTTGGCTGGGATCGAACCACAAATCCACCCACACCCAAGCTCGGAGGTGACGCCATCTACCCTACCCCGATGAACGCCGTTATGGGGAAATACCACGGTCTAAGTTGGATAGTAACCACCGATCACGGAGGCCCTAATCACAGTAAGGTAAATAGGGATATCGCTTACCCAGAGCTGTTAATATCCAGGCAGACGGTGCCAGATGTGATTCAATTTTATGGTATGGAGTTCGACACGCCTGGAGCAGATCACTCGAGTCTCATTATCCCACATACCCATGACGAAGTGGATCGTCTCTTCGATATCGAATCCAGGTTTGCCAAGAACGAGCCACACCCGGCAGACAAGAGTTGGGATACAGAACCGCGCATGCTGGAAGCTCTCAAGGCAATGGACCAATTTGAAGTTAAACCACTCATCACGGCCAACCACCCTTCTCGTTCTGCCACCGGTTTGGGTGAATACGGAAAAGATCATCCGGCAGAGTTACGCGACTGGAACGACACCGCTCCCGAAATCGCGGTCGGCATGTCAGGGGCTCCAGGTCATCAGGCGAAGGCACTCAACCCCGACGGTTCCATCAAGCAGGAAGCCAGAGGATCCTACAAAACGTTTCCAACCATAGGCGGATTCGATCAGATGACCGCTCGGTTGGGAGGTTTCTGGGATTCCATGCTCGGCGAAGGCCGCCGTTGGTGGATCACAGCTAATTCAGACTCCCACATCCACTGGCGTGAAGGTGGTTCCGATTTCTGGCCTGGCGAGTATTCAAAAACCTACGTATGGGCAGAAAAGAATCATGACGACATCCTGAATGGAATCCGCCACGGCCGCGTCTTCGTTACACTGGGTGACCTGATATCGGAGTTGCAAGTAACTGCTAGTAGCGGCGGCGAGTCTTCCGAGATTGGCGGAACCCTTGAAGTAACATCCGGAGCCGATGTGGAAGTGACGATTCGATTTCTTGATCCCTCAACACTCAATGCTGGAGAGCAGAATCCATCAGTCGCGCGTGTTGATTTGATTACAGGACAAGTGAATGGTCACCTCTCGGATCGCAGCACGGATACCAATCCAAGCACAAAAGTCGTGACCCGCTTTTCTGAAAAGGTATGGCGTAATGAAGGACCCTACCGGGTCATGAGCTACCGATTGGAAAACATCAATAGCAATAGCTATATAAGAATCAGAGGTACGAACGGCCAGGAATTGGAACCTGAGCAAGATCCGCTTGGTGAAGACCCCTGGTCGGACCTGTGGTTTTACTCAAATCCGATTTTCGTCGAGGTGAAGTAAGCGGATATGGATTATCAATACCGAGCTTTCCAATGACTTGTCGCATTCCCTTTTTGAAACAGCGCCTTTAACCGTAAAATGTTGCAAGAGGATCGCGGCGTAAAGCCGCTCCTACAGTTCTAATCCAACTCGGGCACAGGCCAGTTTCTCGAAGGAGAACGAGCCGTTTTCAAATAGGCCTCAAAGCTCGCAACTATCTCAGGGTGTTGAGCAGCAACGTTGTTGTTTTCAGCTTCATCTTTGGATAGGTCGTACAGCTCAAGCGGCTCTCCAATTTTCAATCGAATGGCTTTCCAATTGCCCTGACGGACCGCCTGCTGAAAGCCACTTTCGAAAAATTCCCAGTAGAGGGTGCGTTTGCTTAAGTCCTGATCTTTTCCCAGGATGGTTGGGAGAACACTCACTCCATCGACGTCGGATGGCGCATTTGCACCTGCAAGATCTGCCAAAGTCGGTAGCACATCCGCAAAGTACCAGGCAGTAGCATCTGTTTCTCCTGCTGCCACCTTACCCGGCCAGCGGACAATCATCGGTGTACGGATGCCTCCTTCATACATATCACGCTTACGTCCTTTGAGAGAACCAGATGCATCAAATCGGCCTTCCCAACGTTCTGCGGCTCCGTTGTCCGAACAGAAAAAGACGAGTGTGTTCTCGTCGATATCGAGATCACCAAGCAGTTTAAACAAGCTGCCGATATCACGATCGAGACGGGTGATCATCGCTGCCTGCACTTTCTCATCATCCGTCCATGGCATATCCGTATAGGGTGCCGTATCCGGAATTTCGTAACGCGAGTGAGGAATCGTATAAGGTATATAGAGAAAGAAAGGTTCGTCCTGGTGACGGCTAACGAAATCGAGGGCAAAATCGGTAAAGAGATCATGCGTATAGGTTCCCTGGTTTCCATCTGCATTGTCCGGAAACTCAACCTTCATTTTATCCTTCCAGATAAAGGTCGGGTAATAGGAGTGCGCACGACGTTGGTTGAGGTAACCAAACCATTCGTCAAAGCCCTGCTCATTGGGATGGCCCGTTGTGTTCGGTTCACCGAGTCCCCACTTGCCGGTTATCCCCGTTACATAACCTACCTCTTTTAACACTTCCGCCACGGTTACATCGTCGGCTTCAAGAGGCACCCTACCCTTGCCGCCTGCTAAACCTACAACACCATACTTTCCGAAGTTTCCACGCACGGTAGTGTGACCGGTATGCTTGCCGGTCATGAGCACTGACCTGGATGGAGCACACACGGTTGAACCAGCGTAGGCATTAGTAAATCGCGTTCCTTCCTTCGCCATTTGATCGAGATGAGGCGTTTGAATCACCGTCTGGCCATAAGAGCCCAAATCACCGTAACCCATATCATCGGCCATGATGAAGATGATATTCGGCTTCGAGGCAGTTGATACCGATTCTTCCACCTGACCACAGGCAGAAAACAAAAGAACGTTTAGGATGACAAAGCATCCAAGGGATGCGGATCTGAAAGTTGAATGGTTCATACTGGTAATTTCATTGAAGCACCGGATCTTAAGGTGAGACCACACCAATCTGCACATTCTCAGACGTCATGTTGAGTACATGATAAAACAATGATGCTTCCTCCGAGACATCCACCGAGATGTTTTTAAGGCTGAGGTTATTTATAGGCATGTCGACAGTGCCCTTAAACTCGATGGCTTGCTCACTTTTAAGACAATGAATGTCACTCAGATGAATATCCTCCACCAAGGGATAGAAGGGCCCCTCTTCCTTCCCATAATTGGTGACAAAATTGATGAGCGTTCCCGTAGCTTCCTCGATGGTCGCATTGCGAAGTCCAATATGCCTCACGAATCCACCGCGCATGCTGTTGGTTTTAATACGAAATACCCGTTGTATTTTGCTACAGGTCAAATTCTCGATATAGATGTTCTCCACCCCGCCCGTCATCTCACTACCAATGGCAATGGCAGTATGCTGGGTGTTCATGATGCAGTTGGAAATGATCACGTTGCGCGTTGGCTGGTTGACTCGACGGCCATCGGCATTGCGACCGGCTTTGATGGCCACGCCATCGTCCTTGGTATTAAACTCGCAGTTTTCTATCAGCACATATTCGCTCGATTCCGGATCGCAGCCATCGTTGTTCGGGCCCGCACTCGTGCAGGTGACTCCGCGAACGGTTACATGCTTTGATAGCACCGGATGGATCATCCAGAACGGAGCGTTGATGAGGGTGATGTCTTCAATCAGCACATTCCTGCAGGCATAGGGTTCGATAAAGCTGGGGCGTAATTTTGAAGCCAGCCCAAAATTCCGTTCAGCTACAGGAACGCCTTTTTCAGCCATCTCAAACAGCTGCAGCTTGGTATGATCCGGTTCCCGGTCGAGCTGACTGAGTTTAGGAGGAATCATGCTCCACCAATTGCTGTCATCCGCTCCTCCATCGAGGGTCCCTTTGCCGGTCACTGCAATGTTGGTCTCTCCGTAAGCGTAAATCAGGGGAGAGTAGCTCATGACTTCCACTCCCTCGTAGCGGGTCAATACAGCGGGAAGAAACTTTTTGGGGTCGGTGTAAAAACGGAGCGTAGTTCCCTCCGAAACATGCAGGTTGACCTGGCTTTTTAAATGAATCGGTCCGGTCCAGAATATTCCTCCGGAAGCTACGACCCTCCCTCCACCAGCTTCGGCACAGGCCGCTATGGCTCGGCGAAAGGCTTCGGTCGAGTCGGTTATACCATCGGGAATGGCGCCAAAATCCTGAATGAGGAACTCTCGATCCGGAAATTCTGGAACTACGATGGATTGCCGGAGCTTCTCCATGTTATCCCACGAAAAAATTTGCGATTCATCAGCACCCACAACGGCATTGATGTTGGGCTTCAGGGTGCCATCCACATAGGTAGAATCAGATTCCGGATCTTTAGAAAAACCGTTGGAGGCCAGAAACATGACCAAGCAGATAAAACAGAAATACTGTGAAAGATGCCGAATCGAGAACATGCCCAAAGCGTCTTCTGAAATATTCAAAGGATCAAAAGTAAAATGCCCTGCGGAGCATTAAATCGAACATAAATCCTATGATCTCAATTTTCTCCTTTAGATACCAGCTTAGCAAGATCACCTTTGATCCAACGCTCCAACAGGCGTCGTTCATAGTAGAAATTGTCAATTGAACTATTCCTACTGGATACACCCATCTGATAGCTGTAATCTTTAAGTTGGATTTCCCCGTCAGCTAATACCTCACCTGAGGCGTTAACCAATTGATAACTCAAACTAATTCTTGGTGGATAGTGATCTCTATAAAAGCGTACTTCATCGAGAGGGATTCTCTGCCAAGGCTCAAAACTACCTGCTAAATCAATATCTTGAAAATGAATGGCGAGTGTCACTCCTTCCGGGAATGAGTTATCCACCGCTCGTTCCAAGTATTTAATTATCTCTTTGCTGAAAGCCTCAGTTGATACGGTTTGCTGGGTGATTGCATACTCAAAATCTGAGAACTCCTCAGGATCTTCATAGCTTAGCGTGACCGCTGCTTGCACCGAGGAACAACTCGCTATCAATAACCCCGCCATCATCAAGATTCTCATACTAAACTAATACCGAAAAAAATTACTTTTGGATGCACAAAATAGTCCAATCACTCATCGGATTCAACATACAGTTGGCTGTGAATCTTCCGGAGAGACTCCAAGGGGATCTTGATCAATTCCCGGTCGTAAGTCATCAGGCCGTTCATTTCGCCTTCGATATCTGTGATTTGTGTGTAGACAGCGGCTGACAATCCCTTGTTGCGTTGCATGTCCAGCATCTGGTCAAACATCGATCGGTAGGCCTGCTCCAGTTCTTCTCCCGAGTAAAATACCTGGTACCCCCAATATTGTTTGTCCAGATCCCAGATATGCTCCTCGATGGGCCAGCCGATGCCCCCGTATTCGCCAAGCACGGACGCCTTGTCCATGAACCTGGGTGGCACCTGCGTTTCCACCTCATAGGAGTGGATGTCATGTATATCCCCGATCGGACGATGGGCCCAGCCACTGGCCGCGCTGATCAGCCGTGACGGGTCGTAGGTCTCCACGAATTCGGTTACCCGCAGGGTATCATACTGTCCCCAGCCCTCGTTGAAGACAACCCACATGACTATGCTGGGTGCATTGAAATGAAGGTCGATCATGCGCCTGAGTTCCCATTCAAACTGGGCCGCATCCAGCGTGGTCCGGTGCGCATCCGGCCCGGTCTTGAGAGCGCGGGGAACGGGTTTGGACTTTCCTTTTGCATTTACGTCAACGGCTGCCATCCCGGAGGGCATGTCCTGCCAAACCAGCATGCCGAGTTTGTCGCAGTGGTAGTACCAGCGGTCGGGCTCCACCTTGACGTGCTTGCGGATCATATTGAAACCCATCTGCTTGGTGATCTCGATGTCGTAGCGCATGGCTTCGTCCGAGGGAGGCGTCATAAGCCCGGCCGGCCACCAGCCCTGGTCGAGTGGACCGTAGTGAAAAAGCGGTTGGTTATTCAAAAATAGGTATTTCGAACCGTTCCGGTCGCCGAGACTGATTTTGCGCATGCCGAAGTAGCTGTCGACTTCGTCAATGATGTTCCCCTCCGGGTTGAGCAGGGTCAGGTGCAAATCATAAAGGAACGGGTCGTCCGGTGACCATAAGCGGGGTGAGGGAATTTTTATCTCGGATCGCTCGTGCACGGGAACGGACGTCTCCGCCACGGTATTCTTGCCGGCCGACACTTTGACCTGCACCGTGTGTCCCGTTCGAGAAGCTTCATCGAGTAATGGGAGAATGGATACTACTTCACGGTCAATATCGGGAATCACTCTGGCTTCTCCCAGGTAGACTTCAGGTGACACTGCTTCCAGCCATACCGTTTGCCAGATTCCACTCACGGGGGTGTAGGTGATCTTGGCCTCGTGGAGGCTTTGCTTTCCCCGGGGCTGGGCTGCGAAACTGGTCGGATCGTCAATGGCAACCACCAGTTCCTGTTGCCCCTCTTTTTTCAGGAAGGGTCCAAGCTTGAATGAAAAGCGGTCGAAGGCTCCCTTGTGCGACCCAATGTAGGCGCCGTTGAGCCAGACTACAGTTGCGTAATCGGCGGCCTCGAAATGGAGAACCACTTCCTTGTCATCCCAGTCGTCAGGTAACCGAAAGGTCCGCCGATACCATAGCCGGTCCTCCGGGGTTACTATTCCACCGATACCAGAAAGGGAAGATTCGACGCAAAACGGAACGAGGATCTTGTCCTCGAACGCTTCAGGTTGCGGATCCGCTTTTTTCTGCAAGGCAAAGTCCCAGAGACCGTTCAGGTTCAACCAGTCCGCACGCTGAAATTGCGGCCGCGGATACTCTTGCCAAACATTTTCGGGAGTTAGCTCCTTGGCCCAACGGGAGGCAATACGTATGTCAGTCGGCTGCCACTCATTTCCAAACAAGCTAAGAACGGCAAATACCTGACTCACTATCAGGACAATTCTCATGATGACCATAGATGATAATTAGGTAACCATCACTACAAAACCTTTGCATCAAAAAAAAGTCCCCGGGACAACTCCCGGGGACTTCTCAATAAGTGATACTAGAAAGATCCTCTTACGCCCAATACGTATCGACGACCGATGGTCTGATAGGACGTCGTGAACAGCCCAGCATTCGGCCCGATGTAGCGTTCATCGTTCGGTGTGTCCGATAGGTTGTCACCTTCGAAGAACACACGGATGTCTTTGTCTGCGAATAAGCGATACTGAATGGACAGGTCCAGGTTTTCCTGTTCCCGGTCGAACGTGATGGCCGAGATAGCCGCCGTGGACGGTGTCCGCTGCAAACTGGAGATCCAATTGTAGGAGAGACGCACGTTGAAACGTTGTTGTTCGTAGAACAGCTGGAGGTTGTAGATCTCTTTAGCCTGGTTCGTCAGCGAGTCCGTGAACTGGTATCCCAAGATATCGAATTCACCGTCCGCCAACCTATCTTCGTCAAAGATCGGGTCATTCTGGTCACCCGTGATGTAGGCGTAGTTGGGAACAAAGCTCAGGCCATGAAGCAGGTCAATATTGGGGAACATGTCCTCAAAGTTGAAATACCCTGTGAACTCGACCCCCTCAATACTACGCTCTGAAGCGTTGGACCAAAATCGAGTATCAGAGGTAACGAACTCTGTTCCAAGACTTGGATCCTCTGGATCCACCAACACTTCAATCTCCCGCTGGAAGGTGTATTCGAGCAAAAAGTCTTCGAGATCCTTTTTGAAAGCGGTCACTGAAACCATATTACGTTGTTGCGGACCAAAGTAATACTCCCAGGCCAGATCGAAGTTTTCTGAGGTCTGCTCCAACAGATTTGGATTTCCCAGGTCGAACTCATCGTCCCGATTGGTCAGGTTGAGTACGCCGGCTGCCTGCAACTGACGATTGGCTTCTCCCAAGTCAAAGGGAATAAGTTCCCGGTAATCTGGACGAGTAAGCGTGTTCGTCCAGGCAAAGCGGAACACATGTCCACTGTCTCCGGCTCGATAGGATAGTACTGCACTCGGAAGCGCGTTGTCATAGCTGTTGGTGCGACGAATATCATTTACGATATCACCAAAAGAGAAGGTACCATCCGGTCCGACAAATCCGAGATCCTGAACGCCTTCCTGCAGAATTTCATTAAGAATTCCCTGCTGGTCCGAATTGAGGTTAGGAATATTACTGCCATCAATAATGAAATTAGAGGGTTTCCAGGTCGTATCCAATTGTGTTGTCTCCACACGAAGGCCGGTCACCAAAGTAAAATTGTCCCAGCGAAACGTTCCCTGCATGTAAGCAGCAGTAATGTCTTCCTGTAACTCCGCCGTGTCGGCTGCGTCCCGCAGATCCGAGCGGTTCCACTCCCAGTTGTCAGGACTGGACTGATAGTCGCTGAAGAAGAAATCATAGGCAGGATCCGCTCTCACAAATGGACCAGCGATATCCGAATAAGTGCCATCCCAAAGGGTAAAGTTGCCATCTGCCGGATCGGCAAATTGACCGGCCGGATATACTTTATTATTTCCTTCAACGGGGTTGATGAACAACTCAGTGGTCTGGTTGTCGCGCTTGGCGCTACGGAAACGTGCACCCGCTTTCAGGACCAGGAAGTCACTCACCTCCTGCTCAACGTCGAAACTGGCCAGAAGTACATCCTCGGTCACATTTTCATAAAGGAAACGCGGGGAGGTGTTGGTGAAGCTACGGTTGGCATCACTAAATACATTCACACCTCCGTTGGAAGGGACATGCCCTCGGCCTTTAGTAACTTCAAATACGCTAAAGGAGGGTAAGGGAGTGGCGCCATACCAACGTGCTCGCAGTGGGTCTCCAGCATTGGTTTTGCGAAAATCCTCCTGAAAACGCCATTGGCGTCGGAAATTGTCACCTTCATCCGTGGAAAATAGAACGCGGTATTCGATGAGCCCTCGATCTAACTGTGTTTCGCCGCCGAAGTCAAAAGTGTAGGTTTCGCTGTCGATATTTCTGCCGGTGATGATACGATCCACTCGGCCATCCCAGTTGGCTTCGAAATCCGGAGTAACGATGATATTTCCGCTGCCGTCAGTGGCCTGAACAAAGGTATCACCTTCACTCCCCAATACAGGGTCATCGTCATCCTCGATCCATTCACCCAAGGGATTGCCAGAATCATCCAGGAACCAGTAATTTCCGCGGAACGCGCGCTCCAAACGATCAACCCGAAAGGCAAAGCTGTCCCGGACATCCCGTTCTTTCTGATACCACGGGCGAAAGTAGAGCGAGGTCGTATCCGAGAGAAGTAGATCAATGCTTGCATTGAAGGTAAACTCATCCCGTGTGGTGCGAACTTCATTCGGATCAAACCGGTCCCAGATGGGATTGGAGGCATTGGGGTTCACAGCCAGTACAGTCTGCTCAAGAAAGCTGTCCCGGTTAGGATCCGAGCCATTTGGCGTACGGTTGGTTTGGTCGAGAAAACGGTTTTGAGTAGACCATTCGACCAGGTCTTCATCGACATAATTGACGTTGAACAAGATACCGAGGTTATTCTCTCCTCCAAAAGCATCCAGTATGTCAGAATGCACAAAGTTCACACCCCAGCCGTTCTCGTCACCCTGATCGCGATTGCGAACTTCGAATTTGTAACGGGAGGTTCGGCGCCCAAGGTCAAAGGCATTGGCCGTTTCGACATTTACGGATCCTCCAATCGAATCAGCGGGATGTTCAGCGGTAATACTCTTAATGATCTCAACACCTGATACCATTTCGGAAGGGATTTGAGTAACATCAAAATTCCGGGAGCCCAGACGAGCGTTGGCTTGCGAAGCACCATTGATTCGGATGGTGTTGTACTGCCCATCCGCTCCTCTAATGGTCACACTTCCCTCAGCATTTCCCTGCCCACCAACGACGTTGACACCGGCAAGACGTGACAGAGCCTCACCCAAATCATCGTCCGGTAGTTCGCTGAGTGCATCAGAGCTGAGATAGCTGCCAATGATGTCAGATTGTTTTTGCCTTTCCACTGATGCTGCCTGCGCGGCACCGTATATTTCATAGGCTTGAAGCGTGACGATTTCCTCATCCGCCTCCTGTGCGTTTGCGGCATTACCACTAAAGGTAAGTACGGCAGCAACCCCACTGAGGAGGGAGTTAAATATTCCTTTTTTGTTGGTCATTTCTGGAGTAGTTCTAGGTTCTGTATCGAGTTGTGTAGTTGTCGGGTCGGGCTCAGGCATGGACTTTACCTCCTCAGAAACACGGGTAACCGCAAAGGCGCCGGTCTCCCGATCCTCCACAATTGTAAGCGGCGTATTCGCCAGCATAACTTCCAATGCCTCCAAGGGAGTATAGGTTCCATCGACCGGGTTCGTATGCACCCCTTTCGCAATTCCCACGGCGAACATAACGTCTACGCTGCCCTGATGTGCGACTTGAGGTAAGGTCGATGTAGCCTCCCCGGATTTGATCTCGAAGACATGTTTTTCCAAAGCTACGTGATCCGCACCATGCAATGAAGTAAGAAGTGTACCCAAGAAAACGAGCAATAGGCAAAAATAGCCTAAGCCGCAGGGCATTAACCAACGCATAGTTCGGTTCATTTGTAGTCATGGAGCAACAGTCTACTGCTCCAGAGACGATCCGTTTTTCAATTCAGGTGAAAAACTGTTGAAGAAAATGAAATTTTATTTTCCGGGGGTCAACCTTGACGTCACAATTCTACGGAGAATGAGTTGTAAGGAATAGAATTTTCGGGCTTAAGTTGCCTTACTGAGCGCTTGAACGTTGGACCAGGGTGATTGACTCATCACTTTCCACAGTGGCCTTCACAGGCACCATCAATTCGAGCAGGCGAACAAATCCGTCGAGATTATAGGAACGAAATGTGGCAGTGATCGCCACATCCATCAATTCCTGATCTTCGATGGATATTTGCCGCGTATTATAGTGATTAAACTCAGCTACAATTTCTGATAACGGTCTCTCAACAAACTCCAGAACCTGGTGCTTCCAGGCCAACTCCTCATCAACTTCTTCTTCCGAAACCTTTTCGACCTGAGGCAGGACCGTCTCGGTTACGAATGAAAGAAGCGACCGTTGGCCAGCTTCTAACTCTGGGTTAATCTCTACTGGCTCCAGAGTGTCCGCAAGGTCGCTAGTGGCAACAAGCGCCGAAGAATCCATCAGCACCTTTCCGTGTGTAACGATCACCTCAAGGGAGTCTTCCTCCAATTTTACATTAAAGGCCGTACCAACCGCCTTAACATCAATACCACGCGCACTAACGATGAATGGCCGATTCGGATTTTTAGCTACTTCAAAGTAGGCCTCACCCGACAACAGGTCTATCCGTCGTTCTCCTGAGGAATAGCGGATGCCAATCTGAGCACCTTTATTGAGTTCAACAATGGATCCGTCCAGGAGTCTATGGATCTGATACTCCATAGCCATCAACCCCTTTTGGGGAAGGAATCCATTAAATGATCCATCCTTGTCCGGCAGTGCCCAGAAAAGTATTCCCAAAAATAGGACCGCTGCGGCCGCCATGGCAGAAACTCGCACAAACCAGATTCGCCGAATCAAAGGAGTAGCCAACAAATCGGGGTTTGGCCGTTCGGCATGTTCTGGAAGCCACTCCACTAAGAAATCAAATTGCTTGTACTCACGCTGGTGATTGGCAAACCACTCTCCTTGGAGCGGATCGGTCGCCAACCATTCAAAAAATGCGTCCTGCTCCTCAGGCGAGACGTTACCGTCGAGTTTAATGACCCAATCGAGTGCTTCCTCGTCGATTCGAACCTCTTCCTCGGAACGATTGTTTTCAGGGGATGGATCGTGGTTATTCATTTTCTAGCATGCTCGTGCATAAAAGCGCTGCATTTACGGACGCCAATTTTTAACTGAGTGGCCACGGTATTTACCGTCAGCCCCAATTCTTTGGCAATGTCTGGCTGGGACATGCAATATACTTTTCTTAAGGTAAAAATCTGCCGACAACGGGTTGGTAATGACTGAATAGCCTTGGTTAATAATTCTAACTCCTGAGTGTGTTCGATAGACTCCTGAATGGAGTCACCAATATCTATGACGTCCGAAAGTTCGTTTTCGGGTAAAGAATCGAATTGAATAATTTTTGATCGCCTCACTACGTCGAGCGCCATGTTGCGCGCTGTGGCAAATAGAAAGGCCTTGGGAGATCTTAATTCACTGGATTCCCGAGCCTTCAGGACTTTGACAAACGCCTCCTGAATGATGTCATCCACTTCGACAGAATTGGAAAAACGGCTTTTCAACCAGGCCCTCAGCATAGGCTCATGCGGCTGCAGGTGCTCTGCAAACCAATGGCTTTGCTCTGAAAATTCGGGAGGCATGATTAAGATGTAAGCCCTAGCCTTTAGCACACCGGTTGAGTGTTAGGCCATAAAAACTTTTTGGGTATTCAATCTAATAAACGAGAATCGACTCATTCAACCTCGCGGCAAGACTGTATCCGGTTACATAATACCAAATTCCTCAAAGGCTTCTTTCGCGGGCATTCCATCTTCCAGCGCCTTTCGAACGAGCTTTTCACCCCGTGCTTTTTCCAAGGCACTCGCAAAAGCTTCTTCAACGGCATTTGCGGGAATAATCAGAACGCCATCCAAATCCCCATAAACGATGTCACCTGAGGCAACTGGGATTCCGCTAAAATCAATCGGCGACCGATAATCAACCACCCTTCCACGTGGCCCCTGGTCCTGGGCATAAGTTCCCATTGAAAATGTAGGAAATTCAAGTTCGCGAATTTCAGGGGTGTCGCGTGAGTAACCATTCATGACGGCTCCTACAGCGCCGAGTTTAAGAGCTCTCGTACTCATGAGACCTCCCCACAAAGCGTAACTAGGAGAAGCCCCACTACAGATATAAACTTCGTTGGCTTGCAAGCCATCCAGGGCATCGAACATGAGTCCAAAATCATTCTGGCCAGACTCGTCTTCCTGCTGATCTAGGTCCTGCTCTAGCACTGTCATGGCCCGACCGATCACTACCATGGAATGATCAAGCGGCTTGATAGACGGCGGTAGGAACTGTTTGAGCAGCCCCATCTTGTCCAGCACGTCTCCCACCACGGCCGTGAATAATTCGCGCCGGGCTAATTGAAACAGTTCTTCGTCATTTTCCCACAAGGACATGAACTCATGCGACCATGAAGTCGGGGGCTGTTCCAGATAAAATTGGGGAAACAGGAATTAAGGGCAGATTACTTTTTCCTAAAACAAAAACCTCGTGTTGCTTTAGCGTACGAAACGGCAATCCTGCTCCCGATTTGAACAGCCCTTGAAACTCTCCATCGGGAGCAAGCTCCCTTCCTACAGCTGTGCCAGTAGCATTTCCAACAAGTTGTCGCCCACAGGTATAAAAAAGGGCAGCCCCGATTGGGACTGCCCTTTGAAAGTTTATTTTAAAACGAGAACTAAGCTTTCCACTTCCAGCCTTTACTGTACTTGCGCTGGATGTATTTCTTTAGCTCTGGCTTGCCTTTGATTTCCATCTTTTCGGCATTCCACTGAAGCTTCTCATTCGGAGAACGCTGAGCGACTACACCTAATAGAATGGTTTCAGTAAACGGTCCTGCATGATCGAAGTTGGATTGGCATTTAACGACCTTACCTACAACGGCGTCATAGAACTCGTCGTAATTCTCTTCGTTCGTGGCACGAGGAATCGAATTCGCCGGCCAGGTAAATCCGTCCACGGCTGTGGTTGGATTAATCACCCAGTTTTCGTTGTGACGGTGGAAGAACATTTTTCCTTCCTCACCGATGATTACGCAACCGTAGTCATCAAATGGACGACCATCCAAAACTTCAGCTGATGGGTGATTGTATTCTTCACTGCCTTTAACGAGTTTCCATGTCTTGCGATCGAACTTGGCATCGAGGTAACCATCATACCAATTGAAACGAACGCCGCGACTATGGGTGTATTGATTAGGTTCGAACTCCCAAGTGATCTTCGAATTAATGGGAGGAGAGATATCGGTGGCACCAGATTGTTCTGCGGTAACGTTCTTGGGTGCACCTGGCATCAATGCCCAGTGTGGCATATCCATAATGTGGCAAGCCATGTCACCCAAAGCACCGGTGCCGTATTCCCACCATCCACGCCAAGAGAAGGGTGCGATGTTCTCATTATAATCAACGTGTGCAGCGGGTCCAACCCATTGCTTCCAATCGATCCATTCCGGAACGGGCTGCTTCGCGGGTGGCTTTTGAAATCCTTGCGACCAAATCGGACGGTTGGTCCAGATGTGGACATCTCTCACCTTGCCGATGATTCCAGCACGGATCAGTTCCACACAACGACGCATGTGGTCTTCGGCGTGCGCTTGGTTACCCATTTGGGTTTTCACACCGGTTTCGGCTGCAATCTCGGCTAGCTTACGCGCTTCCCAAATGCCGTGGGTCAAGGGCTTCTGACAATAGACGTGCATACCAGCCTGCATCGCCAACGCAGACGCGTGGAAGTGATGGTGGTCAGGCGGTGTTACGGTTACTGCGTCTACTTTGCCTTCCATCTCCGCGATCATTTCACGGTAGTCGGTCCAAAATTGAGCCTTCGGGTAACGATCGCGCACTTCGGCGACAGACTTCAGGCGACGATTGTTCATCGCCTTAGAGTCGAACTTCTTGGAGTCAACCACGTCCACGAGTCCGATAATATCGAAGCCGGCATCTTGGCAGCCGCGGGTATCGGCATTTCCTTTACCTCCGGCACCGATGGCAACCAGTGTGGGTTTAGTTAATTTTCCCCAAGCGTGACTTGGAATAAACTGAAAGCCAAAGGCCGCTGAGGCAGCGGTGGCGGACACTTTACCGAACTTACGACGGGAAATTTTTGAAGAAGTCTCTTCAGGAGTATTATTAGTGGGTAGTTCTGACATGCTACCCAGTGTGGGAATCGAATCTCATTTGTCCAGCCGGAGATTTGAGGGCAGCTTGAAATCGTTCCAAGACGGGTTTCACCCGCCAGAATCAGGGATCCAGGGCAGGAAAACCCTGAAACCAGAGTGAGTTTAAACGAAATCATACCGACAAAAACGAATCACAAAGGCACAAAATATCTATTCATGAGTCGTCAAAGAACAAATTTCACCGCTTGCGAAAGAGGAGCAAACAGGTCTAGGTTCATTGATAATCTACCGTCCCTACCCTAATGAGATACAGATTTACCCTAGGCTTCTTGTTGTTTGGCTTTGCTTTGCAACCAGCTACTGCTGAATCCCTATCACCTCAACTGGTCCAATTGGATAAGTTGGTGCTCGATGCCAATTTCGCAAAATCTACACCCCTTGAAAAAGAAAATTGGAAGCCCCGACAGCACACCCGATGGTCTATAGAAAAGGGAGTGTTGCGTGGACAACCTTCCACCAAAGCATTTCAAGCCAGCCAGGATCATCACCAAGGACTCGAGCCCCGTCTCTCGATTCCATATTGTCCCCAAGAGTATGCCATCCAATTTTCAATCCGCTTTCTTAAAGGGGATCAAACGCCCTTGTGTCCTTTTATTGAATTCGGACACCACAAAGCTCGTATTTATTGGAGTGAACAGGGAGCGCAGTTGTTGGCTAACGGAGAAGCCGTACAATTGGATCACAACGCAAACTTTAAGTTGGATCCCGGAACCTGGTACCACGCGTTAGCCGAAATTAAAGGTGACGAAGTTCTGATCCGCTTTTCTCATGGCCCGACACTCTACGGAAAACATCCGAGCCTGGATTCTAAGAAGGATGGCTTCGGAGTAGCCGGATTTCGTGGCGGACGAGTTGAACTCGACGATATCAAGATTTGGTCGATCAAAGATTCCATAAATCTAAACTGGGCAAGTCATCTTCGCCAGATCGAGCCAACTCCGCACAAAACTCTCAAACCCGAGAAAGCAAAGAGCTAAATATGCGCTCACTGATTTTCACTAGTTTACTATTCGTACCGATTGTTGTCTCTGCTCAATCGGAGCATCTCATTTCTGAAACAGTCTATGACTTCATCGACCTGAACTGCTTCGACTGTCACAACGAAGTCGATAAGGAAGGCGGGCTCGATCTTGAGAATGCCAAGTTCGATCCAAGCGACCTCGGTTCAATGAATCGATGGACGCTGATGTTTGACCGCGTCCTGAATGGCGAGATGCCCCCCGAGGAGGACATGCAACCTCCAGCCGATGAGAAATCTGACTTTATCGCGGCCTTAGGAGAAACACTCCACGAGGTATCCACGAAACAGCAGCAAGAGGTGGGGCGCGTAAGATCTCGCCGCCTCAATCGAGCCGAATACGAAAAGACGGTCCAGGATCTCCTGGGTGTTGATATTCCGCTGAGTGGGCTGATCCCCGAGGATGCCACACAGGAGGGGTTTAATAATGTAGCTGATGCGCAACAGATGTCCTACCACCTGTTGCAAACCTACCTGGCAGCGGCGGATGCAGGATTGGACGAAGCCTTCAAACGCGCACTGGCACCAGCCAACCCGTTTAGTCTCCAACTGGATGCTACTGACATTGCGTTTTTTCCTAACCGGAACCGAGGACCATGGTTGTGGAATGACCTGGCCGTTTCCTTCTCCAATTCGGGCAACTACCAGGGTCGCATGAATGAAACCACCGTTCCGGAAAGCGGGTACTACCGCATCCGTGTCAGTGCCCGTGCCATTGATCCGCCAGAAGGAAGAGGTGTGTGGACATCTGTCAGGAGCGGTTTCTGTTACGCAAAAGCACCGCTCATGTTTTGGGTAGGAAGTTTCCAGGCCAACCTAGAGCCTGAGGTGTATGAGTTCACTGCCTGGATCCTCGAAGGCCACAGACTTGAGATTCGACCCTTTGACTATACCCTGAAACGTCCTGGTGCCGGGAGCCTCAGCGAGGAATCTTTCACCGATCCAAGCATACCCAAAGTCGCGATGGATTGGATCGAGATGGAGCGTATTTACAAAGGCACTACACCGAATGATCTTCGACGCCAGCTTTTCGGAAACCTCAAGGTAGAAAACCGGCAACTGATCAGTTCGAATCCAAAACGTGATTTGGCCCGACTCATGGAACGGTTTGCCGTCAAAGCTTTCCGACGACCCGTTTCCAAAAAGGAATTAGCACCCTATCTGGGGCTCGCACTTGAGACACTCGATGAAGGACTTCCTCTAAAAGAGGCCATCTACAGCGGCTATCGTGCTCTACTTTGCTCACCCCGCTTTTTGTATTTCAACGAACCTGTTGGGAAGCTCGATGAATATAGTATCGCTTCACGACTCAGCTACTTTCTTTGGGGCACGTTTCCAGACGATAAGCTGCTTAGTCTGGCCAAGAAAAAGAAGCTGAGCAAACCATCGGTCTTAAAACAACAGGTAAACCGCCTGCTCGATGACCCGAGATCGCAGGTGTTCATCAAGCATTTCTCTGATCAATGGCTCAACCTGAAGGACATCGATTTCACAACTCCCGATTCTAAATTGTATCCTGAGTTTGATCTCATTCTGCAAGAAGCGATGGTCGGTGAAACGCACGCGTTCCTGAAAGAAATGATTCGTGACAATTTAAGTGTCACCCATGTGGTCGATTCGGATTTTACAATGCTCAATGAACGACTCGCCCACCACTACGGAATTGAAGGAGTCAGTGGAACTGAAATCCGGAAAGTCGAATTGAAGCCCGAACATCGCCGAGGTGGAATCATCACCCACGCGAGCGTTCACAAAGTCACGGCTAATGGCACAACGACCTCTCCCGTGGTACGCGGAGTCTGGATGATGGAAAAAATCATGGGCCAAAAACCCTTGCCTCCCCCGGCGAATGTTCCAGCCATCGAACCAGACATACGCGGTGCCCAATCGATTCGCGAGCAACTCGACAAACACCGGAACACTCCGGATTGTGCAGCCTGCCACGTGAAAATTGATCCGCCTGGATTTGCTTTGGAAAACTACGATGTCATCGGAGGCTGGCGGGAAAACTATCGCGCCATCGAGGAGAAAGGACGCTGGCAAAATGGTCCGGTGGTGGATCCGAGTTTTAAAATGCCGGATGGAACGGCCTTCCATTCCATCGAGGGATTCAAACGCATTCTGCTAAACCATCCGGAAAAGATTGCTCACAATCTGGTAGAGAAGTGTATTATCTACTCAACGGGTGCGAGTATTGAGTTTGCCGACCGTGAAGTCATGGAAGATATTATTCATCATATTTCAGACGAAAGCTACGGCTTCCGATCACTCATCCACGCCGTGGTGCAGAGCCCCATTTTTCTCAACAAATAATCTGATGCTATACATCACACCTAAACTTTTTGATTCACATCAGCTACCCAACCTATGAAACGCGTACATTTTAGCTTCTCCAAAAACGTATCCCGCCGAACTTTCCTCAAAGGCGCGGGGGTATCCATGGCACTTCCCTGGCTCGACTCGATGCTTCCGGCTTTTGCAGCTTCATCCGCCGCGACCCAACCGAAACGCTTCGTCAGTGTAAGCCTCGCTCTTGGCCTTCACGCTCCGAACCTCAATCCCGTCGAATCGGGATTCGATTACACCCCGTCCCTTTACCTGGATAAGATCAAGGACCTGCAAAACGATATGACGATCGTAACCGGTTCTTCGCACCCGCAGGTATCCGGTGGACACAAAGCGGAAGGCAGTATTCTTACTGGTGCTCCCTACTTCCCCAATGGTGTATTCAGAAACTCGATATCCGTGGATCAATACATGGCGAAACATCTGGGACATTATACGCGCTATCCATCTTTGGCTCTGAACGTCGACACCAACAACAGTCCCTCCTATACCGAAAACGGTAGTATGATTCCGGCAGAGTATTCCGTAGAGAAACTCTTCGACATGCTGTTTGTCACTGAAACACCGGCAGCCATCAAACAGCAGAAGTCCCGACTGCGACAAGGACGTAGCATCATGGATGTTGTATCTGACGACGCGAAACGCCTGCAAAGGGATGTTGGAAAAGCCGACCGCGAAAAACTCGACCAATACTTCACCTCCGTCCGCAATTTCGAAAACCGCCTTTCCGAGGCCGAAGCATGGGCGGGACGCCCGAAGCCTAAAGTCGATATGACCCGGCCGATCAATATCGCCGACAATAATGCAGTCATTCGCAAAAAGAGACTGCTGCTGGATATCATGTATCTGGCCTTACAAACCGACTCGACCAGATTCATGACCTTGCACCTGAATGGCAACGGGGGAGCGATTCCCATCGAAGGAGTTGAAGAGGGCTACCACTCACTCAGTCACCACGGTCTGGATGAAACCAAGATCGACCAGTTGACGCTCGTTGAAACAGAATTGGTCAAAGCCTGGGGTGGGTTCGTTCGCAAACTGAAGGAAACGCCTTCAGCAGACGGCAATTTGCTCGATGACAGCATGGTCCTCATGACTTCCAATCTTGGCAACGCTAGTTCTCACAATAACCAGAATATGCCCGTTCTGTTTGCCGGAGGCGGCTTCAAACACGGTCAGCACATCGCTTTTGATCAGGATAACAACTACCCACTTCCCAATCTTTTCGTGAGCGCTCTACAACGTGTAGGCCTGGAGACCGATAAGTTTGCCACGAGTACCGGCACTATGACGAGCCTGGAAATGACCTAAGAATTGACCTATCAGTTGATTTTAAGCAATTCAACTCATTCCGCAAATCATCGGCAGCGATAAATAAAACATTCGGGGCCTCCTGAGCTCGGCCAGACAGAGCGAGCATTAACAAAACCATTGGAAGACTAAGAAATAATTGTGGGGCTTTCATAGAGAACAATACTTGGGGTAAACGTTAAGTAAGGCTAATTGATTCGAAATTGACCAGGACTCATACCATGTGCTTGCTTAAAGACACGATAGAAATGTGAAAGGTCTTTATAACCACACTCAAAGGCAATGGACCGGATGGAGATACTGGAACTCTTTAATAAATCCGCCGCATAACGCATCCGCAAACCGGATACACGTTTTTGCCAACTCTCTCCAGCCAATTCGCGAAAGAGCTGAGTAAACCGTCTACGGCCGAGCCCCAGGGTCCGGGCCACCGTATCCATATCTTCATTTTTCCAAAACTCCGTTTCCAAAGCAACGATGTAGGTCTCCACCCGATACCGAGAATCAGCCACCTGAAAAGCCTCGTTCTTAGGAGCGCGAGCCAGCTCCAAGAGAATCCAGCTAATAAGACATTGTTGTGCGTCTTCAAAATCCCGCGGCTGTTGCCGCTCTTCAGCCATCAACTGACGCAACCACTCTTCAATACGCTGCATACGCCTTGGATCGTTTTCCATACGAAACGCTCCACAAACAGCCTCTACCAAAGATTCGCTGGGGAATGGTGGCTCCTTTAGGCAAATCCCGTAGACAGACAGTGGCTTTCCTGCGGCATCCACAATCCGGTGCTTTTGCTTTTGAGGAATCACGTAGACCATCGGTGCCCGAATAGCAAAGCTGGCATTCTCCATCTCCAAAATCCCTTCACCACCCACAAACATGAGCACTTTGGGGAACGAATCACTGCGCCAATCCATAAAAAATCCCTCTTCATGGTGACTCTCCAGAAAGGCATAGCCACACTCACGAAAACGTACCTCGACCGGGCTTATCTGACCTTGGATGGGCATAATTTAAGATAAGATAAAAAATATTGCCCGATTTACAAATACAATTCGCCTGCTCCTCAAATTGAAAATCTCGGGAGTATGAGGTATCTTGGTTGGATGCTTACTACTGAGACATCTTCTTTGGATTCCGAATCGGCGAATAGTCTAAGTGGCCTCAACATTGCCGAGTCGGCGGAACATTTGCGAAATTACATAGCCGTCGAAAAGGCACGGCTTCGCATTCTGGCTGGTTGGTTTCTGCGCATTGGAAACTATGAGCACAAATACAAGTTGGCCTATCATCTGTATGACTGCTCGGAGCATGTAAGCTGGCTACTGGCTCGACTTAAAGAAATGCGGGGAGGAAATCCAAGTGCCAGCATCCGCCCACAATTGAAACGACTGCTCGATGAGGCACTTCATGCACCCACGGATGAAGATTTCCTGATGGGATTTTACGGCATCGTCACCCGTGCGCTATTGAAGACACTGTCAGCTGACATCGAACAACTCGATCCTTCAGGCAATGCCAACGAGGTACGTCTACTTCTAAGAATTAAACACAAACTGGAAGAGCAAATGGAATGGTTCAGTTCGCTGAACCTAGATCTGGAATCATCGCCTTGGGCATCCCATTTGACCAGCCTTCTAAATGAGCAGGGAGGTATTCACAGTCAAACAACCGAAAATCCTAAGCCATCGGTCTTTACCGGCCCACGATTCGAACGCCCTTCAACGATTGTATTCGATGATGCTATCGAGGTGGGTGAACTCGCCAGCTATGAAAACCGCCAGCAGATGGATACGCGTCAGGCAACGATCGAACAATTCAGGGTGTTCTTTAATGAGTTCTACGCAGCAGCCCTGCTCGCCAGTATCCTGTTTGATGGATCCGATGGTGATTACCCCTGGGACTTCTATGCAGATTTCAGTCGTCATTTCTGGGACGAAGCACGCCACAGTGAGTTCGGGGCCATTCGCTTGAAAGAACTTGGCGTAGATCCGAATCGCGTAAATCCGATTCTCTTTGAAGAGTCAGAGGGCCTTCCTATCTTACACCGAGTCGCTTACCTCACCCGTGGACTCGAGGCTTACTTTATGCCACGCAAGCCAAAGCGCATGATCGAGTACGAAGAAAACGGAGATCCCCGCAGCCAACTTTTCGCCGATCAGGACTGGTCCGATGAAATCAACCACGTGCGCTACGGATCCAAGTGGTGCGACTTTCTACTCGAAGATGACTACCGCGATATCGATGACATCATTGGCGAAGTAAAAGATCACCTTACAAAAGTTCGAGGCACAAAAGTGGAGGACATCAGCGCACCTTTTTAACACGAAAAACCAGGAGGACATCATGAAGGCAAAGCAGTTAGAAACAAACTACCCAATGAAAGTCTTACTTTTAGCTTCTCCTGTCTATTGGCCCGACGCTGACAATCGGCAGAAGCTGTTCCAAGCGATTGAGGAAGCCTTCAAGCTTCGTGATCAAACGCGCTGGAAAGTCATACGAATTGAGAGTGAAGAGCACACAACTGATTCGGGCACTGATCCTTGCATTGTAATCGCACTCAGCGGAGGCGTCCAACCTTGGATGCAGGAACTAAGCTCATCTCGGCAACACCTGGCTCTGCTGAATGCCTATCTACCAGAAGCGCTTCCAGTGGATTTGTCAGGACCTCTGATGCATGCCAACGCTCATCCAGCGAGCACCGACTTTTATGCCCATTGCCGAATGGCTGGGAAATCCATTCAATGGTTAAACTCACCTGCCGAAATGCTGGACTACGCAACCGCGTGGCAGGGAGTCAGCCGTCTAAAGCATGCTCGCTTTTTAAAAATCGGAGAGACCGAACCTTGGGTCATCAACAGTTGTCGCTCACCGGATACCATTCGCAGAAGAGTTGGATGCGAGGTCATTTCGATCGAGAGAGATCAGCTCTATCGCATCTACGAAACGATAAGCGAAGAAGAAGCAAAGCAAGAGGCCAAACAATGGATAGGTCGAAACAAAGGCCTGATTGGGATTGGGAATAAGGATATTATTAAAGCCAATCGAGTCACCTTGGCCATGAAGCATATGTTGGGTACAAATGAAGCTGATGGATTATCCATGGCTTGCTTCGCCATGATCGGTGACATTGACACCACCAGCTGTCTGGCCCTGAGCGCACTGAATGATTCGGCAACCGAGATCGGTGCCTGTGAACGTGACCTGGATGCCGGATTGACGCTGTATCTTCTTAAAGCAATGGAGGCAGATTTCGTTTGGATAGGAAATCCTATCATTCACCCCGACAACATCATCGATCTGGCTCACTGCACGGCACCCACTTGCGCTTGCGGTGCCCAACTGAATTTTAAACTCATGCGCCATCATGAAAGCGGACGGGGCGTTTCACCGGAAGTCGAACTGCCAGGTAACCTGATCGCATCCGCCGTTCGGTTGAGTGTTAATGAAAGAGAAATGGTCTGCCATGTCGGCACTACCGAACGTCGGGACAAACTCCCAGCATGCCACACCCAGATTCGCTTGCACGTAGATTCATCCAAAGCAGTTCTCAATACTTTACTAGGCACCCACCTGGTCCTGAGCTACGGGGATTTTGAAAATCGAATTCAATACGCTGCATCCTTTCTTGGTTTCGAAAGCCACTGCATCCACCAACGATCGGAAATACCCACGGCAATAGATTCTACGATAGAAGAACTAATACCACTTTAGAATAGAAATGATGTAATGGCAGAATGGATTTTTTGGCATGAGCACGTGTCCCTCGAAGCCCAATGGGCGTAGTGGGAAGGCTGCTGTGTTTGGTTGGGCCCAGGCGAACACAGCGAACGCCGCTCCCGCCAAAATGCCATCTATCCCAAGGGGATGCACTCCTTCTGGATGCTCGCCGCGTTCCGCCTGCCGGGCAGTATCTGGATACAATCCGGCAGACGCGCCTTGCGCTGCTTCCAGATTGAGCTGCACCATTTTGTCATTTCTATTCTAAAATGGTATAAGCAACTGCGATTGCTCCCATCACCTTCAGGCGGCCCAAACTTGATCGCCGCAAAAGTTTTCCAATCCTGGAATTGTAAAGCTCACGAATAACTTAGAGTTTATCACTCCATGGAAATCCAAATCCTGTCAGTCGACCTTGTGCGGCATGATATCTCCACCCGTATGCCGTTCAAATATGGCATCGCGACCATGACCCATGTGCCTCATCTCTTTGTTCGAATCGAGGCCCGTTTTGACGGAGTAAGCCAGAAAGGGATTTCCGCAGATCACTTGCCCCCAAAATGGTTTACTAAAGAACCAGACAAAGATCCTCTCGAAGAGATTGATGACATGCTGAGGGTCATTGAAAAAGCGGGTGAGCATGCCCGGGCCATCAGCGGTGATTCCGTATTCAACATATGGCAACGGCTCTACCGAGAACAAGACACATGGGCAAAACAGGAAGGGATTCCCTCTCTACTCGCACACTTTGGTACTTCCTTAATTGAACGAGCTTTGATCGATACCTTTTGTCGTTTTCAAAACAGCACCTTCCCAACCTTGCTCCAGGAAAATGCGTTTGGTATAGCATGGGACAGCCTTCGCCCAGAGCTAGCTAGCCTGCAACCGAAAGACCTTTTATCTGCACCCCTGAAATCCGTTATCGTAAGGCATACGGTGGGCATGGCTGATCCACTGGCAGAAGATGACATCCCAGAAGACGAACGCCTGAACGATGGTTTACCCCAATCACTCGAAGCCTGTATTCAGTTCTATGGTGTCCGGCATCTAAAGATCAAAGTGAACGGTATTCTGGATAAAGACATTGAACGCCTGGAAGCCATCGAAGCACTCATTGCAAAACTGGAACTCAATGATGTCGGCTTCACATTGGACGGCAACGAACAGTTTAAAGACGTAGATTCCTTCCGAACCTTTTGGAATGAGCTACAGACCTCCGAACGAATGCGGTCATTCTTCAAACAGCTCATATTTGTAGAACAACCCTTCCACCGGGATCTGGCACTTACTGACGACATTGGTACTGCACTAAAAGCGTGGGCATACGCTCCCCCCATCATCATCGATGAATCCGATGCCAGTCTGGACTCTGCACCCCGCGCCCTCGAGCTTGGCTACAAAGGGACCAGTCACAAAAATTGCAAAGGCGTCTTTAAAGGCATTCTGAACCGTTGCTTGATCAATTTCAAAAACCAACAGGCAGGAAGAGAACAATATCTCATGAGCGGAGAAGATCTGGCCAATATCGGCCCAGTTGCCAACCATCTCGACCTGGTCGTCCAAGCCACCCTGGGCATCGAAAGTGTCGAGCGCAATGGCCACCATTATTTCACCGGCTTATCTGTATTCAACGATGAGATACAAGCAAACGCTTTGACTAGTTTTCCCCGTCTCTACACTCGAGAGGAGGATTTCGTTCGCTTGAACATCCAGAATGGAAGGCTGGATGTGAGTGAATTGCTTGAGATGCCATTTGGAACCGACGAGAGTCATTTCTAAACTAAAGTAGAACAGGCATCTTGCCTGTTTTTTTCCAAGTAGGCTCCCGTCCCTTGAAGCATCGGTCTTTATCTAAGTTGTTAAATTACCTGAAGCAATAACATCCATGTTCCAATACACAGGCAAGATGCCTGTGCTACTCCCCGCGCATCTCGTCCCCCGCCCCGTTTCACCTGCCCGATCCGCAAATGCTTGTTACCCGATCTGTGAATTGTAGAAACGCTGCATTTTTGGGACAATTGCTCTCCGAACCTAATCATTTTTCAAAGAACCCAGAAATCACTTCACACTAGATTACCCGATGAGCAAATCTACAGATCTACCCACTGAACCAGAAATCCTGACTACCACCGTGGGTTCATACAGTCCCATTGATTGGCTGGCGGCTTTACCGAGTGAGCAGGCGGTAGAAGACGCCACTGCAACCGTGATCCACACACAGCAGCGCTACGGCATTGATCTGCCCACCGACGGGGAGCTCTACCGCTTTGATACCAACCATCCGGATACCAACGGGATGATTGAGTATTTCATTTCCCGCCTGGGTGGTATTGATACTTCTGTTGGACTGACTGATGCCCGTTCATTCCGCTTGAAACAGGAAATGGCCTTTCGTTTTAAGCCAGCCGGCGTCGTTCGTGGCCCCATCGGAGAAGGCACACTCGACCTGCACGAAGCCTGTTTGCGTTCAGCAGCAGTCGCCAACGGCCCGCTCAAATTTACACTAACCAGCCCTTACATGCTGGCTCGCACACTGCTTGATAACCATTACGGAAATCTGGAAGACATGACCTTGGCCATTGCTGATGCTTTGGCTGACCAAGTGAGTGAACTGCCAGCTGCCTGTGTTCAGGTGGACGAAGCCAATGTTCCAGGCAGTCCGGAGAATGCGCCGCTCGCGCAAGAGGCAATCAACCGCATCCTCGATAAGGTCCAGGGCCAGAAAGCCGTGCACTTCTGTTTTGGTAACTATGGCGGCCAATCCATTCAAGCGGGTGGATGGAAAGCACTGATCGATTTTCTAAACGGACTTCACACAGATCACCTGGTCCTTGAATTAGCCCACCGCCCCGAGGATGATTTGGAAGCACTCAAGGAAGTGAATCCAAACATCAAGCTCGGCATCGGAGTCATCGACATCAAGGTCAACCATGTGGAAACCCCTGAAGAAGTGGCCAAGCGCATCGAAACGGCTACCAGCTATGTCGGCGAAGGCCGTATCGGTTGGGTTCACCCTGATTGTGGTTTCTGGATGCTTAAACGCTCCATCGCCAATCGCAAGATGGAGTCGTTGGTCAAAGGCCGGAATTTGTATTTAGGGCTCTAAGTCTCTTTCAAAAGAGTTAGGGTTTGATTGAGGATGAACAAAATCCTACATTAAGCTTTTGTTCAAAACTGTAGGAGCGGTTTGATCCCGCGATCGTACAGAAGCCGTTCGAGAAATCGGGGCGTAAAGCCCCTCCTACAGTTACCTACCACACCCCATGGATCAACAGCACTCCAAATCACCTCGCTCCAAGCTCTCTCGCAATCTTCTAATCGCATTTTTCTTTGCCCTCTTTATGGGTCCAGGGCCTGGCCTGTATCTTATCAACGGATACGCTGCGGAAGGCGGAACCATTCTGGGTCTACCCGCGCTTTATCTTTGGGCTCTGTTCTGGTGCGCGATTGAAGGGCTAATTGTTTTAATTGCATACAAGACCATTTGGAAGGAAAGCGCGGTATGATGGCTATCACTCCATACTTCGCAGCCACAGAGATGGGCATGACACCCATCATTGTACTCATCCTTTACATGATCATGCTCCTGGCCTTCGGGATCGTGGCATACATGAAGAGCTCGGCTTCCGAGGAGGATTACTACCTGGCCGGTCGAGGGCAGGGAGTTCTCGTAACCGTGCTGACCATCATGGCCACTTTCTTTTCCAGTGCAGCCATGCTCGGCATCCCCGGAGTCATCTACAAGGATGGTATGGCATTTCTGTTTTTCGCCTTAAACCTGCCCGTATCGGGAGCCGCCATCTATATCCTGGGTTCCCGAATCTGGCGACTGGGTCGCATTCGTGGTTACGTGACCCCCGCGGACTTGGTAGCAGATTATTACGGTGGCTCGGCCTTGCTAAGGTCACTCGTGGCATTAGTCGGGTTTCTCTATGTGATCCCTTACATCATCATGCAGATCAAGGCTGGTGGTTATCTGGCTCAGCGCATGTTTCCGGATGCCGAGACCATCACACTTCTTGGGACCCAATACAGTATCTTTGAAGCTGGAACGATTGCACTATCCATCCTGACCATGTTCTATGTTCTCATTGGCGGTATGCGTTCCGTTGCCTGGACCGACGTGGTGCAAGGAATCCTCTTGTTGTCGGGCATGATGATTGCAGGTATCGCTACCGTTATGGCTATGGGTGGACCTTCATCCTTCTTTCAGCAACTGGCTGACCTTCCAAGCGATGCTCGTTCGTTGCCCGGGACCTCCGGAGGCTGGACCCCGTGGAAACTGATGACGATCTGTATATTTGCCTCCCTTGGAACCATGATCCAGCCCGGTCAATGGATGCGATATTACGCAGCTCGTTCGACGAAAACACTGAAGCAAAGTGCCCTGATCTTTGCCGTCGTATTGCCGGCCGGCTTCCTGGTTGGTGTCATGCTCGTAGGACTGGGTGCGCGCGTCCTGTATCCTCCCTCGGCAGAAACCGGAACCTTGATGCCCCACCCGGCAGTCGGTTCCTCTGCATCGGAGTTTGATCAAGCAGTGGTCGCAATGCTTCAAGAGCACATACCGCTCTTACTCGGAGTCGGAATTGGCGGAGTGGTTGTTTCGGTAATCATGGTCGCCATCATGGCCGCTTCCATGTCGACTGCAGACAGTAACCTGCATGCCTTGAGTGCTGTCCTCACCCGAGACGTCTATGATAAATACGTTCGCCCGAAAGCAAGTGATCGGGAAAAGACCTGGTTCGGTCGAGGAGTTATTGTTGTGGCCACATTGTTAGCTCTTTGGCTGGTAAGTGTCGGCGAAGACAATCCTGATTTCCAACCGCTTGCGCTCATTGCTCAGCTGATGTTCGTAGCCATCGCTTTCTCGGGGCAGTTGCTACCCTTGGCAATCGACGTCCTCTTCCTTCGGAAAGGTACTCAAACCGGAGCCATCTGGGGTATCATCAGTGGTATCGTGGTGGTCTTTATTTTCACCCCATTCCCCACTCTGCTCTTTGGAGAAGGATTCGGAAACACCTTTGGCAGCATCACCGGAACATTAGGCAAACTCTTCGACATCGGCTTTATCGGTATCGTAGTAAACTCGATTGTCTTTGCCATCGTCAGTAAATACACAACTCCTCCCGACAAGGAACATATCCAATCTTTCCAGAGAGATTTGAAAACCGACCTAGGGCCCACAAGGTGAAAAGCGCTAAAGCCCTTTCAGATACTCCACCAGTTTATCTATCTGGTCGGCTGTAATCACAGCCGAGAAATTGGCCATGGGCACCTGTTCGTAGCCTTCAACGATTAGAATCCATTAAATCCCAACTTTTTACTGCGTCTCTGGGTAGGCTCCAAAGCTTGTAACAAAATTGTCAAAAAACCCCACTATTTATCGAGGTCAACGGTCGACCCCAGCTTGCCTTTTCCAGCTGGCATGCGGTACCTAAATGTGGTAGGACCTTAATCGAATGTATCTACATAACCTAAGAACTACAATGACCACAAAGCCCAACCGTTTTGGTCACCATACCATTGGTCGACGACAATTTCTACGCGCAGCAGGCGCCATGATCGCCCTGCCATCCCTTGAATCTATTGCTGCACCGCTCACAAAAGCTGCTGCTACCACCAAGGGCGCTAAAAACCTGGTTTCCATCGGGGCCTACCTCGGCTGGCACCAGAATGCCTTTTTCCCGAAAGAAGTCGGTAAAGGCTATAACTTACCGCCCACCCTGGCACCGCTGGCAGGCCACCAGGACGACTTTACGGTCTTCTCCGGCCTGGATCACCGGGCTCCCAATGGTCATGGCGCCTGGAGTAACTTTCTTTGCGGAAACACTCCGAAGGCCTACTCAATGGACCAAATCGTGGCTGATCAGATTGGCCAGAAGTCGCGCTTTCCCTCTGTGCAGCTGACTGCGGGCACCGGCGAAGGCAGCAAGAACATGAGTTTCACGAAACAGGGTATCGGCTTACCAATGACTCAACGCCCGAGCGTGTTCTATAAAGAGCTATTCATGTCAGAAGCCGATAAGGCTCGCATGGAATACATGCTGCGTAGCGGGAAGAGTTCTCTCGACCTTGTTCTGGAGGATGCCATGCGCCTACAGAAGGCCGTCCCTAAAAACGATGGGGAAAAACTGGAAGAGTATTTCGATTCCATGCGCTCAGTGGAAAAACGAATGGAACGCCAGATCTCACAGATCAACGATCCCCTCCCGACTACCGATTACAAGTTACCCGATTCTGATCCCATCACACCCAACCTCCTCATGGAGGCCGAGGTATTGATGTATGACCTCATGGCCCTGGCGATCGAGACCGACTCAAGCCGAGTGCTTTCTTTCTTCATCGACGGGCTCGGACAGGTCTTTTCTTTCGATGGGCAACCACTCCGTTCAGGATACCACGGTCTATCTCACCACGGAAACGATCCGGAGATGATCCGTGACCTGGTATCGATCGAATCTACTCACATGCATTGCCTAAGCGGATTCCTCGACCAGCTGAAGGAGAAGAAACGCCCCGATGGAAAATCTTTACTAGACGAAACCATTATCCTGGTCGGTACCGGCATGGGTGATGCCAGCCGTCACTCCAACGCCAATCTTCCAACCATGGTAGCAGGCGGTGGATTTAATCATGGCAGCCACATTGCGATCGATTCTGCCAAACCAGATGCGCCACTATTGGGTGACCTATATATCACTTTGATGCAACGACTAGGAGTTGAGACCAATGAGTTCTCCAACGCCAATCGCAATCTGAATCACCTCTTCAGCTAATGAAATCGAAGAGCTTGATAAGTCTGCTGATTGGAACTTCAGCGGCCGTAACCCTGAGCGCAAACGAAAGTACCCCTATTTCGGATACGCATTACAACATCCTTTCTAACTACTGCCTGAATTGCCATGACGAAGTGGAAATGAAGGGGGATCTCAACCTTGACCACTACTCGGTCGACTGGAACGACAGAGAGCAACGAGACCTGTGGGAAGGTGCGCTTCGAATGGTTAAAGATGGCCTCATGCCACCAGAGGATGAAGATCAGCCTACGAAGGAAGAGCGCATCCAAATGCTCACCTGGTTAGATGAAAAGCTACTGCACCATACTCCTATCGGCGGCACCTTACCCCGAAGGCTCAGTGCAGAAGAATACCGCTCGACTATCAGGGATCTTTTTGACCTACCCGACTACGAACTTCCCCTAGGATTTCCCAAAGACTCTGAATACCACGGTTTCAACAACGTGGGTGAAGGCCTGGTCCTTTCCCCGCCCCTCATGGAAGCCTACACCAAAGTAGCTGGGCAGATTGCAGATACTATTTACCCACCCGCCCGCAAGGCACCGCCCCCTACGACACGGACCGCCGGTCCCAATGATATGGTGCTCAGTTTCTCCGCCGGTAAAGTGGTAGACGATGCCTTATTGCTCGTTTCGCGTGGGCACGAAATTTTTCGCAGCTGCTCCTGGCCCAGCCGCATGGAAATTATGTCATCCGGGACTTACCGAGTCACGGTGAGCGCAGCCAAGCATAAGCCGACCTGGGGAGGCCCGATGAAGCTGGAAATCCGTGCTCGTGAGCTCAGTGCCAGTGATCGCTCCCGCGCAGATGTCTTTCGCCTGCTCAAAGTCATTGATGTTCCCTCAACGGAACCCACAACCATTACCTTCGAAGCAGAGCTCTACGAAGGTCAGACATTGCTCTTTCGCTGGATGAATGCGGACATGGCCCACGACTATTCCAAATTCGCCAACCACATGCGCGAATGGTTTGAAAAAGATAAGCGTTGGTTAGCTGCCTGGCAGCACACCGTCTTTCCGAACGGCGATTTCAGCAAGATTCGCACATCCGTTATTCGTGGACGCAGTGGATGGGAGTTCCTCTCCAAAGCACTCGAGGATCCAGACCTCGATATGAGTCGCGCGACCATGGACGATCCTCTCACGGTCAAATTTCTGGAACTCGCCGACTCCAACACCGGTATGTTTAATTTCGCCGACATACTGTGCCACTACTACTTCACGAATGGTCCAGCCATAGAGTTTCATAGCGCAACCATCGAAGGTCCTTTAAAAATGGTCGATGGGCCACGCGAAATGTTGGCTCAAAAGCTACAAAAGCAATTTGTCGGAACACGCAAACCTGGCCAGTCTGATGAAGCGTTTACACGAGACATGCTTACAAGGTTCTTGCCAAAGGCTTTTCGCCGACCGGTGGATCAACAGAGTATCGATACGTACCTGGGGATTGCGAAGCGTCACTGGGAAGCAGGTAATTCCTTTGACGATACCATGCATTTGCTCGTGCGAAATATTCTAATCTCTCCTCGCTTTCTGTATCGGTTAGCTAGCCCGGATGAGCTGGATGATTATGACTTGGCTAGCCGTCTATCCTATTTTCTAACCCAGGCACCTCCTGACCAAAAACTACTCAAACTGGCCAAGACCGGAAAGTTGTCAGATCCTGAAACTCTGCGGGCAGAAGCCATTCGCCTCATGCCCAAGGAACCGGGCAACGCCATGGTCCAGAGTTTCACTGGCCAGTGGCTCGACACCAAGTTGCTGCCCGAGATCATGCCCGATCCGAAGTTTGAATTCTCTGAAGCCGAAATCGCCATCGCCGAGGAAGAGGTAGAACATTTCTTTACAGAGATCCTCACAAAGAATCTTCCGATGACCGATTTCATCGATCCGGATTTTCATTACACCACTCCGACCTTTGCGAAGGATAATTATCAATACACCCAATCAGAATGGGACGAGGAATCCAGTTCCTCCATGGATTCTGAAAACGGTTTACGAAAATTACCACTGGACCGTGGCGGGCGCTTTGGCGGACTCCTAGCCCAATCGGCAATCCTGACCGCCACAGCTAATGGTGTGGATACCCAGGCCGTGCTAAGAGGCGTTTGGGTTCTTGAGAACATCATGGGAACCCCGCCCCCCGAACCACCCAAAAGTGTGCCAGCTCTTACACCTGATACTCGCGGAGCAACCACTCCGCGCGAAATGTTGGGTGCCCATATGGGAGACACCTCTTGCGCATCCTGCCACAAGCTCATCGATCCCATCGGATTCATGCTTGAGAACTTTGATCCCGTGGGCAATTGGCGCGAACTATGGCCCAAAATTGATGTGCCGATCGACTCAACGGGTGTGCTTCCTGATGGAACTCAAATCAATGATATCACTGACTTCAAAGCCTGGCTCGTAGACAACATCGATCTATTTTCTCAATGCATCTCAGAGAAGCTCCTGACCTACGCCACCGGACGTGTTCCCAACTATGCGGAGCGGCACGAGATTGAGAAGATCGTGAAGGAAAACCACAGGAACGGAAATGGTTTTCAGGATTTGTTTCTTGCGCTGGTTACGAGCGAGACTTTTGGGACCAAATAGTTCTGCTTAAAAAATGATATCGGCATCGCGAGGACGCGATCCCCTACCTCTTCTAGCACTTAAAGGTAGGGCCACTGCGTCCCCGCAGTGCCGCAACTTATTTTCTATGAATCCCTATATTGTAACTCTTTTCTTCTCTCTGTTTCTTTCCTCCGCCCTCGCTGGCGAATACGGGGAACTCATTTTCCACGACACCTTTGATCGCTCGGAGTACCAGGAGTTAAAAGACGAGCCTGGCAACAACTGGACCACCAGCAGTGACAAAACCGCTAAGGGATTTAAGCAGATCGACCTGCGGGATGGGCATGTCTACATCTACACCCATGCCGAGGCCAATCACGCGACCTCCTTCCGCCAGGCCTTCGAATTTCAGGATGGCACCATTGGTCTTCGTTTCATGTTCGAAGATGAACGTGATGCACTGACCGCGAATTTCGCGGACATGGAATTAAAGTCCGTCTGGGCCGGCCATCTTTTCAAAGTCACGATCGGCACCAAGGACGTTCAGCTCATCGATCAGAAGACCGCCCAGATGGATCTCACGATTCGCAATGCCCGAGCAAAAGGGACTCTCACTAAAAAGCAAGAGGCCATGGTCGCCAGTAAGAGTATCAGCTTCCCCCATACACTCGAAACCAACAGATGGCACACGGTCCGTGCCACCGTCATTGACGATGAACTCATTTGTAGCATCAACGGGAACGCTGTCGGCTCCTTCAAGTCGGAAGGATTCGCTCACCCGACCAAAGGCCTCCTAAGATTATTGGTCCCTTATAACGCCCACGTGGACGACGTGAAGATCTGGCGAAAAAAGTAGCTGTCTACTCCAATCCGTAAAACTCGTAGGCATTCTCGGCCAGCACCTTCTTCATGGCTGCCTCCCCTTTTGGCTCCAGGAATTCCATCACGACGGCTTTGTAGTCGCCGTAACTTCCACCGCGCATAGTGACGGGCCAATTGCTTCCGTAGATCAAACGGTCTTCGCCGAAGACTTTCCATAGCTCATCGAGCACCGGTTTATAGAAAGCCAAATCCACAGGAGAGGGTTGCATTTGAGACTGCTGGAACAATCCGGATATTTTGCAGTGCACATTAGGATTGCTTGCTGCTTGAGCGAGATCCTGTGCCCAATCCAGATCTACCGGTTTTCCGTCAATTTTGATCCCAGCCACGTGGTTGATCAGAATCTTCAAAGAAGGAAGCTTCTTAGCGATCTGATCTACCTCCTGAAGCGTAAAGTTATGCATGAGGAGATCCAGAGTCTTTCCCTTTTCAGCTAGGACGTTCAAGTCTCGCCAAACGGCCTCATTGAAATAGTTGTCTCCTCGGGGTCGGTCCCGCATACGAATTCCGACATAGCGGGTGTCTTGTGAAAGCTGTTTCAAATTAGCTGCGAAATCGTCCGTACCGATTTCCAGGCTTCCGACCAATCCAATATAGCGATCCGGTTCATCCCTCACCAAATCAAGTACCCACTGATTGTCTTCCAATCTGGAACTGGCCTCGACAATGAAAGTAGCTGTGATACCATTCTCATCACATACTTTAGCAAAGTCGGGAGGAAGAATCGGGCGGTAGAGAGCGGTGTCCGATTCCACTGGCCAATCAACTCCCTCAGCACGTGTGGTATCGTAAAGGTGAATGTGCGTATCCACGATTGGAAGGCTGTCTTGTTTGCTACAACCTGAAATAGAAGCACAGCCACAAATGAGGGCAAAAACTAAAGCTAAGCGGGACATCATCATGGTCGCATCGTAGATGTGCCCATCCGCTATTCAATAACGGAATGCTGCTCCTCGTCTTCCAAGTATCGAACCAATCTATTACTACAACTTGGGGATCAGCACTGGCGTGTGTTTTTTGTAGTCCTCATACTCGGGCTGACCTCCCCAGGTTTTGTCCGCCCGTTTCTCCAACATGGGAACACCACTGATTTTGGTCAGCAGGAGCATGACAAAGACTGGCGAGATGAGTGTGGCATACTGCCAGCCCTGTAAGACAGGGAACGCGATGATGGCTACTCCAATCCAGATTACGATCTCTCCAAAATAGTTGGGATGCCGGGATTTGGACCAGAGTCCAGATTGGATAAATATACCCTGGTTGGCCGGATCCGCTTTAAAGGCTGATTTTTGGGCATCGGCGATTGCTTCGAATCCAAAACCAATTACCCACAAAACTAACCCAACGACAGCAAACGATCCCAGTGATTGTTTGATGGGGCTTGTTATGGCGGCCAACGCAGTAGCCAGGGTAAATGTGACCCACAACCCCTGAAGAGTCCATGCGAGCAAAAATCTCAAGAAGGATGATTTAATCGTATCGAACCGTTCATCCTTTCCGGCCTTGTGAATCCGCCTGAATAAAAAGGTAGCCAATCGAATGGCCCAGATGGAAACAAGAGCGGCTAAAAGCAGGGATCGCATATCCATGGTCGGGCTAGATACGACCCCGATAATAATGACCGTCAGATAGGTGATGCCTCCGGTCAGATCATAATATTTTTCAGTCTTGCCAAGATAGGATGGAATGAACATTGCCCACTGGATAAGGAATGCGACACAGACTCCAAAGGCAAAGAGCGGCAGGCCTAATACCTTGTTACCCCCGACACTTCCAGCAACAGCAAATCCAACACCTATCAAGATAACTACAGGCATTGATACGAGAGCGATACGTTCGTCTTTGGTCATAATATGAGTCGGAACTCCAAACACAATGGGAAAGAAACTTACATTTATCAAGATAGCAGCAAGTATTGTGCATAGGCTAACGGTTACTGAAGCTGTTCAAAAGTAATCTGGAAGAATGGAGTCTCTACTTCCTGATAGAGCCTAAAACCTAGGTTGACTAAACGATTAAAGCGTTTCAGCGAGGAATGCCTGGTACAATTGATGGTGAGCTTCTTTAACATCAGCAGGTTTATCAATCATCTGCAAACGCATGCGAGCCATGTATGTATGACCCGGCTCAACATCATGTCCAAAGACACTGAAGTACAATGCACTATGCTGCTCTACGGAGTTCCAATCTTCAGGTGTGCCGATGGTGGGCAGTGGAGTGGCACAGACAGCACTGATTGAATTCGCCTCGCCCATCAAAACGACCTGAACATTGTCATCCCCAGCAAAGACAATCGGCAGCGCAGCACGCTCGTTCGGAACTACCGATCTCCATTTCCAGTCAGAATGAATGCGCCCAGAATTTTCCTGGGATGCTCTCGCCTTCTCTCCAAGCGGGTAAAAGGCATAATTCAATGGATCACCCCATTCCTTGTTTGGATGCAGTGCATGAATCATCGGGCCACTGTCTCCATCCAGGTATATAAATTTCCCCATATGCACAGCTAGATAAACGGCCGGCAAAATCTCAAAATTGCTTATGGGGTTAGTTGGAGTAGCTTCAACAAGCAGATCGATTTGAGCTGGCCCGGTTATTCGCCAAGTGCCCGAGATGGTTACGGGTCGTTCCTCCGAAGCAGGCCAGGTTAATCGCACTCCATCATCAAGTCTTTCTAATGGCGCCTGATCGTCACGCAGAGAGCCGAATGAATCCGTGGATGAATAGACTCGATAAAGATTTAAAACTCCCTGGTGCTTGCGCTTTCCACCCACAGGAGGTTCAGGCGCACTCAGATCATGTCCTTTGTATAGTAATCCTCGAATACCATGTTTTGCAAACCCTCTGCCAAGGTCGCGCGTGTCCTGCCCCACCAGCACACCCTCCATGTCACGAGTCTTAAAATGAAGCCCTGCTACTCCCTCGGTCGATTTCCAAACAAACTCATTTCCGCACAATGTATTAACAATACAGATACCACATAAAACCAGCAAAACGAATGAAGAACCTTTAGCCATGACTCAGCGAAGTACGTCCTGAATGGTGCCTGCTACTTTCCCGTAATTAATGGACTCTATAAATCCGATTGAGAACGTCTGAGGCGTATCCAGAAACTTTCCTTTATCACTTCGTCCAAATCCAAACACGGTCATGTAGGGCCGGTTAAAATAAACATCCGGATGTTCATCGTCCTCGTGATGAAGTAAATAGACCATTCGAGGAAATTCCTTATCACCAAATGCAATCCATTCAGGCCCCGGCAAATCACCTAGTTGTTTCTCATCGATCAGGTGTTTATTTTCATCAGCGGACGAATACCAGAAATCTGTCTCATCCATTGCTCCCCCTGGGACTCCTTCGTAGAGCACCCAGTATTTGTAGCCCGGACTTACTTGGCTCATCGTAAAATCGCAGCGATCAGGGTAAAAATCCCAGCGTCCCTCCCACTTACCATTTCCGGAAGTGAATACGATGCGGACATGATCATCAGACTCGATTTCGACTACTGAGGTTGATGGTTCGGTTCCTGCGTTGAGCGCATGAAAATAACTACCGTCCTGACGATGGATAGAATTGGGGAAGCCACGATATTCGCCTTTCCAGCCAGACCCTTCTTCATCGTGAAACCCCAGCCAATCGACACCATCCGCATCAATCATGCTCGATAACCCACCACCGTTCTTCTCCAGGTAGAAGGTAGCAGAAGCAGTAGTAACGATATAACATGGCATGTCATCTCCAGCCGTTTCATCTTGGCCATGCGACAGTGACACCTTCAGATTTTCAACTGGAGTGGAGCATCCGATAACAAAAAGAAGTGGATATAGACTGAACATGAAAACCCTCATTTACCTATGACTATCTTCAGGTCATCCGCTGTCAATTTATATAGGGATCGGATAAACCAGACCTTCCCTTCAATCAAGATCCATCATACACTGAATGAGACTCCCGACTCGATTTCTACCTGAGAAAGGAACCTACGATACAGCCTTCAAAAGCTCTTTCAGAGTATGATTCGCTTCCAATGGATGCCTTAGCAGGAATGACTCGTTAAGATCGTAACGATTTCTTCGACCCTCTTTAGTTCGGCTAACAACACCTAAGCCTTCAAGGTCGGAAAGAATCCGCTGGACCGATCGCTCGGTAATCCCGACTTGAAGTGCTAGGATGCGAACTGTGGTCGATGGATCTCTCCTTAAACACACAAGAACATGGGTATGATTAGTTAAGAACGTCCAGCCCGAGTGGCTGTTTACTTGGATTCCCGTTGTTGTATCGCTCACATTAAATCTAGGCTGGGTTAATCTGAATCAAATTACATGATACTAATTTCATGCTTTGTTTGGCATATAAAATAAAAGTTGCTTATAGAGCAATCATGAAAACATACGGACACCTACCACAGGTTTAAAATAGTAGTTCAACAACGACACAAGCTCAATACTGAGTTCACTTCTTACTTAGATAAGAAGATATCGCTCTGCGTCACTGCATGAATCAGAGAGCGGAATCCATAACCATCATCCGCTAACGCTTCGACGATCTGGTCAATTTCCCGACGGTCAGCAAACTCGATTTCGGCTCCAGTGGCATACATGGCAACCTGGTTTACCAGGTTACGGGCAATTTGCTCGGTGTCCTCTAAAGCAAGTTTTTTGAAACCAACCACGTTCTCAAATGGCCGCCCATCCTGCATGTGATAACTGGCATCCACAACGGGGCCGTCTGCCCAGGAACCTTTATCGTGAATAGCGCGGTAGTTTTCTCTCCAGCCGCCAATCACATCGTAGCTTTCCAAGGCAAATCCCGGAGGATCAATCATCTGGTGGCAGGAAATACACGATGGCGTATTCCGGTGTTTATCTAACTGGTCACGAATAGAAACCGCCCCTCGAATATCAGGCTCAACAGCCGGCACTTGATCGGGAGGAGGAGGCACATGTTTTCCCAGAATACGTTCCAGCAACCATACTCCACGAACGATTGGAGAGGTCGTTGTGCCGTTCGCCGTCACCTTGAGCACGCTGGCTTGAGTTATGATGCCACCACGGTGGTCCTCTTCACTGAGTGCTACTTTGCGTAGCCCGGTATCCTTGCCAAATTCGATACCATAATGCTTGGCCAACCGTTCGTTCAACATCGCAAAATCCGAATCGATCACGTTCGTCACGCTGAGGTTCTCATCTATCATGTGTTTCACGAACGCCCGCGTCTCGTCCAACATGGAATGTACCAGAATGTTATCAAATTCTGGATACAGCTTAGCATCGGGAATGGTGAAATTGATGTCACGCAGTTCGAGCCAACTATCGGTGAAGTTCTTTACAAAGACATCGGCTTTCGGGTCGTTCAGCATGCGTTCCACTTGGGCAGCCAGGTACCGGGGACGTGACAAACGCTTCCTTTTCGCTTGCTCCAGCAGCTCATCATCCGGCGGACTGCTCCACAAAAAATAGCTGAGACGCGTTGCAATATTGTAATTATCCAATTGTCCCGGATCTTCGGAGAAATGGACAAAACGATGAGAAGAAAGAATCGAGCGATACCCGGCCTTCAGGGCTTTCAGCAATGAACCGTTCGAGTCCAGTGCATCCTTTGCAAAAGCGTAGTATGGCTCTAGCTCATAGTTGCTCACGGGACGACGAAAGGCACGCTCAGCGAATTCGGTCATCAGTCGCTTTAGATCTGACTCAGGCCTCCGGCTCAGCAACTCGCCGTCCCGAACCTTGAGTTTGCCAAACAGGCGCTTTCTCAGCTCGGGTGTTTCGAGCCCTGGATGTATCCGTTCAACCACCATACTCTGGGTGGCTATTCCAGTAGAGCCATCATCAATAATAGCCGTACTAGCCATCTTTTTAGACGATTGCCACTCGATGGTCTTATCAATCGGCTGAACGCCAATGATGTGATCCTTTCGAATCCAGGCGTCATAGGTGAAATCCTGCAGTTCGTCAGTAGCTTCAAATTTTCCGACCCAATAAACCGCCGGTGCCTTGGCTCGAAGGATGCCGGTGTAAATCCGTCCCCAGACATTCCTTCCTTCCGGTGGGTTGTGAGCCTTTGCCCGCACGGTTATTCGGTACCAACCGGTTGAGGGAACCCGGGTTCCTGCCATGCGTCCATGAAAACCAAAAGTCGTTGGATAACTATATACGAACCCATCTTTATGGATTCCCTGGCGTTCGTTCGGATCATTTCGCTCCGGCCCGACTCCCAATTCATTGGCTGGATAAATCCGTTTGTAAGGCCCTTTGGTCAGCAATTCTTCAATTTCCGCATTCTTTTCAAGGGTACCCTGTAGGTCCAGATCCAGAATCGCATCCACAAACTGACCATTCTCATAGCGATATGTCTTTTTTTCACCGGTGAGGAAACACTTATATCCCTCATAGAAAAAGATCGTTGGCAATTTTGATCTCGCAAAGGGGTCCACCTCGGTCAGTCGCAGGTGCTTTGACAATGGTTCCTTAGCAACAGGCGGAGGCTCCACGGCCCGATCGAACGATTCATCCAGCATCAAGTCTACCACTTCCAGATACTTTTGAAGCAAATGATAGGAAACGGATTGTCCCTCGGCTATATTGCCAAAGCCATCGATCGTCATGTCCTCTGGAAGTATTTCCTGCAGAGGAATCTTAACACCTAACAGATCCTGGATCGTATTCTCATATTCGATACGATTGAGGCGCCTAGATTTAACCCGACCTTCAGCGACAATCTGCTCGCGAGACACGTCGTGAAGGACCTTTTCAAACTCACGCAGAAAGTCTTGTCGCTCTTCCGGCTCCACCAAGGAATCTTCAGGAGGTGGCATCTCTCCGTCCCGAACGCGGTCATGCACAAACGCCCAGAGGTCTAAGGTCGAGTGATTCGTGGGATCAAAAGTCAAAGACTCCAGATCGAGTTCGCCCTTTTTGTCTACGCTGTTGTGACACTCATAGCAATTGAGGTCGAAAAACTCCCGGATGGATGTGGGTAGCTCTGCCGGTGTTGAGGCATTTGATTGGTATTGAATACCGATCGCCAACAAAAGCGTATAACCTACACTTCTGAGATGGCTCGTGTTGGTGTCGCTTCGCTCGAAACGGCGATCGAGCCCTACCTTAATCAACAGTTCAAAAATGGTAGAGCGAGACCGTCTCGATCCGCCGCAATTCTTTTTTCGAAAGTCCACAAGCAACGTATTTAAAAACTGATTACAGCTTACTGATTACAGAACACAACAGCTAGACCATTTCCAGGCCAGTCATAGTGCCCGTGCTGGTAGCAAACTTGTCGTCGTGTATACCATGGCGATGCAAAATGCTCAGGAACATGTTCGGCAAGGGGTAATTGTTTTCTTTATCAAATGCCAAATGTTGACCGTGCTTAAATCCACCACCTGCCAGCACAACCGGCATATTGCGGTTATCGTGGGAACTACCGTTGCCGAGGTTGGAGGTCATAAGCACACTGGTGGAGTCCAACAGTGAGCTGTTAGATTCTTCAGCCCCTTTAAGCCCCCTAACAAAGTCTCCCCACTTCCGCACCAATTCGGTTTCTACGGTCGTCAATTGGTCCAGCTTATCTTCATCAAGACCATGGTGGCTAAGACTATGGTAGCCCTCGGCCACACCTTCGAGAGGGACGGCCCCGCCTTCCCCATTCAAATGCACGGTGATAAAACGAGTGGAATCCGTCTGTAGCGCCAGAAGGACGACATCCATCATCAGTTTTTTGCGGTCGGTAATGGCATCGGCATTCTCAATGTCGACCGGTGCTTGAGCATTGACTTGGGGTTTGGGCTTAGCTGCCCAATCCTCTGCTTCACCCAAGCGTTTTTCAAAATTCCGAACCGAAGTGAAATACTGGTCCATCTTCTCCCGGTCCCCTTTGCTGAGTTTTTTCTCAACGCGTTTCACGTCAGACGCGACCACGTCCATGATACTGCGACCTTCCTTCAGGCGCTCAACTTGTCGCGCCTGCTCTTCGGGAGTGTCAGCTATAAACAACTGGTTGAAGACCTTCGACGGGGATTGCTGCGCCGGGATCATACTTCCTGATTCAGTGTAGGAAGTACTGGTCGTCCCATTGAGATCTAGAACCAACGATGGGAAACGCGTATGATGCCCTTGATGTTTAGCAAGGTATTGATCCAGTGAAATCGAATTCTTAAAGGCCGCATTCCGTGAGTAAGGTGCCCCGGTCAAAATACTGCCTTCTGCCTGGTGACCGCCACTCACACCGGGGTGAGAAGAACCGGTGACGACAGTCATGTCTCCGAGCAAATCCTTTACCTCAGACAAGTAAGGCGAGGGCGTATAGTTACGACCAGCTTCCGTCGGATTGAGATTCGGGCCGTGAAGGCCTAAGGCCAAAGTAAATGCCACAAAGCGCCGAGGAGGTTGGTTAGCCACTGAAGCCGCAAAAGCGGGTGTCATAGCATCGAGCCACGGTAATGCCATGGCTGCACCTGCACCTTTCAGAAACGTACGGCGAGAAAGGGATTTAGAGAAATTGAAGTAAATGTTTTTCATCAAAGGGTAGTTCTTAGGCTAAGTGGAATCTATTTAGATCCATAATCGTCGATTCTTGCAACTAAATCAGGCCATGAACAAACCGCAACGAGGTAAACCGTTGACTATCCATCATTGGCCCATGCAAGGCCTCACTATGGCTGGATTTATTCAATTTGCACTTTGACCATCTAGCTAGCTGAAGATTGTCTTTCGTGAATGCCTAACTCTACCCTAGCAGCTGTTATTCTATCCTTGTGCTCGATCGCACAGTTGGTTGCAGAGGATCTCGAGCTGAGGCGTTTTGAGACCCATAGCCGTCTGTTCCTCGGAACGGAGGAGAATCTCAGTGCATCGCTGCGTATTGGGGATCTGGATGGTGACGGTGATCCCGATATAGCAGTCGCCAATGGCCGGCATTGGCCCCAACAGAATTTTGTGTTCTTCAATCAACGAAAGGGGCGCTTCAACCTGGCCCGCCCTCTCGGTCGCGATCTCGCTACTTCCTACGCCACTGAACTGGCCGATCTCGACAACGACGGCGACCTGGATATCGCAGTCGGGAATGATACGGCTCCCAATGCCATTTTCCTCAATGAAGGCGATGGACATTTCAAACACCATGGATCGTTTGGAGAACCGTCAAGCATTCGCAGCCTGACTTTAGCGGATCTGGATTTGGATGGTGATGTGGATATCCTGGCCAACGCACGAGGCCGACCCAATCGCCTTTTCCTAAATGATGGATCAGCGCGTTTTGAGGAAGCCATTACCTTTGGCAACCAGAGGGATTCAACGATCGATGTAGAAGTGGCAGATTTGAACCAGGATAATTTGCCGGACCTTGCCCTCGCTAATCGCGACTCGCAACAGAACGTTGTATTGATAAACCAAGGACAATTGAAATTCGAAAGAAAGCCATTCGGCAGTGGTCACGATGAAACACGAGCGGTGGCAATTGCTGATCTGGATGGAGACGGCCATCTCGACTGGGTAGCTGGCAACATTGGGCAAGCCAATATAGTATACCTCAATGACGGAACAGGAGGCATCCGCGAAAGCCATTCCTTTGGAAGCAAAGATGCAAAGACCTATTCCCTTGCAGCAGCGGATATGAATAATGACGGATCAATAGATATTATTGTTGGAAATGTATCCGAAGCAAACGCCGTTTATTTTAATCAGGGGAATGGCAAGGCATTCAGAAGCGTCCACTTCGGCGAAGCATCTGACGGCACCTACAATTTAACCACGGGCGATCTTAACCTCGATGGGTACTTAGATATCGCGGTTGCCAACTCCGGCACGAGAAACAAAGTTTACCAAAACCTTCCGCAAAAGAAATAAGTCATGACGATTCTAAAACGCCTTACTCCATACGGATTTAGCCTGTTTCTATCAGTCTGCCTGCAAGCTTCCGATCCATCTCAAAATTGGCCCATGTTTCGAGGCCAGGGCGCAACCGGAGTTACAGAAGGCTACCCACTACCGACCCATTGGAATGCGGACCCCGAACAAGGCGACATTGAAGGTGTGCTTTGGCGCAGTGAGGTTCCGGGTCTTGGCCACTCGAGTCCAACCGTCTGGGGTGATCGCATTTTTCTCTGCACGGCGGTTTCGGACAACGAGGCGGAATTAATGCTCGGTCGCGGAGGACGACCCACTGCAGCAGACGATGAACGCACACACAGCTGGCTGGTGCTCTGCTATGATAAGAAGACCGGCAAAGAACTTTGGAGGAAAACGGCCTGGAAAGGTACCCCTCGAGCAACCCGCCACGTCAAAGCCACCCAGGCCAACACGAGTGTAGCCGTAGACGGTGAGAACATCGTAGCCTTTTTTGGTTCCGAGGGACTTCACTGCTATGATCTCGATGGAAACCTCAAGTGGTCCAAGGACCTCGGCGTTATCAACATCAGTAAATACAGCATCGGTTGGGGGTACGCCAGTTCACCTGCTATTCATAAGAATCACATCGTCCTCACCTGTGACGATCCAGCCAACCCCTTCCTGGTCGCATTGAAACTATCAGACGGAGAGGAACTCTGGCGCGTGCCCCGTAAAGACATTTCAGAACGTAGCTGGGGAACTCCACTCATCCATGAAGAGGGTGATACTACGCAAGTGGTCATCAATGGCTGGCCCTGGGTCATTTCCTACGATCTGTTTACCGGGGAGGAACTCTGGAAAATTCATGATGGCGGTGACAATCCAATCCCAACACCTTTTATCGCGAATGACTGGATTTACGTGGTCAGTGCGCATGGAGGCAAGGCACCCGTCTACGTGGTAAAGCCAGAAGCCCGTGGAGACATCACGCCTTCCAAACAAGGTCCCACCACCCCAGACATGGTGTGGAGCACCCTCAAAGGAGGTTCCTACATGTCGACGCCGGTTGTTTATGGTGATTACATCTACCTTGGCAACTACAGCACCATTCGTTGTCTCAATGCTAAAACTGGAGAAGAAGTCTTTGTAGAAAAGTTACCACCAAAAGCCTCGATCATAGCCTCGCTCATTGCTTCGGACGGCAAAATTTATTGCGCCTCTGAAGGTGGATCCGTCCATGTCCTTGAAGCCGGTCCAGAATTCAATCTGCTCGCCAGTAATCCCATGGGCGAACCTTGTTTCGCCACTCCCGCTATATCAGAGGGCGCGCTCTATTTCCGAACCACCAAAAGTCTCATAGCCATTCGCTAATTGTATCAAATCATGAAACGATACCTCCTAATCCTTTTCACATTCTTCACCGCAGCCGCTTCGCTTCTGGCAAACTGGTACCAGGCAAGCGGACCCAATGGCAACTTTGTTATTGAGGATGCATCAGCTCCGAATCAATGGAGTGTAGCGCTGGACCAAAACATCGCCTGGAAACAAACGCTGCCGGAGCTAGGCCAAAGCTCGGTCACTATTTGGGAGGACAAACTCTTCTTCACGATCAATAAACCGGTTCATGAGGATACGGAACTTTCAAAAGACATCATTGCCTACTGCTGCAGTGCGAAAGATGGCTCCGTCATTTGGACCAAAGAAATCAAAGGCACCCACCTGCTAAAAACCGGAAGTAGTTTTGGCGATGCTTCGGGACTACCCGCAGTAACCAATGGCAACATCGTCGCCTTCTTCAACGCTGCAGGAGCCATCGAAGGGTTTGATCTCTATGGCAATCGACTCTGGAGAAGAGAAGCGCTCTCAGCTTACCGAGGATCTCCATTCCTCGTAGACAATAAACTGGTCTATATTCAAATGAATTGGCCCCCAGACGAAAAGGGCGGTTACCCACACCCAGAGGAAGAATTGCACGTTTCTGAATGGACGCAGATGCAGGCCATTGACATCGAAACGGGAAAGCCGATTTGGGCGACCACCTGTGGTGCCAACATCGGTAGCCAACCGCTACCACTGAAACTCGACGACGGCCGGAACGTCATGGTGGTTGGCCGTGGAGGAGGACACACTCCCCCGGAAAAACCCTTGGGGATTTCCCTGGTAGACCTAAAAGATGGATCCGAGATCTGGAAGCTTCCGATCGACCTCTGGGAGTGCCGGCAAACAGTCCCCGTCTACAAGGGTATGATTCCTATCATTCACGATGAAGAGCATTGGTGGGTAGACCTAAAATCTGGGAAAGTAACCAAGAAGACATCCATCATTAAAAACGTTTCGGTGCGCAAACGCGTCGGTAGTAAGTGGAAGTCTACCAAGGAGACGATCAAGTCTTCAGAGCGTCCCTATGAGATTAGCAACCAGTCAAATCTCCTGGTTGGTAAGTTTCACTACTTTCGCAATTACCAAAGCAATTACCTCGGTCGTGTAAATTTGGATACAGCAAAAGTTGAATACCTTCAACTACCCACCAGCTTGCTTCGCAAGCCCGGCAAAGCCGATCGATTCGTCTGGAATGAGTCCGACCTGGATGGTCCTCTGGAGAAATCATTTAATGTTCCTACCGAACCCTCCTACTGGACCTTCCAAACGAACCATGTAACCAACTCAAGAGGCTTCAAACTTCTCGGAGATGTTCGCGCACGCGGCAATGGTTGGGGGCATGTCGCTGCAGCCATTTCCACCGCCGTAGGAGATACCCTTTATGTGCCCATGATGAATGGCATGGTTCACGCGATCGATTGGGAAGCAAAGACGTTCGATGAATCAGCTATCAAAGCCATCAATGACCTGGGCCCACTCGGCGACGCTTTTAATCGTACCAATATTACCTTCGCCGACGGAAAGCTCTACGCACTGACCATCAAAGAGTTGATCTGTATTCAGGAGTAATTTGTAGACAACCAGTCTCGTGAATTACACGAACGGTTCTCCGATCTATTTCAATGTAGGAAGGGAGCTTGCTCCCGAAAAATATTGTTCTGACATAGTGAAATCGGGAGCAAGCTCCCTTCCTACACACTCAGACGAAGCCCAATAACGCTATAAAATATTCTCGCCTACATCCACGCTTCTGGCGGGGTGTCTCTAAAAACCGGTAGCAGCATCACTCTTTCGGCACCCGCGCCAAGCCGGATTGGCAATGGCCACTCGCCCAAGCGCCCTCCCCGTGAACACCAGCATAGAGCATATAATAGTAGTCACCCAGCTCGAAAACCTGGGGTGTTAGCAAGCCCTCTGAGTCCCAGGCATTGGGATCTTCATTTGTTGTGAAGATTGGATTGTAGGGATTGGCCTCAAAGGTCTTAAAATCTCTGGTTCGCACATGCCCGACCTGATAAATGCGATCCTCTCCTCTCCCACCATAAAAGATGTGAAAGTACTCGGGGCCTTTAAGGAGCTCCGCTTCACGTACACCCTCCGAATCCCAGGCAGCACTGCCGGCAAAAACAGGATTGTTTGGATCCTTGGTAATATTCGTTGGGTCACTCACCGGAGCGGTAGCGTAACAAATAGTCGGATTGTGTTTCCAACTTTCCATGCCCGTATAAATGATGTGAATCGTATCCCCGACAATGGCCGTCGACGTATGCCCAGCCACCTGTTTTTCGTGTGGGAACTCGGACGCAATAACCGGGGTACTTTGCGCACGCTTCCAATCTCCGAAGTCATCTCCTTTCAACAACAACCCCGTCTGCTTTGGAGCGATCCCTGGGGCATCTTCCTTGACCAGGTAATACATATAATACCTTCCGTCGTGAGGATTAAAGAAGGGATTCGGATACTCAATAGACTTGCTGTCCATACCCGTGGCGGGAGGTGTCAGGATGGGATTACCGGGATCATGAACGAGTTGCCGAAGATCAGATTTAGGTGCCCAGCTATGCCGCAGATCCCAAAAGTTTTTCGGATCCCGCATAGACCAAAAATAGTGCACCGTTTCTTCCACCACGATCGCATGGGCGGCAGCCGCCCATTGATCCGGCGGTGAGGTAAACAAGGGACTGGCGCCTTCCACTCGTTCCCAGTTCGTGAAGGTCTCGAAAGGGATGGCTGAATCGTTTTCCTCGACTGGAATACACCCCATCCAGATGGCAAGCGGGAGCAGAAAGGGAATTAGGTAAACGGGGCTTCGCGATTTTGTGTTCATGCTTGGACTTGGGTCGATAGCTCTATCATGTCCGAATAATCCTCTACCGTCAAATGGGGCTACTGATTTTCCTTCAGAAAGTTCACAATTCCAGCACTATTGAACGCTCCATCCACAGTCTCACGACTGTGGCTACAATTAAGCAGGATAAACTGAAAACCTATTCGGCAATCCTACACTGCCAATTGAGCCGCATATATTCATTCTGGGTAGGGCGCTATCGCCGAGAGCGCCGATTTCTGAACAAAAAGAAATCAGCCTTCATCCTTCAGCTTTTTGACATTCTCTTCCACCATTCCCATGAACGTGTGTTCCGGTTGGAAGCCGAGCAACTCCTTGATCTTGGCATTGCTCGTTCTGTAGTGAACGGCTTTGCCGGGCATGTAGGCTTTGACCAAGGGCAATCCTGTGATCTCAGCCATCCTGGGTAAGGCTTTGTCAAACTCGACCACGTCGTCCGGTTCGAGATTAAAGATCTCATTCGCAGCCTTCGGATGAGTCATGGCAAGATAGACACCATGGGCCACATCTCTTACATCCGCGATGTGCATCTGGTAAGGCAATCCATCCTCCTCGCCATGCTGAATGATCATCTTTGGGCCATCATCCCCACGAAGGGCTTCCAATTTCTCCGCCACGACTGTGTTTCCAAAAAATTCCATCTGCTTAATTTTGCTCTCAAGGAAAAACCGCGGTCCTGAAAAGAAACTATCAGGATCCAGCACCTCGTCTGCGGATTGGGTATGCGGAAAACGCAGTATCACCGTTTCCAATCCTTGCCTCTGATAAAAAGAGACCAGTTCCTCACCCAGCTTTTTGGTCAGTCCATAAAATGAAGTGGGGTTCATGGGCATGTCCTCAGTAATGGGGAATACCTTCGCAGCCGTTTCTGGGTAAACTTCTCCCGAAGAGGCAAACACAAATCGCCCCACTCCGACATCCTTCGCAGCACTCAAGAGGCTTTGCGTGGCCGAAACATTCGCCTCGAACATCTGTGGGTTATCCTGTGGATGCCAGGACATCATCGCTCCCAGATGAAGCACATAAGCTACCCCTTGCAGGCAATCATTCAGATCCACGCCATCCTTATAATTGGTTTGCACATGAGAGTACTGCTCGTGAGCCAACCGAGCGGGAGCAAGGTCCAGCCCAATCACTTCAAAACCATCATTTAACAGCAATTGGCCAAGGCGAACGCCAATCCGACCTGAGGCACCAGTTAAAAAAACCTTTTCCATACTCAAATAACCGTCTTGTAGATTTCTGTTCGGGTATCTTCGTAGTATTGCAGAGCAGCCACTTTTTCAACAATCCTCTGCTTGTCCGCATCCGATAATTTAACAAATTCTCGGGCGATTCTGGCATTCTGCCGAACGTGGTCAGGGGTCTCCATGCCACTTACCAGAGCTGTGATCGGTTGAGAGAGAATGAACTGAAAATTTTCCTCCAGGCTGATGTCGCCAGGAATCGGCCAACGCTCTACCTTCGCATCGCGACTTGCCAGTTTTTGCCCAGTGAGAGCTCCTCCAGCTAGGGACTTCATGCCAATGTGTGAAAGCCCCTGTCGGATGACCTGAGGAATTACCTGGGTGGTAAAGCTGTTACCAGGAGATCCAGCATCCACCGAATTGACGGGAGTTTGAAAACAACAGACGAATGGATCATCCCGGGTAATTTCCAGAAAGTAGCGGGCTACCGTCATGTGGGTATGACAGGAGACACCCAGGTGACGGACGCGTCGCTGCGCCTGCAGCTCACGGACCTTGTCGAAGACCCCGTTCCGTTTCCGAATATCCACATCTTCGATTGTGGACAGTGAGTGAATGTAGAGCAGGTCCACATAGTCGGTTTTCATCCGTTTGAGCGACAAATCAAATTCAGCTTGGAAATCATCCGCTGTCTTGGCCGTGGACTTGGTCATCAGAAAAACGTGCTCACGGTATTTCGGGCAGAGAAACTTGCCATACCGCTCTTCGGCCCGACCTTGCTGGTAACTATGCGCAGTATCGAAAAAACGAACTCCTTCCTCCAATGCCGTTTCAATCACGGCCTGCGAGGCACGCTCTTCTACCAGTCCAACATGGTAACCACCCACTGAGAGGAGGGTCAGCTCGTCATCTGTCCCTGCAAGTGGGCGCGTCGGAAGAATGGCTCCCAGCTTATCTGATCCACCAGCCTTAATCGAAGCAGCCTGACTCATATTGCGCATCAAACTAGCGGCCAGAATCCCCTTAGCGCTCGTCTCTATAAATTCGCGTCTTTTCATAGTATTCCTCCTGTAAATATCTCTAATCAAATCCCGACTTTCGTCAGCGTAAAACTAACTCACAAACCTGTAATTTTTCAAGTGATTTGAGCTTCAACGGTTGACCAAGTTCACATGCCATTTTCCTCAATCACAATTGCCTTGTGGCAACCCTACTTTTGATAAGGATTTAGAACGATGCCGACTGCACCACTTCTTTCCCGAATTTGCATGAACAACGTGTACGCCCTCATCGGACTCTGTCTCTTCAATCTGCTGTCTGCCAAAGCTCAATCCGAAAGACAAAATTTCATCGTCCTACTCGTAGACGATTGGGGATGGACCGACGGCGGGGTTTTCGGATCCGACCTGTATGAAACCCCCAACATGGATGCCCTGGCCGAAGAAGGGGTACGATTCACCAATGCTTATGCAGCTTGCACGGTCTGCTCGCCTACCCGTGCGGCCATGATGACCGGTCAGTATCCTGGACGAACAAACGTCACCGATTTCATTCCAGGAAAAACCGTGAACAATACACCTGTGCTCATTCCGGATTGGACTCAACGCCTAGAGTATGAACACACCACGATCGCTGAGGCTCTGCGAGATCATGGCTACAAAACCGCTCATATCGGCAAATGGCACCTGACTCCGCGTTCCGAGCATTTGGAAGTTACACGCCCCTACTACCCAGAAGAACATGGATTCGACATCAATGTTGCTGGCAACCAATGGGGCGTTCCCCCTGGCGGCTACTTTCTTCCCAACCGCCTGGATCTGCCCGGAGCCGATGAGGGTGAGTACCTTACACATGAGCTGACCAACCGGGCCCTAGCCATCATAGAAAATTGGCGAGACGATTCCTTCTTTATCTACTTTCCCTATTACAACGTCCACACGCCCATTCAAGCTCCAGCCGATCGCACTGCCTATTTTCAAAAGCAGATCAAATCAGGCATGACTCACACAGACGCCAAATACGCTGCCATGGTGGAAGCAGTGGATCAATCGATAGGTCGTCTCCGGGCAAAGTTGAAAGACCTGAAACTCGATGAACATACCACCATCATACTAACCGGTGATAACGGTGGTCTCGACCGCGACGGTCGTCCTACCGACAACACGCCTCTGAGAGAAGGAAAGGGTTCATCCTACGAGGGAGGTGTTCGTGTTCCTGGCATCGTGCTAGCTCCTGGTGTTTCCAAGCCAGGTATTTCAGATGAACCGATCATTACGGTGGATGTGTTTCCCACTCTGTTAGATCTGGCGAATATTAAACCTTCAACAGAACTAGATAAGGTATTGGATGGAAAGTCACTGGTTCCGCTTCTCAGCGATACCCATGCTGAACTCGACCGTGACGCAGTCTTCTTTCATTATCCGCACTATCATTCCGAAGGGGCTGTACCTCACTCTGCGATCCGCACTCGAGACTGGAAGCTCATCCACTTCCTCAACGACGATCATATCGAACTATACCATCTTAAAGAAGATATCTCAGAGAAAAACGATCTATCAAACTCACATCCTCAAAAAGCCGCCGACCTATTGGCCCAACTCGACGCCTGGCGAAAGGAAGTGAATGCACAACTACCCCCCACCAACCTAGACTTCGATCCAAGTAAGCCCGTCGATGTTTCAGGAAGAGGGTCACCGACTCCTGTCCGTCAAATCGATCGGGACCGAATCAAAGCGAAACAAATTAATTCAGAGTCCGATTTTGAGGTCGTCGATTCAATCGACATGCTCGTAGGCAACGAGCTCGACCCCTGGAAAGCATCCTCCTTTGCCTATGAAGGCGATCTCTACATGTGGGATGGTGTTCTGAATACCGGTTGGGGATCCTACATCAGCGGGGTTACCTGGAACAAGGAACCACCAGCGAGAACCAACTTCGAGATCGAGCTGGAAGCGCGCTTCACAGACGGTAATGATTTTTTCTTGGGACTGACTGTTCCCGTAAAGGAGAGCTACATCACTTGGATCGTCGGCGGCTGGGGCGGTACGGTCGTTGGCATTTCGGACATCAATGGCAGTTCCGCAGATGACAACGAAACGACTGTGGAAATGACCTTTGAGAAGGAGCGTTGGTACCGCTGTAAATTGCGCGTGGTGGATGAACACATTCAGTGCTGGATCGACGATAAGAAAATCATCGATGTTGATACCCAGGGGAAGAAAGTAAATTTACGCCCCGGCCCCATTATCGGCTCTGCTCCCATCGGCCTGGCAGCCTACGACACCATTGCCGAATACCGAAACATGATCTGGCGCAACCTAGCTCCTAACGGAAACCAACCATCCCGATTTCCAAAAACAATGGATTAAGTTCCCACCGCGGTCCGGATTTATTACTCCCAGGTAATGTGCTCGTGTTGGTAGTAGATAAAACGTCCTTTTTCAGTGCCGACCACTAAGTCTGGCTTGCCATTGAAAAAAGCGACTGCAGGTGAGCAGGAGTGTTGTCCCAAATGGACAGGTTTTCCGCGATGGTGCAGTAATTTAGGATAGGCAAACACAGGCTTTTGATTGGAGCCTTTGTTTTCCAGGAAGAGTACCGCCGCCCCGGCTTTGTTGCGCGACCAGGGAAGTCCGCTTTCATCGGCCACGGGAACGGTGCCGTGCCTCGGGGTACCCACGATTAAATCGAAATCTCCGTCTTGATCCCAGTCGATGGATTCGAACTTGGTACGACCTCGTCCACCAGCATCAAGAAAATTGGCATGAATAGGAGAACCATCTTCAAGTAATAGTTTGCCACCTTCCTCCAGATTGAATGCATCTACCTGATAGTAGAGGTGAAACTGATCCTGATCATTGAGCGTGATGTAAACCTTGCGACCATCCAGCGAGTCAATGCCAGGCCGGGTACGCCAGCTGCCATGCATATCCAGATCCTCCAGGTATAAAGGTTTACCAGATGCAAGTTGAGGCTCGGTTTTCGTACCCACATTTATATACACCGTTTGCATACCCCGGACGTCATTCATGAGTATGTCGAGCAGGCCGTCTCCATCCCAATCGTATACATTGGGGCAGGTGTAACCCCAGCGTGCTTCACCCGGGCCCTGGATGCTGCTGTATTGACCTTGGATATGCACGAGTTCTCCAGCAGCGGCAATCCGTTGTGGAGGAGCGAATAAAGGTTGTGACGTCTTGGATACGTTTTCGAAAAACAGGAAGAAGCCCTGGGAGTTTCCGGCAACAATGTCGAGCCGGCCGTCTCCGTTCCAATCAACGATATTGGGAACCACCAGAGTTCCTCCGAACAACTCGGCCGAAACCTGTTGTAATTCTCCCATCGGCTTAAAAGAAATGCGATCGAGAAGATCATTATCCCGTAAGCGTTGGTAATAATACATTCCTCCTTCGCCAGAAGCCAGAATGTCCATGCTGTTTGGGTTACGGGATGGATACGCAATGACGTTGGTCCAGGTTTCCGGATGGCGAAGCGAGATGCCATTCGGATCCACAATCGGCCGTTTCGTAATGGTATCTCCAGGCATAAACCCAGAAAGCGTATGCAAGCCGCCAAGCATAGTGCCGAGGATCAGCCTGGGGTCCCCCTTATTTTCCAAAATCGCCATTCCATTAATACCGAATTGGCCGCCATTCTCGTGGGAAACCATTTCTACGGCCTTCGTATTCTGAGGCTGGTCTGAAAAGGAAAGTTCCACCCGGTAAACGGCATCACGAGGAATACCGCCCATCCAGATACCAGACCCGTCGAATGGCCGGTAGGCAGCATTGCGGTGGTGCACCAGGGTTGGTTTATAGAGGGTGTCGTTGGAGACGCTCAGAAAAAGGGTCATTTGCCCATCCTCGTCAAGGGAAGCCGTGGCTGCACGGGGCAAGCGCGGTAATCCCGCCAGCTTGATTCTTGATTCAACATCAAAGCGCAAGGCATTCCGATCAAAACGTGCGACGACTATTTCTTGATGCCGTACCCAGATTCCAAAGACATCTCCATTCGCTGTCTGAAAAACATATCCGGCCACTGCATGATCCTGAAGCAAATGGTCTTCCATTTTCGTAAGCTCCGGTACTTCAACTTCGATGGGTGCAGAAAAAACCGGTACTCCTTCCGGTGTATCCTTCATGTATTTATACAAGTGAAAGCCTGGATACCAGCGATCAGAACTGACAAAGATATCTGGCCGCTCGCCACTATAGACGAACGCATAGCCCAGCGGAGTGGAACTGATTCCGATGGATGCAATAGGACCCACACCATGGTTTCCACCGACCTTGATGCTTTGGCCACTGACCAAGGTAGCATTGAGGCTATCCGTCTTCTCATTCTGCGCGCTAAGCAAGGATGGTAAGCTCAGCCAAAAAAATAAAAGAGTGGATCTGAAAACCAAAACGAAAATGTCTTTGTAGAGTCCCCTTGTCATTTACTCACACAAACTTGATCACTTTTGTGTCTGGTGTCAGGAAAAATATACGGTCGTTATTGCCTTGAGGCATGTTCTCTTCCTAAATTGAGCATTATGAAGCTCATTACATTCACACTCATCAGTACGGCGATCATTGGCGCTGTGACAACTCCGATTTCTGCACAGGATCAAGAACCCTTCCTCTACGAGGTCCGTCCTCTATTTGAAAACGGTGAGCATTCGGGAAATACTTATCGGTTTAGAAATGTGGGGCTGATTCAATGTCCCAATGGCGACTTGTTGGCCTTTGTCGAAGCGCGCTATGCGGTAAGCGACCATAGTGAGAAGGATGTTCTTATGCGACGGAGTACCGATCGCGGAATCACCTGGGGGCCTTACGAAGCAGTGTGGGGGCATTTGGATGAAGACCACGCAGGCTGGAAGGATCCGGCCCCAGTGGTGGACGAAACGACGGGTCGGCTGTTCTACTTCATGAACACCAACGAGAGTGAAAAACGACTCTTCTACATGACCTCCGATGACAATGGATATAACTGGTCCGACCCGATCCGTATCCCCGACAGTTTGCTTCGGCCCGAATGGAAACGGTGGCGCAATAATCCTGGTCCCGGCATTCAACTTAAATTAGGGAAATACAAACATCGCATGCTCATTCCCGGACACATCGTGACTCATGAAGACCGACATTTCTCAGTGGTGTGGTACAGCGATGACCATGGAGAAACCTGGCAAGTAAGTGAAACGGCAGTCCAGGGTTCGGATGAGGTGAGTATCGTCGAACTGAGCGATGGACGCGTTTTGATGAACATCCGTTCGCACGGGGATTTGGACCCTGGACTGGATCCAGACTACCGCAACTTTATGTATAGCAAAAACGGGGGTGAATCCTGGTATGGCCTGGAAACCGTTCATGATCTTATCTGGGAATCCGGTCATGGATCCATCACGCGAATGGAAACTTCGGATGGGAACCGCCTTTTTGCGTTTAATCCAGTCGTGGTAAAACGCAGGGACTTGACCTGCTTTGTCAGTTACGATGAAGGCAAGACCTGGCCGTTCAAACGAGTCATTCATGAAGCAGGTGGGTATAGCTCAGTAGTCGTAATGGACAACTACGACATCGCTCTGGCACACAATCATGGACACGCAGGACAAGAAGGAATTGATTTTGTGCGCTTCAATCTAAGCTGGCTCACAGACGGGCGAGAACATGTGAACGAACCCGTGCAAACACTGCCAAAGATTTCGATAAATGAGGATCATAAAACGATCTGGCGCGAAGACTTCGACTTGTCCGACGGAGTCATTCACGACGGTGGTAGCACAGCCTGGTCGACGCTGGATGCTGGCTCTACTCCGGGAGGCGCAGCCATAAGTCAGGGCAAGTTTCGAGTTAGCGATGCAGATGTAGAAACGATCTGGCAAACAGAGAAGATCGATGTTGCCGATCTCTCAAAAGTTTCCATCGCAATGGATGCGATCAAGATCGGAAATTTTGACCGATCTGACTCGTTGTCTATTGCTTATCAACTGGATGACTCCGATGCAGTGACGGTCGAATCTTTAAATTTTTCATCAGATCCAGAGGAGGACTTCGAAACCTATCAGGTCCGCCACCAGCAAGTAGATGTTTCGGGTCATCAGCAGTTACAGCTTATCATTCGAGCCCGAGTTAATGGGGCCGACAAGGCGTTGTATTGGGATCGTGTTGAGGTGAGTAAGCCCCAGCCCTAAAGAAGTAAACGGATAAGGTTATAAACACAAAGCCCGACAGCAACGGGTCAAACGTCACTGCCGGGCTTTTATAGACTAAACTTAACAAACTAAAACTTAAACGTATTACTCAAATAAATGGTTCTGGGGTTGGGAATACGGATAACAGACACTTGCCCATCCGGATTGGTAACTACTGGAATATCGTCGTCATCTCCGAATGCGTTGCGGATATTAAGCTGAACTCTCCAGTCAATCTTCGATCTCCATATATCGATTCTCTCCTCGAACAGCAGCAGCCCTCAAGGCGTTGAGGGCAAAATTGCGCGCGGTTGCAAATAGAAAGGCTTTGGGGGCACGAATCTGCCCCTTGTCTCGAGCCTTCAGAACACGCAAGTAAGCTTCCTGAATCACATCATTCACATCTAATCCGCTTGGGAAGCGACTCTTGAGCCAGGAACGCAACATGTCCTCATGCGGCAGCAAATGCTCAGCAAACCAATGGCCTTGTTCTGAATTTTCGGGAGGCATTTATTAAAAAAGTATACTTATCCACCAATTTGACAACAGACATAACTGAATTGACTAAGGATTTTTTGGAAAAGTCCCAAAACAGGATATTCAATGGGCCGGTCGTAAAATGGACGCAAAATGGAACAGGATTCTGACGGGCTAGTCTCTTCTTTGTCATTGACCCTGGAATTCTGAGCCAGAATATTTCCAGTCCCTAAGATGAAATCTATAAAATACTTTATCCAACTCGTTACCAGCCTGGTCGCACTGACCACGTTCAATCTTTCAGCAGGAGCGATGGAAGTCAGTCCTGAAGCAACAGAAGAAGTTCGCGTCGTTGCAGCGAAGGCAAAACTGAGCGCCGAGTCGGATGCATTGGTTGTATTTGCCAAAGGTTTATGCTGCCCGTCCTGCGCTATTGGTGTTCGGAAGATGATCAGTAGCCTAGATTTTGTGGATCGGAAACGTTTCAACAAAGGCGTGGAGCTCGATACGAAAGTTCAACTGATCACGGTGGCGATTGGAGAAGAAAAGACCCCGAATTATGAGTCTCTCACCGAAGCCATTGTAGATGCCGGTTACGATCCGGTGCACTCCTACAGCCTTAATGAAGGCAATCTTTTGACCAAGCCGCTGATTACAGACAGCTAGTCCAAACGTGAAGTCCCGCTTCATTCTAATCCTCGGGGTCACACTCACCCTGGGACTCCCGTCGGCATTGTTATCGGATCAACCGGTATTTAATGAGATGCCCCGTTGGGACAATGGCTGGGGCGTACAGCTCGTGCAGGAAATGCGACGAGAAAGCGATTTGATGTCGGGAAGTGAGATCATTGCCGAAGGATACTCTGAGGACGTCGACATCCTTCACCTCGAAGGCGTTTACACTTGGGACAAGTCCATTCGTATGACCGCGAAACTTCCCTTCGTCATGCATGCCAGTCGAGAGCTGCCGGACGGAAACGGCGGGATGATGACCCAACGGAATGAAGGAATCGGAGATGCCACCCTCGCTCTTCCGCTTAAAAAGTATTTCAATTTGGACGGCCGCAGTGGCTCCTGGACATTGGCCCCACAAGTGAGAGTACCACTGTCAGGGGATGATGAATACGAAGTCTACGACGGTGCCTGGGGAGCTGGATTGTCGGCGGGTTACGAAACAGAGACCTACAACTATTTATTTTCTACCGGAATTAGCGCCTGGAGCTTCGGAGACGGAGAACCCTTTCGAGCTTCGGCTCACATGGACCTCGGTCTGAACTTTCGCCTATTTAAAACTTCCGGTCATGTGAAGTGGGAAACCGATTTCATATTCGAAGACGATGGACATGAGAAATTGCTCGTGGGACCTCACGTGTATTTGCGAATCAATGATGAATTCCACGCCCAAGTGATGTACAAGAAGGAAGTCCATGCCCGACGAAACGCCCTCGATCATGGACATGGCAAAATCTTGAAGTTTGGACTGGCCTTCGTCTATTGAAAATGGAGTTCAGGATAATCTTTGGACTATTTACGCATCTCAGCTTCAACATTTTAACTCGTTGATGTAACGCTCTTCGCAAGTGTAACGTTAAATAAGCTATGTGGAAATTCGCCTTCCAGTTTCTTTTTGCACTCTCCTTCGGTATATCAGTCTCGGCCGCAGAGGTTTACTGGCCTGGTTGGTTGGGACCCAATCGAGATGGGCAAGTAGATTACTTTAAACCTCCAGCTGAATGGCCACAATCGCTAACGAGCGATTGGAGCCTGGTAGTCGGTGAAGGTTCGGGGATGCCTGTCGTAGTCGAGGACCGAGTCTATCAACAGGCACGACAAAATGGAGAGGAAGTGGTGCGAGCGATAGATTTAAAATCCGGAGAAGTGATCTGGCAAAAAAGTTACCCGGTAAAATATCAAATACAGCACTTCGGCACAAGACACGGGAATGGACCACTCTCGAATCCAACCTGGGCCGATGGCCGACTCTTTACGCTGAGTGTTACAAATATTTTCTCTGCCTGGGATGCAGACTCCGGTGAACTGTTGTGGCGCAAAGATTATTCCGATCGATTCAGAAACGCTTATCCCGATTGGGGTGCCTCTTACTCACCCCTGGTTGATGGTGAGCAAGTCATCATGCACTTTGGGGGCGCAGGCGGTGGCATTCTGGCTGCCTTCGACGTTGCTACCGGAGAAGAACTCTGGACCGAAGGCAATGACGGGGCCTGCCATGCTTCTCCCATCCTCGTCGAACTTGAAGGCATCCGCCAAATCGTGGAATGGAACCACGACGCCGTAGTAGGCATCGAAAGCCAAACCGGGAAACGACTCTGGGACTATGATATGCCTCACCGAGGTTCGAGCCAGAATTCCCCTACTCCCGTCCACTACCAAGGCCGCCTCCTCATCGGTGGAGAAAACCGAGGCATTCGTAGCTTGGAGCCAAAATTAGAAAATGGGAAATGGTCGGTTACAGAAAATTGGCACCAAAGAGGTGTATCGCTCAACATGGCCTCTGCCATCATCAACGGCGATAGCCTCTATGGAAAATCACACCTCAAACGGGGACAATTTTTTCGCCTCAACCCCATGACTGGTGAAACGATCTGGCTCGGGCCAGCTCGCATGGGAGAATATGCCACCTTCCTCAGTATTCCCGGACACATCTTGGTTCTAAAAGACGACGCAACTCTAGAAGTTCACAAAACAGACACAGAAGACTATGAAAGAGTTGCCGTTTATACAGTTGCTGAAAGCCCCACTTGGGCGGCGCCTGTTCTACTCAAAGATGGTTTCCTCATCAAAGACCGGATGAAGCTTTTCAAGTGGTCAATGGAATAGAGGATTCAAAAATTCTGCGATTTTGAGAGAACTATCCATTTAAGGCTTCGCGGCCAACTTTTCATTCGGAGGATCAAGTCGCTCATTCATCCGCCGGAGCTGACCCTCAATAAAGCCCATATCTTCGAAGGGGTCACCACTGAAGCGCGCCCAGTAAATGCGCCCTTAGGCCCTTGCCTTCTGCAGTTCTTCCTTCACCCGAGTAACGACCGTTTCCAGGTGTTCCGGTTGCAGCATCCAGGTAGTGATATTGAAACCGTCTTCCCGCGGTCGGGCAACGGCAACAGATGGAGTGCCTTCCATGAGTGCATCTCTCACTTCGAATCCCGATAAGGTAAAGGCCCCAGGAGAAAAAGTAAGCATTAAGGTCGGGGCGGTATTGGGACTACTCGGAATGAAACTCTCGAGGGCAATACCTTTGATCGGAGACAGCTTTTCGGCCATCCAATCGATCTGGTTTTTCCAGCCTTTGTATTCCGCCTCGTAATCAATCTTGGTAAAGCGCTCAACCGCGATCCATAGAGCGACCAATTCTTCCTTGTTCACTTTCATGCCTCGGCCAATCCGGTCCGAACTGGGTGGACCGTTGAAACGAGCCGCCACGACCAGATCTTTTCTTCCCATCAATAATCCAGTGCTTTGTGGACCACGTATGGCCTTACCCCCGGAGATGGCAACCAGATCATAACCCATTTTAGTATATCGATAAAGATTCTCACGAGGAGGAATCCCAGCTGCCGCGTCGATGAAAGTGGGAATACCATGATCCTTCCCGATCTTTACAAATTCTTCGTGTTGGACGGGGCCATCGAGATTGTGCTCATCGGTAAAATATAGCATGGCTGTAAGGTCGTTGATGGCATCGAGCAGTTCTTGCTTCGTTTCTACGACCACGAGATCAACACCACAATTGGTGATGGCATGCGTATAACCCACGATGTGAGCTTTCTGAACGATCACCTCGTTCTTCATCCCGCTTAGATCAACCGGAATGCGTTTGGCTTTTTCCTCATCTATTCCAGTAAGGATCCCAGCGGTAGCCAGAGTCATGGCAGAGGCAGCTCCAGCCGTGACCATAGCCGCTTCACAGCCCACAAGCTCCGCAATATTTTCACCTACTGCATCGTGTAGGTCATCTAAGGATACATAGGAACCCGCAGTCTGCCGATAGGCATCAAGCACTTCCTCCGGCATCAAGCTGGCCGTCATGGTGGTATAAGCACCTGCCGCATTGATGATGGGTTTGATGCCAAGTTCGCCAAAGTAGTCGCGTGAAGGACCGGTCTCTGCAGCTTTGGCAGTTAAGGCGCCCCCCGCCATTGCACCGCCAATCACAGGTAAACTGGAAAGGCGTTTGAGTAATTTCCTTCGGCTTAGCATGAATGAAATGGGCTTGAGTTACTCCGGAGCAATTTCGACGATCATCTCAATCTCAACGGCAATGTTGTTAGGTAAAGACCCCATACCCACAGCCGCCCGAGCTGGTTTTCCGGCATCACCGAAAATGGCAGTTAATACGGCTGTCGCCCCGTTTATGACAGCGGGTTGCTGAGTAAAGTCGGTCGGACAATTGACCATGCCATGCACTTTAACAACCCGTGTGACTCGATCAAGACTTCCGATTTCGTTTTTAAGAGAAGACAACAATGCGATCATGGTCAGGCGAGCGGCGTCCTTACCTTGTTCTATGGTAAGGTCCTTACCCACTTTGCCTTGGACAGCTCCTCCTTCTGGTTTCCTGGGACCGTGCCCGGATAAGAAAACCAGATTGCCAGTAGTTACGGCCGGGACAAAGTGATCATTTGGTTTCGCAGCGGTATTCAGAACAATTCCGAGTTCTTTCAACTTGGCTTCCGGACCAAGACTCTCTGCGGCAAAGGAAGCAAAAGGCCATGCCGTGACCAAGAGTAGTGTTTGGAGAATGGGGATTATTTTATTTATCATTGTGGTGGATTAATTATGCGTTGCACTTCCGGGCGTCCTGGAGAGCGAGGGACATTAACTTCGTCCCAAGCAGGACTGGCAAGACCATTGAGATCCCAGACGACTTCACCTCCCAAGATCGTTAATTCGCAGCCCAATTTGTACTTTCCGTCAAAACGTGTCCTGGCGACATCCAGGAACCCAAAATTGCCTTCATGCTTTCGGAGGATTGCGACATCCGCTAAAGCCCCGACACTGAGGTGTCCGAGTTCTTCATCCATCTGAATGACCTTTGCTGGTTTCCAACTCGAGGCCTCAATAACTTCTTCCAGGGACATGCCAAGATTGAGAAACTTGGACATCACATTGAGCTGGTTCTTCATGGGACCATTCATACTTCCCGTGTGAAGGTCTGTGCTGATCGTCTGAGGACGCATTCCCTGCTCCAATGCTACGGTCGCAACGTTCCAACGAAAGCTGCCTCCGCCATGCCCCACATCCATAATGATGCCCCGGTCAATGGCCTCCATGACAAATGGCTTCAACTTACCGGAAAGATCTACAATCGATTCCCGTCCCAGCGCATCCGCAAAGCAATGAGTAAAGATATCTCCGCGATTGAGCTCGTTCAGAAAGAGATGCTCAATGGACAAGGTTGGCTGAGCACGCCCGAAATCAACCATGACTGGTATGCCCACCCACTGGCCAGCTTCGACCGCTTTTTTAACCGGTGTCCAATCCGGGCCCTTGAAATGAGCCAACTTAATTCCGACGATGTATTCAGGGTACTCATACGCCATCATGGCTGCTAATTTAGGATCCATATCATTCAGATCCTGCTCGTCGGGATCTCCCCGCATACCCGCACCGACGATATTGAGAAAGGCTTTTACCCGAGTCTTGGATTTATCAATGGTTTGGCGTTTAAATAGTTCGAAGTTCCGCCAGCCAGGACCCCCTGCATCGACAGCGGTCGTTACTCCATAAGGAAATGTGAATCCATCCGGTGGCAAAGCACTGTAACTATCTGCCAAATAGGCCCCTTCGGACGTTCCCCAAAATAAGTGAGCATGTATATCAATCAATCCAGGGGTCACATACAAACCCGATGCATCCACCACTTTCGAGGCTGCGCTTTCAGGGATGGACGTTTCGACCGCTGCAATTCGGTCTCCTTGAATCGCCACATCGAAGGTACCGTTTCGGTCATTTTTAGCGTCAATGACATGACCACCCTTCAGCAAGAGGTCGTAGTTTTGGCCGAAACTCCCAAGTGGGAAGGTCAAAGCAAACAAGCAACAAATAAAACGTGTTTGAAACATAGATCGGCGAATGATGAGCGAGAACGACTTAACTGGAAACTTTCCTATTTTAACGAGCGTGGCAAGTCTTCGCCATAGCCCTAAAGATTATTTTAGGAACAAGGATTTAATATGCTTCCAAAAAGAGATCCGGAATGGAGAGGCGCTTTAGTCTCAAATCATTCCGACAATTAATCCAGCTCACTTATACATCGAAGATTGCCTCCGTGCGCTTTAAGAAATTTCCTGGTTATACCGTGATAACTTTTTCCATCCACAACGACATGCGTGACTATTTAAAATCTGTCCTGGCATTCATACTCTCTATAACCGGCACACAGAGTCTGCTAGCTGCAGATAAACCAAACATCGTCGCCATTATTGCTGATGATCATGGCGTGTATCATTCCACCGTCTATGGCTCCAAGGAGCAAAGAACACCTCACATGCAATCCTTAGCGGATGAGGGCATGACCTTCTCGCGTGCGTATGTTGCTTCGCCAGCCTGTGCCCCCAGCCGACATGCGTTGATGTCCGGCCTGATGCCTTATAAAAATGGAGTCGTAGGTAATCACGAGAATTCAAATTACAAACTGACACCTTCAGAAGGATTGATACAGCGACTACTTGATGCGGGCTATGAGGTGGTCTTCCGAGGCAAGGTCACTCACGGCAATGGAAGAGGTGTCATCCCCAACGAAGTGGTAAGACTCCCA